>NZ_JBMSDV010000002.1:0-737922 GCF_049445855.1 Variovorax sp. VNK109 | reverse complement strand
CAAACGGGCATGTGACATGGCAAAGTCGGTGTAGCCATGGGTATCCACAGCAAGCTGGCTGGTCTCCAGCTTTTCTTGGCGGATGACACCTTCAATGGCCACGCCCGCCTGGCGCTCATTGAGCACAAAGGGCTGCGCATGGAAGATGCCCCACCGGTCTTTTACATGGGAGTAGATTCCAATGGAAGGTGTGTTGCGCCGAGGATCAAGCCGGGCTTGCCACACCCGTTTGGTGGTCTCCATGGTCATCATGTCAGAAGATGCCAAATCGGACCGCCCCCAGGTGGCGGCAATCGGGTGTCGCTGCATGAATTCCAGCACAGCCTGGCAGGCCTGGCTCAGACGCCGTTCGTCCCGCGCCCAGCGCATGGCCTGGCGAATGCTGGTGGCAGACAATTGCGGAATCATGCGCGCGCATTCGACCGCAGTCAGACTGGTGCCGTGGGCCATGATGCCGGCATAGACCATCAGCAGCTCGTCGGTAGAGCGCGGCTCACGTCCGAGCATGATCCAGCTAAAGCGCACCTGGGCGTCAACGGCCAGAATCACTTCCGGCAATTGAACCTCACCGATGCGGTGATCCAAAGCCGCGCGCAGCTTGGTCACTTCTGGGTCTTCGTCCTCTGCGGGCAATGGCGACAAATGGAGTTCATCATCCACGCGCAGTACGCCACTGCGGGCTGCAGCGGCCACCGCATCGACACCGGCAGTTACTCTGGCCAGCAAAGGCTTCAAGAAAGTGGCAGCCTTGCTGGGTAACGATAGACGGGCATAGTGTTTCTTGGACTCTGCCTGCCAACGCTCGTCCGTGAAGAACAAGCGCGCACGACCCCGAAAGCTCAGGCTGTGCTCAATCCAGACCGAGCCATTGCGCACCGCGCGGCGCAGGGCAAACAGGGTGGCCACCTCCAACGCCTGAAACGCCCGTTCCCGGTCTGGGCTGGAGATCGAAACCTGCCAGATCATTCCCAGACTTGGTGCCACCACTTCAACTGGCAGCTTTCTGGATCCTTTGAGATATAAAGCTTGCAGCTTGGCAAGGTACTCGATGGCAGGATGCTCGCCGGTGGCCTGCCAGGGCAGCTTTGCAATGGCGACGAGCAACGACCGCACGGGGCGAATTCCATCAATCAATCCCTCGCGGACCAGGGAGGCCCTGCTCGGTGGTTTGCGTTTCTGGGTTTCGGTGATCAAGGCTTCAAGACGGGCACGCAACTCAGCATCTGGCACCGCACCTTGCGCGCTCAAGGCAACAAGTTCGCCGAGCAGCGTTTTGTACATTGCGGCCCAATTGACGGTAGCGGGGACATCGGCGGCAGCCTGACGCCACAGATCGGCGATCCGGCGCTGCACCATAAGGATCAACTGGTCTGTGGTGGTGAACAGGCAATACCGAAGAAAGCATGCGACCTCCACGGTGCGCGCTGGCTCTTTGATCTTGGCTCCGGCTGAGGGCGGCCTGGAGACAAGTCGGCGCGCGTAGCGGCGCAAGATGAGATCGGGGATGTCTGCCAGGTGCTTATGAACGTCCAGCGTGTAAAGCAGGTCGATGCGCTCCAGTACCTCGCTGATTTGGCGGGTTGAGTGTTTCGCCGGTGCAGCCCATAGCCAACTCTGCTGGGTTTGTCCATCTGGGCGCAGCTCTGAAACTGAGGCTCGCCAGCGATCAAGTGTTGCTGGATCAACGCTGGCGGCGATGGCGGTGCCTGTTTCAACTTCAAGCTGGGCAAGTGCCGCCGCAATCAGTGTCCGAATTGCCCGCTCGTGCACGATCACCAGCTTGTTCTTGTACAGCCATTGACGCGCCCGCACGAGTAGCTGATCGCGGTCGGCGCAGCGCGCCACTTCGTCGCGCAGTTCACGTACCAGTGAGCGGCGCTGGTGCTCGCTCATCCACTGGAATCCAAGGACCGTGCAGGCTACTTGTTGGTGATCGAATAGCGTGCGCCCGCGTTCATACATGGCTCTCAGCGAGGCGACTTCTGGTGCTGCAATGCCAAGCTCGTTGCCAAGGTGGCGCCACAAGGCTACTGGAATTACCCGAAAGGCACCGAGCAAACGCCCACTCATGCGCAGGAAACCAATATGGAGCGCCAGACCAAGCTTGTGGGAATCACCTCGGCGTGCATTGATTGCGTCGCGCTCGGCACCATCGAAGGTGAAAAATGCCTTCATCTCGAAGTCGCTGATATCGCGGGGGAGCCCACGCATCCCCAAAAACGTTGTGTGCCAACCCTGCATCGTGAACCTCAAAAGTGGGAGGCCACCATACCCGTTTACAAAGCGAACAGGAAAGTCAATGAAATCAACGGTCTACCCAGACCACCCCCGCGCCAGTGCTAGCTTTGCGTACCGTCACTTATTGCACTGAAAACGAGGAGACCCCTCCCTCCGTGGCAAACCCGAGACTGGACACCTCTTAACGTTCTCCAAGAGGTGAAAAAATGCATGAATTCCAACTTCCCGACATGACCTGCGGTCACTGTGCTGGAATGGTGAGCCAGACACTGCAGATGACCGATCTGGAGAGCAAGGTCCAGGTGGACATGGCAAAGCGCACCGTCACTGTCCAAAGCACTGAAGACCGCGCGACGTTCGCCGAAGCATTGACCGAAGCCGGGTACCCTCCCGCCTGAGTTGCGTCGTGATCTGGGGACTGTTCGGGGCCTTGACATTGACATCGTGGCAAGGTGGACAGTCCTGCTATCGACAATTCACCAGACAGGAGCCTCCATGAGCACACTCATGAATATCGGCGATGCAGCCAAGGCCGCCGGCGTGTCCGCCAAGATGATCCGCCACTACGAGCAGACCGGCTTGTTGCCTGAAGCCGAGCGAAGTGAATCTGGCTACAGGAAGTACGGCGAACGCGAGGTCTCTGTATTGCGGTTCATCCGGCAGTCGCGCCGTCTGGGCTTCTCGATGGCTCAGATTGCGGAATTGATCGGTCAATGGGGTGACACGGGCCGTACCAGTCGGCAAGTCAAAGCGATTGCCGAGCGTCATCTCGCAGACCTGGAAGAGAAACTCAGAGAAATTGTCGAGATGAAAACAGCGTTAGAGCAGCTGGTTTCCGTATGCGCTGGCGACGATCATGCGCACTGCGCGATCCTGGACAACCTTGCAGCCGACAGTCCCTCCGTGCCCAATCACAACGCAAGTTTTGTCAAACCAAAGCGGCGCGATGGCAAGGACGGCCGAACTCGTACGGAATCGACCAAACAGTCCCCGAACAGCCATCTCGATCTAATGACCTGGATGCGGGGAGTTCATAGCCATCTTGGCTCGCATTGACGCGCGTTTGATGCCTTGGCGCCGACGCACGCAGAGGCGACGGCTGGATGGCAGATTTTGGGCGGATATGGCCTCCGCCCCTGTGGTGCCGGATTACTTCGGCGTAGAACCCGGAGTGACTTCCTTGTGCGGCATCGCTTCGCGGGCATTTGCTTTTTCCTGGCCCCGGGCCTCGGCCTTGCTCGTATCCGATACCCCGGAGCCCTCGCCACGTGCAGTGCTGCCATCTTTGGTGCGTTTCACACCGGTCGCGGGTCGTGCCTTCTTGTGATCTTCTCCATGCGCTTGCGCCTTGGAGTTGGTATTGGGCGTTGCTTCCTGGGTATCCCCAGCTGCAAAAGCAGAACACGCGGCTGTCAGTCCGAGGGCGATGAGAAGAGTTTTCATGGTTTTCTTTCGCGGCAATGCCGCACGGGTGAGTAAATCCCTCTGATTGAGGGCGTTGTCTCTGAATTGCTTGGCTTACTTGGCTGGCTCGATGGCCGTCACGACCATCTTTCCGCCTTCGCTGACCACCATAAAGCTGACCTTGTCGCCAACCTGTACCTTGTCGAGCAGGGACTTGTCCTTGGCGTTGAACACCATGGTCATGCCCGGCATCTCCAAATGCTTGATCTCCCCGTGCTTGATGGTGATCTTGCTGCTGTCCTTATCAATCTTGCGAACCTCGCCATCAGTCATGGAGGCTGCGGCGGGGGACGACTTGGCGGCATCAGCAGCAGCCTGCGCCATGGTCGAGACCGGCAGCAGCGTGGCCAGCGACAGGAGTACGGCGGAGATGGCGGTATTGGTTTTCTTCATAAATGTTCCTTGTTCAGTGGGTTGGCACAGCAACCCGGGATTTACTTCTTGGAAACCTTGACCTGGCCCTTCATGCCAGCGTCGTAGTGGCCTGGGTACAGGCACGCAAAATTCACATCACCGGCTTTGGTGAATTGCCAGATGATTTCGCCCTGTTTGCCTGGTGCGAGGGAGATCTTGCTGGGCTCGTCATGCTCCATCTCGGGGAACTTCTTCATGGTCTCGTAGTGCTCCTTGAGCTCGGCCTCGGTGCCCAGACTGAACTCGTGCTTGACCTGGCCACTGTTCTTGATCACGAACCTGATGGTTTCGCCCTGCTTGACGGAGATTGCTGCCGGCGTGAAGCGCATGGTGTCAGCCATGTCCACGTTGATCGTGCGGGTCACCTTGGCCGCCTTGCCAGGCTGACCGATGGCCGACTCCTCGCTTGCGTGGCCGTGACCACCGCTGTGAGTACCACCTGCAAAGCTGTTGAAGGACAGAGCCACCAGGGCGGAGGCTGCGATCAGGGAAAGAGTGCGTTTCATAGTTGCCTTGGGTTGTGGATGTGATGTGGAACGTGGCGATCAGTGGCCGCTGTGCGAAGACGGCTTTTTGACCTTGACGACAGTGTCTGAGCTGGACTTCTCTTTGCGAGGCATGGACTGCCCACCCTCGGCCTTGAAGCGGGCCGGTTCAGCCATCGGCCCGGTGTACTCGTAGGCCACCGTGCCCTCCGGGTTCTTGTACCAACCCGGGTTCTTGTAGTCGCCCGGCTTCTGGTCGCGGCGTACTTTGAGGACGCTGAACATCCCGCCCATTTCGACCGAGCCGAACGGGCCTTCTCCTGTCATCATTGGAATGGTGTTGTCCGGGATGGGCATCTCCATCTCGGTCATGTCGGCCATGCCCCGTTCGCCCATGACCATGTAGTCGGGTATCAGGTTGTTGATCTTCTTGGCAACGCCCCTGTGGTCCACGCCAATCATGGTGGGAATGTCGTGCCCCATTGCGTTCATGGTGTGGTGACTCTTGTGGCAATGGAACGCCCAGTCGCCTTCTTCGTCCGCGAGGAACTCGATCTGGCGCATCTGTCCAACGGCGACGTCGGTGGTCACTTCATACAGACGGGTGCTCTTGGGTGTGGGACCGCCGTCCGTGCCGGTGACCAAAAACTCGTGACCGTGCAAATGCATCGGGTGGTTGGTCATGGTGAGGTTGCCGATGCGAATGCGCACCTTGTCGTTGAGCCGGACGTTCAAGGAATCGATGCCTGGAAAGATGCGGCTGTTCCAAGTCCATAAATTGAAATTCAGCATTTCCGCGACCTTCGGCGTAGCGGCCCCGGGCTCAATGTCGTAGGCACTGAGCAGGAAGCAAAAGTCTCGATTCACTTCATCAATCAGCGGATGCTTGGTCTTTGGATGCGTGATCCAAAAGCCCATCATGCCCATGGCCATCTGGGTCATCTCATCGGCGTGCGGGTGGTACATGAAGGTACCTGGACGGCGCGCCACGAATTCGTAGACAAAGGTCTTCCCCGACTGGATCGCGGGCTGGTTCAGCCCTGCCACGCCGTCCATGCCGTTGGGCAAACGCTGTCCGTGCCAGTGGATGCTGGTGTGCTCGGGCAGCTTGTTTGTCACAAAAATACGAACGCGGTCGCCTTCCACCACTTCGATGGTGGGGCCCGGACTTTGGCCGTTGTACCCCCAAAGATGCGCCTTGAAGCCAGGGGCCATCTCGCGCACCACCGGTTCTGCCACCAAGTGAAACTCCTTGACCCCCTGATTCATGCGCCAGGGCAGTGTCCAGCCGTTGAGCGTGACCACCGGGTTGTAGGGGCGCCCAGAATTGGGTACGAGTGGCGCCATGGTGTCTGGACTTGTCTGGTACACCGGTTCCGGCAGTGCTGCCATCGCCACCCGGCTCACACTCGCTGCGGCAACGGCCCCTCCGGCGAAGCCCGCAAATCGGAAAAAATCTCTTCTCGAATTCATGTTGGTTTCCTTGAGGGGATCAGTGGCCTGCACCAGCTTCGGCAGCGGCTGCGCCACCGCCCGAGACGCCAGCGCTGGTGGGCTTGCCGATGAGAGAAGCCTGAAGGGCGGCGTCCGCCTGCCAGAACTGCTGTTCGGCGTTCAGGGCCGCCATCACCGAGTTCACCTGGTCGCGGGAGTCAGCGAGCAACTCGAAAACGCTGATCAGCATCCCGTTGTAGCGAAGCTGGTTTTCTTCGGAGATGGTTTTTCTCAGGGGG
The DNA here is from genome assembly GCF_049445855.1 of Variovorax sp. VNK109. Lineage (NCBI taxonomy): Bacteria > Pseudomonadati > Pseudomonadota > Betaproteobacteria > Burkholderiales > Comamonadaceae > Variovorax > Variovorax sp. VNK109. The sequence goes on along the minus strand of NZ_JBMSDV010000002.1, from coordinate 731,588 downwards.
ATCACTTCGTCGCGATGGTGACGCGCGATGTCATACGCAGTGCGGTACGCGGAGTAGCTCTCCCGAAGGTTGGAGCCCGCCGCGCGGGCAGTCGCCTCAAGGCGATTGGCTGCAGCTAGGGTCTGCGCGTTCATAGCGTCGCGCCGCATGCCACCCCAATCGAAGATCGGCAACTGCAGGCTGATCTCGAAGCCGCGCCGTGTGGAGTGGGTGTTTTCGGCGGCATCAAAGACCGAATCGCGCCTAACTCCCAGCTCGATGTCCGTGAAAGTGGTGAGCGTGTTCCAGCCTTGCGACCGAGCCGCTGCGTCGTAGTCGGCCTTCGCAAGCTGCAGATCCAGCCTCCCCTTGGACGCCTGGCGGCCAGCGTCCGATGGGGAGAGCGGCTCCTTGGGCAGTGTGGGCAGGCGCTCGGGCAACTTGAGCTGTTGGGCTTGGCTGTCGTCCAGGCCTAGCAGCCGTACCAGCTCCTCGCGGGCTGCCGTGACCTGGTGCTGGGCAGTGGCCAGCTGGGTCGCTGTGTCGGCATAGAAAGCTTGCTGGCGTGCACGGTCAAGCTTGTTGAAATTGCCCACCGACTGCATGCGCTTGGCAAGTTCGGCGCTGGCCTGAGCACTGGCGAACACTTGCTGTGTGTAGGTGAAAGTCTGTTGTGCGGCCACGGCGCGTACCCAAGCCTGGCGCACCTGCGTCACTTGGTCCACTACGTCGCTGCTCAGGCGCAACTGGGTCTGCTTGATGCGTCGCTCGGCAATGCCCTTGCGCGTTGGCAAGGTCAGCAGGTCCAGAAGACCGAAGGACAGGAGGCGTCCGATTTCCGTCTCATCTCCCAAGCGCACACGCTCCAGGCTCAGGATGGGGTTCGCGATGCGGCCGGACTGAGCTGCCGTTGACGCGTCCGCCCAATTCTGGGCCACGATGGCCTGCAGGGATGGGCTATTGACGAGTGCGAGTTGCACAGCATCCTTCTGACTGAGCGGCTTGGCCAGCAGATCCGAAGCGCGCTGTCGCAACGCATCTCGCTCGCTTTGGTCCCGGGCCAGGGTGAGCTGGCCGTCCGTGAAGCTGCTTGCCGCCGCGTTGGCGCTGGAGAGGTTTTGCTCCAGATTCACGCTGGCGCAGCCAGACAACACCGCAACTGCGGCCACGGCAATCACGAGTTTGGCGCGGGGCATGCGCAAGGGGCGATTCATTGTTTGCCCCCGTGGTGTGCATCATGGCCCTGCGCGGGTTGTTCCTGCCCGGTTGCCGGTGACGTTTGGCGGCTTTCCTTGGCATAGGCGCGCCACCCGCCGATCTCGCCCACCTTGTCGTTAGCCGCCTTCCAGGGCTGGACAGATTGCTCTTTGTAGGCTTCATAGCCTGAGAGGGCTGAACGGTACGAAAGCTGGTAGTCCACCTTCGCGGGTTCGCCATCGGGCATCTGTGCCAGGGCGAGGCACGGCGCCAATAGCGCTGCGGCCAGCCAGGGGATTGAGGTAGGTCGCGAAAGCCAGGAAATTTTCATAGGTTCACCCATGCGTTCTTGATGCAACGCATTGTGTGAGCCAATGGCTTCCGACGACATAACGGCTTCATTACATCTTTGTCATGTTCAAGAAAGCCAGCGATCCACGGGCACACTTGCGGCCACACGCAGTGCCAGGGAGACCGCATGAAGATATTGGTCGTAGAGGATGAAATCAAAACCGGTGAATACCTGCGCCAAGGGTTGCGCGAGGCAGGGTTCAACGCCGACCTTGTCCACAACGGCATCGATGGCCTGCATCTGGCCCAGGAAGGTGACTACGACCTGGTGATCCTGGACGTGATGCTTCCTGGGATGGACGGATGGCAGGTGCTCACCAATCTGCGCCGTCACGGCGAGGAGATGCCCGTCCTGTTTCTCACGGCAAAGGACCAGGTGCAAGACCGAGTGAAGGGCCTGGAGCTGGGTGCTGACGATTACTTGGTCAAACCGTTCTCCTTTGCCGAGCTGCTGGCGCGGGTGCGCACCATCCTGCGACGCGGGCGCAATGGCACGGAAGTGACAGTACTGCAGGTGTCCGACCTTGAGCTGGACCTTCTGCGCCGGCGCGTCAGCCGCTCAGGCAAGCGCATCGACCTCACAGCCAAGGAGTTCGGCTTGCTGGAGCTATTGATGCGCCGCCAAGGGGAAGTCCTGCCGCGTTCCCTGATCGCCTCCCAGGTGTGGGACATGAATTTCGATAGCGATTCCAACGTGATCGAGGTGGCGATGCGCAGGCTGCGGGCCAAGATCGATGACGCCTACGACACCAAGCTGATCCAGACGGTTCGTGGAATGGGGTATGTGCTTGAGTCACCTCAGGAGAGCGTGTGAAAGCCAGGTACTCGCTCACGACGCGGCTGACGGTCTTTTTTACGCTGGCTTCCGGGCTCGTCCTCGTTGGACTGGGGACGCTTGTCGCCATTTCCATTGACCGGCATTTTGTGGAACTTGACCGGGACACGCTGCGTGACAAGATTCATCTGACACGGGAAGTCATCGGAAAATCCAAATCCCAGCAGGATCTCCAGATTCGGCTGGACGATGTTCTCCATAGTCATGAAGGCCTCTTTGTCAGCGTGCTTCGGGGCGGGAAACCTCTCTACGCGACCACCGATTTCCAGTTCCCTGAGGACCTCGTCGCTCTGACCCAAAAGGCCCGCCTGGGGGTTGCATCCTGGCAAACCAAGGACCGTGAGTACCGCGGAATGTCCGAATCCGTTTCGTTGCCGGGCGCGTCTGATTCACCGCTTCAGATCTGGGTCGCGTTGGACATCGCACACCACAAGCATTTCATGCAAGGCCTCATTCGGGTGCTGGTGGGCTATGTTGCATTGGCAACGCTGGTGGCCGGGGTCCTGGGCTGGTGGGCCGCAAAGAATGGCTTGGCCCCCCTTCGGGCTATGCGGTCCCGCGCGATGGCCATCACGGCACAGCGACTGGACGAGCGGATGCCGACCCAGGAGTTTCCGGTGGAGATGGCAGACCTTGCTACCACTCTGAACGAAATGCTCCGGCGCCTAAAGGAAGAGTTCGACCGCCTCTCAGAGTTTTCTTCGGATCTGGCACACGAGCTGCGTACGCCCATCAACAACTTGATGACACAGACGCAGGTCACGCTCAGCCAGGCCCGTTCTTCAGACGAGTACCGGGACATTCTTGCCTCCAACGCCGAGGAGTACCAACGTTTGGCCCGCATGGTCGCCGACATGCTGTTCCTTGCAAAGGCCGATCACGGACTCATCCTTCCCAGCACCGAAAAAATCGCCGTTCATGATGAAACACGGGCACTGTATGACTTCTATGAGGCGCTTGCCGAAGAAAAGCAGGTGCGGCTGGAGCTCGTTGGGCAGGCAGAGGTTTGGGGTGATCGATTGATGCTCCGTCGAGCCCTGAGCAATCTTTTGTCCAATGCGATTCGCTACACACCCGCTGGTGAGCGAGTGGTCATCGACGTCATGGGCAACGCCAATGGAACAACGGTCAATGTCTTGAACGCAGGCCCTCCCATCGACGAGCAAATTGTCCCCCGCCTGTTCGATCGGTTCTTCCGCGCCGACAAATCGCGAAAACAACTGGACTCAGATGGAGCGGGCCTTGGCCTGTCCATCACCCAGGCCATCGTTCACGCGCACGGCGGCAGCATGTCAGTGAGTTCGGTCGATGGCATGACCTGCTTTTCGATGCATTTTCCGAGCACGCGCAGTGCTGGCAAACACCTCACCGCAGAGGCATGACCCTCTCGCTACCCTCATAGGCTGCTGAATTGAGCCTGGAGCAGCACCTGCAACACCTGGTTCCACCGGGAGCAGCGGATCAAAACGTCGTTCCCTTTGCCGAGAAAATGCGCACGTGGTGGAGACCTCTCCGTGCCTGTTGTGCTGATTACACCTGGCACCAATGAAGCTCTCATGCCGGAAATCCAGAAGGTGGTCATCGCCCAAATACTGCGCTTGGGCAATTATTTCAATATTACAACAATCGTTGTATTATTGAGTCATGAATGAATCAGATGTTGTTCGCTCACTTGCGGCTCTTGCACAAGAGTTACGCCTCCGTGTCTTTCGCGCACTCATCGTCGCGGGTCAAGAAGGCCTCACGCCCGGCGCGATCTCCGAACAACTGAGGGTTGCATCCAACACTCTGTCGTTTCACCTGAAGGAGCTTGCCCACGCAGGCTTGGTAAGCCAGGAGCGCCACGGCCGCAATCTCGTCTACCGGGCCTCATTCCAGACCATGAATGAGCTGTTGGCCTATCTGACAGAAAACTGCTGCGAGGGAGTGGCCTGCCTCACCGAAGAGGCGACCTCCTGCGACTGCTGACCGTGTCGCCGTGAGACGAACCACGCTCGCACCCACGCGCGCTCGAGCCCCGATTCACCCCGTCAACCCTGGAGTTCACCATGACCGATACGCGACAACCCCTGAACGTTCTCTTCCTTTGCACGCACAACTCTGCGCGCAGCATCCTGGCCGAAGCCCTGCTCAATGACATGGGCACAAGCCGCTTTAAGGCCTACTCTGCCGGCAGCAGCCCACGCGACAACCAGCAACCCAATCCCCTGGGCCTGCAGGTGCTGCAGAACGCAGGCATTTCGACAGAAGGCCTGCGCAGCAAGAGCTGGGACGAATTTGCGGCCCCCGACGCGCCGCACATGGACCTGATCATTACTGTGTGCGACAACGCCGCGGGCGAGGTTTGCCCCATCTGGCCAGGCCACCCCGCCACGGCCCACTGGGGTTACGCAGACCCCAGCGAGGGCGATGCCCCTGAAGCGCAAAAGCTCGAAGCCTTCCGTCAAACGTTGCACGCCATGAAGCGTCGATTGGAACTTCTGGTGAGCCTGCCGGAGCACAAGCTCGCCAAGACAACGCTGCAATCCACGGCTCGCCAGCTGGTCTCGAACTGAGCGTTCAAATGCAGAAGTCCAGTATGAGCGTGTTCGAGCGCTATCTCACAGTTTGGGTGGTGCTGTGCATCGTGGTGGGAATCGGCCTCGGTCAGGTGTTCCCCGGCGCTGCCCAGGCCATCGGCAGTTGGGAGGTGGCGCGGGTGAACATCCCCGTGGGCCTGCTCATCTGGGTGATGATCATTCCGATGCTGCTCAAGGTGGACTTTGCCGCCCTGGGGGAGGTGCGTAACCACATGCGCGGCATCGGGGTCACCTTGTTCGTGAACTGGTTGGTTAAGCCGTTTTCCATGGCGTTTCTCGGCTGGCTGTTCATCCGCCAGTGGTTCGCACCGTACTTGCCGGCTGACCAGCTCGACAGCTACATCGCCGGACTGATCCTCCTGGCTGCTGCTCCATGCACGGCCATGGTGTTCGTGTGGAGTCGCTTAACTGGGGGTGACCCGCTGTTCACCTTGTCCCAAGTGGCGTTGAACGACAGCATCATGATCGTGGCGTTTGCGCCGCTGGTGGCCTTCTTGCTCGGCTTGTCGGCCATTACCGTACCTTGGGACACATTGCTCACGTCGTTGGTGCTTTACATCCTCATCCCCGTGGTGCTAGCCCAATGGCTGCGTCGAGCGCTTCTAGCGCGTGGCCTGGCAGCGTTTGAAGCGGCGCTGCATCGTATTGGGCCCTGGTCGATTGCCGCACTGCTGCTTACGCTGGTGCTGCTTTTCGCATTCCAAGGTGAGGCCATCCTGAAGCAACCCTTAGTCATCGCGCTGCTTGCCGTGCCTATCCTGATTCAGGTGTTTTTCAACTCTGCGTTGGCCTATTGGCTGAATCGGGCGGTCGGAGAGAAACATGCCATTGCGTGCCCATCGGCACTGATCGGCGCATCTAACTTCTTCGAGCTGGCGGTCGCCACGGCCATCAGCCTGTTTGGCTTTCACTCGGGGGCAGCGCTTGCAACTGTGGTTGGCGTGCTCATCGAAGTGCCGATCATGCTCCTCGTGGTCAAAGTTGTGAACTCCTCCAAGGGCTGGTATGAATCTGGATCTTCCCAACATTGAAGCGGCGCTCTTCGAGCAGGCCGATCTTGAGCGGCTGGTGCCCGCGCAGCGTTCCACCCATGCACCCCGCATTCTGTTGCTCTATGGCTCGGTGCGTGAGCGCTCCTACAGCCGGTTGCTGACGGAGGAAGCCGCACGGCTGCTGCGCTCCCTCGGGGCCGAAACCCGCATCTTCGACCCACGCGGCTTGCCGCTGCCCGACTCGGAACCCGACAGCCATCCTAAGGTGGCGGAGCTGCGAGAACTGGCCCAGTGGTCCGAGGGCATGGTGTGGACCTCCCCCGAGCGCCACGGCGCGATGACCGGCATCCTAAAGATGCAAATCGACTGGATACCCCTGTCCGTGGGTGCCGTGCGGCCCACCCAGGGCAAAACACTGGCGGTCATGGAAGTCTCGGGCGGCTCGCAGTCGTTTAATGCGGTCAACCAGATGCGGGTGCTCGGCCGGTGGATGCGCATGATCACGATCCCCAACCAGTCATCAGTTGCCAAGGCTTTTCTCGAATTCGACGAGAGCGGCCGCATGAAGCCATCGAGCTACTACGAGCGCGTGGTGGATGTAATGGAAGAACTGGTGAAATTCACGCTTCTCACGCGCGACTGCGCCGACTACTTGGTGGATCGGTACAGCGAGCGCCGGGAGAGCGCTGAGGCGCTGTCAAATCGGGTGAACCAGCACTGCATCTGATCCGGCGCAGGGTTGCGTGTTTGCTTGTCCAGACATAAGTGACAACCGCCAATTTTGGAGTTCTGCTGCGCGTGGTTGCTCCCATAGCTCTCACAGCAATGGCAAAGCCTTGCGACGCTGCATCAGAAATGTGACGCCTTTGCGGATTCTTCTGCCTCGGCAGAAACCGCAGCATGCTGCGCAGCATGGTAGCGGTCCGGATAAATTTCGTTCAGTTTTCGGCCATCTTCGCCCACAGCTTCGACTTCGCCTTCGCGGATGGCGCGGGCCAGCTCACTCTTGACCTCGTCCCGGGACTTGTAGGATTTGACGGCAATTGCAGGGTAGCGGCGCGACACGAGTTCATTGAGCTTGGCGCCCGATTCTCCTGCCGCAAGCATCTCGCCCGTCTGGATTGCCCGATCTAGTTCGGCACGCACTTGCTCGCGAGTTTTGGGGGCCTGGGTTGAAGCAGTTACCGGGTATGCAGCGGGGTTGATTTGCTTGAGCGTCAGACCCGACTCGCCAGAGGCGAGCATCTCGCCCCTTTTCTGAGCCTGCACCAACTCAGCCCGCACTTGTTCGCGCGTTTTGCTGACCACTTGGTCCGAAGCAAATGCGGGCGCGGCGATGAGTGAGAGAACGATGAGGGTGGACTTGATTTTCATGATGGGATTTCCTTCTTGAGTTGACGTGGTGGTTTAAGTGCGACCGCAAGCCAGTTTTGAAGGCGCGCGGTCGCGGGTGTCGCTGAGCCCGTTCAGGGCAGTTGGCGGGCGTTGACCCAACCTGCTTCGCCGCCCAGGTCGCGCATGCCATCGCTGGTGATGCGGTTGCGCTTAGCGGACTGCAGCTCATCCGTGACTTGCTGGCGAGTCTTGGTCAGCTTGGGGCCCTGGACGCGTGGGTAGGTGGCGGGGTAGCCACGGCTGATCCAGTACAGCGAACCGTCCTTTTGGGCGGCCACAACGGTGCCTGCGACAGCCTCGCGACTGACCGCGTTACCGAGGTGGGAGGGGGCCAGGCTCACGCCTTCTTCTTGGCTTGGACTTGCGTGGTAAACGGAAGTGGCGAAGGACGTCGTAGCGAATGCAGCAAGGCTCGCGACGAAGATTGCGGTACGAATTCTCATGATGGTCTCCTGTGGCGCCGGATGCCCGATATGGTCCATCCAGGTGGCGTTTTTCTGCACCACGGAGAGAAGTCTAGAAATCGCACCCCTACTTGGCAGTGACCTTCCGATTACGCTTTTGATAGCCACATGCAATGCCTGCGGGAGAGGGTCACAAATATGAACTGGTGCGCGCGTCGAGGGATCAGACCGCGCCTTTTTCGGCAACTCCTTACGCGAAGGTGACGCACCGATTACAGCCCTGAAAGGTCCTCGTAATCTTTGGCCCAAAACGAGGGCAAATCGCTCGAAAGCCGCGTTAATCGGCGGTGCCAGCCTACAGCGCCGAGTACCCCACGCGGCAAAAGATGGACGCTCCTCGCAACCAACTGCGCAGGTTCCCGCTCATCTTTCGAGCTACTTATCAGGAGATTTTGATGAACCACACCCCGAACCAATACATGTCTTGCATCGAGGCTTGCCAGTCGTGCGCGACGGCTTGTCATCAGTGCTTCGCAGCTTGTCTGAAAGAAGACGACGTGAAGATGATGGCGCGCTGCATTGCCTTGGACGTTGACTGCGCGGCAGCTTGTAGCTTCGCGGTCGACGCCATGGCGCGCAATAGCGAGCATGCAGCTGCGATTTGCGCGCTGTGCGCTCAGATCTGCAAGGCCTGCGCCGATGAGTGCGCCAAGCATGAGGCAGACCACTGCAAGGCCTGTGCGCAGGCTTGTCTCGAGTGCGCCCAAGAGTGCGACGCCATGGCGCACGCGGCGTAATCGCGTTGCTTAACTCCTGGAGAACATCTATGAAAACATTCCCAGCTTTTCACTCGCTGTCCGCCGCCGCTGTCATAGCTTGTGGCTTGTTGTCGCCTCTGGCACTGCAGGCCCAGACCGCCCCCCACTCGGGCATGAAGGGCGCCGGTATGGATCAATCGATGCCTCACGGCAAGATGGACATGATGGCGATGATGAAAGAGAACAACGACAAGATGGCATCCGTGCCAATGTCGGGCAACCCAGATGTGGATTTTGCCCAGATGATGCGGGTCCACCACCAGGGTGCGATTGACATGGCCCAGGCCCAGTTGCGGGACGGCAAGGACCCAAAAATGCTCAAGATGGCCAAGGACATCGTTGCCGCTCAGAAAAAGGAAATCGCTGAACTGGATGCATTTTTGGCCCGCAGTGGCAAGACACCTGCCGCTCCCACCAAATAGTCCTGAGTCCGATGTCGCTGCCCTGGCTCTTGGATCGTCGAAATCCAGGGCAGTGCCGTTTGGGAAGGGATCGGATGCCTGTTGCAGTTCAGGCCCTTGATTGAGGTCAAAGGTGGCAAAGGTTCTTGCTTGACACTCCCACCGTGTTAAGCCTTATCGTTCCCACGAGGTCTACCACCTGTGACCTTTGTTGGAGAACACCATGAACCACAGCCACACCGCCGAGCATTCGGGCGCTACGAAGTCTGCAACAGGTAGCAAGAAGTTGATCGGTGCAGTGATCATGCTGGGACTGATCGGGGCATTCTTCCTGCTCAGAGAGCACTGGTCGCACATCGCAGGCTATTGGCCTTACCTGCTCCTGTTGGCCTGCCCCCTAATGCACCTCTTCCACGGACATGGGAGCCACGGTTCGCATGGCGGCGGATCAGGCCGCAATTAGTCCCGTGCAGGACAACACACTCATCTTCAGGAATTACCACCATGGCTACAGCAGCGCCGCACGATCATGCTCACCACGAGCATCCGCCTCATGAAGGTCATGAAGGTCACAAACCTCCATCCTCGATGGCGCTGAAGGACCCCGTCTGCGGTATGGCGGTGACTGCCCAGTCCCAATACACTGCGCTCCACGAGGGCCACAACTACTACTTTTGCAGCGCGAAGTGCCAGGGGCGCTTTGTCGAGGCACCGCAGAACTACGCACCGGGCGCTCATGGCACGTCCGGCACTGAGCCTGAAGCAACTCAGCCCGGCACCATCTACACCTGCCCCATGCACCCAGAGGTGCAGCAGGACCATCCCGGGAACTGTCCAAAATGCGGCATGTCGCTGGAGCCCATGCTGCCCACGCTGGAGGAGGGAGAAAACGCCGAACTCGTGGATTTCCGGCATCGTTTCTGGTGGACGCTGCCACTGACCGTGGCTGTCACCATCCTGGCCATGGTGGGTCACCGGTTGCAGTGGTTCGAAATGGCCATCCAGAGCTGGATCGAACTCGTGCTGACGGTGCCCATCGTGCTCTGGGCTGGCTGGCCCTTCTTTGTGCGTGGCGCTCAATCCATCGCCAACCGTAGTCCCAACATGTGGACGCTGATCAGCCTGGGCACCGGCGCCGCCTTCGTCTACAGCGTAGTCGCCACCGTGGCGCCTGGGGTATTTCCAGCCTCGTTCCAGGCCATGGGCCGCGTGGCGGTGTACTTCGAAGCGGCAGCCGTCATCATCTCGCTCACGCTGCTCGGCCAGATGCTGGAGCTCAAAGCACGCTCGCAGACCTCGGCCGCCATCAAATCACTGTTGGGCCTGGCGCCCAAGACCGCGCGGCGCATCGATGCCAACGGCCAGGAGAGCGACGTCCCGCTGTCCCACGTCCATGTGGGTGACCTGCTGCGCGTACGCCCTGGGGAGAAAGTGCCGGTCGATGGCGTTGTGGTCGAGGGGAGCAGCGCGGTGGACGAAGCCATGCTCACTGGCGAGCCGGTGCCTATCGTCAAAGGGCCTGGAGATTCAGTCATAGGTGCCACGCTCAATACCAACGGGGCACTGGTGATCCGGTCCGAGCGGGTTGGCTCCGCCACCATGCTGGCCCAGATCGTTCAGATGGTTGCTCAAGCGCAGCGCTCTCGGGCTCCCATGCAGCGTATGGCGGACCAGGTGGCGGGGTACTTTGTGATGGCCGTGGTGGGTATCGCGCTGATCACGCTGTTTGCGTGGGGTCTGTTCGGGCCCGAGCCACGTTGGGTCTATGGTTTAGTCAATGCTGTGGCGGTGCTGATCATTGCGTGTCCCTGCGCATTGGGCCTAGCAACGCCTATGTCCATCATGGTGGCCACAGGCCGGGGGGCGACGAGTGGCGTGCTGTTTCGGGACGCTGCAGCCATCGAGAACCTGCGAAAGGTGGACACGCTGATCGTGGACAAGACCGGCACGCTCACAGAGGGCAAACCATCCTTCGAGCGTGTGGTGGCCATGCCCGGGCTGTCTGAGGACGAAGTGCTGCGCCTGGCGGCCAGTCTGGACCAGGGCAGCGAGCATCCGCTGGCCGATGCCATTGTCCAGGCGGCCCGCACGAAGGGCCTGGCTTTGGACAAGCCCGAGGACTTCGAGTCAGGGTCGGGTATTGGCGTACGCGGACGGGTCAATGGGCGCCAGCTCGCCCTGGGAAACACAGTCCTCATGGAGCAGGTGGGCGTTTCTGCGGATCCGTTGCTTGCGCAGGCAGAGGCCTTGCGCGCCACAGGCGCCAGCGTGATGTATCTGGCGGCCGATGGCCAGCTTCAAGGCCTCTTGGCGGTTTCGGACGCCATCAAGGCCAGCACGCCCGAAGCCCTGGCAACCTTGCATGCGGCGGGACTGCGCATTGTGATGGCCACGGGCGACGGTATGACTACCGCCAAGGCGGTGGGTGCAAAGCTGGGGATTGATGAGGTCCATGGCGAAGTCAAGCCTGCAGACAAGCTGGCTCTGGTGTCACGCCTGCAGGCCGAGGGCCGTGTCGTTGCCATGGCTGGGGACGGGATCAACGACGCGCCCGCCCTTGCCAAGGCGGATGTGGGAATCGCGATGGGCACGGGTACCGATGTGGCGATGAACAGTGCCCAAGTCACCTTGGTAAAGGGGGACCTGCGAGGCATCTCCATAGCCCGCGAGCTGTCTGAAGCGACGGTAGGCAACATGAAACAGAACCTGATGTTCGCCTTCCTCTACAACGCGCTAGGGATACCGATTGCCGCTGGACTGCTGTACCCATTCACCGGGTGGCTACTGTCTCCAATGATCGCAGCCCTGGCGATGAGCTTGAGTTCGGCGTCAGTGATCGCGAATGCCTTGCGGTTGCGTACCGGTCGATGAAGGAAACACCAGGCCTGCTGGGCAGCAGCGTCAATTTGCCACGTGTTTTGGAATGGCGCTGGCAGGCGCTACATAGCCGCGCAGTTCTTGATAGCGCGCTATTTGCAGTGGCGTGAGGATTGCGACCGTCCGCAGGTGGTAGTTCAGATGCGAAGCGCGAAGCGAAGCTTGAGCGAGCGCAGCGCGTTCAACTGCTTGAGTCACGCTGGCTTCGCTGGCCCCCCCTGTCTTGAAGAGGCGGTCCAGTTCCCTTTCGGTCTCAATTGCGTCCTTCCCGAGTCGTTGAGCGTCGGCCTTCATCTGCTCCGTAAGCGCCGTCGTTTCTCGCTCTTGGTCTTTCGTCAGACGCAATTTTTCGCCCAGCTCTACGACGTGCGCGGGTCCTGGGTAGCCGTTGAGTTCGGCCGCAAGGGCGAGCGACATGCCTCTTCCGGCTTGCAAGTCTTCGATCTGTTGTGCCGAAAGCGCTTTGATTTCGCGCTCTTGATATCCAGCATATTGCGAGGATCCGACGTGCGGCGCGGGCTGAGCAGGTGGGCTTGGGTCACGATGCACGTGGGACTGGGCCGCGACAACGGAGGCAGTGCCAACCAGAAGGAAATATGAGAGTAGCGTTTTCATTTGGGGTTGGAGGGAGTTGGTGCCCAAATCATCCTTCGGTTATCGCCAAGTGAATATGATTGCAGTCATATGAAAGCATCATCACGTGAAGCCACAGTAGACTTTATTGCGCCTTCGGACTGCGCGTTTGGTGTCACCCCATCACTGCGTCGTCTGGCTTCGGGGCAGATGCTTTTTCGCGAGGCCGCCGCAAGCGCGGGAGTGTTTCGCCTGCGGTCGGGCTGTGTGCGCCTGCATCGCAGCACCCTCACGGGCGGTCAGATCACGATGCACACGGTGAGGCAAGGCGAGTTCTTTGCCGAAGCGTCATTGTTCTCCGCAAAGTACCACTGCGACGCCGTAGCACTGGAGCCCTCGGAGGTGCTGGTTTTTCGCAAAGAGGCGTTGATTGCTCAGCTGCGCGAGTCGCCCGAGTTGTTGTGGACATTCACGGCCGAGTTGGCACGGCGCGTTCAAGGACTTCGGACCAAGCTGGAGATAAAGCAGACGCGTTCGGCCGAGGAGCGAATACTGCAATACATAGGACTTCACTGTGACGCGTCCGGTTTTTGGACTCAACAAGGAACGCTGAAGCATCTTTCCGAAGACATCGGCCTTACCCACGAAGCGCTTTACCGGGCACTTGCTCGCCTGCAGCGCCAGGGGGCCATCTTGCGCCTAAAAGATGGGTTGAAAATCTGCGAACCGGGTGCTCCCACCCAGCGCCGAACAGACTGCAAGCATTGATCTGGATTAACCACTCGTCGTCGATCTTCGGTACGATCACCCTATGACCTTTGTCAGAAGCACTTGTTCGCGCCAAGGACGCTGGATAGCCAGCGTTCTGATTGCGGCGTTGCTTCTGATGCAGTTCGCGTTGGCCGCCTATGCCTGTCCCAAGCTGGACTCCGCAGCCCATGCGGCATCGATGCAAAAAGCGGGCATGGCCATGGGAGATGCCGTCGGCATGCCCTCCATGTCCGATTGCCACGCGATGGCGGGCACCATGGATGAGCAGGATCCTCAGCTGTGCCGAGCCCATTGTGACGGCGACAGCTTGTCCTCCCCCTCGCTCCAAGGTCTCGATCTGCAGGCGATCGCGGCGCACGCTATCTGGGTTGCCTATGTGCTGCCTGTGATCCTGGACTCCGAGCGCCATATTGACCCTCGGGCTGTCTACGTAGAGCTGGACAGTCGAGCGGGCTCTCCCCCCATCTACTTAACCCATCAGGTCTTTCGGAATTGATCGTGCACGTCTTGCGCGCTGCCTTGCAGCGTTTGCGCAAGTCTGACTTCGTGCCCCTTCATTTCGAGGACCATCATGCCCAACATCTCCTTCGGCGCTCCCTGCGAGCGCCTGTCTGCGCACCAGCGCATTCGTCCCATCTCGCAGCGCATCCAGGTGCGCAACCTCCACCATCAGCACCTGGGCGCTCTCGGGTTCCTGCTGGCCGGCATCGGCTTGGCTGGCAACCAGGCCCACGCCCTGGGTTTTACCGAGGCCTTGGATCTGGCGGAGCAGCACAGTCCCCGCATCACGGCCCAGCGGCTGCAGATTGACGCTGCCAGCAGCACCCAGAAGGCCGCAGGAACACTCCCTGATCCAAAGCTCTCGGTCGGTATCGAGAACTTTCCCATCAGCGGCATGGACCGCTTCAGCCTCACACGCGAGTCCATGACCATGCAGCGCCTGGCGCTGATGCAGGAGGTGCCCAACCGGGCCAAGCGCGATGCCCAGATCGCCAGTGCCCAGGCCAAGGTGGAACGCGAGCGCGCCACCCTGGCGGTCCAGCGCCTGCAGATCCGCCAGGAGCTGAGCCAAGCCTGGATCATGGCCCAGGCCATTGAACAGCGCGACCAAGTGCTCGCCGATCTACTGAGTGAGAACCAGCGCCTGCAGGACAGCCTGCCTGCCCGCATCGCGGGGGGAACGGCCCAGGCGGGCGATCTTCTGATGGCCAAGCAAGAGGCGCTCGCGCTGTCGGACCGCAGGGACGACCTGCAGCGGGACCGATCCAAGGCCAGGGCGATGTTGCGGCGCTGGGTCGGTGCCCGTGCCGGCGAGGCACTGCAGGGAACTCCCGGGCCGCTGAGCCGCCCTTTGGACCAGCTGCGCTCAGAGGTACACCGCCACGCAGAACTGGCGCAGTACCCCGCCATGCAGGCGATGGCTTTGGCCGAATCGCGTGAAGCCCAGGCCGAGACCCAGGGCGACTGGTCCTGGGAAGTCGCCTATAGCCGCCGCGACCGCCGCTGGGGCGACATGGTGTCCTTCCAGGTGACCTTCGACCTTCCCTGGCAACAGGAGCGGCGCCAGGCACCCCAGATCAAGGCCAAGCAGCTGGAACTGCAGCGTCTGGAAGCCGAGCAGGACGACGTGACCCGCAGGCACCTGCAGGAGCTGGAGGACAGTGCCGCGGAGATCGTGTCACTGAACAGCCAGATCGAGCGCCTGCAGTCGGCTGGTATGGGGTTGGCACAGGGGCGCGCCGAACTCGCGCTGGCCAGCTACCAGTCTGCCAAAGGCGACTTGAGCGCCGTGCTGGCGGCAAGGGCTCAAGTGCGGGAGGCGCACTGGCGGCTCATTGATCTGCAGGCACAGCGGGACACCGTGATTGCCCGCCTGAACAGCCTGATCGCGGACTGAAGGGAGAGCCACATGACCAATACCGTTTTCAAGAAGACCGCTGTGGCCGTAGCACTGGTGGCTGCTGGCATCGCCCTTGGCTGGGGCGTCTCCCAGTGGCGCATGGCGAGCGGTCATCCGCCTGGCGCTACCCCAGCATCGACGGAAGCGGCGAAGGCCGACCGCAAAGTGCTGTACTGGTACGACCCCATGGTGCCGACGCAGAAGTTCGACAAGCCAGGCAAGTCGCCCTACATGGACATGGCCCTGGTCCCCAAGTACGCCGATGAGGACACACAACAAGGCACCGGTTTGAATGTCTCTGCCCAGGCGGTGCAAGCCCTCGGCCTGCGCACCGCCACGGTGGAGCAACGCGACATTGGGGCCGACGTGGACGTGCTGGGCACGGTCCAGCTCAATGACCGGGATGTGAGCATCGTCCAGGCGCGTTCTGCTGGATTTGTGGAGCGTGTCTATGCCCGGGCCCCGGGCGACGTAGTGGCCGCAGGCGCGCCATTGGCGGATCTGTTGCTGCCTGAGTGGGTGGCTGCGCAGCGCGAGTTTCTCGCGGTCCGGGCGCTCAAGGACGAGTCGCTGACGGCAGCAGCGCGCCAGCGGCTGTCGCTGCTGGGCATGCCTGCCTCGCTCGTGGCTCAGGTGGAGCGCACGGGCGAACCTCAGGGCCGCTACACGGTGACCTTTCCACAGGCGGGGATGGTGGCCGAATTGATGGTGCGCCAGGGCATGGCGGTCACTGCGGGGGCCAGCCTGGTGCGAGTGAACGGTCTGGCCAGCGTCTGGATCGAGGCCGCCGTTCCCGAAGCGCAAAGCGGCCCCTTGCAATTGGGGCAGGACGCCCAGGTCCGCCTGGCCGCGTTTCCGGGCGAAACCCTCAAAGCCCGTGTCGTGAGCATCCTCCCAGAGGCCAACCGGGACACCCGCACGGTGCGCGTACGCCTGGAGCTTCCCAACCCCGCTCAACGCCTGAAGGCGGGCATGTCCGGGCACATCGTTCTGGCTGGACGCACACAACCAGCGCTGCTCGTCCCCAGCGAAGCGGTAATTCGCACCGGAAAGCGGGCGCTGGTCTACGTGGTGGATGGCCCCGGGAAATACCACCCCGTTCAGGTGCAACTTGGCGCTGAAATCGATGACCGCCTCGTCGTTCAAGGCGGGCTGGCCGCAGGGCAGCAGGTGGTCGCCTCGGCACAGTTCCTGATCGACTCCGAAGCCAGCCTGCGGGGCATCATGCCCGCACAGCCTCAAGGCAGCAGCGCCCAGTCGACCAGCGAACAGGGTTCTTCGACTTCTGCTGCTCCAGCACCCAAGAGCTTTACGGTGCGAGGTGTGGTCGATGAGATCACGCCGACCGAGCTGACCCTCACCCATGAGGCCGTACCTGAACTGAAATGGCCCGGCATGACCATGCCTTTCAAGTTGGCGACACCTGAGCTGGCCAAGGCCCTGAAACCCGAGCAGCAGGTGAAGTTCACCTTCCAGCAGCAAGGCAAGGACTTCGTGATTACTGCCGTGGAAAGGATCAAGCCATGATCGCGCGCCTGATCCGCTGGTCAGTGGCAAATCGATTGCTGGTTCTGCTGGCGACCTTAATGCTGACCGCTTGGGGCGTATGGGGCGTGCGCAGCACCCCCGTGGATGCGCTACCGGACCTCTCGGATGTCCAAGTCATCATCCGCACCTCCTATCCCGGTCAGGCTCCGCAGATTGTGGAGAACCAGGTCACATACCCCTTGTCCACCACCATGCTGTCCGTCCCAGGCGCCAAGACGGTGCGAGGTTTCTCGTTCTTTGGCGACTCGTTCGTCTACATCTTGTTCGAGGATGGCACGGACCTGTACTGGGCGCGTTCGCGGGTGCTGGAGTACATGAACCAGGTGCAGGGCCGACTACCCGCTACAGCCAAGTCGTCGTTGGGCCCAGATGCCACTGGGGTCGGCTGGATCTTCCAGTACGCCCTGGTAGACCGCACGGGCAAGAACGACCTGGCCCAGCTGCGCGCCCTGCAGGACTGGTTCCTGAAGTTCGAACTCAAGAGCCTGCCCAACGTCGCGGAAGTGGCGTCGGTGGGCGGCATGGTCAAGCAGTACCAGGTTGTGCTCGATCCGATCAAGCTCGCGGCACTAGGGCTGACTCAGGGGCAAGTGCGCGAGGCCATCATGGGAGCCAACCAGGAAACGGGGGGATCGGTGCTGGAGTTGTCCGGGGCCGAGTACATGGTGCGTGCCAGCGGCTACCTCAAGACGCTGGACGACTTCCGGGCCATCCCCCTGGTGTCCCGCGCAGGGATTCCAATTCGCCTGGGCGATGTCGCGACGCTACAAATCGGGCCGGAGATGCGGCGCGGCATCGCCGAACTCGACGGCGAGGGGGAAGTGGCCGGGGGCGTGGTGGTCCTGCGCTCGGACAAAAATGCCCAGGAAACCATAAAAGCCGTCAAGGCCAAACTCAGTGAGCTGCAAAGCAGCCTGCCCAAGGGCGTGGAGATCGTCACCACCTACGACCGCAGTGCACTCATTGAGCGTGCGATCCAGAACCTCACCACCAAACTCGTAGAGGAGTTCATCGTGGTGGCCCTGGTCTGTGTTTTGTTTCTCTGGCACCTGCGCTCCGCGCTGGTCGCCATCATTTCTCTACCTCTTGGGATCATGGCGGCGTTTCTGGTGATGCGCTACCAGGGCATTAACGCCAACATCATGTCCCTGGGCGGGATTGCAATCGCCGTGGGCGCCATGGTCGATGCAGCAGTGGTGATGATCGAGAACGCCCACAAGAAACTGGAGGCCTGGCAGCACAAGCATCCCGACCGCCTGCTGGTGGGTGAAGAACGCTGGAAGGTGATCACCGAAGCCGCTGAGGAGGTAGGCCCCGCGCTGTTCTTCTCGCTGCTCATCATTACCTTGTCCTTCGTGCCCGTCTTCACGCTGGAAGCGCAGGAAGGCCGCTTGTTCGGACCGCTGGCGTTTACCAAGACCTACGCGATGGCCGCAGCTGCGGCCCTCTCGGTCACGCTGATCCCGGTCCTCATGGGCTACTGGATCCGAGGGCGTATCCCTGACGAGCAGAAAAACCCCATCACGCGTGCGCTGATTGCCGTGTACCGGCCTTTGCTGGAATGGGTTCTGCAACGCCCAAAATCCACCTTGGTCATCGCCGTACTCGCACTGACGACCACGATCTGGCCCTTGTCGCGGCTGGGGGGCGAGTTCCTGCCCAGGCTGGATGAAGGCGATCTGCTGTACATGCCTTCGGCGCTCCCGGGTTTGTCGGCACAGGGGGCCACCGAACTGCTGCAACTGAGCAACCGGATGATCAAGACCGTGCCCGAGGTCGAGCGCGTCTTCGGCAAGGCTGGCCGCGCGGAGACCGCCACCGATCCGGCACCGCTGGAAATGTTCGAGACCACGGTGAAACTCAAGCCCAGAGACCAATGGCGTCCAGGAATGACGCCCGAGGGCCTGATTGATGAGTTGGACAAGGCCGTCAAGATTCCCGGCCTGTCCAACATCTGGATACCGCCCATTCGCAACCGGATCGACATGCTCGCGACTGGCATCAAGAGTCCCATCGGGGTCAAGGTGACCGGCAACGACCTGAAGGTGATCGATGGGATCGCTGCCCAGGTCGAGCAGGTCGCCAAGGGTATTCCGGGGGTGGCCTCGTCATTGGCCGAGCGCCTGACGGGGGGGCGCTATGTCGATGTCCGTATCGACCGCTCGGCCGCAGGGCGCTACGGGCTGAACGTGTCCGATATCCAGGCTGTGGTCTCCGGGGCCATCGGTGGTGAAAACGTCTCGGAAACCGTCGAGGGCCTGGCCCGCTTCCCGATCAACCTGCGCTACCCACGTGAGTGGCGAGACTCGCCAGAACGCCTGGTGCAGTTGCCCATCGTCACCCCCATGGGGCAGCAGATCACGCTGGGTACGGTGGCCAGCATCTCCATCACCGATGGACCACTCATGCTCAAGAGCGAGAACGCCCGCCCATCGGGCTGGGTGTATGTCGATGTGCGGGGGCGCGATCTGGCGTCCGTGGCCAATGACCTGCGCGATGCGGTGGGCCGCCAGATCAAGCTGGAGCCCGGGGTCAGCATCACGTACTCAGGCCAGTTCGAGTACCTTGAGCGGGCGAACGCCCGCCTCCAGGTGGTGGTTCCAGCCACCTTGCTGATCATCTTTGTGCTGTTGTACTTAACCTTCTCGCGCATGGGTGAAGCGGGACTGATCATGGCGACGCTGCCATTCGCCTTGACCGGAGGCATCTGGTTCCTGTACCTGATGAACTACAACCTTTCTATCGCCACCGGGGTGGGCTTCATCGCCCTAGCGGGCGTCGCGGCAGAATTCGGTGTGGTCATGCTCATCTACCTCAAGCAGGCACTCGCCGAGAGGTGCCCTGATGGCAGGCAGCCCACGCTGGAAGAGCTGCTGGACGCGGTTCGGGAAGGTGCCGTGCTACGCGTGCGCCCCAAGGCCATGACCGTGGCAGTCATTCTGGCGGGCCTAGTGCCCATCGTGTGGAGCAGCGGGACAGGATCGGAGGTCATGAGCCGTATTGCGGCGCCCATGTTGGGCGGCATGGTGACGGCACCGCTGCTGTCCTTGTTCGTGATTCCTGCGGCCTATGTGTTGATGCGAAGGCCAAGAAAACGTGATCGGTCCGACACCGGGGCATCGCGAGACTGGCCTGAGGCCTCGGTGGAAATCCAGCTTGCTGACCGCGGAACTGCGCGAGAACGCTAGGTGAGGCGATTTTTATCGAACTGCTCCAGCAGCACTTGATCCATGCACGGGCGGTGACCCGCTGAAGGCCTACAGTGGGGACCGGGCATGACGAAGGCTCGGGCTGACATGGCTGCCCGAGCCCTGGAGGCCCTGCAGCAGCAGAATGTGTAGTACTTGATTGCTCGCGAGGTGGACAAGACTTCCACTTTCTTTGGGAACGGGTAGTCTTTGATCTGCGTTGGCGCCAAGCAACTGGTAGAACCATGTCTCCAAGGCCGCCAAATGAACATCGGTCATCCCCTTGACCGATACCAAGCCCCTAAGCCGCTCAGCCTACGCGGAGCAAGTGCCTGACAAACGGGGTTCCTCGGCCACAGGTACGCTAAGCGAACAATCACTAGTGAGAATGTGCATGTTCCTTACGCCGCATAGGCGGGGCCTTGGAAGCCAACTCCACCCGCGTACCGCGAAGCAGGCGCAAACCGTTGCCTACTACCAGCAAGCTGGCCCCCATGTCCGCAAAAACCGCCATCCACATGGTCGCAGTGCCCACCACCGCCATCACCAGAAACACGCTCTTGATGCCCAGCGCCAGGGTGATGTTCTGCAAAAGAACCGCATGGGTGCGCTTGGACAGGCGCACTGTCTCGGCGACGCGCTGCAGATCATCGTTCATGATGACCACGTCGGCCGCTTCCATCGCCGTGTCGGTTCCCGCGCCACCCATGGCAAAGCCGATGTCGGCCTGCGCCAGCGCTGGTGCGTCATTGATGCCATCGCCGGTCATGCCGGTGGCACCATAGCGCTTTTGCATCTCCTTGATGGCATCAAGCTTGGCTTCGGGCAGCAGATCTCCGCGGGCATCATCAATGCCGGCCTGCGCTGCGATGGCCTTTGCCGTGGCCGTGTTGTCGCCGGTCAGCATCACCGAGGTCACTCCCAGTGCTTTGAGATCAACGATGGCCTGCTTTGAGGTTTCGCGGATGGTGTCCGCTACCGCGAAGAGCGCCAGGACGCGAGATTCGTCCGCAAGGAGGGTTACCGTGCGGCCTTGCTTTTCGTGGATGGCCAGGTCCGCCTCCAGTTCCGGGCCGCACAACCCCTGCTCGTGGATCAGCCGGTGATTGCCCAGCACCAGGCGCGCACCATTGACCACGCCCTCGACACCGCGCCCGGGCAAGGCCTTGAAGTTCTCAGCCTCTGGCCCTTTCGAGTCCAGGCCCTGAACAATCGCCTTGGAAACCGGGTGGTCGGATCGGGCCGCCAGGCTGGCAGCCATTTGCTGGATTGCGGACTCATCGCCGGCACCCCACACCTGCCATTTCACCAACTTGGGTTTGCCCTCGGTGATGGTGCCGGTCTTGTCCAGCGCAACGGCTTTGAGGAGCCGGGCGTCTTCCAGGTAGGTTCCGCCCTTGATCAGGATCCCGCGGCGCGCTCCAGCGGCCAATCCGCTGACCACCGTGACGGGCGTGGAGATGACCAGAGCACATGGACAGGCGATGACCAGCAGCACCAAGGCCTTGTAGATCGCCTCCAGCCAGGTCAGGCCCATCAGGAAAGGGGTCAGGACCGCAACCGCCACGGCAATGGCGAAGACAGCAGGGGTGTAGATCGAGGCGAAGCGGTCGACGAAGCGCTGCGTCGGTGCACGAGTGCCTTGCGCCTGTTCCACGGCCTGGATGATCCTGGCCAAGGTGGTGTTGCTGGACAAGGCGGTGACCTCAAACTCCAGTTCGCCGGTCTCGTTAATGGTCCCGGCGAACACCTGGTCGCCAGGCGCCTTGTCCACGGGGATGCTCTCGCCAGTCACCGGGGCCTGGTTGATGGCCCCGTTGCCCTTGGTCACCTTGCCGTCCAGCGGCACCCGCTCGCCTGGCTTGATGCGCACGGTGGCTCCAATGGCCACCGAAGCCACTGGTGTAGCGGACCACACCCCATTTGCACCCAGAACCAAAGCCTCTTCGGGCGCCAGTGCCAGCAAGCCCTTGATGGCGTTACGGGCCCGGTCCACGGCTTTGGCCTCGATGAGTTCGGCAATCGCGTACAGGGCCATCACCATGGCGGCCTCTGGCCACTGACCGATGAGGAATGCGCCCGTGA
The DNA here is from genome assembly GCF_049445855.1 of Variovorax sp. VNK109. Taxonomy (NCBI): domain Bacteria; kingdom Pseudomonadati; phylum Pseudomonadota; class Betaproteobacteria; order Burkholderiales; family Comamonadaceae; genus Variovorax; species Variovorax sp. VNK109. The sequence goes on along the minus strand of NZ_JBMSDV010000002.1, from coordinate 709,695 downwards.
CGGCCACCGACATCAGCGCATTGATGTTGAGCTTGCCGCGCAGCAGTGCCGCAATGCCTTTTTTGTAGGTGTCGATGCCCGCCAGCCAGATGGCCACGGCGGCTATCGCCATGCCAGCCACCTTCCAGGCCATCTGGTCGGGTGCAAAGAACGACAGGACCTCAGCCCCCGTTGCGAACACCAGCGCAGCCACTAACCGGGAGATGCCGCCTGCAAAACCATGTCCTTGATCGTGGTCGTCGGCTGTTGCGCCCGCCTGTCCGCCCTCGGAGCCATCGGCGCCGACGACTGGCTGCGGATCAAAGCCCGCTTTTCGGATGGCATCGAGTGCCAACGGGTAGGTGCTTTCCTCTGCGTCGATCTTGAGCGTGCGGGCGCCCAACTGAAAACCCAGAGATCGGATTCCATCCAGAGACTCCAGCGCCCGCCGAATCTCAGCCTCCTCGGCACTGCAGTCCATGGTCGCAATGCGAAACACCCGGCCCTGGCCACCCTGGGTTTTTGCGGCGGTGGCCACCGGCTGTGGATCGAAGCCCGCCTTGCGGATGGCATCGAGCGCCAGGGGCAAGGCGCGATCCTCCGCATCGATCTTCAGTGTGCGCGCGCCGAGCTGGAAACCCAAGGACCGGATTCCCTCCAGAGGTTCCAGCGCCCGCCGGATCTCCGACTCCTCGGCGCTGCAGTCCATGGTGGCGATTCGGAACAGCGTGCCCTTGCCTGGGCTGCTTGCAGCGGCAGGAGCCGAGGCAACGGTACTGGAGCAGCCCGAGGAGCAGCAGGTGTCAACAACGTTGGAGGAAGTGCTGGTTTCTGGTTTCATGGCGTAATTGGAAACCCTGTAGTGACCTTAAAGTCAAGCCACTTCCCAGAGGTCGCCGCCTTGTCCTACAGAAACTTTAATTCGCAAAGGACGCTTCATGAAAATCGGCGAACTTGCCAAGGCCACCGGCACGCAGACCGAGACCATTCGCTACTACGAGCGCGAGAACCTGCTGCCGATCGCGATGCGCACAGAAAGCAACTACAGGGTCTACGACAGCAGCCATGTCGAGCGCCTGGCCTTCATCCGCCATTGCCGTTGCCTGGACATGACGCTCGATGAGATCCGGGTGCTGTTGCACTTCAAGGACGCTCCGGACGAAAACTGCGGCGCGGTAGACGCGCTTCTTCAAGAGCACATCGGGCACGTGGTCTCTCGCATCCGGGAACTCCAAGCGCTGGAGTCGGAATTGCGCAGCTTGCAACAACAGTGCTCACCAGGTCACCTCGCCGGCGAGTGCGGCATCTTGGGCGGATTGGCCAATGCGGCACTTCAGCATAATCACATGCCCAGCGAGGCCCACCCGCCAGGAGCCCATCGTGATATCGGCGTGGCTCCCAGGCCGCGGAACAACAAACGACGCTGATCTTCAGTGGGCGCGAATTTCTATCCCGACACTTGTCACCCCATTCTCTGACCTGGCCACCGGCTTGCCTTGGTGCATGCGGGCAATCGCGCCCACGATTGCCAGGCCCAGGCCATGGTTGCTCTGCCCATGGCTGCGAGCTGGATCCGCCCGGAAAAACCGGTCAAACAACTGGGGAAGTATTTCGGGGTCGATGGTGTTGCCGTAGTTTGTGACACTGATCAGCACGCGGTCCTCTTCAACAGTTCTCAGGTTGATCTGGACGATGGAGTCACTGCTCGCGTAGCGGGTGGCGTTTCCCAGCAAGTTGGACAAGGCCCGGCGCAACAACGGCACATCGAAGGTGCCACGTGCATCGCCAATTACTTTCGCGGTGAGACCCGCCTCGGCCAGCGCTGCCTCGTGGTAGTCCAGCACGTCGGCCGCCACCGATGCCAGGCTCGCCACGGGCGCGCGACGTGCCCCCACGCCCCGATCCGCCTGGGACAGGAATAGCATGTCGTTGACGATACCTGTCAGGCGATGCAGCTCCTCCAGATTGGACGCCAGCACCTCGCGAATATCCGCCTGCTCGGGGCGCCGCAGCGCAAGTTCATTGTTGGCAATGAGCGTGGCCAAAGGCGTGCACAACTCGTGCGCCACGTCCGCATTGAAGCCCTCCATCTGGGAGTAAGCCTTTTCGATACGAGCCAGGAGTGCATTGAACTGGTCGATCAGCGGCACGAGTTCAAGGGGCTGCTCAGCGCCATCGAGCCGCTGGTGCAGGTTGTCAGCCGACACTGCGCGCGTCTGGCTGGCCAGTCTTCGAACGGGCGCCAGGCCCAGGTTGACCAGGGAGAAGCCGCCCAGCGAAACCACGACGGCTCCACCAATGGCTGTCACCAGCAAGGTGACTGCAAGCCGGTGCAGCAACTGGTTGTCGGTCTGGATGTCCAGCGACAGCCGCACGCGCAAACTCTTTGAGGGCGTCTGGCCCGCAGACTGTGCCACTTCGAACTGCCGCTGGCGCCAGACCGTATTCGCATTCTGGTTGCGGGTATGGGCGTAGAGGACAGCCCCATCGGCCTGCGCGACTTCAAGCGAAAGATCTCCGTGCCCCACCAGAAAATCATCGAGCTTGTGAGAAAGGTCTTCCGAATCTCCATGCTCCTTGCCATCCACCAGCAAGTGTCGGATGACGTTCTCCTTTTGCGCCAGCGTTTCCTCCTGCCGATCTCGGAAGTTGAATTGGGTCACTAGGTAGACGGCCAGACAGACCAGGCCGAGCCCGGCAAAGCTCTGAAGTGCCAGCCACCATGACAACCGCTGGCGCAATGAGCGGTGTTTGACCAGGGCCTTCATCCGTTGCGCTCTTCCATGACGTACCCCATGCCGCGTACGGTGTGCAGCAGCGCGGTGTCAAAGGGCACGTCGATCTTGGTGCGCAGGCGCCGTATGGCGACCTCCACCACGTTGGTATCGCTGTCGAAGTTCATGTCCCAGACCTGCTCCGCGATCTCCGTGCGAGAAAGCACTTCTCCCTTCCTTCTCAGGAAAAGGGTCAACAGCAGGAACTCCTTGGCAGTTAACTCCAAGCGCTCGCCGCCTCGGGACGCCTTGCGCCGCACTAGGTCGACCTCCAGATCGGCCAAACGCAATTGCGTGGGCTCTGCCGCGTCCCGCGCACCTTGGGTGCGCCTGAGCAGAACCTGGATACGGGCGCTCAACTCGGAAAACGCAAAGGGCTTGACCAGATAGTCATCGGCACCTGTCTGAAGTCCGAGCACCCGATCCTCGACACTGACCCTGGCTGTGAGCATCAAGACAGGAGTCTGCCTGGTCTTTCGAAAGGCCGTGAGCAGGCTGAAGCCGTCGATCCCTGGGAGCATCGCGTCCAGCACCAGCAGATCGTGGCCGCCTTCAAGTGCCATGTGTAGGCCGTCCACCCCGTTATGGGCGACGTCCACCACATAGCCGACCGCTCCGAGGCCCTTGCGCAGGTACTCGGCCAGCTTGACCTCGTCTTCAATGAGCAAAATTTTCATGGTGCCATTCTCGAAGAATGCCGCCTATTCGTAGATTACGAATTTGTCATCTGGCTGTTGGCGCCTTGTCGCGCGCCGATTTCTACAGTACCCCTGTGTCGAAAGGCATAGCCGCGGCATGTCGCCGATGGCTCATTCGAATCAAGGGACAACACCATGACCGTTCGCAACCCTCTCACGCATACTCTGATTGCATTCGCTATCGCGGCCCCAGGCTTGGCATCTGCTTCGTCGCTATACCACGCCGCCGGCGGCGAAGTGGGCATGACCACCCATCCCGACCACATGCAGAGCTCAATGTCCCGTGGCGAAGTGCTTCAATCTGTTGAAGTCGCGCGCAAGGATGGCACGCTTGCGATCCTCTCTCGCGGAGGTGTGTTGCCCGTCAAAGCGACGGTCGCTACAAAGACGCGCGAGCAGGTTAAACAGGAATTTCTCAACTTGTCGGCAGCTGAAAAAAAAGTCCTATTGGACCTGCATGGCGGCGCTCGCTGATTGTGAGAGCCAGCGCTCTTCAGTGGTCATGTATGCCTCACGCGCGCGCTTTCAGCGCATGCTAGACTTAAACCATGCGCCGATTAATCGCCGTTTTTTTGCTTGCGTTGCTCCCGTTCCAGTTCAGCTGGTCCGCGGTGACTGCTTATTGCATGCACGAGAACTCGACCGCCCAGGCGCAGCACGTTGGGCACCACGAACACAAGCACGAAGCCAAAAGCGGGATCGGGCAAGCCGACAAGACCGGCCAAGGCGCAGACCAGTTCGATGTCGACTGCTCGGTTTGCCATGGTGCCGGCATCGGGGCCCTCAACTGGTCCTGTGCTAAACAAGGCGTCTCCCATGACAGCCTTGTGGACTCATCGTCGGGTGAGCGCTTGGCGGCTGTAACGCCCACACCTCCCGACCGCCCACAGTGGCCCGTCCTCGCCTGATCGGCGGGGGCATCTCTCCTTCTTTCAGTCAGTCGTGACCGCCCCTTGGCGGCTGCAGTTGTGCGTGTCGCGGCTGCTTCTGACTGACGAGTTGCCAGGCAGCTGCACGGTTGCCACCCCGCCGATTCCCTCGTGTTTTGAAATCACTGGAGAATCGGATGTTCAAGGGAATTTACCTTCACGGAAAGCCGCACGCATGGCGCGGCCGCACGAAATTCAGGCTCGCAGCAGGTGCCGCGGCCATATTGCTGACCTTCTCGGGCGGAGCCTCTTCGCAGGGCATGTCGCAAGGCACAGTCGTTGGATTACAGGCGCCCCGGAATGCCGCGGTGTCTCCCGCTGAGCCTCTGTCGCTGGCCAAGGCCATCGAGTTGGCCTTGGAAGGGAATCCAGAGGTGGCTGCCGCTACGCGTCAGTTGGAGTCAACACAGGGGCAGATTCTTCAAGGGCGCTCACGGCCCAATCCCGAGCTTGCCTATTCGCTGGAAGACGCAAGGTCCAAAACACGCACGCAAAGCTGGCAGCTCAACCTTCCCGTGGAATTGGGTGGAAAGCGTGCAGCGCGCACCAAGGCGGCCGAAAAGTCACGCGAGCATGCGGCGGCCCAGCTCGCTGAGTTGAAGGCCACCGTGCGGGCCAATGTGGCCGCTGCCTACTTCGATGTCCTGACAGCGCAGGAGCGATTGGCGCTTGCCAAAGACAGCGTGGCATTGGCCAAGTCGTCGACGGATACCGTGGTCAAGCGCGTAGCAGCTGGCAAGGTTTCACCTGTGGAAGAGTCCAAGGCCCGCGTTGCGCAAGCCGGCGTTCGCGTCGAGCTCGCCCAGGCAGCCAGCGAACAACGCAATGCACTGTCTCGCCTGTTTGCGCTGTTGGGACAGATCAACGCGCCGTTCACCGTCCTCGAGGGCAAAGCCGACAACCTTCCCGCGGTACCGCCCCTCGCCGATCTTCAGCCCTTGATTTCTTCTTCACCAGGCGTTGTCCTCGCTCGAATCGAGGTGGATCGGCGCCAGGCCTTGACCGAGCTGGAACAAAGCAAGCGCGTGCCCGATGTCACCGTCGGCGTCGGCATGCAGCGCAGCAACGAGACCCAACGCAACGTCCTTCTGTTTGGTGTCTCTGTGCCTCTGCCTGTGTTTGACAGCAACCAGGGCAACCTGCTGGAAGCGCTCAAGCTTGAGGATAAGGCCCGTGACGAGTTGCAAGGGGCCACAGTGCGCCTGCACAGCGAAGTGGCGCAGGCGCGCGAGCGCCTTTCCACGATCACTGCGGAGATCCAGTCGCTGCAACAGGACGTCCTGCCAGGCGCGAAGTCGGCCTATGACGCGGCCACCATTGGCTTCGATAACGGAAAGTTCAACTTCCTGGAGGTGCTCGATGCCCAGCGCACCTACTTCACCGCCAAATCCCAGTATCTCAAAGCCCTGGGCGAGGCACACCGCGCGGCGGCGGATGTCGACCGCCTGCTCGGGACCAGCACGGTTTCCGGCTTGATCGCAACGCACAACTGAGCATGACCATGAACACCAGCACATCCACCATCAGCAAAAAGCATCTCATCGCTATTGCCGTTGTCCTCGCGCTCGGGGTCGGGGCAGGAGCCTTCATCCTGCAGGGCGGCGGCAAGCCCAAAGCAGTCGCCGCCGAGGGCGATGGCCACGGCCACGGCAGCCATACCGAGGCCAAGGGGCACGGTGATGGAGAACACCACGGCAAGGGCGGTGAAAAAGGCCACGAAGACGACAAGGGCCATGCCGATAGCGAGCACCATGAAAAGAGTGAAGCCAAAGGCCCCCACGGTGGTACCGTGTTCAAGGAAGGCGACTTCAGCCTGGAAGCGTTGCTGTCCGAAGACGGCGGCGAGCCTCGGCTACGGATCTGGCTGTCCGACAAGGACAAGCCGCTCCCCCTGACCGCTGTAACGGTCACGGCAACAGTGATCCGCCCGACAGACGACAAGCAGAAGCTGACGTTTGCCGCGGAAAAAGACAGCTTGGTCAGCCGCGAGATCGTCGCCGAACCCCACGCGTTCGACATTGAGATCATTGCGCAGACGGCCACCGAACCTTTCATGTTCGTGATGAGCAAGGAAGAGGGAAAGATCGAGCTGACCGATGCCCAGATCAAGGCCGCATCCATCACGGTGGACTCTGCGTCGGCAGCCAACATCAAGACGGCGCTGCTTTTGCCCGGCGAGATCCGGCTGAACGAGGATCGCACCTCGCACGTGGTTCCCCGCCTGGCGGGAGTGGTGGAGAGTGTCAGCGCCAACCTGGGCCAGGTCGTCAAGAAGGGGCAGGTTCTTGCCGCCATCGCGAGCCCGACCGCTTCGGAGCAGCGCAGCGAGCTGCAGACCGCGCAAAAGCGCCTGGCGCTGGCCAAGACCACCCACGAGCGGGAAAAGAAGCTGTGGGAGCAGAAGGTCTCTGCCGAACAGGACTACCTGCAGGCCAAGCAGGCGTTCAGCGAAGCCGAGGTCGCTGTCGCCAACGCCAATCAGAAGCTCAGTGCGCTGGGCCTGTCCACCTCGTCCGTGTCCGGACTGAACCGTATCGAATTGCGCGCGCCCTTTGACGGCATCGTGATCGAGAAGCACCTGAGTCTTGGCGAAGCGGTGAAGGAAGATGCGGCGGTGTTCACCATCTCGGACCTTTCCACGGTGTGGGCTGAGATCAATGTTCCTGCAAAGGATCTACCGTCGGTGCGGGTGGGCGAGAAGGTGACCATCAAGGCCACCGCGTTTGACGCCTCCGCCACAGGCACTGTCGCTTTCGTGGGCGCGTTGATCGGCGAGCAGACCCGCACGGCCAAGGCCCGCGTCGTTCTTGATAACCCCAAGGGCGCCTGGCGCCCCGGCCTGTTCGTCAACGTCGAGGTGGTGTCCGAAGAGACGGAAGCGCCTGTGACCATCTCGGCCGACGCCGTCCAGAACGTCGGAGAAAAGCCCGTGGTCTTCCTCAAGGTCAACGGTGGCTTCATCGCCCAACCCGTGAAGCTGGGCCGAAGCGATGGCAAGCGCATCGAAGTCCTGTCGGGACTCAAGCCCGGAATGCCCTACGCCTCGACAGGCAGCTTCGTCGTGAAGTCCGAACTCGGCAAGGGATCTGCCGAACACACGCACTGATCCCGGAGCGCATACATGTTTGAAAAACTCATTCGATTCTCGATCGAGCAGCGATGGCTGGTGCTGCTGGCGGCCCTGGGCATGGCGGCGCTGGGCGTCTTCAGCTACCAGAAGCTGCCGATCGATGCGGTCCCCGACATTACTAACGTCCAGGTTCAGATCAACACCCAGGCCGCCGGCTACTCGCCTCTGGAGACAGAGCAGCGCGTCACGTATCCCATCGAGACGGTCATGGCCGGCCTGCCGAACCTGGAGCAGACCAGGTCGCTGTCACGGTACGGACTGTCGCAGGTGACCGTCATCTTCAAGGACGGAACCGACATCTATTTCGCGCGCCAATTGGTCAATGAGCGCATCCAGGAAGCCAGAGACCGGCTGCCCGCCGGCATCACGCCAGCCCTGGGGCCCATCTCAACCGGCTTGGGCGAGATCTATCTCTGGACGGTCGAAACCAAGGATGGGGCCAAGAAGCCCGATGGCAGCCCCTACACCCCGACCGACCTGCGCGAGATTCAGGACTGGATCATCAAGCCGCAACTGCGAAACGTTCCTGGCGTGACCGAAATCAACTCCATTGGCGGCTTTGCCAAGGAGTACCAGATCGCCCCCATCCCGGAACGACTGGCCTCGCTGGGCGTGACGCTGCAAGACGTTGTTACGGCACTGGACCGCAACAACGGCAATGTTGGCGCGGGCTATATCGAAAAGCGCGGCGAGCAGTACCTGATTCGCGCCCCTGGGCAGGTCAAGTCGCTGGAGGACATCGGCAACGTGATCCTGAGCAGTGCCAACGGTGTTCCTGTGCGCGTGCGCGACGTGGCCGACGTGGGCATTGGCCGGGAGCTGCGGACGGGTGCCGCAACGGACAACGGGCGCGAGGTGGTTCTCGGCACTGTGTTCATGCTGATCGGAGAAAACAGCCGGACCGTCTCTCAGGCAGTGGACAAGAAGATGCTGGAGGTCAACAAGAGCCTCCCAGAGGGCGTGCACGCGGTGACGGTCTATGACCGCACCGTGCTCGTCGACAAGGCCATCAATACGGTAAAGAAGAACCTGCTGGAAGGCGCGGTTCTGGTGATCGTGATCCTGTTCCTCTTTCTGGGCAATATCCGGGCCGCAGTCATCACGGCAATGGTCATCCCCTTGTCGATGCTCTTCACCTTCACCGGGATGGTCCACTACAAGGTGAGTGCCAACCTGATGAGCCTGGGGGCGCTGGACTTCGGCATCATCATTGACGGCGCTGTGGTGATCGTGGAGAACTGTGTTCGGCGGCTTGCCCATGCCCAGGCGCACCACGGCCGGCCGCTGACGCGGGCCGAGCGCTTTCATGAAGTGTTCCTGGCATCCCAGGAGTCTCGCCGCCCATTGCTGTTCGGACAGCTCATCATCATGGTGGTGTACCTGCCCATCTTCGCGCTGACGGGCGTTGAAGGGAAGATGTTTCACCCTATGGCCTTCACGGTGGTTGCCGCTTTGGTGGGCGCGATGATCCTGTCGGTAACCTTCATCCCGGCAGCGGTGGCCCTCTTCATCGGCAATCGGGTCAGCGAGAAGGAGAACTTTCTGCTGGGCCACGCCAAACGCCTGTACGGCCCAATGCTTGATCGCGTGATGGGCGCCAAAACGCTGGTTCTCACCATTGCCGCGGTTGTCGTGGTCCTGTGCGGATTGATTGCGACCCGCATGGGCAGCGAGTTTGTACCCAACCTCAATGAAGGCGATTTCGCGATCCAGGCACTGCGCATTCCGGGCACCAGCCTTTCCCAGTCGGTGGCGATGCAGCAGCAGATCGAAAAGACGCTGAAAGCAAAGTTCCCCGAGATCGAGCGCATCTTCGCCAGAACAGGTACTGCGGAGATTGCTTCGGACCCCATGCCGCCGAACATTTCTGACGGCTACATCATGCTCAAACCGGTGGATGAATGGCCAGAGCCTCGAAAGACCCGTGATGAGCTGCTCGCGGCGATCCAGGAAGTCATTGGCAAGATCCCCGGCAACAACTACGAGTTCTCTCAGCCCATTCAGCTGCGCTTCAACGAGCTTATCTCGGGGGTGCGCAGTGACGTAGCCGTGAAGATTTTCGGTGACGACATGGATGTGTTGAACAAGTCCGCGGAAGAAGTTTCCGCCATGCTGCAAAAGATCCAGGGCTCCTCTGAGGTGAAGGTCGAGCAGACGACAGGCCTTCCGATGCTCACGGTGAACATCGACCGCCAGAAGGCAGCGCGCTACGGCTTGAACGTCGCCGACATCCAGGACACCGTGGCCACGGCCATTGGTGGTCGTGAGGCCGGCACTATGTTCGAGGGAGACCGCCGGTTCGACATCCTGGTTCGCCTCCCAGAGGCCCTTCGTAACGACCTGGAAGGCATGAAGCGGCTGCCGATACCGTTGCCACGCTCTGCCGGTGGGACGGAAGCCAAGACGAACTTCATCCCATTGGGTGAGGTCGCAACATTCGAGCTTGCTCCGGGCCCCAACCAGGTGAGCCGAGAAAACGGCAAGCGGCGCATCGTCGTGAGCACGAACGTGCGCGGACGTGATGTGGGCTCCTTCGTTGCAGAGGCGGAGCAAGGCCTGGCCCAGATCAAGATCCCGACCGGCTACTGGACGAGCTGGGGTGGAACCTTCGAGAACCTGCAGTCGGCCACCAAGCGCCTGCAGATCGTTGTGCCGGTCTCCCTGCTGCTGGTCTTCGTGCTGCTGTTCGCGATGTTTGGAAATGCCAAGGACGGTTTGCTGGTCTTCACCGGCATCCCGTTCGCGTTGACGGGGGGCATTCTGGCGCTTTGGCTTCGGGATATTCCGATGTCCATCTCCGCGGCCGTTGGTTTCATCGCGCTGTCCGGGGTGGCGGTACTCAACGGCCTGGTGATGATTTCCTACATCCGCAGCCTGAGGGAAGGCGGTGTCGGCCTGGACGAAGCGATCCGGGATGGCGCCCTGACCCGGCTGCGCCCGGTGCTGATGACCGCCCTGGTGGCCTCGCTGGGATTCATTCCCATGGCCATCGCCACAGGCACCGGCGCGGAAGTCCAGCGTCCTCTGGCTACCGTGGTGATCGGTGGAATTCTTTCATCTACGCTTCTCACGCTGCTCGTGCTGCCGATTCTCTACCGGCTGGCCCACAGGCCCGATGAAGAAGCCGAGGACGTGTCTGCCGAGCCCTCCCACCCGAACGCACCGAAGCCTGTGTAGTCGAAGGCGGTCCCGCTGATCGCGGGACCTCCCCATTTCTCCAACCCCAAAGGAACTGCCATGAAACTCTCCCACCTCATTCTCGCGCTCACGGTATCGATCTCTGGCGCAGCCATCGCAGCCGACAACCACGGTCACGACGTCAAGCCGATGCATGGTGGTGCTGTGGCGGAAGCCAAGGACGTCGAGTACGAATTCGTCGCCAGTACCGACAAACTGCAGCTCTACATGCGCGACCACGGCAAACCCGTTGCCGTGGCGGGGATGACCGCCAAGGTCACCCTGCTGGCTGGCATTGAGAAGCAGGAGGTGCAACTCCAAGCCGGTGACGGCAAGCTGGAAGCCACGGGTAGCTTTAAGGTCCCCGCCGGTGCCAAAGCCGTGGTCGCCGTCTCGAAGGCCGGCAAGTTGGTCGCCTCGGTCCGCTTCACGCTGAAGTAACGCCAACGCCGCCCGAGCATCGCTCCAGTCCATGCGAACGACCCCGCATTGGCGGGCCCGGACCGCCACTCGGCGCTGTGCATGTTCTTGTCCTTAGGGGCAAAAAAGGAGCGATCCATGTCAATGCAGGCGGGCCCGGGCGGGCTCTTCGCCAAGTTGTTCTGGATCTGGATCGGCCTGTTGGTCTCTGTGTTTGTGTTCTGGCGGCTGCGGCACATGTGGCTCAAACGCCATCCCCCGATGGACGTTCGAACCAAGTACAGCCGGCGACTGGCCAAGAGACTGAGGGACCGGCAAATTGCGCGCTTGAAGTGCCGAACCACGGGTAAGCCTCGGCACCGGCGGCGTCACTGAGCGCCAAGCTCGGACGAGGACCGCGGACTGAACGCGGTCGATGACATCACCAGACTGAATCTGAGGAGACAGACCATGGGAAAGGGTTCCGACCACGCCTTGCCAGCGGCGGGAAACGAAAAGGCATTGCGCTACGCGCTGATGCTCACCGGCGGCTTCATGCTGGCAGAGGTCATTGGTGGCTTCATGCTCAACAGCCTGGCTCTGCTGTCCGATGCCGCACACATGTTCACCGACGTGGCGGCGCTGGCCATTGCGCTGGCGGCCATTCGGGTCGGGCGCCGGGCCGTCGACGACCGGCGCACCTTTGGCTACCACCGATTTGAGATCCTGGCCGCCGCGTTCAATGCCTTGCTCCTGTTTGGCGTTGCGGCGTACATCCTTTATGAGGCGTGGCAACGCTGGAGCAACCCGCCGGCAGTCCAGACCACAGGGGTGCTGGTGATCGCTGTACTGGGCACGATCGTCAACCTCGTGAGCATGCGCCTTCTGTCCTCAGGCAAGGATTCCAGCCTCAACGTCAAGGGGGCCTACCTTGAAGTCTGGAGCGACCTGCTCGGCTCGATTGGAGTCATCGTGGGAGCGCTGGTCATTCTGTTCACAGGGTGGAACTGGGTCGACACCGTCATTGCCGTGGCCATCGGCTTGTGGGTGCTGCCGCGCACCTGGATCCTCCTGAAAGAGACGCTCAATATCCTGCTCGAAGGTGTCCCCGAAGGCATCGATCTGCCTCAGCTCAAGCGTGCGCTCCTGGACCTGCCAGGGGTGGTGTTCGTGCATGAACTGCATGTCTGGGCGGTCAGCAGCGCCAAGACCAGTCTGAGCGCTCACGTCGTCTACAACCCGCAAGCGGCAGACCCTGCCACCATGCTGGACGCCGTCAACCAGTTGCTGGCGAAGCAATTCGAGATCACCCACACCACCATCCAGTTGGAAACCCAAGCCTGCGGTACAGCTGCCGCCGGCGCCTCGAATGCTGGTGCGGATCATTGGAAAGCACCCGTGTGAATCCCGCGCGGACGATCACCCTCGGTTCCTGGTTTGCACAGGGCTGCGCAAACAGGTTGCGCCTGCCAGCGCTGTGTGTCGTGGCCTTGCTCGCCGCCGGCTGCGCCACCCCCGTGTATGAAAACTCCCTGCCGTGGGCGGAGGGTTGGCGCGTGGGCAAAGTCAGCAGGGTTGAAGCCACTGCTCAGGACCTGGCGTTCTACCAGCGCCGGTGCAAGGCCGATCAGTTGGATCGTGCGCAAGAGCGGCTCGCCATTGTCCAGTGGAGAGAGGTGGGTCGGTCGCGCTGGACCGTTGCGCGCCTGCCTGCAGATGTAGCCGTGGTTGCTGGAGAGCCGGTCTACGTCAAGGTTTGGGATTGCTCGGCGGCCCTCGTCAAACGCGAGATGAAATAGAGCACAGGCCAGCTCCAGTCGGTCGATTCAGATACCTCACCGGTCGCACCCGGCGTGCACGAGTGAACGGCGCTGCTGCCCCACCACGGAGCGTGAGGGTGGGCCAGCCCAGCGCGACTGGGCTTTGGATCTGATCTTCAGAGATCGCGGCCATTGGAGTGGCTCGAGTTCGCGCCAGTCGAGCCCACGTGGTGCTGGTGGTATTGGCCAGGGTAGATTTCTTTGAGCTTGCGGCCGACCTCGCCGGCGGCCATCAGGTCCCCGATGTGGATGGCCTCTGCCAGTTCCTCCTTGACCTGCTCGCGTGTCTTGCCGGCTTGCGCCATCTTGGACGGATAAAGGTTGGGCTGCAGTTCATTGAGCCGTGATCCGGATTCCCCGGCGGCAAGCGTATCACCGCTGCGAACGGCCTGCTCCAGTTCCGCCCGCACCTGGTCCCGGGTCTTGCCCAGCACCGGGGTCCTCAACTGGTAGCCAACGGAGTTAAGCTCACTGACTTTGGCGCCGATTTCCCCGCCGGCCATGATGTCGCCGCTGCGCAGGGCTTGCGAGAGCTCGGCTTTAACCTCCTCGCGGGTCTTGGACTGGGCGCCATGGCTGGCATCGAGAGCGAATGCAGGGGCTGCGCTCAGGGCGAGGATGATGAGAGTGGTCTTGAGTTTCATGTTGGTCCTTGAGATCAATGGTTGGAAGCGAAAAGTGGTGCCTTGGATGGGCGGGGTTGATTGCATTGCGTGTGCCAGGCCCGAAGGCCCTCAGCCGTTCACGGCGCTTGGTGGGCTTCGACCCAGCCGATCTCGCCGCCTAGGTCGCGCACGCCATTTGTAGTGGCGGGGCCCTTTTGACCCGCTTGAAGTTCATCCAGAACCTGTTGCCTGCTCTTGTTTGATACCGGTGCCTTAACCAGTGGATAGGTGGCGGGGTAGCCGCGGCTGATCCAGTGCAACGATCCGTTTTGCTGCGCAACGAGCACGTTTTGCTGGACGTCTTCCCGGCTGACGGTGCCGCTCAGGTGAGATGGCACGAAAGTGGCACCTTCTTCCTGGCTAGGGCTGGTGTGAAACGCGGTCGAAGCGAAAGACGCCGTAGCAGTGGCTGCCAAGCTGAATGCGATGAGGGCGAAACGAGCTTTCATGGGGTCTCCCTTAGCACTGAACGCCCGGGTGAGAATTCAGGAGGCACAACCTACTTGCGCCTCGGAGACAAGTCTAGAAATCCGCCGCCCACGGGCCGCTGACCGCAGCATTACAGTTTTGACAGCACTGTGTCTAAGCTAGCCACGGAGGGTCACAAAGGCCTATGCAGTGTTGATTTCTACGCAGAAGTGACCCACTGGGGTGCGGATGCGTGGAAATCAACAGGCCTGAGCTATTGCTCGACGAATGCGCTGAGCGCAACCGCCGCACGTCATATCAGGAACATTGAAATGGACCATGTGAAACTCCTTTGGTTGATTCACGTTCTGACTATGAACCTTGCCGCGGTTGTAAGGCCAAGGACTCACGGAATTCAATCGGCATAGAAGAACAGAGAGCAGCAAACGAACCCAGTGCTGGTGGTGTCTCTACGAGCTAGAACGCTCGCACCTAGGGTGAACGACCGTCGAAAATCTCCATCTCAGCCGAGGGGAAGGACACCTTTGGCGCCTTGCGCCTTCCCGCCGCGTGCCTAGCGCGCAGGGGCCACCATAGCGGTGGCAATTGCCAAATGCTGGGCTGGCCCTGTACCTGCCTGAGAGAGAAAACCCTCCGCGAACGAGAAATGTTTAGCGGAGCGGACCACATGCGCTCGGAAGGCCAGCGACTCGCTAACAATTGCAAGTGACAAGAACTTCACCGACAACTCCAGGGTGACAACGACCTTGGAATCGTAGTGACCCAAACCGGCAAGTACGAAGGCTGCATCAAACCCTGCGGCGATGACGCCGCCATTGATTGCCGCGGTTCCTCCGCCTCCCTGAAGGCCGGATTCGATTTTGGTGAAACTGATGATCGCCAAGCCCGGCTCTTCAAACGCCCCCCTAAACCCAAACCAAGCGACTTCTTTCCTGGCGTTGAATTGAGCCAATTGCTCTTCGCGCTGCGGAGAAGCTAGACGAAACGGGATGGTCGGACTTTGCATGGGAAAGCTGGCTGGAGGAATGGAGCGTTTAGCGTCCAAATCTACATTGAAGTACCGTCCAAATCTACATCGAGGGTGCGTCCAATCTTGCATCCAAAGCGCTTGCGGAGGGGGTTTCTCCAATAAAGACTCGTAGTTTGACCCATTGCAAGTCCCCTAGTACCCCGCGAGCTGCTCACGCGAAAAAAATACGGGTTGGGAGCCGACAGACCCAGACCTGCACATCGCGAGGGGTGGCGCGCTACATGGGGTTGTGTCGAGAGGAGCGCCGGCACGGAATCACCAGAGGCCCCGCTTGCTTACTTTTGCCAGTGCGCTGGTTAGGGCCATCAGCGTTTGCGCATCTCCCAGCGCCTCGGCTCCCTTCAATGTCACCGGCAATGGAATTCCTGCAATCTCTTGAGTGCGCCTGAGCACCTGTTCCACCAAACTCGTTCGCGGAACAAAAATGTAGTGCACTTCACAATCCAGGCCATGAGCCAAACGTGCAAGCGTATTCAGCGTGATCGTGCCGTTGGCCTCGGCTTGCTCCAGTTTGCGTGCCCCCTGCGCCGTCATGCCCAAACGCTCTCCTAGCGGTGGTATTGGAATAGATGCCAAGCTGCTCACACAACAGGCGCAGCATTGCCGTCGGCATTCGGAGTTTGCTGTCTGGATTTCTGCCAGTCAGGGCAAGGAAGGAGAGTTGGACAGCAAGCCCCAGGTGGTAGCGCTTTGCATAATTGCTATCGCGAATCTCCTTGACCAAACGGTCAGGCAGACGGCAGTGCAACTGCACATCGTCAACGTTCAGGCCCGATGGAAGTTTCTCGTAGCCGACAAATCTGTACCGGTAGCTCGACATCAGCGTCCTCCCCAATCCGGGAGACACTATAAAACGCTGCTAAGTTGTTGTCGCTGGTCGGTTTTTTGACGCAGGATTCCGATTTCGCAACGAAACCGAGATCACCCCTGATCGGTGGCCTGGCGCTGCTGATGTCGCGATCGGGCTGACGGCATGGGGACCGCATACACCCTGAGCGTGTTCGATCCGGTGAACACGCCCTGCAAGGGGGTGGATACCGCAGTCAAAACGCGCGTTTCCAAACCAGCCTCGGTCTGTACAGCCAGTCCAGTGGTGTGAAAGCGGTCGGTGGCCTGGCGCCAGCGGGCGCGGAAGTTCTATGACCGCAGTACCTCGTACAGTCGCCGTTCGGGCTAGCACCGGTCGATGTACCCAACAGCCGCTTCGTGGCAGTCGGCGTGAGCTCACCTGGCAACACCCACCGTCGGCAACCGCTGCACTGCCGTCCTACGACCCGGCCGCTTCAAGCTGGTAGCTGTCAATCGTCAGTCATTGCGACTCCCCGTGCCCGACATGGACTTGGTTCCGGGCACCGGCGTCGCTACAGCCCCCACCTCCTTGAATCCTCTCGCTAGAAACTGGGGTCGAAGGTCTTTTAAAGAGTTGTGCGGCACCGCAACCCACAGCAGGTCTCGGGCGCGCGTCGCCGCGACGTAGCCGATGCGGCCCACCTCGGTCGAGACGCCATCCAGCAGTGCCTGCGCGTGCTCCTTGGTAGCCATGTACAGGACCGCATCCAGACTTTCTCCCTTCGCCTTGTGTACGGTGTCGATCCGCAAGGCCTTGGCGTCACTGTGGGCCAAGTTCTCAGCGCTGGTCAATGCCGTGCTCGGCAAAGCCTTCTTGGTCAGCTTGTTGCCGAGGTTGGCGACCTGCTTGAACCCGAAGTCCGATTCCAATTTGGCCAGCAGGACCTTAATGCGTGCCAAAAGTTGGGCGTGCCACTCCTGGTCGGCTATCAGGGACGATGACGGCAGGCCAGTGGCCTTGTCGCGAGTGAATGCCCAAACGACCTTCCGCAGTTCCCGGTCGGCCGGATTGCTGGAAGGTTGGGTAATCTGGCTCACAAGACCATTGGGCGCGTTGTCCAGCAAGGTGACCACGGCGATGGCCACGCGCTGGAACGCCTTCAGGAAATCCTGGCGCCGGTCACGCAGCACCGCGGCTGCAGCGAACGCCTTGACGAGGCCCTGGCCGGCCGGTGCGTCGTCACCACGCATCGTTCCGGCCTGTTTTTTTGCGCGACACAAGATGGCGGATCGCTTGGCGTCAGAGCCGGCGGCGGACATCGCGACCTGAAATGCCGTGAAGACCTGGCGATGTTGGTCGCGTTTGTAGCCGATGAAGAAGGCGCCGTGAGGCGCTGTCGGCGCAGGCCGTTCAGCGACGTCGCCGCGGCCACACAGGCTGTTGGCTAGATCCACGATGCTGGGGGCCGACCGGAAGTTCTTTTGCAGGGAGTGCTGCTGGACGCCGGGGCGTTGGTGATAGTTGGTGAGGAATTTGCCATCGGCGCCCGCGAAATCGTAGATGCCCTGGTTGGGGTCTCCGATCAGCGTCACGCATGAGCCGGCGCTGATCAGCAGCTCCAAGATGGCTTGATGGACTGACCCGATGTCCTGGGCTTCGTCGATCACGATGTGCGGGTAGCGGCGCGCCAGTGCCGCAAGCAGTTTGGGCTGCTCCTTCAACGACCGGTACGCCCAGTAGCGGCCGAGGTCGTGGGTGTAGGCACCCGTGCAGCCCAGTCTTGCGATGAGCTTGCGGGAGACGGAATCGTCGACCAGGTTGACCTGGTCGTTGAACACGTGGAAGAAGACCTCTTTGCCGTTTACAAACGCCAAGTTTAGCGCCTTGATCGACTGAGGAAACGTCGACGTCGGGAACTTGAAGCCCTCGAGGAAGGCCTCATTGCCAGTCACAAGATAAGCTGCTCGCGGGGACTTCATAGTCCGGTGGCCATGTGGCCGAACAATGTGGGTGGTGATGAACCCGTCCAGCGTGTCGATATCAACCCGCGACCGGCCGGGGCTGGACGGTAGGCTACTCGCTAGGTCGTCATAGGCCTTGCGGAAGGTGTTAACCGCCACGTTGGAGAACGACAGCAGCGCCACGCGGCCTCGCGCCGCGCCGAGATTGCAGCGCATCCGGACGAGGCGGTGCACGGCGGTCTTGGTCTTGCCGCTACCGGCGCAGGCGATGACGCACAACGGCACCATCGGCGCATCGACGACGTTTTGCTGTTCAGTTGTGAGCCCGCTCATGACGTTGGCACTGCCGCATGGCAAACGTGCTTGATAGCAGCCTGAATGTAGGCCGGCACTTCAAAGGGGACGGTCTTGTCTGAAATGACCTGCGCCAAAGACTGGGCGAAGCTGCCTTTCTGGACGTTGTTCTGCTTGCGTTCGAACATCCCGCAGAACAGCGCCTTGGCCTGTTCTGCATCACCAACCTTACCGGCGACGGTGACTTCAAGAGACTTGGCGATCCGCGGCCGCAGTTCCTTCAAAGCCTTGATCATGGCCGTGCGGTTGTCTGCCTCCAGGGCCAAGTCGTACTCGAAGGTCTTGAGACCATGGAACACCCTGACATGGTCATCCTCGCGGGTCTTCATCTTGGCCGTGTTGGCAGAGACGATGATGGTGTCGCCCGGTGCCGGGTAGACCGGCTCGGCATCCTCGTCTTCTTCTTCGTCGGTGTCCTCTGCCACGGTAGACGCCGCTACCGGTGCGGCAGCGAGCGCAGCCGCTGGATCCGCAGCCGCGCTCGCCGGACCAACCTTGGGCGCCACGGGGTCGGCATCGGTCAGGACAGACACATTGATCTTCAGCGCGTTGTCCCCGAATAGGGGAAGGAACGAATCGAAGTTAAGTCCCTCGACGCTTATAAGGCTGACACCATGCTGGCGGAGGTTGAATCCCATGCGCTGGGCGAGCGCGTCGACCATCATGAGTTCGGCAGCGCCCTCGACGAAGATGACGCGACGGGCGAAGAAGAGCTCGGCGCGTGTGACGTCGAGGTAGCGCTCAAGCTTCTCGCGCTTACCTTTGTCAAAATCAATGCTTCGAGGAAGGAATGTCTCGACCGCTGTGCCGGTGTCGACGAGGCACACTAGGCTGTCCAGGTTGGCGATGCTCGCAAAGTTCGGGGAGTGGCTGGTGACGAAGAGTTGGACGGGCTTCTCGCCGTCGACGGCCTGGATGGACTGAAGATACTGCAGCAGCACGGCCTGAAGCTGAGGATGCAAATGAGCCTCGGGCTCTTCGACGATCAGGCCCCGATAGCAGGAGTCGGGGTTCTTGGTCAGCTCGCTCAGCACGACCGCCATGTAGATCAGGTTGTTGAAGCCCAACCCGTTCTGCTCGATCTCAAAGGCATCCACCACCAACGACAAGCGAGACTTCAAGCTCTTGAAGTCACTGGCGCTCAGGCCGACCTCTAGTAGCTGCGCGAGCTGCTCGCCCAGCATCGTCTTGTGCCGGGTACCAATTGCCTTCTGAGTATTGACTATGGGCAGGTGCTTCTTCAGCTCTTTGTCTAGGTCTTGCAGCGCCTTGTCGATGCCTTCGATGCCATCCTCCTCGGCCAGCAGCTGCAGAAGTCGCGCAAGCTGGCTGGTGCGGCCGGGCTTGAGGCCTTGGGACGCATCGCGCAGTGGTGGCAAGTACACGCCCCTGAGGTTCTCCATCATGTCCGCCGTCAGCCCGATGTCCTCGTGTTCGCCGCACCATCGCTTGGCGCGCAGCCTGCCGCCTTTATCGGGTTCCGAGTAGCGGATCTTGATATGGGCCTCGAACTTGCCAGCTGCATCGGGTACGAGGGCGGCAAGGAAATCTGCTTCATCGTCCGCGTTGAGGCCGGTGAACACGTACTCGAAGACGATGTCCCCGGACGACGTGCCGCCCTTGGGCCTGCGAACGTCCTCTTCACCGAGGCGCGGATAAGGCTCGTCGTGCCCGGCCAGCAGCGCGCGCAAGGCGTCGACCACGGCCGTCTTGCCGACGTTGTTGCCGCCGACCAAGACATTCAGGCCTGGTTGAAATGACAGCTCCGCATGCTTGAGCTTGCGGAAGTTCTTGATGACCAGTTTGGCCAGGTGCATTGTTGGTCTCTCCCTAGATCAAATGCTAACCGGCTGACGCATGCCCGCTCGACTAGTCGACGTCAAACGGGCAGTTGAACGTAATCGGCGGGCGTCCGCTTTCGGGCATCGCGTTTAGGCATTCGAAATGCCGCAACCGCTGCTGAGCGGTCTCCGCGGTACGGCTAGTTCACTCTTACGCTCGCGCCACCGGCACATCCTCCCACCGCGTCGTGTACTGCGGCGTGCGCCTCTCTTGCTTCATCCCCCAGTCTTTGCCCTTGTTGGTGCCCCCCGTGGCGCCTGAATGCACGGTGCCCTTGCCGTAGCGGTGATTGAGCGTATCCAGCGCCACCATCAGCTGGGTGCGATCCCGGTGGTCTTCATCCTCCAGATCCAACTCGCCCTGCAGCACGCTGCCCGGCATCAGGTCCAGCAGCATCACCCCGGCCTTGGCCATCTTGAAGCCGGGCTCATAGATGCGCCGCATGCCAGCGGATGCGGCCCACACCAGCTTGCCGGTGTCGGCCGTCGGACGGCGCAGTGGCACCACGATGCTGCGGTTGAACCGGGGCCCGGGCCGGAACGGCGAGGTGTGGCAAAACACCAGCAGTTGGCTGGCCAGACTGCCTTGCTTGCGCAATTTCTCGGCCGCACGGCTGGCGAACTCGCTCACGGCCTCCACCAGCGGCGGCAGCTCGGTCACTGCCTGGCCGAATGCCCGCGTGCAGGCAATTTCCTTTTTGGGTGCTGGTGCATCGTCCAGGTCAATGCATTGCATGCCCTGCAGCTCGCGCACGGTGCGCTCCAGCACCACGCTCCAGCGCCTGCGCACCGTGGCCGGGTCCAGACGCGTCAGGTCCAGCACGGTATGCACACCACCTTCATGCAGCTGCGCCGCGATCTTGCGGCCCACGCCCCAGACTTCTTCCACCAGCGTGGCGGCCAGAACATCGTCCAGGTCCTGGGCGGGCAGGGCGGTCAGGTTGCACACCTGGGCCAGCTCGGCCGGGTAGCTGCCCGGTTTGCGCTCTGCCGTCTTGGCGACGTAGTTGGCCAGCTTCGCCAGCGTCTTGGTCTGGCCGATACCCACCCCACATGGGATGCCCACCCACTGGTTGATGCGGTCGCGGATGGCGTGGCAGCGGTTGATCAGGTCGCCCCGCATGCCCTGCATGCCGATGAACGACTCATCGATGCTGTAGATCTCCTGCGATGGGCCCAGGCCCGCCGCCAGGCTCATCATGCGGTTGCTCATGTCGCCGTACAGGGTGAAGTTGGCACTCAAGGCCACCAGCCCGTGGGTCTCTTCCATGTGCCGTATCTGAAACCACGGCGCGCCCATCTTGATGCCCAGGGCCTTGGCTTCATTGCTGCGGGCGATGGCGCAGCCGTCGTTGTTGCTCAGCACCACCACCGGTCGGCCGTTCAGGCTGGGGCGGAACACCCGCTCACAGCTCACGTAAAAATTGTTGCCATCCACCAGGGCATACATGCTGGCCTCCCTCCATCAAATTAGGTGAGAAAAAGCTTCACGCACCCACTCACCACGCCCCACACCTCAATGGTCTGGCTGTCGCGGGGGATGATGTCGGGATAGGTGGGGTTGGCCGCACGCAGCTTGATGCGGCCGGCACGCTGATGCAGATACTTCACCGTGCATTCGCCGTCCACAATGGCCACAACGATGCTGTTGTGCTTCGGCTTGATCGCCCGGTCCACGGCGATGATGCTGCCGTCATCGATGCCCGCGTCGCGCATCGAGTCGCCCCGCACCCGCCAGAAATAAGTGGCCTGGGGATGCTTCACCAGCAACTGCATGATGTCCAGCCGCTCCACCACGAAGTCGTCAGCAGGCGATGGAAACCCCGCGCGCACACTCACGCCGCACAATGGCAGCGCGAGCGCCTGCACGGCCGCGTCATATGGCACGGGCAGGGGGGAATCCAAAATGCTGTACATATTCACAGTATAGCCATCTACTGCCAGAATGTTGCCATGTGTACCTACTACGAGGTCCCGGGCCGCGAGCAGCTGGTGTTGCACTTCGGTGACCTGCCCGAGGAGGAATGGCGCGACAAGATGAGCCCGCTGTACCGTGGGCCGTTCCTGCGGGCAAAGGGCGAAGCAGGGCGCGAGCTGGTGGTGGGGCAGTGGGGCATGATTCCGCCGAACTCCAAAACACACATCCCCACCGGCAAGGATGGCAAACGCCTGAACACAGTGAACGCCAGGCGCGAGGGCATGACCAAGTCTTGGACCTTCGGTGGCCCCTGGCGCAAGGGGCAGCGCTGCATCATTCCGGCGCAGCGGTACGTCGAACCCTACTGGGGCATCGGCAAGCACATCCCCTGGCAGTTCGAGCGCGCCGATGGCGAGCCCTGGGGCCTGGCGGGCCTGTGGAGCGAGTGGACCGACCCGGCCACGGGCGAGGTGCTACCCAGCTACTCCATGATCACGCAGAACTGCGACGACGTGCCGGTGCTAAATCTGATGCACCGGCCTGACCCCAAGCGCGCGCCCGACAAGCAGGATAAGCGCACGGTGGTGCCGCTGGAAAAGGGGGATTGGGATAGCTGGCTGCGCGGCACTATCGAACAGGCCGAGGCGCTGATCAAGGCTCCGCCGCTGAAGCTGTTTGTGCACCGGGCAAAGGATCCGACGCAACATCTGGAACTACCCGTTGGGCTTGTATGAGGTGTTTAAACGGGTGAACGCCCGGAAACGAAAAAACCGGCTTGCGCCGGCTTTTCCCCCGAGCAGCAGGTGGTCGAGCCACACAGCCATCACGGGGCAGTTGTTGCTAAAGATGTACCACATCAGCATCCTGCTTCCGTTGCAGTTTGGCCATTGCGCCTGCCGTTGAACCGCCTTTCCGCTTGCCATACCATCGGGGAAAGGCGCTGCATGACTACCACTCCTCAATTCGACAGCTACTTCTTTGGCGATGATCTCCTGACGGATGCACGTCGGGGCGTTGCCGAAGCCGTTGCGCAAACCCGTGCTGCGGGACTAAAGGTCGAAGGCTACGCAAGCCATCTCGAGCGACCTGATGCGGAAATAGGATCGTTGGGCACCCAGCCAAAGACGCACAACAAACCGGTTCTAGATGGCTCAGAGCAAGTTTGAGCGAGTCCACCAAACGGCGACGCTCAGCACTTCTTGAACTCCCCGTTTATTTCATTGAGCGAGGTTCTCCTCGCAGGGGGATGCCGAGCGGGCCACATCGAATTTCTTCCAACGGCAGCGTAGGGACGAGCGACCCTCACTTATTGAAATTCAACACCGAATTGACTTCAGCCATGATCGCTTCCATGAACCTTGGGGACAAGTCGGAGCTGCCACCGTTGGCGTAGCTCAGGATAAGGAGGGTCAGCGGATGCAATTCGAGCACGCCGGCGAGATCGTCCACTTTGTTCAAGGTCGGGCTCTTGAGGCCACGTTCCAAACTGCTTACATAGGTACGGCTCGATACAAGGCCAAAGTCTTCTTGAGAAAGGCCGCGTGAGTTTCGAGCGTTCCGCAGTCCCGCCGCGAAGTTATTCCTGTTGGGATGGATGTGTTTCATCCACTCCGATTAATTCGCCATGAAACCTATAGGACTACAATCTATAGGGTTCATTTTGAGACTTCGGGACAATAAAAATGCGCGCACCCACCGGCATAAGCCGGCTCGAAATGTTCAAGGCCGAGGTGACCGACAATGGCGCGGAAGCATGCCTCCCTCATGCACTGAGTACCCGTTGGCTCAGTGAGTTGGCTCAATCGACGGGATCGATGTTGGAGGGTAATGCAGCCGATTCTGAGGGTGATCTCGCGCTCGCTGCTGTTCTTAGCATCCTCGAGGCAAAGGGGTATATGGACCAGTTCCTTCAATCCAGCGAAGACGTCCAAGCAAAAATACTTGCCGACTATGAGTTAGAGCTTGCTCTAGAGCTGATGCACAGATGTACTGACATACGCTACGAAGCAGCGACACTTGAAACTATCTTCACCAATCGAGAATTGGTCACATGGCGCCACGGGGATACGCATGAAGCCGACCTTAGTGATCTACCCCGCGTGGGTTGACGCCCTGACGGCAACTGTAGAAGAGGGCGGGATCCTGTCCTACTGATCGTTGCCCACGAAGGTTGGCGAGAGCGAGCCTTCACGGGCAAGCCGGTCTCGAATATCCGCATATTGCTTATAGAAGCGCTGAAGCTTGGCTGTCCCACCGATCTCTGCCACAGCGTGAATCATGGCAAGGTGGCTGGCTATACGAGCAGCTTCATTCGACTCGAGTTCGCGTACGCGCTCCAGCGCTTGCCCGAGCTTGTCAGCTGCGACTGCGGTCCCAGATTTTTGTACCTGACCAAGTACCTTGCGCAGCTGTTTTTGCCGGCCTTGGTACTGCTCCAGCAACTGTCTTCGTTCCGGATGGCGGGTGATGCCAGAGGCATCTCGGATTGAGGTGTGAAGACGGGTGACGGCTCTGGCCGTCACATCTTCATTGCGGGATAGCAAGCCCTCCAAAACACTGATCAGCTCGGTGTGAGACGGGTCGAGAGTCCTACGTGCCACTAAGAACGCTCCTTCCTGATGGGGACTTTGACAGGTCAACACCGTCGGGAAAAACCTGACTGCCTGGTGTAGTGGAGAGAAGCCTCTCCACTCCCTCTAACCGAACCTTTGCATGAGCAATCTGATTGTCACGTCCTACGGTACTGGCGGGACGGGCCTGTGCGGCCTCCATTGCAATCTTGAGTTTGCCGTGTAAGGCAAGAAGGTTTCGTCGGTTTGCAGGAAGGTCGGTCGCCGAAAGGTGAAGGCAGCCGGAGAAACACTCAAGATGTTTGGGGCAAGGGTCAACCGTAAACGAGTTCAGGCAGTGCCCATACGGTGTCGAATGGAAGCCATCGGCTTCCGCCGCAAGAAAGAGGAGGGCGGGCTCATCGCCTTCCTCCTGCAGTATGCGTTTGAACTCTCGGACGATAGGCCCTTGGGCACGACCTGCCTGGATCATCTTGGCGACTGTCGCAGCTTTGGAGTCTCCCAAAAATTCCTCCCAGGCGCCAGGCAGTTCAAGCTGATCCATTTCCTCGGCTAGGCTGCGGTGATCGTATTCGTAGCTTTGGGCAACGCTGCGGCGGTTGAACCTCTTGGTGATGATGGTGTCGGCGATGCCGAGCCTGAAGAGTTCTGAGTTCTGTAGGTGTCGAAATGAATGCGTCTTGAGCTTGAGTTGGCGATCTTCCTCGCTTCGACCGTAGACCTGGAAGAGCGAAAAGCGGTCGGTGCGGCTTTCATCGCCCAGGGCAGCCTGGAGAAGCGCTTCATCAGCCACCCCGACAGAGAAAGTCATCGCTGGATGAAGGATGGTATCGCCGCGCCCTGCACCCACTGCGCGCTTTGGCAAAAGGAATAGCATTTCCCATGGAGCGAGCTTCGTGCCGTTGTCCAACGTAAAAGGGGAGAGATCTGAGACTTTGGTAGGCACTGAGTTGTAGATGAACGACTCGACATCAGATATCCGTAGAAACTTATTCTGCACTCCACGCCCCGTAGCGGGATAGCCGATGCCATCTCTCAGAACAAGACCTGAGGCTCTGTTCTCCTGCGAAAAGTACCGGCTCACAGCAGCCGACAGTACGGTCTCCTTCCGTATCGAAGACGCAAGCTCTTGTAGATCCGACAAGTCCCACGACTGTCGATAACGCTCAACGCACTCCCGGACAGCGTACGAAGGCTTACCGGCCCACATAGGGTTTCCGGTAAGTCGGACGTACATTTCGACTGCGTTAACCAGTTGATCAGGTCGGTACATAGGAAAAAGGCGCCCTGTCTCATACTGTGCTTTCAGCGTGGCTCGCAAGGGGCTTGTCCAAGTCGCGACTTGTGCGAGAGTGCGTTCAAAATCATCGCGAAATAGATCAGGGACAAATTGCGTGGTTTCGTAGAGCGACTGAGTACCTTGCTTTTCTGCGAAGTGCCGGACCATCAAGGCCTCGCTGATACCCCCACTTTCGCCCGCGGGGCGTCCCTGCGTGTCCAGGTAAGTCCTTGCGCGCCTCCAATCAAGGGGCAGTAGCGCGACCTCACCGACACGCATGCCGGTGAACAACAGCACTTTGACCATGGCAAAGCGGATCGCGTCGTTCAAGGTCTTTGGCTTCTCCGTGAACACTATGCGAACCAACTCCCAAAACGCCCTCTGCTCTGGCAGCTTTTGCTCAGCTTTGCGCTCTGAAAGAGTCCTGGCCAATCTGTCGTGCGTCAGATAGAACTTCGAGTGCTTCTCTTTCTGTTGTCTTGTGCGCTTGACTAAGCCCATCAAAGGGCAGGCATCGGCTAAGTGCAGTCGGTCCACCACCGTGCTCATAATTGCTTGAAGAACGATGGACGTCCCTTTGGCCGGCTGGCGCGCGTCTGCCAACTCGCAAGTCAGCTGCAAATCTTCAACGGTCACTTGCCAAGGCTCTTTGTCAGCAATAGCAGCTAAAAAACGAATCGCCAAGGAAGCAGCCGTGACGAACGGAATACTCTTTTTTCGGACAAGCAGGTATTCAAGCACCACAGCTTTCAGGAAGTCCTGCCACTCGGAAGAAATAGGACCGTCCGGACGCCGCGGCGTATCAGGAATGCGGGCAGCAATGTCGGAAAGTCCAGCGGGGTACAGGCTGAAGGTACGTAGAGCGGCAGTCCTCGGGCGCCCGTCCTTGGTAATTTCACGTAGATCCCAAGCCGTGCCAGGCAGGGCAATACCTCTGTCATCTAAAGGTATTACCCACGTAATTCCGTTCTGTGCTGCCAGCTCTTTCATCGCCCCAACGAAGGAGTCAAAGTTGTTGTTTCGTTCTAAGTCGGGAAGCGCACGATGCTCAAGTGAATAAGCCTTACTTCCCATCATTGCCCTCCAATTGATGGATAACGCCTTTTACTTCCTCGATAGCTTGACGAAGCTGCAGGTACGCTGGGGATTTCTCATCGCCTTCACCTGCGGTTCGGAATTTGTTCACAACACTCCGGAAGTCCTTTAGGACTTGTTCGTGAAGTGCAAGGTCTCGCACCGGCATAAACTTCGTGCAGCCATAGCAGGCAGTTACAGGGTTGTAAGGACATGAGGGCTGGCCGGTCTTGCAACCACCGATACCTGCTATTGGAATGCCATGAGGCACGCCTGCAATTTGCTGCTCCCCCTTGAGGTGCGCAAGCTCTTCATCAGAAATGAATCGATGGTCAGCAATTTTGGCTAGGGTTTGGAAAGTTTCGGATAGACCCAGCGCCTTGTTGACCAATTCAGCTTGGTTTGCTGAGGCTCGGAAGTACACAAGACCGGTCGTGAGCCTGGTATGTCCAAGCGCTGCCGCAACTTCTTCTTGGCTGGCACCCGCGTCCACCATGCGCTGGACCATCGAGTGACGTAGATCGTATGCAACTCTTCCCCTGCCGGGCAATATGACGTCTAGCCTTGAGATGAGCGAGGCACTGAGTGCCATTCGATTCTGAAACCCGAAGAAGTAGGCCGAACTGGGTGCATCGGACAGAAGCCCGTAGGTTGCAACTAACAAAGGCGCCCACTCCCGTTTGACCTTACGCAGCAGTGGAAGACGCGAAGCCTGGACGTCCTGTTGTTTAAGCGTTCGAAAAGTGAGGTAAACCGAAGGCAAGCCGCTTTCCTTGCTGACCCGAATTTCGCAGTCACGCTTGCGCAAAGTTCCCAGCTGCTTTGGACGCATACCGAACTGATACGAGCAGACTACTAGGGCCGCAATCCGAAGGTCTGACCCAACCAGGGTCGTGACTGAGGCCGCTGCCTGGTCGATCCAGCGAACCAGCGCTACCTCCTCCTCTATTTCTAGGAAGCAATCTCCGGACCGCACCGCAGCGTAGACGTCTTTATGAGGAGACGGCAGCGTTGTCACAAGTGCTTGATACCGGTGAGCCCAAGACCCGAAACCTACCAAGCAAAAAAAAGAGATGAATCGTTTGAAAACTTTTATTGATTCGTAAGGCAAATCTGTAGTCAATGCCGGCCACTTTGCGCGCAACGCGACGGGTTCTGAGACCGCTGCGACTACAAGGGAGCTCTCAGGAATAACACGTAAGCCCTTGTAGTAAGCGGCAACCGTAGCGGGCGCATAGTCCACAAGCGAGGTCAGCAGGAAAAGGCGAATCAGCGGCCGTACGCGCTCTCCGAAGGCCGTGAAATTCAGCCTAACGTGCCCCCCCGCATCGGCCAGCTCCACGCGTGAATGGGCCTCGTCGGTGTTCACAGAACACATTTTTTCGGAGTAATCATCCTCATAAACGATCACACGTGGGGGCAATGGAAGCCGAGCCACTTCTGCAGAGAAGTACTCATCCGAGCTCCACTGAGAGAGCGTGTGTGGCAAATTACTCATTGGGGCAAGCTCCGGAGTAGGGCAAGTCGGTCGTCGAGTTTGTCGTTCCAACTCTCGTTCAACTGTTCATCCAGTGCTGCTTTGGCGTAGTGGAGGGGCATGGTTGATCCCTTGGACCAGCCAAAAAAGCTCCGAAGATTCATCATCGCTTTGTCGGTGGGAACGTCAGCCGCTTGCATTTGGCGCATGCGAACCACCGCGCAGGTGTGTCGTAAAGAGTGAGGTCGCAGTCTGTCAGACCCGGTGAAGTCCAAGAGCTCAGCGCGTGCTCGGGCTGACAGCGCCTCAGTAAGCGGGTCAAATCCCTTGTTCACGCCGGCGAGCGAAAGCGGTAAACCCCGGACACTGCTCAGAAAGAATCCGTGGTCGACCCGACCCCTGTAGTTTTCAGAATACGTCTGGAACACTTCTGCGGTCTGGCGTGCGACCGGAATCGTGCGAATGGAAGCCTGTGTCTTGATGCCGGGGGCGTTTGCACGTGGGTCCTCTTCAGTTTCAACATTTCTGACCGAAAGCCTGAAGCTCAAGTCTCGCGTGCGCGGATGCCTCTCTACTTTCAAGAAATCAGCAGGCAGTAACAGCGCCTCACCTCGTCGCAGTCCTTGAAAAAGCATGAGCGACACGACCGCAAGCATCCGCCACTGGGTCGCTTCCGACCGATAAGGATTAGTCGGGGACCCAGGTTGAAGAGCGTCCAAAAGCTCAGATACCACGCTTCGCGGTAGCGCTTTAGGCCTGAAGGTTTTCTTTGGTCGGTAGGGGCGCAAACCCAAATAGAGGTTGTCTAAATGATTGACGCGGCCCATGACGGCCTCGAGCGGTTTGGCCTTGGCGGGGTTTTTTTCGAGCCGCATCAAGGTGTCTCTCACGAAGTGAAAGGCAGTGTTCCAACGGTTCAGAGTCGAGCCGTTAGGGTGCGGAACGTTTCGAAGCTTGACAAAGAAGGACTCCAGCAAGCTGCCGAGCGTGACCAAGTCCATGGCGCTCAGTGCATCGTCAAGATTCTGACCATGCTCTTCGACGTGCACGTACAACGCATTGATATGCGCCAGCTTCTGACCCAATGTTGAAGGAGCCAAGTCTGCTTCCCTAAACATTGACCACACGCTTGCCCAGAACCTGGGCATTGAAGCATCGTCAACCAGCGCTGGTCCAAGAGGAGTCTGTTTTATTAGCATCTAAAGCAACACGTTTACTACATAGTACGCGAACGATGTTGCGTTTCGGGGCTCGATAGAACAACACGCTCCAATAGTAGTCTTTTTTGATACGATGTATATTATGTCAAATCAAAAAGACAGGAAGAATTTGGCCTGTTCATGGGTGTTGTCTGCCGTGGCTCCTGTCGGTTCTGCCGTTGTCGCGCTCCTGCTGGCTTCCTTGTTGTCCGCTCCTCGCATCGCATCCGCGCAAGCCATTCCAGGGGGTCTGGCCATGGGCATGACCGAAGCCGAATTGAGATCCGCAGTCCCGGGGCTCGAGCGCGTCCGCCGTCCTGCGCGCGCGCCCAACGGTGCGATGGGTCTGTGGCGCCAATCCCATGTCGCCATCGACAGCTGGCTGGTGGACCAGACGTTCTATCTGGATGCCGAGGGCCTCAGGCAGATCGAATGGCTGGTCGTGCCGCACGATGGCAGGGACAGCGGCTCCAGCTTTTCAGGCCTGGTCACAGGTTTGCGGCAGCAGTACGGCGCCGAGCTGGCCGCGCGGCAGTCCACGCCAGGCTTCGTCCAGGAAAGCGCTTCATGGGTCGCCGGCGACATGGACGTCATCGTCAGCCGTTCGGGCGCACCGGACCAGGCCACGGTGCGCATGGTCTGGCGTCAGCGGGTCACCAGGGACGCCAGCGAACTCTGACGGCATGGCCCGATCCGCAAGTGTGCAACCTGCATCCCAGGAAGAATCGGTCCTGGAGCTGGGTCGCCGGCTTCCGCCACAGCTGCGGCTCGGCACCTCATCGTGGTATTTCCCGGGCTGGAAGGGCCTGGTCTGGCAGGGCGATCACAGCGACGCTGTGCTTTCGAAGAAAGGCCTGCCGGCCTACGCCGCCCATCCGCTGATGCGGACCGTGAGTCTCGACCGGGCGTTCTACCGGCCCATGTCGGCCAGCCAGTACGCGAGCGTCGCTGCGCAAGTGCCGGATGGATTCCGCTTCGTCGTCAAGGCCCCTGCCCTGGTGGCCGATGCGACGGTACGCGGCGAGGGCGGTCGCGGCATCCAGCCCAACCCGGCGTTTCTCGACCCGCTCCTTGCGCTCAACGAATTCGTCGAACCCGCCCTGCAAGGTCTGGCGGACCGCACCGGAGCCCTCGTGTTCCAGCTGAGCCCCCTGCCCGCCACGGTGGCCCAACGGCCTGAGCAGGTGCTGGAGATGCTGGACCGCATGCTCGCCGCCCTGCCCCGCGTCGCCGAACGTGTCGAAGGTGCGGTGGTCGCGGTGGAGGTCCGCAATGCGGGCCTGTTGACGCCTGCGCTGGTCGATGTGCTCAAGCGCCATGGCGCGACGTACTGCCTCGGCCTGCACGCCAAGATGCCGCCCATCGAAGAGCAGCTACCCGTGCTGCGCGCGCTATGGCCAGGCCCGCTCGTCTGCCGCTGGAACCTGCACCGCAAACACGGTGCCTACGGTTACGAAGAAGCCAGGTCGCTCTACGAACCCTTCGACAGGATCGTGGACCCGGACCCCGAAACGCGCGACACGCTGGCGCGCGTGATTGCCGGCACCGTCGGTGCGGGCCAGGCGGCCTACGTCACCATCAACAACAAGGCAGAGGGCTCGGCTCCGCTGTCGGTGCAAGCCGTCGCAGCGGCTGTACTGGCAAAGATGAAGGCCTGAGCTGTCCGGCCAACACGGGGCCGGGGCAGTCAGGGTGGCGCGATCAGGGTGCCGACACAGACTTCGCGTCTGGCTTGGGCAGTGAGCCGGGTTTTTTCGGCCCCAGCACGAGATTGAAAGCCACGATCGGCGCGCTGAAGTCGCTGAACGGTGCGCCAAGGCCGATTTCGCCGGAACCGTGCAACACGCATTCCTCGCGGCGCAACACCATCTCGGTGTTGCCGGTGTCACCGGCGAACCGGATCCACGTCCCGTAGCTGCTGACATCGACCAGCACGAAACTGCCGTGCCGCCACTCGATGCGCGCATGCGTGCGCGACACGCGCGGGTCGTTCA
Organism: Variovorax sp. VNK109; assembly: GCF_049445855.1. NCBI lineage: Bacteria > Pseudomonadati > Pseudomonadota > Betaproteobacteria > Burkholderiales > Comamonadaceae > Variovorax > Variovorax sp. VNK109. The sequence continues at coordinate 678,208 of NZ_JBMSDV010000002.1, read as the reverse complement.
CCACGAAATCGGTCTCGATGACACGACCCAGCTGGATCGGCATGCGCTCGGAGGGATAGCTCGCCTTGTTGACCAGCCAGGAAAGCTCGATGGTCGTCGCCGAGCTGTCGACCGGCGGCTTGAGCATGTTGAGCGAAGCCTGCACCGTGAGGAATTCCGACGTTTCCTCTTCCCAGTCGATGCTGTAGACCGACATCGGTTCGGCCTTGCCGCGGATGTTGAGCAGGCCCAGGCTGCGGTAGCGCGTCGCCATGTGCGAGACCTGGTCGATCACGGCATCGGTGGTCCAGATCTCGTCGGCGTCGCACATGTCGCTCAGGCGCGACGCGACGTTCACCGCGTCGCCGTAGCAATCACCGTCCACCTCGACGATGTCGCCGGAGGCCACCCCGACCTTGAGTTTCATGCGTTGGGAATCGGGCCAGGCCTGCGTGCGCTTGGGCAGGCTGTTCTGCAGCTCCACCACGGCTTCGACGGCTTCGATGGCTTCAGGAAACACGATGAGCACGCCGTCGCCAAGCGTCTTCACGACGCGGCCGCCGTGCGCTTCGCAGACCTTGCCGATCCACTGAGTCAGCCGCGTGACGGCTTCGGTCGCCTTGGCGTTGCCAAGGCTCTCGAAAACGCCCGTGCTCCCTGTGAGATCCGCAAATACGACGGTGGTGTTGGCCCCCATGCCCGAACTATCCGCAACATTTAGTTGCGACAGAGTTTAGAGCATGCAGCAGCATCCGGCCATCACACAGATATGGGCTCGCATTCGAGACCTTGCCAGGCGCCCGCCCCTTCGATCTTTCTTGCCGTTCACCGATTGCAATGCATGAAAAACTTCATGTTTTTGTGGCAAGCCTTTGATTTGAATGTTGTTTTTTCAACACTCGGGCGCATTCAAATACTTGCCTGCGACATGTCCGGCGCTTAATGTGGGAGCCCTGTTGTACTTGGGGCCAATGTTTGAAGGCCCCCACGAACATGCGCTGGATCAAGCACGGCTTCGCAAGCAGCATTCACAGCTTTTTTTCCCAGACCAGTCCCACGGTGCGTTCGCAGCCGACGGATTGCACGGAAGAGGTTCGGCAGGCCATGCTCCACCTGCTCGGCGATCGCGTTGAAGACCGCAGCACTGCCCAACTGGTACGTCGGTTGCGCATGGCCGAGAACGTGCAGGAACTCTGGTTCGTGCGCGACGGGCTGATGTCGGCGCTGGCCGTTCTCTACGGCGAAAGCCTCGCGCGCCAGAAGATCCACGCGCTCAATGCCCTGTTCGAAGGGCAGATTCCCTCGAATCTCTACACGCCTCGCCAGACGCGCTCGCTCGGCGGCAACTCGCTCTCCAACTGATCGCCGAACGATCTGCTGTCGGTCCCTCGCGGCGCAGCCGTCAGTGCCCGTGGCTGTGCGCGTGGGGATCGTGGTCGTGGTCGTGACCATGGGCGTGTCCCCACACCAGGAACGCGTCGCGGCCTGACAGGGCCAGATCCACACGGGCGCCGACCGGCAGCAGCACCTTGGTCGGTACATGGCCGAACGGCAGGCCGGTCAGCACGGGCGTTTTCACCTGCGTGCGCAGCCAGTCCACCACGGTCTGCAGCTTGAATCCCTTGTCGTGCGGCACCGTCCGGTAGTTGGTGAACTGCCCGAACACGATGGCCTTCTGTTTCGCCAGCACTCCGGCATGAAGCAGTTGGGTCAGCATGCGCTCGATGCGGAACGGATGTTCGTTCACATCCTCCACGAACAGCACGCCCCCGTCGGGCGGGGCGAGATACGGCGTGCCAAGCAACGACACCAGAACCGCGAGGTTGCCGCCCCAGAGCGTCGCATGCTCGATGCCCTGCAGCCGGCGCGCGGGTGTGGCGTCCACATCACGCTGGGGAACTCGCCAGCCGGTTCCTTCGCCCTGGCCGAGCAGCAGGTCGTCGAAGCAGGCCAGCATGATGTCGTCGGCTTCGCCTTCCGCGCCGAAGTCCTCGCCGAGCGCCGGGCCGGACCAGGTGACGGCCCCGGTCTTCGACAGCACTGCATTCTGGAAGGCGGTGAAATCGCTCAAACCCACGAACTGCGTGCCCTTCCCGATGGCTTTCGCGACGGCTTTGTAGCGGATGCCGGGCAGGATGCGTGTGAGCCCGTAGCCGCCGCGCGAAATCAGCGCCACGTCCGCACCGCTGGCGGCAGCGCGGTGGATGGCCGCGATGCGGGTTTCGTCGTCTCCCGCGAAGCGCATGTGGCTGGCGAGCGCGGCTTCGTCGATCTCGACCTCATGACCCAGCGCCTTCAGCCGCGCCACGCCACGGCGGAAAGCCGCCTTGTCACGCACGGCACTGGAGGGAGAGAAAACGTAGATGTGGCTCATGGGGCAGGAGTATCGCCGAGGCGCACCAGCGCCTCGTGCGCGATCGCCTCGCCGTGTTCCTGCACAAAATGCCCGGCGTCGGGCAGCACCAGCGGCGCGGGGCAGCCCGCGATCTGTGCGCGTAGCGCCTCCATCACGGAAGTGCCCAGCACCGGGTCCTGTGCGCCGATGGCCATCAAACTGCGTCCACGCCACGCGGTCTGCCAGAACTGGCGCGCCTCCCGTGAAATGGCCGCGCCGTCGTCGCTCGCAGCTTCGGGCACCATCGGCGGAAACGCCCGCGTCGCCGCGCGATAGCCGCGATCGGGAAACGGCGCCATGTAGGCAGCGCACTCGGCATCTGTCATCTGCGGGTTGCCGCGCGCAAACAGGCGCGCGATGTCGAATTCGGGTTTGGCCGCGCACATTTCGCGCCATGCCACGAAGCCCGGCGACAGCGGTTCGTCGCCGGTCGCAAGCATCGTGTTCATGACCAGCAGGCCCTGGTAACGGCCGGGTGCGGCCATCGGCAGGGTCAGGCCGAGCAGGCCACCCCAGTCCTGCACGACAAGATTCACGCGGCCCAGGTCGAGCGCCTCGATGAGTTCCAGCAGCACCTGGCGATGCCACGCGAATGCATGCGCGGTGTCTTTCTTCGGTTTGTCGCTGCGACCGAAGCCGATGAGATCGGGTGCGACGACACGATGACCCGCCGCCGTGAATACCGGGATCATCTTGCGGTAGAGGTAGCTCCAGGCCGGGTTGCCATGCAGGCACAACCAGGTGACCGGTGCTTCTCGCGGTCCCTCGTCGAGGTAATGCATGCGCAAACCGGCGAGGCTGGGCAGGTCGCTCACGTAGTTGGGTGACCAGGGATAGCCCGGCAGATTGTCGAAGCGCTTGTCCGGTGTGCGCAGTGCATCTTCACGAAGCGGCTGGTTCGCCGTACGCGCCTCGCTGCGCCGGCTCTTGAAGAAAGCCTGGAGGACATCCGCACATTCGCCCGCCAGCACACCACCCTGGACTTGCGTCTGGTGATTGATCTGGCGCTGGGCGAACAGGTCGAGCACCGAGCCGGCCGCGCCGGTTTTGGAATCCGCAGCACCGTACGCCACGCGCGCGAGCCGGGCGTGCAGCATCGCGCCGGCGCACATCGCGCACGGTTCGAGCGTCACGTAAAGCGTGCAGCCATCGAGCCGGTAGTTGCCCAACTGCTGCGCCGCGCTGCGCAACGCGGCGATCTCCGCATGCGCGGTCGGGTCATGTCCGGTGATCGGCGCATTGCGACCGGTGGCGATGACCTTCCCGTCACGCACGATGACCGCACCCACGGGCACTTCGCCCGCCAGCGCCGCGGCCCGTGCTTCTTCGAGTGCGAGCCGCATGAATGCGGCATCATCCGCCGCGTCGATGGCTGCCGGGTGGTCCAGCGGCTGGCCTGCCGTCGTCATGCGGGTTGCTTCGGATAGCCCAGCCGGTCCATCCATTCGCCCAATGCCTGCTCGTCGGGGCTGCCCTCCGCATAGATCTTGCGCATGGCAACGTGCGACTCGGGCCGGTGCTGGTTGATCTTGATCTTGCATTCGAGCTGCGTCACCGACAGCTCGAACGCCACGATGCCGGCGAGCAGCCTGGTGGCGAAGTCTTCACCCAGATCGCGCCACTGCTGCGCGTACGGCGGCTCATGGTCACCGATGAGTTTCTTGAGCAAGGCGTCCTTGCCCGGCGCATCCTCGATCAGCGTGGCCTGCACCTTGCAATGCACGGCGACGTAATTCCAGGTCGGCACGCGAGCGAGGTCCGGATAGACCTTGGGCGACAGATAGGCGTGCGGGCCAAGGAACGTCACCACCGCCTGCGGCCGCGCCTGCAGGTAACGCCAGTGCGGATTGGGCTTCGCGCAGTGACCGAGCAGTACCAGCTCCTGCTCACCCGATGCGCCCCGCTCTTCCAGATGCAGCGGCAGGTGTGTGACGAAGGGCATGCCTTCGTCGTCGTTGGAGATGAGGCTTGCGAAAGGATGCGCGCGCATTAGCAGGCACGCGTCCTCGGCATTCTTCGAATTGAACTGGGGCGGCAGGTACATGGCTTGGCGCTTCGTGGGGTCTGCGCCGGATTGTGACGCAAGGGGCACCCGGCGGGCTCAGGCCTTGCGGGTGCCAGCGATGCCCGGCTTGTGCAAACGCACCATTAATGCCGCGCCGGCGGCCAGCGTCGCCACGGTCACCACGCCGAGCCAGCCCCACGCGGCCAGCGCCAGGCTGCCCAGAGCCGCACCCGACGCCATGCCGATGAACACGCCCGTGAACAGAAGCGCATTGAGGCGGCTACGGGCCGGCGGCTCGAGGCCGAACACCAGCGTCTGGTGCGCGATCAGCGTGGCCTGGATGCCGAAGTCGAAACCGATGGCTGCGGCCACGATCAGCCCCAGTTGCGCCTCGCCGGGCAGCAGGAGGCCCAGGCCCATGAGCGCGAAAGACGCCATCGACAAGCCCGCGCCGAGGCGGGTGACCAGTTCGGGCCCACGACGATCGGCCAGCCGGCCGGCCAGCGGCGCCGCCAACGCGCCTGCAACGCCTGCAAGACCGAACGCACCCGCCGCCGCGCTACCCAGATGGAAGCTGTCGTGCAGCATCACCGCCAGCGTGGACCAGAACGCGCTGAACCCCAGCGACAGCAGCCCTTGCGCCCAGGCGGCGCGGCGCAATCCGGCGTGGCGCTTCCAGAGATCGAGCATCGAACCCATGAGCGCGCCATAACGCATGTGCGTCGTCGGCTTGAAGCGCGGCAGTCCGCGCCATGCGGCGAAACCGATCAGCGCGATCGAAGCCGCAGCCATGTAGTACACCGTGCGCCAGCCCCAGTGTTCGGCCATGAAGCCGCTCACCACGCGCGAAAGGAGGATGCCCAGCAGCAATCCCGTCATCACGGTGCCCACCACCTTGCCGCGATGCGCCTCGGGCGCAAGCGTGGCGGCAGCCGGCACGATGTCCTGTGCCATGGTGGCCGCGAGGCCGATGACGAGGCTGGTGGCGAGCAGCACGCCGATGCCTGGCGCAAAGCCGCTCAACAGCAGCGCGACTGCCAGCACCACTGCCTTGATGAGGATGATGCTGCGGCGGTCGTACCGGTCCCCCATGGGCGCCAGGAACAAAATGCCCAGCGCATAACCGAGTTGCGTGAGCGTCGGTACAAGACCGGTCGCACGCGGGTCGGCGTGCAGGTCCGGACCGAGCACACCGAGAACGGGTTGCGCGTAATAGATCGACGCAACCGCAAGGCCTGCGCCGCTCGCCAGCAGGAAAACGAGCGAAGCGGGCATGCCGGTCGCGGCATGGGCCGTGGGCAGATGGGTTCGGGAAGCGGAAGACATTGGAGCACCTTGTTGTCTGGATGAATGACGTTATTCTGGTTATGTATGCGAATTTGTTGTAGAAGGCTGAAATGCAGATTGGATATTCGCACTACGCATGACCAACACCATGAATGCCGGTGCCGACCGGCTCGAACTGCTCCAGACCTTCGTCCGCATCGTGGATGCAGGGAGCTTGTCCGCTGCGGCTTCCCGTATGGGAACGACGCAACCCACGGTCAGCCGCCGGTTGCAGCAACTCGAGCGCTCGCTCGGTCTGCGCCTGCTGCAACGCTCCACACACGCGATGAAGCTCACCGAAGACGGCGAGCGCTGCTACGCGCACGCGAAAGACCTGCTCGAGAGCTGGCAGTCCATCGAAGCCGATCTGCGCGGCGTGAAGGACGAGCCGCGCGGCACGCTGCGTGTCGTCGCGCCGCATGCATTCGGGCAGGACCAGCTCATCGGCCCGCTGGCCGAGTTCCTGCGCGAGTTTCCCGAGGTGTCGGTCGAATGGTCGCTGCACGACCGCGTGCCCGACTTCATTGCCGACGGCGTCGACTGTGCGCTGCGCGTCGGCAAGGTGGAAGACCCGAATCTTGTTGCCGTGCGCATTGCCGAAGTGCCGCGCATCGTCGTCGCGGCGCCTGGCTTGTGGGCCGGGGGGCCGCCGCCCGGAGACGTTGGTGCGCTCGACAGCCTGCCCTGGGTCGCGCTCACCCTCTTCTACCGAAACGAGATCGCGCTCAGCCACTCGGACGACGGACGCGAACACCGCTTCACCATCCGCCCCCGCCTGTCCACCGACAGCCTGCACGTCGTGCGCAACGCCGTACTGGCGGGCGTGGGCGTGGGCATCGTGTCGTCATGGGTGGTGGCGCGCGACCTGGCCGAAGGGCGACTCGTGCAACTGGCGCCGCAGTGGCGCGCTTCGCCGCTGCCGGTTTACCTGATCTATCCCCATGCCCGCTTCTACCCTGCGCGGCTCAAGGCGTTCACGCAACTGATGCGCGAGCGGATGCCGCAACTGGCGGGGATGGAGCGGGTGGCGGGGCGTTAGTCGATCACTCCCACTCGATCGTCGCCGGCGGCTTGCTGCTCACGTCGTAGGTCACGCGGTTGATGCCACGCACTTCGTTGATGATGCGGCTGGACACTTTCTTGAGCAGCGCGTACGGCAGTTCGGCCCAGTCGGCCGTCATGAAGTCGCTGGTCTGCACGGCGCGCAGCGCAACGACGTAGTCGTAGGTGCGGCCGTCGCCCATCACGCCCACACTCTTCACTGGCAGGAAGACGGTGAAGGCCTGGCTGGTGAGGTCGTACCAGGTCTTGCCGGTGTCTGCGTCGGTGAAGTTGCGCAGTTCCTCGATGAAGATCGCGTCGGCGCGGCGCAGCAGGTCGGCGTATTCCTTCTTCACTTCGCCGAGGATGCGCACGCCCAGACCCGGGCCGGGGAACGGGTGGCGGTAGACCATCCCGGGCGGCAGGCCGAGCGCGACGCCGAGCTCGCGCACTTCGTCCTTGAACAGGTCGCGAAGCGGCTCCAGCAGCTTGAGGCCCAGCTGCTCGGGCAGGCCGCCCACGTTGTGGTGGCTCTTGATGGTGACGGCTTTCTTGCTCTTCGCGCCGCCGGACTCGATGACGTCGGGGTAGATGGTGCCTTGGGCGAGGAAGGTCGCCCCCTTGTGCCCGGCCCCACCGGCCTTCAGCTTCGCGGCTTCCGACTTGAACACATCGACGAACAAACCGCCGATGATCTTGCGCTTCGCTTCGGGCTCCGATACGCCTGCCAGCTTGCCGAGGAACAATTCGCTCGCGTCGACGCGAATCACCTTCGCGTGCAGCTTGCCTTCGAACATGTCCATCACCATGTCGCCTTCGTTCAGGCGCAGCAGGCCGTGGTCGACGAACACGCAGGTGAGCTGGTCGCCGATGGCGCGGTGGATCAATGCAGCAGCCACCGAAGAATCGACGCCGCCCGAGAGGCCGAGGATGACTTCCTCATCACCTACCTGCGCGCGGATCTTCTCGACCGCTTCGCTGATGTAGTCGCCCATGATCCAGTCGGTCTTCGCGCCGCAGATGCCGAGCACGAAGCGCTCGAGGATGGCCGCGCCCTGCTTCGTGTGCGTGACTTCGGGGTGGAACTGCACCGCGTAGAACCGGCGGTCTTCATCGGCCATGCCGGCGATGGGGCAACTGTCGGTGCTGGCCATGAGCTTGAAGCCGGGCGGCAACTCGGTGACCTTGTCGCCGTGGCTCATCCACACGTCGAGCATGCCGTGGCCTTCGGGCGTCGCGAAGTCCTGGATGCCGTCGAAGAGCTTCGTGTGCCCGCGTGCGCGTACCGATGCGAAACCGAATTCACGCTTGTGGCCGCCTTCGACCTTGCCGCCGAGCTGGTGCGCCATGGTCTGCATGCCGTAGCAGATGCCCAGCACCGGAACGCCAAGGTCGAACACCGCCTGCGGAGCCTTGTCGGTCGTGTCTTCGTACACGCTGGCGTGGCTGCCGGAGAGGATCACACCCTTGAGCGAGCCGTCTTTCGCATACTCGCGCACCCATTCGTCGGTGACGTCGCACGGGTGCACTTCGGACAGCACATGCGCTTCGCGCACACGGCGCGCGATGAGCTGCGTGACTTGGGAGCCGAAATCGAGGATGAGGATCTTGTCGTGTTGCATGGTGTGGTTGAGTCAGGCGAGGTCGGTGATGACGGGGTGGTCCAGTTGCAGGCAGGCGCGATGAAGCGCGCGGTCCATGGTGACGAGCGGTGCCTTCAGGTCGACCGCGAGCTTGAGATAGGAGGCGTCGTACGCAGACAGTTGCAGCGACTCCGCCCATGTCCAGAATTCGAGCGGCGAAAGCCGCATGGGTGCCAGCGCGACCGGAAAGCGGCTGAGCAGCCGCAGGACATGCTGGTGTACGGCAGGCGTGAAACGTCCACGCATCAATGCGCGCCCGGCTGCGTGCAGCGCTTCGAGCGGGAAGATCGCTGCGCTGGTGGCGCTCTCCTCCTCGGTCATGATGCGGATCAACGCCTGCGTCACGCGGTCGCTCCCCTCGTCGGGGAAAGCCCAACTGGCAAAAGCGGACGCATCAACGACCAGCATCGCCGACCCAGCTGTCAGGGCGGCCATCGCGCTCGCGCTTGATGTCGGTCCACAGTTCGTTGAAATCAGGTCGGTCGGCACCGGTTGCCGCCACTTTGGCGCGCAAGCCACGGATTTCGGCCTCGATCGCCTGACGGCGGGCTTCGATGCTCGGCTGCACGGTCTCGGGTTCCTTGATCAGCCGGATCACGCGCTTGCTGTGGCGCGTCAGAACGACCTCTTCCCCCTGTTCGACGAGCCGGATCAGTTCGGACAACTGGTTCTTTGCCTGATGGATCGGGATCGAATGCATGATTCTGGCCTTTAATTTGAGAATCAGGCCATATTCTAATCCAGGCAAATAAAAAGGCCAGAAATTTCTGGCCTTTTTAAGGTGGCTGTGTCACTCCGCCCGGTAGTTGGGCGCTTCCTTCGTGATCTGCACGTCGTGGACATGGCTCTCACGGATGCCTGCGGAAGTGATCTCGACGAACTCGGCCTTGTCCTGCATGTCGGCGATGGTCGCGCAACCGCAGTAGCCCATGCTGGCCCGCACGCCACCGGCCATCTGGAAGATGATCGCGACGACCGAGCCCTTGTAGGGCACGCGGCCTTCAATGCCTTCGGGCACGAGCTTGTCAGTGTTGGGGTTGCCGGAGGTCGACTCCTGGAAGTAGCGGTCGGCACTGCCCTGCTGCATCGCGCCGATGCTGCCCATGCCGCGGTAGCTCTTGTAACTGCGGCCTTGGTACAGGATGACCTCACCCGGCGCCTCTTCGGTACCCGCGAACATGCTGCCCATCATCACCGTGCCCGCGCCTGCGGCGATGGCCTTGGCGATATCGCCCGAGTAGCGGATGCCGCCGTCGGAGATGAGTGGCACGCCCGTGCCCTTCAGCGCGGTGGCCACGCTGTCCACCGCCATGATCTGCGGCACACCCACACCCGCGACGATGCGCGTGGTGCAGATGGAGCCGGGACCGATGCCGACCTTCACCGCGTCAGCGCCGGCCTCGACCAGCGCCAGCGCAGCCGCGCCGGTGGCGATGTTGCCGCCGACCACGTCGATCTGCGGATAGTTCTGCTTGACCCAGCGCACGCGCTCGATCACGCCGCGGCTGTGGCCGTGCGCCGTGTCCACCACGATCGCATCGACGCCAGCCTTGACCAGCGCCTCGACGCGTTCTTCCGTGCCCTCGCCCACGCCGACCGCAGCGCCGACACGCAGGCGACCCGACGGGTCACGCGCGGCATTGGGAAAACTCGTCTGCTTGGTGATGTCCTTCACCGTGATCAGGCCTTTGAGCTCGAACGCGTCGTTGATGACAAGCAGGCGCTCGAGCTTGTGCTTGTTCAGCAGCGCCTTGGCTTCGGCGGCCGTGGCCCCTTCCTGCACCGTGATGAGCTTCTCGCGCGGCGTCATGATCTGATGGACCGGCACATCGTAGCGCGTCTCGAACCGCAGGTCGCGGCCAGTGACGATGCCGACGACCTTGCCGCCGTCCAGCACAGGGAAGCCGGAGATGCCGAGTTCTTCAGACAGCTGCAGCACCTGCAGCACCGTGTGCTGCGGCGTGATGACCACCGGGTCGCGCAGCACGCCGGATTCATAGCGCTTGACCTTGGCAACCTGGGCCGCCTGCTCGGCAGCGGTGAGGTTCTTGTGGACGATGCCCATGCCGCCTTCCTGTGCGATGGCGATCGCCAGACGGGCTTCCGTCACCGTGTCCATGGCAGCGGACACCAGTGGCAGGTTCAGGGTGATGTTTCGGGAGAAGCGGGTGGAGAGGGAGGTGTCCTTGGGGAGGACCTGGGAGTACGCCGGCACCAGCAACACGTCGTCGAAGGTGAGCGCTTTTCCGAGAAGGCGCATGTCAAAGCTCCAAAAACCGGATTGTACCCGCGTGCCGTCTGTCGCGTTGCCGCCACCGGCCGGCCCGATCCTTGCGCACAAGCTCACATGCACCCGTCGACCATCTGGAAGCGCGGACACCTCGGCGCTACACTTCGCGCATGAAACTGGCCACCCTTCTCCTCGCCGGCGCCGTCTGCGCGCTGCCCCTGGCTGCCGCCGCCCAATGGCAATGGGTCGACAAGGACGGCCGCAAGGTCTTCAGTGACCAGTCGCCGCCGCCGGACATCCCGGAGAAGAACATCCTGCGCCGGCCGGCGGGCAAGGCATCGACATTGCCCGCTGCCGTGCCCGCCACGCCAGCGGCAGCTGCCCCCACCCCTGCAGCACCGGTAGCCGCCGGCACCGGGACCGGCGCTCCCAAAGTGTCCGGTCAGGACAAGGAATTGCTGGAAAAAGCCAAGCAGGAGAAGGACGCCGAGCTGGCCAAGCAAAAGGAAGCCGAAGCCAAACAGAAGGCCGCGCTGGCGGAAAACTGTCGCCGTGCACGCGCGGCGCAGGCATCGCTGGACAGTGGCATGCGTCTCGCACAGGTCAATGCCAAGGGCGAACGCGAAGTCATGGACGATGCCGCGCGTGCTGCCGAATCTCGCCGAGTGCAGTCCGCCATTGCGGAGAACTGCAAGGGCTGAACGTGCTCAGTAGCCTGGTTTCGCGCCTGGGCGCCGCTTGGCAAACAGACCGGTTCCCCTCGCACCCTGCTTGCTGAATCGCTCGCGCCTTGCGACCTTCGGGTCGACCTTCAGACCCCTGTAGATTTCGAGCCGGTCTCCGTCGGCCACAGGCTGTGCCGGGCCGACCAGCCGTCCCCATATGCCGATCCCACAGCCGGGCAGTTCGAGTTCGGGAAAGCGATCCACAAGGCTGCTGGCCATCAGCGCCTCCAGGACCGTCGTTTCCGGCCCTACCTCGATCGCCTCCTCGAACACCTCGCGCGCGGACGGCGAATACATGACCGTCACGCGGACTTTCACGTCCTCAGCCATATACCTGTTCGGCGCGCTTGACAAAAGCGTCCACCAGCGTGCCGGCGATCTTGTCGAACACGGGTCCCACCAGCGCAGCGAGCGCGCGGTTGTCGAAGCCATAGTCGAGCTGGAACTCCACCTTGCAGGCGCGCTGGCCCGGATCGCCGGCAACGGGCACGAAGCGCCATTGCCCGTTCAATTGCGAGAACGGCCCCTTCACCAACTTCATGTCGATGCGCTCGCCCGGCGTGTGCGTGTTGCGGGTGGTGAAGCTCTGGCGGATGCCGCTGATCGAAATGCCGACTTCGGCCGTCATGCCCTGCTCGTCCTGTTCGAGAATGGCGGCGCGGTCGCACCACGGGAGGAACTCAGGGTACTGGTCCACCGCGGCAACGAGCGCGAACATCTCCTGTGCGCTGTACCAGATGAGGACTGACTTCTGAACGGTTTTCATCAATGCGTAAAATTCACGGCCCGCCCGATTGTATGAAGGCCGGGTAACCCCATCTGACCTCATGGCCACCAAACCCGACACATCCAGCCGCATTGCCGACAACAAGAAAGCCGCTTTCAACTATTTCTTTGAAGAGCGGTTCGAGGCAGGCATGGTGCTGGAAGGCTGGGAAGTGAAAGCCCTGCGCGAAGGCAAGGTCCAGCTGACCGATGGCTATGTGGTCATCCGCAACGGCGAACTCTTCGTCATCGGCTGCCAGATCAATGCGCTGCACACGGCGTCGTCCCATGTCCGGCCCGAAGCCATGCGCACACGCAAGCTGCTGCTGCACAAGGACGAGATCCGCCGGCTGATCGGCAAGGTCGAGCAGAAGGGCTACACCCTGGTGCCGCTCAACCTGCACTGGAAGTCCGGTCGGGTGAAGTGCGACATTGCCCTTGCCAAAGGCAAGGCCGAGCACGACAAGCGCGACACCATCAAGGACCGCGAAGGCAAGCGCGAGGTGGAACGCGCCATGAAAAGCCGAAACCGCTGAAAGATTTTGTTTCGGCATGGAATAAACCGGCTCCGGCAGGTGTTCATTGCGGTGTAGTCCAACCCGAACACCGGAGATTCCATGAAAAATGTCTTTTCCTCTTTTGCCGCGATGGCCATTGTCGTGCTCACGGCAGGTTGCGCGTCCATGTCTGCGCCGTCTGCCGTCAAGACCACCGATGGCATGCTCACGGGTGCCAATGGCATGACGCTCTACACCTTCGACCGCGATGCGGCGGGCAGTGGCAAGTCCGTCTGCAATGGGCCGTGTGCCAACAACTGGCCCCCGCTGGTCGCCACCTCGACCGATGCCAACAGCGGCGACTACACCATCATCACGCGCGACGACGGAACGAAGCAGTGGGCTTACAAGGGCAAGCCGCTGTACTTCTGGCTGAGGGACACGAAGGCAGGCGACAAGACCGGTGATGGCGTGAACGGCGTCTGGAAAGTCGCCCGCCCCTGATCCGGCACCAGTCACCGCGGCGCGCACAATGCCGGCGTGAAAGCCTCCGACATCGCCAGCCATCTGCCGGGCCTGCGCCGCTACGCGCGTGCGCTCACCGGCGATGCGTGGGCTGCCGACGATCTCGTGCAAGACACACTGGAGCGCGCCTTCACCAAGTGGCGCTTGTGGAACGCGGGGACCGATCTGCGCGCATGGCTGTTCACCGTGATGCATAACCTGTATCTCAACGGAAGGCGCAGCGCGCGTCCACACCTGGCGGCGGTATCACTCGATGACCTGGAGATCGAGCCCGCGGCGCCTCAGCGTTCAGTGGATGCGGTCATCGATCTGGAGCGCTGCCTCATGCAATTGCCCGACGGGCAACGTGCGGTCCTGCTGCTGGTGACGCTGGAAGACATGGGCTATGAAGAGGTGGCGGAAGTACTCGGCGTGCCGGTGGGTACTGTCATGTCGCGCCTGTCGCGCGCGCGAAGCCGGCTGCGTGAACTCATGGAAGGCGCCCCCGTCCAGACCGTTCCCGCAGCATCTCCCTCGGCATCTGCCACCGCAGGGCCACTGCGGCGCATGAAGTAGACGACGATGAAAGCCCACGACCCCCGCATTCCTGAAGAACAGCTTCATGCCTACGTCGACGGCCGGCTGGATGCTGCGCAGCGCCAGGCTGTTGAGCGGGTGCTCGAACAGAGCCCGGAGTTGCGTGCCACCGTGGACGCGTGGACGACCCAGCGCGTCGCACTCCTCGGACTTCATGGCGAGCTGCTGAATGAAGATGTTCCGCCGTTCCTCGACCAGGCTGCGCACCAGTTCAACGGCGCGCAGAGGCAGTGGCGCCGTCGCTGGCAACACATGGCGATGGCGGCATCGGTATTGGTCGCGTTCACTGCCGGCTGGCTGGGGCATGGCGTATGGCGCGGTAGCGAAGCCGCGCCCGTCATGCAGTTCGCACGGCAAGCCGCGGTGGCGCACGCGGTGTATGCGCCGGAAGTGCGGCATCCGGTGGAAGTGCCGGCCGCGCAGCAGGAGCATCTCGTGCAATGGCTATCCAGGCGCCTGGGGAAGCCGCTGAAGGTGCCGGCGCTTCATTCGCAGGGGTTCGATCTCGTGGGCGGCCGCCTCCTGCCTGGCTCCGACGGCGCGCGCGCGCAGTTCATGTTCCAGGACGCGCGCGGTGAACGATTGACGCTCTACATCGGTGCCGTCGGAAACCTGGCCGAGACCACCTTCCGGTTCGCGCAGGAAGGCAACGTCTCCAGCTTCTACTGGATCGACCGCGGCATGGGCTACGCCCTGTCAGGACCATTGCCACGCGCCGACATGCTGGAGTTGGCGCACAACATATACGGGCAACTGAACCCGCGTTGAACCGAAGCCGCGCTGATCTGCGCTGTTCCGGCGAAAGTCAGCGCAGGCCGCGCAGTGGGTGCGCATGGGCGGGCCAGGGACTCCTGAAAAATTCCATTGCCTGCTGCGGTGTCACGTCTTCGATGCGTGGAGGATTCCATCGGGGCGCATGGTCCTTGTCCACCGCGAGCGCGCGGATACCTTCGACGGTTTCGCTCGCCGCGCCCGGGCGCAAGTGGAAGCAGTTGCGCACCAGATCGCGCTCCATGCGCAGATCATCCGCGAGCGACATGCCCCGCGCGCGCCGCACCTGCTCCAGCACGACATGCAGCATGAGCGGCGACCGTTTGCGCAGCGTGGCGGCCGTGTGGGCAGCCCATTCGTCGCCCTGCGCGGCGTCGAGCGCATCGACGATCGCCTGCACGGAGTCGAGGGCGAAGTAGCGGTCGATCGAAGAAGCCGCTGCAACTGTCTTCGGCTGCTCCGGCAAGGCCTGCTGACGCAGCCAGGTCAGGACTTCTTCGTTCGAGGCAAAACCTGTCGAGCCGAGCTGCGCCCAGACTTGCGGCAACTGTTCCGCGTTCATGGCCACATCGGCCAGCCCGAAAGCCAGCGCGTCGTCAGCGCCGATCACTTCGCCCGTCAGTGCGAGGTACTCGCCCGCGCGACCCGGGCACCGGCCCAGGAAGTAGCCACCGCCGACGTCCGGAAACAAGCCGATGTTGGTCTCGGGCATCGCCATCTTCGTGCGAGAGGTCACGATGCGCAGCGCTGCGCCCTGGCTGATGCCCATGCCACCCCCCATGACGATGCCGTCCATGAATGCGATATAGGGCTTCGCATAGTTGTGGATCAGGTGGTTGAGCGTGTATTCCTCGGTGAAGAAGTCTTCGAGGCGCGGATCGCCCGCGAGCGCTGCCTGATGGAAGAATCGGATGTCACCGCCTGCACAGAACGCGCCGAACGGTCCTTCCCTGCCCTGCCCGCGCACGGCGACGGCCAGCACCTGCGGGTCGTCCTGCCACTGCAGCAGGGCGGCCGTCAGCGCGCGCACCATGTCCAGCGACAGCGCATTGAGCGCCTTCGGACGGTTGAGCGTGATCAGGCCGACACGGCCCTGGACCTCGCAGACGACTTCCGGAACGACGTATGTCATCAGCTTCTCTCCTTCAAGCCCAGCAACTCGTTCGCAACAAGCGCGCCGATGACCAGCGTGCCGCCAATGAGAACCTCGCTTCCCGGGGCTTCGCCCGCACCGAGCCAGGCGAACAGGATGCCGAAGATCACTTCGAGCAAGGCAAGCAGCGACACCTCCGGCGCCTTGAGTATCCGTGCGCACCGCACGGCGAGCACGCAGGGAATCGCAAGCTGCACCAGGCCGAGGATGGCCAGCAGCCCGAGGTCATGCGGCGTCGCGCTGAAAGGCACGGCCAGCGGCAGCGTGGCCAGCGCACACAATACGGCCCCCACCAGAACGGCAGGCACCAGGTCGACATCGTGTCCCTGCGCGTGGCTGCGCTGCACGACGGTCCAGTTCACTGCAGCTGCAACCGGCACGCACAGGGCAACCAGCGTACCTGCGAGCTGCCCGCCACTGACCTGCGCGCCGTACATCCAGGCGATGCCAGCGCCCGCCACGAAGATTGCGACCCAGGTCCGCAGCGCGAGCTTATGCCCGATGAAGATGCGCGCCACCAGGGCCGTGAACAGCGGGCCCACCGACATGGTGACCAACACGTTGGCCACACTTGTGAGCGTGAGCGCCACCATGAAGGCCGTGAACATCACACACCAGCAAACGCCGGAGATCCAGAGGGCCGGGCCCCCGCGGCGGATCTTGGTAAACACCTCGCGCCCCTGCGCCACCGGCAGGATCACGAGCAGCGACAGTGCCGTGAAGAACGCGCGCCAGAAGGTCACCTCGAAGCTGCGCGCGTGTTCGAGGTGGCGCGTGATCACACCCGCGATCGACCACATCAGGGTGACCGCGATCATCAGGAAGACCGCGCGGGTGTGCGTGAGTCTCATGCGCCCGGGATCAGGCCTCGCGGCTCGCGCGCTTGCGCTCGTGCTCCTTCAGGAAGCGCTTGCGAAGACGCACGCTCTTGGGCGTGATCTCGACCAGCTCGTCGTCCTCGATGAATTCGACGCCGTATTCGAGCGTGAGGTCGATCGGGGGCGTGATCTTGATCGCGTCTTCCTTGCCCGAGACACGGAAGTTGGTCAGCTGCTTGGTGCGCGTCGCGTTGACCACGAGGTCGTTGTCGCGGCTGTGGATGCCGACGATCATGCCTTCGTACACGGGGTCGTTGGCCTTCACGAACATGCGGCCGCGATCGTCCAGCTTGCCCAGTGCGTAGGTGAAGATTTCACCGTCGTCCATGGAGATGAGCACGCCGTTCTTGCGGCCACCGATGTCGCCCTTGTGCGGCTCGTAGCTGTCGAAGATGTTGCTGATCAGGCCGGAACCGCGCGTCAGGTTCAGGAATTCGTTGGTGAAGCCGATCAGACCACGTGCCGGAATGCGGTATTCAAGGCGCACGCGGCCACGGCCGTCCGGCTCCATGTTGACGAGTTCGCCCTTGCGCTCGCCCAGCGCCTGCATGACGCCACCCTGATGCTGCTCCTCGATGTCGGCGGTGACGAGCTCGATCGGCTCGTGCTTCTCGCCGTCGATGGTGCGGAACACCACGCGCGGCTTCGACACAGCCATTTCGTAACCTTCACGGCGCATGTTCTCCAGCAGGATGGTCAGGTGCAGTTCACCACGGCCCATCACTTCGAACACACCTTCTTCGTCGGTCTCGTTCACGCGCAGCGCCACGTTGTGTTGCAGTTCCTTCTGCAGGCGGTCCCAGATCTGGCGGCTGGTCACGAACTTGCCTTCACGGCCGGCCAGCGGCGAGGTATTCACGCAGAAGTTCATGGTCAGCGTGGGCTCGTCCACCTTGAGCATCGGGAGCGGCGCGGGGTTGGCAGGGTCGGTCACGGTCACGCCGATGCCGATGTCTTCCAGGCCGTTGATCAGCACGATGTCGCCGGGACCGGCCAATGGCGTCTGCATGCGGTCCAGGCCCTGGAACGTCAGCACCTGGTTGACGCGACCCTTGACGCTCTTGCCATCCGGTCCTTCCATGACGAGCACATCCATCATGGGCTTGATGGTGCCCTGGCTGATGCGGCCCACGCCGATGCGACCGACGAAGGTCGAAAAGTCCAATGCGGAGATCTGCAATTGCAGCGGCGCATCCGGGTTACCCGAGTTCGCTGGAACGTGCTTGAGGATCGTGTCGAACAGCGCCGACATGTCGGGGCCCCACTGCTCGCCCGGCGCGCCTTCCTCGAGTGAAGACCAGCCGTTGATGCCCGAGGCATAGACGACGGGGAAGTCGAGTTGTTCATCGGTCGCACCGAGCTTGTCGAACAGGTCGAACGCGGCGTTCACCACCTTGTCGGGGTTCGCACCCGGTTTGTCGACCTTGTTCACCACCAGGATGGGACGCAGGCCGAGGGCCAGCGCCTTCTTGGTCACGAAGCGCGTCTGCGGCATCGGGCCCTCTTGCGCATCGATCAACAGCAGAACGCTGTCGACCATGGAGAGCGCGCGTTCCACTTCACCGCCAAAGTCCGCGTGGCCCGGGGTGTCGACGATGTTGATGTGCGTGCCCTTCCAGCTCACCGCGCAGTTCTTGGCCAGGATCGTGATGCCACGTTCCTTTTCGATGGCGTTGTTGTCCATCACCGTGTCGACCACCTTCTCGTGGTCGGCGAAGGTGCCGGACTGGCGCAGCAACTGGTCCACCATGGTGGTCTTGCCATGGTCGACGTGGGCAATGATGGCGATGTTTCGGATCTGTTTACTCATGATGAAAGACTGCTTTCGAGGATCTGTTGGATTTCGGGAGGACTCAGAAGACGTGAAGGAATCAGTTCGCCGGCCTTGACATGGGCAGCGCCCAGCAGGGCGCGCGGATCAGTGCCGAACACGGCCACGCGCTCGGCGTCGGGCCAGCTGCCACGGCGGCGCAGGCCGGAGAGGAATCGGGCGGAATTGTCGGCGTCCAGCGTGACAGGCACGTGATCGGACAGCAGCGACTCGGGCGGCAGCAGCAATGCCATGCGCTCAGCCTCATCCATCGCTTCGAGCGATTCGATCGTCACGCATTGCGACTCGGTGTAGCCACCCGTGCCCGTGCGCCGCAGCATCGTCAGGTGGGCACCGCATCCGAGCGCATGGCCGATATCTTCGCCCAGCGTTCGGATGTACGTTCCCTTGCTGCAACGCACCGAGATGCGCAGCGTGTCCGGTGTTTCGAGGTGCAGCGACAACGAATGGATGGTGACGTCACGCGCTTCGCGCTCCACTTCTTCGCCGGCTCGGGCGTATTCGTAGAGCGCCTTGCCATCCTTCTTGAGCGCGCTGTACATCGGCGGTACCTGGCGGATGGCGCCGGTAAACCGCGCCTGTGCTGCGGCAAGCGCCCCGGGTGCCAATTGCACGGCGCGGCGCTCAAATACCTCACCCTCGGCATCACCCGTGACCGTCGTGACGCCGAGTTGTGCAATGGCTTCGTAGGACTTGTCGGCGTCCAGCTGGATCTGGCTGAACTTGGTGGCCGCGCCAAAGCACAGCGGCAGCACGCCGGTGGCCAGCGGGTCGAGCGTGCCGGTGTGGCCGGCCTTCTCGGCACGCAGCAGCCATTTGCACTTCTGCAATGCATTGTTGCTGGACAGCCCCTTCGGCTTGTCCAGCAACAGCACCCCATGCACGGGGCGCCTCACGACCCGTACTCGTGGTGCGCTCATGGTTCAGTCCGTGTCTTTTGAACGGGAGGCGACCGCGCGTGCGATCAGCGCGTTCATGTCGGACGCGCGCTCGGTCGTGCGATCGAACAGGAAGTGCAGTGTGGGCACGGTGTGGATGTGCAGGCGCTTGAACAGGCCGTTGCGCAGGAAGCCTGCGGCCTGATTCAGCGCTTCCTCGCACTCGGCCGGGTCGCCGACGAGCACGCTGAAGTAGACCTTCGCGTGCGCGTAGTCTGGCGTGACCTCGACGGCCTGCAGCGTGACCATGCCCACGCGCGGGTCCTTGAGCTCGCGCGCAATCAGTTCCGTCAGATCGCGCTGGATCTGGTCGGCAACCTTGAAATTGCGGTTGGGCGCAGCGGACTTCTTCGCGGGCATGTTCGTTCCTGCATCCGCCTTTTACAGCGTACGCGCGATTTCCTTGATCTCGAAGAACTCCAGCTGATCACCTTCCTTGATGTCGTTGTAGTTCTTGAGCTTGATACCGCACTCGAAGCCTTCCTTCACCTCGCGCACATCGTCCTTCATGCGCTTGAGCGAATCGAGCTCGCCGGTGTAGATGACCACGTTGTCGCGCAGCAGGCGGAAGTGCGACGAGCGCGTGACGTGACCCGAAGTGACCATACAGCCCGCGACGGTACCGATCTTGGACGCCACGAACACGGTGCGGATTTCCGCCATGCCGATGATTTCCTCGCGCTTTTCCGGCGCCAGCATGCCGGACATCGCTGCCTTCAACTCGTCCACGGCGTCGTAGATGATGTTGTAGTAGCGGATCTCGACACCGTTGCTTTCGGCCAGCTTGCGCGCACCTGCATCGGCACGCGTGTTGAAGCCGATGATCAGCGCCTTGGAAGCGATGGCCAGGTTGATGTCCGACTCGCTGATGCCGCCGACGGCCGAGTAGACCATCTGCACCTTCACCTCGTCGGTGGACAGCTTCATCAGCGAAGCGCCCAGCGCCTCCTGCGAACCCTGCACGTCGGCCTTGACGATGATCGGCAAGGTCTTGACCTCGCCAGCCGTCATGTCGGCGAACATGTTCTCCAGCTTGGCGGCCTGCTGCTTGGCCAGCTTGGTGTTGCGGAACTTGCCGGCGCGGTAAGTGGCGATTTCGCGCGCACGGCGCTCGTCGGTCATCACCATGAATTCGTCGCCAGCCTGCGGCACCTCCGTCAGGCCCTGGATTTCCACCGGGATCGACGGACCCGCCGACTTGATCGGCTTGCCGTTTTCGTCCAGCATCGCGCGCACGCGGCCGTAGGTCTGGCCGGCCAGCACCACGTCGCCCACCTTCAGCGTGCCGGATTGCACCAGCACCGTGGCGACCGGGCCGCGGCCCTTGTCGAGCTGCGCTTCGATCACCAGGCCCTTGGCGGACGCATCCACCGGGGCCTTGAGTTCCAGCACTTCGGCCTGCAGCAACACCTGTTCGAGCAGGTCGTCGATGCCCTGGCCGGTCTTCGCGGACACGGGAACGAACGGCGACTCGCCACCGAATTCTTCAGGCACGACTTCTTCGACCACCAGTTCCTGCTTCACGCGGTCCGGGTTGGCGTCGGGTTTGTCGATCTTGTTGATGGCCACGACGATGGGAACACCAGCCGCCTTCGCGTGCTTGATGGCTTCCTTCGTCTGCGGCATGACGCCGTCGTCGGCTGCCACCACCAGGATGACGATGTCGGTGGCCTGCGCGCCACGGGCACGCATGGCGGTGAACGCCTCGTGGCCCGGGGTGTCCAGGAAGGACACCATGCCGCGCGGCGTTTCGACGTGGTACGCACCGATGTGTTGCGTGATGCCGCCAGCTTCGCCCGCAGCGACCTTGGCGCGGCGGATGTAGTCCAGCAGCGAGGTCTTGCCGTGGTCGACGTGGCCCATGACAGTGACGACAGGCGCACGCGCGATCGACTCGGCCTGGTGCGCCGAAGATTCCTCTTCGGTGAACGCTTCCGGATCGTCCAGCGCGGCGACGATGGCCTTGTGGCCCATTTCCTCGACCACGATCATGGCCGTGTCCTGGTCTAGCGGCTGGTTGATGGTGACCATCTGGCCCAGCTTCATCAGGTGCTTGATGACCTCGGACGCCTTGACCGACATCTTGTGCGCGAGCTCGGCCACCGTGATGGTTTCCGGCACGTGCACTTCGATGATGCGGGCTTCCGCCGGTGCTGCCTGCGAGTGCTGCTCGTCGCGGTCGCGCGAGTCGCGGCGGCCACGCGGGCCACCACGCCAGTTGTTGCGCCCCACGCCGCCCGAGGCGTCGCCGCGCGTCTTGATTTCCTTCTTCTTGGCCTGGTCGTCAGCCCAGCTGGACGAGAGCTTCGCGGCCTTGACTTCCTTGCCCGCACCGGGTGCGGTGCTGCCTGGCGCACCGGCAGGACGCGCGCCTGCCCCGGGCGCTCCGGCCGGTTTGTGCAGCGTGCCCTTCATGGCGGGCTTGGCGGCATCGGCGCGAGCCGCCGGCTTGGCCGGTTCCTCGGGCTTCTTGGCCACCAGCACGCGCTTGGGCGCATTCATCATGGCGCGGATGGCCTCGGCTTCAGCCAAGGCCTTCTTGCGACGGTCTTCCAGGTCCTTGGCGCGTGCGGCTTCCTCGTCGGCACGGGCCTTGGATTCGGCAACAGCCTTGGCTCGCGCATCTTCGCGGGCCTGGGTCTCGTCAACCTTGGGCGCTTCCGCAGGCCGGGTGTCAGGCGCCTTGGCTTCTGCGGCATCGGCAACCGAGGCGGCACGCGCAGCCTCCACTGCAGCGGCTGCGGCGGCAGCGGCTTCCGCCTGTTCACGCTGCTCCTGCTCCTCGCGCAGGCGCCGCTTCTCGGCCAGCTCTTCTTCCTGGCGGCGGATCAGCTCGGCCTGGCGGCGTGCCTCCTCCTCGCGACGGGCCAGTTCGGCGTCGTCGATCACCGGTGCGGAAGCGACTTCGGCTTCCTGCTCGGGCGCAGCTTCGGGAGCGCCTTCGGCGTTGTCATCGCGCTTGATGAACGTGCGCTTCTTGCGCACTTCCACCTGGATGGTGCGCGCCTTGCCCGTGGCATCCGCCTGCTTGATTTCGCTGGTGGACTTCTTGACGAGCGTGATCTTCTTGCGCTCGCCCGAGGCCGTGCCATGGCTGGCCTGCAGATAGCTCAGGAGCTTCTGCTTGTCGGCATCGGTCAGCGCATCGGACGCGGCGGACTTCGCCACGCCGGCCGACTTCAGCTGCTCAAGCAGCGTATCGGTGGATTTCTTGAGTTCGGTTGCAAACTCGGAGACGGTCGTACTGGACATGTGCTGTATTTCCCTCCATGACCGTTACTCTTGACCCGCGAACCAGTGTTCGCGTGCCTTCATGATCAGGGCTTTGGCCTCGTCCGCAGACTGGCCGGTGATTTCGGTAAGTTCGTCGACGGCCAGGTCGGCCAGATCGTCGCGCGTGTTGACACCCTGCTCCGCCAGCCTGGCGATGAGCTCGGGCGTGAGGCCTTCCAGGTCACGCAGGTTCTGCGAGACCTCCTCCACGCTTTCTTCGCGGGCGATTTCCATGGTGAGCAGCGCGTCCTTGGCACGGGCGCGCAATTCGTTCACGGTTTCCTCGTCGAAGCTTTCGATCTCCAGCATTTCCTGCAGCGGCACGTAGGCCACTTCTTCCAGGCTGGTGAAACCTTCCTCGATGAGGATGTCGGCCACTTCCTGGTCGACGTCCAGCTTCTCCATGAACACCTTGCGGATGGTCTCGCTTTCGTCGGCCTGCTTCTGGGCGGACTCGGCAGCATCCATGATGTTGATCTTCCAGCCGGTCAGGTCGGACGCGAGGCGAACGTTCTGGCCGCCGCGGCCGATGGCGATGGCGAGGTTTTCCTCGTCGACCACCACGTCCATGGCGTGCTTCTCTTCATCGACCACGATGGAGGACACGTTGGCCGGCGCCAGCGCACCGATCACGAACTGCGCCGGGTCTTCGCTCCACAGCACGATGTCCACGCGCTCACCGGCCAGCTCGTTGGTGACGGCGTTCACGCGCGTGCCACGCACGCCCACACAGGTGCCGATGGGGTCGACGCGCTTGTCGTGCGACAGAACTGCGATCTTGGCGCGGCTGCCGGCGTCTCGCGCGCAGCTCTTGATTTCGAGCAGACCCTGTTCGATCTCGGGAACTTCCTGGCGGAACAGCTCGATCATGAACTCGGGGGCCGAGCGCGACAGGATGATCGGTGCGCCGCGCAGCGTCAGGTCCACTTCCATGATCATGGCGCGGACGCGGTCGCCGTTGCGAAGGTTTTCCTTCGGGATCATCTCGCCACGGCGCAGACGGCCTTCGACGCGGCCGGACTCGACGATGATGTCCCCCTTGTCCATGCGCTTGACGGTGCCCACGAAGATCTTGTCGCCGCGCGACATGAAGTCGTTGAGCAGCATCTCGCGTTCGGCGTCACGGATCTTCTGCAGGATGACCTGCTTGGCAGCCATGGCGCCGATACGGCCGATCGGCACGGACTCGACGCCTTCCTCGATGTACTCGCCCTCTTCCACGTCGGCCACGCGTTCCTTCGCGTCCATCAGCAGTTCTTCGGCGTCGGGGTTCTGCAGGCCGGCGTCGTCAGGCACGACCAGCCAGCGGCGGAAGGTCTCGTAGTTGCCGCTGTCGCGATCGATCGCCACGCGGATGTCCACTTCGCCCGTGTAGAGTTTCTTGGTGGCCTGCGCCAGCGCGGACTCGACGGCGCCGAACACCACGTCGCGCTCCACGTTCTTCTCGCGCGAAATTGCTTCCACAAGCATCAACAGTTCGCGATTCATGTCATATCTCTCCTGCTAAACGGGCCGACGCTGCCAGACTCAGGCGCGGCTGCGTCCCTTGAAATCAACAATGGGTGCCAGACGCGCTTCCTTCAGCTCATCCAGCACGAAACCCAGCACCTGTAGCGGTGCCGGCACCTTTTTCTTGCTCACTCTCTGACCGGGCTTGGGCTCGGGTTCGTCGCTCC
Source organism: Variovorax sp. VNK109 (assembly GCF_049445855.1). Lineage (NCBI taxonomy): Bacteria > Pseudomonadati > Pseudomonadota > Betaproteobacteria > Burkholderiales > Comamonadaceae > Variovorax > Variovorax sp. VNK109. Next base: position 653,981 of record NZ_JBMSDV010000002.1, on the reverse strand, counting down.
AGACGATCTGCCAGCCGGCTTCGACACGCTCGAGCGTGCCGCGGAATTTCTTGCGGTTCGGGCTGACCTGGCCCGCCGCTGCTTCACCCATCGGGTTCTTGAGCGTGATGTCGATCACCTCGCCGGCAAAACGCTCGAAGTCGCGCTCGCTGCGCAAGGGCCGGTCGATGCCCGGCGAAGAAACCTCGAGGCGCTTGTATTCGGTACCTTCGACTTCCAGCGCGAACTGCAGTTGCCGCGTGACCTTTTCACAGTCTTCCACCGTGATGAGGCCGTCCGGCGACTCGGGCGTCCAGGGCAGGTCGATCGTGATGCGCAGCAAGCCTCCGGCGGAGCGCTCGATCTCCACCAGGTCGTAACCCAGACCCTGGGTTGTTGTTTCAACTATCTGCTGCAGCGACACGAAATTGCAAGACCCCCGATGTCTAAGCCATCAAAACCGAACGCCCATAAAAAACGGGCGGTTGGTGCCGCCCGTTTGGTCGTTTGCCCATGATTATAGCCCGCAAACCCTTGATTTGCAAGGGTTTAAGCAGTGCCGGACCGCCCGCCTAGCCGGCAGCAGCCACCAACTGGCGCGTGTAGTCGTGGCGCGGCGAGTCCAGCACCTCCGCCAGTGGTCCGGCCTCCAGCACCTCGCCGTCCTTCATGACCATGACGTCGTGCGCCATCGCCCTGACCACATCCACGTCGTGGGTGATCAGCAGGTAGGCCAGTCCCTTGTCCCGCTGCAGCCGCTGCAGCAGCGCCAGCACCTGCTTCTGGATGGTCACGTCCAGCGCGCTGGTGGGCTCGTCCAGCACCAGGACCTGCGGCTGCACGATCAGCGCCCGGGCGATCGCCAGGCGCTGACGCTGGCCACCGGAAAATTCGTGCGGGTATCGACCCAGCAGGCCGGGAAAGCGGTCTTCCGTCAACCCCACGTCATCGAGCGCCTGGAGCACGCGCTGCCGGCGTTGCGCCTCGTCGAGCCCGGGCTCGTGCACCAGCAGGCCTTCGCCGACCAGTTCTTCCACGGTCATGCGGGGCGACAGCGACGAGAACGGGTCCTGGAAGACCACCTGGATGGTGCGCCGCAAGGCTTGCCGCCCCGCCCGGCCCGCCTCTTTCCAGCCCTGACCTTTGACCTGCAGCGAGCCGCGGTGCGGCAGCAGTCCGAGCGCGGCCAGCGCCAGCGTGGACTTGCCAGAGCCGGACTCGCCCATCACGCCCAGTGTGGTGCCGCCCCGCAGCGCAAAGCTTGCGCCCTTCACGGCCACAAACTCACCGCGCGAGAACCAGCCGCTGATGCCCGGTTTGGCCACGCCATAGGCCACCCGAACGTCGTAACCCTGCATCAGGATCGGCTCCGAGCCGTCGGCCCGTGGCACGTCGCGCCCGGGCTTGCTGTCCACGAGACGCTGCGTGTAAGCGTGCTGCGGATGGGACAGGATGTCGTTCACCGCGCCCTGCTCGACGATCACGCCCTTTTCCATGACCGCCACCCGGTCCGCGAAGCGGCGCACGAGGTTCAGGTCGTGCGTGATGAGCAACACGGCCATGCCGTTTTTCGCCTGGAGCGTCGCCAGCAATTCGAGTATCTGCGCACGCAGTGTGACGTCCAGCGCGGTGGTGGGTTCATCCGCCAGCAGCAGCTTGGGCTCACAGGCCAGTGCCATGGCGATCATCGCGCGCTGGCGCTGACCGCCGGACAACTGGTGCGGGAAACTGCCCGCCCGTCGCTCGGGTTCGGGAATGCCGGTTTCTGCCAGGCGCGCCACGGCAGCCTTCCATGCGTCAGCGCGCGTGAGGCCTTGCTTGAGCTGCAGCACCTCGGCAATCTGGTCGCCCACGGTGTAGAGCGGGTTCAGGGCCGTCATGGGCTCCTGGAAAATCATCGCGATGTCGCGGCCGCGCACGCCGCGCAACTCACGCTCGGACAGCGCCAGCAGATCTGTGGTCGCCTCCGCTTCGCCGGGGCCTGATCCGGACGGACCGCTGAAGAGTGCCTGACCAGTGACGTTGGCGTTCTGCACGAGCTTCAGCAAGCTCAGCGCGCTCACGGTCTTGCCCGAACCGGATTCCCCCACCAGCGCGAGCTTTTCGCCGGGCTGGATGTGGAAGTCGATGCCGCGCACGACCGGCTCACCGCCGAAATCCACGGTCAGGCCGCGCACGTCCAGCAAGGGCTTGTCGGAACCGGTGCTCATCGGTCGGCCTTTCTCGGATCCAGTGCGTCGCGCAGCGCGTCGCCCATGAAGGTGAGCAGCAGCAGCGTGATGACCAGCACCGCGAAGGTGGACATGGAAATCCACCACGCATCGATGTTGGCCTTGCCCTGGTTGAGCAGTTCGCCCAGCGACGGCGTGCCGGGCGGAACACCGAGGCCCAGGAAGTCGAGCGAAGTCAGCGCCAGGATGGCCGCACTCATGCGGAACGGCAGGAAGGTCACCACCGGCGTCATGCTGTTGGGCAGGATGTGCCGCCACATGATGCGCAGATTGCCCACGCCGAGTGCACGTGCCGACCGCACGTAATCCATCTGCCGGTTGCGAAGGAACTCGGCGCGCACGTAGTCGGCGAGGCCCATCCAGCCGAAGAGGCTCAACAGGATCAGCAGCAGCGCCACGCTGGGCGCGAAGATCGCGCTGAAGATGATCAGCAGGTACAGCTCGGGCATCGAAGACCAGATCTCGATCACGCGCTGGAACGCCAGGTCGGTCTTGCCGCCCGCGTACCCCTGTATCGCCCCCATCAGCACGCCGACCACCACGCCCACGGCCGTCAGCGCCAGCGCGAACAACGCGCTCACCCGGAAACCATAGATCAACTGCGCCAACAGGTCGCGCCCGCGATCGTCCGTGCCGAAATAGTTCTCCGACGAAGGGGCGGCCGGGTTCGGCTTGCTCGCAAAATAGTTCAGCGTGCGCGGCCCGTACGGGTTGAGCGGATACACCGCCCAGTTGCCTGGCTTGGCGAACTGATCCTTGATGAACGGGTCGAGATAGTCCGTCGGCGCTTCGAAATCACCGCCGAACGTCTTCTCGGAATAGTCCTTCACCAGCGGAAAGTAGAGCCGCCCCTCGTAGCGCACCAACAGCGGCTTGTCGTTGGAGAGCACTTCCGCGAACAGGCTCAACACCACCAGCGTGCAGAACAGAACCAGACTGTAGAAGCCGAGCTTGTTCTTCCGGAACCGCCGCCAGGCACGCTTACCCGGCGAGACAGAGACGGGCCCAGAGCCACCGCGGATCGGGCTCTGCCCGGCCACTGGTGGCGCCCCCCCGGGGGGGAGGCGGCCATCGGCCGCTTCGGGGGGGTCAGTCAAACTTGACACGCGGGTCCACCCAGACATAAGTGAGGTCGCTGATCAGCTTGGTCACCAACCCGATCAGCGTGAAGAAATAAAGCGTCCCCAACACGACCGGGTAGTCGCGGCGGATCACGCTCTCGTAGCTCAGCAAGCCCAGCCCGTCGAGCGAGAACAGCGTCTCGATCAGCAGCGAGCCGGTGAAGAACGCCCCGATGAACGCCGCCGGGAAGCCCGTGATGATCGGGATCAACGCATTGCGGAACACGTGCTTCCACAGCACCTGCCGTTCGGCCAGACCCTTGGCGCGCGCCGTCAGCACGTACTGCTTGCGGATCTCTTCGAGAAACGAATTCTTGGTGAGCATGGCCGTCACCGCGAAGCTGCCCAGCACCATCGCGATGACCGGCAGCGTGATGTGCCACAGATAGTCCACCACCTTGCCGCCCCAGCTGAGTTGCTCCCAGCCGGACGAAGTCAGCCCGCGCAACGGGAACCACTGCAACTGCCCGCCGAACACCACCAGCAGCGCCACGCCCAGCACGAAGCCCGGAATCGCATAGCCCACCAGCACGATGAGCGTGGTGAGGAAGTCGAAGCGCGAGCCCGCCCGCACGGCTTTCGACACGCCCAGCGGCACCGCGATCAGGTAGCTGATGAAGAAGGTCCACAACCCGAGGCTGATGGACACCGGCAGCTTCTCCTTGATCAGTTCCCACACGTCCTTGTGCTGGTAGAAGCTCTTGCCCAGGTCGAAGCGCAGGAACTGTCCGATCATCTGCACGAAGCGCTCGTGCGCCGGCTTGTCGAAACCGTAGAGCTGCTTGATTTCTTCGATGCGTTTCGGGTCCACGCCCTGCCGTCCGCGATAGCCGGCGCCACTGGCGGCCGCGCCCTCGCCGCCCGAGTCGCGCCCTTGCAATTGCGCCACCATCTGCTCCACCGGCCCGCCCGGCACGAACTGGATGATGGAGAACGTCACCAGCAGGATGCCGAAGAGCGTCGGGATCATCAGCAGCAGGCGCTTGAGGATATAGGCGGGCATGTTTACTGGCTGGCTTTCGGAACTTGTGACCCTTGCGAAGACCACCAGGTCGACACGGCCCAGTTGTGCGCATCGTAATAAGGCGGGATCACCTCCGGCAGCACGAACGGCGCCGGGCGGTAGCCGATGAGGAAGTCGCTGCCGTAATACTGCGGAATGCCGTAATGGTTGTGCGAGAGCAACCGGTCGAGCACGCGCATCGCGGTGGCGAGTTCGGGCCGCGTCTTGGCCGCGACGACTTTGCCGACGATCGCGTCCACCGCCGGATCGGCGATTCCCCAGATGTTGGACGAACCCGTCGTCGCGGCCGCCTTCGAGCCGAAGCGCTCGAACAATTCGCCGCCCGGCGCGGTGGTGCCGGGAATGCGGATCGTCGTCATCTCGAAATCGAAGTTGTCCATGCGCTGCTGCGACAGCGAGAAGTCGACCGTGCGGAAATTCATCTGGATGCCGAGCTTGCGCAGGTTCGCCTGCAGCGGCGCGATCACGCGGATGATCGACGGCTGGTCGTTCAGGAGTTCGATGGTGAAGGCTTCTCCCTTGGCATTGCGCAGCGCGCCGTCGCGGTAGGTCCAGCCCGCCTCGGCCAGCAGCGCTTGCGCCTTGCGCAGGTTCTCGCGCAGGCTGTGCGGCGCGACCGTGGTCGGCGACTCGAAGGCCGGGCCGAAGACCTCGGGCCGCATCTTGTCGCGCAGCGGCTCCATCAACGCGAGTTCATCGGCCTTGGGCAAGCCTTCCGCATGGAACTCGCTGTTGGGAAACCAGCCTTCCACACGCTGGTACAGACCGTAGAACATCTGGCGGTTGAGCCACTGGAAGTCGTACGCGAGGCCGATGGCCTGGCGCACGCGCACGTCCTTGAACTTGTCCTTGCGCAGGTTGAAGACGAAGCCCTGGTAGTCGCCCGGGTTGCCGGTCTTGAACGCCCGCTTCTTCAGCGTGCCGTTTTCGAACACGCGTCCGTAGTACTGGCGCGCCCAGTTGCGCGAGGTGAACTCGCGCATGAAGTCGTATTCACCCGCCTTCAGCCCTTCGAAGCGTGCCGTGTCGTCGAGGTAGATCTTGAAAGTGACGCGGTCGAAGTTGTAGTGCCCACGCCGCACCGGCAGGTCCGCACCCCAGTAGTTCGTGTCGCGCACATAGGTGATGTCGCGGCCCAGCCGGCCGCTCGGCAGCTTGTAGGGGCCGGAGGAAATCGGCAGTTCGGTCAGCACCTGATCGAACGGCTTGCCCTTGCCCCAGGCGCGGCTGAACACCGCCATGCCGCCCACGACCAGCGGCAATTCAGGGTTGGGGCTCGCGAAGTCGAAGCGCACCACGCGGTCGGACACCACCACCGCCTGCTTCACTTCCGCATAGATCGTGCGGAACTGCGGCGCGGCTTCCTTGCTGATGAGCGTCTTGTACGAATGCACGACATCGGCCGCCAGCACCGGCGAGCCGTCGTTGAACTTCGCCTTGGGGTTGATGCGGAACGTGGCCGAGAGGCCGTCGGCCGCCACTTCGACGTCTTCGGCCAGCAGGCCGTAGGCGGTGGTCGGCTCTTCGCTGTTGCCGGTGAGCAGGCTTTCGAACATGAGCATGCCCAGGCCGTAAGGCGCGGTGCCCTTCAGCGTGAACGGGTTGAACTTGTCGAAGTTGGTGGGCCGCGTCGGGGGAACCAGCCGGATCTCGCCGCCCTTGGGCGCGTTGGGGTTGACGTAGCTGAAGTGCGTGAAGCCCGGCGCGTACTTGATGTCGCCGAACTGGGCGTATGCATGCGCGGCCCAGCCGGGCAGCGACAACAACCAGAGCACGCAGAACAGCAAACCACGCATGCGACAATTCTGCCCAAGTTTTCAACCCGAGAGACATATGGGCTTCCTCACAGGCAAGAAATTCCTCATCACCGGCGTTCTGTCCAACCGCTCCATCGCCTACGGCATCGCACGGGCCTGTCACCAGCAAGGTGCAGAACTCGCTTTCAGTTACGTCGGCGAGCGCTTCAAGGACCGCATCACCGAGTTCGCGGCCGACTTCGGCTCCTCGCTCGTGTTCGACTGCGACGTGGGTGACGATGCCCAGATCGAGAAGCTGTTCAAGGATCTTTCGGCGCATTGGTCTAAGTTCGACGGCTTCGTTCATAGCATCGGCTACGCGCCGCGCGAAGCCATCGCCGGCGACTTCCTCGACGGCCTCTCGCGCGAGGCGTTCAAGATCGCGCACGACATCAGTGCATACAGCTTCCCGGCGATGGCCAAGTCAGCTCTGCCCTACCTCAACGACAAGTCCGCGCTGCTGACGCTCACCTATCTGGGCGCCATCCGCACGGTGCCGAACTACAACACCATGGGCCTCGCCAAGGCCTCGCTCGAAGCGTCGGTGCGTTATCTGGCCGAGTCGCTCGGCCCCAAGGGCATGCGCGTGAACGGCATCTCCGCCGGCCCGATCAAGACGCTGGCGGCCAGCGGCATCAAGGGTTTCGGCAAGATCCTGTCGGTGGTGGCAGAGACCTCGCCCATCCGCCGCAACGTGACCATCGAGGACGTGGGCAACGTTGCCGCGTTCCTGATGAGCGATCTGGCCTCCGGCGTGTCGGCCGAGATCACCTATGTGGACGGCGGCTTCAGCCAGACCGTGGGCGGCATCGCGGAGCCGGCCGAGGCTTCATAAGCCATCGCGCCAATAAAAAAAAGGGCCTCTCGTGAGGCCCTTTTCTTTTCAGATCGTCCGGCTGTACGGGCTGTCCGAAGCCACATGTACTTCGTTGGCCTCGGTGGCCAGCGGCTGCGGGCTCGCGACCTTGCCTTCTGCCACGCAGTCCGCGTAGTAGCGCACGTTGCCGCTCGCGTCTTCCAGCTCCACCAGGCCGTGAATGTCGGTCTCGAAACCCGGGCACTTGGCGTTGAACTCGCGCGAGAACTTGAGGTAGTCGACGATCTTCCTGTTGAACACCTCACCGGGAATCAGCAGCGGAATGCCCGGCGGGTACGGCGTGATCAGGCTGGTGGTGATGCGGCCTTCGAGGTGGTCGATCTCCACACGCTCGGTCTTACGGTGCGCGATGTGCGCGTAGGCGTCACTGGGCTTCATGGCCGGCTCGAGGTCCGAGAGGTACATCTCGGTCGTGAGGCGGGCGATGTCGTACTCGGCGTACATCTTGTGCACGTGCTGGCACAGGTCGCGCAGGCCCATGCGCTCGTAGCGCTTGTGCTGCTGGCAGAACTCCGGAAGGATGCGCCACATCGGCTGGTTCTTCTCGTAATCGTCCTTGAACTGCTGCAGCGCCGTCAGCAGCGTGTTCCAGCGGCCCTTGGTGATGCCGATGGTGAACATGATGAAGAAGCTGTACAGGCCCGTCTTCTCCACGATCACGCCGTGCTCGGCGAGGAACTTGGTCACGATGCTCGCCGGAATGCCCGTTTCGGCGAAGCTGCCGTCCATGTCCAGCCCCGGCGTGACGATGGTCGCCTTGATCGGGTCGAGCATGTTGAAGCCGTCGGCCAGCTTGCCGAAGCCGTGCCATTTCGCGTCGCGGTCTTCGCCCTTGATGATCCAGTCGTCGGCAGTGCCGATGCCTTCGTCGGCCAGCTTCTCGGGGCCCCAGACCTTGAACCACCAGTCGTTCGCGCCGAACTCGGCCTCGACCTGGCGCATGGCACGGCGGAAGTCCAGCGCCTCCAGAATGCTCTCTTCCACCAGCGCGGTGCCGCCGGGCGGCTCCATCATCGCGGCGGCCACGTCGCAGCTCGCGATGATGGCGTACTGCGGGCTCGTGGACGTGTGCATCAGGAACGCCTCGTTGAACAGGTGGCGGTCGAGCTTGCGGTCCTGCGAGTCCTGCACCAGCACGTGGCTGGCCTGGCTGATGCCGGCCAGCAGCTTGTGCGTGGACTGCGTGGAAAACACCAGCGACTCTTTCGGGCGCGCGCGCTTCTTGCCCATCGCGTGGTACGGGCCGTAGAACGGGTGGAAGGCCGCGTGCGGCAGCCAGGCCTCGTCGAAGTGCAGTGTGTCGACGTAACCGTCGAGCGCCTGCTTGATGGTTTCGGTGTTGTAGACCACGCCGTCGTAGGTGGACTGCGTGAGCGTGAGGATACGCGGCTTCACCTTGTCGGCGTCCACGTCCTGCAGCAGCGGGTTGGCGCGGATCTTGGCCTTGATGGTCTCCACATCGAACTCGCTGCGCGGAATCGGGCCGATGATGCCGAAGTGGTTGCGCGTGGGCTTGAGGAACACCGGAATCGCGCCCGTCATGATGATCGCGTGCAGGTTCGACTTGTGGCAGTTGCGGTCCACCACCACCACGTCGCCCGGTGCCACCGTGTGGTGCCACACCATCTTGTTCGACGTGGATGTGCCGTTCGTCACGAAGAAGCAATGGTCCGCGTTGAAGATGCGCGCGGCATTGCGCTCGCTCTCGGCCACGGGGCCGGTGTGGTCGAGCAGCTGGCCGAGCTCTTCCACCGCATTGCACACGTCGGCGCGCAGCATGTTCTCGCCGAAGAACTGGTGGAACATCTGGCCCACGGGGCTCTTCAGGAACGCCACGCCGCCCGAGTGGCCCGGGCAGTGCCATGAATACGAACCGTCTTCCGCGTAGTCGAGCAGCGCCTTGAAGAACGGCGGCTGCACGCCCTCCAGGTAGCTCTTGGCCTCGCGGATGATGTGGCGCGCCACGAACTCCGGCGTGTCCTCGAACATGTGGATGAAGCCGTGCAGCTCGCGCAGGATGTCGTTGGGCAGGTGGCGGCTGGTCTTGGTCTCGCCGTAGATGTAGAGCGGCACGTCGGTGTTCTTGCGACGGACCTCGTGGATGAAGGTACGCAGGCTGAGCACGGCGGGGTCGAGGTCCGGGCCGGGGCTGAATTCCTCGTCGTCGATGGACAGGATGAACGCGCTCGCGCGGCTTTGCTGCTGCGCGAACTGCGACAGGTCGCCATAGCTCGTCACCCCCAGCACCTCGAAGCCCTCGGTCTCGATCGCCTGTGCCAGTGCGCGGATGCCCAGGCCCGACGTGTTCTCGGAACGGAAGTCCTCGTCGATGATGACGATCGGGAAGCGGAATTTCATGGGGGGAGACCTCCGGGGGGCGGCGCGGGATAAACAGGCGCGAAGTGTACGGAAATAATGAGGCAGGCCTATTTTGGTGCCATGCTTTTGCCCCAGAATGTGGTGCGGTCAATACAGACGGAGGGTACGCATGGCTCAATCGACAATGTGGTGGATCCTGGCAGGCGGCGCGGTGGCGCTGGAACTGGTCACGGGCACCTTCTACCTGCTGATGCTCGCCATCGGCCTCGCAGCCGGCGCGCTGGCCGCGCACGCGGGGCTCGCGCCCGTGGGGCAGATCGTCACGGCGGCCGTCATCGGCGCCGGTGCCGTGGTCGCCTGGTACTACGTGCGCAAGGCCAAATACCCGCTCGGCCCGCAGGCGTCGAGCAACCCGGACGTGAACATGGACGTGGGCGAAACCGTCAACGTCGAGGCCTGGAACACCGACGGCACCGCGAATGTGAAATACCGTGGCGCGCAGTGGACCGTGGTCAGCCGCCCGGGCAACAATCCCGTCCCCGGCCAGCATCGCGTGGCCGAAGTCATCGGCAACCGCCTGCTGGTCGACAAGCTCTGAATTCCTGAACATCCGAGGAGAGAAACACCATGGAAATCGCCATCATCCTGTTCGTCATCGCGGCCATCTTCGTCGTCCGCTCCGTCAAGGTCGTGCCACAGCAGAACGCCTGGGTGAAAGAACGCCTGGGCAAATACGCCGGCACCCTCACCCCGGGCCTGAACTTCCTCGTGCCCTTCATCGACCGCGTGGCCTACAAGCACAGCCTGAAGGAAATCCCGCTGGACGTGCCCAGCCAGGTCTGCATTACCCGCGACAACACCCAGCTGCAGGTGGACGGCATCCTGTACTTCCAGGTGACCGACCCGATGCGCGCGAGCTACGGCTCGTCCAACTACATCATGGCCGTGACGCAACTCGCCCAGACCTCGCTGCGCAGCGTGATCGGCAAGCTGGAGCTGGACAAGACCTTCGAAGAGCGCGACATCATCAACGCGCAAGTGGTGCAGGCCATCGACGAAGCCGCGCTCAACTGGGGCGTGAAGGTGCTGCGCTATGAAATCAAGGACCTGACGCCGCCCGCAGAAATCCTGCGCTCCATGCAGGCGCAGATCACCGCCGAACGCGAAAAGCGCGCGCTGATCGCCGCGTCCGAAGGCCGCCGCCAGGAACAGATCAACATCGCCACCGGCGAACGCGAAGCCTTCATCGCCCGCTCCGAAGGTGAAAAGCAGGCGCAGATCAACAACGCACAGGGTGAGGCCGCGTCCATCACCGCTGTGGCCGAAGCCACCGCGCAGGCCATCGAACGCGTGGCCGAAGCCATCCGCCAACCCGGCGGCGAACAGGCCGTACAACTGAAAGTGGCCGAGAAAGCCGTCGAAGCCTACGGCAAGGTGGCATCGGACGCCAACACCACCCTCATCGTCCCCAGCAACATGACCGAAGTGGCAGCCCTCATCGGCTCGGCCATGAAGATGGTGCAAGGCACCCAGGCACGCGGCTGATCGCAACAGCAGGAAAATCGGCCCGCGCATTGAGATACAATGCGCGGTTCCCGGAGAGGTGGATGAGCGGTTTAAGTCGCACGCCTGGAAAGCGTGTGAGGGTTAATAGCCCTCCGCGGGTTCGAATCCCGCCCTCTCCGCCAGATCGCTACACAGTACGGGCCCGTTCATGGGCCCGTTTGCATTTCTACCCCACAATCCATCGAACAATATTGATGGGAGGCGGTTGGAATGAAGAAGCCATCCAGAGAGTTGTTCGAGCGACAAGCTAGGCTGGCTCGGTACAGCCTCGACAAACGAGCTAACAAGACCCAAAGGCATGTGATTCCTGTTGAGAATCGCTATGTTCGTCCTGGTGAGCTAATTGTTGCCCCGAGAAAATTCGATGCGATTCGCGCCTCTGGGCGAGAAACGGTGAAGTTTCTACGCGCAGTTGCTCAAACTATATTACGCGACCAACAGCCTACTGTTCTAGATTTCAGGCACACGGAGTCGTTCTACCCCGTAAGCACGATTTATCTCTACGCGGAGTTGGATCGAATCGTCTCTCTCTCGCATCTGCCCAAGCCAATCACAATTATTGACCCCCATCGAAGAAGGGCACGTGAGGTTCTTAAGCAGATTGGCTTACACGAGATTACCGGCGACAGTTGCGACATCATTCCTGAACGAGAGGACGTGGTGTATTGGAAGGCGTCCAAAGGCAAGGATCAGTCAGGCGAAAAGCTCGCGATTCTGGAGGTAGTTGCAGAAAAGGTGAACAAAGCACACGCTCGGCACATGGAGCTGAGCGGAATATGGCGCGGTGTTAGTGAAGCCGTCGCAAATTCCGTTGATCACGCGTACAAAGTACCTCGTGCTGATGGGTTTAACGGGTTGCCGGAGACACGGTGGTGGATGTTTACCCAGTTGCGTGACGGAATATTTACAGCCGCCGTTTGTGATCTGGGTTGCGGGTACAAGGCAACAATCGCACAGACTATTCCAGAGAAATTCATTTCGGAGCTCGCCAACTTGCTAGTCGGAACCAACCGCGATTCAATAGCTATCCATACAGCCATGGAGTACGGGCGAAGCGGCACGCATCAGAGCGAGCGGGGCAAAGGGTCGCGCGATGCGCTCTCCGTCCTACGTAAACATGGCAATGGGGATCTTATGATCCTCAGCAATACTGGCTGGATTCAGTACACGTACGCGAATGGACGTGAGCAGAAAAAAATCTTTGGTGATCTAGGTATTGACATACGCGGCACCATCATTTGGTGGAAGCTTCCCGTTGGAGATCAAGAATGATTGAAGTTAGCATCGCAAAGGACTTTACGCGATATCCCTCTGGGCGATACAAGCAAAATGGATCCACTAGTGGCGAGGGATTTAGAGAGCGATTTCTCGAGTCCCCACTTTCTGCTGGGGAGATAGTTACCGTCGATTTTGATGGGACCGTAGGGTATGGCTCTTCCTTTTTGGAGGAGGCCTTCGGCGGGTTAGTCCGCTCGCTGAAAAAGCCCGGGTCCTTCTTCGATGAGCATTTAAAGCTGAAATCCTCAGATCCTTCAATCTGCGAAGAAGTACAGGAATACATTAGGGATGCCGCCAAGCTTCTAAATCTATGAGTCCCGAGTATCCATTTCTCACATGGCTTGGCCAAGCGGGCGTAGTGGCACTGGGCTGGTATGTTGTACATAATTTGTCGAGCGGGCGAGATCGAGATAAAGCTCGACGAGAAATGGTCGCGACTTCTGCCGAAGGACTTTCCAACGCTCTTACAGATCTTTTGACCGAAGCTCGAAACTATCACCTTTCGGCCAGAAACGTGACAAGCGAACTCAAGATAAAAATGACTTTGCAGGACATCTCGATGAGGGTCATCGCTCTTTCTGACATTGAATCAGACCAGAAGATACTGACCCCCTGTCGCAGCGAGCTGAGTGCCTTAAGAAGAGCGATCTCAGCTAGGCATTTTGAAGATGAGCATATCGCCCCGCTCAATGAAGCTGATCCGCAGTATCAAGAAATTGCAGAAGCAACGCTTCGAGCTAAGCGAGCGCTTTTGACGGTCAAACACAAGCAATTTCCTCGATAGACATCTCTCAGCGCTAGCTGCTCCCGGTGCTTTCCCGATAATGCGTCACCGGCCATAGAGCCAAGGGGAAAACAAAATGAACAACACCACAAACACCGCACCGCGCTGGCGCGAAGCCTGGTTGGGCGGGTCCGAAGCGGCTGAGAACAAGCTGTTCGATGAACTGGTCGGGCGCATGCATGACGTGCAGCACCGAAACTTGGCGCAAACCTCCGGCGGGCGCAACCTGCGCACGCTGCACGCGGAAATCCTGGCAGGCGTGGACAACGCAGTGCTTGCCGTGTCGCCCGACATTCCCTCCGATCTGGCACAACATCACTTCCAGCCCGGCGCCCAAATCCGTTGCACGGTGCGCCTCTCCAACGCGAGCGGCGTACCGCACGGCGGCAGCAAGCGTGACATGCGGGGCGCTGCGCTTCGGCTGCACTTGCCGGGTGGCGGTGTGCATGAACTGCTGCTGACGAACTTCCCCATTTCTCACGCGCGCGACGCGGAGCAGTTCGTCGACTTTGCTTGCATCATGTCCGGCCCGAAGGCGCTGGTGTTGCCGCGTCTGTTGTTCACGCTGGGGCCGGCGGAGACGCTGCGCGTCCTGCGCAATCTGTCCACGGCCACGGGCGTGACGCGTCGTCTGGCCGACGAGAGTTTCTGGAGCCGTGGTGCGCTGCTGTGGGGCGATGCGGGGCCGGTGCGGCTGAAGCTGCATCCGGCGGCGCGTTCGAACCCGGACGGGCCTGCGCCTTCAGACCTCGCGGCCGACTTCGCCACCCAGCTTGCCGCACACGACGTGGTGTACCAGCTCTCGGCGCAGCGTTTCGTGGATGAGGCCACCACGCCCATAGAAGATGGTTGCACAGGCTGGGCAGAAGGCGCTGTGCCGTTCGTGAAGCTGGCGACGCTCACGATTTCGCGGCGCGATCTGGCGAGCGCGCAAGCCATCGCCATGCGCGAGGCGGTAGACGCGACGCCGTTCAACCCGTGGAACGCGCCGTCGGCGTCCCGGCCCTTGGGCAATCTCAACCGGGTGCGCCGGACGGTCTACGACGCGAGTGCCCGCAACTGGTCGGGCAACAAGTAACGCATCGGCGTGCGGCTGGCCCCGCCGGGGCTTTTCGGGGAAAATTCCGCCTTTCCCCACGAAGACAAGACAAATGCTGCCCCACCAGCTGGAACTGCTGTCCCCTGCCCGCTCGGCCGACATCGGCATCGAGGCCGTGAATCACGGTGCCGATGCCGTCTACATCGGCGGCCCGTCGTTCGGTGCGCGCACCAGCGCGGACAACTCCATCGAGGACATCGAGCGGCTGGTGAAGCATGCGCACCGGTTCCACAGCCGCATTTTCTGCACGGTCAACACCATCCTGCGCGACGACGAGCTGGAGCCTGCGCGCCGCCAGATGATCCAGCTATACGAAGCGGGTGTGGATGCGCTGATCATCCAGGACATGGGCTTGCTCGAGCTCGACCTGCCGCCGATCCAGTTGCACGCCAGCACGCAGTGCGACATCCGCACACCGGAGAAGGCGCGCTTCCTGCAGGACGCGGGGCTTTCGCAGATCGTGCTGGCGCGCGAACTCACGGTGGAGCAGATCGCCGCCGTGCGCGCCGCCACCGACCCGAACCGCACCATCGTGGAGTTCTTCATCCACGGCGCGCTGTGCGTTGCCTACAGCGGGCAGTGCTACATCAGCCATGCGCACACGGGCCGCAGCGCGAACCGGGGCGACTGTTCGCAGGCCTGCCGCCTGCCCTATCAGGTGGTGGACAGCCAGGGCCGCTTCGTCGCGCACGACAAGCACGTGCTCTCGATGAAGGACAACAACCAGAGCGACAACCTGCGCGTGCTCATCGACGCGGGCGTGCGCAGCTTCAAGGTCGAGGGCCGCTACAAGGACATGGCCTACGTGAAGAACATCACCGCGCATTACCGCCGGCTGTTCGACGAGATCCTGGAAGAGCGCCCGGACCTCGCACGTGCATCGAGCGGCGAGTGCACCTTCAGCTTCATGCCCGACCCGGACCAGAACTTCAACCGCGAGTTCACCGACTACTTCGTCAACGGGCGCAAGGAAGACATCGGCGCGTTCGACACGCCCAAGAACCCGGGCCGCAGCATCGGCTGGGTAACGCGCGTGGCCGCGGACCATGTGGAGATCGAGACCTCATCGCCCGAGACCGTGCTGCACAACGGCGACGGCCTCTGCTATCTGGATTTGCAGAAGGAACTGGTGGGCCTGCAGACCAACCGCTGCGAGCCGGTGCAAGGTGCCATCGGCAAGTGGAAGGTGTTCCCCAAAGACCCGATGGCCGGTTTCAAGGACCTGCGCAAGGGCACCGAGGTGAACCGCAACCGCGACATGGACTGGGTGCGCACGCTGGAGAAAAAATCCTCCGAGCGCCGCATCGGCGTGTGGGCGAAGCTCGTCGAAGCAACGGGTGGGCTCGAGTTGCAACTCACCGACGAAGACGGCCACGCGGCGGGCGCCACGCTCGCCTGCGCATGGCAGGCGCCGAAGGACGCGTCGCAGGCCGATGCGAAGCTGCGCGAAGGCATCGCGCGCCTGGGCGAGACGGAGTTCCAGCTGATCGACGCGACCATTGCCCTGCCCCGCGCCTGGTTCGTGCCGGCGTCGCAACTCAACACGCTGCGACGCGACGCCGTGGCCGCGCTGCAGGCCGTGCGCGTGCAGTCGCTGCACCGCCTGCCGCGCGCCGTGCCGGTGGAGCCGCCCGCACCCTACCCGGAAGACACGCTCAGCTACCTGGCCAATGTGTTCAACCACAAGGCGCGCGATTTCTATGCGAAGCACGGCGTGAAGGTGATCGCCGCCGCCTACGAGAGCCACGAGGAAGAAGGCGAAGTCAGCCTGATGATCACCAAGCACTGCGTGCGCTTCTCGCTCAGCCTGTGCCCCAAGCAGGCCAAGGGCGTGACCGGCGTGCAGGGTACGGTGCGCGCCGAGCCGCTGCAGCTCATCAACGGCAAGGAGAAGCTCACCCTGCGCTTCGACTGCAAGCCCTGCGAGATGCACGTGGTCGGCAAGATCAAGCGCTCGGTGATGAACACGGCGCCCGAAGCCCCGGTCAAGTTCTACAAGTCGCGGCCCGCGCAACCTGCGTGACGCCCGCAGGCTGCCGTTAACCTCTGTTTAACGGCAGCGGAATTCTTTTCAATTGCACTGACCTGTCGTTCGCGCGACCATCGCCGCCGGATACACGAATATCCCCGGCGATGAAGCGTGACGATGAGCATGGACCTGTGCGGGTAAACCATTAACCTGTAGGTTCCCATCCAGTCGGTTTTGTCTCCGGCGACGACAAGCAAGGAGACAAGACATGATCAACATCCGCAGAAGGCGGCTCAGCACGCTGCTGGCCGCTTCGTCCATTGGTGCCGCAGGTTGGGTGCGCGCGCAGGACAAGAAACCCCTCACCGTCATCCTCACCGTGCCGGCCGGCACGTCCATCGATGCGCTCGCCCGCACGCTGGGCGAGAAGATGCGTGCGAGCCTCGGCCGCACCGTCGTGGTGGAGTCGCGCCCCGGTGCCGGCGGCGCGGTGGCGGTGCAGTACCTCAAGCAGCAATCGACCGAAGGCTCGGTGCTGATGCTCGCGCCGACCTCGGCGATCTCGATGCACACGCTGTTCTCCAGCACGCCCGCGTTCGACCCGAAGGACATCACGCCGGTGTGCGAAGTGGCCGCCGCGCCGCACACCATCACCGTGAACCGCGCAATGGGCGTGAACAACTTCAAGGAGTATGTGGAGCACATGCGCAAGAACCCGCAGCTGACGTCCATCGGAACGCCCAGCCTCGCCGGGCTGGCCACGCTGATGATCTACCAGATGCGCAAGACGCTGGGCATCGACTTCCAGCACGTGCCGTACAAGGGTGGGCAGCCGCTGCTGGCCGACCTGCTGGGCAACCAGGTGCCGGCCGCCGCTTCGGTGATTGCGGACTACCTGCCCGAGCATCGTTCGGGCCGCCTGCGCATCCTCGTGCACGCGAGCAACGAGCGCTCGCCGCTCGCGCCGGACATCCCGACGTTCAAGGAACTGGGCTATCCGTTCTACGAAGCGCGCACGACATTCGGCTACTACGCCACCAAGGGCACGCCCGACGCGCTGCTGGCCGAATACGCGAAGCTGCTGAGCACGGCCGTGAATTCGCCGGACGTCGTGGAGAAGATCCAGGCCATCGGCCTCACACCGATCGCCGGAAGCACGCCGCAGGGCTACGCCAACGTCGTGGCGAAAGACGCCACGCAGTGGGGCCCGCTGATCCTGGAGTCCGGGCTCAAGATCAACTGATCCGCCGCTGCACGCATGAAGCTCACCGACGAAGAAAAGGCCATGGCCGACGGGCGCGACGGCCCGGGCGTGCAGAAGGCCATGGACCTGCTCATCCGTTACGGCGAGGCGCTGGACGCCGAGCGCCTCGTCGAGACGCGCAATGTGTGCGGCATGATCACCATGTCCATGCCGGTGCAGCGCAGCTTTGCGGAGCGCAAGGGCGGCATGGACGCAGCGCTGTCGGAGTTCGGCCTGGACAGCAGCGAGGCGGTGGAGATTCCGCGCTTCCGCGCGGCCACGCATCACCTGCAACTGGGCTTCGACACGAACCACCCCGAGCTCACCGGCGCCGATGAGCAAAGCATGCAGTTCTATCGCAAGAGCGAAGTGCATGCGGCGAAGCTGGGCGCGCAACTCATGAACACCTGCACGCCCTACCAGGTGGGCAACGTGCCCACGCGCGGCGAGCATTGCGCGTGGATGGAGTCGTCGGCCGTCATCTATTGCAACTCGGTGCTCGGCGCGCGCACCAACACCGAGGGGCGCGAGAGCACGTTCGCTGCGGCCATCACCGCACGCATTCCCTACTGGGGCTACCACCTGCCGGAGAACCGCTTCGCCACGCACCTCGTCGAACTCGACGTGGACGTGGCAACGACGGAAGACTGGGGCCTGCTCGGCTACTTCGTCGGCGAGACTGTGCAGGACCGCGTGCCCGTCATCTCGTCGAAGCGCGGCCTGTCGCGCGTGCCCAACCTGCCGCGCCTCAAGCATTTCGGCGCGGCGGCTTCGTCGTCGGGCGGCGTGGAGCTGTATCACATCGCCGGTGTCACGCCCGACGCGATGACGGTGGAACAGGCGCTCGGTCAGAAGAAGCCGGTCGAGGTGATCCGCTATGGCGAGGCCGAACGCCTGGCCACCTACGAGAAGATCAACGCCTTCGGCAAGGAACGCGACATCCAGTTCGTCATGCTGGGCTGCCCGCACTATTCGCTGGAGCAGTTGTGGGAAGCGAGCGTGCTGCTCGAAGGCCGCAAGGTGCATGAGAACTGCAGGCTGTGGATCTTCACGCCGCATGCCATCAAGGCGCTGGCCGACATGAATGGCTACACGAAAATCATCGAAGCCGCTGGCGGCGTGCTGATGACGGACACGTGTTCGTCCGTCAGCAAATCGGTGCCGCCGGGCACGCGTGCGGCCGCGGTCGACTCGGCCAAGCAGGCGCACTACCTGCCCGCCATGCTGGGCGTGGAGGCCTGGTTCGGCACGACAGCGCAATGCATCGAAGCCGCCTGCACCGGCCGATGGACGGGAGGATTGCAATGATCCTCAAGGGACGGCGCGTGGTCGGCGGTTGCGCCGAAGGCGAAGCGCTCGTCACACGCGACTGGATTTCAGGCTGGGGCGGCGTGGACCCGCGCACCGGCACCATCGTCGAGGTGCGGCACGAGTTGCGCGGCCAGAGCTTCGCGGGCAAGGTGCTCGTGTTCCCGGGGGCGAAGGGCTCTTCAGGCTGGTCGAGCATCTTCCACACCGTGCGGCTGATGGGCAAGGCACCGGCTGCCATGCTGTTCAACGAGATCAACGCCAAGATGGCGCTGGGTGCGGTGGTCACGCACGCGCCCGCCATGACGGACTTCGACGCCGACCCGCTCGAATGCATCAAGACGGGTGACTGGGTGCGTGTCGATGCGGACGCCGGCACCGTGGAGATCGTGCAACGCGCCGCGCCCTGAAGACGCGACACACCCAGGTTCACGTCACTGCTTCTGGAACCCGACGGCGGCAAGCATGCGGCCCCAGCCCTGATGGGCCTCGCGGATGGTCTTCGCAAAGTCCTGTGAATCGGCCCATTGCACTTCAACGCCGCCGTTGCGGAAATCTTCCTTCACCTTGGGCATGGCCATCACGGTGCGCGTCGCTTCGCCGATGCGCGCCACCGTCGCAGCCGGCATGCCGGCGGGGCCGATGATTCCGAGCGACGTGTCCAGGTCCATGCCTTCGACGCCCAGTTCCGACATGGTGGGCAGGTCAGGGAACAACTCACTGCGCCTGGGCGCAACGACGCCGAGCAGGCGCACCTGGCCCGACTTCATGAGCGCGGCAGCGCCGGACGACGATGCGAACTGCAGATGCACACGGCCTGCGACGAAGTCTTTCGCGACATCGTTCGCGCCCTTGTAAGGCACGTGGACCATCTCGATGCCCGCCTGCTTCGCCAGCATCTGGCCGAACACATGCGCCGAGGTTCCGATGCCCTGCGACACGTAGTTCAGTTCACCGGGATGCGCCTTGGCATAGGCCGCCAGCTCCTTCACGTTGGTGGCGGGAATGGACTTGTGCAGCACCAGCACCGTCGGGCCGAGCGCGCATTGCGCAACGGGCGTGAAGTCCTTGAACGGGTCGAACTTGAGTGCCAGCATGGTGTGCGGCAGTTGCGCCAGCGTGGAGGCCGGCGTGTACATCAGCGTGTGGCCGTCGGGCTCGGCCTTCGCCACTTCGGTGCCGGCGATCATGGTGCCCGCACCGGGCCTGTTCTCCACGATGACCGTGGTGCCGAGCAGCGGCGCGAGGAACTGCGCGAGGATGCGCGCCTGCACATCCGTGCCACCGCCAGCCGGGTAGCCGACGATGAGCTTCACCGGCTTGTTGGGCACGGGGAATGTCGCGGCACGCGCCGCCGCTGGCAGCAGCGGCAACGCGGTGAACGAGGCCAGCGCCCCGATGGATGACGCGAGGAATGACCTACGTCCCTGGCTCCAGTTCTGCATGTTTCGTCTCCTTGTCTCCGATGTATTTGTGGATGGCCAGCGCCGCCGCTTCGCCATCGGCCGCGACGACGGCCAGTGTGTAATCCATGCCCGAGCGGATGTCGCCTGCGGCAAAGATGCCCGGCACGCTGGTGGCGCGCGATGCGTCGGTGCGGATGCGGCCCTCGGCATCGAGCGCCAATGCGCCCTGCAGGAAGTCGGTCGCCGGCGAGAGGCCCGCGTAGACGAAGACACCCGCCGCTTCGACGGATTGCTCGCCTGCGTCTGTGCGCAGGCGCACGGCCTTGACCATGTTGTCGCCTTCGACGGCCGTGATCGTCGCCTTGGGCAACAGCTTCACGTTGGGCAGAGCGGCCAGCTCGTTCATGAGGTAAGGCTGTGCGTGCGGCGTTTCGGCGGGGAAAGCCAGTACGACTTCACGCACATGGCGCGCGAGCAGTGCCGCTTCGCTCACGGCGGAATCTCCGCCGCCCGCCACACAGACCACCTCGTCACGGAACAGCGGGCCGTCACAACTCGCGCAGTGCGACACGCCCCGCCCTTCGAGCGCGGCCTCGCCCGGCACGTCGAGCGCGCGGCGCTTCGAACCCGCAGCCACGAGCACGGCACGCGCGGCGACCGCATCGCCCTCCCCGTGCACCACGTGCCGCCCGTCCAGTGACACCTCCAGCCGCTCGACCGTGTCGAGCATGAACTCGACGCCCGCGTCCTCCGCCGCCTCCTGCAGCGCAGGGCCGAGTTCGAAACCGGAGATCCCGCCCGGGTAGGCCGGGTGGTTGCCGATCTTCTCCACCGTCATCACCTGCCCGCCCGCACCCATGCGCTCGATCACCAGCACCTGCAGGCCCGCACGCGCGGCCGCCGCCGCTGCCGTGAGGCCTGCGACGCCCGCGCCGATGACTGCCACATCCACTTCACGCATGCACCGACTCCCGTCCTGTTCTGCCTATGCCCGCCATCAGCGCCAGTCGTCCACCGACACCGTGGCGCGGTGCAGCGCACCCATGATCTGCCAGTACCCGTTCGCCTCGCCGCCCACCACCACCACGTGGATGTCCTTGAGCTCGAACACGCGCACCGGCGAATCGTCCGGCACGCCCACGTAGCGCGCCTTCGGCGATTCGGACTCGCCGAACGTCGCCTTCGAATAAACATAGTTCTGCACGAGCTGCAGGTCCCAGTAGCGGCCCGCCGGCATCTCGGCCGTTTCGTGCACCCACTGGATGAGCTTCTCTTTCGTGTCGAAGCCGCCCCGGTCGATGAACTGCTGCGCGGTGATCGGGTCCAGCAGCAGCACCGGGCCGGTGATGCTGTCGGTGCCCAGCAGCATGTCCTTCACGTGCTCGCGCCAGTACTCCTTGCGCAGGCCCAGGCTGAAGGTGGTGGAGCGGCAGCCGTGGAACACGGTGACCGTGCTCTTGTCTTTGGCAAAGCCCTTCTGCACGTGCAGCGGCTCCCATGGGCTGCGCTCTTCGTTCTCGGCGAACGTGATGCCGTTGTAGGTGTAGTTGTTGCCCAGCGAGCCCATGAAGGTCTCGCCCGGCACCGAGCCGCCCTGCAGGTTCTGCGAGAGCAGCCCGTAGGCGCGGCCGATGGTGGCGTTGGCCTGGTTGTACGGGCCCATGGCGCCGATACCGCAGTTCATGCCGATTTCCTTGCGGATGGGGCCGTTCACCACGCTCATCACCGAGGCAGAGCTCGACGTGCTGCCGCGTGCCGACACGCCGGTGGACGCGAGCGCCAGGATGACGGGGAAGTACTCCGGCTTCGCACCCGCCATTACCGCGTTCACCGCGACCTTCTCCACCGTGTATTCCCACAGGCCACGGTTGGCCGTGGGCTGCATGCGGCCGACGATCTCGTCCGGCTTGCGGCTGGTGCCGGCCAGCATCGCGGCCACACGCTCTTCGGTCGGCAGCACGATGGGCATGAAGTCGGTCCAGCCGTTCTTCTCGAACTCGGCGCGCAGGTTGTCTTCGGTGTCCGGGTCGAGCAGGCGCGGCGTGGTGCGCGCGTACGGCTCGTCACCTGCCAGACCGGCGGCCAGGCCTTGCGTGAGGCCTTCGATGATTTCCTGCATGACCGGGCGGCCGGTATGCGGGTCGTTGCCCTCCACATACGCCTTCAGCTCAGCCTCGCTCTTGCCCATGACAGGCTGCGGCACGAACACCTTGGGTGACTGCGGCAGCCCGCCCATGCGCGACACCGACTCCGCAATCTTCACGAACATGTCGGTGTAGATGGCCACGGTCGGCACGCCGTACTGCGCTTCGAGCGTGATCGCGTGCGTGGCCACGGCGGGCGAGCAGGTGCTGCAATGGCCCACGCCGATGATGGCGGCGTGGCCCTTGTCGCGGATCTCGCTCCACAGCACCGGGTCGTCCTTGCCGTAGTAGCTGGACATCTGGCGCAGCACGACGTTCACGCCGGGCATCTTCGCGGCGAACCAGGCCTGCACCTGCTTGAGCAGTTCCACGGAGTCGTCGAACTTGCTGTCGATCAGGTAGATGGTCTTGCCGTCCAGGCTGGACAGGCGCGGCGCGGGCTGCTTGCGCTTGATCATGGGCGGGTAGCCCACGGGGTTGTGCACGGTCAGCAGCGTGGGGGTCTTGACGGTGGTCAGCATGAAAGATGTTCCTTCAGGAATGCAAAGGTCCGGTCGGCAGCCAGCGCGGCGCTGGATGCGTGGAATGCGGGGCGCTCGTCGCAGTTGAAGCCGTGCCCTGCGTCGTAGCGGTGGATGCGCACCTGCGGTTGCGCGTCGGCGATGGCCTGCACATCGGCTTGCGGGATGTGCGTATCGTGCTCGCCGAAATGCAGCAGCACAGGCACGCGCGGCGTCTCGGTGCGGTAGCCCGCGATGTTGGTGCCGTAGTAGGCCACGGCAGCAGTGAGCTTCGGGTTGCGGCAGGCCGACAGCCACGCCAGCGTGCCGCCCCAGCAGAAGCCGATGACGGCGACCGGCAGGTCGGTCGCGCTTGC
Organism: Variovorax sp. VNK109; assembly: GCF_049445855.1. Taxonomy (NCBI): domain Bacteria; kingdom Pseudomonadati; phylum Pseudomonadota; class Betaproteobacteria; order Burkholderiales; family Comamonadaceae; genus Variovorax; species Variovorax sp. VNK109. Next base: position 630,960 of record NZ_JBMSDV010000002.1, on the reverse strand, counting down.
GTGGTCGACGGCGGCGTTGACGTCGAGCAACGCCTGCTCGTCCGTCAACCGGCCCTTGAGCGCACGGCCCTGCGCCATGTCGCCCGCTTGATAGCCCAGGCCCGCAGAAGGCCCGCCCGCGCGGTCGAACAGCGACGGCGCAAGCGCATGCCAGCCATGCGCGGCATAGCGGTCGCACAGCGCGCGGATGTGCGCGTTGACCCCGAAGATTTCCTGCAACACGACGAGGGCGCCCTGCGGCTTTCCTTCAGCCTTGGCCTCCCAGGCCCTGAGGGCCTGCCCGTCCTGCGCCTTCAACCCGATCCAGCCCATCTCTTCTCCTGCGATCATGGGTTCATCGGGCCCGGGCGCGCACGCGCTCCATGGCTTCGAATTCGTGCACCTTCTCGGGCCGCAGCGTGCGGTACACGGGCGCCACGGTGCGGTCTTCGTCGGCCAGCGTGATGCGGTCGATCTCGCGCAGGTCTTCGGCGCTGAAGTGGATGTCCAGCGCCTTGATGTTCGCCATCACGTGCTCGGGCTTGTCGGCGCCGCAGATCGTGGTGGCCATGGCCGGGCGCGACAGCAGCCAGGCCAGCGACATCTGCGGCAGCGACCAGCCGCGCTCCTGCGCGAACTTCGCCAGTTGCTCCTGCACACGCCAGTTGCGTTCGCTCTGCCAGCTCAGGGTGGACGGGCTGACTTCGGCCCGCGTGCCCTTGGGCAGCGGGTTCTCGCGATTCACGGCGCCGGTGAGCAGCCCGCCAGCCAGCGGGAAGTACGAGTTCATGCCCACGCCGTACTTCACGCAGAACGGCTCCATACGCTTTTCGAGGTCGCGGTACAGCAGGTTGTAGAAGTCCTGCGCCGACACGATGGAATGCAGGCTGTGCTTTTCCGCCGTCCAGATCGCCTCGCAGATTTCCCACTCGAAGAAGTTGGACACGCCGAGGTAGCGCACCTTGCCGGCGCGGACCAGGTCGTCCAGCGCGCGCAGCGTCTCCTCGATCGGCGTGGCGCGGTCGGGCCAGTGGATCTGGTAGAGGTCGATGTAGTCGGTGCGCAGGCGGCGCAGGCTGGCCTCGCAGGCGTTGATGACGGCCATGCGCGACGTGCCGATGTCGTTCGGGCCGTCGCCCACGCGGTTGCCGAACTTGGTGGCGATGACTGCCTGGCTGCGCTTTCCCTGCAGCGCAGCGCCCAGGCACTCTTCCGACTTGCCGATGCCGTAGCTGTTGGCCGTGTCGAAATAGTTCACGCCGACGCTCAAGGCGCTGTCCACCACCGACGCGGCCTTGGCGGCATCGACGAAATCCCCGAAGGGATAGCAGCCGATGCCGATGGCCGAGACCGACAGGCCCGATCGGCCCACACGGCGGTACTGCATGCCGTTCTTCTGCGCGTGCGTGAGCCCGATGGCCGTGATGCGCGAGGCATCGACGGCTTGCGGTTCGGCGGTGGTGGTGGTCATCTGCGTACTTCCTTTTGTCTTCGTCTTGTCTTCGTTGTTCAGTCGATGCGCATGCCGGTCTCGCGGATCAGCGGCGTCCAGCGCGTGCGGTCGGCCATCACCTTGCGGGCGAGGTCGGGCGACGTGCCGCCCACCGGTTCGAGGCCGAGCCTGTTCAGGCGCTCGACGATGGCGGGCTGGGCCAGCGCGTCGGTGATGGCCGCAGCGTATTCGTTGACCATCGGTTGCGGAATACCGGCCTTCCCGAAGAAGCCGAACGAGGTGACGGCCTGGAACGACGGGTAGCCGAGCTCGGCGAACGTCGGCAGGTCTGGCGCGAGGCGCGAACGCTTGTCGCTCGCATGCGCGAGGATCCGCAGCTTGCCCGCGCGATGGTCGTTCAGGTAGTCGGGCACGATGGACGCGCTGGCCGGCACCTGGCCGCCGAGCAGGTCGGTCAGCAGCGGCTGGCCGCCACGGTACGGCACGACCTGCAGGTCGATGTTGGAGGTCTTGCGGATCTGGTGGACGAGCAGCGACGCCAGGCCAGCCGGGCTGGGCGTACCGACGGAGCCCTTGTCCGGGTTCTTGCGGATCCACTCCACGTATTCCGCGAAGGTGTTGATGCCGGTGGACGCATTCACGGTGATGCCGTGCGGCGCGGAAGCGCCTTCGCACACGGCCACCAGATCCTTCTCGTAGTCGAACGGCGCCTTGGTGGAAAAGAGCGGCAACAGGGAAATGGCCGAGGTCGGCGCCAGCAGCAGCGAATTGCCGTCGGCCTCCAGTTGCTTGATGTGCTGGACGGCCACCACACCGCCGCCGCCGGACTTCGACTCGACCACCACCGGGCGGTTGAGCTTCACCCGCAGGTGCTCGCCCACGAGGCGCGCCAGGATGTCGGAGGAGGTTCCGGGGGGCACGGTCAGGAAGATGGTCAGGGTGCGCGCCTGCGCGCGGACGATTGCGGGTGCGGCAGCCAGCACGGGCAACGCGCCCAGGCCGGCGACCAGCCGCCTTCTGCGGATATCGGTCATGTCTTTGTCTCCTGTGGGCCTTTGGCCCTTTGTGGTTAACAGCTCGCCATGCGATTATTCGCTTGGGGTACAGCAGCGGCAATTGAAAATAAAGCCGTCACTGTTAAAGACGGGTTAACACCTGTTGGTACCGGAAATACAAGGAGACAAGGATGAACCTCAGACAGATGGAAGTGTTCCGGGCGGTGATGCTGTCCGGCGGTGTGAACAGCGCGGCGCAGTTGCTGCACGTGTCGCCGCCGGCGGTGAGCAAGGTGCTGGCGCAGGCGGCACGCGCTTGCGGCCTGGTGCTGTTCGAGCGCGTGCGCGGCCGGCTGTTGCCCACGCCCGAAGCACAGCAGCTCTACGCCGAAATCAACGCGCTCTGGAACAGCGTGGAGAAAGTGCGGGACGTGACGATCCAGCTCGCGCAGCCCGAACAGGCAGCGCTCAAGCTGGTGTGTACCTCGACGGTGGCACCCTTCCTGGTTTCACGCACGATGGCGCGGCTGTATGACAGTTATCCGCACCTCAAGAGCCACGTGCAGGTGACGTCGATCGACATGGTGAACCAGCTGCTGCTCGAACGCACCTTCACGCTGGGCGCGGCGCTCGGCCCGCACGAGCATCCGAACCTGGAGACCATCCGCAGCTACCAGTGCGGCCTCGCCTGCGTGGTGCGCGCCGAGCATCCGCTGGCCAAACGCAAGCTGGTCCGGCCCTCGGACCTCATCGGCGAGCGCATCATCGCGTCACCGGAATCCACGCCGTTCGGGCAGACCCTGCGCCGCGCATTCGGCGCGGCCGCGAGCAGGATGCACATCGACTTCGAATGCGCGAGTTCGACGACGGCCTGCTGGTTCGCGCAGGCCGGCATCGGTGTGGCGGTGGTGGATCGTGTGTCCATCGCGGGGGAACTGCTGGCCGGCCTCGAAGTGCGGCCGTTCCAGTCGGACGAGGTGCTGGAGGTGCACATCCTGCGCAACCGCTACCGGCCCATGTCGGTGGTGGAACGCGCGTTCGTCGACGCGTTCCAGGGCGTCTGGGAACAGTCGGGGATATAGGTCAGCTCAGGAACGTCTGCGTCTCGCCGCCGCCCTGATCACCACTGGCTGCGGAATTGTTCGAGCGGTCCGGGCGAGACGGTTCCGAGATTTCCGCCAGCGTGCCGCCGGATTCTCCGACCTCCAGATTCGTGGCCACGTCGCCGAGCGACACGATGCCGACGAGCTGGTCTTCCTTGTCGAGCACAGGCAGTCTGCGCACCTTGCTTTCGCGCATGCGGTCCATGACCTCCTGAACGGGCTGGTCTTCATAGCAGTAGTCGAGCTTGGGCGACATCAGGTCCTTCACCGGCGTGTCCGCGCCGAGGCCCTGCGCCACGCCGCGCACGACGATGTCGCGGTCGGTGAGGATGCCGACCAGCCGGTTGTTGCTGCACACCGGCAGTGAACCGACGTTCAACTCGTGCATGGCCTGCGCGGCATGCGCCACCGTTTCGGACGGCGACATGGTGCGCACGCCCCGCGTCATGATTTCGGAAACAGTCGTCATGGGATTCTCCTTTCGTTCCGGATGTGAAAACCCGGCCACCGGCCGGGGTTGCTGCGATCAACAGGCGCCAGGGCCATCGGCCCCGGGCTTACTTGTGCTGCTTGCCCTGGTTGCAGCTGTCGTTGCCGGAAGCGGCTGACGAACCGGACGCGGAAGAGCCCGATGCAGAAGACCCCGAGGACGAGGAGCCGGCTTTGCCCTGCTGGCTCGCGCGGTCGCTGCGCCAGTTGTGATAGTCCGGGTCGTGGTGCTGCTGGCGGCGGCGGCCCCAGTTGCCGGCGTCGTCCTGCCCGCCACCGTAGTTGCCGGAGCCGTAGCTCTCACTGAAGTCGACACGTGCGCCGGCATACCCGCCCGCGTAGCCGCTGTTGTTGCCGCCCGCGTTGCGGCCGGAGGCACCGGAGCGGCCGGAATAGCCGCCGGCATACCCGCCGCCCGAACTGCCGCTACCCCAGTAGCCGCCGGTTTGACCGTCGTCCTGACCGTCGTAGCCGCCCTGGCCGGAGCGGTTGCCATAGCGGCGCTCCTCGTCATACCAGCCGCGTTGGCCTTGGCCACCCTGTCCGTACCCGCCGCGATCGCCGCGGTCGCCACGGCTGAAGTCCTGACGGTACTGGCCGCCCCGATTGGCGTTCTGTTCATAAGCGGAATTGCCGGGCTGGAATCCGCGTTCGAAATCGCGGTCGTTGCGATCAAAGCCGCGATTCTGGCCTTGCTGGTAGCCGCTTTCATAACCTCCGCCCTGCTGACGGGAGCCTTGGGAAAACGCCGATTGCTGGTTGTCGTAGCCGCCGTAGCCGCTGGCAGAATCGTCCTGCCGGAAATCGTCCTGACGGCCCCCGCCCTGTTGATTGCCACCGTACTGGCCGCGACGGTTACCGTAGTCATGCTGGTTCATGGATGTACTCCTCTGTGATGAATGGCCCGCATTCACAGCGAGAGCGGGTCCATGAACCAGTTGTAGAACGTACGGGCCGTGCCTGCTGTCGGACGACCCGCCGGGCCAATCGCTACTGCAACGTCACGTAGAAGCGGCAACAGGCGGTGAGGCCTACTTACTTGCCTTGCGGCCGCCCTTGCGCGAGGCCGTCTTGTTGTCCGGCGTGCCGCGACCCGAGCCGGACTTGTTGCCGCCGCCCGATTCCTTGTTCACCGTGGCCCAGGCGCGGCGCTCGGCTTCACCCTTTGCGAGGCCACGCTTCTCGTAGCCCTCCTCGATGTGCTCGGCCTTGCGCTTTTGCTTGTCCGTATAGGCTGATTTGTCACCTCTTGGCATACCGGTCTCCTTTCGAAAGAAAGGTTCAGATTCGACCGTTCCGGCGATGCCGGATGTCGGCCAGCGTCGCCCCTGTCAGTCGGACGCCTTCTTCCAAGACACGGCAGACCTTGCAGATCGTTTTTGGCACGACTTATGCAATGAAGAAGAAAGGATCGTTTTAAAGATTTATTTTGATTAATCTATTAAATTTTGGATAATTTTTTGATTATCCAGAATTGGAGCATCAGATGGCTGAGATCGTATTTGCCGCAGGTGCGCCGCATGCCCCCGGCCTGGTGGGCCTGCTGGGTGCGGCACCGGCCGACGTGAAAGACGTCGTGCAGGACATGTATGCACAGATTCGTGCGCAAATGCTCGAAACACGACCGGACGTGCTCATCGTGGTTGCCAACGATCACCTGGCCAACAGCCGCGTCCGCACCTATCCGGACTTCCTCCTCGGCATGGCGCCGGAGCATCGCGGCCCGTATGAATGGTTCAAGGAATGGATCGGATGCCGCGACTACGTGGTGCAGGGTCGTCCCGATGTGTCCGAAGCGATCTTCCGCGGCATGAACCAGCGCGGGCACCGGCTCTTCGCCGAGCGCGAGAACCTGCGTTTTGACGACAACATCTCCGTGCCTTCCGTGATGCTGAAACTGGACACGACCGGCATCGCACTCGTGCCCATCCTGCAGAACTGCACGGTACCGCCCTTCCCCGACCAGAAGCAGAGCTACGAGTTCGGCAAGGTGCTGGCCGACGTGATCCGCAACGACCTGCCCGCCGGCCTGCGCGTGGCGCTGCTCGGTTCGGGCGGGCTGAGCCACGAGCCGGGCGGCGCGCGCTACTTCTTCATCGACCGCGACTTCGACCTCTGGTTCCTGGAGCTCATGGCCTCGGGTGACCACGAGCGCATGCTGCGCGAGCTGACCATCGACCGCATGGAAAACGCGGGCGCGGGCGGCACGTCGGAACTGCTGGCATGGCTGGTCGTGCTGGGCGCGATCGGTCCGTGCAAAGGCCGGCAATCGGGCTACGCTGTGCATGCCGACTTCAAGTGCGGCATCGGCGGTGTGGTGTGGGACCTGCATGGTGCGAAGTTCGATGCAACCCACGCGCCGCCCGCGCCTCCGCCGCCCGTGGCACTGCCACTCGGCGACCCGCCGCCCGCCCGCCTGGCCGACTTCGACCCCACGCTCGCCGGCCACGACCTGGTGCAGGACCTGAAGTGGAATCCGCCGCTGCGCGAGGAATTCGCGACGAATGAAGCCGCCGTGCTCGACCGCTATGCGCTGCGCCCGCAGGAGCGCGCCGCCATCGAGCAACGCGACTTCCGCACGCTCTACGACATGGGCTTTCACCCGTATCTGGGCGGACAGCTGGCGCGCTTCATCTTCGGCAACACGGCCGGCAAGGGCGCCACCATCGCCGTGCAGAAGCTGGTCGCGTCGCTGCGCGGCAAGCAGGCAGAGGAATTCGGCAAGGACCAGGGAGTGGTCAAGCAATGAGCAACACCATCGACAACACAAACGCGTCCAGCGGCCGCCAGATTGCGCAGCCGGACATCCGCGATCTCTTCGGCTCGCTCGTCTCGCGCGGCGAGATCATCGACCTCTCGCACGAGATGGCGCCCGGAATGCCGGTGTATCCGAAGCACGTGCCCTTCACGCTCACGCTGAACCGTCGCCATTCGGACCCGAATGTGCCCGAGCGGCCCGACGGCTCCACCTACATCAACGAAGTGATCGTGATGCCGGGGCACTGCTCCACGCACATCGACGCGCTGGGGCACTTCGGCCGCTATGGCTGCGTGCACGGGGGCATCCCTGCCGCATCGATCGAGACGCATCAGGGCCTGTCGAAGCTCGACGTGTCCGAGATCGGGCCGATCCTGCGGCCCGCCGTGCTGCTGGACGTCGCGAAATTCCGCGGCGTGGAAAAGATGAACGGTGGCGAGCGCATCCTCGGCGAGGAGCTCAAGGCCGTGGCCGAACGCCAGGGCACGCCCGTGCAGCGTGGCGACATCGTGCTGGTGCGCACCGGCTGGGCGCACCACTGGAGTGACGCGCCGACCTTCAACGGCAAGGGCGGCCTGCCCGGCCCCTGCTCGGACGGCGCGCAATGGCTCATCGACCAGGGCGTCTTCATGGTCGGCTCCGACACGCCGGCTTTCGAGGCGGTGCCCTTCCCGGCCGATTGCGTGCATGTGATGTGTCTGGTGGAGCGCGACATCCACATCATCGAGAACCTGAACCTCGAGCCCATCTCGCAGCGCGGCATCCACCGCTTCATGTTCGTCGGACTGCCGGTCCGACTGGTGGGCGCGACCGGTGCCCCGTTCCGCCCCGTGGCGCTAGCCTGAGATCGCCGTCATGACAGTCCATCATCTCGAGGCCTCGAAGGAAACGGTGCGCGTCGGCGTCATCGACGCCGCGTTCGAGCCGGTGCTCGCCATCGATTCGGGCGACGAGGTCGTCTTCGACACCTGGCAGCTCTGGGGCGACGCGGTCACGCCCGACAGCGACTTCCACCATGTCCTCTCGCTGAGGCAGGCGTTCAAGGGCAAGGGCCCGCACAGCATCACCGGGCCCATCCGGATCAACGGTGCGCAACCCGGCATGGCCTTGCGCGTGGACGTGCTGGAGCTGCGCCTGCGCGACTACGGCTTCAACGTGCTGCTGCCCAAAGGCGTGGGCCGCGGTCTTCTCAAGGACGAGATCGACGGCGGCGAGATCCGCCACTTCAAGCTCGACCGCGACACCATGACCACGCAACTGGGCGACAAGGCCACGGTGCAGTTGCGGCCGTTCCTGGGCATCATGGGCGTGGCACCGGCTGTGGCCACACCGCACATCTCGTCGGTGCCGGGCGAGTTCGGCGGCAATATGGATTGCAGCGAACTTGTCGAAGGCACGAGCCTGCTGCTGCCCGTGTGGGTGGACGGTGCCCTGTTCTACGCCGGCGATGCGCATGCCGCGCAGGGCCATGGCGAGCTCAACCAGACCGCGCTCGAATCGGCCTTCGAGCTTGTGCGCCTGCGCATCACGCTGCTGCCGCAGATGACCTTGCCGCGCCCACGCATCCTCACCGCGACGCACGTGGTCACGATGGGCTTCCACGAGAACCTGCACGAGGCCGCCCGCCAGGCCACGCGCGACATGATCGACCTGCTCGTGAACGAGCACGGCATGACGAAGCAGGACGCCTACGTGCTGTGCTCGCTGCAGGTCGACCTCGTCATCACACAGATCGTCAACGGCAACAACGGCGTGCATGCCAGGCTGCCGCGGCACGTGCTCGCATCCCTCTCCCTCGATCCCCAGCCCTAACCCTTCCTTCAGGAGTTCACCCCATGTCCCTCAATCGCCGCGATCTTCTCCAGCGCTCCGGCGGCATGCTTGCCGCAGGCACCCCCGCGCTCGGCACGCTGCTCTGGTCCGCCCCCGCACGCGCCGCCATCGGCGACACGCTGACAGTCGCCTACAACGCGATGCCGCCGTCGTGGGATCCGAACCTCGGCGTGCACGCCGTCAACCCGACGCTTCAGACCATCCTGCGCACGTTGTACGACCCGCTGATCACGCAGAACGAAGACCTGAGCCTGGCGCCGGGTGTCATCGACCAGTTCAGCTGGAACGCCGAGAAGACCCGCATGACGCTGCGCCTGCGCACCGGTGTGAAGTGGCAGGACGGCACGCCGCTGACGCCAGCCGACATCGAATGGAACCTCAAGCGCTTCGGCGAGAAGGGTGCGAACGTGCTCGCCCCGATCTGGTCGAGCATCAAGAACATCCGTGTCGCGGGCCAGAACATCAGCTTCGACGTCGAGCCCTACCGCGCCAACATGCTGCAGCGCCTCACGTTCCTGTGCTGTTACCTGATTCCCCGCCACCACTACGAGAAGGTGGGCAAGGAAGGGTTCGAGAAGCAGCCGATGGGCAGCGGCCCGTACATGCTCGAACAGTTCGAGCGCGGTGCCTACGCACGCTTCAAGGCCAACCCGCATTACTGGGGCCCCAAGCCTGCATTCGAGAACGTGGTGTTCAAGTTCGTCACCGACCCGACCAGCCGCGTGGCGGAAATCGAGCGCGGCACGTCCGACCTCACGATGGACATTCCCTACGAGGAATACGACCGCCTGATCAAGCGCCCGGGTCTGGCCGGCACGATCGGCCCGATCACCGACGTGTCCATCCTGTTCTTCAACAGCAACGGCGTGATGGAAGACATCAACGTGCGCAAGGCGGCGGTGCATGCCATCGACAAGAAGGCCATCGTGGACCGCCTGCATCGCGGTTATGGCACGTCCGTGGACACGCTGCTCGCCCCGCAGTACCTGGGCTTCGACGCGTCGATCCGCACGCCCTACGACCCCAAGCTCGCGGCGGAACTGCTGGCCAAGTCCGGCTATTCCACGTCCAAGCCGGTGGAGTTCACCATCCAGACCACGCGCGGCTACAAGCCCAAGGACTACGAGACCATGCAGGCCATCGTGGAGATGTGGCGCCGCGTCGGCATCAAGGCCAACCTGGAGGTGTATGACATCGCCAAGCAGTTCGAGCTGCGCTCGCAGCACAAGCTGGCGCCGGCCGCGTTCTACAACTGGGGCAATGCCACGGCCGACCCGGAAAGCTCGCTCGGCTCCGCCATGCAGAGCACGTCGGTGTTCTCGTCCTGGAAGAGCAAGGACGTGGACGAGCGCATGATCCCGCTCTTCAGCGAACGCGACGACGCCAAGCGGCTGGAAGGCTACAAAGCGCTGAACCGGTACATCGCGGAGCAGGCGTACATCCTGCCGCTGTTCCAGTACCACCTGCCGGTGGTGTTCAAGGCGGAGCTGAACCACAAGCACCACATGGCCGGCTTCGTGCTGCCCGCCACCATCACCCGCAAGAGCTGAGGAACGCCGGCACATGCGATCGCCCGCCCTTCTCAAGAAGCTGCTCCTGACGCTGCCCACGCTGTTCGGCGTGCTGGTGGTCGTCTTCGTGCTCATGCGGGTCGTGCCGGGCGATCCTGCTGCGCTGATGCTGTCCAGCGAATCGACCGCGCAGGATCTGGTCGAGGCGCGCAAGTCGCTCGGGCTGGACCGGCCGCTGCCGGTCCAGTTCGCCAGCTACCTGGGCGACGTGCTCAAGGGTGACTTCGGCCGTTCCATCACGATGAAGCAGGACGTGATGGAACTGGTCTTCGGCCGCCTCCCGGCCACGCTGGAGCTCGCCCTGACCGCCCTGTTCATTGCAGCGCCCTGTGCGCTGCTGCTGGCGCTGGTGGCGGTGTACTGGCGCGGCAGCTGGATCGACGGCGCCGTCGATGCATTCAACTCCTTCTGCCTCGCCATTCCCGAGTTCCTCTGGGCGATCCTGCTCATCCTGGCGTTCGCGGTGCTGCTACCGTGGCTGCCGATCTCGGGCCGTCTCGATCCGGTGCAGCAGTTGCAGTTCAGGACACCGTTCTATTTCTTCGAAGCCGTGTTGACCGGCCAGTTCAGGACGGCGGGCCACCTGCTGAGCTATCTCGTCCTGCCCGCAGTCGCACTGGCCCTGCCGTTCATGGCCGTCATCGCCCGCGTGCTCAAGAGCTCACTGGCCGATGCGATGTCGCAGGACTACACACAACTGGCGCGCGTGAAGGGCTTCTCCGAAGCGCGGGTGCTCTCGCGCCACGCCTTGCCCAATGCGCTGCTGCCGACGGTCACCGTCACCGGAGTGCACTTCGTGCTGCTGGTGGGCGGCACCGTGATGGTGGAACTCATCTTCGCTTTCCCCGGCATCGGCAATCTGCTCTACACCGCCGCCATCAACCGCGACCTACCGCTGATCCAGGGCGTGACGATCACCTTCGCGGTGCTGTTCGTCGTCCTCAACACGCTCGTCGACCTGACCTATGCGCTGCTCAATCCGCGCCTTTCGGAGCAGTGAGATTCCCATGAAGCTGCCCAACATCCGACTGCTTTTCGGCTCCGGCGTCCTGCTCGTGCTGCTCGTCCTCGCCATCTTCGGCCCGTGGATCGCGCCGCACGACCCGATGGCGCAAAGCCTGCTCGACCAGTTGCTCCCCCCGTTCTGGTCGGCCCAGAACGATCCCAACCACTGGCTCGGCACCGACAATCTCGGGCGCGACCTCCTGTCCCGCCTGATCCACGGCGCCCGACCCGCGCTGGTGGTGATGCTCATCGGCGCCACGCTCTCCGGCCTGGTCGGCGTGGTGCTGGGACTCATCGCCGGTTACTACGGCGGCTGGTTCGACACGATCATCTCGCGCATCATCGAGATCTTCATGTCGTTCCCGCCGATGCTGCTGGCCATCGTGCTCGCCGCCGTCATCGGGCCCGGCCTGTCGACCGTGGTGCTCGCGATCATCCTGATCGGCTGGACGCGCTTCTGCCGGGTGATCCGCGCCGAAGTCATGGCCATGCGCGAACTGGAATTCGTTGCGTCTGCCCGCACGCTGGGCATGCGCAACTTGCGCATCATCGGCAAGGAAATCCTGCCGAACCTGCTGCCCATGCTGGTAGTGCTCTTCTCGCTGGAGATGGGCCGCGCGGTCGTGGTCGAAGCGCTGCTGAGCTTCATCGGCTTCAGCTCCACCGACATCGCCACCTGGGGCAGCATCATCGCGGACGGCCGCAACTACATCAACCAGGGCTGGTTCGCGGTGTTCCTGCCCATCGTGGCGATCATCGTGACCGTGCTCGGCCTGAACGCCTTCGGCGACGGCCTGCGCCAATCCATCGACCCGGTGATGCAACGATGAATACGCCTGTATCTCCCACGCTTCCCCTGCTCCAGGTGTCGTCGCTGCACCTGTCCATCGCACAGCGCCACGGCCCGGCCACACCGATCCTGCGCAACGTCAACCTCTCGGTGATGCCGGGCGAAACGCTCGGCCTCGTCGGTGAATCCGGCGGCGGAAAAACCATGGTGGGCAAGGCCGTGCTCGGCATCCTGCCCGCCATGGCGCGCATCGACGACGGTGCCATCGAATTCGCCGGCCACAACCTGCTCTCGCTGTCGCCGGGCATGCACCGCCGCATGCTCGGCAAGGACATCGCCATGATCCTGCAGAACCCGATGACGGCGCTCAACCCGGTGTTCCGCATCGGCCGGCAAATCACCGACATCATCCGTTACCACCTCGGCGTGAGCAGCCAGGAGGCGAAGGCCCGCGCGCTGGCCATGCTCGAAGCGGTGCAGATCCGCGAGCCGCAACGCGTGTTCGATCTGTATCCGCACGAGCTCTCGGGCGGCATGTGCCAGCGCGTGGTGATCTCCATCGCTTTCAGTTGCGAGCCGAAGCTCATCATTGCGGACGAGCCGACCACCGCGCTCGATGTGACGGTGCAGCATCAGATCCTCAAGCTGATCAAGTCGCTGCAGCAGCGCGTGGGCACGTCGGTGTTGTTCGTCACGCACGACCTCGGTGTCGTGGCCAAGGTGTGCGACCGGGTGAGCGTCATCAACGCAGGCCGCATCCTCGAGTCAGGTACGGTGCAAGAGGTGTTCAGCGCTCCCAGGCATCCGTACACACGAGCCCTCTTCGCCGCCGCGCCACGCTACGACCAGCCCGATGCGCCGCTGCAGGCCGTCCCCGAAAGCCTGCGCGCGCAACTGCTCGCCGAAGCCCGCGCGTACGATAAGGAAAGGCAGGCTACCCGTGCTTGAAGCGAAGAACCTCCGCGTGGCGCTGCCCGACCGCAGTCGCAAGCCCGTGTTCGGCAAACCTCCGCTGGTCGAGATCATCAAGGGCATCGACCTGCAGGTGAGCCAGGGCGAATGCGTCGGCGTCGTCGGCGAATCGGGCTCCGGCAAGAGCACGCTGGCCCGGGCGCTGATCCGCCTCTACCAGCCGACGGGCGGCACGCTGACCTTCCAGGGCGATGACATCACGAATCTCGGCGAGTCCGCGCTGCAGCCGTACCGGCAGCAGATGCAGATGGTGTTCCAGGATTCGCAGTCCGCGCTCAACCCGCGCCGCACGCTGGGAGACATCCTGGCTGAGCCCTTCCTGGTGTTCGGTCACGCGCGCACGGCGAAGGAAGCCGCCGATAACGCCGCCGACCTGATCACAGAAGTCGGCCTGCCGAAAGATTTCCTCAAGCGCTATGCCCATCAGCTCTCGGGCGGCCAGCGCCAGCGTATCGGCCTCGCGCGCGCCATTGCGCTGCGCCCGTCGCTTGTGATCGCGGACGAAATCGTGTCAGGCCTCGATGTATCGGTGCAGGCACAGATTCTCGAATTGCTCAACGAACTTCGCGCGCGCACCGGCATGGGCGTCGTGCTGATCAGCCATGACCTCTCGGTCGTGCGCGCCGTGTGCGATCGCATCGTCGTCATGCGATCGGGCCAGGTGGTCGAGACCGGCGACACGAAAGCGGTCTTCGCGCAGCCGGAACATGCCTACACGCGCAAGCTGCTGCGCGCCATCCCGCTGCCCGAAGTCGACCCGCACTGGCTCGACACGGCGGACCAGGACGAAGAAGTAGGGACGGCCGCAGCGGGCGGCTGAATCTCAGGCGACGCGGCGGGGACGGCCGCGGCGGGGCGCCGGCTTCGTGGCAGATGCGCCACCCGCCTCTTCGCCACGCATGGCCGGGGAAGAAATTTCCTGCAGCCTCTGCGGATCGACCTGCATCGCGTCCGTGGTGAGCGCCGCCTGCTTCTGGAAGTGCGCCTTCAGCAGACTCGTCGTCTTCTCACGATCGTGGGCAAGCGCGGCCTGCAGGATGCTTTCGTGCTCGTCATCGGCGGCTTCCGCGCGCTCGGCGTACTGCCAGAAATGGCGCCTGTACCGCTCGAGCTGGTCGTAAAGCTGGTCGAAGAAGTGCAATGCCCAGGGCGAACCGCATGCGCTGCACAGGGCGTAATGGAATTCGCGGTGACGCTGCTCCCAGTCGTCTTCGGCCGCGCGGCGTTGCTCGGGACCGGCCTGCCGCAGGGCGACTTCGGCGCGCTTGAGACGGTGCGAAGCACTGAGCACACGGGTCTCCCACTCTTCGCCGCCATGCTCGATGGACAGGGAGGCCGCGAACATCTCGAGCTGGGCGCGCAGCGACGACACATCCATCATCTCGCCGAGATTGATGGGCGCAACGATGAATCCCTTGTGGTCCTCACCGTGCACGAGCCCTTCCGCGGCCACCTGGAACAGGGCTTCACGCAACGGACTGCTGCCCACTTCGTACATGCGCGTGAGGCGCTCGAAAGTCAGACGTTCACCAGGCTGGAGTTTGCCCTGGATGATGTCCTGCCGGAGCTTGCGCGCCGTCTGTCCCGCCAGCGTTCGCGGCATGTCATCACGCGGCACCCCGGCACGCGGCCCCCACGCAACCGGACGGTTGCTGCTCTGACTCGAACTCATCGAGGGATTGTATAAGTTGGCCGGGATTCTGGATAACGCCGTGTATTTCCGAAGCAACAATGAAAAGAGGCCCCGAAGGGCCTCTTTCAATCCGTCAAAAAGTCGGGATCAGCGAACGACGGCGATCTGCTCGCGCTTGCCACCCTTGTAGGTGTACAGGGTCAGCGCGCCGTTCTTGATGTCGCCCTTGTCGTCGAAGGCGATGTTGCCGGTCACGCCCTTGTACTCGATCTTGGCGAGTTCGGGCAGGTACTTGGCCGGGTCTGCGGAACCGGCCTTTTCCATGGCAGCAACGATCACGTTCACGGCGTCATAGACGTAGGGGGCGTAGATCTGGACTTCCACACCGTTCTTTTCCTTGAACTTGGTCTTGAATGCGTCCAGGCCTGCCTTCAGGTCACCGTCCACACCGCCGGCTTCGGCGCACACCACTTGCTCGTCGGCCAGCGTGTCGCCGGACAGCTTGGGCAGTTCAGCCGTGCAGATGCCGTCGCCGCCCATGAACTTGACCTTCAGGCCCAGTTGCTTGGCTTGCTTGATCATCGGGCCGGCCACAGCGTCCATGCCGCCGTAGAACAGCACGTCCGGCTTGGCGGACTTCAGCTTGGTCAGGATGGCGTTGAAGTCGGTCGACTTGTCGGTGGTGAATTCGTGGCCCTTGATTTCGCCGCCGGCAGCCTTGACTGCCTTCTCGAATTCTTCAGCCACGCCCTGGCCGTAGGCGGTACGATCGTCGATCACGACGATGGACTTGCCCTTGAGGGTGTCGACAGCGTACTTGCCCAGCGTGCCGCCCAGTTGGCCGTCATTGGCCACCACGCGGAAGGCGGTCTTGAAGCCTTGTTGCGTGTACTTGGGGTTGGTTGCGGAGGGGGAGACCTGGGGAATGCCAGCGTCGCTGTAGATCTTGGAGGCGGGGATGGTGGTGCCGGAGTTCAGGTGGCCGACCACGCCGTTGACCTTGCTGTCGACCAGCTTCTGGGCAGCAGCAGTGCCTTGCTTCGGATCGGCGCCGTCGTCTTCGGCCAGCAGTTCGAACTTGGCGGTGGCCGAGCCGATCTTCACGCCCTTGGCGTTCAGTTCCTCGATGGCCAGCTTGGCGCCCAGTTCGTTGTCCTTGCCCAGGTGGGCAATGGCACCGCTCGTGGGGCCCACGTGGCCGATCTTGACGGTCACGGTTTCGGCAGCGGGTGCCGCAGCGGGAGCGGCTGCAGGTGCAGCTGCCGGCGCGGGTGCTTCTTCTTTCTTGCCGCAAGCAACAACCAGCATTGCGGCCAAGGCGACCGCGGTCCACTTCAATTGCATAAAAGCCTCCAGGAACGGAAAAGTTAAGGTGTCGGTTTATAACCCGGCGGGCCCGCAAAAGCGTGTATTGACGGGGCCTCGCGCCGTGCGAAGGATGCTAGCACAAGGCTTTCGCGCCGATAGGCGGCAACATCAGTTTTTCTGCGGGTTCTGCGCCGAAGCAACAGGCGGTCTGCCGGCCAGTTCATTGCCCACGGCCTGGGCGACGAGATCGGTCACCACGGCCTCGATTTCGGCGCGCATGTGCTGGGCCAACGCCTGGCTGTGCTGCAGTGCAGCGGCCGAGATGGCCTCCCGCAACCGCAGGGCCAGCGTCTGGTCCACACGCTGCAGCACGCGCTGGATCAGGGCTTCCTGCATCTGCGGGGACAGGGCCATGGGGCCACCCTGTCCGGATGCGCCGTAAGCCGGCGCTACAGCGACGTCGGCCTGCCCCTGCACGACCTCCGTGAGCGTGGGAACGAAGCGTGGCGGCGTGCGGTTGGGCGCGTTCATGGGCGCGGCTTTCAGGTTGGAGGTTTGAGATTGAGGTCGTGCCGCACGATCGGGTAACCGCGGTCGGTGTAGTGCTTCCAGCGGCTGCGGGCCTGCCCACGGTCGTCATCGTCCAGTGTCACCACTTCGATCAGGCGCTCATAGCGCTCGAAACCGGCCGGAACCTCGCCGCCGAGGTTGACCAGCACCTGCTGGTGTGGCGTCTCGCGGCTGCTTTCGGTCAGGTACACGGGTGATTGCGCCTTGACCGATGCGTTCGCCGCACTGCGGCAATGCGGCAGGAATTCGAGTGCGCCGAAGGTCCATAGCGCCACGTCCAGTTGCCCGAGCGTCGCGGAATCCCCGGTCACCACGACCCGGGCCTTGCTGGCCACCGCCTTGCGCAGCAGCCGGCAGGCGTAGGCCACCTTGTCCGGCGCGTTGAAGTGGAAGGCGATCTCGGTCATCGGAACCCGGTCATCGGAAATCAGTGCGACGCTGCGCTCAGCGCGCCTTGCGTGCGGCCTTCGCCGCCGGTGCAGGCTGCCGGGCCAGCAGGTACTCGAGCAGCAGGGGCACCGGGCGGCCGGTCGAGCCCTTGGCGCCGCCGCTTTTCCATGCGGTGCCCGCAATGTCCAGATGCGCCCACGCGAAGCTGCCCGCAAAGCGCTGCAGGAACTTGGCCGCGGTGATGGCCCCGCCCGCGCGGCCCGCCACGTTGGCAACGTCGGCGAAATTGGTCTTCAGGCCTTCTGCGTAGTCGTCATCCAGCGGCATGCGCCAGCACAGGTCCTGCGCGCGGTCGCCGGCGGACTGCAGGTCGGCAGCCAGCTTGTCGTCGCTGGCGAACAGTCCGCTGCGCACGCCGCCCAGCGCAATGACGCAGGCACCGGTGAGCGTGGCGATGTCCACCACCGCCGCCGGCTTGAAGCGTTCGGCATACGTCAGCGCGTCGCACAGGATCAGGCGCCCCTCGGCGTCGGTGTTGAGCACCTCGATGGTCTGGCCGCTCATGCTGGTGACCACGTCGCCCGGCTTCAGGCTGCGCCCGTCGGGCATGTTCTCGCAGGCGGGGATGATCCCGACCACGTTCACCGCAGGCTGGATGTCCGCCAGCGCGCGGAACACGCCCAGCACGCTGGCCGCGCCGCACATGTCGAACTTCATCTCGTCCATCTCGCCGGCCGGCTTGATGGAGATGCCACCGGTGTCGAAGGTGATGCCCTTGCCCACCAGCACGACCGGCGTCACCGACCTGGCCGCGCCGTTGTACTTCAGCACGATGAAACGCAGCGGCTCTTCGGAGCCCTGTGCCACCGCCATGAACGAACCCATGCCGAGCCTGGCCACTTCCTTGGGGCCCAGCACTTCGCACTGGATGCCGCCCTTGCGCGCCAGCGAGCGGGCGGCTTCGCCCAGCAGCGTGGGTGTGGCGTGATTGGGCGGGCGGTTGCCCCATTCCTTGGCGAATTCGATGCCTGCCACCGTGCCGGCGGCCCGCGCGACCTGCGCGCGCACCTTGGCGGCGTCCGGCACGCCGAGTGTCACCGTGGTGATCTTGCGGCCCTCCGCCTTGGACTTGGTGGTGGTGTACGCATAGCTGGACTCGGCCGCAGCGACCACACTGGCCTGGATGGCCGCATCGGAAGGCGGCCCGGCAAAAAGCACCACCAGCTTGCGCACCGGCTGCGACTTGAGCATGCCGACCGCGGACGCCACGGCCGCGCGCACCGCCTTGGCCGACCCGTCACCCGCGCCCGCCAGCAACACGCGGCGCGCCGAAACGCCCGCCGGCTTGTACAGGGAGAGCAGCTTGCCGGCCTTGGGGTCGAAGTCACCGGCGGCGATGGCTTCGCCGGCCAGCTTCGACAGCACGTCCTTGCCCGGCTTGGCGCCTTCGGTGATCAGCACCACGAGGGCATCGGTCTTCTCGCTGGCAGCCGCCACGAGGCTCAGGGTCTTGGTCTGAAAGTCCATAATCAACGCTTTTCCTTCGAACCGATGTTATTCCATTCCTCGCTCCGCAAGGAGCTGGCCCGCAGCTTCGGGGCCACGCTGGTCGTCCTGGTCACCATCGTCATGACGATGATGCTGATCCGCACGCTCGGCCTGGCCACCAAGGGCAGCGTCAACCCGTCCGACGTGATGCTGGTGATGGGGTACACGGTCATGGGCCAGTTGCCCACCATCCTGAGCCTGAGCCTGTTCATCGCCATCGTGGGCACGCTATCGCGCATGTACCAGGACAGCGAAGTCGTCATCTGGTTCGCCGCCGGGCGCGGACTGGCCGGTTTCATCGGGCCGCTGATGCGCTTTGCGTGGCCCGTGCTCGTGGTGATCGCCGTGCTCGCGCTGGGCGTGTGGCCATGGGCCAACCAGCAGTCGCAGGATCTGCGGGACCGCTACCAACAGCGCGGCGACCTGGAACGCATCGCGCCCGGCCAGTTCCAGGAGTCTTCCGGCGGTACGCGCGTGTTTTTCATCGACAAGGAAACCGCTGGCGGCACAACGGGCAGCAACGTGTTTATCTCGATCAACGAAAAGGGCAAGCAGTCCATCACCTCGGCCCGCACCGGCCGCGTCCAGACGATCAACGATTCGCAGTTCCTGATGCTGCAGAACGGCCAGCGGCTGGACACCACGAATGACAAGCCCGAGCTGCGCGTGAGCGAGTTCGAGGAATACGGCACGCAGGTCGGCTCGAACGCGCTGGGCAGCCAGGACAGCGCGCCCACCAAGACGCGCAGCACCCTCACGCTGCTGCGCGATCCCACACCCATCAATCTGGGTGAGCTGGCCTGGCGCATCGGCCTGGCACTGGCGGCTTTCAACTTCGTCGTGCTGGCGATTGCAGTGTCCAGCGTGAACCCGCGCGCGGGGCGCAGCGGCAACCTGATCTTCGCCCTCTTCTCCTTCGTGGTGTATTTCAACCTGCTCAACCTCGGCCAGAGCTGGGTGGCCTCGGGCCGCGTGGGCTTCGGCGTGCTGCTGCTCGGCCTGCATGGCGGCATCCTCGCGCTGGCGCTGCTGTGGCTGGCCAAGCGCCACAACAACTGGTCGGTCATGAATCTGCTGCGCCGCCGCCATCCCCATGGAGTCACGGCATGAGAACCATCCGACGCCTGATCTACGGAGAAGTGCTGGCCGCCGTGGCCTTCGTCGCCGTGGGCTTCCTCGCGCTCTTCTTCTTCTTCGACCTGGTGGACGAATTGCCCAACATCGGCAGGAGCGGGCCCGACGGCTACCAGATCACGCATGCGCTGATGTATGTGGCGCTGCTGGTTCCCAGCCATTTGTACGAGCTGCTGCCCATCGCCGTGCTGATCGGCACGATTTTCGTGATGGCGCGTTTCGCCCAGAGTTCGGAATACACCATCCTGCGCACGAGCGGGCTCGGTCCGTGGAAGGCGATGCGCACGCTGCTCGTGCTGGGCGCATCGTTCGTGGTGCTGACCTTCGCCGTGGGTGACTATGTCGCGCCTGCAGCCGACCGCACCGCGCAACTGCTCAAGTCACGTTACACAGGCCGCATCTCCATCGGGCAAACCGGCGCGTGGCTCAAGGAAAAGCAGCCGTACAGTTCGTTCGCCACCAATGTCGGCTCGCTCAACGCCGATGGCGACATGCACAACATCCGCATCTTCGAGTTCGACAACCAGGGGCGCATGGTCTCGACCACACAGGCCCCCACGGCCCGCTTCGGCAACGACGGGGCCTGGCTGCTCGAGAACGCCGAACGCAGCGAATTCAGCACCGGCGCCGACCGGGCCATCGTGCAGCACAGCGAAATGGCCACCTACCGCTGGCCCACGGAGATCACGGCCGAAATGGTGTCTGTCGCGCTGCTCAAGCCGGATCGCATGCGCACCATCGACCTGTTCCAGTACATCAACCACCTGGACGCCAACGGCCAGACCGCGCAGCGCTACGAGATCGAGTTCTGGCGCAAGGTGTTCTACCCGCTCAGTTGCCTGGTGATGGTGGTGCTGGCGCTGCCCTTTGCCTACCTGCATTTCCGCTCGGGCGGCCTTGCCGCCTATGTGTTCAGCGGCGTGATGATCGGCATCAGTTTCTTCCTGCTGAACAACGTGTTCGGCTACATCGGCAACCTGCAGAACTGGCGGCCGTGGCTCACGGCGGCGGCTCCGGGGTTGATCTACTCGGTGTTCTCGCTGGGTGCGTTCGGCTGGCTGGTGCTGCGCAGATAGCGGGACACCAGCTTGAGCCACGCCGTCATCCTGCTTGCCCACGGCTCGCGCGACCCCGCGTGGCGCGCGCCCATGGAAGCAGTGGCCAGGCAGATCGCCCTTCTCTCGCCGTTCACGCCCGCACTGTGCGCGTATCTCGAATTGAGCGAGCCGACCCTGGCGCAGGCCGGCGCGACGCTGGTCGGCAACGGCGCGCAAAACATCCGCATCGTCCCGATGCTGCTGGGCGTCGGCAAGCATGCACGGGAAGACATTCCCCGTCTGGTGGCCGAGCTGAAGATCAGGCATCCGCAGGTGGCGTTCGAGCTGGCGCCTGCCGTCGGGGAATCCGCCGTGCTGGTCGATCTGCTGGCGCGCATCGCGCTGGGCCGGGGCTGAACGCATGGCAACGCCGCACAAGACGCCGCACAAGACGCCGCGCAAGACAGCGCCACGCACGACGGCCGCCCGGACCAACGACCCCGAGCGCACGGTCGCGGACATCATCGAAGTCGCGACGCGCGAGTTCGCGGAAAAGGGCTTCGCCGGCGCACGCATCGATGTGATCGCCGACGCCATGCGCACCAGCAAGCGCATGATCTATTACTACTTCGGCAGCAAGGAAGCGCTGTACATCCGCGTGCTCGAAGAGGCCTACCACCGCATCCGCAGCATCGAGGCCGAACTGCACCTGGCCGACCTCGACCCGGAAGCCGCACTGCGCAAGCTCGTCGCCTTCACGGTGGACTACCAGCGCGCCAACCCGGACTTCATCCGCCTCGTGATGAACGAAAACATCCATCGCGGTGAATTCCTCGCGCAGAGCAAGCTGATCCACAAGCTCAACGTCCCCGCCATCAGCGCGGTGCGCGAGGTTTACGAGCGCGGCGTGCAGGGCGGCGTGTTCCGCGCCGGGCTCGACCCGGTGGACCTGCACATGTCCATCAGCGCCCTGAGTTTCTTCAACGTGGCGAACCACCACACCTTCTCGCTGATCTTCAAGCGCAACCTCGAGACCGCCCGGGCCATGAATGCGCGGCGCGACAGCATCGTCGAGATGGTCGTGCGCCACGTCCGCAAGTAATCCCGTCCGCCCGGCCTGCGGGAAAGTCCTCATGCGACAAAACTAACCAGTTCGTACATTTTGGAGAAACCAACCAGATCCAAGGAGACATCACCATGAAACGCGTCTTCCTCAAGACACTCGCCGCCGCGCTGGCGGTCTGCGCAATTGGCACCACGGGTACCGCCATCGCGCAGGAACGCACCATCAAGGTCGGCCTGCAGAACCCTGCCGGCCATCCGGCCGTGATCGGCGCCGAGCGCTTCGCCGAAATCGTCGCGGCGAAGTCCGGCGGCAAGCTCAAGGTGCAGTTGTTCCCCGGCGGCTCGCTGGGCAGCGACGTCCAGACGGTGTCGGCGCTGCAAGGCGGCACGGTCGAGATGACGGTGCTGAACTCCGGCATCCTGGCCGCACAGGTGAAGGAATTCGCCGTCTACGACTTCCCCTTCCTCTTCTCCACACCCCAGGAAGCCGACGCCGTGGTGGACGGTCCGTTCGGCAAGAGCCTGCACGCGAAGCTCACCGACCGTGGCCTCATCGGCCTGGCTTACTGGGAACTGGGCTTTCGCAACCTCACCAACAGCCGCCGCGCCATCCACAAGGTCGAAGACATTGGCGGCCTGAAGCTGCGCGTGATTCCCAACCCCATCAACATCGACTGGGTGAAGGCGCTGGACGCCAACCCCACGCCCCTCGCCTTCCCCGAGCTGTACGCCGCACTGGAGCAGCGCGCAGTGGACGGGCAGGAGAACCCGCTGAGCGTGATCCTGGCCAACAAGTTCGCCGAAGTGCAGAAGCACCTCGCGCTCACCAACCACCAGTACAACCCGCAGTCCGTCATCGTCAGCAAGCGCTTCTGGGACCAGCTGTCCGCCGGTGACCGCCAGATCCTGCAGGACGCCGCGAACGAGGCCGGCAAATACCAGCGTCAGGTTTCGCGCGAGCAGGCCGCCGCGCAACTGGACCAGTTGAAGAAGGCCGGGATGCAGGTGACCGAACTGCCGCCCGCCGAACTGGCGAAGCTGCGCGAGCGCATGAAGCCGGTGATCGACAAATACGCCGCCACGGTGGGCGAAGCGTCCGTCAAGGAACTGATGGCGGAGATCGCCAAGGTGCGCAAGTAATCAGGGGGGCGGGAGCAAGGCAGTACATGGGCGCGAAGTACATGGGCGCGAACGACAGCATCGAACAGGCCACGCGAACCCTGACGGGCGACAAGCTCCTCGTCGGCCTGATCGGCGCCGGCATCCAGCGCTCGCTCTCGCCTGCCATGCATGAGGAAGAGGCCCGGCACCACGGCTTGCGGCTGCACTACCAGCTGATCGACCTCGACGCCTCCCCGGGCCGGCCACCGGAACTCCCCGCCCTGCTTTCTGCGCTGCAGGCCATCGGCTTCGGCGGTGTCAATGTCACTTTCCCGTGCAAGCAGGCCATCGTGCCGCTGCTGGACGACCTGTCGCCCGATGCGCGGGCCATGGGCGCGGTCAACACGGTGGTGATGCACGAGGGCCGCATGGTCGGCCACAACACCGACGGTTCAGGCTGGGCCTGGGGCTTCCGTCGCAGCTTGCCGAACGCGAACCTGTGCTGCGTGGTGCTGCAGGGCGCGGGCGGCGCGGGCTCGGCCATCGCGCACGCATTGCTGCGGATGGGCACGCGCGAACTGCGCATCGCCGACCAGTTGCCCGAACGCTCACGCGCATTGGCAGACGCACTGCAGCGGCTCCATCCCGCAGCATCGATACTGGCCACCGACCGCATCGAAGCAGCGCTGGACGGTGCAAGCGGCCTCGTGCACGCCACCCCCACCGGCATGGTGAAGCTGCCCGGCCTGCCGGTGCCGTCCGCCCTGCTGAGGCCGCCGCTTTGGGTCGCCGAGGTGGTGTACTTCCCGCTCGAGACCGAACTCCTGCGCGTCGCGCGCGCGCTGGGCTGCGAGGTGGTGGACGGCGGCAAGATGGCTGTCGGCCAGGCGGTCGGCGCGTTCGAACTCTTCACCGGCCGCAAGCCGGACGCCGCGCGCATGGAAGCGCACTTCCACGCCATGATCGCCAGCAGGGGCACCGCATGAAGACTGCCAGCCCGGCTTCACGCGAAGCCATCCCTGCCCCGCCGAACCCGCTCGGCCTGTCGGGCATCGAATTCATCGAATACGCGACGCCGCGCCCGCAGGCGCTCGGGCAGGTGCTGGAAACGATGGGTTTCCGGCCGGTCGCGCGCCACCGCTCGCGCGAGGTCACGCTGTACCGCCAGGGCAGCATGAACCTCATCGTCAACGCGCATCCGGACGACGCACGCGTGAGCGCGCTCGAAGGCGGCGTGCCGGTGCTTTCGGCGGTCGGCCTGCGCGTGCAGGACGCGGCGATCGCACACCGGCGCTGTGTGGACCTGGGTGCGTGGGACGCCCCGAGCCATGCCCGGGCGATGGAGCTGCTCATCCCCGCCATCCTCGGCCCCGGCGGCAGCCGATTCCATTTCATCGACCGGCGCACCGGCATCCCGATCTGGGACATCGACTTCGTGCCGATCCCCGGTGTCGACACGAAGCCGCCCGCGCTCTGCGGCATGGACTACTTCGGCATCGTCCAATACATCGGCGTGGCGCGCAGCGCGGACTGGATCGCGTTCTACGAGGAGATGCTCGGCTTCACCACCATGCCCGCCGAGCGCCGCTTCGGCATCATGCCCAAGGGCACCCTGCTGTGCAGCCCCTGCGGAAGCTTCCTGTGGCAACTGGTGGAGCCCGACCCGTCATTCGACGACGGCCCCGGACGCGAATCGCTGGAGCGCATCGGCCTGGGCGTGGCGGACGTGGCGCAGGCCGTGGCCACACTCAAGCAACGTGGCGTGCACTTCGTCGAATCGGAACGGTTGCACCCCGAAGACCGCGGTGCGCTCACGCAGCCGGTGCTCGGCTCCGTTGCCTTCGAACTCGTCCACCGCAGCGCGCCATGAACCACCTGCACGCTTTCGGCATGGACACCATCACGCTGGCGGGTCCGCTGGAAGCCAAGCTGCAGGCCATCGCCGAAGCCGGTTTCGGGCAGGTGATGCTCAATGCCCGCGACCTCACCAGCCACCCGGGCGGCGCCGACGCGGCAGCCGCCGCCTTGCGCGCGAGCGGCCTGCGGGCCACGGGCTTCCAGGTGCTGCGTGATTTCGAAGGCCTGTCGGGCCACCTGCATGCCTACAAGGTGGACATCGCCAAGCAGATGCTGCGCATGTGCGAAGCCGTCGGCTCGCGCGTGCTGCTGGCCTGCTCCTCCACTTCGGCCCACGCCACGCAGGACATGGACGCGATCGCGAAGGACCTGCGCAAGCTCGCGATGCTCGCGCAGCCACTGGGCATCCGAATCGCATACGAAGGCCTCTCGTGGGGCCGCACGATCAACGAGTACACCACCGCTTGGGACGTGGTCTGCCGCGCCGACAGCCCCAATCTGGGCGTCTGCCTCGACTCCTTCCACATCCTCGCCGCGCGCACGCCGCTGGATGCGCTGGACGACATCGACGCGGACCGGATCTTTCTCGTGCAACTGTCCGACTTCCTCTGGCAGGAAACGAAAACGTTCGAGGAACGCATGGCCACGGCGCGCACCTACCGCGTGTTCCCCGGCGAAGGCGTGCACGAGGAGCAGCTCACCGGCATGTTGCTGGCACTGGAGCGTATCGGCTACCGGGGTGACTACAGCTTCGAGGTGTTCAACGACGACTACCAGCAGATGCCGCCGGCGTTCGTGGCCGAGCGGGCACGCCGCAGCGCGGTCTGGCTGCACGACGACGTGCTGCATCGTCCGGGGGCACTTCCCATAGATGGCTGATGCATAATGATTCAACTCTTTCAATCAAATAGTTATGAATCTGCATCAGTTCCGATTTGTGCAGGAGGCGGCCCGGCGCAACCTGAACCTGACTGAAGCCGCCAAGGCGCTGCACACCTCGCAGCCGGGCGTGTCCAAAGCGATCATCGAGCTGGAAGAAGAGCTCGGCGTGGAAATCTTCGCGCGCCACGGCAAACGCCTCAAGCGCATCACCGAACCCGGCGAACACGTCCTGAAAAGCATCGAGCTCATCATGCGCGAGGTGGGCAACCTCAAGCGCATCGGCGAGCAGTTCAGCGCACAGGACAGCGGCACGCTCTCCATTGCGACGACGCACACCCAGGCGCGCTATGTGCTGCCGGTGCCCGTGGCCAAGCTGCGCGAGGCGTATCCCAAGGTCAACGTGAGCCTGCACCAGGGTGCCCCGGACCAGGTGGCCCGCATGGTGATCGACGAGATCGCCGAGATCGGCATCGCGACGGAATCGCTGTCGGACTACTCCGAACTCGTCACACTGCCCTGCTACGAATGGCAGCACGCGCTGGTGGTGCCTGCCGACCATCCGCTCGCCAAGAAGGAACGCCTGACGCTGGACGACATTGCGGCCGAGCCCCTCATCACCTACCACCCGTCGTTCACCGGCCGCACGCGCATCGACAACGCATTCGCCGCGAAGAAACTCACGCCGCGCATCGCGCTCGAAGCCATCGACTCGGACGTGATCAAGACCTACGTGCGCCTGGGTCTGGGCATCGGCATCGTGGCCGAGATGGCGGTGCGTGAAGACGCGGGCAACAATGCCGATCTGGTGTCACGCCCGCTCGGCCACCTGATCGGCATGAACGTTGCTCGTGTAGCGTTCAAGCGCGGCGCCTACCTGCGCAACTTTGTCTTCAAGTTCGCCGAACTGCTGAGCGACAGGCTCGACCGGAACCTGATCGGCAAAGCGCTCACCGGCAACGCATCCGACTACGATCTCTGACCATGACCACTGCAGTCCACACCCCCGCCCTCGAAACCAAGCTGCCCGCCGTCGGCACCACCATCTTCACCGTGATGTCCGCGCTGGCGGCCGAGAAAGGTGCCGTCAACCTCGGCCAGGGCTTCCCCGATTTCAACTGCGACCCCAAGCTCGTCAATGCCGTCACGGCTGCCATGCAGGGTGGTCTGAACCAGTACCCGCCCATGACCGGTGTGCCCGCGCTGCGCGAAGCCATTTCGGCCAAGATCGCCGCGATGTACGGTCACACGTACGACGCAGGCAGCGAGATCACCATCACGGCCGGCGCGACGCAGGCCATCATCACCATCATCCTGGCCGTGGTGCGGCCGGGCGACGAAGTCATCGTGCTCGACCCGTGCTACGACAGCTACGTGCCCAACATCGACCTCGCTGGCGGCACCACGGTCCGCGTGCCGCTGATCCCCGGCACCTTCCGCCCCGACTTCGACAAGATCGCCGCGGCCATGACGCCACGCACGCGCGCCATCATCGTCAACTCGCCGCACAACCCGAGCGCCACCGTCTGGTCGCGCGAGGACATGCTCAAACTCGAGGCACTCCTCGCGCCCACCGACGTGCTGCTGATCAGCGATGAGGTGTACGAGCACATGGTCTACGACGGCCAGCAGCACCAGAGCGCGGCGCGTTTCCCCGGTCTGGCTGCGCGCGCGTTCATCGTGTCCAGCTTCGGCAAGACCTACCACGTGACAGGCTGGAAGGTAGGCTACGTGGCTGCACCTGCCGCCTTCACGCACGAATTCCGCAAAGTGCACCAGTTCAACGTGTTCACCGTGAACACACCGGTGCAACACGGCCTGGCCAGCTTCATGGCCGATCCCGAGCCCTATACCTCGCTGCCGGCCTTCTACCAGCACAAGCGCGACCTGTTCCGCGAAGGCCTGTCGCGCACGCGTTTCAAACTGCTGCCCAGCCAAGGCAGCTACTTCCAGTGCGTGGACATCTCCGACCTGGCCGTGCCCGAGAAGGATCTTTCCGAAGCCGATTTCTGCCTGTGGCTGACGGGTGAGATCGGCGTCGCGGCCATTCCGCTGTCCGCGTTCTATGCAGACGGGTTCGACCAGCGCGTGGTGCGCTTTTGCTACGCGAAGAAGGACGAGACGCTGAAAGCTGCGCTGGACCGCCTCGCACGCCTGTAAGTCCGGTTGTAAGACTGCCCCCACAGCGCGTCGCGCCTTGCGCCTGCCTGCGCTGCGCGCGGCAGGGACCAAGATCGCTCCATCAACAACCCGATGGAGAGAACATCATGTCCCTGTCATTCATCCTGCTGATCGTGCTGCTGCTCATCCTGATCGGCGCACTACCCACCTGGGGTTACAGCAAAAACTGGGGCTACGGTCCGAGCGGCGGTCTGGGCCTCGTGGTCGTGGTCGTCGTGCTGCTGGCCGTCATGGGCCACATCTGACGCAAGGTCCTGAAGAGATCAGTTCGAAAGCTGCGCCCACGCCTTGTCGAGCCGCTTGAGGCTCACGGGCTGGGGCGTACGCAGTTCCTGCGCGAAGAAGCTCACGCGCAATTCCTCCAGGAGCCAGCGGAATTCGAGCATGCGCTCGTCCATCACGCCCTTGCGCTCCGCCACAAGACGCCAGTAACGCTGCTCCTGAGGGCGCAGTTCTGCCAGCTTGGCCGCATCACGCGCGGGATCAGCGCGCAGTTTGTCCAGCCGCAAGGTCACCGCTTTGAGATAGCGCGCGAAATGCTGCAACTGCGACCATGGCGTGTTGGCCATGAAGCGCCTGGTCACCAGACGCTGCAACTGCTGTGACGCGTCGGCTGTGGCGTCAGGCTGGATTTTCGTGTCCTTGATCTTGCGTGCGGCCGTCGCATATTCGATGAGGATGACACCCGCAAGGCGCGCCACTTCGTTCGCAATCAGCGTGAGACGCCCCCGCCCTTCTTCCACACGACGCTTGAACTCAGCCTCGCTCGTGGGCAACGGGTCCAGCAGGAAGGCACGGTCCAGCGCGACGTCGATGATCTGCTGGCGCAGTTCTTCCATCGTGCCCAGTGGCATGAACGCCACCGCCATCTTCTGCAGGTCGGGAACGTTTTTCTCGAGGTACTTGAGCGCATCGCGAAGTTGCAGCGCGAACAGGCGGCGCAGCCCGATGCGGTGCTTCGCCTGCGCGACTTCGTGCTCGTCGAACACTTCGACCGTTACCGCATCCCCCAGATCGACCAGCGCCGGAAAGCCGATGAGCGTCTGGCCACCCTTGCGGATTTCCATGAGCTCGGGGAGCTCGCCGAAAGTCCAGGCGGTGTAGCGCTGCGGCTCCATGGCTCTGGTCGCCGGCGCGGCGGCAGGTGCAGGCTTGCCGGCCTTGTCACCTTGCGCCTTCTGCGCTGCACCCTGCGTTGCAGGCGTCGGCGCAGTTTGCGGCGCGTCCGCCAGTTTCAGCCCGGCGAGCGCCTGGAATGCCCCACGCGCCTGTGCGCCGAGTTCGGCCTTGAGTGCACCGAGGTTGCGCCCGGTTCCGAGCTGGCGGCCATGCTCGTCCACCACGCGGAAATTCATGAACATGTGCGGCGGCAACATGTCGAGCTTGAAGTCGGCGCGCTTCACGTCGAGGCTGGTCTCCTGCCGCACCTGTTTGAGCAGCACATCCGTCAGCGAGCCGTTGCCGAAGTTTTCCGGCGTGCCCAGCACCTGCGCGAGGCGCGCGGCAGCCTCGGGCAGCGGCACGAAGCGCGAGCGCGGCTTCTGCGGCAGGCTTTTCAGCAGCGCCTGGATCTTGTCCTTGAGCATGCCGGGCACCAGCCACTCGCAGCGCTCTTCGCTCACCTGGTTCAGCACGAAGAGCGGCACCGTTGCCGTGAGCCCGTCTTTCGGATCGCCGGGTTCGTGCAGGTAGGTCGCGGCGCAATCCACGCCGCCCAGCCGCACCGTGCGCGGAAACGCCTGGGTCGTGACGCCGGCGGCCTCGTGACGCATCAGTTCTTCACGCGTGAGCAGCAGCAGGTCGGGCTTCGCCTTCGACTCACTGCGCCACCAGTCTTCCAGTTGCTGGCCGCTCATCACGTCCTGCGGCACCTGCTGGTCATAGAAGGCGAAGATCAGTTCCTCGTCCACCAGCACGTCCTGCCGGCGCGACTTGTGTTCGAGCTCTTCCACCTGCCGCAGCAGCTTGCGGTTGGCGGCCAGGAACGGCAGGCGTGTCTCCCATTGCCCGCCGACCAGCGCCTCGCGGATGAAGAGTTCGCGCGCCGCCTGCGGATCGACCCGGCCGAAGTTCACGCGGCGCCCGCTGTAGACGACGAGGCCATAGAGCGTGGCGCGCTCCAGCGCCATTACCTCGGCGGTCTTCTTCTCGTAGTGAGGGTCGAGCAACTGCTTCTTCAGCAGATGCCCGGCCACGGTCTCGATCCACTGCGGCTCGATGCCCGCGATGCCGCGGCCGAAGAGGCGGGTCGTCTCCACCAGTTCGGCGCAGACGATCCAGCGGCCCGGCTTCTTCGACAGGTGCGCGCCCGGATGGCGGTGGAACTTGATGCCACGCGCGCCGAGGTACACGTCCTCATCTTCGAGCTTGCAGCCGATGTTGCCCAGCAACCCCGACAGCATCGACATGTGCAGTTGCTCGTAGCTTGCGGGCGTGGTGTTGAGTCGCCACTTGTGCTCGGCCACGACGGTGTGCAACTGGCTGTGGATGTCTCGCCACTCACGCACGCGGCGCACGTTCACGAAGTTCTGCCGCAGCAACTGCTCGTATTGCCGGTTGCTCAGGCGGTGGGTGTCGCCATGCCCGCCGCGCGCCGTCTCCAGCCATTTCCAGAGCTTGAGGTAGCCGCTGAACTCGCTCTTCTCGTCGTCGAACTTCACATGTGCCTGGTCGGCCGCCTGCTGCGCTTCGAGCGGCCGGTCGCGTACGTCCTGCACCGACAGCGCGGACGCGATGACGAGCACTTCGTCCAGCGCCTGGCGTTCGCGCGCTTCGATGATCATGCGGCCGACGCGCGGGTCGAGCGGCAGGCGTGCGAGCTCACCGCCGAGCGGCGTGAGCTCATTCGCGTCGTCCACCGCGCCGAGTTCGTTGAGCAACTGGTAACCGTCGGCAATCGCGCGGCGCTGCGGCGGGTCGAGGAACGGGAATTCCTCCACCACACCCAGATGCAGCGACTTCATGCGCAGGATGACGCCCGCCAGCGAGCTGCGCAAGATTTCCGGGTCGGTGAAACGAGGACGGCCCGCGAAGTCCTTCTCGTCGTAGAGGCGGATGCAGATACCGTCGGCCACGCGGCCACAACGGCCCGCACGCTGGTTGGCAGCAGCCTGGCTCACGGGTTCCACCAGCAACTGCTCCACCTTGCTGCGGAAGCTGTAGCGCTTCACGCGCGCCGTGCCCGCGTCGATGACGTAGCGGATGCCCGGCACGGTGAGCGAGGTTTCGGCCACGTTGGTGGCCAGCACAATGCGGCGCCCGGCGTGCGAATCGAACACGCGCTCCTGCTCGGATTGCGACAGGCGCGAGAACAGCGGCAGCACTTCGGCGTTGCGCAATACCGGCTGGTGGCTCAGGTGCTTGCGCAGATGATCCGCCGCCTCGCGGATTTCGCGTTCGCCCGGCAGGAAGACGAGGATGTCGCCGCTGCCGCGCGAGTCGCGCCAGAGCTCGTCCACCGCGTCGGCGATGGCGTCGTTCAGGTCGTGGTCGCGGCTCTCCTCGAAGGGACGCCAGCGTTGCTCTACCGGGAACAGCCGGCCCGACACCATGATGACCGGCGCCGGCCCCTGCGCTGACGCGAAGTGCTGCGCGAACCGGTCCGCATCGATGGTGGCCGACGTGACGATCACCTTCAAATCGGGACGACGCGGCAATATCTGCCGGATGTAGCCCAGCAAAAAGTCGATGTTCAGCGAGCGCTCGTGCGCCTCGTCGATGATCAGCGTGTCGTAGGCCTTGAGCAGCGGATCGGTCTGCGTCTCGGCCAGCAGGATGCCGTCCGTCATGAGCTTGACCGACGCGTCGCGGCTGAGCCTGTCCTGGAAGCGCACCTTGTAGCCCACCACTTCGCCCAGCGGTGTGTGCAGTTCTTCGGCAATGCGCTTGGCCACCGAACTCGCGGCGATGCGGCGCGGCTGCGTGTGGCCGATGAGGTGCCCGCGTTGACCGGGATGATTCAGCTTGCCCCGGCCCATGGCCAGCGCGATCTTGGGCAACTGCGTGGTCTTGCCCGAACCCGTCTCGCCGCAGACGATGATGACCTGGTGCTCCGCGAGCGCAGCCATGATGTCGTCGCGTTTGCCCGACACAGGCAGCGACTCGGGGAACTCGATTTTCAGGGGCTCGGCGGACAAGGGGCAACTTCGTAGAGAATCGCGGATTATCCCAGCCCCACCCCATGTCTGCCGTCTTCAATTTCACCTTCGTCCCGTGGTTCCGCTCTGTCGCGCCGTACATCCACATGCACCGCGGCAAGACCTTCGTGGTCGGCATCGCGGGTGAAGCCATCGCGGCAGGCAAGCTGGCGCATCTGGCGCAGGACCTGGCGCTCATCCAGAGCATGGGCGTGAAGATCGTGCTGGTGCACGGCTTCCGCCCGCAGGTGAACGAACAACTCAAGGCCAAGGGCCATGCAGCGAAGTACTCGCACGGCATGCGCATCACCGACGAAGTCGCGCTGGACTGCGCGCAGGAGGCCGCCGGTCAGTTGCGTTACGAGATCGAGGCCGCGTTCAGCCAGGGGCTGCCCAACACGCCCATGGCCGGCTCTACCGTGCGAGTGATCTCGGGCAACTTCCTCACCGCACGGCCCGTGGGCATCGTGGACGGCGTGGACTTCCAGCATTCGGGCCTCGTGCGCAAGGTGGACGTGGCCGGCATCATGCGCACGCTGGACTTCGGCGCCATGGTGCTGCTGTCGCCCTTCGGCTTCTCGCCCACCGGCGAGGCCTTCAACCTCACCATGGAAGAAGTGGCGACCAGCGTGGCGATTGCGCTGCAGGCGGACAAGCTTGTGTTCCTTACCGAGATTCCAGGCATCCGCATCAAGCCGACCGAGCCCGAAGGCGAAGACAACCCCATCGACACCGAGCTGCCGCTGGCCGCCGCCGAGCAACTGCTGCAGACGCTGGCCGCGCCCCAGTCGCCCACCGACGCCGCGTTCTACCTGCAGCACTGCGTGAAGGCCTGCAAGGCCGGCGTGGAACGAAGCCACATCCTGCCCTTCTCGGTGGACGGCTCGCTGCTGCTGGAAATCTATGTGCACGACGGCATCGGCACCATGGTCATCGACGAGAAGCTGGAAGAACTGCGTGAAGCCACGGCCGACGACGTCGCGGGCATCCTGCAACTCATCGAGCCCTTCGAGAAAGACGGCACGCTGGTCAAGCGCAGCCGCACCGAAATCGAACGCGACGCCGACCACTACACCGTGGTCGAGCACGACGGTGTGATCTTCGCCTGTGCTGCGCTCTACCCCTACCCCGAAGCCAAAACCGGCGAAATGGCCGCCCTCACCGTCTCACCGCAGAGCCAGGGCCAGGGCGACGGCGAGAAAGTGCTCAAACGCGTCGAACAACGCGCCCGCGCCATGGGCCTGGACAGCATCTTCGTCCTCACCACCCGCACCATGCACTGGTTCCTGAAACGCGGCTTCGTGCAGGTCGACCCCGACTGGCTGCCCGAAGCCCGCAAGCGCAAGTACAACTGGGACCGGAAAAGCCAGGTGCTGGTGAAGAAGCTCAGCTGATCAGGGCCTGCACCAGCACGCCGAGTACGAACAGCACCGGCATCGGCGACCACGCGATCCAGATCGCCAGCCTGCGGCGGCTGGTCTGCAGGCAGAACATCACGGCCAGCATGTAGCCGAGAAAAAGGAAAGCGGTGACGCCGACGAAGATACCGAAGGCCATCAGGCTTTCGTCGCTCGAACTGGCGCCCGCGAAGGCGAGGAAGGCAAGCGTGATGAACGAATGCCCGACAACGCCCGCCACCGACAGCATGAAGGCCAGACGCGCCTTGGGGTGCGTGAATCGTGCCGGGGCTTGGGGGGGAGTTTCCGCAGGCGAGGAAGCGGGTGTCAGGGCACTGTCTTCGCTGTTCATGGGGATGCGGGAGGTCAATGGTCGGAGCGATAGGATTCGAACCTACGACCCTCTGGTCCCAAACCAGATGCGCTACCAGACTGCGCTACGCTCCGACGAAGGACGCATTCTACCGTGAGGAGATTTCCATGAGCATCCGCATCGTGAGACTGGGCGGCGAACGTGCGCCGGACGAGGGTTTGCGCATCGGCACCGTCCGCCGGCCGCCGCGTGGGGTGCCGAAGACGGAGTTCGCCAGCCGGAACTGGTACGACGTGTGGTACCCCAACCTCGCGCCGACGCCCGAGACGATGAAGCTGGGCCAGGAAGCCACCACCGACAAGGACTGGGCCGCGTTCACGAAGCGCTACCGCACCGAGATGGCCGGGGCCGATGCGAGCCGCAGCCTCGACCTGCTGGCCGCGATGTCGCGGCACGGCAGTTTCTCGGTCGGGTGCTATTGCGAGGATGAATCGCGCTGCCACCGGTCCGTGCTGCGCGCGCTCCTTGTGGAACGCGACGCGGACATCGTCGACTGAGTTCAGCGGCGAATCAAAGCTTCACATACTCGTACTCGACCGGGTTGGCATTGATGCCACGGTCCGGCGGTGCGATCCACGCGGCCATCTTGCCGGGCTCGATGACGCGGTTCATCAGGCTCTTGACGAAACGCACGTCGTCTTCGGTCGGCAGCCACTGGTCCTTCTTCGCCTCGAATTCGGCGGCGGTGATCGGGTTGCCTTGCGGGTCGGTGTGCGCGCCGCCCCAGACACCCACTTCGCGACGGAAGCGGATGGACGGCAGCTTGAGTTCCAGGTCCACGCCCGCGCGCTTGATGGCCATGTTCCAGCGGGTCACGCCGACGTTGCAGTCCTTCACGTATTCCAGGCGCGTGACTTCGTTGATGCCGTTGCGCACCGAGATGGTTTCGGTCTTCACGCCGCCGTTGCCGTCGGGCACGTCGATGGTCATCTCGGTGCCGGCTTCCACGTGGTCGGCGAACTTGGCTTCGTCCGGACGGCCCTTGATGCCGTTGCTGAAATAGTTGGCGGCGTTGGACGACGCTTCCGAGCCGAACAGGTCGAGCGAGCTGGTGAACCAGAAGTTCATGAACTTCTGGATGGTCGGCAGATCAATGACGCCGGCCTTGCGCAGCTCGGCGGGGTTGTCGGTGTCGAGTTCCTTCATCACTTCGAGCGTGCGCTTGATGACGCGGCCGACGCCCGTCTCGCCCACGAACATGTGGTGCGCTTCTTCGGTCAGCATGAAGCGCGTGGTGCGCGCCAGCGGGTCGAACGCGGATTCGGCGAAGCTCTTGAGCTGGAACTTGCCGTCGCGGTCGGTGAAGTAGGTGAACATGAAGAACGACAGCCAGTTGTCCATCGGTTCGTTGAATGTACCCAGGATGCGCGGCTTGTCGGCGTCGCCGCTGTGGCGCATGAGGAGTTCTTCGGCTTCTTCACGGCCGTCGCGTCCGAAGTGCGCGTGCAGCAGGTAGACCATGGCCCAGAGGTGGCGACCCTCTTCCACGTTCACCTGGAACAGGTTGCGCAGGTCGTACAGCGACGGGGCGGTGTGGCCCAGCAGGCGCTGCTGCTCCACCGACGCGGGCTCGGTGTCGCCCTGCGTGACGATCAGGCGGCGGAAGGTCGAGCGGTATTCGCCGGGCACGTCCTGCCAGACGTCCTGGCCCATGTGGTCGCCGAAGCCGATCTTGCGGTTCTCTTCCTTGTCGGCCAGGAAGATGCCCCAGCGGTAGTCGGGCATGGGCGTGTAGCCGTAGCTGGCCCAGCCTTGCGCGTCCACGCCGACGGCGGTGCGCAGGTAGACCTCTTTTGCCTTGAAGTCGCTCGGGCCCATCTCGTCCCACCAGTTGAGGAACGCGGGTTGCCAGTGCTCCAGCGCGCGCTGAAGCTGGCGGTTGTCCGCCAGGTTCACGTTGTTGGGGATGAGGGCTTGCAGGTCGATCGTGCTCATGGTGTTGCTTTCCTGTTTGTCTCGTTGATCGTCAGACGCGCTTCCAGTCGAAACGGGCTTTCTTGCCGGTGCCGAAGAGCTTCAGTGCGCCCTCTTCACCCACCGCATTCGGGCGGATGAAGATCCAGTTCTGCCATGCCGACAGGCGGCCGAACACGCGCGTCTCCATCGTCTCCTTGCCGGGGAAGCGCAGCGAGGCTTCCATGCCGGTCATGGCGTCGGGCGAGAGCGACGCACGCTCTTCCAGCATGATGCGGATCTCGTCTTCCCAGTCGATGTCGTCAGGCGTGAGCGTGACGAGGCCGAGCGCCAGCGCCTGGTCGGCACGCAGCGGGCTGTCGTTCAGGCCCTGCAGTTGCTCGATGGTCTTCGTGTCTTCGTTGAAACGCGTCTGCAGGCGCGTGAGGCCGTTCACTGCCGGGTAGCGGCCGAAGTTGGCGGCATTCAGGCGCAGCGCGGGCGCAGCATCGGGCGAGTCCGGCAGGTCCAGCATGTAGATCCGGTCACAGGCCAGCGCGAGTTCATAGAACGTGCCGGCGAAGCACGAGCCTTCGTCCACCAGCGCGATCAGCGAGCGGCTGGTCACGTCGATGCGGGCCAGCGTGCGTCGCAGCGCGCCAATGGTTTCGCGAACCAGCCAGTGTCCCTTGTTCTGCTCGAGCACGGCGTCGGCCTGCATCACCAGGTTGGCGTCGCCACGGGTCTTGAAGACCCAGGTGCCGACTTCGAGTTCGTTGGTGCGCAGGTTGAGGATGGCGTCGTCCAGTTCGCGCTGGACTTTCAGCGGCCACCAGTTCGCGCCGGCGGCTTCGATGGCGGCCGGCGTCGATTCGATGGACGCCTGGGGTGCGTTCACCGTGATGGTGGCGATGCGCGTTTCGCGGTCCACGAGTGCATCCACGGTTTCGTAGTGGTAACCGGCGTCGTCGATCGTGGCCTTGAGCGGCGTGAGCTCGATGCCTTGCGCCGGGCCGTTGCGGCCGGACTGGGCTTTGAGCGCGTTCACTTCGGCGTCGATCAGCGCGCCGAACTGCTGCGGCTTGGCATGGTCGTCGATCAGCTTCCAGTCTTTCGCGCGGTCGGCGCGCACGCCTTCGCTGGTCGTGCAGAAGATGTCGGCCAGGTCACGGCGCACCTTGCGCTTGTCGGTGACGCGGGTCAGGCCGCCGGTGCCGGGCAGCACGCCGAGGAGCGGCACTTCGGGCAGGCTCACGGTGGACGAGCGGTCGTCCACCATCACGATGCGGTCGCAGGCCAGCGCGAGTTCATAACCACCGCCTGCGCAGGCGCCGGTGACGGCGGCAATGGCCTTCAGGCCTTCGTTGCGCGAGGAGTCTTCCAGGCCATTGCGCGTCTCGTTGGTGAACTTGCAGAAGTTCACCTTCCAGCCGTGCGTCGACAAACCCAGCATGTAGATGTTGGCGCCCGAGCACCAGATCTTTTCCTTGCCCGATTCGAACACCACCACCTTCACGGCGGGGTGCTCGAAGCGGATGCGGTTGATCGCGTCGTGCAGTTCGATGTCCACGCCCAGGTCGTAGCTGTTGAGCTTGAGCTTGTAGCCGGGCTTGATGCCGCCGTCTTCGTTGATGTCGAGCTTGAGGCGCGCCACGTCGCCATCGACCGACAGCGTCCAGTGCTGGTACTTGGTGGGGTGGGTGCCGAAGCGCACCAGTTCGCGCTCGCCCTGCTTGAACAGGAGGGGTTCGGTCATTGCATTCATCGGGGTGTCTCCTTGGAAATATTGGCGTTGGTGTTGGGTGCGGCCTGCGCGGGAACGGCCCGCTCCAGGTCCTTGAGTGATTGACGGGGGGTGCGGGCAGCCGTGTCGACCACGGCATCCGCACGTGCATACAGCGCTTCGCGGCTCGAGAGGATGCGGCGGATGTCTTCCATCGCTTCATTCGTCGCGCCGCGCGTCGTGTCGAACGGGCGCATGTCACCCTGCGCCACGACGCGGCTCATGTGTTCTTCGGGGCTGGCCTTGAGCCAGACACAGTAGAAGCGGCTTTGCAGGAGGTCGAAGGTCTCGCGCTCGCTCACGATGGAGCCGCCGGTGGTCATGACGACGCCGTCGGCGTGGTCTTCGGCAATGCGGAACAGCGCGCGACGTTCGTAGCGGCGATACCCGGCCTGACCGTGAAGCAGCAGGATTTCATTCATGCTGGTGCCGGCTTCGCGCTCGATCTCGCGGTCGAGTTCGATGAAGGGCACGCCGCGTTCCGCCGCAAGCTGTGCGCCGAGCGTGGATTTTCCGGCGCCGCGCAGACCGATGAGCGCGACCCGCTGTTCGCGGCCCTGCGCATCGGCCAGGCCGAAGGTACTGCCCAGCAGCGAATACGCCTGGTCGAGCTGCGTGTCGTCCAGCCGGGCGAGCATGCCCTGCACGCGGGCCAGCGCGGGGCGCGGCGCATCGTGCAGCAGGTCGAGGATGGAGATGTTCAGCGCCTGGGCCGCAGCCTCCAGCGAATTGATGGACACATTGCCCTTGCCGCTTTCGACGTCGGCCAGGAAGCGTTCGCTCAGGCCCGAGTCGGCCGCGAGTTGCTTGCGCGTCATGCCGCGGCGGGCACGCCACGCGCGCACACGGGCACCGAGTTCGGCGAGCGTGGCCTTGGCTTCCATTTCAGTCGCGACGGTCGGTTGCATGCGGTCTTTTCAAAAAAGATTTGCGATACATCAAGATTGCAGTATACTTCCTATCACTTTCATGTCAAGCAGTTTATTGCATTCTGGAGACACCATGAAGCTCAAGATCCTCGTGGGCACCATGACGAGCACCGCAGACTATGTCGCCCAAGCGATCCAGATGGATTGCGCCGACCTCGTCAGCGACATCGAAGTCACGTTGATGGACGGGCTGGACATCAGCGTTTTCGACGAAGATGCACTTTATCTCATTTGCACATCCACCTACGGGTCGGGCGACGTGCCGGACAACGCGCGCGCCCTGTACGACTCGCTGGACACCAACCCCAAGTTCCTCGGCCATGTCCGCTACGGCGTCATCGCGCTGGGCGACCGCACTTACATGCAGACCTTCTGCTTCGGCGGCAAGAAATTCGACGAGCGCCTGCAGGGGTTGGGCGCACATCGCATCGGCGAAGTCTGGTGCCATGACGCGAGCGCCGGCACGCTGGCCGAAACCGAAGGCACCGAGTGGTGCCGCGAGTGGCTCGCGCTGGCGCTGGCCGGAACGCCCGCATGACCTGAAACGAAGAATGCCGCGGGCCTGCCGATAAAAACCAGGGCAACCCGCTTCGAGAACAAGACCCCGGATGGAGACAGCATGCAGATCAGCCGAGCGGACCATAGCGTCAGTCCGCCCCATGTAGAAATTCCGCGCGAGTTCAACGCCGCGCATGACCTGCTGGCGCGCAATGCGACGCGCGGCAGCAAGGTCGCCTTCATCGACGCCATCTCCGGCGAGACGCTCACCTACGCGCAACTCAGCGAGCGGGCGCACCGCTTTGCCAATGCGTTGCGTGTACAAGGCATCGAGCGCGAGAGCCGCGTGCTGCTCGCGATGCTCGACACGCTGGAGTGGCCGGTTGCGTTCCTCGGCAGCATTCTGGCGGGCGTGGTACCCGTCGCGGCGAACACGTTGCTGACGGCGAAGGACTTCGAGTTCATGGCGCGCGACTCGCGTGCGCAGGCGCTCATCGTGTCGGACGCCCTGCTCGCGCAGTTCGAGCCCTGGTTGGCCGACGTGCGCTCGCTCAAGACCGTCATCGTCGGCGGCACGATGGATGCGGGCAAGCACCAGAGCATTGCGGGTCTCGTCGCAGCTGCGCCGGCAACGCCCGAAGTGACGCCGACTTGCGCCGACGAAGCCTGCTTCTGGCTCTATTCGAGCGGCTCGACCGGCACGCCCAAGGGCACGGTGCATCTGCACAGCCACCTGATCCAGACGGCCGAACTCTATGGCCGCGCCATTCTCGGCATCCGCGAGGACGATGTCGTCTATTCCGCCGCGAAACTTTTCTTCGCCTACGGCCTGGGCAACGGGCTCACGTTCCCCATGAGCGTGGGCGCCACAGCCGTGCTGCTGCCCGCACGCCCGACCCCGGCTGACGTGTTCGACGTGCTGAAGAAATACCAGCCCACCGTGTTCTACGGCGTGCCCACATTGTTCGCGGGCCTGCTCGCGGATGCCGCACGGCCGAAGAAGGCCGAACTCAACCTGCGCGTGTGCACCAGCGCAGGCGAGGCCTTGCCCGCCGAGATCGGCAAGAAGTGGACGGGCGAATACGGCTGCGAGATCCTCGACGGCATCGGCTCCACCGAAATGCTGCACATCTTCCTGTCCAACCGGCCGGGCCAGGTGCGCTACGGCACGACGGGCATGGCGGTGCCGGGCTATCAGCTACGCATCGTGGGTGACGACGGTCAGGTCTGCGGCGATGGCGAGATCGGCGAACTGCAGATCAGTGGCCCCACGTCGGCGCTGATGTACTGGAACAACCGCGCGAAAACCAAGCAGACCTTCGCCGGCGAATGGACGCGCAGCGGCGACAAGTACACACGGGACAAGGACGGCTACTACACCTACGGCGGTCGCAGCGACGACATGCTCAAGGTCGGCGGCATTTACGTGAGCCCGTTCGAGGTCGAGGCGTCGCTGATGACGCATGCTTGCGTGCTGGAGGCTGCCGTCATCGGCGTTGCCGACACCGACGAGCTCGTGAAGCCCAAGGCCTATGTGGTACTCAAGCCCGGCCAGACGGCGACAGCCGAAGATCTGAAGGTGCATGTGAAGAACCAGCTCGCGCCGTACAAGTACCCGCGATGGATCGAGTTCGTGAACGAACTGCCCAAGACCGCGACCGGCAAGATCCAGCGATTCCGTTTGCGTGCGCAGGCGCGGTAAGCGCGCTTTCATTGGGGTAAATCATGTGGCGTTGCACAAAAGTCCTGCGTTAGATTTGCTTCAAGCCTAAATTAAAAGGAGACAACCATGACCTCTCGCCGACTCGTCCTCACCCGCAGCGCCGCCGTCATCGGCGCCGCTTCCACCGGCTTGCTTCTGCCGCAGATCGTGCGTGCACAAGGCAACAAGGTGCGGGTGGGTTTCATGCTGCCCTACACCGGCACCTTCGCTCAACTGGGTGTTGCCATCGAGAACGGCGTGCGCATGGCCATCGATGAAAAGGGCGGCAAGCTCGGGGGTCGCGAAATCGAATGGTTCAAGGTGGACGACGAGTCCGAGCCGTCCAAGGGCATCGAGAACGCCAACAAGCTGGTGCAGCGCGACAAGGTGGACGTGCTGATCGGCACGGTGCACTCGGGCGTGCAGATGGGCATCCAGAAGGTCGCGCGCGACTCGGGCGTGCTCAACCTCATCCCCAACGCCGGCGTGCATGCAGCCACGCGCGCGCTGTGCGCGCCCAATGTGTTCCGCACCAGCTTCACCAATTCGCAGCCCACGCTCGCGCTGGGCCAGGCCATGGTGGCCAAGGGCCACAAGAAGGCGGTGTGGATCACCTGGAAGTACGCGGCCGGCGACGAAGCCTTCGAAGGTTTCAAGGAAAGCTACACCAAGGCAGGCGGCACCATCGTCAAGGAACTGGGCCTGCCCTTCCCCAACGTCGAGTTCCAGGCGCTGCTCACCGAGATCGCTGCGCTCAAGCCGGATGCCGTGGCCTGCTTCTTCGCAGGCGGCGGCGCCGCCAAGTTCATCCGTGACTACGCGGCTGCAGGCCTCAAGGGCAAGATCCCGCTGTACGGCTCGGGCTTCCTCACCGAAGGCGTGCTCGATGCAGCCGGCCCTGCGGCCGACGGCATCATCACCACGATGCACTACAGCGATTCGCTGGACACGCCGCGCAACAAGCAGTTCCGCCTGGAATACGCGAAGGCGTTCCGCATGCAACCCGACGTGTACTCGGTGCAGGGCTACGACACCGGCCTGCTGCTGGTGCAGGGCGCCGCTGCGGTCAAGGGCGACCTGAACAACAAGGCCGCGCTGTACAAGGCAATGGAGTCCGCCACCATTGACAGCCCGCGCGGCAAGTGGACGATGAGCAAGTCGCACAACCCCGTGCAGGACATGTACCTGCGCGTGGTCGAGAACAAGGAGAACAAGGTGATCGGCGTGGCCGCCAAGGCGCTGGCCGACTCCGGTGCCGGTTGCCGCATGGGCTGAGCCCATCGCAACGAGGCATGCAGCCTCCGGGCTGCATGCGATGTCAGTGACGGCGGATGCGGTCCGCCGTTTTTTTTGTGTGGATGAGTTGGCCCGACAGGTTCATGGATTTAGCGAACTTCCTGATTCAGATACTCAACAGCGTGCAGTACGGCCTGCTGCTGTTCATGCTGGCCGCCGGCCTGACGCTGATCTTCGGCATCATGGGCGTGGTCAATCTCGCGCACGGCAGCTTCTACATGCTGGGCGCTTACCTCGCGTGGTCGCTCTCCAGCATGACGGGCAACCTTGCCGTGGCCATCGTGCTTGGTGCGGCGTTGTCGGTGGTGTTCGGGCTCGCACTCGAATGGCTGCTGTTCCGCCACTTCTACAAGCGCGATCACCTGGACCAGGTGCTGCTGACCTTCGGCCTCATCTACATCTTCGAGGAAGTCCGTTCTCTGCTGTGGGGCGACGACGTACACGGCGTGGAAATTCCCTCGTTGCTCTCCGCGTCGATCCCGCTGACCGACACGCTGTCGTACCCGGTGTACCGGCTCTTCATGTCGGGGCTTTGCATCGTACTGGCCATCGGCCTGTACCTTCTCATCGCCAGGACGCGACTGGGCATGAAGATCCGCGCCGGCGCGTTCAACCGCGACATGGCCGAGGCGCTGGGCATCAACATCAAGCTGATCCATGCGATCGTGTTCGCGCTGGGCGTGGCGTTGGCCACGGTGGCCGGCATGATCGCCGCGCCGATTTCCAGCGTCTACCCGAACATGGGTTCGCAGGTGCTGATCATGTGTTTCGTGGTCGTCGTCATCGGTGGCATCGGCTCGGTGCGTGGCGCACTCATCGCCGCGCTGCTCGTCGGCCTGGTCGATACCTTCGGCAAGGTGCTGCTGCCTTCGGTGGCGGGCATGCTCGTGTACATGCTGATGGCAGCGGTTCTCCTCTGGAAGCCTGAAGGCTTGTTCCGGCAATGAGCAGTCCCCGCGCAAATCTCGAGCAGCTGCCGCGCAGCGTGCAGTTCGTCATGGTGCTGGGCTTGATCGCCCTGGCAGCCTTCCCGTTCGTGGGCAGCGATTTCTACACGCAAATGGTCGCGCGCATGATGATCCTGGCGATCTTCGCGATGAGCCTGGACCTGCTTCAGGGCGTGACGGGCCTCGTCTCGCTCGGTCATGCGGCGTACTTCGGCGTGGCCGGTTACGCCCTCGCCTTCCTCACGCCGCAGGGTGAACCGGTCAGCCTCTGGTGGACACTGCCCGTCGCGGTGCTGGCCTCGGCAGCCGTGGCGCTCATCATCGGATTCTTCGTGGTGCGCACGCACGGCATCTACTTCATCATGGTGACGATGGCTTTCGCCCAGATGATCTTCTACCTGTTCTTCGACAACAAGGTGCTGGGCGGCTCCGACGGTCTGTACATCAACTTCCGGCCCGACGCGTCCATCTTCGGATGGCTGGCGTTCGACCTGGAGAACAAGCGCGTCTTCTATTACTTCGTGCTCGCGCTGCTTGTACTGATCTACGTGTTCCTGCGACGCCTGCTGTGGAGTCCATTCGGTCGCACGCTCGCAGGTATCCGCGTGAACGAGCACCGCATGCGCGCCATCGGTTTCAGCACCTTCGGCTACAAGCTCTCGGCGTTCACGCTGGCCGGCGCGCTGGCGGGTCTTGCGGGTTACCTCTGGGGTGCACAGACGGGCTTCGTGAACCCCGAGTTGATGGGTTTCCACATGAGCGCGCACGCGATCATGATGGTCATCCTCGGCGGCATGGGCAACTTCGCGGGCGCGATCGTCGGCGCATTTGCCTTCGAGTACCTGCTGCACGTCTTCAAGGACCTGCCGGCCATCGGCAGCTTCAACACCGGCAAGCACTGGCAGTTGTGGATGGGCAGCTTCATTGTGCTGGTGGTGCTGCTGGCGCCGCGCGGTCTGCTTGGTCTGGTGCAGCAGATCACGCAGCGGCGTGCGCCGTCCGCAGACAAGGAGGTGTCGCATGACTGACACGGCATCTGAAGTCCTGCTCGTCGCGCGCAACCTGACCAAGCGTTTCGGTGGGCTGGCTGCCGTGAACGACGTGTCGCTCGACCTGTGGCGTGGCCGCATCCATGCCGTCATCGGTCCCAACGGTGCCGGCAAGTCGACGCTGACGAACCTGCTGTCCGGTGACATCGCACCGACCTCGGGGCAGGTCACGCTCGGTGGTCATGACATCACCGGCATCAAGCCCGACGCCATCTCGCGCAAGGGCCTTGGCCGCAGCTACCAGAAGACGAACATCTTCGCGCCCTTCACCGTGTGGGACAACGTGCAGCTCGCCGCGCAATCGCGCGCACCGCATGCGCTGCGCTGGCTGCATCGCGCCGACAGTTTCGCGCCGACACGCGAGCGCGCCGGGCGTGCCATCGAACTCGCAGGCCTGACGGCGCGACGCGACGCGATCGCCGGCACCATCAGCCACGGCGAACAGCGCCAGCTCGAGATCGCCATGACGCTGGCCACGCAGCCGCAGGTGCTGCTGCTGGACGAGCCGCTGGCCGGCATGGGTGTCGCCGAAGCCGAACGCATGGTTGCGCTGCTGCTGCGCCTGAAGCAGGAGCACGCGATGATGCTCGTCGAGCACGACATGGACGCCGTGTTCG
Source organism: Variovorax sp. VNK109 (assembly GCF_049445855.1). NCBI lineage: Bacteria > Pseudomonadati > Pseudomonadota > Betaproteobacteria > Burkholderiales > Comamonadaceae > Variovorax > Variovorax sp. VNK109. The sequence continues at coordinate 586,689 of NZ_JBMSDV010000002.1, read as the reverse complement.
CGCTGGCCGATCACCTCACGGTGATGGTCAACGGCCAGGTCATCGCCAGCGGCGCGCCCGCTGCCGTGCGTGCCGATGCGGGTGTGCAGTCCGCCTATCTCGGCGAGGAGGAGGCTCACCATGGCTGAGATGCTGATCGAGGCGACGGGCCTCAACACCTACTACGGCGCGAGCCATGTGCTGCGTGGCGTCGACTTCTCCGTCGCGCGCGGCGAGACCATCGGCCTCATGGGCCGCAACGGCATGGGCAAGAGCACGCTGCTCAAGAGCATCATGGGTCTGGTCAAACCACGCAGCGGACAGGTGCGCATCACCGGGCGTGACATGACGCACCGTCCGCCCTATGAGGTGGCGCAGCTGGGCATCGCCTACGTGCCCGAAGGCCGCGGCATTTTCGGCAACCTGAGCGTAGTCGAGAACCTGCAGATGGCGGCCCGCACCGGCACGCGCGGCCAGCGCGACTGGACCTACGAACGCGTTCTGGAGACCTTTCCCCGCCTCAAGGAGCGGCTGGGCCACGGCGGCCAGCAGCTCAGCGGCGGCGAGCAGCAGATGCTGACCATCGGCCGCGCGCTGATGACCAACCCCGACGTGCTGATCCTCGACGAGGCGACGGAAGGCCTGGCCCCGCTGATCGCCCGCGAGATCTGGCGCATCTGCGGACTGATCCGCGAGACCGGCATCAGCAGCGTCATCGTGGACAAGAACTGGAAGCACGTCACCCGGATCACCGACCGCAACGTCATCCTGGTCAAGGGGCAAGTGGTCTACGCCGGGTCGACGGCCGAACTGGTGGCCCAGCCCGCCATGCTGGAGCAGCATCTGGGCGTCTGACGGCTGGCGAATCCGGGCCCGTCACAACCAGGGCATTGAAATTGCTTCTTTGCGCACGACTTTTGTCGCTGGTTTTGCGACAATCGCGCGACAAGTCGGCTCGAAATGCCAAACAACGACGGGGGTTCAATGAACAAATGGTTGGTGGGTCTGTGCCTGTGCGTTGCTGCCCTTTCGGGCCGCGCGCAGACGGTATGGTTCACAGTCATGGGTTCCGAGAAGGATCCGAACGTCAACACCATCCAGGTGGATCCGGTGCCGGTCGAAGTGAACGAAGCCGGCCGCATCATGAAGCTGCGCATCAGCCGCTCGGCCGAACGCAGGAACTGGGAGGGCGTGCCCTACCGTTCGTACAACGCCCGCGTGCAGATCGACTGCGGCAAGCGCACCGCCAAATATCTCTGGGGTGAGTTTTTCAGCCAGCCGCTGTGGCAGGGCACGTCACACGTCACGACCGACTACTCTGTCGGCCCGACACGCCAGATGCTCTTCCTGGATGTCGAACCCAACCCGACGCAGCGGATCATCCGCGCCGCCTGCCCGATCCGCGAACTCCGCGAGTAAGTTGCGGGCGGCGTTCAGGCGTTCCGGCATCCCGGGCGTATCAGTTACTCCCGCCCTGCTCTCCACCATCGCCATGGACCCGGCCGCGCGCCACCTGCACGAGGCCGAACACCAGCCCCAGCACGCCGAACACGATCACCAGCAGCTTGGCCTGGAAGCTCGTGAGGTGAAAGCCGAACAGCCACATCCAGACCGCAGCGAACATGGCGCCCGCGCTCCACATCAGGATGGCGAGCAGCACGAAACGGAGCGCCCCCAGCTTTTCTTTCACCGGATATCTTTCATGACGGTGGTCGACGCTATCAGGTCGCGCGTACGATTGCCACTGCCCGGACAATCACCGCAGGAATGTCCGGATTTGCATGAAGCTCACCTGGCTCGAACCATCGCAACCTTTCCCCCCGCCCTCGCGTGCGTGGGGTGCGAGCACGCCCGCGCCCGGCTTGCTCGCGGCCGGCGGGGTGCTGGACGTGCCGACGCTGCGCGCCGCGTATTCGCAGGGCATCTTCCCGTGGTTCAGTGAAGGGCAACCCATCCTCTGGTGGAGCACCGACCCCCGGATGGTGCTGCACCCATCCGAGTTCCGGCTGCACCGTTCGCTGCGCAAGGCGCTGCATCGCTTCGCCCAGACACCGGGCTGCGAATTGCGGATCGATACCGCCTTCGGTGAGGTCGTGCGCGCTTGTGCCCAAAGCCCGCGCGAAGGCCAGTCGGGAACCTGGATCGTGGAGGACATGATCCAGGCTTACGAAGCGCTTCATGCCGCCGGCAGCGCGCACAGCGTGGAGACATGGATCGACGATGAACTCGTCGGTGGTCTCTACTGCGTGGCACTGGGTCGCGCCGTCTTCGGGGAGTCCATGTTCGCGCGCCGCACCGACGCGTCCAAGATCGCCCTGTCCGCATTGGTCGCGCTGTGCCTGCGCCACGGCGTGGACCGGATCGACTGCCAGCAGAACACGCGGCATCTCGCCTCGCTGGGCGCGCGCGAAATCCCCCGGGCCGACTTCGTGTCGGGTCTGGCCGACAGCACAAAGGCACAACCCTTCCCATGGCGCTTCGAGCCCGTATACTGGGACGAACTTTCTGCACTCCGCCACCCGCAGACGTGACGCACCTCAAGGACCTGCCGCTACAGACACTGCAGTTCTATGCGACTGCACCCTACCCCTGCAGCTATCTGCCGGGGCGACAGGCACGGTCCCAGGTTGCAACGCCCAGCCATCTCATCCACAACGATGCGTACTCCGACCTCGTGACCAGCGGGTTCCGTCGCAGTGGCATGTTCACGTATCGACCCTATTGCGACGGCTGCCAGGCCTGCGTGCCCCTGCGCGTAGTGGCTTCGCAATTCAGGGCCAGCCGCAGCCAGCGAAGGGCCTTGGCGCAGCATTCGAACCTGCAGGTGCGCGTGCTCAAACTCTGCTTCGTGCCGGAGCACTACCACCTCTACCTGCGCTACCAGAACGGCCGCCACTCCGGCGGCGGCATGGACCATGACAGCATCGACCAGTACACCCAGTTCCTCCTGCAGAGCCGGGTGAATTCACGGCTGGTGGAATTCCGCGAGACACGCGAGGACGGTTCGCCGGGTGCGCTGCGCATGGTGTCCATCCTGGACGTGCTCAACGACGGCATCTCGGCGGTCTACACCTTCTACGAACCCGAGCCCCAAGCCAGCTACGGCACCTACAGCGTGATGTGGCAGATCGAGCAGGCACGCCAGCTCAAGCTCCCTTACGTCTACCTCGGCTACTGGATCGAGGCGAGCCCGAAGATGAACTACAAGTCGCGCTTCAGGCCGAGTGAAGTGCTGCGCGACGGACAATGGCGCGCGCAGGACGTCCAGGACAGCCCCGCGTAATGAATTCGGATTGCTTTGCGTCGATCCGCGCACGCCGGCATTTCATAAAGTAAAATCCGACTCGTCTGCAGTACGGGCCCTTCTCATGAGAAAAGCTGATTCCAGCGTCGCCGCCACGCCGACCATCCAGGTGATCGAGCGGATGTTCTCCCTCATCGACGTTCTCGCCTCGCGCGAGGATGCCGTCTCGCTCAAGGAGATCAGCGAGAAAACCGGCCTGCACCCCTCCACCACCCATCGCATCCTCAATGACCTGGCCGTCGGCCGCTTCGTCGACCGGCCCGAGGCCGGCAGCTACCGCCTGGGCATGCGCCTGCTGGAGCTTGGCAATCTGGTGAAGGGCCGGCTGAACGTACGTGATGCCGCGTTGCTGCCCATGCGCGAACTGCACAAGCAGATCCAGCAACCGGTGAATCTCAGCATGCGCCAGGGCGACGAGATCGTCTACATCGAGCGCGCTTACAGCGAGCGCTCCGGCATGCAGGTGGTGCGGGCCATCGGGGGCCGTGCGCCGCTGCACCTCACGTCCACCGGCAAGCTGTTCCTCGCCGCAGACGATCCGCAACGCGTGCGCGCCTACGCCACGCGCACCGGCCTGGCCGGCCATACCCGAAACAGCATCACGCAGTTGCCCGTGCTCGAACGCGAATTGTCGAAGGCACGCCAGTACGGACTGGCGCGCGACAACGAAGAACTGGAGTTGGGCGTCCGCTGCATGGCCGCCGGCATCTATGACGATCAGGGAAAGCTGGTGGCAGGCCTGTCGATCTCGGCCCCAGCCGACCGTCTGGACGAAGGCTGGCTGCCCAAGCTGCAGTCGACCGCGGACGAGATTTCAGGCGCGCTGGGCTTCACGCCCGGCCGTTGAACCCCGGCTTCAAAGAAGAATCAGCCGTTGACCTGACGCGCAACCACGGGCACGGGCAGCGGCGTCGCCGGGAGGGCCGGCGCAGGATTCGCTTCGACCCAGCGGCGCACGCGCTCGGCATCGCCAAGACGGCTCAGCTTGCCGGCGGAATCCAGGAACACCATGATCAGCTTGCGGCCGGCGATCTTGGCCTGCATCACAAGGCACTGGCCGGCTTCACTGATGTAGCCCGTCTTCTGCAGGCCGATGTCCCACGACGGATTCTTCACGAGGCGGTTGGTGTTGTTGTACTGCAGCGTCTGCTTGCCAACCATCACCTCATGGTCCGGCGACGTGGAATAGTCGCGCAGCATCGGATCGTTGTAGGCCACGCCGACCAGCGTTGCCAGATCGTGCGCGCTGGACTGGTTGCGGCTGGACAGGCCCGTGGGCTCGACATAGCGCGTGTCGCGCATGCCCAGCGTCTGCGCCTTGGCGTTCATCGCATTCACGAACACCTCGAGGCCACCCGGATAGGTACGGCCCAGCGCGTGAGCAGCCCGGTTCTCGCTGGACATCAGCGCCAGGTGCATCAGTTCGCCGCGGCTGAGCGTGGTGCCCACGCGAAGGCGCGAGCGACTGCCCTTCTCGGTGTCGACATCGGCCTGCGTGATGGTGATCATCTCGTCCATCGGCAGCTTCGCTTCGCTCACGAGCAAGCCGGTCATCAGCTTGGTCAGCGAGGCAATTGGAAGCACAGCCTGGTCGTTCTTGCTGAACAGGACCTCGTTGGTGTCCTGGTCGATCACCAGGGCCACGCTCGACTTGAGGTCGAGATCGTCCTGCGTGTTGTGCAGGCCGGCAATCTGGCCATAAGAAGGACGCGGCGGTGCTGAAACCTTGACGATGGCCTTCTTGTTGCGGATGGCCACCGGCGCTGACCTCACGGTCTTGCGCTTGGCAACCGTGGTCTGCGGCTTTTTCTTGACGACCGTTACCTTGCGCTTGGCAGCGGCGGCATGGGCTTCAGGCAGCGAAACCAGCGCCAGAATGAACGTGCAAACTGCGAGCATTTGCAACCAAAATCTCAGTGCGTTGACCGGTTTGGAAGCAAATGAAGCTTGCATGATGTGGGATCTCCAGGCAGGTTGACGCCGCGAGTTTAACGAAAGAAAAAAAGCCGCGCAATATCAATTACTTGCGCGGCTTTCTTAAAAGTGTAAAGTCGTTATAAGGGTTTACCCTTATCCTTGCGCGGCCACCCTGTCAGCTTTGCTCTGTAACTTGTTGAGAGCACTGAGATAAGCCTTCGCCGATGCGACCACGATGTCAGGGTCTGCGCCCACCCCATTCACCACCCGGCCGGAGTTCTGCAAGCGGACTGTCACTTCTCCCTGGCTCTCCGTTGAACCGCTTATGGCATTCACGGAATAGAGCACCATCTCTGCACCGCTTTTGACGTGTGTTTCGATGGCTTTCAGGGATGCGTCGACAGGGCCGTTGCCGTCCGATTGCGCGCTGACTTCCTTGCCGTCAGCGGTGAAAACGATGCGCGCATGGGGCCGCTCGCCGGTCTCGCTGTGCTGTGACAGCGACACGAAACCGTACTGCTCTTTTTCGCTCGTGACCGACTCGTCGCTCACCAGCGCGAGGATGTCTTCGTCGAAGATTTCGCTCTTGCGGTCTGCGAGTTCCTTGAATTTGGCGAACGCCACGTTGGCTTCGGCTTCACTGTCGAGTTGCACACCGAGTTCCTGCAGGCGCTGCTTGAAAGCGTTGCGGCCGCTGAGCTTGCCCAGCACGATTTTGTTGGCCGTCCAGCCCACGTCTTCCGCGCGCATGATTTCGTAGGTGTCCCGCGCCTTGAGCACGCCGTCCTGGTGGATGCCGGAGGCGTGCGCGAAAGCGTTCGCGCCGACCACGGCCTTGTTGGGCTGCACCACGAAGCCTGTCGTCTGGCTCACCATGCGGCTGGCCGCGACGATGTGCTGCGGATCGATGTTCAGGTCCAGCCCGAAATAGTCCTTGCGGGTCTTCACGGCCATCACGATTTCCTCGAGCGAGCAATTGCCCGCGCGCTCGCCCAGCCCGTTGATCGTGCACTCCACCTGGCGCGCACCGCCGATCTTCACGCCGGCCAGCGAGTTCGCCACCGCCATGCCCAGGTCGTTGTGGCAATGCACCGACCAGATGGCCTTGTCGCTGTTGGGAACGCGCTCGCGCAGCGTCTTGATGAAGTCGCCGTACAACTCGGGGATCGCATAGCCCACCGTGTCGGGAATGTTCAGCGTCGTGGCGCCTTCCTTGATCACGGCCTCGAGCACGCGGCAGAGGAAGTCCACGTCGCTGCGATAGCCGTCTTCGGGACTGAACTCGACGTCATCCACGAGGTTGCGCGCAAAGCGCACCGCGAGCTTGGCCTGCTCGAACACCTGATCAGGCGTCATGCGCAGTTTCTTCTCCATGTGCAGCGGCGACGTCGCGATGAAGGTGTGGATGCGGGCCCTGTTGGCGGGCTTGAGCGCTTCAGCGGCGCGGGCAATGTCGCGGTCATTGGCGCGCGAAAGGCCGCAGATGGTGGAATCCTTGATCGCTGCGGCGATCGACTGCACGGCCTCGAAATCGCCGTTCGAGCTGGCCGGGAAGCCGGCCTCGATCACATCGACCTTCAGACGCTCCAGTTGCCGCGCGATGCGCAGCTTCTCGTCCTTGGTCATCGAAGCGCCCGGCGACTGCTCGCCGTCGCGCAAGGTGGTGTCGAAAATGATCAATTTGTCGGTCATCTGGGAACTCCTGTTATTTCCTGATCGAACCCCGCAACATCGAAAAACGGACGCACAAAACAAAAGGCCCGTTGCGGGTGCATACGGGCCTTTGTGGTTCTGGATTGCGCGCGCGCTACCGTCTCCGCCCGTCGGGGGATAGCAGTAGTGCCAGCGAAATTCGGTTCATGGCGGCAAATGTAGCACAAGAAACGGAGAGCCCTTCTACGGGTTCTCCATGAGCCCTACTTGTGAAGCCCGCGTTCGTCGGGTTCGTCGGTGGACGTGCTGATCACGCTGGTCTGCAGGCCCTTGGCCTTGCGCCAGCCGTAGATCACATAGCCGCTCACGCCGTAGATCACGAACAGGCCGAACAGTACGGTCGGCGGATGGATATTGATGATGGCGATCACGAGCGCAATGAGCACGATGACGGCAAACGGCACGCTCTTCTTCATGTGCACGTCCTTGAAGCTGTAGAACGGCACGTTGGTCACCATGGTCAGCCCCGCGTACAGGGCGATGAAGAACATGTACCACTCGGCTTCGTAACCCTTGATCTCCAGCTCCGTCATGATCCAGATGAAACCGATCACGAGCGCAGCAGCAGCCGGCGAAGGCAGACCCTGGAAATAGCGCTTGTCGACGACGCCGGTGTTCACGTTGAAGCGTGCCAGACGCAGCGCCGCGCAGGCGCAATAGACGAATGCCGCAATCCAGCCCCAGCGGCCCACGCCTTTGAGCGCCCATTCGTAGGCGATCAATGCCGGCGCGGCACCGAACGACACCATGTCCGCCAGGGAATCCATCTGCTCGCCGAACGCGCTTTGCGTGTTGGTCATGCGTGCGACGCGGCCATCGAGGCTGTCGAGCACCATCGCGCTGAAGATGCCGATGGCCGCCATATCGAAGCGACCGTTCATGGCCATCACGATGCCGTAGAAGCCACCGAACAATGCCGCCAGCGTGAAGAGGTTGGGCAGGATGTAGATGCCCTTGCGGCGCTTGCGCACCACGACGGTCTCCAGCTCATCGGGCTGGGAGTCCGCCACGTCACGGCTTGCATCGGGCATGGAAAGATCGTCCGGTTTCATGGGGACAAGTGTAAGCGAGCGAAGATGCCCTGAAACCCTTGGCGCTGTCAGCAAAAAGGCCACCCGAAGGTGGCCTTTTTTTTCGATGCACGACCGACTCGCGCAGATCGGGAAACTCAGTTGCGGGTCTGGTCGACCAGCTTGTTCTTCTTGATCCACGGCATCATCGCGCGCAGCTTCTCGCCGACCACCTCGATCTGATGTTCGGCGTTCAGGCGGCGGCGGCTGATGAGCGTCGGCGCGCCGGCAGCGTTTTCCAGCACGAAGCTCTTGGCGTACTCGCCCGTCTGGATGTCGCGCAGCACCTTCTTCATCGTGGCCTTGGTTTCGTCGGTCACGATGCGCGGGCCGGTGACGTACTCGCCGTACTCGGCGTTGTTGGAGATCGAGTAGTTCATGTTGGCGATGCCGCCTTCATAGATCAGGTCGACGATCAGCTTGAGTTCGTGCAGGCATTCGAAGTACGCCATTTCCGGTGCGTAGCCGGCTTCCACCAGCGTCTCGAAACCGGCCTTGATCAGCTCGACCGTGCCGCCGCACAGAACCGCTTGTTCGCCGAACAGGTCGGTCTCGGTTTCTTCGCGGAAGTTGGTTTCGATGATGCCGGCCTTGCCGCCACCGTTGGCCATCGCGTACGACAGGGCCAGGTCACGGGCCTTGCCGGTCTTGTCCTGGTGCACGGCCACGAGGTGGGGCACGCCGCCGCCTTGCGTGTAGGTACTGCGCACGGTATGGCCAGGTGCCTTGGGCGCGACCATCCACACGTCAAGGTCGGCGCGCGGCTGCACGAAACCGTAATGCACGTTGAAGCCGTGCGCGAACACGAGCGATGCGCCCTGCTTGATGTTCGGGGCCACGTCGTTCTTGTAGACATTGGCGATCTGTTCGTCGGGCAACAGGATCATGACAACGTCTGCCGACTTCACGGCTTCGGCCACTTCCTTGACCGCGAGGCCGGCGCCTTCGGCCTTGGACCAGCTCGCGCCGCCCTTGCGCAGGCCGACAGTGACCTTCACGCCGCTTTCGTTCAGGTTCTGGGCGTGGGCATGGCCCTGGCTGCCGTAACCGATGATCGTGACTTGCTTGCCTTTGATGAGGCTCAGGTCACAGTCCTTGTCGTAGAACACCTTCATGGAATCTCCTTGGGATTGATTGGTGGTTTTGGTGAGTGGATTGGAACAGGTCGGCGTCGTTCTCAGACGCGCAGGATGCGTTCGCCGCGACCGATGCCGCTGGCGCCGGTGCGCACCGTCTCGAGGATCGCGCCGCGATCGATCGCCACGAGGAAGGCGTCATTCTTCGCCTGGTCGCCCGTCAACTCGATGGTGTAGCTTTTCTCGGTGACGTCGATGATGCGGCCGCGGAAGATGTCCGCCATGCGCTTCATTTCCTCGCGCTCCTTGCCGACAGCGCGCACCTTCACCATCATGAGTTCGCGCTCGGTGTACGAACCTTCGGTGAGGTCCACCACTTTCACGACTTCGATGAGCCGGTTCAGGTGCTTGGTGATCTGCTCGATAACGTCGTCGGACCCCGTGGTCTGGATGGTCATGCGCGAGAGGCTCGGGTCCTCGGTCGGCGCCACGGTGAGCGATTCGATGTTGTAGCCACGGGCCGAGAACAGGCCCACCACGCGGGAAAGAGCGCCGGGCTCGTTCTCCAGCAAGACAGCAATGATGTGTTTCATGAAATGTGATTCCTCTTTTCGGTGCCCTCCCCGCACGGCGGTAACCGTGCGGCTTGGCAGCCAATAGATTCGTCAAGGGGAAGGCCGGGTTGCTTGCGCGTTACGCGGCCACGATCCGAACGTTCAGAGATCCTCCGAACCGAGCAGCATCTCGGTGATGCCCTTGCCCGCCTGGACCATCGGGAAGACGTTCTCCGTCGGGTCCGTCCGGAAGTCGAGGAACACCGTGCGGTCCTTCAGGCGTCGTGCTTCACGCAGCGCCGGCTCCACGTCCTGCGGCCGCTCGATCAGCATGCCAACGTGGCCATAGGCCTCGGCCAGCTTCACGAAGTCGGGAAGCGAATCCATGTAGCTGTGGCTGTAGCGACCGGAGTACTCGATCTCCTGCCACTGGCGCACCATGCCCAGATAGCGGTTGTTCAGCGAACAGATCTTGATCGGCGTGTCGTACTGCCGGCAGGTGGCCAGTTCCTGGATGTTCATCTGCACCGAGCCTTCGCCAGTGATGCAGAACACCTCGGCCTGCGGCTTGGCGAGCTTGATGCCCATCGCATAGGGAATGCCCACGCCCATGGTGCCGAGACCGCCGGAATTGATCCATCGGCGCGGCTCGTCGAAGCGGTAGTACTGCGCGGCCCACATCTGGTGCTGACCCACGTCGGACGTGATGTACGTGTCGGCGTCCTTCGTCATGTTCCACAGGGTGTCCACCACGAACTGGGGCTTGATCACGTCCTGGTTGTCGCGGTCGTACTTGAGGCAGTCTCGGCTGCGCCAGGCTTCGATGGATTTCCACCACTCGGCCAGCGCGCCAGCGTCGGGGCGTACCGAGCTTTCACGGATCATGGCGATGAGCTCCGTCAGCACGTCCTTCACGTCGCCGACGATCGGGATGTCGACCTTCACGCGCTTGGAGATGCTCGACGGGTCGATGTCAATGTGGATGATCTTGCGTTCGTTCTGCGCGAAGTGCTTGGGATTGCCGATCACGCGGTCATCGAAGCGCGCACCGACGGCCAGCAGCACGTCGCAGTTCTGCATGGCGTTGTTGGCTTCCCAGGTGCCGTGCATGCCCAGCATGCCCAGGAACTTGCGGTCGCTGGCCGGGTAGGCGCCCAGGCCCATCAGCGTGTTGGTGACCGGATAGCCGAGCATGTCGACCAGGGTGCGCAGTTCGTTGGACGCATTGCCCAGCAGCACGCCGCCGCCCGTGTAGATGTACGGGCGCTTGGCCGTCAGCAGCAATTGCAGCGCCTTGCGGATCTGCCCGCCATGGCCCTTGCGCACCGGGTTGTACGAGCGCATCTCGACCTTGTCGGGGTAGCCTTCGTACGGCACTTTCTTGAACGACACGTCCTTGGGCACGTCCACCACCACCGGGCCGGGGCGGCCACTGCGTGCGATGTGGAAGGCCTTCTTCATCGTCTCGGCCAGATCGCGCGGGTCCTTCACGAGGAAGTTGTGCTTGACGATGGGGCGCGTGATGCCGACGGTGTCGCACTCCTGGAAGGCATCCAGCCCGATCGCGGGTGTGGGCACCTGGCCGGAGATGATCACCATCGGGATGCTGTCCATGTACGCCGTGGCGATGCCGGTGACCGCATTGGTCAGGCCGGGGCCGGACGTGACGAGCGCAACGCCGACGTCACCCGTGGCGCGGGCATATCCGTCTGCAGCGTGGACGGCCGCCTGTTCATGGCGTACCAGCACGTGCTGCATGGTGTCCTGCTTGTACAGCGCGTCGTAGATGTACAGCACGGCACCGCCGGGGTAACCCCAGATGTACTTGACGCCTTCGGCCTGCAGGGATTTGATGAGGATTTCGGCGCCCATGAGTTCCTGGGTCTGGCCGGATGCTTGCGCCTGAGCGGCGGCTGCCGAGGTCAGCTCGGCTTTGGAGATTTCCATGATCAACCTTTGCGAATTTCTCTGACGAAAAACCTTGGGTGCCTCTTCCTCGAGCCCTTGTGGGGCCAGGTCGAGACTTGAGGCCAAAGCCATGGGCGTGTCTTGTGACTCGCCGGACTGTGACCCGTTTGCCTTTTGAATTGCAATGCGGATTATGGCACCGCAACAATTGCATACGGTGAAATCGCGCCGTTTTTTTGCCTGCGGATGCCATAATCCGGGCCAAAAATGCATCTGGCTGGTGTTTTTCAGCCACTGCCCCGACTACTCAAGCGCCCCGAAGCACCCCTCTTGGCCACCGAACAGGAACTTGCCGACTTTCTCGCCAGCGTCGAGAAAAGGGCATTCAAGCGCTCGCTCTACCACGTGCGGGACGACGAAGCAGCACTGGACATCGTCCAGGACAGCATGATGAAACTGGCGATGCACTACGGCGACAAGCCGGTGCAGGAACTCCCCATGCTGTTCCAGCGGATCCTCTCCAACTGCACGCTGGACTGGTTCCGCCGCCAGAAGACTCGCCGTGCCCTGTTCTCCAACATGAGCGATTTCGAGTCGCCCGGCGAGGACAGCAATTTCGACATCCTGGAAAACTTCCGGGCATCCGACGGCTCGGACATCGGCGAAAGCGCAGAGGACACCACCCGACGGGCGCAGATATTGCATTTGATCGAGGACGCGATCCAGGACCTGCCGACTCGTCAACGGGAAGCGTTTCTGATGCGTTACTGGGAAGAAATGGACGTTGCGGAAACCGCTGCGGCCATGGGCTGCTCCGAAGGTAGCGTCAAGACACACTGCTCTCGGGCGGTTCAAGCTCTCAGCAAAGCACTGAAAGCCAGGGGAATACAACCATGAATGACCATCTGCATCAGGATCGGACCGCCGAAGGGCGTTATGCCCGGCGGATCGCCTCGCGCCTCGAAGCCGGTAGCAACGAGTTGCCTTACGACATTTCCGAACGCCTGCGCGCTGCCCGCGTCCAGGCTGTCGCGCAACGCCGCCGGCCTGCACTGGCACTGGCACCCGCCATGCAGACTTCCGTTCAATCGTCCGGCCCGGTACTGGCACTGGGTGGTGGTGACGCCCCAGGTTGGTGGACACGCCTGGCCTCCGCTGTGCCCATCGTCGCGCTGGTTGCCGGCCTGGTCGCCATCAACATGGTCCAGGCCGAGCAGCGCGCCGCAGAAGTCGCCGAGATCGATGCAGCCCTGCTGACGGACGACCTTCCGCCTGCGGCCTATACCGACCCCGGTTTCGTGCAGTTCCTGCAAAGCGGTCAGGCCACTCCCGAGTGAGAGCCCGGAGCGCAAACATGCCGCGTGTCCGTTACTTCGTCCTGCCCCGCGCTTCAGCGATGTGCGCTGTCGTGGCCCTGACCACGGGCATCGGTGTGACCGCCATGCCGGCATTCGCCGCAGATCCGCCCCAGAAGTCAGCCGCCGCAACCAGGGCGGCCCCGGCAAGAGCGGTCGCGTCAGGTCCTGCCTGGTCGGAGCTGAGCAGGAGCCAGCAAACGGCATTGAAGCCGCTCGCATCGGTCTGGGGCTCGATTTCCGAGGCCCAAAAACGCAAGTGGATTGCGCTGTCCGCCAATTACGCCAGCCTGCAACCTGAAGAACAAGCGCGACTTCATGGCCGCATGACGGATTGGGTTTCGCTCAACCCCCAGCAGCGCGCGCAAGCCCGCCTGAACTTCGGCGAATCGCGCAAGATTCCTGCGCAAGAGAAGAAAGCCAAATGGGAGGCCTATCAGGCACTCAGCCCCGAAGAGAAGGACAAATTGGCGTCCAGGGCATCCCGCAAGGCGGCGGGTGCGGCGGTGGCCGTCAAGCCTGTGTCGCCCCAGAAGCTCGCCACGGTGCCCGCGCCCCGTCCGGACAGCCGTCATTCGGCCAAGATCACCAGCGGCCGTGAAAGCGCCGCTGAAGCCGGCCAACCCGTCGCAGGACAAGCCGTCCCCGCTTCCAGCCAATAATCGGGGATGACCGATATTTTCGCCGGCGCGGGCCCGGCTTCTTCCGCAACGCCATCCGCTGCGGCCCCATCTCCCCTGATCGCACCCAGCCTGCGTCGACGCATGGCCTGCTGGTTGTATGAAGGCATGCTGCTTTTCGCAGTGCTGTTCGTCGCCGGTTGGCTGTTCAGCACCCTCAGCCAGATGCGCGACGCCATGGACGCACGGCGCCCACTGCTGCAAGGCTTCCTGTTCATCATCTTCGGCGTTTACTTCGCGTGGTTCTGGGCCAAGGGGCAGACGCTGGCGATGAAGACATGGAACATCCGCATTGTCGACCGCCAGGGCCGTCCGCTGACCCAACTGCGCGCGCTTCTGCGCTACGCTCTCGCATGGATCTGGTTCCTGCCGTCCATGGCTGTGGCCCATGCCTTTCATCTGGGCGGCGGCGAGACCACCGTCCTCATCCTGGGCTGGATCGCGATCTGGGCAGTTCTCAGCCGTTTCCACCCGCTCGGACAGTTCTGGCATGACGCATGGGCAGGAACGAGGCTCGTCCACTCGCTTCCGCTCAGTCGATGACTGCTGCCGATGACCGACCGGTGAATCACGATCGTTTGTCATCAATCCGCAAGAAAATCGCCATATGACCGTTCCCACGCAGAGCTCCGGCGTCGATCCGCACGTCAACCCGCAGAAGGCCCGCACCGGGCTGTCGCGCATCTGGCATGCAGCTGGCTATTCGCTCGAAGGCCTCAGGGCCGGCTGGGGTGAAACCGCCTTTCGCCAGGAAGCGATCGCCGCGATCGTGCTGATCCCCCTGGCATTCTGGCTGGGACGAAGCTGGGTCGAAATTGGACTGCTGGCAGGTTCCGTGCTGCTGGTGATGATGGTCGAATTACTCAACACGGGCATCGAGACCGCCATCGATCGCATCGGCCCCGAATGGCACGACCTGTCCAAGCGCGCGAAGGACATGGGCAGCGCCGCCGTGCTGTTGAGCCTGTTGCTGTGCTCGGGAATCTGGGCCGGCGCCGTCTACACCCGGCTCGTCTCATGACCACACCCGCCTTCTCCGTTTGCGTCTACTGCGGCTCACGCCCCGGGGAGGATGCATCTTTTGTCGAATGTGCGCGCCTGGTCGGCAACTGGATCGGTTCGCACGGCGGACAACTCGTTTATGGCGGTGGCCGCAACGGCCTGATGGGCGAAGTGGCGCAGGCCACGCGCGCGGCCGGGGGCCGCGTCGTCGGGATCATCCCCAAGGCACTCGTCGAGAAGGAATGGGCCAACAACGATTGTGACGAACTCCACGTGGTGCAGACCATGCACGAACGCAAAGCCATGATGGGCGAACGCTCCGACGCCTTCGTTGCCCTGCCCGGCGGCATCGGCACCTTCGAAGAGCTGTTCGAGATCTGGACCTGGCGGCAACTCGGTTACCACGACAAGCCGATCGGCATCCTGAACCACATGGGCTACTACGACGGCATGGTCTCGTTCCTGCAGGGCACGGTGCAGGCAGGCTTCATGAATGCATGGCAAATGGAGCTCGTGCAGGTGAGCAACAACGCGCCCGCCCTGCTGAGAAGCCTTGTCGAGCAGGCCGGCCGCGGCAGCGACACCACGCTGCTGCGAGAGAACCTGTAGCCGCCGATCTACGGCGACCTGGTATCAGCCTCGCTGGCGCAATGCCTCGTACAGGCAGACGCCGCTGCTCACCGACACATTGAGGCTTTCCACCGCGCCGCGCATCGGGATGCTCACCAGTTCATCACAGGTCTTGCGCGTCAATTGGCGCATGCCGGCACCTTCAGCGCCGAGCACCAGCGCCACGGGACCACGCAGGTCCACCTGATAAATCGTTTTCGGTGCGTCGTCGCTCGTGCCGATGCACCAGATGTTGCGCTCCTTCAACTCACCGAGCGTTCGCGCAAGGTTCGTCACCATGAAATAAGGCACCGTCTCGGCGGCGCCGCTGGCCACCTTGGCCACGGTGGCATTGATGCCCGCTGCGTGGTCCTTGGGCGCAATGACTGCATGGGCCCCTGCACCGTCCGCCACGCGAAGGCAGGCACCGAGGTTGTGCGGATCTGTGACGCCGTCGAGAACGAGCAACAGCGGCGGCTGAGCGCCCTCTTCCTGCGGCACGGCCTCCAGTTGATCCAGCAGGTCATCCAGCGAACGCGCCTGCTCCATGGGTTGCACACGGGCAGCAACACCCTGGTGACCATGGCTGCCAGCCAGACGCGACAGACGCAGCCCGTCTGCCTCGACCAGCTTCATGCCTGCTTCCTGCGCACGTTGCAGGAACTGGCGCATGCGGGCGTCGCGGCGCGTGGCCTCGTAATAGATTTCCAGGATGGACTGCGGCGCTGTCTTCATGCGCACGCCGACGGCATGGAAGCCGAACAGGACTTTGGGGGCTGACATCCCCGCATTATCGGCGGGCCACACCTCCCGCTGCTTCAGGCTGCGACGCGACCCGCTTCGATGGTGATGCAACGTTCGCAGCGCGCGGCAATCGCACGGTCGTGCGTGACGAGCACAAGCGTGGTGCCGAGTTCGCGGTTGAGGTCGAACATGAGCTCCATGACTTTCTCGCCGGTCGCAAAATCGAGGCTGCCTGTCGGTTCATCGGCCAGCAACACGGATGGCTGGACGACGAAGGCCCGCGCCAGCGCCACGCGTTGCTGCTCCCCGCCCGACAGCACCTTGGGATAGTGTCCGAGTCGCGCCGACAGGCCTACGCGCGCCAGCATGTCCGAGGCGGCCTTGCGCGAATCACTGCGGCCAGCCAACTCGAGAGGAAGCATCACGTTCTCGAGCGCGGTGAGGTTGCCCATGAGCTGGAAGCTCTGGAACACGAAGCCCACCTTCTGCGCACGCAGCGCGGCGCGTGCATCCTCGTCGATGGAGAACAGGTCCTGGCCATCCAGCCGAACCGTACCCCGCGTGGGCGTGTCCAGTCCCGCAATGATCGAGAGCAACGTGCTCTTGCCGGAGCCCGAGGCACCCACAATGGCCGCAGTTTCCCTCGGTGCCAGACGGAAATCGATATCGCGCAGAATGTCTAGCGTGCCTGTGGAGTCGCTCACCGATTTGAAGACGTGCTCCACGGAAATGATGGAATTGACTGGAGATTCGGGCATGAAGGCTGTTTCGGTTGCAGGTCGGCGCCACTTTATCGCGGCAGGCGTAGCGCTCGTGTGCGCCGGGATTTTCCAGCCCGCGATGCTACAGGCGCAGACCGCCGGTGCGGGCAAGACCATTCTGATCGTCGGCGATTCGCTCAGCGCCGAATACGGGCTGCGCCGCGGCACAGGCTGGGCCGCGTTGCTGGAGAAGCGGCTCGCGCAGGAAAAGATCCCGGCCAAAGTGGTCAACGCCAGCATCAGCGGTGACACGACCTCGGGTGGCCGATCGCGACTGCCCGCGCTGCTGAAACAGCATTCGCCGGATGTCGTGGTCATCGAACTTGGCGGTAACGATGCCCTGCGCGGCCTGCCTCTGGCGAGCACCGAGGACAACCTGACCTGGATGACCCAGTCCTCACAGAAGGCCGGCGCGCGCGTCCTGCTGGTGGGGATGCAGGTGCCACCCAACTATGGCACCGACTATGCCAACCGCTTTGCGGCCAGCTTCGAGAAAGTGGCGAAGGCGCAGAAGGCAGCCGTGGTGCCCTTCTTCCTGAAGGGTGTGGCCGATGGCGCGGATCCGCTGAAACTGTTCCAGCCCGACCGGATTCATCCGCGCGAGGAAGCGCACCCGATGATGCTGGACAACGTGTGGCCAGAGCTGAGGAAGCTGCTGCGCTGACTGCCGGGATCAGGGCGTCTCGCCGGTGGACGGCGGCGGCGGCAGGTCGGACGGCTCACCGGCATCGGCATCCTGCTCGTCCGCCGGCGCAATGCCAGCCTTGCGGTCGGCCTTGGCCTTGAGCTTGTCTTCCTTCTTGCGCTTCTTCGCAAGTTCTTTCTGGCGCTTTTCGTAACCGTAGTTGGGTGTAGCCAAGTGGACCTTTCACATGTAACGTGGAGGGCACTTTAGCAGCTTGCACACGCCGCCGCCTGCTTTTTTGGCACAGGCCGTTACGACGCCATCGTGCCGAGCGCTTCTGCCAGATCGGCCTGAAGGTCATCTACCGTTTCAAGGCCAACAGAGAACCGTACCAGCGTGCCGCGCCTGATGTGTGGCGGCCATTGCGGGCGCATGGCCGCAAGTTCATAGGGGACGACAAGGCTGACCGGCCCGCCCCAGCTATAGCCGAGCTTGAAAAGCTTCAGCGAATCGCAGAACCTGTCCACCTGAGCCTGGTTGAATCGCTCGTCGAGGATGATCGAGAACAGCCCGGCCGCAAGTCCCGCTCCGCCGTCATGCGCGCACAAGGCCCTCCAGTGCGCATGCCCGGGAGAGCCCTGCATCGCCGGGTGCAACACCTGGACAATTTCTTTCTGGCCGGCCAGCCAATGCGCGAGTTCGCGTGCCGTCCGGTCGTGCGCCGCATAACGAAGCGGCAGGCTGGGCAAGGAGCGCAGCACGGATTCGACATCGTTGGCACCCACGCCAAAGCCCAGTCGCATGTGGGCGAGCTTCAGGCGGAGGTGAAGGGCTTCATCACGCGTGATGACACTGCCCATGAGCACGTCGCCACCGCCACTGGGGTACTTGGTGAGTGCGTGCGCGGAAATGTCGACGCCAACGCGCGCTTCCACGGCACCGAAATCGAAAGGCGCGAATGCCAGCCCCGCACCCCAGGTGTTGTCCAGCGCGGTGAGCACGCCCTTGTCGCGGCAGATGCGCACGAGCGCCGGCAAGTCCGGGAATTCCATGGTCACCGAACCTGCGGCCTCCAGCCAGACCAGTTGGGTGCGATCGGAAATGCGGGCGGCCAAGTCCGCCGGATCGAGCGCATCGTAGAGCTGATGGGTGATGCCGAACGCCGCCAACTCACCTTCTGCCAGGGCCTTGCTGGGCCCGTAGGCATTGTCGGGGATCAGCACCTCGTCGCCATTCTTGAGCAGCGCGAGCGCGACGACCGAAATCGCAGCCAGGCCGCTGGGCACCAGCAGACATTGCTTGCCGCCTTCAAGGGCGCACAGCCGTTCTTCCAGCGTGAAAGTCGTCGGCGTGCCGTGCAGGCCGTAGGTGTAGCCCTGCCGCGACTTCCAGTCGCGCGCGCGCATGGCAGCCACCGAAGGGAAGACCACCGTCGATGCCTTGAACACGCCCGGCTGCGGCGCGGCGAAGCCGGCGGGCGGCTCGTAGGGATGGTGGATCAGCTGGGTCGATGTCGTCTTTGCGGGCATGACGAACGGGCCTGGGTGCTCAGATCTTCCACTTGGCCAGCAGCTTGTCCGGCGTGAGGCTGTCGTAACCTTCGAAAGGTTGATGGATCCAGGGATTGGTGGGCAGGAACTCCACCGAGTAATCCGGAGTGAAGGTGGACAGGCCCTTCGTCCAGATCACCGCGCTGCGCAGTTCGGTGATCGGCGAGTAGTTGTTCTTGAGCATGTTGATCACCGCATTGAGCGTATGACCGGAATCGGCCAGATCGTCCACCAGCAGTACACGGCCGGCGATGTCGCCCTTGGGCGTGGTGATGTAGCGCGCAATGTCCAGGTGCCCCTGCACCGTGCCCGCGTCGGCGCGGTACGAGCTCGTGGACATGATGGCCAGTGGCTTGTCAAAGATGCGGCTCAGGATGTCGCCGGGGCGCATGCCGCCGCGTGCCAGACACAGGATCGTGTCGAACTGCCAGCCTGACTGGTGGATCTTGATGGCGAGCTTCTCGATGAGGTTGTGGTACTCGTCGTAGCTCACGTACAGATGTTTGCCGTCTTCGGTCAGCATGCTTGGGGCTCCTGATTGGCTGGGCGCGGTTGGTTGGCGAAGGGGGTTGAAGGGTTCAGTCCGCCAGATACGGATGGCGCATCATGATGGTGTGATCGCGGTCCGGGCTGGTGGAAATCATGGCGATCGGCACGCCGGTCACCTGCTCGATGCGCTGCAGGTAAAGGCGCGCGTTGACGGGCAGCTTGTCGTATTGCGTCACGCCGACGGTGCTTTCGGTCCAGCCATCGAGCGTTTCGTAGACAGGTGTGCAGCGCGCGATTTCGTCGGCGCCCATCGGCAGGATGTCCGTGTGTTCGCCATCCAGTTCGTAGCCGGTGCACAGCTCGAGTTTTTCCAGCCCGTCGAGCACGTCGAGCTTCGTGATGCAGAGACCCGACAGGCCATTGACCTGCGCCGAACGCTTGAGGAGCGCGGCGTCGAACCAGCCACAACGGCGACTGCGGCCAGTGGTGACGCCCTTCTCTGCGCCCACGGTGCTCATGTGGTAGCCCGGGGTCCCCGGCTTCTCCCAGTCGAGTTCAGTGGGAAACGGGCCGCCGCCCACCCGTGTGCAGTAGGCCTTGGTGATGCCGAGGATGTAGTGAAGCATGCCAGGGCCGACACCCGAGCCGGCAGCGGCATTGCCCGCCACGCAGTTGCTGGACGTGACATACGGATAGGTGCCGTGGTCCACGTCGAGCAGCGTGCCCTGCGCCCCTTCGAACAGCAGATTGTCGCCATGGATGTGCGCCTCGTTCAGCTCGCGGGAGACGTCGGCCATCATGGGCTTCAGCAGTTCGGCATGCTTCATCGCTTCATTGAACACGGTGTCGTAGTCGATGGCCTTCGCACCCAGGATCTCGACCAGCACATGGTTGT
Organism: Variovorax sp. VNK109; assembly: GCF_049445855.1. Taxonomy (NCBI): domain Bacteria; kingdom Pseudomonadati; phylum Pseudomonadota; class Betaproteobacteria; order Burkholderiales; family Comamonadaceae; genus Variovorax; species Variovorax sp. VNK109. The sequence continues at coordinate 566,458 of NZ_JBMSDV010000002.1, read as the reverse complement.
GCAGGTCCAGCAGCACCTTGAGTTTCTCGGCGAAGCGCTGCGGATGCTTCAGGTCCTGCACGCGCAGGGCGCGGCGCGCGATCTTGTCCTCATAAGCCGGGCCGATGCCGCGACCGGTGGTGCCGATCTTCTCGCTGCCGCCCTTTTCGCGGTAGGCCTCGCGCGCCACGTCGAGCGCTGCGTGAAACGGCAGGATCAGCGGGCAGGCCTCACTGATGCGCAGACGCGAACGCACCTCCACGCCCGCCTTCTCCAGGCCTTCGATTTCCTCGAACAGCTTGGCGGCCGACAGAACCACACCATTGCCGATGTAGCACTTCACGCCCGGCCGCATGATCCCGCTGGGAATCAGGTGCAGCGCGGTCTTCACGCCATTGATCACCAGCGTGTGGCCTGCATTGTGCCCACCCTGGAAGCGGACCACGCCTTGCGCCATCTCGGTCAGCCAGTCGACCAGCTTGCCCTTGCCCTCGTCACCCCACTGGGTGCCCACCACGACTACGTTACGGCCCTTGGTTGTGTTCATCTCAAGATCTCAAATAGCTTTCACGACCCAATCGCCCGCGGATTGAACCAATTCGCGGTCGCACTGGAATTCATCGATTTCACTTTCGTGACCCGGCAGCACGCAGACCACCGTTTCACCCTTCGCGCGAAGCGCTGCAATGGCGGCACTCAACGCTGCGTTCTCGCTCCACGGCGCACGCACGGCAGCACGCAGCGGTCGGCGTGCCGCGACGCTCACAAGTTCACGCACGTCCAGGCTGAAGCCCACCGCCGGACGGTTGCGGCCAAACACAGCACCCACTTCGTCGTACCGGCCACCGCGAACGAGCGCATCACTGGCGCCCTGCACGTAGATCGCGAAGCGCACGCCACTGTAGTAGGCATAGCCGCGCAAATCACCCAGGTCGAACTTCGCCTTCGTCGCGCCGAGATGGGCTGACAACCACCGCAGGCTTCGCAGTGCCTCGCGCAGCATGGGACTGGCGGGCAAGGTCTTCTCGGCTTCATCCAGAACCGTGGCGTCACCATACAGATCGGGAAGCGCCAGTAGTCCCTCGCGGGACGCTTGAGGAAAATCCCTGGTGAGGCTTTCGAGTTCGCTGCGGTCCTTCGTTGCAAGCGCCGCATGGACGCGCGCCAGCGCGGCACCATCGACCGGCACACCGGCCAGCAGCGAGCGCACGATGCGAACGTCGGCCATGTCCACGACGGGATTGCCGACCTTCGCGGCCTTCAGGCAATCGAGCGAGAGCAGCAGCGCTTCCAGATCGGCCTCGAGCCCTGCGTGTCCATACATTTCCGCACCGAACTGCAGAGGCTCCCGTGTGGCGTGCGGCCGGTCGGGCCGGGTGTGCAGCACCGGGCCGCAGTAGCAAAGGCGAGCCACGCCCTGGCGGTTCAGCAAGTGCGCGTCAATGCGGGCCACCTGCTGCGTCGTGTCGGCACGCAGGCCCATCATGCGACCCGACAGCTGGTCCACCAGCTTGAAGGTCTGCAGGTCGAGGGCTTCGCCGGTTCCCGTGAGCAGCGACTCCAGATGCTCCAGGAGTGGAGGCATCACCAGCTCATAGCCGTAGCTGCGCGCGGTGTCCAGCAACTCGCGGCGCAGCTCTTCAATATGCCGCGCTTCGGAGGGAAGAACGTCGGCAATGTGATCCGGAAGGACCCAGGCGGACATGGGAGAAAAGGAACCCGAAGGGATTCCCGGGGGCTGTTGAAAACGTGATTCTACCGGCCTCGAAGCGCAGGCCGGACGCGCGCCGGAAAACTGTTCAAGAGCCGACCCAGAGCAGCGCGAGGCCGCCGAGGATGCTGCAAAGCGCGAAAAAGCGGATCTGCCCATCCCGCATCTGCAGGATCTGGGCAAACATGTTGCGCCAGGCCTGGGGCGAGAGGAAGGGCAACAGCCCCTCGATGATGAGGACCAGCGCAAGCGCCGTCCACAACGTCTCGCTGCTCACCCTGCTTCCTGCCTGTCCGGGACGGCTTTTACTTCTGCGCGCCGGCGCTGCGCATGGCCTTGAAGAAGTCGGATGATGGATCCACCACCATCACGTCGCTCTTCTTGCTGAAGCTTGCCTTGTAGGCTTCAAGGCTGCGATAGAACTGCGCGAACTGAGGGTCGCGGCCGAATGCGTCGGCATAGACACGTGCAGCCTCGCCGTCGCCTTCGCCCTTGATCTTCTGGGCTTCGCGGTAGGCATTGGCGATTGTCACTTCCCGCTGCCGGTCCGCATCCGCGCGGATTTTTTCGCCTTCGGCCGCACCGGTCGAGCGCAGCTCGTTCGCCACGCGCTGGCGCTCTGCTTCCATCCGCCGGTAAACCGAGCTGGTGATGGCTTCGACATAGTCCACACGCGTGATGCGCACGTCGATGATTTCGACACCCCACGGGCGGTTGCTCTTGACGGCCTCCTGCACCTCGCGGCGCACGTCCGTCATCAGCTGTTCCCGCTTGGACGACAGCAGGTCACGCACGGTGCGGCGGTTCACTTCTTCCTGGAACGAGTTGCGAACCACGCGATTCAATTGCAGCGCACCGGCTGCCTCGTCCAGGCCCACATTGCGGATGTATTCCGACGGATCGCTGATGCGCCAGCGCACGTACCAGTCGATCACCACGCGTTGCTTTTCCGCCGTCAACATCGACTCGGTGTCGGTGCTGTCCAGCGTGAGCAGGCGCTTGTCGATGTAGCTGACATTCTGGAACGGCGGCGGCAGCTTGAAGTTCAGGCCGGGCTCGGTGATCACTTCCTTGATCTGGCCGAGCTGGTACAGCACACCGAACTGGCGCTGATCGACGACGAACAGGGTGGAGCTGGCCAGCGCGAGCAGTACCAGCAGCGAAGTCACGATGAAACCGATTCGATTCATTTCTTGTCCTCCTCTCAGCGCGCTTCGCGGTCGCGGGTACGCAGGTTGTCACGCAAGCGCGCATCGCCTGTTTGCGCGGAAGACGTGGCCGAGGAGCCAGGCACACCGGACGACAGCGGCGGCAGCGAACCCGAACTGGCGGCAGTGGATTCGGCAGCGCCTTGCTGGGCCGACTGCTGCATGATCTTGTCCAGCGGGAGGTAAAGCAGGTTGGAGCCCTGGCGCGATTCCACCAGCACTTTGGTGACGTTGCTGTAGACCTGCTGCATCGATTCGATGTACAGGCGGTCGCGCGTGACCTGCGGTGCCTTCTGGTATTCCGTCAGGACCTGGCGGAAGCGGTCGCCATCACCTTGTGACTGGGCCACGATGCGGGCCTTGTAGGCTTCGGCTTCTTCCTTGAGGCGCGATGCCGTACCCACGGCGCGCGGCACGATGTCATTGGCATAGGCCTGCGCTTCGTTCTTGGCACGTTCGCGTTCCTGACCGGCCTTGAGCACGTCATCGAACGCTGCCTGCACCTGCTCGGGCGGACGCACGCCACCCTGCTGCAGGTTGATACCTTCCACCACGATGCCGACCTTGTAGCGGTCGAGGATGGTCTGCATCAGCGTGCGCACGCGCGGCGCAATCTGGTCGCGCTCTTCGGCGAGCACCGAGTCCATGCGCATCTTGCCGACGACCTCGCGCACGGCGGTTTCGGCCACCTGCACGACGGCATCGGTCGGGCTCTTGCTTTCGAACAGGAATGCGCGCGCGTCGCTCAGGCGGTACTGCACGGCAAACTTGATTTCGACGATGTTCTCGTCCTCGGTCAGCATCGCGGATTCACGCAAACCCGTCGAACGCACGATGTTGTCGCGACCGACATCCACAGACCGCAATTGCGTCACCGCCACGACCTCATGACGCTGCACCGGATACGGCAGGCGCCAGTTGAAACCTGCCCCGACGGTGGACTGATAGCGTCCGAACTGGGTGATGACGGCCTGCTGGCCTTCCTGCACGATGAAGAAGCCGGTGCCCAGCCAGATCAGAACGACCACACCGGCAATCAGGCCGACGCCAATGCCCGCACTCTTCATGTCGGGCTGGAAGCCATTGCCGCCACCGTTGCCACCGCCATTGCCGCCAAACCGGTTGTTGGGATTCTGGTTGCCTCGCCCGCCCTTGCCGCCGAAAAGGCCGCCTAGCTTGCGATTGAAATCACGCCACAGTTCGTCCAGATCCGGCGGGCCCTGGTTCGGCCCCTGACCGCGCGGGCCATTGCCGTTGTTCCCGTTGTTGCCCTGCCCGTTGCTGCCCCCGGGGTTGTTGCCGGGCGGCGGCTCGCCACCCTCCGGCTTGCTTTCGTCACCACTACGCCCCCAGCGGGGGTCGTTGAGATTGAAAACGCCCTGGATGCGGCCTTTCACGCCTGCCCACCGGAAGGCCCTTAAGTTGAGGTTCATGCGCTGTGGTCTCTTGTGGATCTTTGTCTTGCAAACCGGATTGTGCCCAATCAGGCGGGCAGTTCCTGCAAAGGGGCAGCGGAATCTGGGGTCAAACCTGACTCTACTGCACCGGAAACACCCGCCACATCCGCCAGACGTTCCCGCAACGCGGACAGGCCCTCGCCTGTGTGCGCACTCACGAAAACCCGGGGGACAGGTCGCCCATCCACCTCCAGCGTATCGGCCAGATGCAGGGGGCGGCGTTCGCTTTCAAGGGCATCGAGTTTGTTGAACACGACCAGTTGCGGGACATCAGCCGCACCGATCTCCGCAAGGACGCGCTGCACTTCCGCCATCTGCTCGGGGTGATTGGGGTTGGATGCATCGACGACGTGCAGCAGCAGGTCGGCGTCCGCCGCCTCTTGCAGCGTTGCCTGGAAAGCATCGATGAGGCCGTGGGGAAGATCGCGGATGAACCCGACCGTGTCCGACAGCGAGACCGAGCGGCCGGCACCCGTGGCTGTGTTGCCCAGATAAAGCTGCCGGGTGGTGGTGTCCAGCGTGGCGAAGAGCTGGTCCGCCGCATAGGCACGCGCCTTGACCAACGCGTTGAACAGAGACGACTTGCCCGCATTGGTGTAACCCACCAGGGAGATCGTGAAGGTGTCGCGTCGCTCACGCTGGCGGCGCTGCGTGTTGCGCTGGCGCTTGACCTTCTCGAGCCGCTCGCGTGTGCGTTTGATGGCCTCGCCGATCATCCGGCGATCCAGCTCGATCTGCGTTTCACCCGGGCCGCCGCGCGTGCCGATGCCACCGCGCTGGCGCTCCAGGTGAGACCAGCGGCGCACAAGGCGCGTGCTGAGGTACTGCAGGCGAGCGAGTTCGACCTGCAACTTGCCTTCATGGCTTCGCGCGCGCTGCGCGAAGATTTCAAGGATCAACAGGGTACGGTCGTTGACGGGCAAACCGAGATGGCGCTCGAGATTTCGCTGCTGCGCGGGGCTCAACGACTGATCGAACAGGATTTCCGTCGCGCCTGTTTCTTCAGCCAGCAGCTTGATCTCATCGGCCTTGCCACTGCCGATGAACAGCGCCGCGTCGGGCGCACGGCGTTTGCAGGTGATGCGGGCGACCGGATTCAGCCCGGCCGTTTGTGCAAGCAGGCCGAGTTCTTCCAGCTCGCCATCGAAATGAGGCAAGCCGAAATCGACGCCGACGAGCAACGCCGACGCAAGAGGGTTTTCAGGTTGAAAGGACGAACTCAAAACAGGAATCTGGAATGGGTGCGTCCGTCCGACGCCCGGGCCGGGCGCCGCACTGCGTCAGGACTGGCCTGGCTCAGCGTCTTCAGCCGCCTGGAAATTGACGGCGCGGCCCGGCACGATGGTGGAAATGGCGTGCTTGTACACCATCTGGGTCACCGTATTGCGCAGGAGGACGACATATTGGTCGAATGACTCAATCTGGCCCTGCAGCTTGATGCCGTTGACGAGGTAAATCGACACTGGCACATGCTCGCGACGCAGGGTGTTGAGGAACGGGTCTTGGAGGAGTTGCCCTTTATTGCTCACGATATTCTCCGTGTTCACACGAAATGTTGTTGGAAGATGCACCATACCACACAGGGCTCGGCACGCAAGTAACGGGTTGTCGAAAGTCCTTGCCCCGTCCATGGGCGCCGATGGCAGCGGAAGCTCAGCTGCCTTCCTTGTCGGCATAGGGGTTGTGCGAGGTCTTCATCTCGATCCGCAGCGGCGTGCCGATCAGGTCGAATTCCTTGCGGAAACGGCCTTCCAGATAGCGCTTGTAGGCGTCGGTCACATGCTCGAGCGAGTTTCCGTGCACCACGATCACCGGAGGATTCATGCCGCCCTGGTGGGCATAGCGCATCTTGGGCCGGAACATGCCCGAGCGCTTGGGTGCCTGGAATTGCACGGCTTCCTGCAGCAAACGCGTGAGCACGGGCGTGGACATCTTGCGTGTCGCCGACTTGTGGGCCTGGATGATCGCCGACCACACGGGCCCGAGGCCCTGACGCTTCCTGGCCGAGATGAAATGCAACGCCGCGAACTTCAGGAAGCTCAGGCGCGTCTCGATGGAGCGCTGCACCAGCTCGCGCTGATAGCTGTCGACCGCATCCCACTTGTTGATGGCCAGCACGACTGCCCTGCCCGTCTCGAGGATGTAGCCTGCAATGTGAGCGTCCTGGTCCGTCACGCCCTGCGTCGCGTCCAGCAGCAGTAATACGACATTCGACGATTCGATTGCCTGCAGCGTCTTGACGACCGAGAACTTCTCGATGGCCTCGAACACCTTGCCCTTGCGACGCAGGCCAGCGGTGTCGATCAGCTCGAAGCGCTGGCCATTGCGCTCGAACGGTACGGTGATCGCGTCGCGCGTCGTACCGGGCAAGTCGAATGCAACGAGGCGTTCTTCACCCAGCCAGGTGTTGATGAGCGTGGATTTGCCGACATTGGGCCGGCCCGCAACTGCCAGCTTGATTGTCTGCGCGGCTTCGGTATCTTCTTCGTCGTCAGGGTCCGGCAGGTTGAGCGGTTCGAGCGCCAGCTCCACCAGACTGCGGATGCCCTGCCCGTGCGCGGCCGACACCGCCAGCACCTCGCCCAGCCCGAGTTCATAGAACTCGGCCAGTTGCTGGCCTTCCTTCATGCCTTCGGCCTTGTTGGCCGTCAGGATGCAAGGCTTGCCGAGCCGGCGCAGATAACGTGCGATGTCGTGGTCCTGCGCGGAAAGGCCTGCGCGGGCATCCACCACGAACACCACGACATCGGCTTCGGCCACTGCCTGCTGCGTCTGGCGTGCCATTTCCTTGTAGATGCCCTCGGAGGCATCCGGCTCGAAGCCGCCCGTGTCGATGACGATGAACTCGTGCTTGCCCTGCCGGCCGTTGCCGTAGTGCCGGTCGCGCGTGAGCCCCGCAAAATCAGCAACGATGGCGTCGCGTGACTGTGTCAGGCGGTTGAACAATGTCGACTTTCCGACGTTCGGCCGGCCGACAAGCGCGATGACTGGTTTCATGTCAGTTCGGCTGGTAGCCGAACACGCCACCGTTGCGGGTCACGATCACGAGCGTGCGGCTGGCAACCACGGGTGTCGCAGCGATCGCTGAACCGTCGGTCGTCAAACGCGTGAGCGGCGAGCCGTCTTCGCGCGACAGCAGATGCACGAGGCCCGTGCTGTCGCCAATGACGACGGATCGACCCAGCGCCAACGGAGCGCTGAGCGTGCGGTACTGCAGGCGATCGGTCTGCCAGGCGCGTTCGCCGTCAGCACGGCGCCACGCTATCACCTTGCCATCCGACTCGGTGCCGAAAACGAGGTTGTCATCGCCGCTCACGCCTTGCAGGCCGTTGGCGGTCTTCGTCCACACCGGCGATCCCCGGCGCGCGTCCACACAACCTACTCCCGCCTGGAAGGCCCGGGCACAGATCACGTCATTCAAGCGGCTGACGGAACCCACGAGATCGACAAGACGCTCGACGTCGTTGGTGCCGCGCGGCGACGCGACCGGGACTTCCCAGCGCGAGGTGCCATTGACCGGATTCATGCCTACCATGCGGCTGGACAGTCCGACGATCAGTGTGTCTTCGAAGGGCACCAGCACGCCGGCCTGACGCAACACCAGCGGCTCACCGGTCCGCTGCTGGTTCCACAACCTGCGACCGGTCTGGCCGTCGAAGGCAGTGACGGAACGATCCGCCCCCAGAACGAAGACGCGCTTGCCCGCCACCAGCGGCGGCGTGAACGATTGCGCCGAGAGCTTCTGACGCCAGAGCACCTTGCCGGATTCGATGGCCACGACTTCGTTGGCCGTGGTCACCACGGCAGCCTGGAAGCCGTCGCTGCCCGCACCCGCCGAGATGGGCGCACCCACGTTGACGCGCCACAGATCGTTGCCATTGCGTGCATCGATGGCAGCAACCAGGCCGTCCGAGCTGGCCAACGTGACGGTGCTGCCGCTGACGTTCACTTCCAGCGGGAAGTTCACGGCGTTGATGCGGTTGTTCCACACCGGGCGCACATCGAGCAGCGCATTGTTGGGGCCGAGCTCGGCCGGCTTCGGCCGTGCAGGACCACTGGAGCAACCGGCCAGCACCAGCGCTGCCGCGCCCGCCAGCATCAGAACGCGAACAGGCTTCCCGAGCCTGGCTGCAAATCCGGTCGTCATCACTTGGCCGCCTCCTGTGTGCCCGCAGGCTTGTTCAATGTCTTGGTGTCCACGCCCAGCGAGGTGAGCTTGATTTCGAGGATCTGCCGGTACTCGGACTGCGGATCCAGCGCGGCATGCGCCTTGAGGTATTCGGCCTTCGCCTCGTCGCGCTTGCCCTGGAGCAGCAAGACGTCGCCCTTGCGGTCGGCGACCAGCATGTTGAATGCGGCAGGAACCGGCTCGGCAAGCACCTTCAGTGCGTCGTCATAGGCCTTGGTATCCATCAGCAAGGCAGCCAGTCGCAGGCGCGCGAGCGCCTTGTAGCCTTCGTCTTTCGCGTTGCCCGAAACCCAGGTCAGCGCCGCACGCGCTGCGTCGCCATTGCCCTTTTCGTTGAAAGTGCGGGCAGCCAGCATGCCGGCTTGCGCCGCATAGGTCGTGCGACCGTACTGGTCCTTGATGTCCGCAAATGCCTTGTCCAGCAGTGTCGTGTCGCCGGCCTGGGCAGCGCGCTCCACCTCGTCGTACATCGCGGAAGCCAGACCAGCCTGGCGGCGCTCCCAGAAGTTGTAGCCATTCCACGCTGCGACGGAGCCAAGGGCAAGGATCAGCACCCAGGTGATGGCGTTGCCGTAGCGGTTCCAGAAGTGCTTGAGCTGGTCAAGCTGCTCCTGTTCTTCAAGATCAAAATGTTGTGCCATCTTTCGGTTCTTTGTATCCGGTCGGCCTCGTCAGGCCTGAGCCGGCGATTGTAGGGTGGCGGACCAGCCGGCGACATCCGCCATGGACCTGGCAACTTGTGCACCCGCCCCGTCGCGCAAGGCCTTGACGATCACTTCGCCGCGCGCAAACTCCTCGGCACCGAAGATCAGCGCGAAGCCCGCGCCGCTTCCGTCGGCCCGTTTGAGTTGCGACTTCATGCTGCCCATGCCTTCAATTCCCGCTGCTGCGTGCATCTGTACGCGCACGCCGCTCGCGCGCAGCGCCTGTACCGTGACCATGGCCTTCGGCACGAATGCCGCGTCGGGGATGACGGCGTAGACATCGGGCAAGGGCATGTCGATCGCCGTTCCGTTTTCCTTGATGAGTTCGAGCACCCGTTCGACGCCCAGCGCCCAGCCGACTGCCGGCGCAGGCTTGCCACCGATCATGCCGATCAGGTAGTCGTAACGCCCACCGCCGCAGATGGTGCCCTGCGAACCGAGGCTTTGCGTGACAAACTCGAACACCGTCAGGTTGTAGTAGTCCATGCCGCGCACGAGGCGCGGGTTGAGCGTCCATGCGACGCCGTTGGCGTCCAGGATTTCCTGCACCGTCCTGAAATGTTTGAGCGATGCCTCGCCCAGGAAATCGATGAGCTTGGGTGCCGCTTCCACGAGCGATTGCATCGCCGGGTTCTTCGTGTCCAGGATGCGCAGCGGATTGCTGTGCAGGCGGCGCTTCGCTTCTTCGTCGAGCTGGTCGGCGTGCTGTTCGAAATAGGCGATCAACGCGGCGCGGTGCGCACGTCGCTCATCGGGTTCGCCAAGGCTGTTGAGTTGAAGCTGCACGTCCTTCAGGCCCAGCTCTTTCCAGAGTGCATCAGCCAGCAGGATCAGCTCGGCATCGACCTCGGCACCCGGGTAGCCCAGCGCCTCTGCACCGATCTGGTGGAACTGCCGGTAGCGGCCCCGCTGCGGACGCTCGTGGCGGAACATCGGGCCCATGTAGTAAAGCCGCTTGCCCCCGTCGTACAGCATCGAATGCTCAGCGACAGCGCGCACGACGCCGGCCGTGTTCTCGGGACGGAGCGTGAGCTGTTCGCCATTGAGCCGGTCTTCGAAGGAGTACATCTCCTTCTCGACGATATCGGTCACCTCGCCCAAGCCACGCACGAAGAGCCCCGTGGGCTCGACGATCGGCGTGCGGATGTTGCGGTATGCGAAGCGCGCCATGAGCTCGCGCACTTTTGCTTCCAGCCATTCCCAGCGCGCCGAATCCGGCGGCAGGATGTCGTTCATGCCTTTGACCGCGGTGAGTTTCTCCACCCGGGCGGCGCTCGGTTTATCTGCCATGTTCTTCTTCTGTCACGCGGCTTCGGTCACGGCTTGCGTGCCGAAGCGTTTTTCAATGTAGTTTTCAACCAGTTGCTGGAATTCGTGCGCGATGTTTTCACCGCGCAGCGTCAATGCCTTTTCACCGTCGATGAAGACGGGCGCGGCAGGTGCCTCACCCGTGCCCGGCAGGCTGATGCCGATGTCCGCGTGCTTGCTCTCGCCCGGGCCGTTGACGATGCACCCCATCACCGCGACCTTGAGACCCTCGACGCCCGGATAGCGCTTGCGCCAGACCGGCATCTGCATGCGCAGGAAGTCATCGATCTGCTTTGCGAGTTCCTGGAACGTCGTGCTGGTGGTGCGACCACATCCGGGGCATGCGGTCACGCTCGGCACGAAGATGCGCAAGCCCAGCGACTGGAGGATTTCGGAGGCCACCACCACTTCCTGCGTACGGGCTTCGCCAGGCTGCGGCGTCAGCGATACGCGGATGGTGTCGCCGATGCCTTCCTGCAGCAGGATGGAAAGCGCCGTCGCCGAGGCCACGGTACCCTTGACTCCCATGCCGGCTTCGGTCAGTCCCAGATGCAGCGGATGGTTGCAGCGGCGCGCGAGTTCGCGGTAGACCGAAATCAGGTCCTGGACGCCGCTGACCTTGCACGACAGGATGACTTGCGCAGGATCCATGCCCATCTCGACCGCGCGACGCGCAGAGTCGGTCGCCGAGGTCACCAGCGCTTCATACATCACCTGCTTCACATGCCAGGGCTGCGGACGGCGGCTATTCTCGTCCATCAGGCCGGCCAGCAGTTCCTGGTCGAGGCTGCCCCAGTTCACGCCGATCCGCACAGGCTTGTTCCAGCGCAGCGCAGCGTCGATCATCTGCCCGAACTGCTTGTCGTGTTTGTCGCCCTTGCCGACGTTGCCCGGGTTGATCCGGTACTTGGACAACGCCTCGGCGCAGGCGGGATATTCGGTCAGCAGACGGTGGCCGTTGTAGTGGAAGTCGCCGATCAGCGGCACGTCGATGCCCATGCGATCGAGCTGTTCCCGGATGTGCGGCACGGCTTCTGCTGCCTCGGGCGTATTCACGGTGATCCGCACCATCTCCGAGCCAGCCTGCGCCAGTTCCTTCACCTGGATGGCCGTACCGATCACGTCCACGGTGTCGGTGTTCGTCATCGACTGCACCCGCACCGGCGCGCTGCCACCGACGGTCACCACGCGCGGGCCCCAGACGATCTGGCCTTGCAAGGAGCGACGGGCTGCCGGCGCCGCGGGGGCAATGGGGAGACAGCTGGGCGATTCGGTCATTTCACTTCAAAGCGGGCCACGTTGTCGCGGCCTTGCGGAACGAGGTTGAAATCCTTGCCACGCACCTTCACACGCGTGAGGTCGGCCCGCCCCACGGTCACCGTGAGGGGAAGCGCACCCGACGCAGACGCGGACTCGCCGGAGGCCAGCGTGCGGCGAAGGACGACGGCACCGGTGGAGTCGACCACCTCGACCCACGAGGAACCGGAAGCCTCGAAGGCCACGAGCGTTGCCGCCGCCGGCACGGCTGGCGATGCCATGGTCGCGGCAGGCGCAACTGTTGCGGGGGGCGTCACGGCAGCGGCCGTGGGCGCAGCGGCGGTCGACCCTGCATCGCTGTTCGGCACAGGCGCGTCGGAAGGCGGCAGAACGACGTTCGGTTCGGCCGGCGTCGGCGCAGCCACCGGCGGCATCACCACAGTCTCTGCTTCACGCACATTGTTGTCGCTGCCGGAGGAAGGCAGGAAACGCGCAGGCAACAGCAGGATGACGGCAGCCCCCATGAGCAGCACCAGCACGGCCAGCATGGTGGGTCGCGACAGTTGCGAGACCACGCTGGGTGCTGGTGCATCGCCAGGGCCACGGAACGGTGCGTTGATGCCGCGCTCGTGCTGCGACACCAGGGCGGCGGAGCCGCTGGGCAGCAGGCCAAGCACGGGGGCCGGATCGATCTTGAGTGCACGGCACATGCTGGAGGCCAGCGCACGGGCAAACACCGCATCAGGCAGCAGGTCCAGGCGATCGGCTTCCAGCGCTTCGAGTTTGCGCACCGGCACTTTCATCGAGACGGCCAGCGCCGCGATGTGCAGGCCAGCTGCTTCGCGCGCCTGGCGCAGCAAGCGCCCTGCCGTGGGCGGCGCATCAGGGGGTGCTACCGCCGGGATCACCGACGGCACGAAATCCGACGCGTAGGCGTCATTCATCGAACGCACCCCTGTCGAAGAGCCCGGCCTCCTTCGAGGTCGGGAAGCGGCGCTTGAGCTGCGAGCCCAGCTGTGCCTGGGCCTCCCGGTTGCCCATGGTGCGCTCGACCTTCACGCCGAGCCAGAGCGACTCGGCGCTGGCAAGTTCGCTGTTGTTCAGCCGGCGGATGTAGAACTGCGCGCGCGTCAGGTCCTTGCGTTCGTACAGCAGCTTGGACAGGTGGTAACCGGTGATGGGGTTGCCCGGATTGAGCTCGTAGGAATGCGCCAGGCTTTTTTCGGCCTCGGCCCTGCGACCGGCCTGGAGCTGGCAGAGCCCCAGCGCCATGTACGTCTTGGCCTGACCGGCGTATTGCGGGTTCGCCACGGCCTGGTTGAACATCTGCTCGGATTCGGTGAAGCGACGCTGCTGACACAGCATCCATGCGTAGTTGTGCAGGATGTCGCTCTCACGCGGGGCCAGCGACATGGCGCGCTTGAAGCTGTCTTCCGCCAGGCCCATGTCCTTGAGTTGCATGTAGATCAGGCCGCGCAGGTTGTAGGCATCTGCGTAGACCGGATCGGCGGCCAGGGCAAGCTTCAGTTCATCCAGCGCCACGTTGGTCTGGCCCTGCTCGAAATAACCGACGGCCAGCTCGAGACGGATTCGCGCGCGGCGGTGCGCGTCGGTCTGGTCCGATTCGGTCGCGATGTCACGGCGGCCATCCGAGGGGCCGCTGGTGCTCGTTGTGCAGCCGGTGATGGCTGCCGCCGAAACGGCCAGGCCCGTGACAACCAGCCACCGGCCCAGTCCGCCGACCAGATCCCGCCCATGCGCTACGGATGAATTCATGCTGCTCAGGTCTCCTTGACGGCTTCGGTGGATCGGCTGATGGAATGGAGCTTCACGGTTCGCTGCTGCGCGATGCGCTCGCCCACACGGGTGCGGTCCTGCACATCGCCCGCCAGCTGGCCGCACGCGGCATCGATATCGTCGCCACGTGTCTTGCGGACAGTGGTGACGATACCAGCATCGATGAGCATTTTGGCGAAAGCCTCGACGCGCGCACGCGGCGAACGCGTGAGCCCCGAAGCCGGGAAAGGGTTGAACGGGATCAGGTTGAGCTTGCACGAGACACCTGCGTGCCCGCCCTGCCCCTTGACCAGTGCAATCAGTTGCTGCGCATGCTCGGGCTGGTCGTTCACACCGTCGAGCATGCAATATTCGAAGGTGATGAAGTCGCGCGGCGCGAAATCGAGGTAACGCCGGCAGGCGTCCATCAACTCGACCAAGGGGTACTTGCGATTCAGCGGCACCAGGTTCTCGCGCAGCACATCATTGGGCGCGTGAAGCGAGACAGCCAGGGCGACCGGGCAGTCCTGGGCCAGCCTGTCCATCATGGGCACGACGCCCGAAGTGGACACAGTGACCCGGCGGCGCGACAGGCCATAGCCATGGTCGTCCAGCATCGTGCGCAGCGCCGGTACCAGCGCCGAGTAGTTCTGCAGGGGCTCGCCCATGCCCATCATCACCACGTTGGAGATGACGCGCTCGCTCGTCTTGAGGTGGGCGCGGAGGAAATGCTCGGCAAACCACAGCTGGGCGACGATCTCGCCAGTGGTCAGGTTGCGGCTGAAGCCCTGATGACCGGTGGAGCAGAAACGGCAGCCGACCGCACAGCCCGCCTGCGAAGACACGCACAGCGTGCCGCGGTCGTCCTCGGGAATGAACACCGCCTCGACGGCGTTGCCGCCGCCGACGTCGAACAGCCACTTGATGGTGCCGTCAGCCGATTCCTGTTGCGTCAGGACGTCCAGGGGCTGGACGTGGGCTGCGGTCTTGAGTTTTTCACGGAGCGACTTGGCCAGATCGGTCATCTGGTCGAAGTCGCGCGCGCCGCGCTGGTGGATCCAGCGGAAGAGCTGGGTCGCGCGGAAACGCTTCTCCCCGAGCCGTTCGCAGAAGGCGGCCAAACCCTCGAGATCGAAATCGAGAAGATTGGCCGTCATGGCATGGGGATCGCCGGGCTGGAAAGCCTCAGCGAGCGTAGACGTTCATGCCGGCGAAGAAGAAAGCGACTTCGACCTGCGCGGTCTCGGGGGCATCGGAGCCGTGCACGGCGTTGGCATCGATGCTGTCGGCGAAGTCGGCGCGGATGGTGCCGGCGGCGGCCTTCTTGGGGTCCGTGGCGCCCATGAGTTCACGGTTCTTCAGGATGGCGTTCTCGCCTTCCAGCACCTGGATCATCACGGGACCGGAAATCATGAAGCCCACGAGGTCCTTGAAGAAGGGACGCTCCTTGTGCACGGCATAGAAAGCTTCCGCTTCGCTCTGCGACAGATGGGCCATGCGCGACGCCACGATCTTCAGGCCAGCAGCCTCGAAACGCGCATAGATCTGGCCGATGACATTCTTGGCCACTGCGTCGGGCTTGATGATGGAAAGGGTACGTTCGATAGCCATGATTTATTTTCCAGAGAGTTTGGATTCGTTTTGGATTCTTCTTCGCCCTAAAGGCAAAGCCTGCAATTTTAACCTGCAAGCGCTACACCCCAGAGACAAATGCCCTGAAATGTCCCCGGAAACGACAGGCTTGCCCAGGCTGGCCCGGCACGGACTCAGCGGCCTCGCCCGCCGCCCCCGCCACGACGGGAACCACCGCCTCCGCCGCCGCCCCCACCGCCATTGTTGCGACGCTGACCACCGCCCGGACCACCCTGCCTCTGGCGGGTGAAGCTGTCCGATCCGATATAGCCGAACGAGGTTTTCATGGGATCGGGCTGCCCGCCACTACCACCGCCGCCCTGACCCTGGCCGCGCTCCTTGCGGCGCTGGTTCTGCTGGCTCGTCGACAGCGGATTCGGCCCGCGACCCGGCTGGCCGCTGCGTGAATCACGCTGCTGGCCTCCACCGCCGGCATTCCCGCCGCCATTTCCACCACGACCATCACGTCCCCCGCGGCGGCGCTTGCCGCGTCCCGGTTGCCCGCCGTGCTGGTCGCCACCGCCCTCGCGCGGGCGGTCATTGCCCATGCCACCCACCGCCTGGGTGAGGGCGTTGATGTCGAACTCGTCCAGCTCCATCCACGCCCCCCGCCGGAGGCCGCGTGGCAGCACCATGGCCCCGTACCGGATGCGGATGAGACGGCTCACGGCGTGGCCGACGGCCTCCATCATCCGGCGCACTTCGCGGTTGCGGCCTTCGGAAATTGTCACGCGATACCAGCAATTGGAGCCCTCGCCGCCGCCGTCTTCGATGGAGCCGAACTGCGCCATGCCGTCGTCCAGCTTCACGCCATCCAGCAAGCGCTGCTTTTCCTCATTGCTGAGCGCACCGAGCACGCGCACCGCGTATTCGCGCTCCAGTCCGAAACGCGGGTGCATGAGCTTGTTGGCCAATTCGCCGGAACTGGTGAACAGCAACAGGCCTTCGGTGTTCAGGTCCAGCCGGCCGACCGATTGCCACTTGCCCTGGAACAGGCGGGGCAGCTTGCGGAACACCGTGGGGCGGTTTTGCGGATCGTCGTGCGAGACGACTTCGCCTGCCGGCTTGTGGTACGCAATGATCCGCGCTGGCGGCGGTGCAATACGCACCTTGATGGGCTTGCCGTTGACCTTGACCTGATCGCCGAACTGGATGCGCTGGCCGATGTGGGCCGGCTCGTTGTTCACGGAGATGCGGCCCTCCATGATGAGTTGCTCCATCTCCAGCCGTGAACCCAGGCCTGCCTGCGCCAGCACCTTGTGCAGTTTGGGCGTATCGGCCTGCGGGCTCAGGACGCGCTTGACGGGCTCGTCTTCTCCCCCGACGCCTTCCTCGGCGTCGAACTGACCGGAAACGACGTCCGAAAAACGGATGGGGTCGGCCGGAGGAGGCGGTTCGCGCCGTGCACGACGTTGACCGGGCTCATCGTCATCGTCGAAATCCGGGTCGAAATCGTCGTCGACGTCTTCATCGTCACGATCGGCACCCCCTTCAGCCGCGCTGGAACCCGGCGCTGCTGGCGATTCGTCCACGGTGGCGGAATCCAGCGATTCGTCAACCGCGAGCGCTCCCGAAGTGGCGGCGGCGCTCGACTGTGGGCGCCTGCGGCGGCGGGGCTTCTTGGCGGGCGCTGCGTCCTGCCCGGGCACATCTTCGGGAATGCCGGCTTCAGGGCTGGAATCGTCGTGGGGCGTGGAGTTCATGTCGGCTTGCCGTCCTTGGCATCGGATTCTTCTTCGGGAGGCAGGGCATCTGCCTCCGGCGAGGTCGTGGTCTGGAGCGCGTCTTGCGACAAGTCGCCCGGTGCTTCGGCAGATGGCTCCACCGGCACGTCGTCAGGCGCGCTGTCGATCGGCTCGGCCGTGTCCTTGGTTTCGTCGGCCTCATCGCCGATCGGCAATGCCGACTGCGAGCCTTCCGGCATCTCGGCGAGCGCCTCGAACACACCCGCCTGCTGGGCAGGGCTTTCGAGCAACGGCAATTGATCCAGGGAGGCCAGCCCCAGGTCGTCGAGGAACTGGCGCGTCGTGGCGTAGAGCGACGGACGGCCGACCGCTTCCCGGTGCCCGATGACTTCGACCCAACCCCGATCTTCCAGTTGCTTGAGGATGAGCGAATTGATGGTCACGCCGCGGATGTCTTCCATGTCGCCACGGGTCACCGGCTGGCGGTAGGCAATGATGGCCAGCGTTTCAAGCGCGGCACGCGTGTAACGCGGCGGCTTTTCGGGATGCAGGCGGTCGAGGAATTCGCGCATTTCAGGCCGGCTCTGGAAGCGCCAGCCGGTTGCCACGCCAACCAGTTCGACGCCGCGGGCCGCCCAGTCGTCCTGCAGTTCGCCCAGCAGGGTCTTGATGGTGTCCGACCCGAGCTCGTCGTTGAAAAGTACGCGCATCTCGCGCACCGCCAGAGGCTGCTGCGAACAAATCAGCGCGGTCTCGAGGACGCGCTTGGCATCCGCCGTATTCATGATGTTGCGTTTCTTCGGGGAAAGAGCGTCACCAGGGACGCGGGCATCAGGCGCAAAACCGGAAGCGATTCGATCAAGGGCGATTCGTTTCGCGGCGCTGCGTGCAGCCGGTGGGCCAGGCAGCGTGTGCGGGGGTATGGTGTCGCGCCCGCACGGGCTTCGGAGCCTTCAACGTTCATTGTAGCGCAGGCCCCAGGCCGCCAGAGCGCCGCGCAGGTCGTCCGGGAGCGGCGATTCGAAAGCCATTGAAAGGCCTGTCACCGGATGATCGAAACCCAGCCGGTAGGCATGCAATGCCTGCCGGGCCAGGCCTGCCGCGGGCGCACCTCCATACAGTTCGTCCCCCACGAGCGGGTGGCCGATGCTGGCCATGTGAACGCGGATCTGGTGCGTTCGGCCCGTCTGCAGCGTGCACTCCACCCAGCAGCCCGCCTGCGCATCCTCGATGAGCCGGATATCGGTGCTGGCAGATTTGCCGGAATTGCGATCAAGGTCGACCACGGCCATGCGCAGGCGGTTGCGCGGATCGCGCCCGATCGCGGCGTTCACATGCCGCAGCGGCTCGCCCGACCATGGCCTGTGCGCCAATGCCACGTATTGACGCCGGACTTCGCGCGCGGCGATTTGGCGTACCAGCGCGTCCATGGCCGTCCGCGTGCGCGCGACCACCATGAGGCCGCTCGTATCCTTGTCCAGCCGGTGCACGATGCCCGCCCGGGGCAAAAGGCCCGCTGCGGGATCACGCGCGAGCAGCCCGTTGAGCAGGGTGCCCTGCCAATTGCCGGGAGCCGGGTGCACGACAAGGCCCGGCGGCTTGTCGATCACCAGCAGGTGCTCGTCTTCATGCACCACGTCCAGTGGCATCAGCTCAGGCACAAACGCGCGGCTTTGCGGCGTCGGGCGCAGGTCGATGCTGCCTTCGTCACCGGCACGGACCCGGTGCGCGGGCTTGGTGACGACCTGACCGCCTACCTCAACGGCGCCGTCATCGACCAGTTGGGCCAGGTAACTGCGCGAAAAAGCCGGCACGAGGCGCGCCAGCGCTCGATCCAGACGTTCGCCGTGGTCCTGCGCCTCGAATTTGAGGGACCGCGTCTCGATCTCTGCGCCGAACTCGACCGCGTCTTCCAGCCCTTCGTCGGGACCGGAATCCATGCCGGGCTGGTCAGGGGTGACCGATATAATCGTTTCGCCTTTTTTCAAGAAAGTCGCCTGTGATGCTTCGCTCCAAATTATCGGCTGTCCCCGCTCTCGTGATCGCGGGCCTGCTGCTCGCGGGTTGTTCCTCGACGTCGGTGGACAAGACCGCCAACTGGAGCCCCAACAAGATTTACGCCGAAGCCAAGGATGAGCTTGATTCCGGCGGCTACGAAAATGCGATCGGCCTGTACGAAAAGCTGGAAGGCCGTGCTGCGGGCACACCGCTGGCCCAGCAGGCGCAGGTCGAGAAGGCTTACGCGCAGTACAAGTCCGGAGAACGTGCGCAGGCTGTCGCCACGCTCGACCGCTTCATGAAGCTGCATCCGGCCAGCCCCGGCTTCGACTACGCGCTGTACCTCAAGGGCATCATCAACTTCACCGACGATCTGGGCATGTTCTCGTTCCTGACGCGCCAGGACCTGTCCGAGCGCGACCAGAAGGCGGCCAAGGAATCGTTCGAGGCGTTCAAGGAACTGGTGACGCGATTCCCCGATTCGCGCTACACGCCCGATGCCCGCCTGCGCATGACCTACATCGTGAATTCGCTCGCGCTGTACGAGGTCCATGTGGCGCGCTACTACTACACGCGCGGCGCTTACGTGGCCGCCATCAACCGGTCGCAGATCGCGCTGGCGGACTACCAGGAAGTGCCGGCGCTGGAAGAAGCGCTCTACATCATGGTCAAGTCCTACGAAGCGCTGGGCATGAACCAGATGCGTGACGACACGATGCGCGTGCTGCAGAAGAACTATCCGCAGAGCGAGTACCTGACCCGTGGTTTCAAGGGAAACCAGGATCCCTGGTGGAAGATGTGGTGAGGCCGGCCAGGGCGTTGCTGAAGTCCGCGGCCGTCTGAAGCCGCCGCATCGGCGGCAATGCTGCCAGCAGGCGGCGGCCGTAGCCCATCGTGAGCAGGCGCGTATCGCAGATCACGAGCATTCCCGAGTCGGTTTCCCGGCGAATCAGCCGGCCCGCACCCTGCTTCAGCGCCACTGCGGCTTCCGGCACGAAGTAATCCCCGAAAGGACTGCGCCCCTGCGATTGCAGCCGCTGTGACCGGGCTTCCACCAACGGATCGCCGGGTGGCGGAAACGGAAGCTTGTCGATGACAACCAGTTGCAACGCGTCCCCCGGAATGTCCACGCCCTCCCAGAACGAGGCGGATGCAACGAGAACGCAGCCGCGCTGCCCGTCCTCGCTGCCCTGACGCAATCGTTCCATCAGGCGCCGCTTGGGCCATTGCCCCTGCTGCAGGATTTCAACCGCCGTGTCGCCCTCGAATCGCGCCTGCAGCGCTTCGCCGATGCTGCGCAGTGCGCGCAGCGTCGTCGTCAACACCAGCGTCCGCCCGCCGAGTGCAGCCGCTGCCTCCTCCACGAGATCAGCGACACGCGCTGAATGCGTCGGCTCATTCGGCTTCGGGAAATCGCGAGGGACGTAGAGGCTGGCCTGCTGTGCGTAGTCGAACGGGCTTTCCACCTGTAGCACGCCGGCATCCGTCAGGCCGCAGGGCTCGGTGAACCAGCGCAGTTGCGGATCGTCGCCCAGCGTGGCGGAGGTGAAGATCCAGGTCCGGGCCAGTTCGCCCTCGCCCTGCTCTTCGCTGCCCTCCTTGAGGAGCTTGCCGCGCACGGCCTGCGCGATGTCGAGTGGCGATTCAACGAGACGCAGGTGGTTGCCGACATCCAGCCACCGGACATTCCCGGGCTGGCATGCAGCAACGAAGGCCTGCGCCCGTTGCGCCATGAGCGCGGCGCGTTCGTGCAGGCGCACGAAATCAGGCGCGATCTCGGTGACGGTGTCGATGGCCTCCATCGCTTCCGTGCAGGCCTCGCCAAGCCGTGCAAGCGCGCCGTTCCAGTCATGGTCGTCGATGCCTTCAGGTGCGCTGCCCGCCCACTTCAGCTTCGCGCCGGGCACTTGCCTGCCGACCACAAGACGCAGATCGCGTGCGGCGTGTTCCAGCGAAGCGGCCACGCCCTGCCAGTCCACCAGGCCCCGCGCGAGCTGGAGACCTGCCCCCAGCATGTCGCGGGAGAAATCGAGCAACTGCCCCGTCCCGAGATGCGCGCCGAGGAATTGCACGCCGGTTTCGTTCAGCTGGTGCGCTTCGTCGAAGATCGCCACGCGCACCGTCGGCAGCAGTTCCGCCATGCCGGATTCACGAACCGCAAGGTCGGCAAAGAACAGGTGGTGGTTGATGACCACGACATCGGCGGCCAGCGCTTCGCGGCGGGCCAGGTTCACGTGACATGCGCGGAACCTGGGGCACTGCGAGCCCAGGCAGTTGTCGCGGGTCGACGTGATCAGAGGAATCAGCGGCGAGCGCTCGTCCAGCCCCGGCAATTCGGCCAGATCACCCGTGCGCGTGACCTGCGACCACTCCTCGATGCGCGCCAGTGACCGCACGGCTGCGCGGTCCGGCAGCGAGGCATCCTGTCTGGCAAGGTCCATGCGGTGCAGGCAGAGATAGCTGCCACGCCCTTTCAGCAGCGCCGTGCGCACCGGCAGGCCGAGCGACTGTACGAGGCCCGGCAGATCGCGGGAGAACAGCTGGTCCTGCAGCGTCTTGGTTGCGGTGGAAACCAGCACCCGCTCCCCACTCAACAGCGCGGGAACGAGGTAGGAGAAGGTCTTGCCCACGCCTGTTCCGGCCTCCACTACCAACGCCCCACCCTGTTCGATGGCATCGGCCACGGCCAGCGCCATGCGGGTCTGCCCGGCGCGCGGGCGGTAATGCGGCGTGGCACGCGCCAGCACACCTGCGTCCGAGAACGCGTGGGCCACCTGTTCCTGCAGGCTCATCAGGCGGGCTCTTTGGGGTCGAGTGCGATTTCGAGTTGCGCGATCTGGTCGCGCAGCAGGAGACGGCGTTTCTTGAGGCGGCGCATCAGGAGTTCGTCCTGCGGGTTGCCATCGGGCCCCAGCCGGTCGATGGTGGCGTCGAGGTCGGCGTGCTCGATACGAAGTTCAATGAGGCGCCGCTCGGGCGAATGCAGGTTGGAGTCCAAGGGGCGCCGCGATATCTGTGGTACTGTCTCTCAGGATCGTTTGATAATACGTCTTCGGACGCAACTTTTCGAGCACGCCCTGCGTGTTTCGCGTTTCCCCATGAGCAAAGGTTTCCGGCTTACCGCAGCAACTGGCATCCATAAGGGTGACCGCGACTACCAGCAGGATCAGGTCGCCCTCATCAGCCATCCGCGCGTGGTCGGCTGCGTGCTCGGCATCGTGGCCGATGGCATGGGTGGCCGCAGCGGTGGGCGCAAGGCGTCCGATCAGGTGCTGCTGACCGCACGCCAGCTCTTCGAGTCCTTCTCCCCCGAAAAGGACGACGCGCCCTCGATGCTCAAGCAGATCGTCGACGAGGCGCACATCGTCATCAAGCTCACGGCCATTTCTTCCGAGCAGGAACCACACAGCACGGTCGCTGCTTTCCTGATCAACCCTCGTGGTGATTGCCACTGGATCCACGCCGGCGATTCGCGCGTGTACCACTACCACGGCGATCGAATGATCAAGCGCACGATGGACCACTCTTACGTGCAGGCGCTTGTCGATCGCGGGGACATCACCGAGGAAGAAGCCAACTCCCACCCGCAGTCGAACATCCTGCTCGGCTGCCTCGGCATGGAAGAAGACCCGCCGGTGGACACCCATTTCATCCCCAAGCTTCGTCCCGGCGACAGTCTGGTGGCGTGCAGCGACGGCGTCTGGCATTACTTCAGTCCGGACGAGATGGGCTCGATCCTTTCCACGCTGTCGCCGCGCGAAGCCACCGAGTTCATGATCGACAAGGCGCGTGCTCGCGGTCAGGGTGGCGGTGACAACCTGTCGCTGGTGGTCGTGAAGGTCGAGGCGCTGGAACCGGAAGCACCCACGGTGCGCATGGCCCAAACCAACCCGTTCGTCTGAACGAAGTTCAGCCCGCCGATTCAGTTCGTGGGCACCGGCAGGGGTTGGGCCTTTGGCTTCCCGCTGTTCTGGCGTGAGGTTTCACGGCGTTTGCGGTTCTCTTCGGCTTCGAGCTGCTTGGTCTCGAAACGTTGGCGCTCCTGTGCAGCCTGGGATGCTTTTTCATCCCGTGCGAGCTGTTTGGCCGCGCTGGACTGCTTTCGTGCCTCGAAGCTTTCACGGTTCATGGCTTCCGAAGCCTGGGCCGCAGCCCGGTCGGCACTCTTTCCGGCTGCGCGTTGTTCGCGCTCCTGCTGGCTACGCAGCGAGCTTTGCATCTTCGCTTCTGCGCTCTCCTCACGCTTGCTGTCGTTGCGCTGCTCCAGGCGACTGGCCTGCTCCGCTGCCTTGCGCTTGCGTTCGGCATCGTTGAGCGAGACTTCCTGGCGCTTCAGGTCGGCCATCACCACACGCTGGCGGCGGCGCACGTCAGTCAGGCAATCGGTCACGGCGAACTTCGCGTAGCAGGCCTTCTCTTCCTGCGCGAAGGTGGCGCTGGCCTGACTGCGCTCGGCCGCGATGCGGGCGTGTTCACGCGCCGCGCTTTCGGGGCTGGCATCGATCTGGGCCTGCGCAAACACGAGCTGCGGCAAAGCAGCGAAGCCAAGTGCCAGAACATGTGTGATGAAGTGGGCGCGCGTCATGTCAGTCGGGTATCCACCGTGCGGCGCTCCAGCGCCAGGAATTCCGCCGACTGCATTTCGTTGAGGCGCGAGATGGTGCGCGGGAATTCATGGGCCAGCGGGCCTTCGGTGTACAACGCCTCGGGCTCCACGGCCGCGGACAGGATCAGCTTGACGCGGCGGTCGTAGAGCACATCCACCAGCCAGGTGAAGCGCCGCGCTTCGGACGCCATGCGCACGGGCATGTGCGGCACGTCGGACAGCAACACGGTGTGGAACTGCGAGGCGATCTCCAGGTAGTCGTTCTGCGAGCGTGGCCCGCCGCAAAGCGTCCTGAAGTCGAACCAGACCACACCACCCGCCTTGCGCCTGGCGCGGATCTCGCGCGCTTCGATGTGCAGCACCGGGTCTTCATCTGCGGACTCGGCGATCTTCTCGAACGCGTCGGTCATCGCGGCGTCCGCCTCAGCGCCAAGGGGCGTGTGATAGAGCTTGACTTGCTCCATCACGCGGCGACGGTAGTCCGTGCCGTTGTCCACGTTGACCACTTCAAGGCGTTCGTTCAGCAGATCGATGGCCGGGAGAATCCGGTCGCGATGCAGGCCATCCGGGTACAGGTCGTCCGGCCGGAAATTCGACGTGGTGACGAAGCCGACGCCATTTTCGAACAGCGCCACCAGCAGACGGTGCAGGATCATCGCGTCAGTGATGTCGGCGACGTGGAACTCGTCGAAGCAGATGAGCTTGTACCGCCTGGAAATCCGGCGGCCAAGTTCATCGAGGGGATTGACGGTGCCTTGCAACTCGACCAGTTCACGGTGCACTTCCCGCATGAACTCGTGGAAGTGCAGCCGCGTCTTGCGGCGCAGCGGGACCGCGTTGTAGAAACAGTCCATCAGGAAGCTCTTGCCGCGCCCGACACCGCCGTACATGTAGACACCACGCGGGATGTCCGGGCGGTTGATCAGCTTCTTGAGAGCGCTGGAGCGCTTTTCCTTGTAGGCCGCCCATTCCAGGGCGCAGCGCTCCAGTGCATCGACGGCGCGCAATTGCGCGGGGTCACTGGTGTAACCCCGCGTCTTGAGCTCGGCCTCGTAGGCCTCGCGGACTGACGTCACGTCAGAAGTTCAGCGTGCGCTTGTCCACCGCCAGAGCGGCTTCCTTGGTCGCTTCGCTGAGCGACGGGTGCGCGTGGCAGATACGGGCGATGTCTTCGGCGCTGGCGCGGAACTCCATCGCCACGACGGCTTCGGAGATCAGTTCGCTGGCCATCGGGCCAACGATATGCACGCCAAGAATCTCGTCCGTCGCCGCATCGGCCAGGAACTTCACCATGCCCGTCGTATCGCCCAGCGCGCGTGCACGACCGTTCGCGAGGAACGGGAACGTGCCGGCCTTGTAGGCGTGGCCCGAAGCCTTGAGCTGCTGCTCGGTCTGGCCGACCCACGCGATTTCCGGGCTGGTGTAGATGACCCACGGAATCGTGTTGAAGTTGACGTGACCGTGCTGGCCGGCAATGCGCTCGGCCACGGCAACCCCCTCTTCTTCCGCCTTGTGCGCGAGCATCGGACCGCGGACCACGTCGCCGATGGCCCACACATTCGGCAGGCTGGTCTTGCACTCGTCGTCCACCACGATGGCACCACGCTCGTCGAGCTTGAGGCCGACGGCTTCGGTGTTCAGGCCAATGGTGTTGGGCACACGGCCGATCGAGACGATCAGCTTGTCGACGTCGAGCGACACCGCTTCGCCCTTGGCGTTGGTGTACGCCACCGACACGCCCTTCTTGCCGGTCTTGATCTCGCCGACCTTCACGCCGAGTTCGATCTTCAGGCCCTGCTTGTCGAACGCCTTCTTGGCTTCCTTGGCGATCTGCTCGTCCACCGCACCCAGGAACGTCGGCAGGCCTTCGAGCACCGTCACTTCAGCGCCCAGACGACGCCAGACAGAGCCCATCTCCAGACCGATGACACCGGAGCCGATCAGGCCCAGCTTCTTCGGCACCGAGCCGACGCGCAGCGCGCCGTCGTTGGAGAGGATGTTCTCCTCATCGAACGGCGTGCCGGGCAGCGCGCGGGCGTTCGAGCCCGTCGCCACGATGATGTGCTTGCCGATGATGGTTTCTTCGGCAGCACCGGTGACCTTGATTTCGTAGCCGCCTTCAACTCCTTTGACGAACGAACCACGGCCGTGGAACGAAGTCACCTTGTTCTTCTTGAAGAGGAACTTGATGCCGTCGTTGTTCTGCTTCACGACCTGGTCCTTGCGGGCGATCATCTTCGCCACGTCCAGGCCCAGGCCCTTCACTTCGATGCCGTGCTCGGCAAAGTGCTTGCCGGCGTGCTCATAGTGCTCGGACGACTGCAACAACGCCTTGGAGGGGATGCAGCCCACATTGGTACACGTGCCGCCCAGTGCCTGGCCGCCCTTGGCGTCCTTCCACTCGTCGATGTTGGCCACGTTGAAGCCGAGTTGCGCCGCGCGGATGGCAGCGATGTAACCACCAGGACCGCCGCCGATGACGATCACGTCGAATTGCTTGGACATCGTGGACTCCTCAGATGTCGAACAGCAGGCGCGACGGATCTTCCAGCGCTTCCTTCATGGCGACCAGGCCCAGCACGGCTTCGCGGCCGTCGATGATGCGGTGGTCGTAGGACATGGCCAGGTAATTCATCGGACGCACCAGGATCTGGCCGTTCTCGACGACGGCACGGTCCTTGGTCGCATGCACGCCCAGGATGGCCGACTGCGGCGGGTTGATGATCGGGGTGGACAGCATGGAGCCGAAAGTGCCGCCGTTCGAAATGGAGAAGGTGCCACCGGTCATTTCCTCGATGCCCAGCTTGCCTTCCTGCGCCTTCTTGCCGAATTCGGCGATCTTCTTCTCGATGTCGGCGAAGCTCATCTGGTCTGCATTGCGCAGGATGGGCACCACCAGGCCGCGCGGCGAACCGACGGCGATACCGATGTCGAAGTAGCCGTGGTAGACGATGTCATTGCCGTCGACCGAGGCGTTCAGCACCGGGTACTTCTTGAGGGCATGCACCGCAGCCTTCACGAAGAAGCTCATGAAGCCGAGCTTGGTGCCGTGCTCCTTGGTGAACGCGTCCTGGAACTTCTTGCGCAGGTCCATCACCGGGGCCATGTTCACTTCATTGAACGTGGTGAGGATGGCGTTGGTCGATTGCGACTGCAGCAGGCGCTCGGCCACACGCGCGCGCAGGCGGCTCATCGGCACGCGCTGCTCGGGGCGGTCGCCCAGGTTTGCAGCAGCGGCGGGCGATGCAACTTGCTGCAGCGCAGCCTTGGGTGCAGCAGGAGCCACGGCCGGAGCAACGGAAGGCTTGGCGCCAGAAGCGACGGCACCGAGAACGTCCCCCTTGGTCACGCGGCCGTCCTTGCCCGTGCCAGCCACGGAGCCGGCGGCCAGGTTGTTGTCGGCCATCAGCTTGGCGGCGGCTGGCATGGCCACGCCAGCCATCGAGCCACCAGCGGCCGGGGCCGGAGCGGGCGCAGACGCGGCGGCAGGAGCCGGGGCTGCAGCAGCGACTGCAGGGGCGGGAGCAGCAGCACCGGCCTTGCCTTCGGTATCGATCTTCGCGATCAGCTGGTCGGCCACCACGGTGCCGCCGTCGCCCACGACGATTTCGGCCAGCACGCCAGCGCTGGGCGCGGGCACTTCGAGCACGACCTTGTCAGTTTCGATCTCGATCAGGATCTCGTCGACTGCCACGGCCTCACCGGCCTTCTTCTTCCACTGAAGCATGGTGGCTTCGGCCACGGACTCGGACAGCTGCGGGACCTTCACTTCTACGATTGCCATTGATGTTCTTTCGGTTGATTCTGGTTGTTCAGTACGGTGGGGTGCGTCACTTCGTCAGCACGAAGCCCTTGAGCTTGCCGAAGGCGCCGTCGACCAGCGCCTTCTGTTGTTCCTGATGCAGGTGCGAGTAGCCCACGGCCGGCGAAGCCGACGCGGCACGGCCGGAGTAGCCGAGCTTCTGGCCGTCGAGCATGTTTTCGTGGATGTAGTGCTGCACGAAGAACCAGGCCCCCTGGTTCTGCGGCTCGTCCTGGCACCAGACGATGTCGGTGGCATTGGCGTAGCGCTTGATTTCGGCAGCGAACGCCTTGTGCGGGAACGGATAGAGCTGCTCCACGCGCAGGATCACGGTGTCGTCCGAACCCTTTTCGGTGCGCTTCTTGACGAGGTCGTAGTAGACCTTGCCCGAACACACCACGATGCGCTTGACCTTGTCGGCCTTCTTCACGATCTCTTCGTTCTGCTCGGGAATCACCGTCTGGAAACTGCCCTTGGTGAACTCGGACAGCGGCGATGTCGCGTCCTTGTTACGCAGCAGCGACTTCGGCGTCATGATGATCAGCGGCTTGCGCAGGTTGCGCACCATCTGGCGACGCAGCAGGTGGAAGATCTGGCTGGCCGTGGTCGGCTGCACCACCTGCATGTTGGTGTCGGCCGACAGCTGCATGAAGCGCTCCAGGCGCGCCGAGCTGTGCTCCGGACCCTGGCCTTCGTAGCCGTGCGGCAGCATCAGCGTCAGGCCGTTGACGCGGCCCCACTTCACTTCGCCCGAGGCGATGAACTGGTCGATGACCACTTGTGCGCCGTTGGCGAAGTCGCCGAACTGGGCTTCCCAGATCACGAGCGTGTTGGGGTCGTTCGACGCGTAGCCGTATTCGAAACCGAGCACAGCTTCTTCGGACAGGATGGAGTCGATGACGACGAACGGGGCCTGGTTGTCGGCCACGTGCGACAGCGGGGTGTAAGCGCCTTCGTCGAACTTCTCGCGGTTCTGGTCATGGATGACGGCGTGGCGGTGCGTGAACGTACCGCGCCCGCAATCTTCGCCCGACAGGCGCACCGGATAGCCGCTGGCCACCAGCGACGCGTAGGCCATGGTCTCGCCCATGCCCCAGTCGACATTCACGTCGCCACGCGCCATGGCAGCGCGGTCGTCGTAGACCTTCTTGACCAGCGGGTGCGGCGTCACGCTCGCCGGAATGGTCGTGACCTTTTCCGACAGGCGTTTCCACTCGGCCAGCGGAATGGCGGTGTCGGCGGCATCCGTCCACTTCTTGCCCAGGTACGGGCTCCAGTCGACGGCGTACTTGCTCTTGAAGTTGGTCAGCACCGGATCGACCGTGTGCTTGCCGGCGTCCATGGCGGCGCGGTAGGCCTTGACCATGTCGTCGCCCAGCGTGGCGCCCAGGCCCTGGGCCGACAGCTTGTCGGCGTACAGCTTGCGCGTGCCGGGGTGGGCAGCGATCTTCTTGTACATCATCGGCTGGGTGAGCGAAGGCGTGTCCTGCTCGTTGTGGCCCAGCTTGCGGAAGCAGATGATGTCGACGACCACGTCCTTCTTGAACTCGGTGCGGAACTCCAGCGCCAGCTGGGTGGCCAGCACCACGGCTTCCGGGTCGTCGCCGTTCACGTGGAGCACGGGCGCCTCGATCATCTTGACGATGTCGGTGCAATACAGCGTCGAGCGGCTGTCGCGCGGGTCGCTGGTGGTGAAGCCGATCTGGTTGTTGATGACGATGTGCACCGTGCCGCCCGTGTGGTAGCCACGGGTTTCGGCAAGCGCCAGCGTTTCCATGATGACGCCCTGACCGGCGAACGCCGCGTCACCGTGCACCAGCACCGGCAGCACCTGCTTGCCTTCGGGGTCGTCACGGCGGTCCATGCGGGCACGCACCGAGCCTTCAACCACGGGGTTCACGATTTCAAGGTGCGAGGGGTTGAATGCGAGCGACAGGTGGACGGGGCCGCCAGGCGTCGTCACGTCGGAGCTGAAGCCCTGGTGGTACTTCACGTCACCCGAAGGCAGTTCTTCTGGGGCGGTGTGGTCGAACTCGGCGAACAGGTCGCCCGGCATCTTGCCCAGCGAGTTGACCAGCACGTTCAGACGGCCGCGATGGGCCATGCCGATCACGATTTCCTGCACACCCTTCGCGCCAGCACCCTGGATCAGTGCGTCCATCGAAGCGATGAAGCTCTCGCCGCCTTCGAGGGAGAAGCGCTTCTGGCCAACGTACTTGGTGTGCAGATAGCGCTCGAGGCCTTCTGCAGCCGTCAGGCGATCGAGGATCTTTTTCTTCTCTTCGGCGTTGAAACTGGGCTTGGAACGGACCGTCTCCAGCTTCTGCTGCCACCAGCGCTTCTGGTTCTGGTCGGTGGTGTACATGTACTCGGCACCCAGAGTGCCGCAATACGTCTCGCGCAGCGCGTTCAGCAATTCGCGCAGCGACATGGTGTCCTTGCCGAAGAACGTGTTGCTTGTGTTGAACACCGTTTCCTGATCGGCGTCGCTGAAGCCGTAGAACGAGGGCTCCAGTTCGGGAATGGGGGGGCGTTCGGTGCGCTTGAGCGGGTCGAGATCGGCCCAGCGCTGTCCGACGTTGCGGTAAGCAGCGATCAGTTGCTGCACGGCCGTGCGCTTGCGGCCCAGCTCGGAGTCTGCGCCCGTGGCCACGACCACCTTGGTGCCGCCAGCCTTGGCGCGCTCGGCAAAGGCATTGATCACCGGCAGGTGGGGAACGTCCTTGGCATTGGTGCCATCGCCCGCAGGCACGTGTTGCAGGGCGTCGAAGTATTCGCGCCAGGTGTCGGGCACGCTGCCGGGGTTGGCGAGGTAGTTCTCGTACATCTCTTCCACGTACGGCGCGTTGCCGCCGAAGAGATACGAGTTGCCTTGATAGGCGGTATAGACGGTAGCCGTCTGGGGCGACGAGTTGTCACTCATGTTCTTGCGACCTTCATTTCCCTCTGGGAAACGTTAGCTGGTGAATAAACCTTCCGCGACACGGCTGAACCGGATGGCGGATGCTCTGACTTGCAGTGGCTGGGAAGGGCCTGAATACGCCCTCGATTGTGCCACCAACTCGTGACCGCGATAAGACAAGGGACGGACCGCTTGGCATGCTTGTCCCCATATCAAGCGACACACTTTCTGTCACATGTCCACGCTGAATGGCTGCTTTTCGCAAAAACGTGGTTTTACACAGGTAGGCACGTATTTTTTTTGCAACATTTACTAACGTTTTGTCGTCCGGTGCTATAACCTGCGGATCACCCATACAGAGAACGCCATGGCTTTTGCACGCTTACGTCGTACCTTGCTCGCATCGCTTCTGGCTGCTGGCGCCGTTGCCAGCGCAAACGCACAGCCTGATACAACTGTTCGCGATGCGCTTGCCATGACCAACTCCGGTCAGTCCCAGCAGGCTTACGCCATCCTCGATCCCCTTGAAGTCAATCGCGCAGGCGATCCGGAATTCGACCTCGTGTTCGGCATCGCCGCCAACGAAGTCGGCCAGTTCACCCGGGCCATCATGGCGCTCGAACGCGTTCTCTCTGTCCAGCCGGACAACGGACGCGCCAAGGCCGAGCTCGGTCGCGCGCTCTTTGCCGTCGGCGACACCAAGGCCGCCCGTACGCTGCTGCAGGAAACCAAGGCCCAGGGCGTTCCCACGGCCGTCAGCACCACCATCGACGAATTCCTGCAGGCCATCGACCGTGTCGACGCCGAAGGCAAATCTTCGTGGAAGGCCTATGTCGAAACCGGTATCGGTCATGACAGCAACGCCAACAGCGGCCCGGCGGGCAGCAACGTTGCGGTGCCCGCATTCGGCGGTCTCGTGTTCACGCTGACCCCCGGCGGCGTCAAGCAGAGCACGGAGTTCCTGGCGGTCAACGCCGGCATCTCCGGTCGCCATGTGATCGATCCGCGCTGGTCGCTGATCGGCACCGGTACGCTGCAGACCCGCTACAACCGCGGCACTGCCGACCAGTTCGACTCCATCCAGGCCGACATCGGGGGCGGGGTCAGCTACCGCCACGAGCGCAACGAGTACAGCGTGATCGGGCAGGTGGGGACGTACCTGGTCGACAACAGCCGCGCACGCGACATCATCGGCATGACCGGCGAATGGACCTACCGCTTCGATCAGTTCCGCCAGGTTGGCACGTACCTGCAGCTATCGCAACTGTCCTACCCGAACCAGGGCGTGCGTGACGTGGACCGCACCGTCATCGGCACGACCTACTCGCACATGTTCCGGGATGGCCGCTTTGTCTACATCGGCGGCTATTTCGGCCAGGAAGACGAGCAGGCCGCCAATGTGCCCAGCCTCGGCCACAAGCTCTGGGGTCTGCGCCTGGGTGGTCAGCAAGCCATCCGCGACAACCTCGCTGCATTCGCCACGCTGGGCTACGAAAATCGCCGCTACGGCGGCCCGGACCCGCTGTTCCTGGTCACCCGCAAGGATGAGCAGGTCAACCTCAACATCGGCCTGAACTGGATTCCCGCGCCACAATGGCGCGTGACGCCGCAAATCGCGCTCACCCAGGTCAAGTCGAACGTCGTCATCTCGGACTACAACCGGACGATCGTCTCCGTGATGGTCCGCCGTGATTTTTGAAGATCAACACTCAGGTCGAGGATTCCCATGAAGCACCAATCCAGACTCAATCGCAGCGTCCTGATGCTGGCCCTGGCGGCCGCGTATCCGGTCCTCGGTTACAGCGCGGCTGGCACGGCCCAGTTCACCTCGGGTGACGTTTCGGTGCGACGTGGCGCCGCAACCCAGCCGCTGGCCAAAGGCAGCACCCTGGAAAGCGGCGATGCGATCATCACCGGTGCCCGTGGCCTGGCTCAAGTGAAGTTCTCGGATGGAGGCTCGGTGTCGATCCAGCCGAACTCGCAGTTCGACATCACCCGCTATGCCGACAAGAACGACGCCAAGGAAGACAGCTTCCTCGTCAACCTCGCCCGCGGCAGCATGCGTGCCATCACCGGCCTGATCGGCAAGCGCAATACCGCCAACTACAAGGTCACCACCAGCACGGCAACCGTCGGTATCCGCGGCTCGTCGTTCAAGCTGTCCTACAACGCCGACGGCACGCTGTCCGTGGCAACCGAGCAGGACGCGATCGAAGTCTGTACAGCTGCGGGCTGCGTCGGCTTGACGGCCGGTGAAGCCGCCATCGTGCCGAACGCGACGGATCTGCCCCGTCGATCGAACGTCGTCTCCAGCTACCAGACCGATCAGTTCCGCCAGAACCCCGAGGTGGCAGGCAACCAGACGAACAGTGACGGTACGTCTTCGATCATCGAGGGTCCGCGTGTACTGACAGGCTTGACGTTCGTGGGTGCAGGCCTCCTCACCTATGAAGGTGGTGCAGATGGCTATTTGTATGGCTCCAGCGATGGCGCCGGGGTCACGGAAGGCGGCAATCTCACCTCGTACACCAGCGTCTACAACGACCAGGCAGCGCTGTCAGCTGGTGGCACGGCGACCACCTACTACACCAGTGGTTCTCTCGCAACCCGCGACTACGTGACTCTGGGCTCGTGGAGTGCGGGCACCTGGTCGTACGGCGAAGGCATGTCGCTGGCGGCTGAAACCACCTACACGCCTCTTGCTTTCGTGGCAGGCGTTCCGACCCCGAACGAGAGCCTCGCCGCGCTCAACGGCATGGTCGGCGAGTACTCGCTGGTTGCGTCGACCCCTATCTTCACTGCGCACGGCAACGGAACGCTGGAGTCGTCCAGCCACATTTCCCTGCAGTTCGGCACGGGCTACTCGGAAGGTTCCATTCACCTTGACATGACGCTCCCTTATCAAGGGTCGTCTTCCTCGTACAACCTGAATGGTTATATCTACGGCTATGGAAGCACTTTGAATGCCTATGCTTCCGGTGAAGGTGCCAGCGCTGAAGGATATGGTTTCCCGATCGGACCGGATGGTTCCAAGATCGGCCTGAGCTACGTCGGCAGCTACATCGGCGGAGGTTTCAGCGGCGCGGGTGTTTTCGGCCGTACCTCCATGACCCAGGCACTGCCCGGCTCCTACTACGCCAGTATTTCGTCGCTCGATGGAGGCTACGTCAGCCTTTACGACGGAGAAGGTGCAACCGTCATCGCGGGGGCTGGCGGCTCAGACGTTTCAAAGTTCTACTTCCCCGACGGCCCTTCTTATTACTGGGGCTTCGAAAACACCGGTGTCCGCCAGAACGTGGCAACGGTAGGCTCACCTGGAAGCGGTACCTACCTGAGTCTTGGCATGTGGTCCAGCAGCCGCTATTTCGAAGCTGAAGGTAGCCCGACAAATTACGATTACACGTCCGACTATGACAAGTCGGCGTACATTGTCGGTACACCGACCCTCAACATCTCCAGCCTGTCAGGCGAAGCCACCTATTCGCTGTACGCGGCTACCCCGATCCACATGACCAATGGTGAGACCGGCACGCTCAACAGCGCAAGCATGACGGTCAACTTCAGTTCCGGCGATCCGAGTGGCACGCTGAACATGGGCGTGACCTTGGGTTCGCTGGGCAGCCATAGCTTGTCCGGTTCCGTTTACGGCACGGGAAATGCGACTTTTTATGCAGGTCTTAGCATCACCAGCGGTGGCGAAGGCGGTGCTGATGCGTACGGTTTCTTCAGTGGGGACAATGCCGAGTATGCGGGCTTCACCTATCGCGGCTATCACTACGGCAGCGAGTACACCTATTTCGGCGGCGGCGCGATCCTTTATGGTGATGGCGTCGATCCCGAATACACCCCCGTCATCGGTATCGATTCCGGCACGTACGGTGGCCTGAGAACACTGGCGTTCGGCGGCGATTTCAACATCACCGGAGGCACTCCGTTCACTTCCGGCGAGTATGTTTTCGATGGGGATCACACCGTCGCAGGCTCGGGCGGCTATGGCGGTGTGTCTGCAGGTACGAATGGTTCATACAATTTCAACGGCTCTGTCGCCCAATCCGGCTCCCATGGCGAAGGCGACAACTTCATCGGCTGGGGCAAGTGGAGCAGCGGCTCGGCTTACACGGGCAGCTCCTATTCGCTGGACAACGCGCACTACATCACTGGCAAGCCGACGCCTTCGGATCATTTCTCATCGCTCTCCGGCACTGTGAGCTACACCCCGGTGGGCTGGACGAATCCGGTGTCGAGCGTAGCAGGCGAGGGGCAATTGACAGGCGCGACGCTGACGGCCGACTTCACCGGGCTCACCGCATCTGCCTCGGTGAATACGAGCTTCAACGGTGGTGCGAACACACTGGCGATGACGGCCAACAACATGCCTATCAGCACGGCATCGGCCATGTTCAGCGGCACGGCCACACTGGGCGCGGCTGGCCGCATCTCGGGCATGTTCGTCGGAGACTACGCAAGCAAAGCCGGTTTCGTCTATCAGATGCAGGATGGCACGCTGGGCCGGGTTTCGGGTTCGGTGGCATTCCAGGCGCCCTCACCGCAGTAACGCCAATCGAGGACTTCAGCGCAAGTAGAAGTCCAGAAAAGCCTGCTCCGCCTCGTGGCCGTGCAGGCTTTTTGCTTTCTGGCGGGCAGCCAGGCCCATCGTATACCTCAGCCCGGGATCATCGCGCAGTTGCATGAGGGCGTCCCACGCCTCTTCCCGCGTGTCGAACAGGAAGCCCGAGACGCCGGTTTCGATCTGCTCGGCAAAGCCGCCGTAGGACGACGCAACCACCGGCAGTCCACTGGCCATGGCTTCGAAGACCACGCGGCCATAGGCCTCGTAGAAACTGCCGGTGCGATAGAAGAATGCGTCGAGGCTTTCGGTGAACTCGGGCATCGGCATCTGCCCGGTCGGGAGAAGCTCCACGCCCTGCACGCCGTCGAGCCACGGCGCAAGGCACGTGCCGCCCATGATTCGCACCTGCGCGCCCTGTGCCGCGAGCATGCGATAGATGAACACGTCGTCCGGATGATGCTTTTCGATCGCGTCCCGGCTCGCGCGGCCCACGGTGAAGGGTCGCCCTGAAGGTCGTTCGACCGGGACGACCAGGAACGGATCGAGCCGGATCAGGCTGGCTTCGAATCGTCCCGGCAGCCCCACGCCCAGACGAAGGCTCTCGGAAGCGAACAGGAGTTCAGGCTCGCGCCCGGTTACCTTGCGCAGGTGCCCTGTCATGCGGAAGAGGCGCTCATGCTGGGGCAGGTTGTAGCGCATCGCCACGCGTTCGAACTTGCCCGCCTCCAGCCACGGGCCGACGCCGACGTGCACGCCACCCAGCAGCAGCATGCCGCCCTGCGGGTATTGCCCCGCGTTCATGTCGATCGACCGGACACCCATCGCCGCATAGACCGGATGCGGCGGCTCACTCGACCAGAGCACGCAGTCGCGCCGGCCCTGGAGCGCTTTCGCCAGGTCTGGCAGTTCGCGTTCGCCCCCCGTGTAGGGGTCGGTGAAGCTGCCGACCAGATGGAGCGGCGTGGAAACAACAGCGGCGGACATGAGGTCGATTATGCTGTGCAACGCCATGACGACCACCTTCGATTCAGTCCCCCGCTATCCGAAGAATGAACGTGCAGCCGTCGAAGCTGCCGCCCGTCATCCGGACCCTTTCATCGACCACATGCAGCGCGGCGCCACGTTTCACCGTGACAGGCTGGCCGAGCTGGCGCTGGTCGAATTCGAGGCAGCAGCCCGCCTCAAGCCCAATGAGCCGAACCCCGCGAGCGCCTGCGCGTCCGTGCTGCTGGAATTGCGCAGGCCGCAGGCCGCGTGGCGTGCGCTCGAGCCGCACCGCCGCGCATTGATGAAAACCGCTGACGGCTGCAACAATCTGGCACTGGTTGCGCATGGCGTGGGCAAGCTCGACGACGCGCGTGAACTCCTCGAACACGCACTTCGACTGGATCCGGACCACGTTCCCACGCTCTCGCGCCTGGCCACGCTCGACATGGCCAGCGGCCATACCGACAGCGCGTTGCAGCGCGCGGTGCATCAGGCCAATGTCGCGCCACGTGCGCCCGAGCCGCGCCTTCAACTCATCGACAGCCTCTTGCTGACCCGTCGTCCATCCGACGCACTCAGGGCGACGGATACGGCCATCCAGGAACTGGCGGGCGCCGCAGCCGCTGGAGCGCCCGCAGGCGCCGCGCTCAGGGCACGGCAAGGCATCGCGCACACGGTACTCGGCAGCTGGGACGACGCCCTGCGCAGCTTCAGCCAGACGACGCCTGCAGCCGCGCAGGAGGCCTTGCACCGCATCGGTCTGACGGCGTGGAACCCGATCGGCAACGCCGTCGACGTGTCCGGTGCCTACGTGCAATACGCCGCGCAGGCCTGCGTCGAATCGGAATGGATCTACGTGCGCGCGCTTGCGCAGATGCTGGCCACCCTGCTCGCACGGCCCGAATCGGCATCACCGTTGGCATGGCAGGCCGCCCGCACAG
The DNA here is from genome assembly GCF_049445855.1 of Variovorax sp. VNK109. Taxonomy (NCBI): domain Bacteria; kingdom Pseudomonadati; phylum Pseudomonadota; class Betaproteobacteria; order Burkholderiales; family Comamonadaceae; genus Variovorax; species Variovorax sp. VNK109. Next base: position 529,746 of record NZ_JBMSDV010000002.1, on the reverse strand, counting down.
TAGCGCCGCTGTTGCAACTGGATGAAGGGCAGCTCGGGGCCATCCAGTCCCATGTCGACCTGGCCATCCGCCACACCGCCGTGGTGAAACTGCATGCCCAGGACAACCGCCGCGTGGGCGATTCGCGCATGCGCATCGGCATCCTGGCGCCGCGCCTGGCGAACACCGCTGATACGCAGTCACTTTGCGCACGCCTCAACGGCCACGACCGCAGCCGCTTCGCGCTGCATGTCTACACGCAGACGCCGGTTCCCAGGCTCGAATGGACCCAGCCCGTCGAAGCCCTCGCGGATTCCGTGGTTCATCTCTCGCACCTGACCGATGCCGAGCTCATCACACGCATGAGGCTGGACCTGCTGGACCTGCTGGTCGACGTCGCGGCAGGCACGCCGGATGCCCGGCCGTGCGTGGCGGCATCGCGCGTCGCACCGGTGCAGGTCCGCGAGATGCGCGGCTATCCGTCCGCCATTGCCTCCGGCCTGTACGACTACGAACTCACCGACGTGCTGACCCATGCAATTTCCTCTGGGTCTGGTGCCATGCCGATGGTGCGGTTGCCCTTTGCCGGCCCCCATGCACCCGCGGAATCACCACGTGAAATCAATCAGGAGACTGCGAGTGGCTCCGACATCCTGATCGCGGTCGCGGCACCCGCTGCGCACATCGACGCGGACAGCCTCGCCAGCTGGTCGCGCATCCTGAACGCCGTGCCGGGAGCGCGGCTTGGCATCGTCGCACCGGGTGCGGTCGTGCTCGCTCGGCTGCGTCGCCATGCGGCGGCGCAAGGCATTACGCAAGACCGACTCCAGTCCATCCCTGTCGAAGAGGTGTCGCGGGCTGCGCTGGTGCTGGACACGCTGCGCCACAGTGCGCCGCAATCGCTGGCGGCCGGCCTGGCACGCGGTGTTCCCACACTGGCGTGTGCCACGCACACATCGTTGTCGCAAGGCGGTGCTGCGCTGCTGAAGGCCGCAGGACTGAGAAGTTGGGTTGCCGCAAGCCCGGACGAGTACGAGCGCCGGGCCATCGAAATCCTGAGTTCGCCGCAAGCCGCGCTCGACATGCGCACCCAGTGGCAGGCAACAAAAGGGACCACCGCCTGGTGGCAACCGCAAGCCCGGGCGAGACAAACCGAAGTCGCCTGGCATGCCCTCATCACGCGCGCGCGCAGCGGCCAGCCCCCTGCCCCCTTCGACGTCCCGTCCGACGCTAGCTTGCCAGCTGCTCCCTGACCTGCGCCAGCGCACCCGGATCCTCGATCGTCGTCAGATCACCCGGGTCGCGTCCTTCGCACACCGCCTGGATCGCGCGGCGCAGCAGCTTGCCGCTGCGGGTCTTGGGCAGCAGCGTCACGAAGTGCACGCGCGCGGGACGGGCCAGCGCGCCGAGTTGTGTGTCCACAAGCTTCATGATCTCGCCTTCCAGCGCGAGCCGCGCCGCAGCATCCTGGATCCTGCCCGCATCGCGCGGCACGGCGAAAGCCATGGCCACCTGACCCTTGAGCGCATCGGCCACGCCGACCACGGCCACCTCGGCCACGTCCGGATGGCTGGAAATGCTCTCCTCGATCTCGCGCGTGCCCAGCCGGTGCCCGGCGACGTTGATCACGTCGTCCGTGCGGCCCAGGATGAAGTAGTACCCGTCCTCGTCGCGGATGCCCCAATCGAAGGTGTTGTAGACCAACTGACCCGGAATGCTCTTCCAGTAGGTGTTGACGAAGCGCGCGTCGTCGCCCCATACGGTCTGCATGAAGCCCGGGGGTGTCGGGCCTTCCAGCACGACCACACCCTTCTCTCCCGGTTGCGTCAGCTCTTCGCCGGTGGACTCGTGCAGCAGCTTGACGCGGTAGCCGTACATCGGCACGCCCGGGCTGCCGAAGCGGCTGTCTTTCTTCTCGACGCCGTTGGCGATGGTGAGCAGCGGCCAGCCGGTTTCGGTCTGCCAGTAGTTGTCGATGATGGGCACGTTCAGCCCGTCGCTGATCCAGCGCGCGGTCGGCTCATCCAGCGGCTCGCCCGCAAGGAACAGCGCGCGCAGGCTGGACAGGTCGTACTTCTTCAGCAGTGCCGGGTCCTGCTTCTTGAGCACGCGCACCGCCGTGGGCGCGCTGAACATTACCGTCACCTTGTACTTCTCGACCAGGCTCCACCAGACACCGCCATCCGGCCGGATCGGCAGGCCTTCGTACATCAGCGTGGCCATGCCGTGGATGAGCGGGCCATACACGATGTAGCTGTGCCCGACCACCCAGCCGATGTCGCTGGTGGAGAAGTACGTCTCGCCCGGATTGCCGCAGAAGATGTGCTTCATGCTGGCGGCCAGTGCCACTGCATAGCCGCCCGTGTCGCGCTGCACCCCTTTGGGCTTGCCTGTCGTGCCACTGGTGTAAATGGTGTAGCTGATGTCCGTCGCGTCGAGCCATTCGCAAGGTACATCGGTGTTGGCGTACCGGCCGGCAAGACTCGCCCAGTCATGGTCACGCGAGGCCGTCATCGCCATCGGCGCGAGTCCCCGGTTGGCCAGCAGCACAGCCCGCGGCTTGTGCCTGGACAGCCGCAGCGCTTCGTCCAGCAACGGCTTGTACGGAATGACCTTGCCACCGCGCGAGCCCGCGTCGGCGCTCACCACGACTTTGGGGCTCGCGTCCTCGATGCGGCTTGCAAGCGACACCGATGCGAACCCGCCGAACACCACCGAGTGGATGGCGCCGATACGCGCGCAGGCCAGCATGGCGAACGCAGCCTCGGGGATCATCGGCATGTAGATGAGCACGCGGTCGCCCTTGCCGACGCCTAGACCCCTGAGCATGGCGGCCGCCAGTTGCACCTGCTTGTGCAATTGAGCGAAGGTGTACGTCTTTTCCTGGCCGGTCTCGGTGGAGACGTAGATCAGCGCAGGCTGGTCTGCGCGGTCGTTCAGGTGCCGGTCGACAGCGTTGTGGCACAGGTTGGTGGTGCCGCCGGCGAACCATTTCGCAAAGGGTGGATGGCTCCAGTCGCAGATCGTCTGCGGCGGCGTTTTCCAGTCGATCAGGAGGGCCTGCTCGGCCCAGAAGGCATCGGGCTCCTCGATGGAGCGACGATGGAACTCTGCATAACTTGCCACGGCTTGTCTCCCGTTTTGCGTCTATTGTGTCCGTCGCCCTTGCTACAGACTGACGCGCCACGGCCGTGACCGATGTCAATTACTTGATCAGGCCCTGGAGCGCCTTGAACTGCTCGTGCTCGGCGGTGCGCAGCCATTCGAACACCACCATCTCGGTGGTGACGAGCTCGGCCCCGGCACCGGCCAGCCGGTCGAAGGCCGCGTCGCGGTTGCGCTCGGTGCGCGAGGCGCAGGCGTCCGTCACCACCCAGACATCGAACTCGTCCTCGATGAGTTCGAGCGCCGTCTGCAGCAGACAGACGTGCGCTTCGCAGCCTGCGATGACGATCATCTCGCGCGCGGGTTCCGGCGGCTTCTGCAGGTGCCTGGGCAGGCTGCGCGCATTGCCCTGCGGCCCCTTGGCGAGCGGCTTGAGCCATTCGCCCAGGCCTTCAGACACGGCGCTGAAATGCATCTTCGCCAGCGTCTGCTGGCACAGCGCGCGCAGCGCCGGGTCGTTCTCGCCCAGCTTCGAGGGGTTCTGCTCGGTGCCGAACACCGGCACGCCCAGCGCCTGCGCCGCCTTGGCCAGACGCACGGCATTGGCCAGTGCGGCAGCGCCGTCGGCAATGGCGGGCATCAGGCGGGCCTGGTAGTCCACCAGCACGAGTTGGGATTGTTCGGCATCCAGCAGCATGGGCGTTTTCTTTCGGCGTTCTTTTCGGTCTCGGGATCGGTTCAGGATGGCTGCAGTCGGATCAGCCGGCCCCGCGAATTGTCGGTCAAGACGTAGATGAATCCGTCCGGTCCCTGCTTCACGTCGCGGATGCGATCGCCGATGTCGGCAATCAGCTTCTGCTCGCCCTGCACCTTGCCGCCGGCCAGCGTGATGCGGTTCACGTAGCCGAACTTCAGCGAGCCGACCAGCAGGCTGCCCTTCATGGCCGGGCCGTAGCGGTCGCTCGTGACGAAAGCCATGCCCGACGGCGCGATCGACGGCGCCCAGTAGTGCAGCGGCTGCTCGAGCCCGTCACGCGAGGTGATCCCATCCCCGATCTTGCCGCCGCCATAGTTTTCGCCGTAGGTGATGACGGGCCAGCCGTAGTTGCGCCCCGCCTGCGGCACATTGATCTCGTCGCCGCCCTGCGGGCCGTGCTCGTGCATCCAGAAACTGCCGTCCGGCGCGAGCGTTGCGCCCTGTCCGTTGCGGTGGCCGTAGCTCCAGATTTCAGGAAGCGCACCGCCGCGCTTCACGAACGGGTTGTCCGGCGGAATGCCCCCGTCCTTGCGGATGCGGATCACCTTGCCGTGGTGGTTGTCCAGCGTCTGTGCATCCTGCATGCGCGAGAAGCGGTCGCCCAGCGTCATGAAGAGCGTGCCGTCACGGGACTCCACGATGCGGCACCCGAAGTGCGCACGGCTGGCCACCTTGGGTTTCTGGCTGAAGATGACCCTCACGTTCTCCAGCCGACGGTGGTCCACCGACAGGCGTGCACTGGCGAGCGCCGTGCTGTTGGCGCTGGACTGGTTGCCCATGCCCGGCTCTGAGAAGCAGAAGTAAACGGTGCGGTTCTGCGCGAAGGCCGAGTCGGCCAGCACGTCCAGCAGACCGCCCTGCCCGCCCGCGGCGATCTGTGGCAAGCCCTGGAGCGGCTCGCCGATGCGTCCGTCGGCACCGACAACGCGCATGCTGCCCCCCTTTTCCGTCACCAGCCATTGGCCTTCCGGCAGGAAGGCAACGCCCCAGGGGTTCGCAAGCCCGGTGGCTACAACCTCGGCACGGACCGACACCGCCTGCGCGGCCACGGGCAGCACAGCGATCCCGGAAATGGTCACCAGCAGGCTGACGGCGAACTGAGAAAAATTCAAATTCTTCATGGAAACCTTTACAAATCAATTAGTTGCAATGAAAATCCAGAATCTTCTTTAAATTGACGCCGGCTCACCCTGTCCGGTATCCTACGGCCCCATGCGTTCAGCCCTCATCGCCGCAGTGGTATTGCTCATGGCCCAACAGGCCGTCGCTGCGCCGCAGGCTCACGCGAACGCATCGGACGACATGGACAAGTTCCTGTCCGATCGCGGGCTGGTCGAGCAGTTCAATCAGGTCCGCCAAACCGTGCAGGACAAGACGTCCGAACTCGTCGTCACGGCCATGGGTTTCCTGGGTGTGCCGTACAAGCGCGGCGGCAACTCGGCCGAAGCCGGTGGCTTCGACTGCAGCGGCTTCGTGAAGGCCATGTACGAGCAGACCATCGGCCTCGTGCTGCCACGCAAGGCCGAGCAGCAGGCGGCCGCCACGCAGAAGATCGAGAAGACCGAACTCAAGCCGGGCGACCTCGTGTTCTTCAACACGCTGCGCCGCACCTTCAGCCACGTCGGCATCTATGTCGGCGACGGCAAGTTCATCCACTCGCCCAAGCCCGGTGCCGAGGTTCGCGTGGAAAGCATGCAAAGCAACTACTGGCAGCGGCGCTTCGACGGTGCTCGACGCGTCACGCCGGCCGAGTCGCAGGCCCAGTTGCCTGCGAATGCTGCGGCTGCGTCACTGATGCAGACGGCGGCTCCCGCTGCACCTGCCCCGGCGGCGTCGGCCAACCAGCCCCGTCCGTATCCGGAATTGATGCCCTGAGCGTCTGCTCCGCCCCGCAAAAAAAACGGCCCTCGCGGGCCGTTTCTCATGGTTGACGCAACTTCAGCGTTTGCGCGGCGGCGGCACGTCGGTGCAACTGCCGTGCGCCACTTCCGCCGCCAGGCCGATGCTTTCGCCCAGCGTCGGGTGCGGGTGGATCGTCTTGCCGATGTCCACTTCGTCAGCGCCCATCTCGATGGCCAGCGCCACTTCGCCGATCATGTCGCCCGCGTGCGTGCCGACGATGCCGCCGCCGACGATGCGGTGCGTCTTTTCGTCGAACAGCAGCTTGGTGAAGCCTTCGTCGCGGTTGTTGGCGATGGCGCGACCCGACGCGTTCCACGGCAGCAGGCCCTTCTTGACCGCGATGCCTTGTGCAGCCGCCTGCTCTTCGGTCAGGCCGACCCAGGCGATTTCGGGGTCGGTGTAGGCCACGCTCGGGATGACGCGTGCATTGAAGGCGGCACTCGACAGTTCCTTGTCGCCCAGTTGCTCGCCGGCGATGACTTCGGCTGCCACGTGGCCTTCGTGCACGGCCTTGTGCGCCAGCATCGGCTGGCCGATGATGTCGCCGATGGCGAAGATGTGCGGCACGTTGGTGCGCATCTGGATGTCCACCGGAATGAACCCGCGGTCGCCCACCGACACGCCGGCCTTCTCGGCGCCGATCTTCTTGCCATTGGGCGTGCGGCCCACGGCCTGCAGCACCAGGTCGTACACCTGCGGTTCCTTCGGGGCAGCCTCGCCCTCGAACTTCACCAGGATGCCGTCCTTCGTCGCTTCCGCACCGACGGTCCTGGTCTTGAGCATGATGTTGTCGAAGCGCGGCGCATTCATCTTCTGCCACACCTTGACCAGATCGCGGTCGGCACCCTGCATCAGGCCGTCCATCATTTCGACGACGTCGAGGCGTGCACCCAGCGTGGAGTACACCGTGCCCATTTCCAGGCCGATGATGCCGCCGCCCAGGATCAGCATGCGCTTGGGGCTGCCCGCCAGCTCGAGCGCGCCGGTCGAGTCGACCACGCGCGGGTCCTTCGGCATGAAAGGCAGATGCACCGCCTGGGAGCCCGCCGCAATGATCGCGTTGCGGAACCTGACCGTCTGCGACTTGCCCGTGCGCTCCTGGCCTTCGCCCGAGGTTTCCTGCACGGTGAGGTGGTTCGCGCCGACGAACTCGCCATGGCCGCGGATGACCGTGACCTTGCGTGCCTTCGCCATGAAATTCAGGCCGCCCGTGAGCTTGCCCACCACCTTGGCCTTGTGGGCGCGCAGCTTGTCCAGGTCCACAGTCGGCTTGCCATAACTCACGCCCAGCGCTTCGAAGTGGCTCACTTCGTCCATGACGGCCGCGACGTGCAGCAATGCCTTGGACGGGATACAGCCCACGTTCAGGCAGACACCGCCCAGCGTGGCGTAGCGCTCGACCAGCACGACCTTGAGGCCGAGGTCAGCCGCGCGGAATGCGGCCGAATAGCCACCGGGCCCACCGCCGAGAACGAGCACATCGCATTCGACATCGGTTGCGCCGGAGTAGCTGACGGCTTGCGGCGCAGGTGCGGCGGAAGGTGCCGGCACTGGCACGGGTGCAGCAGGTGCTGGCGCAGCAGGCGTCGCAGTTGAAAGAGCCGGCGAAGGCGCAGCGGCTGCACCTGCATCGCTGGCCTCCAGCATCAGCACCACTGACCCTTCAGCCACCTTGTCACCGACCTTGACCTTCATTTCCTTCACCACGCCTGCGTGGCTGGAGGGAATTTCCATCGAGGCCTTGTCGGACTCCACGGTGATCAGACTCTGCTCGGCCTTGATCGTGTCGCCGGGTTTGACCAGCACCTCGATGACGGCCACTTCCGAAAAATCGCCGATGTCCGGCACCTTGATTTCAACGAGGCTCATGCGGAACCTTTCAGTTTGACGGTGGACACTTCCACCGGTGCGGAGGAGTTCTTGTCGAATTCGCAGGCGGCATTCACGCCGGCCAGCGCCACTTCACGAGCGGTCTTCGCGCCTGCCCAGCTCGCGTGCATCGCGCCCAACGCAAAGCTGCGACCTGAGCCGATGCTCCAGAACTCCTTGAACTCGAACACCTCGCGATAGCTGTAAACGCCGTAGATGCCGCTCGAATTGGCGATCACCACGGTGAACTGGCTCGACTCGTAAGGGTCGTTGTCGTCTTCCTTGGTCTGCAGGAAGAACGTTTCCTTCAGCAGCGGATGCAGGCGCGTGAAGGTGTCGAATACCTCCTCGCGGCTGCTCAGGCGCACCTGATCTTTCGGCAATGCACCCAGCGCCTTGCGCAGCACCGGAAAGTGCGCCACCGTGCCCGCCATGCCGACGTGGCTCACGCCATGGGGCGTGTCCACTTTGAACACCTTGGTGTTGTTCTCGAAGCGGTTGGGCAGACGCGTGTCGCCGAACGTGACGAGCGTGTCCGAGGCAATGGCCACCTGCCCCGCCTTCTTCACGACTGCAATGACCGTCATAGCAGTACGCGGCGGAAGTCGGCGAGCACCTGGCCCAGGTAGGCGTTGAAGCGTGCGGCCGATGCGCCGTCGATGACGCGGTGGTCGTACGACAGTGACAGCGGCAATGTAAGTTGCGGCACGAACTGCTTGCCGTCCCACACAGGCTTCATGTAGCTCTTGGACAGACCGAGGATCGCCACTTCGGGCGCATTGATGATCGGCGTGAAATGCGTGCCGCCGATGCCGCCCAGCGAGCTGATCGACATGCAGCCGCCCTGCATGTCGGCCGAGCCGAGCTTGCCATCGCGCGCTTTCTTGGCGAGTTCGCCCATCTCCTGGCTGATCTGCAGGATGCCCTTCTTGTCGGCATCCTTGAGCACCGGCACGACGAGCCCGTTGGGCGTGTCCGCCGCAAAGCCGATGTTGAAGTAGTTCTTGTAGACGAGCTGGTCGCCGTCGAGGCTGGTATTGAACTCGGGGAATTTCTTCAGCGCCGCGACCGTCGCCTTGATCACGAAGGCCAGCATCGTCACCTTGATGCCCGACTTCTCGTTTTCCTTGTTCGTGGAAACGCGGAAGGCTTCGAGTTCGGTGATGTCGGCTTCGTCGTTGTTGGTGACGTGCGGGATCATGACCCAGTTGCGATGCAGGTTCGCGCCGCTGATCTTCTTGATGCGGCTCAAGTCCTTGCGTTCGACCGGGCCGAACTTGGTGAAGTCCACCTTCGGCCACGGCAGCAGGCCGAGGGCCGCGCCATCACCACCGCCGGATGCCGGTGCCTTCGCAGCTTGCGCCTTCGTTTGCGAAGCACCGCTCATCACGGCCTTGGTGAAGGCCTGAACGTCATCCTGCGTGATGCGGCCTTTCGGCCCGCTGCCCTTCACTTCTTCGAGCGGCACGCCGAGTTCACGCGCGAACTTGCGCACGGACGGCGATGCATGCGGCAATGCGCCGCGCGGAGCGGTCGGGTCGTGCGCAGGAACAGATGCAGCGGCGGCTGCAACAGATGCTGCAGGCGTTGCGGCAGCGGCCGGTGCGGGGCTTGCGGCAGTTGCAGCAGGCGCAGCGGAAGGCGCTGCAGAGACGGGAGCAGAAGCAGCCGGTGCGGCAGCAGAACCTTCGAGCACCGCGATCAGATCGCCGATGTTGATCTTGTCGCCGAGCTTGACCTTCAGTTCCTTCACCACGCCGGCAGCGGCGGACGGGATTTCCATCGACGCCTTGTCGGACTCGACGGTGAGCAGGCTCTGCTCGAGCTTCACCGTGTCGCCCGGCTTCACGAACACTTCGATGACGGACACGTCCTTGAAGTCGCCAATGTCGGGCACACGCACTTCGACCGGGCCGCTGGCCACGGGCGCGGGTGCAGGAGCAGCCTGGGAAGGCGCTGCGGCGGGGGCCGCAACAGCCACAGGCGCCGGAGCCGGAGCCGAAGCAGGCGCGGGTGCGGGCGCCGCAGCATCACCTGCCGTCTCCAGCACCAGCACGATCGAGCCTTCCTTGATCTTGTCGCCGATCCTGACCTTCATCTCCTTGATGACGCCAGCGGCTGCCGACGGAATCTCCATCGACGCCTTGTCGGACTCGACGGTGATCAGGCTCTGCTCGGCCTTGACGGTGTCACCCGCCTTGACCAGCACCTCGATGACCGCGACCTCGTCGAAATCCCCGATATCGGGGACCTTCACTTCCAGCAATGCCATGTCTTGTGTCTCCTGCGGCTCAGGCGTAGAGCGGGTTGATCTTGTCCGCCTTGATGTCGTACTTCTTGATGGCTTCGGCCACCTTCGCAACCGGCACGGTGCCCTCTTCGCTCAGCGCCTTGAGTGCGGCCACCACGATGTAGTGGCGGTTGACCTCGAAATGCTCGCGCAGCTTGCTGCGGAAATCGCTGCGGCCGAAACCGTCGGTGCCCAGCACCTTGTAGGTACGGCCCTTCGGCATGAACGGACGGATCTGCTCGGCGTAGGCCTTCATGTAGTCGGTGGAAGCGACCACCGGGCCGTTGTGCTTCTCGAGCTGTTGCGTCACGAACGCAGTCTTCGCCTTTTCGGTCGGGTGCAGCAGGTTCCAGCGCTCGGCGTCCTGGCCGTCACGTGTGAGTTCGTTGAAGCTCGGGCAGCTCCACACGTTGGCGGCAACGCCCCAGTCCTTTTCGAGCAATTCCTGCGCGGCCAGAGACTCGCGCAGGATGGTGCCCGAGCCCAACAGTTGCACGCGCGGGGTCAGCTTGGCACCTTCCTTCAGCAGGTACATGCCCTTGATGATCTGCTCTTCCGTGCCCTGGATCAGGCCGGGCTGCGCGTAGTTCTCGTTCAGAAGGGTGAGGTAGTAGAAGACGTTTTCCTGCTTCTCCACCATGCGCTTCAATCCATGCTGCATGATCACCGCGACTTCGTGCGAGAAGGTCGGGTCGTAGCTCACGCAGTTGGGAATGGTGTTCGCCAGGATGTGGCTGTGGCCGTCTTCGTGCTGCAGGCCTTCGCCGTTCAGCGTGGTGCGACCCGAGGTGCCGCCCAGCAGGAAGCCCCGCGCCTGCATGTCGCCTGCGGCCCAGGCCAGATCGCCGATGCGCTGGAAGCCGAACATCGAGTAGTACACGTAGAACGGGATCATGATCCGGTTGCTCGTGCTGTAGCTGGTGGCCGCAGCGATCCAGCTGGACATGCCGCCGGCTTCGTTGATGCCTTCCTGCAGGATCTGGCCGGCCTTGTCTTCCTTGTAGTACATGACCTGATCCTTGTCGACCGGGGTGTACTGCTGACCGTGCGGGTTGTAGATGCCGACCTGGCGGAACAGGCCCTCCATGCCGAAGGTACGGGCTTCATCGACCAGGATGGGCACCACGCGCGGGCCGAGCGCCTGGTCACGCAGCAGCTGCGTGAGGAAGCGCACGTAGGCCTGCGTCGTCGAGATTTCGCGGCCTTCGGCCGTGGGTTCGAGCAGCGTCTTGAAGGTGTCGAGCGCCGGCACGGTGAAGCTCTCGTCGGCCTTGGCGCGGCGGTTGGGCAGGTAGCCACCCAGCGCCTTGCGGCGCTCGTGCAGGTACTTCATCTCCGGCGTGTCATCGGCCGGCTTGTAGAACGGCAGATCGGCGATCTGGCTGTCGGGAATCGGGATGTTGAAGCGGTCGCGGAAGGCCTTGATGTCCTCGTCCGAGAGCTTCTTGGTCTGGTGGACCGTGTTCTTGCCTTCCCCGATCTTGCCCATGCCGAAGCCCTTGACGGTCTTCACGAGCAGCACGGTGGGCTGGCCCTTGTGCGAGTTGGCAGCGTGGAAGGCCGCATAGACCTTCTGTGAGTCGTGGCCGCCGCGGCGCAGGTTCCAGATCTCGTCGTCGCTCATGTGCTCGACCATCTTGAGCGTACGCGGGTCGCGGCCGAAGAAATGCTTGCGCACGTAGGCGCCGTCGTTGGCCTTGAACGACTGGTAGTCGCCGTCATTGCACTCCTGCATGATCTTGCGCAGCGCGCCGTCCTTGTCGCGTGCCAGCAGGTCGTCCCAGCCCTTGCCCCAGATCAGCTTGATGACGTTCCAGCCGGAGCCGCGGAATTCGCCTTCGAGCTCCTGGATGATCTTGCCGTTGCCGCGCACCGGGCCGTCCAGGCGCTGCAGGTTGCAGTTGATGACGAAAACGAGGTTGTCCAGGTTCTCGCGCGACGCAAGGCTGATGGCACCCAGCGATTCCACTTCGTCCATTTCACCGTCGCCGCAGAACACCCAGACCTTGCGGTTCTCGGTATTGGCGATGCCGCGCGCATGCAGGTACTTGAGAAAGCGCGCCTGGTAGATCGCCATCAGCGGTCCGAGACCCATGGACACCGTCGGGAACTGCCAGAAGCCGGGCATGAGCTTCGGGTGGGGATAGCTGGACAGGCCCTTGCCGTCCACTTCCTGGCGGAAGTTCAGCAGGTGCTCTTCGGTCAGGCGGCCTTCGAGGAAAGCGCGGGCATAGACACCTGGCGACACGTGGCCCTGGAAGTAGATGCAGTCGCCGCCGTGGTTCTCGCTCTCCGCATGCCAGAAATGGTTGAAGCCGGCCGCAAACAGGTTGGCCAGCGAGGCAAAGGAGCCGATGTGGCCCCCGAGATCACCGCCGTCCACCGGGTGATGGCGGTTGGCCTTGACCACCATGGCCATGGCGTTCCAGCGCATGTAGGCCCGCAGGCGGCCTTCGATGTCCAGATTGCCCGGCGAACGCGCTTCCTTCGAAGGCTCGATGGTGTTCACATAGCCGGTGGTGGCCGAAAACGGCATGTCGATGCTGTGCTCACGCGCATGTTCGAGCAGTTGCTCCAGCAGGAAGTGGGCACGCTCCGCGCCGCCGCTTTCGATGACGGCGGACAGGGCATCCATCCACTCACGGGTTTCCTGGCTGTCCGCGTCATTCGCGGCCGAACCAAACAGGTTGTTCGGGTTGGCTGACATGCTTGTCTCCTTGTGGGTTGCACGACGTAATTTAGTACCGCTCGCGGCACGCGCGGCGAGTTTCGCACACTTCATTACCAATTTCAAATGGCGCTTTTTGATTTCATAATAAGAAATTCAACAATAGTAACAACACCTACACTCCTGTCATGAGCCCCCCGAATTTCACGCATTCCACCTACGGCGCCGTTCCGCCGCTGGCGTGGTGGCGTCGGTGGTGGCGCCGCCAGAGTCCCACGCGGCAGGACCGGTACGCAATGCTGGCACCGCTGGCGTCCGTGCTTCTGTTTTTTGCAGCCATCGTCGCATCGTTCTGGTATTTGCGCACCGAGGAAATCGAGCGGGAGCAGGAGGCCGTCAAGCGCGACATCGACTACTCGCAGCAGCAGGTCCGCCTGCGCCTGCTCGAGCGGCAGGAACAATTGATGCGCATTGCACGCGACGTGTCCAACGGCGAGGTGGATCGCGCCGAGTTCAGAGCCCGCGCCGAAGATCTCGTCAGCAAGTACCCCGAGTTGCAGGCCGTCACCTGGATCGATGACCGCCGCCGCGTCCGCGCCAGTTATGCATCACCCAGCACCGCTACGAGCCAGCAGCATTCCGTGGGCGAGTTGCTGCAGGGAGAGGCCGAGAGCGTTTTCGGTCTGGCGCGCGACCTGCAGCAACCCGTGTTCTCCCCGCCCCTGGCCGGGCCGGAGCCGCAGGCGACATTGCAGTTGCATATTCCGATGTCCGATCACGGCAAATTCGCCGGCACCGTTCTCGGTGAATACAGCATCGACGGGCTGCTGCGCTATGGCGTACCGGCGGAAATGTCGTCGCGCTATGCCATCTCGCTGCTGGACGCCAAGGGTGGTGTGCTGGCCGGCAATGCGACGCCAGTGCGTCCCGCGACCGCCAGCCTGCTGCCATGGGCCGCGCAGGTCAACGAGCACCAGGCACCCGTTTCACCCGTCGGCAACGGCCTGAGCCTGCGCGGGCAGGCATACCGGACCTCGTCCGGCCTCGTGGGCAACGGCCTGTTCTGGATGGTCGGCGCGCTCAGCATCCTGACCGCCTGGATGCTTATCGGCACCTGGCGGCACACGCGCCGGCGCATGCAGGCACAGCATGCCCTCGTGGCAGAAATGAACTTCCGCCGCGCCATGGAAAACTCCATGCTCACCGGCATGCGCGCGCTGGACATGCAGGGCCGCATCACCTACATCAACGCCGCCTTCTGTCACATGACCGGCTGGAGCGAGGGTGAACTCGTGGGTCGCACGGCCCCCTTCCCGTTCTGGCCGGAAGAAGACCGCGAGCAGCTCACGGCCAAGCTCGAGGAAGAGCTGCAGGGTCGCAGCACGCCCGGCGGCTTCCAGGTGCGCGTGAAGCGCAAGAACGGCACGCTGTTCGACGCGCGCCTGTACCTCTCGCCACTGATCGATGCCAAGGGCCACCAGACCGGCTGGATGACGTCGATGACCGACATCACCGAGCCCAACCGCATCCGCGAGCAACTGTCGGCGTCGTACGAGCGCTTCACGACCGTGCTGGAAGCGCTGGACGCGTCAGTGTCGGTGGCGCCGCTGGGCAGCGAGGAACTGCTGTTCGCCAACAAGATGTACCGGCAGTGGTTCGAATCGGACACCCGCGGCCACCTGAAACTGGTCGCACAGGCCGGCGTGCCCGAGACGCCACCCACCGAGGAGTCGCTGGACGATGTGGACGGCCTTGTCGGCCTGCCCACGGACTCGCTCACGGTCGCGCAAAGCGGCAGCGCCGAGATCTACATCCCGGAGCTGGACAAGTGGATGGAAGTCCGTTCCCGCTACCTGAACTGGGTGGACGGGCGACTGGCACAGATGGTGATCGCCTCCGACATCACGCCGCGCCGCCAGGCCGAGGAGCAGGCGGCCGTGCAGGCAGAGCGCGCCCAGTCGGTGAGCCGCCTGATCACCATGGGGGAAATGGCGTCCAGCGTGGCGCACGAACTCAACCAGCCGCTGACGGCCATCAACAACTACTGCAACGGCATGCTCTCGCGCATCCGCAGCGGACAGATTTCGGAGCCCGACCTGCTGGCTGCGCTGGAGAAGACGGCGCGGCAGGCGCAGCGCGCGGGACAGATCATCCAGCGCATCCGCAGTTTCGTGAAGCGCAGCGAGCCCAATCGCACGTTGTCCGACGTCGCGTGGATGGTGAACGAAGCCATCGAGCTGGCCGAGATCGAACTGCGCCGCCGCAATGTGCGCCTGTCGCACTATGTCGCTGCACGACTTCCGCAGCTGATGGTGGACCCGATCCTCATCGAGCAGGTGCTGGTCAACCTGATCCGCAACGCCGCCGAAGCCGTCGACCAGGCCAGACGGCCCATTGCGCAGCGCAGCGTCGAAGTTCGCGTGGTGCCCAAGCACGTCGAAGGCCAGGGGATGATCGAGTTCTCGGTGCAGGACACCGGCGGTGGCCTCGCCCCCGAGGTGATGGAGCGGCTCTACGAAGCGTTCTTTTCCACCAAGTCCGAGGGCATGGGCATCGGTCTCAACCTGTGCCGCAGCATCGTCGAGTCGCACCATGGCCGGATGCGCGCGGAGAACCTCTACAATGGGACGGAAATAACAGGCTGCCGGTTCTCCTTCCTGATACCGCTGACACAGCCGGACCCCTCGCCCCCTGAATCCTCCTCCAGAGACGCCGGAGTTTCCGCATGAGCTTGATGACGAAAAAAGGCACTGTCTACGTCGTGGACGACGACGAGGCCGTGCGCGATTCCTTGCAGTGGTTGCTGGAGGGCAAGGATTTCCGGGTCCGCTGCTTCGACTCGGCGGAATCTTTCCTGTCGCGCTACGACCCGCGCGAAGTCGCCTGCCTGATCGTGGACATCCGCATGGGCGGCATGACGGGCCTCGAACTGCAGGACCGCCTGCTCGAACGACGTTCCCCCCTGCCCATCGTGTTCATCACCGGCCATGGTGACGTCCCGATGGCCGTGGACACCATGAAGAAGGGCGCGATGGATTTCATCCAGAAGCCGTTCAAGGAAGAAGAGCTCGTCGGTCTCGTCGAACGCATGCTCGAGCACGCCAAGGGCGCGTTCTCCGAATACCAGCAGGCCGCGAGCCGCGACGCGTTGCTGTCCAAGCTCACCAGCCGCGAGGCGCAGGTGCTCGAACGCATCGTCGCCGGCCGCCTGAACAAGCAGATCGCCGACGATCTGGGCATCAGCATCAAGACGGTGGAGGCGCACCGCGCCAACATCATGGAAAAGCTCAATGCCAACACGGTGGCCGACCTGCTGAAGATTGCGCTCGGGCAAAAAGCTTAGCCCACCCCCGAAGCGCGAAGCCGAGATCACCCCCGAAGCGCCTGCGGCGCTTCCCCCTCAAGGGGGCATCGCTGGCGGCCCGGCAAAGCCGGTTCCGCGGCGATCTGAACCAGAAATTCATTCACCGGAATTTTTCATGACTGCTCAGATCATTGACGGCAATGCCGTGTCCCGCCAATTGCGTGCCGAGGTGGCACAACGTACGGCTGCCTTGAAGGCTCGGGGGACGACGCCCGGTCTGGCGGTCATTCTTGTGGGTGAAGACCCGGCAAGCCAGGTGTATGTGGGCAAGAAGGTCCAGGCTTGCGAGGAAGCCGGTCTGCATTCGGTGCTGGAGAAGTACGACGCCTCGCTGACCGAAGCTGCGCTGCTGGCGCGGGTCGAGGCACTGAATGCCGATCCGTCGATCCACGGCATCCTCGTGCAGTTGCCGCTGCCCAGGCACATCGACGCGCAGAAGGTCATCGAGACGATCGCGCCGTCCAAGGACGTGGACGGCTTCCACGTCGCCAGCGCCGGCGCGCTGATGACCGGCCTGCCGGGGTTCTGGTCCTGCACGCCGTATGGCTGCATCAAGCTGCTGGAGAGCATCGGCTACGACCTCAAGGGCAAGCATGCCGTGGTGATCGGCCGCAGCAACAACGTCGGCAAGCCGATGGCGCTGATGTTGCTGCAGAAGAACGCCACCGTCACCGTCTGCCACAGCGCCACGGCCGATCTGAAGGCGATGACGCTGCAGGCCGACGTGATCGTCGCCGCCGTGGGCCGGCGCAACACGCTTACCGCCGACATGGTCAAGCCGGGTGCGGTGGTCATCGACGTGGGCATGAACCGCAACGAACAGGGCAAGCTGTGCGGCGATGTGGACTTTGCGGCGGTCAAGGAAGTCGCCGGCTGGATCACCCCGGTGCCCGGCGGCGTCGGCCCGATGACGGTGACCATGCTGCTGGTCAACACATTGGAATCGGCGGAGCGCGAGGCGCGGGCCAAGGCCTGACCGCCGGGATAGCCGCTGCAAAGCCCGGCCATTGGCATGTTCAATGGCCGCGCAACCCTTGAAGCCGGCGCGGGTGCCGCAAAATGCAGGTCATGACCCAACCGACGCCCGCCAATCCGCTGCTCGATTTTTCCGACCTTCCGCTCTTCGACCGCATCCGCCCCGAACATGTGGCGCCTGCGGTCGATGTCCTCATGGCCGACGCCGACAAGGCGCTGGAGACCGTCACAAAGCCGGACTTCCCCGCCGACTGGACGGCAATCTCGCGTGAGCTGGACGTCGCGACCGAACGATTCGGACGGGCCTGGGGTGCCGTGAGCCACCTGAACGGCGTGGCCGACACGCCCGAGCTGCGTGCCGCCTACAACGAGGCCCTGCCCCGCGTCACCGAGTTCTGGACGCGTCTGGGTGCCGACGAGCGGCTGTACGCCAAGTACAAGGCCATCGACACGTCCACGCTCAACGCCGAGCAACGGCAGGCCCACACCAACGCCATGCGCAATTTCGTGCTCTCCGGTGCGGAACTACAAGGCGAGGCGCGCGAGCGCTTCGCCAAAATCCAGGAGCGCCAGGCCGAGGCCAGCCAGAAGTTCAGCGAGAACTCACTCGACGCGACCGATGCCTTCGCCTACTACGCCGGTGAAGCCGAACTCGACGGTGTGCCGGAGGACGTGAAAGCCGCTGCACGCGCCGCCGCGCAAGCCGACGGGCACGACGGCTACAAGCTCACGCTGAAAATGCCGAGCTATCTGCCCGTGATGCAGTTCGCCCGCAGCAGCGCGCTGCGCGAGAAACTCTATCGCGCTTACGCCACGCGCGCGTCCGACCAGGCCGAGGGCGACGCCATCCGCTTCGACAACACCGCGCTCGTGCGCGAGATCCTCGCGTTGCGAAAGGAAGAAGCACAGCTGCTGGGTTACCGCAACTTCGGCGAGGTCTCCGTCGTTGCCAAGATGGCGGATTCGCCGGAACAGGTCATCACGTTCCTGCGCGACCTCGGGCATCGTGCCAAACCCTTCGCCGAGAAGGATCTGGCCGACATGCGTGCGTTCGCTGCCGAACACCTGGGCCTGACCGACCCGCAACCCTGGGATTGGCCGTACATCGGCGAAAAGCTCAAGGAAGCGCGTTATGCGTTCAGCGAACAGGAAGTCAAGCGCTACTTCACCGCACCCAAGGTGCTGGCAGGCCTGTTCAAGATCGTCGAAACGCTGTTCGAAGTGTCCATCCGCCGCGACAGCGCGCCGGTGTGGAACCCGGGCGTCGAGTTCTACCGCATCGAGCGTCCGGGCGTGGGTGGCGCGCCCGTGCTGGTCGGCCAGTTCTACCTCGACCCTTCGGCCCGCACCGGCAAGCGCGGCGGCGCATGGATGGACGACGTGCGTGCCCGCTGGCTGCGCCCTGACAACGGACATCTGCAGACACCGGTGGCCCACCTCGTCTGCAACTTTGCCGAGGGCGTGGACGGCAAGCCAGCGCTACTCACGCACGACGACGTCACCACCCTCTTCCACGAATTCGGCCACGGCCTGCACCACATGCTCACGCAGGTGAACGAGCGCGACGTGTCCGGCATCAGCGGCGTCGAGTGGGATGCCGTGGAATTGCCCAGCCAGTTCATGGAGAACTTCTGCTGGGAATGGAGCGTGCTGCGCCACATGACTGCCCACGTGGACACCGGTGAGCCGTTGCCGCGCGAACTGTTCGACAAGATGCTCGCGGCGAAGAATTTCCAGAGCGGCCTGCAGACCGTGCGACAGATCGAGTTCTCGCTGTTCGACATGCTGTTGCACACAAGCCACGATCCGTCCGAGGATTTCATGCCCCTGCTGCGGGCCGTCCGCAACGAGGTGGCGGTCATCCAGCCCCCCGTCTGGAGCCGCACCGCGCATACTTTCGGGCACATTTTCTCGGGGGGCTACGCTGCGGGCTACTACAGCTACAAGTGGGCAGAGGTCCTGAGTGCCGATGCCTATGCCGCGTTCGAAGAAACATCTGGTAACGACGGTGCGCCCAGCATCGAAACCGGTAGAAAATACCGGCAAGCCATTCTCGAGGCGGGTGGGAGCCGCCCGGCCATGGAATCCTTCAAGGCATTCCGTGGTCGCGAGCCGCAGCTGGACGCCCTGCTGCGACATCAGGGAATGGCTTGAGTCCGCAGCATGCGGCATTGCAACAAGGGGAACGATCGATGAAGTCTTACGTCCTGGCCTGCTCGATGGCGGCAACTGCATTGGCAGGGTTGGGGTTGCCGGCGCAGGCCCAGCAGATTTTCCGCAGCGTCGGTCCGGACGGCCGCATCACTTTCTCCGACAAGCCACCGGTTGCGGGGAGCGAACCCAGCGCCACCGCCAATGCAGCCAGCGGGCCTCAGCTGCCGTTTGAACTGCGGCAGGCCGTCACCCGCTATCCGGTGACCATCTATACGGGCAATGCCTGCGCCCCTTGCGCGAGCGGCCGCGCCCTGCTCAGCGCACGGGGCGTGCCATTCACCGAGCGCATTGTCGGCACCCCTGAAGACATCGAAGCGCTGCAGCGCCTGAGCGGCGAGACGGGCCTTCCGCTGCTGACCATCGGTACGCAGCAACTGAAGGGGTTTGCCGAAGCCGAGTGGACGCAATTCCTGAATGCAGCGGGTTATCCGCGGACGTCGCAACTCCCGCCGGGCTATCGCAACCCGGCGCCTGCGCCGCTGGTCGCGCGCGCAGAGGCAGCGCCTGCAGCCCCCGCGCAAGAACCCGTTCGTCCGCTTGCACCGCTGGCCGCTCCGGCCAGCAACCCGGCAGGCATCCGCTTCTAGGCGCCCTTTCCAGCGCGTTTGCTGGCGCGGTGCGCCGCCTTTCCTCAATAGGTCAGGGTCTTCACGCCCTGCGCGGTGCCGAGCAGGCACACGCTGGCCTTCTGGTGGGCGAACACCCCCACGGTCACGACGCCGGGCCACTGGTTGACCTGGCTTTCGAACGCCAGCGGGTCTTCGATCTTCAAACCCTTCACGTCGACGATGTGCTGGCCGTTGTCCGTCACGAGCGGCTTGCCGTCCTTCATCCGCACTGACGCCTGACCGCCCATCGCGGCGAACTGCGCGACGATCCGCTGCGTCGCCATCGGGACCACTTCCACCGGCAGGGGAAAAGCACCCAACACCGCGACCCGTTTCGACTCGTCGGCAATGCAGATGAACTGGCGCGACTGCGCAGCGACGATCTTCTCGCGCGTGAGTGCCGCGCCACCGCCCTTGACCATGTAGCCCTTGCCGTCGATCTCGTCGGCACCGTCGATGTAGACGGCGAGTTCCGGTACCTCGTTCGAATCGAACACCGGAATGCCGAGCGCCTCGAGCTTCTGCGTCGACGCCTCCGAACTCGATACCGCGCCCTTGATGCGGTCTTTCATCGAAGCGAGTGCCTCGATGAACTTGTTGACCGTCGAGCCGGTGCCCACGCCAACAATTTCGCCTTCCACCACGTACTTGAGTGCGGCCTGGCCCACGAGGGTCTTGAGTTCGTCCTGGGAGAGTGTCGTCATCTGGGAAAATCCTGTTGATTCCGGAATTATCCAATGCCACTGCTGCCCTACTCCCTTGCCCGCCCGTTCCTGTTCCAGATGGATGCCGAAAAGGCCCATGAAGTCACCATGCACGCGCTGGCCATGACGGCGAATACGCCCGTGAGTTGCATCGTCGGCAATGCGCGCGTCGAAGATGCCTTCGAACTTGCGGGACTCAGGTTTCCGAACCGTGTCGGACTGGCGGCAGGCCTGGACAAGAACGCGCGTTGCATCGACGGACTGGCCTCGCTCGGCTTCGGCTTCGTGGAGGTGGGGACCGTCACGCCCAAGGGACAACCGGGCAACCCGAAGCCGAGGATGTTCCGCCTGCCGCAGGCACAAGCACTCATCAACCGGCTGGGTTTCAACAACGACGGTCTCGACGTGTTCATCGCCAATGTGAAGAACGCGCGGTTTCGCGGTACTGCGAGGAGCAATCCGCCCATGCTGCTCGGCTTGAACATCGGGAAGAACGCAGCCACGCCGATCGAAAACGCCACGGCCGACTATCTGGCATGCCTGGATGGCGTCTATCCGCACGCGGACTACGTGACCATCAACATTTCCAGCCCGAACACGAAGAACCTTCGGGCGCTGCAATCCGACGAAGCGCTGGAGTCCTTGCTTGGCGCACTCGGCGCACGTCGCAGGGATCTGGCGCAGCAACATGGCAAACGCGTACCGTTGTTCGTGAAGATTGCGCCAGACCTCGACGAGGCACAAATCGAAGTGATCGCCATGACGCTGAAGCGCCGCACTGACGAGGATGCCGAGAACCTGGGGTGGGGTGTTGTCGCCACGAACACGACGCTGGGTCGCGATGCGGTCAAAGGGCTGACCCATGCGGAGGAAGCAGGAGGCCTTTCCGGCGCTCCGGTGCTGGAGGCGAGCAACCGCGTCATCCGGCAATTGCGTGCTGCACTGGGAACGGCGTTTCCCATCGTTGGCGTGGGCGGCGTGTTGAGCGGTGCGGACGCAGCGTCCAAGATCGATGCTGGCGCGAACGTCGTCCAGATCTACACAGGCCTGATCTACAAAGGCCCGGAGCTGGTGACCGAAGCGGCAAAGGCCATCAAGGCCCTTCGCTGATACAGCTTGAACGCTCGTCAGACAGCACGCGCACGACCCGCTCGCCGATCGCGAGCGCGCTCGTGAGGCCGGGCGATTCGATGCCGAACAGGTTGACCAGTCCCGGCACGCCATGCTCACCGGGCCCCTGGATGACGAAATCGGCGGCAACCTCTCCGGGCCCGCTGATCTTCGGCCGGATACCCGCGTAGCCCGCCTGGAGCGCTCCGTCGGCAAGACCGGGCCAGTACTTCCGCACCTCGGCGTAGAACGCATCGCCGCGCGCCGGGTCCACCACCAGATCGTCTGGCGAATCCACCCACTGCACATCGGGTCCGAACTTTGCCTGCCCGCCGAGGTCGATGGTCAGATGCACGCCGAGGCCCGCCGCTTCGGGCACCGGGTAGATGAGCCGCGAAAACGGCGATCGGCCGGACAAGGTAAAGTAGTTGCCCTTGGCATACCTGGCACGCGGCACCCTGGCTGCCGGCAGGCCTTCGAAACGCGCAGCCACGGCCGGCGCATGCAGGCCTGCCGCATTCACCACCGTGCTGGCCATCAGCTCCGTGCCGTCGTCCGTGCGGATCAGGATGCCGTCCGCCGAGCATTGCGCCGACGAGACCTTCGAACCCAGCGCGACCAGCCCGCCCGCGTTCTCCAGATCCCCCTGCAGCGACAGCATGAACGCGTGGCTGTCCACGATGCCCGTGCCGGGTGAAAGCAATGCGGCCACGCAGTGGAGCGCCGGCTCCAGCGCCTTCGCCTCTTGCGCGTCAAGCTTGACGAGATCAGTCACCCCGTTGGCGCGCGCCCTCGCGAGGATGGTGTCGAGTTGTGCCACTTGTTCGTCGGACGTCGCGACGATCAGCTTGCCGCAGCGGCGATGCGGCAGGCCGCGCTCTCCACAATACGCGTAGAGCATCTCCTTGCCCTGCACGCACAACGCCGCCTTCAGCGAGCCTTGCGGATAGTAGATGCCCGCGTGGATGACTTCGCTGTTGCGCGAACTCGTCCCGCTGCCGATGAGGTTTTCCTGCTCCAGCACCATGACTTCGCGGCCTTCGAGGGCGAGCGCGCGCGCAACCGCCAGCCCGACGACGCCGGCACCGATGACCACGGCATCGACCCGGTCCATCTAAAGCACCCGGGGATCGGTCGCGAGCAGAAGTTCGACCAGCGATCGCAGCGACGCCTTGAGGTCATCGAAGCCGGATGTGATTTCCAGCGTCTGCTCGTCCATGTAGAGCTTGCGGTTGATCTCGAGTTGCAGGCTGTGGCGATGACCGGCCGGGTCACTGTGGCGACGCACGAGCTCCACGCCCTTGTAGGGGTGATTCAGCGCCACCTGATAGCCCCGCGCCCGCAGATGACTGCACACGCGTTGGGCCAGCGCTTCGCTCGAGGTGCTGTGATCCCGGTTTCCGACGACGAAGTCCGGATGCACCTCCCCGGGAAAATCCGTCGCATGGCTGGACGCGACCGCAGGCATGGAGTGGCAATTGATGTGGATGCTGTAACCGTGGCGCGCATGGGCCGACTCGATGGCCTGCGCCAGCGCGGCGTGGTACGGGGTCCAGCAATTTCGGATGCGTGCCAGCACTTCCTCCACGCCCAGCTTCCGCGCGTAGATGGGCAGACCTTCATCGGTCGCGCGCCAGATCAGCCCCTTGCCCAGTCGCACCTTGGACAGCACGACGGGATCGGTCGCCACTTCCATCGGCCATGGGCCGTCGAGCAGGCCGGTGTCCACCTCGGTCGTGTTGCGGTTGGCATCCAGATAGCTCCGGGGGAAATGTGCCTCGATCCACGCGACACCCAATGCCGGCGCGAAGTCGTAGAGCTTTTCGACGTGCGTGTCTTCGGCACGGCGCAGCGTCTTCAGGTCACATGCGTGCCGGAAGTCTTCGGGATATGCGGTGCCGCTGTGCGGTGAGTCCAGCACCAGTGGCGACGCGCCCGGCAGATAAGTGATCCATGGCATTGGGTGACTTTAGCAGCGCGGCCTCGGCCCGCCGGGGCGAGGATTTCCGTCAGCGCGGAAATCCCGGTCAGGCCTTGGGAACCTGGTATTGACTGTTGCACTCGTGGCAGTGGGCCGTTTCGGCTTCACCGCCCGGGTTGTCGGTGAAATGCAGCGCGTGCTTGTTGCCGAAGAACACCCAGCAGTGCGGGCAGTGCTCCTGCCCTTCACGCGGGTTGTATGAAAGGGCGCGCTGCTTGGCGCGCGGATGGCTCAGCTTGCCGGCAATCTCGAGCGCCTTCGCGATGCCGCGCGAGGCCTCCGTGTCACGGCCTTGCGTACGATCCTGCAGGCCGAATTCGAAGCGGTTGAGTTCGATCTTCGCGAGATAGCGCAGCTCTCCTCCCCGGATTTCCAGGAGGCTCGGACGCGACACGGGCACGGGCCCGCTGTCACTGAAGCCGGAAATGAAGAACTCGCTCGGCACACACACCCCTTGTAGTCATACGGTTGTACACCGTTGAATACAAATTGTCATCCCCTGTAAATGGGACAAATGTCGTGGTTCTGGCCGTCGGTCTGTAGGAAAGCGCCGAAACTGCGGAATATGGCGCACCGGCGACCGGTCGCGGCGGCGTCCTACGAACTGCGCATGGGCAGGTCACTAAATTGGGCGCTCCGCCTCGCCCACGACCCTCCTACGACTCACCCACATGCCCAAAACCCCGCCCACGAAACCCACGAATACGGCTGCCAAGGCTGCCTCTCGCAATACCGACAGTGCGCCATCCAGCATCGAGCCCGGCGTGCCCGACACGGCCGCCTTGCAAGCCGAACACACGCAGGCACTGGTGGCCGCGATGCCATTCAACGCGAACAAGGCGGCAGAACACGGGTTCGCCAATGGCATCGCTCCCCCCATGGGTGCCAGCGCCGAGCCGCTTTCCGGGCTCCCCGGTGCCAGCACGCTGACCGAAGCAAACGAGTCCGACAAGGTCGGCAGCTTTGCCCTGCCCGGCACCAATTCGACGATCGAGCCGCTGGACCGCGTGCGCGTGGACTCTGCCGGGCAAGTGCTCACCACCAACCAGGGCGTGCCGATCGCCGACAACCAGAACTCGCTGAAGTACGGCACGCGGGGACCGGTTCTGCTGGAAGACTTCATCCTGCGCGAAAAGATCACGCACTTCGACCATGAACGCATTCCCGAGCGCATCGTGCATGCACGCGGCTCGGCGGCGCATGGCTACTTCGAGTGCTACGAGGCGGCGACCGACATCACCAAGGCTGCGCCGTTCCGGGAAGCCGGCAAGATCACGCCGGTGTTCGTGCGCTTCTCTACCGTGCAAGGTGAGCGCGGCTCCAAGGACACAGCGCGCGACGTGCGCGGCTTCGCGGTGAAGTTCTACACCGACGAAGGCAATTGGGACCTGGTGGGAAACAACATTCCCGTGTTCTTCATCCAGGATGCGATGAAGTTCCCGGACCTCGTGCATGCCGTCAAGCCCGAGCCACACCACGGGATGCCGCAGGCAGGCTCTGCCCATGACACCTTCTGGGACTTCGTCTCGCTGATGCCCGAATCCACCCACATGCTGATGTGGGCCATGTCGGACCGCGCAATCCCCCGCAGCTACGCGACGATGCAGGGCTTTGGCGTACACACCTTCCGCATGGTCAATGCGCAGGGCGAATCGGTGTTCGTGAAGTTCCACTGGAATCCGACGGCCGGCACGCATTCGCTGGTGTGGGATGAGGCCGTGAAGATTTCGGGCGCTGACCCGGACTACCACCGCCGCGATCTGTGGGAACGCATCGAGTCCGGTGCCTTCCCCGAATACGAGTTGGGCGTGCAAGTGTTCACCGAGGAGCAGGCCGACAAGTTCAGCTTCGACATCCTCGATCCCACCAAGATCGTGCCGGAGGAACTGGTGCCCATCCGGCCGCTGGGACGCATGGTCCTCAACCGAAATCCGGACAACTTCTTCGCCGAGACCGAGCAGGTGGCGTATTGCGCCGCGCACATCATCCCGGGGCTGGATTTCTCCAACGATCCGCTGCTGGCAGGCCGTATCCACTCGTATGTGGATACGCAGATCTCGCGGCTCGGCGGCCCCAACTTCCACGAGATTCCCATCAACGCACCCGTCGCGCCGGTCCACAACAACCAGCGCGACGGCATGCACCGGCAGGCGATCCACCGCGGTCGCGTGTCCTATGAACCCAACTCGCTCGGCGGTGGATGCCCCTTCCAGGCGGGCGCTGCGCAGGGCTTCGTTTCAGTCGCAGCCAGCATTTCGCGCAAGGAGGAGCAAGGCAAGGTCCGCGCCAAGCCCGAGAAGTTTGCCGACCACTACACCCAGGCCACGCTGTTCTACGAAAGCCAGACGCCAGTGGAGCAGGCGCACATTGCCGCGGCCTTCCGTTTCGAGCTTTCGAAGCTCACGGTTCCCGCCATTCGCGAACGCATGATTTCATCGCTGCGCAACGTGTCCGATGATCTCGCGCGCAAGGTCGCCGCCGGCCTCGGCATGAAGGAAATACCCGCACCGATGCCCCGGGCGGTCGACCGCCCGGCAAAGCCGGAGATCATGAAATCACCTTCGCTGTCGTTGATGGCGCGGCCCGGCGACGGGACCGTCAAGGCCCGCAAGATTGCCATTGTGCTGGCGGACGGCAGTGTCGGGCAGTCCGCCATGGAACTGCATGCGGCGCTGTTCAAGCGCGGTGCGGTGCCTCGCTTCGTGGCACCCCGCATCGGCAGCGTGGCCACCAGCGATGGTGTGGCGATCGATGCCGATGCCTCGCTGGAAAACGAACCGGGATTCCTGTTCGATGCCCTGGCGATCGCCGACGGCCCGCAAGGCGTCGCCGTGCTGGAAAAGGACGGGCACACCGCGGAGTTCATCAAGGACCACCTGCGCCACTGCAAGGCGATCCTTGCGATCGGCGCCTCAGCATCCCTGCTGGAGAAGGCCGGTCTCGCCGTGGGACCGAAGGACGTGCCGCCCAAAGGCATTGTCAAGGGACCGCTGACGGAAGCAACGACTGCGTCGTTCGTGAAGGCCGTGGCAGCCCACCGCCATCCCGAACGCGAAACCGATCCCCCGGCGATCTGAAACATGGCCCATTCACACATGCGGCTGGTTGTCAAAAGCCACGTGGAGGTGACGTGCGACGGTGTCTGCCCGACCGTCGCCATGCTGCGCCCCTCCAGCGGCACGGCCCAATGGGTGGTGTCGCAAAGCTACGAAGTGAAGCCGTGGATCCCGGCGATCGAGTATCTCGACTCCTTCGGAAATGCGTGCCAGCGGTTCACGCTGCCCCCGGGACTTGCGAGCATCGATGTCGAGTCGCAGGTGATCGTCGACGACCAGATTGCCAGCGCGCCATCGGCCGGCTTTGTTCTGGTGGAGAACCTTCCGACGGACAGTCTCATGTACCTGCTGCCGAGCCGCTACTGCCCGAGCGACCGTGCGTATGACAAGGCTTCGGAGGTCGTCGGGGATGCTGCACCCGGCTTCGGCCAGGTCGCAGCCATCTGCGACTGGATCCGCGGGAACATCGAGTACCGGTACGGCGTGAGCAACGAAAGCACCGATGCGTTCGACACGCTGGAGGCGGGTGCAGGCGTATGCCGTGATTTCTCACACATCGCCATCACGCTCTGCCGCGCGCTCCGCATACCGGCGCGCTTCGTCTCGGGCTATCTCTACCAGCTCGATCCGATGGACATGCACGCCTGGTTCGAGGCATACGTAGGCGGTGCCTGGCACACCTTCGATGCCACGCAGGAAGCCCGCAAAGCCGGCCGCGTCGTGGTGTCGTACGGGCGCGATGCGGCGGACGTTGCGTTCCTCTCCAACTACGGACCGATGAAGGTCCGTGACATGAAGGTGACGGTGGAAAAGATCGCGGCGCGCAGCTAGGCGCCAGTGGCGCCCTTGACGCCGCGGATCTTCTTCTCGTCCTCCGGCGAGCGCGCGGAGTCGATCAATCCATATTGCGAGTGCTCAGCGGCAGGGTCGCCCAAGGCGGCTCCGGTGCGGCTGAAGCGTTGCGCGGGCTCGCGCTTCACGGCGTCAGCGTCCGGCTTCGCTCGCGCACGGCCCTGCGCTTCGGATTGCAGGTCGTCCTCGATCTTGCCGAAGGCGTCCCGGTCGCCGGGACCACCCTGGTTGCTCTGGCTGTTGGAGCCGTCGCCCGAAGGCGAGGCGCTTGCGCTTCGAGTCATTCGCCGGTTCCTTTCATTGACGCGGTCAGGCCTTGCCCTTGGCGGCCTTCATGGCACTGTCATGGGTGGACTTGGCGCTCTGTTTGCACGACTTTTCAGCATCGCCCTTCATGTCGTCGCACTTTTCCTTGGCGATCTCGTACGCACTGTCGGCCTTGGCTTCCTGGACCTTGCGTTGGTTGTCCGCGCTGGGCTTGTAGCCCTGTTCGAGTTCTGCCTTGGCGATCTTCTGCTTGCCGTCAGCCTCTTTCTCGCAGACATCCTTGGCGTTGTCCTTCATCGCGTCACATGCCTTCTTGTCGGCCTTGTGCGTGGCTTCGATGCGGTCCTTGGCGGCGTCGTACTCGGCCTTGGTCATGGCATGCGACGCGCCGACGGCGGTCATGGCAGCGATTGCGACGGCAAGAATGCGGGTGTTCATGAATGTCTCCTGTTCAGGTTGAAGTGCATTCATTGTGGGCAGCCCTCGCCGCGCCGGCGTAGGAACACGCCGTGGTCCAGCGTAGGCGCGGTCCGCAGACACCCGACTCCGTCAAAAACAACTACGTAAAAAAATGTAGGCCGTTTCCGACATCCGGTCGAACATAAATCCTTCAAGTTGCAAATGCTGCACCGCGCAATATCTGCACCATGCACAGTTCCTCGCGTGTCGACAAAGCCCGGCAGTCCTCCGGTCCGCTGGAAGCTTCCGCACACGCAGGACCGGATGCCGGCCCTTCGCATTTCAGGCAGTTCGACGCCATGGGCTCGCGCGTCGGCGTGCGGGACGGCATCGGAGGCACGCGCTTCGCCGTCTGGGCCCCGAATGCGCAGGCCGTGCAGGTCGCCGGCAGTTTCAATGGGTGGCAGGGCCATGCCCTGACCCGGCTGGACGACGGAACCGGGCGCTGGGCCGGCTTCGTCCCCGCGGCCGGCATCGGCGACCTCTACAAATACCGCGTGCTGGCGGCCTGCGCGCACGAATGGCAGGACAAGGCCGACCCGTATGCCCTGCGCTGCGAGATGCCACCCGGCACTGCCTCGCAGATCTGGGACATCGATGGCGACGGCCGGCACGACTGGGGCGACCGCGCATGGATGGCGCAGCGTGGGCAGCGGCAGGCCCTCGACCGGCCGATGTCGATCTATGAAGTGCACCTGGGCTCGTGGCAGCGCGAGGAAGATGGCCGCTTCCTGAATTACCGCGACATCGCGACACGGCTGGCGGCCCATTGCGAAGCGATGGGCTTCACGCATGTCGAACTGATGCCGCTGGCCGAGCATCCGTTCTACGGATCCTGGGGTTACCAGACCACGGGCTACTTCGCGCCCACCGCGCGCTATGGCGCGCCGCAGGACCTGATGGCCCTGGTCGACACACTGCATCGCCACGGCATCGGCGTGATCCTGGACTGGGTGGGCTCGCATTTCCCTTCCGACGCGCATGCGCTTGCGTCGTTCGACGGCACTGCGCTGTTCGAACATGCCGATCCCCGCAAAGGCTTCCACCCGCAATGGAACAGCCTGATCTTCAACTACGGCCGCTACGAGGTGCGCGATTTCCTCATCAGCAACGTGCTGTTCTGGCTGGAAAAGTACCACTTCGACGCGGTGCGCGTGGACGCCGTGTCCTCCATGCTCTACCTCGACTTCGCGCGCGAGCCGGGCGAGTGGATTCCCGATGCCGAGGGTGGCAACCGCAACCAGGAAGCCGTGCGCTTCCTGCAGGACCTCAACAGCGCCGTCTATGCGCGCTTCCCCGACGTGCACGTGATCGCCGAAGAATCCACCGCCTGGGCCGGCGTCTCGCGCCCGGTGCATCACGGTGGCCTGGGCTTCGGCATGAAGTGGAACATGGGCTGGATGAACGACACGTTGCGCTACATGCACCGCAACCCCGTTCACCGCCAGTGGCATGGCAACGACATCCGCTTTTCCGCCGTCTACGCCTTCGACGAGAACTTC
Organism: Variovorax sp. VNK109; assembly: GCF_049445855.1. Taxonomy (NCBI): domain Bacteria; kingdom Pseudomonadati; phylum Pseudomonadota; class Betaproteobacteria; order Burkholderiales; family Comamonadaceae; genus Variovorax; species Variovorax sp. VNK109. Next base: position 500,084 of record NZ_JBMSDV010000002.1, on the reverse strand, counting down.
GTGTTGCCGTTCTCGCACGACGAGGTTGTCTACGGCAAGGGCAGCCTGCTGCAGAAGCACCCCGGCGACGAGTGGCAGCGCTTCGCCGGCCTTCGCAACACATACGGGCTGATGTGGGCTCACCCGGGTAAAAAGCTGCTGTTCATGGGCGGCGAATTCGCGCAGGTGCAGGAATGGCACCACGAACGCACGCTCGACTGGCACCTCTGGGCGAATGCCCTGCATGCCGGGGTTGCGCGCTGGGTCGCCGACCTCAACCGCATCTACCGGCTCTACGCTGCATTGCATGCCACCGATTTCGATGCGGCCGGCTTCTCATGGGCACCTGCGCTGCACGAAGAGCCGACGCTGCTGGCCATCCTGCGCCGTTCGGGTGACGAGGTCGTGCTGGCCGTCTGCAACATGACGCCGCAAGCACGCCGCGGACATGTCGTCGGCGTGCCGATGGCAGGCACCTGGCACGAAATCCTCAACAGCGATGCCGCCGTGTATGGCGGCAGCGGCATGGGCAACTTCGGCAGTGCCCATGCGTGGAACGAATCACTCCACGGTCAGCCCGCCAGGCTGTCCATCACCGTCCCGCCCCTGTCCACAGTGTTTTTCTCCAACCGGAGCCCGAGTCATGTCCAGCAGTAAGAATGTCCTCGCCATCATCATGGCTGGCGGCGAAGGCTCGCGCCTTCACCCGCTCACCGCCGACCGTTGCAAGCCCGCCGTGCCCTTCAACGGCAAGCACCGGATCGTCGATTTCGTGCTCTCCAACATGGTGAACTCGGAGATCTATTCGATCTACATGCTGGTGCAGTACAAGTCGCAGTCGCTGATCGAACACGTGCGCAAATCGTGGACCATGGCGCGTTTCATGCCGCAGCACTTCGTCACGGTCGTACCGCCGCAGATGCGCAACGGCCCCGAGTGGTTCCAGGGCACGGCCGACTCGGTCTACCAGAACATCCACCTCATCCGGGAGTTCCGTCCGGACATCGTGGCGGTGTTCGGGGCCGACCACATCTACCGCATGGACGTGCGCCAGATGATCGACTTCCACGTGGCCAACAACGCGCACGCGTCTGTGGCCACCCTGCCGGTGAAGCTGAGCCAGTGCGACCAGTTCGGCATCGTCGCGACGGACGCGAACCATCGCATCACCGAATTCCAGGAAAAGCCCGCGACCTGCGAGCCGATGCCGGGGAGCCGGACGCACGCGCTGGCCTCGATGGGCAACTATCTTTTCAACGCCGACGTGCTGCTGGACGTCCTGGAGAAAGCCCATGCCACCGGCCACAGCGACTTCGGCAAGCACATCCTGCCGGCGATGCTGAAGACGCACAAGCTCGTCGCCTACGACTTCGACACCAACATCATCCCGAACACGCAGCCTTACGAAGAGCACGCGTACTGGCGTGACGTGGGCACCATCGACGCATACTTCGACGCGCATTTCGACACGCTGGGTGCCGCGCCGCGTTTCCGCATGACCAACCGTGCCTGGCCCATCTATGCGAGTCCCGACCAGGCGGAGTCGGCGCAGATCGAGAACGGCGCGCTCAACCGGTCGGTGGTCGGCTCCGGCAGCATCGTCGACGGCGCCACGCTCGACCACGCGATGCTGCGCCGCTCCGTCATCGTCGAACGCCACGCGCTGCTGGAGCACTGCATCGTGATGGAGCGTTCGCGCATCGGGCCGAGCGCGCAGGTGCGCCGCTGCATCATCGACCAGGACAACGACATCCCCGCGGGCGAGCGCATCGGCCACGACCTCGAAGCAGACCGCAAGCGCTTCCATGTCACGGAAAGCGGCATCGTTGTCGTGCCCGCCGGCTACTTCAAGGCCGGGCGCGGACGCGCGGTCGCCACCGGTGAAGTGCGCTCGTCCGACTACACCTTCGCCGACTCCGAAGTCGGGGCGGTCGCATGAGCGAAGGGTTGGCTTTCCTGGCCGACCCGCCGCCCTCCTCCCCCACAGCGCCGCAAGAGGCGCAGAGGCCGCCGGTCCAGCCAGATGCGGTGAAAGCGCGCAAACCCCGTGCGCGTCATCACCGTGTCGATGCAGGATCGCCTTGGCCGCTGGGAGCGACGGTGGGCCGGCACGGCGTCAATTTCGCCGTCTGGTCGGCGGCCGCCGAACGCGTGGAGGTGTGCCTTTTCGCGGACGACGGCAAGACCGAAGTGGAGCGCATCGCGCTGCCCTGCGTGACCGACGATGTGTGGCACGGCCATGTCCTAGGCCTCAAGGCAGGTCAACGCTACGGGTTACGCGTTCACGGCCCGTACCAGCCGGCCGAGGGAAAGCGCTTCAATCCGAACCTGCTGCTGCTCGACCCGTATGCGCGCGCCCTCGACCGTGCGGTGGATGGCAGCGAAGCCATGTTCGCCTACGAGATCGGGCATGCGGACGAAGACCTCGCGCAGCGCACCCGCGTGGACATGTCCCACGCCCCCAAGTGCCTCGTGACGAACAGCCGCTTCGACTGGGGCGGCGACGCGCCACCCCGCATTGCGCCGGCGAACGCGGTTTTCTACGAGGTGCATGTCAAGGGCTTCACGCAGGCCATGCCCGGCGTGCCACCGCACCTGCGCGGCACCTACGCCGGACTGGCAAGCGCACCGGCCATTGCGCACCTGAAGTCGCTGGGGGTGACCAGCGTGGAGCTGCTGCCCGTTCAGGCGTTCATCGCCGACAAGCACCTGCTGGACGAAGGCCGCACCAACTACTGGGGCTACAACACCGTGGCCTTCCTCGCGCCCGAGCCGCGCTACGCGACGCGGCCGTCGCAGGCCATCGATGAATTCAAGGCCATGGTGAAGGCGCTGCACGCGGCAGGTCTGGAAGTGATCCTCGACGTGGTCTACAACCACACCGGCGAGGGCAACCACATGGGCCCGACGCTCAGCCTGCGCGGCATCGACAACGCGGCCTACTACCGCCTGGCGGAAGACCCGCGCTACTACACCGATTTCACCGGTACCGGCAACACGCTGGACACGAGCAGCCCCGTCGCGCTGAAGCTCGTGATGGACAGCCTGCGCTACTGGGTCCAGGAGATGCACGTCGACGGCTTCCGCTTCGACCTGGCGACCACGCTGGGCCGCGACGCGCTGGGCCATTTCGCGCACCGCTCGGCGTTCTTCGCCGCCATTGGCCAGGACCCGGTGCTCTCGCGCGTGAAGCTGATCGCCGAGCCTTGGGATGTGGGTGACTTCGGCTACCAGGTCGGTGGCTTTCCCGCAGGCTGGCAGGAATGGAATGGCCGCTATCGCGATTGCGTGCGCGACTGGTGGCGCGGGGCCGACGGCGCCGCACCGGAATTCGCGGCCGCGATCTGTGGCTCGGCCGACATGTACGAACAGCGCCGCCGTCCGCCATGGACGAGCGTGAACCTCGTCACCGTGCACGACGGCTTCACGCTGCACGATCTGGTGAGCCACGACGACAAGCACAACGAGGCCAATGGCGAGGACAACCGCGACGGCGAAAGCCACAACCGCAGCTGGAACTGCGGCGTCGAGGGTCCCACCGATGACGAAGAGATACTCGCGCTGCGTGCACGCCAGTCGCGCAACCTGCTGACCACGCTTTTCATGTCGCGCGGTGTGCCACTGCTGCTGGGCGGCGACGAGCTCGGCCGCACGCAACAGGGCAACAACAACGGCTACTGCCAGGACAACGCGCTGTCGTGGTTCGACTGGGAGCGCGCCGCGGCGCATGCGGATCTCACCGGGTTCGTGCGCTCGCTCACCGCGCTGCGCGCCTCGCTGCCCGTCCTGCGCGGCGACAGCTGGGATGCGGCCAGGCTCGGCTGGTACAGCGTCTGGGGCCTGCCGATGACGCAGGAAGAATGGGACAACCCGCAGGTGCGCTGCCTCGGTGCGTTGTTCGAAGGCGCACAGGGACAGGAGACGGTGCTCCTGCTCTTCAACGCATCGGACGAGGAGGCGCTCTTCACACTGCCCCAGGACGAGTCGGCGCGTGAATGGACCGTCCGTCTGGACACCCAGTGCGCCGCCGTACCGCCCACCGCCGGTGACTGTTTTCCGGGCATGCTCGAGTCGGGCGGCCATTGCGCTTTGCATCCCCGCTCGATGGCGGTGCTGACGACCACCGGCGCGACCCCGGCGGCCGCCCGATGAGCGGCAGCGAGGCCATGCCGTTCGGCACCCAGGTCGGCGACGGCGCCACCGAGTTCCGGTTGTGGGCACCGCAGGCGCGCCGTGTGGCGCTGTGCCATGCCGGATCGCCGCAGGCATTGGCGCAGTCCGCACGCCACACGCCGGCTGCCGCCGGACGAGACGGCTGGTGGCATTGCAGCGTGCCGGGCGCCGGCGCGGGCACGGCCTACCAATGGCGCATCGACGGTGAAGTGTCGGTGCCAGACCCGGCATCACGCCACAACCCGGACGGGCCGCATGCAGCCAGCGTCGTTGTCGACCCACGGTCTTTCGAATGGACGGATGAAGACGATGCGTGGAAAGGCAGGCCCTGGACGGAAGCAGTGCTTTACGAGTTGCATGTGGGCAGCTTCACGCCGCAGGGGACCTTCGCCGCAGCGGCGGCGGAACTGCCGCGCCTGAAGGCCATCGGCATCACGGCCGTGGAGCTGATGCCGGTAGCCGCCTTTCCGGGCCGCTTCGGCTGGGGGTACGACGGCGTGCTGCCTTTTGCGCCGCACTCCGCCTACGGGTCGCCCGACGATCTCAAGCGCTTCGTGCAGACGGCACACCGCCTGGGCCTGATGGTGTTCCTTGACGTGGTCTACAACCACTTCGGCCCGGACGGCAACTACCTGGGCCGCTATGCGGCCCCCTTCTTCTCGAAGACGCGCACCAGCCCCTGGGGGGCGGCCATCAATTTCGACGGGGAAGACAGCACAGCAGTGCGTGAGTTCTTCATCCGCAACGCCTTGTACTGGCTGCAGGAATACCGCTTCGACGGCCTGCGGCTCGATGCGGTGCATGCGATCCACGACACCCGCTCGCCCGACGTGCTGGAGGAACTGTCCACGCGCGTGCGCGACGCCACGGTGGGCCGGCAGGTGCATCTGGTGCTGGAGAACGAGAACAACGAGCATCACCAGCTGTCCGCTGCACACGTGAAAGGCCGGTTCACCGCGCAATGGAACGACGACTTCCATCATGCGCTGCACGTGCTGCTGACCGGCGAGACGCGCGGCTACTACGCGGACTATGGCAAGGAGCCGCTCGCGCTGCTGGCACGCACGCTCACGCACGGCTTCGCGTTCGCACCTTCGCCGCGCAAGGAGGGCGGCGCGCGCGAAATGCCCGCCGCCGCGCCGGCGCAACCGCTGTGGGCGATGGTGAACTACGCCAACAACCACGACCAGGTCGGCAACCGCGCGTTCGGCGAACGCATGGGCGAACTCGTCGGACCCGACGCGATGCAGGTTGCATTGCTGCTGGCGCTGCTCACCCCTGCAACGCCCATGCTCTTCTTCGGGGACGAACTGGGCGCGCAGCAGCCCTTCTACTACTTCGCCGACTGGCAGGGCGATCTGCGGCAGGCCGTCATCGAAGGAAGGCAACGCGAGTTCGGTCACATGCTCGCGCAGGCGCCGCCGGGTCCGGGCGGCCGGCCGCGCGAGCTGCCCAATGCCTGCGAGGAAAGCACGTTCGAGGCGGGCCGCCTTGTCGCCGGCCAGGCAGACACCGACCATGCGCGTGCGTGGCAGGAACTCGTGGCGCTCGCGCTGGCTGCGCGACGGCAATGGATCACGCCGCGCCAGCTGCTGCTGGCGCACGGCCGCCACGACGCGACGCAAGTCGGCCCGAAGGCGCTGCAGGTGCGCTGGCGCTATACCGACGACGCGATTGTCTGGATGGACATCAATCTGGACAGCCGCGCGATCGCCGCCGGGGACTTGCCCGCCGGCCTGCTGACGCCGCAGCAGGGAACGGAAGTCCACGCGCACAACTGGTCCGCTGCCGCGACGGGATGGCCAGCCCACGCCGCGCGCTGGCGCTTCATGAAGGGCCGGCCATGAAAGACAGGATCGCATGAGCGCCGAAGGTCTCCAGGGCGAAGACATGCTGCCGCACGCGCTGGCCGAGCGCGCGCGTGGTGCGGGCATCGCACTGGCCTACACGAGCTTCTGGGGCGCGCCGCAGGCCGCGTCGCGCGACACTGTGGAGGCGATCCTGCAGTCGATGGAAGACGGCCGGGCGTTCTCCAGCATTCCGCCTGCGTCGAGCGATGCACAGGCGTTCATCGCCACCGAGGGCGAAGCCACCACGATCGCGCTCACGCGCGCAGGGCCCTGGCGGCTGATTTCAGAAACCAGCCAGACCGTGGGTGCGGGCACTGGCGATGCCGTGGCACTGCCGGCTTCGCTGCCGGCCGGTTACTACCGCCTGCTGACCCGGCACCTGCCGGAGCGGCTCGTCATCGTGGCGCCGGCACGTTGCTGGCTGCCCGATGCCGTGATGCAAGGCGAGCGCTGGTGGGGCGTATCTGCGCAGCTGTATGCACTGCGCTCGGGCACCAATTGGGGCATCGGCGACTTCGCGGACCTGCGCGAGCTGATCTCGCTGGCTGCGGCGGAAGGCGCGTCCTTTGTCGGGCTCAACCCGCTGCATGCGCTGAGCCCGCTGCATCCCGAGGTGGCCAGCCCTTACAGCCCGTCCAGCCGGATCGCGCTGCACCCGCTGTACATCGACGTGCCGGGCGTGCCGGAGTTCGCGGCGTGCGACGCCGCACGCGAACTGGTGGCCAGCAGCGCGTTCCAGCAACGGCTGGCCGCGCTGCGCGAAGGCGACTTCGTGAAATACGCCGAGGTGGCGGCCGTCAAGAACGAAGTGCTCGCCCTGCTGTGGCGACACTTCTGCCAGCGCGAATTGCAGCAGCGCTCGCAACGCGGCCGCGCGTTCGAACGCTTCATGCAACAGCACCGCGCCACGCTCGGCCGGCACGCGCTGCACGAAGCGCTGGCGCTGCACCTGCACGCGGCCGACTCCAGCGTGTGGGGCTGGCCTGCATGGCCTGCCGGACTGCAGGAACCCGACAGCCCGGAAGTCACGGCGTTCTCGCGCGCGCACTCCGAAGCCGTGGCCTATCGCTTCTGGCTGCAGTGGGTCACCAGCGAACAGCTCGCCGCCTGCCAGCGCCATGCGCGCGGCGTGATGGGGCTGGGCTTGTATTGCGATCTCGCCGTCGGCGCAAGCGAAGGCGGCTCGGAGGTCTGGTCGCGCCGCAGCCTGTTCGCGCTCGGCCTGCACGTGGGCGCGCCCCCCGATCCGCTCAATGCGCTGGGGCAGGACTGGGGACTGCCGCCCATCAACCCGGGCGCGCTGGTGGCCGAACAGTTCGCGCCCTTCATCGAACTGCTGCGCTACAACATGCAGCACGCGGGCGCGCTGCGGCTCGACCACGTGATGGGCCTGATGCGCCTGTACTGGACACGCGGCGGCAACGGCACCTACGTCGCCTATCCGCTGGAGCCGCTGCTTGCCATCCTCGCGGTGGAAAGCCACCGGCAGCAGTGCATGGTGATCGGTGAAGACCTGGGTAACGTCGCGCCCGCCATGCGCGATGCGATGGCGCGGCGCGGCCTGCTGTCGTACCGGCCGCTGATCTTCGAACGCACCGAAGCCGGAGCCTTCCGCCCGCCGCAGGACTGGCAGCCGCAGGCGCTGGCCGTGGTGACCACGCACGACCTGCCGACGCTGCGCGGCTACTGGCTCGGTGACGACGTGGAAACTGCCGCGCGCCTGAACCTGCTGCCCGAGCCGGACAGCCACGCACGGCAGGTGCTCGCCCGCGCGCACGATCGCGCCCACCTTCTCATGGCCCTGAACGAACAGCACCTGCTGCCCGAAGGCGCAACGATGCATCCGCCCTCGTTGCCAGACGCGACAACGGCGTTCGTGGCGGCGGTGCACGGCTTTCTCGCGCGCACGCCCTGCTGGTTGGCCGCCGTTCAGCTGGAAGACGTGGTAGGCCAGCGCGAACAGGTGAATGTGCCGGGGACCACCGAGGACGTGCACCCGAACTGGCGCCGGCGCATCGCCGTTGCGCTGGAAGACATCGCAGGCGACGGGCGCCTCGCGACAGTGGCGGCCGCCATGCGCGCCGGGCGGCCCGCCGCGACCGCCGGCCACACGCCAGGCAGCGCCAGCGCCCTGGCCGACCTGCCGGCGCTGGACACGGCGGACATCCCGCGTGCGACCTACCGCGTGCAGTTCCATGCCGGCTGCACGTTCGCCGACGTCACGCGCGCGGCGGACTACCTGCAGGCGCTCGGCGTGAGCCACCTGTATGCGTCGCCCTACCTCACCGCCCGGCCCGGCAGCACGCACGGCTATGACGTGATCGACCCCACTCGGATCAACCCCGAAGTCGGTACGCCCGAAGAACACGCCGCGCTATGCGACGCGCTTGCCACGCGCGGCATGGGCCAGGTGCTGGACATCGTTCCCAATCACATGGGCGTGCTCGAAGCCCACAACCCCTGGTGGCAGGACGTGCTGGAACACGGCCGCGCATCGCCGCACGCCGACACATTCGACATCGAGTGGCAACCGGCCGCGCCTGAAATGCGCGACCGCGTGCTGCTGCCCATCCTGGGCGACGCCTACGGCCGCGTGCTCGAGGCCGGCGAACTGCAGGTGCGTTTCGACGCGCTGGCCGGCCAGTTCTGCGTGCACTACTGGGGACACCATGCGCCGATCGATCCGGCGCACTACGCCGGCATCCTCGCGAGCCAGCCGGTACAGCCCGTACAGTCGCAGGACAACGACCAGGTGCGCTCGCTGCTGGACGCGTTCACGCGGCTGCCGGGGCGCGACGCTGCAACTGCCGATGAACGCGCGATCCGGCTGCGCGACGCGGCGCTGCACAAACGCAGCCTGGCAGCGCTGGCGGCGGAGCACGAATGGTTGCGCCAATGGATCGACGCCTGCCTGCGCAGGCTCAACGGCCATGCGGGAGATCCGCGCAGCTTCGACGCGCTCGATGCGTTGCTGCAGAAGCAGGCTTACCGGCTGGCGGACTGGCGCGTGGCGGGTGACGACATCAACTACCGCCGCTTCTTCGACATCAATGGGCTGGCCGCTGTGAACATGGACCGCGCGCCGGTCTTCGATGCGATGCACGGGCTGATCCTGCAGTGGCTGGCCGAAGGCAAGATCACCGGCCTGCGCATCGACCATCCGGACGGACTGAGCGAACCGGCCGCCTACTTCATGAAGCTGCAGCGGCGCCACGCGGCACTCGCGAGTTCGGCAGGCCGCGAAGTGCGTGCGCTGTATCTCGTGGTCGAGAAAATCCTGGCCGACCACGAAGCGCTGCCCGAGGAATGGCCGGTGCACGGCGGCACGGGCTACCGCTTCAGCAGCCTGGTCAACGGCCTCTTTGTCGATCCGTCCGCCGAGGCGGCTTTCGACGAGGCCTACGCCGCGTTCACGGGCGACACGCAGTCGTTCGAGGCCATCGTGCACGACTGCAAGAAGCTCGTCATCGGACAGTCGCTGTCCAGCGAGCTGGGCTGGCTCACCGAGACGCTCTACCGCATCGCGCGGGCCGACCGCTCGACCTGCGATTTCACGCGCAACCGGCTGCGTGAGGTGCTCGCGGAGGTGGCGGCAGCGTTCCCCGTGTACCGCACCTATGTCGGTGCCAGCGGCTATTCGGGTGTGGCAGGCGACGCGCAGCACATTGCCTGGGCTGTGGCCGCAGCACGCAGGCGCCTGGGGACTGCCGACGCGCAGGTGCTGGGCTTCGTCGAAGGCGTACTGCTCGGTGAAGCCGGCGCACTGCCTTCGCTGCACCGGCGCTTCATCGCGCGCTGGCAGCAGTTCACCGCGCCGGTGATGGCCAAGGCCATGGAAGACACCGCCTTCTACCGCTACGTCCGCCTCGTTTCGCTCAACGACGTGGGCTCCGAACCGCGCCGCTTCGGTGTGTCCGCCGCAGCCTTCCACAACGCCAACGTGCAGCGCGCACGCCGGCGGCCGCATTGGCTGCTGGCCACGTCCACGCACGACAGCAAGCGTTCGGAGGACGTGCGCGCCCGCCTGAATGTGCTGTCGGAAATCCCGCAGGAATGGGCGGAAGCCGCAAGCCGCCTGAGCGAAATCGGCGAGCGGTTCCGCAGCGAAGTGGACGGCGCCGCTGCGCCATGCCGTCATGACGAGTGGGCGCTGTTCCAGGCGCTCGCCGGGATCTGGCCGGTTGCGCCTGCCGGCCCCGGCGCGGCAAGCGTCACGCAAGACCTGCGTGAACGCGTCCAGCGCTACATGCTCAAGGCCGCGCGCGAAGCCAAGCGCGAGACCAACTGGATCAATCCGAACGAGGCGTACGAGACGGCGCTGCGTGACTACATCGACCAGGTGTTGTCGCTCGATGCGTTCGTCGCCGGACTCCAGGCACTGGTGACACGCATCGCGCCACTGGGCTGGCGCAACAGCCTCGCGCAGCTGGCGCTCAAGCTCACCGCGCCGGGCGTGCCCGACATCTACCAGGGCTGCGAGGAATGGAACTTCAGCCTCGTGGACCCGGACAACCGCCGGCCCGTGGACTACAGCGGGCTCGCCGACCGGTTGAAGCCCCTGCGCCAACTCTATGAGAAAGGTTATCCGTCGCGCAGCGACTGGCAGCGCCTTCTGCCTGCGGCAGGTCACGGATCGATGGTCCAGCAGGCGCCGGCCGGCATCAAGCAACTGGTCACCTGGCGGCTTTTGCAGTTGCGCGCCCTGATGCCGGAGTTGTTCCGCAACGGCAACTACCTCCCGCTGGCCGTGGAGCAGGACTCCGAAGGCGCGGAGCACGCCATCGCATTTGCACGCATCCGCGAAGGGCGCGCGATCGTGATCGTGGTGGCGCGCCTGCTCGATTCACTTGGCGCGCAGGGATGGCGAGGCGCAACGATCCAGCTCAATGCGCACCCGGTGCTCGAGAAGTCGCGCGTACTTCGCAACTGGATGACGGGCGTGGATGTTCCCGCGCCGGCGGACGGCCGCATCCTGCTGGAGCAACTGCTCGGCACGCCGGGCGTGGCCAGCAGCGACCTGCCGTTCGCGGTGTTCACCTGCGAGTCCTGAAATCCCGTCATGAAGATTCTTTTTGTCACGCCCGAATGCGCGCCGCTGGTGAAGACGGGCGGTCTGGGCGACGTGAGCGCGGCGCTGCCGCAGGCGCTCGCACGGCTGGGTCACGAGGTCGTGATTCTCATGCCCGCCTACGCCGGGGTGAAGCTCAGCGGGCGGCTGCTGACCAGCATCCCTCTGCCCGCCACCGGTCCCTGGCCCGCCGCCCAATTGCTCCACATGGATCAGGTGCCGGACACTGCACCGGACGTGCGCTGGCTGTTCCTGGTCTGCCCGCAGCTTTACGCGCGCAGCGGCAGCCCGTACGGCGATGCCTCGGGTGCCGACCATGCGGACAACGCACTGCGCTTCGCGCTGCTCTCCCGCGTGGCAGCGCGCCTGGCGATGCCGCGGTCGCCCCTCGGCTGGCAGCCCGACGTGCTGCATGCGAACGACTGGCCCTGCGGACTTGCGCCGCTGTACCTGCATGCGGCAAGGCCTCCGGTACCGAAGTCCGCGACATTGCCCGTCGCAAGCATCATCACGCTGCACAACATGGCTTTCCAGGGCACGTTCGGCATGGACCAGTGCGACCGCCTGGAGATTCCGGAGACAGCGCGCGGCATCGATGGTGTCGAGTTCTGGGGCCAGATGTCGATGCTGAAGGCCGCCGTGCAGTACGCCGACGCCATCACCACGGTCAGCCCGACCTACGCACACGAGATCCAGACGCCGGCGTTCGGCTTCGGCATGGAAGGCGTGCTGCGCGCGCATGCGCCGCGCATCACCGGCATTCTCAACGGCATCGACACGCAGGTCTGGAATCCCCGTACCGACCGGCTGATTGCCCGGACCTTCGATGAAGACGACGTACAGGGCAAGGCCGTCAACAAGGCGGCGCTGCAGGCGCTGACTGCGCTGAAGATCGATCCTCAGCGCATGCTGTTCGGCCTGGTGAGCCGCCTCACGGAGCAAAAGGGCGTCGATCTCGTCGTTTCAGGTGCGGAACGGTTGTTCGCCAGGGGCGGGCAACTGGTCGTACTCGGTCAGGGCGACGCGGCACTTGCCGACGCTTTGCAGGCCCTGGCGCGGAAGCACCCGGGCAAACTCGGCGTCACGCTTGGATTCAACGAAACGCTGGCCCACCAGATCGAGGCCGGCGCTGACGCTTTTCTCATGCCGTCCCGCTTCGAGCCATGCGGGCTCAACCAGATGTACAGCCAGGCTTACGGCACACCTCCCATCGTCAGTGCGACCGGCGGACTGGCAGACACGGTGGACGACGCAGACGACGCCCCAGTCGCAAGCGCGCACAGTGGCACAGGGTTTGTCATGCGTGACCATACGGCGCAGGCGTTCGATGACGCCGTGGACCGGGCATTCAAGGCATGGGCGCAGCCAGCGCGATGGCAAGCCATCCGGCGTGCGGGAATGGCGCGTGATTTCGGATGGGAATCGGGTGCGCGGCGATACGTGGAGGTTTACGCCGCTGCGATCGAAGCGGCGAGCTACGCGCTGCCTGATACGAAAACTGGTGGGTGATGCAGGGTTTGAACCTGCGACCCCTGCCGTGTGAAGGCGCCGCGTGCAGCGAGCGGGTCACAATCTTACTGCAACAATCAACATACAAGCATCAAATATCCAGTCACTCCCGGAGGTAGGTCTTGACCATAACTGGAGAGAACGAAGACCGCAAGTCTGCCGCCAACACGGGCTCGTCATCTGAGCGCGATGCGGTTCAACGCATCCGCGCCTCGCTCGATGGAACCTACGTTCCGCCGACTAAGGACCGCTTCGATATCAACTCGGACGCTCTGTATGCAGCCGTCGGGGGTCTGGAACTACCCCAGCCTGAGTTTGAACTTTTCCCCGGTCTCCGCTTGCGCCAGACCTACTGCCGAGTCATTGCCCCTTACTTGATGGCGTATGCACCCCCAGCTCGCCCCGAACTGCCGCACCCAGGTCCTTGGACTGCGCTCGGCGAGGGTGGGCTGACAGTCCACGCTGAACTTGAACTGGCCGCAAACACGGAGTCGCTGGGCTTCGACAGGTTGAACACCGTATGGTTCACAGTAGCACTGCTACGTCTGCGGTTGGGGCAACCACTGCGAGTGCCTGTTGTTGCGGATCGACCGTTCTCAGAGATTGCGAATCACCCTGACATCAGCAACCTCGTTGCCATTGAGCTACAAGTTCCGCTTGTGCGGACGGCCCCCCTGAGAGCCCCAACTGAAGAAGACCTTCGCTGGGTTCGCATCAACCTTGAGGCCGCCGCGACCCTGATGAAGGACCCGGTCTTCAACCGGGCTCTCCAAACCCTTGACCGCGCGGTTTCGATCGCGAACCCCGGTGCTGGGATCGTCATCGCGTGGGCAGCGATTGAAGCCCTTTTGCGGCCAGGGCAGCAGCGCATAACAGAAAAGGTATGCAAGGCCCTCGCCACGATGTTGCATCCACCGGGCAGCGCGAGAGACAGGGCGTATACCGACATCGCAGCAAGTTACGAAGCCCGTGGAGGAGCGGCGCATGCAGGGCGTATGCCCGACAGCAAGCAGTTCATAGCAGCCTTCTCGCTCGCACGATCCGCGTTGATGACTTCGATTGAGCATGGCGCTTTGCCCTCCGTCGACGAGCTACTCACGCGCTGGACCGCGAAGGCGTGAGGCCTTGCTCTGCCCACCTATTCGTGCGGCACTTTGAGAAGCATCAGAACCGTGCAGGACAGCGCACCAAGCGTAATGGACAACACCAGTGCCTGGGGCCCGTAGGCCGCGATAGCCAGTCCGAAAAAATAAGGTGCCGCCGCTTGCGCAAATCGTGCTGGCATCATCAAGTACCCCTGACGCGTCCCGTATCCCAGCGGCCCGAAAAAGATGAGCGGAAGCGTGCCATTGGCAATGGTCATGATGCCGTTGCCCGCGCCATGCAAGACTGTGAAGAATGCACCCGCCGGTACTCCAAAAAGCAGGAACACCGAAGCTCCGACTGCATGCGCGATCGATGCGAGGCGCGCCGAGATGAGCGGGCTGAACCTGCGCAGCAATCCATGTTCAAGCAGGCGCCCCGCCACCTGCGCCGGCCCAACCAAGGACGCGAAAACAACCGACGCGGCGAGACTGACACCATTGGCCTGCAACAGTAGCGGCAGATGCGCAGCCATGGCCGTGCTCACGAACCAGGTCGACCCGAAGACGAATGCCAGCACCCAAGCGACCCCGTTGCGTCGAACAGCTGTGTCGCAATGAGCAGTCGGGGTTGACTCGACCGTTGCGATGGAGGGGCCCGACGGCTGTGCAAGCCACAGGTGCAGAGGCAGCGCCACAAGAACATGAACGCCTGCCCAAGCCAGGCACGCCATACGCCACCCATGACTTGCTTCCAGCCACGCCGTCAGGGGCCACCCCACCGTGCTCGCGAAGCCGGCGATCAGCGTGATGCCGGTGATCGTCGACCGGGCATCTTTTCCGTAGAGCCGCACGAGCGTGGAAAACGCCGTCTCGTAGAACCCGGCGCCCATCGCGAGCCCGAGCAGCAGCCAGGCGGCAAACAGGCTGGCGGAACCTTGCGCCGAAGCCAGCGCAACAAGCCCCGCAGCGAACACCAGATTGTTGGCGGCCAGCACGCGCCTGCCGCCGTATCGATCGACGAGTCGACCCGCCAGAGGTCCGACCACCGCAGAGACCAGAAGCGCCACGGAGAACGCGAGAAACACCGTGGAGGTCTCAACCCCCAGGCTGGCAGCCATCTGCTTCGCAAGAATCGCCGGCAGGTAATAGGTTGACGCGTATGCAATGGTGACTGCCGTCCCGAGCTTGGCAACTGTGGCGCCGCGCGTTTGCATGCTTCTCAGATCGACCGCTGGTTGACCCGCCGCATCAGCGCATCGGCACTCTCCTTGCGCTCGCTGTAGCGGTCGACGAGATACGGTGACACGCCTCGCGTCAGTAACGTGAACTTGACCAGTTCCTCCATCACATCAACAACACGGTCATAGAAGGCGGACGGCTTCATGCGCCCTTCTTCATCGAACTCCTGGAACGCCTTGGCCACGGAAGACTGGTTGGGGATGGTGATCATGCGCATCCAGCGACCGAGCACCCGCATCTGGTTGACGGCATTGAAGGACTGCGATCCGCCGCTGACCTCCATCACCGCCAGTGTCTTGCCCTGCGTCGGGCGGATGGCGCCTTGGGCCAGTGGAATCCAGTCGATCTGGGACTTCATGATGCCGGTCATGGCGCCGTGCCGCTCCGGTGAAGTCCACACCATGCCTTCCGACCACTGAGCGAGGTCACGAAGCTCCTGCACCTTCGGATGCGTCTCCGGCGCACCGTCGGGTTGCGGCAACCCGGCAGGATCGAAGATTCGCGTTTCAGCACCCATCGCCTTCAGCAGGCGCGCTGCTTCTTCGGTCAGGAGCCGACTGTAAGAACGCTCACGCAAAGACCCGTACAGCAGCAGGATGCGCGGGGCATGTGTCTGCTGCACACCCAGGTTGCGCTGTGCAGGAATCTGGAAAAACGCTTCTTCGATGTTCGGCAGATCAAGGCTTGACGACACGCTGGCCTTTCGCGTCGATGATCACTTCGCCATCTTCCTTGCTGAACGGCCCTTGCTGCGGATTGGAAAGGATGTCCAGCACCAACTCGGACGGCCGGCACAGCTTCGTGCCCAGCTCCGTCACGACGATGGGCCGGTTGATCAGGATGGGGTGCGCCAGCATCTGCGCGATCAGTTCGTCGTCGGTCCAGGTGGATGCTTCGAGGCCCAGTTCGTCATAGGGCGTGCCCTTGCGGCGCAGCAACTCTCGCGGCGTGATGCCCATCTCGCCGATCAGCCAGACCAGCGTCTCGCGGCCAGGCGGCGTCTTCAGATACTCGATGACTTCAGGCTCGACCCCGCTGTTGCGGATCAATGCCAGGGTATTGCGGGAGGTGCCGCACGCAGGGTTGTGAAAGATCTGGACAGTCATGATCGCATTCATTGCAATAGTTCAACGATTATTGTAGTATTAAATTCATGGACGAATCCAACACCGTTGCTGCCCTCTCTGCCTTGGCCCAGGTTCAACGCCTGCGCGCCTTCCGCGCCTTGGTCGTCGCGGGTCCGGACGGTCTGACGCCGTCAGTCATAGCCGAGAAGCTGGGCATCGCGCCCAACAGCCTGTCGTTCCACCTCAAAGAACTCAACCATGCCGGCCTCGTCGGTGTGGAGCAGCGTGGGCGCAATCTGATTTACCGCGCGAACTTCGAGGCCATGAACGGGCTGCTTGGCTACCTCACCGAGCACTGCTGCGAAGGCGCAGCGTGTGCGGTCGATCCTGGTGCTGCCTGCACCACCTGCTGAAAGGACTCTCGATGAAGCGCTTTCATGTGCATCTGCATGTCGAAGATCTTGGCAAAAACATCGCGTTCTACTCGGCCATGTTCGGCGCCCAGCCTGCGCGGCAGGAGAGTGACTACGCGAAATGGATGCTGGTGGATCCGCCTGTGAACTTCGCCATCTCCACGAGGGGTACAGCAGCAGGGATCGACCATCTCGGCATCCAGGTCGACAACGGCGAAGAACTGGCCGTCCTGCGCGAAAACGCGGACCGAGCAGACATGGCCGTTGCAGATGACGGTGAGACGACCTGCTGCTACGCACGCAGCGACAAGTACTGGGTCACTGATCCTCAGGGCATCGCGTGGGAGCAGTTCCACACGCTCGCCGACATCCCCGTCTTCAGCGAGAAGTCCGAGCGCGCAGACGGCCCCGCGTGTTGCGTCGCCGCGCCGGCCCCAATTCAGTTCGTCAAAACCCGGCCTGCGCAGACGCAGACCAAGTCCTGCTGTTAAACCACTGGAGTTCTCGTGAGCGACAAACCCATCAACGTGCTGTTCCTCTGCACCCACAACTCGGCGCGGAGCATCCTGGCCGAAGCAACCCTGAATGACCTCGGCAAGGGCCGCTTCAAGGCGTTCTCTGCGGGCAGCAGCCCGAGGGAGAACCAGAAGCCCAACCCGATGGCACTGCAGGTGCTCGAACGTGCCGGAATCTCAACCCAAGGTCTCAGCAGCAAAAGCTGGGACGAGTTCGGAAAGCCGGATGCACCGCACATGGATCTGGTGATCACCGTCTGCGACAACGCTGCAGGCGAGGTGTGCCCCTATTGGCCAGGACAGCCCGCAACAGCGCATTGGGGTTACGCAGATCCTTCTGAAGTAGAAGGCACTGACGAGCAGCGACTGGAGGCATTTCGCCAGACGCTGCACGCGATCCGCCGCAGGATGGAGCTGCTGGTCAACTTGCCGGAAGACCGTGTCCAGAAGCTGATGCTGCAACAAGCCGCGCGCGATCTCGCCAAGAGTTGATCGTGGCAGGTTTGCGTACGGCCGCATTGGCCGAGTTTGTCGGCACGGCGGCGCTGCTGTGCGCTGTGATCGGTTCGGGGATCATGGGCGAGCGACTGGCCGGAGGCAACGTGGCAGTGGCGCTGCTGGCCAACACGCTGGCAACCGTGTTCGCCCTCTACGTGCTGATCGAAACGCTTGGGCCGGTGAGCGGCGCCCATTTCAATCCGGTCGTCACGCTGGTGCTGGCGTTGCGGGGGCAATCCGGTCATGAGAGACCGCACATATGGGTAACGGTGTTCGTCCTTGCCCAGTTGGCCGGCGCTGTCGCAGGGGCGTGGCTCGCGCACCTGATGTTCGAGCTCCCCGTTCTGCAGGCGAGTACCAAGATGCGGACAGGCTGGGGGCAGTGGACTGCCGAGGTGGTTGCAACTGCCGGTCTGCTCTTCGTGATCCTGAAAGCCCCCGCAGGCAGAGCCGGTGCGCTGGTGGCCTGCTACATCGGCGCGGCCTACTGGTTCACGGCGAGCACGTCGTTCGCCAATCCAGCTGCTGTCACGGGTCGCATGCTAAGTGACACCTTCTCGGGCATCGCACCGGCAGACGCGCCAGCCTTCTTCGTCGCACAGTTGGCTGGCGGGATCATTGGCGCAACCATCGCATGTGTGCTGAATAGCGGCCCCGAGAACAAGACCTCTTCCCGCAGTGCACCGATCGACTGAACTTCGACGCGGTCTGCGGCCAACCACAAAGAGCATCTTTCTCTTACTTGCGAACAGGTTTTGTGAGCTTGACGAATTGCATGGGCACGGGCGCTTGATTCGATTGGCTCGGACGCAATTCGACGCGCGCCTGAACCAGGACGGTCCAAGCACCTGTCAGCGAGAGAATGCCCATGATGGCCGCAACGAGCAAGTCTGGCCAAGCGCTCCCCGTTCCAAATACACCGAGTGCCGCCAGCATCACTGCGATGTTGCCGATGGCATCGTTTCTCGAGCAGATCCAGACCGAGCGCATGTTCGAGTCTCCTGTCCTAAACCTGAACAGCATCAACGCCACGCCAGCGTTCACGAGCAACGCCAAGAATCCAACCGCACCCATGGTGACGGCCTCAGGTGGTGCCCCGACGTGAGCACCCCAAGCGGCACGCCCAATTACAAACATGCCGAACGCGCCCATGCATGCGGCTTTCACCATCGCCGCCTTCGCTCTTGTCGCCAATCCCATGCCCAGAACCGCCAAGCTCAAGCCGTAATTTGCGGCATCACCAAAGAAGTCGATCGAGTCGGCCATCAAAGACACAGAGCCGGATCGCCAAGACGCGCCCAACTCCACGACAAACATCAAGGCGTTCAAGAGCAAGGCGATCCACAACACCCGTCGATAGACGGGGTCGACAGCCGGGGTAGCGGAGCATGTGTCGTTGGAGCAGCAGGCTGACATACGCGAAGAATCTGTTGGAATAGCTTTATTGGAAACTATGAAGCTACTTGAAGGTCAAGTGGGCTGTTGTTTTAGGACATCTCTCAATGTTTTGACACCGCCGTAGGTCGCCACGAGCGCTACACCGATGGCTACGGCCAAGTCGGGCCAGTTCGACCCCAGAAACCACACCAGTCCACCTGCGAAGAAAATTCCGAGGTTGGAAGCGAAGTCATTGACGCTCATCGTCCACGCAGCCCGTAGATTCACGTCGGACTGGCGGAATTTCTTGAGGAGCCAGATGCTCCACGCATTGGTGATGGTGGCCACAATTGCAAGTGAAATCATGGCAGGTCCCAGAGGCTGCGAGCCGACCACAAACCTGCGCGTGGCATCCAGGATGACTCCAATCGCAAGAACAAACAGCATGACACCGGTCACCCCTGCTGCGACGCGCTTCCATTTGTCCGACTTCGACACCGCGAAGTAGCTGCCCGTATAGGCCAAAGCATCAGACATGTTGTCGAGGGCATTGGCGAGCAAGCTGCTGGAATCAGAGAGCAGACCGCCAATCAACAAAACGACTGAGAGGCCAGCGTTTAGCAACAGCACTTGAAGCAGCACACGCCGCTGAGCATTGTCGCTGGCGTCCAATGCCGCGTGATCCGAACTCATGGATGTATCCCTCTAAACAGAAAAGGCCCGGGAGGGCTGACCTGCCGGGCTATTTTGCGCTCTCCGGGTTGAAGCGCAGTCAAAACGAAAGCTGTTAGCGAACGGTTGCGCCATCAATTGCAGACACGCGCGGCGCCTGTTCACCGGGCGACAAGGCCAGATTCGATGGGAGGTTACCCCAACCCCCCTCGGTCTGCATCAGCCGCCACGCGGGGTCCTGCATCGCAACACGCAGCTCCTCCTTTACTTCCTCCCGAGATTTCGTGGAGGTGAATGCCATGTCCGCCGGCCCTTCAGCATGGAGAGCCTGCCATTCAGGTGTCTTTCGCACGGCCTCGAACTCCTGGAGCACTTGCTGTCGGGTCACGCCCGACTTGGCGACGTGATCCGGGTGTTCCGTGTACCCGATGGTGTTGTCGGCATGATGCCAAAGCGTATTGGCGGAGGCGGAACCTGCGACCAGAGCGATGGCAACAGGGATGAGGACTTTGCGGACGTTCATGAAGATCTCCTTGGATGAGGTGAATACGTTCTCGCCTTTCGGCGCCTTCGTCGCTGGATCAGCAACGTGGGATGAAGTCTGCAATCTGGGCCTCGTCATGACCCGCACACGAACATTACAAATGTGCAAGGTGCTCTGTGCCTCACCATTTAGCCTGTACGCTTCACGGCATGAAAATTTTGGTTGTCGAGGACGAGCGCAAGCTCGCGGACTATGTGCAGAAGGGGCTTGGAGAGAACGGCTTCGTCGTCGATGTTGCGCGCGATGGCGTGGACGGCAAGCACCTCGCCATGGAAGGAGAC
Organism: Variovorax sp. VNK109; assembly: GCF_049445855.1. Classification (NCBI taxonomy): domain Bacteria; kingdom Pseudomonadati; phylum Pseudomonadota; class Betaproteobacteria; order Burkholderiales; family Comamonadaceae; genus Variovorax; species Variovorax sp. VNK109. The sequence continues at coordinate 479,814 of NZ_JBMSDV010000002.1, read as the reverse complement.
TATGACCTGCTGATCCTCGACATCATGCTGCCGGGACTTGACGGCCTGTCCATCCTGAAAAGCATCCGGGATGCCAAGCGCCAACTTCCCGTGCTCATGCTGACAGCCCGGGACAGCATTGAAGACCGCGTGAGCGGATTGCAGCAGGGCGCGGACGACTACCTCGTGAAGCCGTTCGCGTTCTCTGAACTGCTGGCCAGAGTGCATGCACTTCTGCGCCGTGGGAGCGGCACCGGCAGTTTCGAGCCCACGGTGCTGCGTATGGCGGACCTGGAGATCGACCTCATCCGCCGCAAGGTTACGCGCCAAAGCGAGCGACTTGATCTGACGGCAAAGGAATTCACGCTGCTGTCGTTCATGATCCAGCGTCGCGGCGAGGTCCTGAGCCGCACTACCCTGGCCGAAAAGGTCTGGGACATGAACTTCGACAGCGACACCAACGTCGTGGAAGTCGCTGTCCGGCGCCTGCGCGCCAAGATCGACGACCCATTCGCCCAGAAGTTGCTGCACACCGTGCGGGGCATGGGCTATGTACTCGAGGACAGGTCCCTTTGATGGCCGAAATCCAGGACAGCAAACCGTACTCGCTGGGGGCCCGCCTCTCACTGGCGTTGGCCGTCCAAACCCTGGCTGGCCTCGGCGTGCTGAGTCTGGCGATCTACCTCGCTATGACGCTATCGTTGGCCGGCCGCGAGCGTACGGAGATCGACCGCAAGGTCAATCTTGTCCAGCATCTTGTCGCCGAGGCGTCGTCGAGCGGAAATGCAGCAGCGATGTACCACAAGCTCGACGAGTTTCTGCTCAGCCACGAAGACATCCAGCTGACGTTGTTCGACACCGAAGGCAAGGAGAGCTATCGAAGCCGCAACCAAATGCCAACTAAGTCCGTGAACATCCGGGAAGAACCACTGAGCTTTCCTCGATCTGCCAGCACGTTCACGACCGGGCAGTTGAAACTCGACCGGTCGCAAAACACCCTCCTCCTCCAGAGGCTGGCCTTGATCCTCGTCGTCTCCACCTGTGCCGGCACTGCGATCATCTCGCTGGGCGGATTCGTTTTGGTGCGTTTCTTTTTGCTGCCCGTGAAAAGCCTGGTCCACCAAACCAGGATGCTCGCCCCCGAGAAGCGCGGGCAGCGACTGAGCCTGCAGCGCCCCATTCAGGAACTGCAGCCATGGGTCGACCAGTTCAATGATTTGCTGCAACGGGTAGAGCGTGCCTATGGCCAGCTTGAGTCCTTCAATGCTGATGTCGCGCACGAACTGCGAACCCCACTTGCCACGCTAATCGGACAGACCGAAATGGGCTTGTCACGGCCGAGAACCACAGAGGAACTGCAGGAGATCCTCTACTCCAACCTGGAAGAGCTGCAGCGCATCGCCTCAATCATCAACGACATGCTGTTTCTCTCACGCGCGGATCACGGTAGCAGGGCGCAAGGCCGCGTGACACCGCTCCGCCAGGAAGTCGCCGCCGTGATCGAGTTTCACGAAGCACTACTGGCGGAACGCAATCTAACTGCACGGGTGGACGGCGAAGAAATCGGTTTGGTCTGCGAACCCGGCCTGATCCGGAGGGCAGTACACAACCTGCTGAGCAATGCCATCCGCTACGCGAAACCAGGCAGCGAGATCGTGGTGGCGCTCATTCGCGACGCGCAAGACGTGAGGGTGCTGGTCACCAACGAGGGTGAGGAGATACCGGTCGATGCGCTGCCACATCTGTTCAAGCGTTTCTACCGTGCCCATCCGTCACGGGAACGTGCCAGCGAGAACCATGGCCTCGGCTTGTCGATCGTCGAGGCCATCGCGCGCATGCATGGCGGAACCACTATCGCATCCAGCTCAAAGGGACGGTCTTCCGTCGGGTTCAGTTTGCCGGTCAACGCCAGGCCGCAAGACACCTAATCCACCACTTCTGAGCGGTCTTCCAGCACGTAGCCCATGCCACGCACCGTGTGGATCAGCTTGGTGGGGAACGGATCATCCAGTTTCGCGCGCAGCCTGCGCACGGCCACCTCAACTACATTGGTGTCGCTGTCAAAGTTCATGTCCCAGACCTGCTCGGCCAGCGTCGTACGCGAAAGGATGGCGCCCGCACGCTGCAGCAGCAGCACAAGCAAGGAGAACTCTTTGGCCGTGAGCGGCAGTTGCTGTCCGCCCCTGGAGGCGCGGCGGCGCACCAGATCCACCTCGAGGTCGGCAGCTCGCAGAACATTCGCATCTGCGTGAGCCATGCCCGTCCTGCGCAGCAAGGCCCGGATCCGTTCTACAAGCTCGGAGAATGCAAAGGGCTTCACGAGGTAGTCGTCGGCGCCCGCACGAAGTCCGCGCACCCTGTCCTCGACGCTGTCGCGGCCAGTGAGCATGAGGACAGGCGTATCCCGGATGGCCCGCAAGGCGGCCAACACGGCAAAGCCGTCGATCCCAGGTAACGAAATATCGAGAATCACCAGGTCGTGATCACCTTCTGTCGCCAGATGACGCCCATCCACGCCGTCAAGCGCCACCTCGACTGCGAAGCCCTGTTCACCCAGTCCCTTACGCAGGTACTCGCCGAGCCTGGGTTCATCCTCGATCACCAGAATCTTCATAAGAAAAAAGGGCCGCCTTGCGGCGGCCCGAAGGTCCTCGTATCTCTATTGGAGGACTTGCAATGAAACTTTTCTCGTTCGATTAGAAGCTGTGACGCAGGCCGAAGTCGTAGCCGGTGGACGACTGATTGGCGCCCGTCACAGAGGCGTTCAGCGCCGTGGTCGCGCCACCACTGTTGCTCACGCGCGCGAAAGTTGCGTACAGCGCCGTGCGCTTGGAGAGGTTATGTACATAGCCCAGCGACAGCTTGCGGGCGCGCGGTTCCGTTGCACCGACTTCTACTTTGTATTGGGACACGGCAAGGCGGAATTCGCCAGCGCCTACAGGCACTTGCCCACCGACCAGCCAGCCCGAACCGTCGGCCGCTCCAGCACTATCCTTGCTGATCTGCGCCATCAGTTTTGCGAATCCCAGGTTGTACGCGCCACCGAGGTTGTTCTGGCGAACCTGGCCTGCAGCGTAATCCGTGCGGCTCAGCGCCAACGCGACGCTGAACGGGCCTGCTGCATAGCCGATGCGACCGCCGTAACCGTCGCCGTCGTCAGCAGTAGCGCCGGCGTTGCTGAGGTTCTCGCCCATGTGGTACTGGAACTCACCGAAGAATCCACCCAGGTTGGAGGGCAGGATGTAGCCGATGCCGTTCGATGAACGAGCGGTGGTCGTCGCAGTAATTGCGTTGGTGAAAGTCAGTGTGTTGCCCACACCCACCACACCGAACGGGTCGTACTGCACCAGGTTCCAGAACTGCGGGGTGTAGTCACGACCCAGACGCAGTTCACCCCATGCGCTTTCGAGGCTCACCGTCGAGCGACGGTTGAAGGTAAGTCCGCCGCCGCCGGTAGCACCGCCAGCTTGGTTATTGGTGTTGGACGCTTGGCCCGAGCCGTCGTCGTTGTTCATGCCGGCTTCCAGCCAGAACGATGCAAAGAGGCCGCCGCCCAGGTCTTCTTTGCCGCGCAGGCCAAAGCGCGAGCTGGTCAGGCCTGAGTTATGCAGGCGAGTACGGTCGGCAATGCTGCCATTACCAACCGCATAGGTTGCGTCGACGACACCAAACAGCGTGACGGACGACTGGGCGGATGCCACGCTGGTTACTGCGAGTGCAGCCAGCGCGATCAAGGTCTTTTTCATGAGAAGTTCTCCAGGTTGAACGTTAGCTCCGCGCACGGAGCTGATCCGCGAGTTGCGCATCGATGTCGAATCTAAAAAGAACTTCGGCGCACGGCAGCCCCCGTACACGGAGTTGCATGGCACATGCATGCACGAGGTCGGCGACACCGCACCTCAGCGTTTGGCAAATGCAACAGAACCAGTGAGCACGTTTGACAGCTCACAAGCACCTCTTCAGCCCGATTACATGCAAGTAATCGAGGGGCAATGTTTCGGTCAACCCCTGGAAAAAATAATGGACGCGTACTGAATCAGAAGGTCATCGCGAACGAGTCGCGGGATCCTGCAATCACTTTCAAAGAGACGACCATTCATGCGCAGAGATCACATCCAGCTCAGACTATTAGCGAAACAGGGAGACCTCGGTGCGAGGCTCAAGATCGGGGGGCTGTATCTTTCCGGAATCGAAGGTCTTCCACGCAACATCCCCATGGCTCTCGAGTATCTGCGCGGCGCTGGCTCACCCACACCAGATGCGGCGGTGATCGTTGCGGAGCAACTTACGCTCGATGAAATTCTGGAACATGGCCAGCTCGATGCACTGCAAATTGCGGCAGCACGTTCAGCCACGGCCGGCAACAAGCTCGCCGTGTGGCAGTTGCTAACGGGTGAACAAGATCGCGGCATCCGCCTGCTGGAGCAATCGAATGAGGCAGGCCAGCAATTGCTTTCGCTCTGGAGGAAGCTGAAGGGCTCGAGCTCCGCATTGCTCGGACTGATGACCCAAGCGTGTCACCTCTATCCCATGAATACCCGGGTCGTGGCACTCTCCGCATTCGCCATCTGCAAGGAACGCGGCGACCAGGCCCGAATGATCGATGCACTGGCGGTGTCCCTGCACGGTGAGGACGCGGCCGAAGAGACCATCTACAAGGCTGTCGTCGATGTGGTGGCGATGGCCGAACTGAGCGGGCAGCCACTGGGTGAGATCGGGATCTCGAGTGTCCAGGCGGCGCTCGAGCACCAAGCATCACATGGCAACCTCTCGGCCTGCTATCTGCTCGGACGCGCACTCGCCGGAATCCCCTGCGGCTCGCTGCCATGGCAACGGCTTGTCGGCAATACCAACTTTCGGAAGAGTTCCGCATTGCTCCTGCGTGCTGCAGACGCCGGAGAGGCCACCGCCTGGCTTCATCTCTACCGGATCAGCTCGGATAACCGCAGCTCGGTCGCCAACCCACAACTGGCCCGCTTTTGTCTCGAGAAGGCAGCCGCCTGCGACATCGCAGAAGCACAGCGACGTTTAGGTGCCCTCCTGATGCGGGAGGCCACCACACTGACGGCCACCGAACGGGCCATCGAATTGCTTCACGCGGCTGCCGACCATGGCGACCGGCACGCCGGGTTCCTGATGCAATCGCTGGTGCTGCCGATCGATGGCGATGAGGATTGGGCCTGGGCGAGCATCACTGAGCTTCAGGCAACTGACCCTTGGCTTGCCATGCGTCTTCGGCTTGCCAGGCACTTCGGGCTCACGAAGCAGGAGGCTCTCTCGGTGGATCCGTCAGCCGGCAAACGGGACTGGGGACTGGTGGTTGGACACAATCCCTTCATCGCGCATGCGCGGCTCGCATCCCCCCGTGCCATCCCCGCCACGACGCCAGAGGCACTTGAGTGTCTGAATGCAGCAGCGACCTTCTTTTCCAGCAACAACCAGGATTTCAGTGCGATCGAGGGAAGCCTGCGCAAGCGTTCACTGAGCCAGCGACGTACCTTTAAGCGCATGGGCTGGAGTGACGAGACGTACTTCGCCACGGCCACTTCTGTTGAAAGGGACGCGCTGCGGCTCGGCTCGAAGTGGGCGCATCGCAGCAAGGATGTCCTGTCGATCGCGCTTTCAGAGAATCCTGCCTGAGTGGCACGGTCAGAAATCCCTACATTACAGCCGCGTAAGGTTCCAGACACGGAACTGACGGATGAGATTTGTTAGCATCTCGACCCATGAAACGGCTGTTGTCGGTGCTGCTTGTCCTTGTCCTCTCGCTGCAGGTCGCAGTCGCGGGCATCCATGGCATCGGCGAAGCCTCCGCGCATTTGGAAGTCGAGACGTTGGCCCATGAAGTCGGGGCAGACACTGTCGCCGACGCTGACACCAGTACCCCGTGCTGTCCTTGGGCCCACGGCTGCCATGGTGTCCATAACCTGCTTCCCACATACGGCACCGCCATGGTGACGTCTCCCGTCCGCGAGGTTTTCCTGCGCAGCGCTGATTCGGCGCCATTCAACTGGGTTCCAACCCCCTTCGATAGGCCCAAGTGGCCGGCCGCCTGAACGGCGGCCGCAGTCTTCCCTTCCTCTTTCTGCGGTTCGCCGAATCGTCTTCCATGACTTTCGGAGAACTGAATGCTTTCGATTTTTCTTCGGCCTCTGGCCGTGGGAGCCTGTTGTCTGGCCTTCGCCAGCGCGTCTGTTGCGCAGACACCAGCTCCTGTTTCCCTCCGGGCCGCTGTTGATGCAGCCTGGAACCTGAGTCCCCAAGCCCGGTCGCAGCAGAACCGCCTGGCCGAACTCGATGCACGTCGCAATGCGGCCGCGTCATGGTTCTCGGGCCCTCCCGCGCTGACCCTCGCGCACCGGACCGATTCCGTCGGCACCAATGAAGGCCTGCGTGAGATGGAGGCCGAGATCTCGGCACCTGTGTGGTCACCTGCCGTGCGCAGGGCAACCTCGGCACAGGTCGATGCCGAGCGCAACACGCTCGAGTTGCAGGTATTGCGCGCACGCGCGGCACTCGCTGCCGACGTCCGGGATCTGGCCGCCCAGTTCGCACTCGCGCGCATCGAGCGTGACGTCGTGCAGCGCAAGCTGCAGGATACGCAGCAACTGGCCTCGGACATCAAGCGCCGCGTGGACGCTGGTGAAGTGGCACGCGTAGATCACCTGCAGGCGCTGGCCGCACAGCACCAATCGTCTACGGCGCTGGCACAGACTGAAGCAGCGCTCAATCGGCTACAGGCGCAATGGGCGGCACTCACCGGTCTTGCATCGGTCGCCTCACTTGAAGAGACTGAATCCACCCAATCCCAACCCCATCCTGAGCAACTTGCTGCTGAGGCGCAACTGCGCAGCGCCCAGGCCAACCTTGACCTGACCGCAGCAGACCGGCGCGACCCGATTGAACTCGGCGTGGGCATGACGCGCGAGCGCCCCACCGCCGGCGCGGGCAGCGAACGTTCCATCCGCTTCGTGGTTCGCATCCCGTTCGGATCTGAAAGTCGAAACGCACCCAAGCTCGCACTTGCACGCGCCGAGGTGGACGAAGCCCAGGCGCAGGCGCAGGCGGCCGCGCGCACCGTTGATGCCGAACGCAATGCCGCTCAGGCAGAGCTTGCAGCAACCCGGCGCGCGCAGTCTCTGGCTGCCGACCGGGAAACTCTCGCGCGCGAAGTGCATGGCCTCATCGCCAAGTCCTACCAGTTGGGCGAGAGCGACCTGCAGATTCGATTGCGCGCCGAAGCGGAGCGCTTCGACGCCGAACTCTCTCATGCGCGCGCCCGCGTCGAAACGCAGCGCGCCATCTCCAAACTCAACCAGGCCTTCGGGGTGCTTCCATGAATTTTTGCTCTTCCATCGGGGACGCCATCCGGCGCGCCTCACGCGTCACCATCACTCTTGTCGCCACGCTGCTGACCGCCATCGCGCTTCCTGCTTTCGCGGCCGGTGACCATGGTGAAGCGCCCGCCGCCTCGTCGGCACCGAGCAGCCCTCGCTTCAACACGCACTCCGACCTGTTCGAACTCGTAGGTGTGGTCGAGGGCGAGAAGCTCGTGCTGTTCCTCGACCGCTTTTCCAGCAACGAGCCCGTCACCAACGCAAAGATCGACTTCGAGGTCGGTGCCAGCAAAGGCACCGCCACAGCCCAGGAGGACGGCACCTATGCCGTGCAGTTGCCCGCGCTGAAGAACCCGGGCGAGCTGGATTTCTCGTTCGTCATCGACGCTGGCGGGGAAACCGATCTGCTGGCCGCGCATCTGGAGATCGGCGAAGTGCATGACGACCATGACGAGGCGGCAGCGCCGGCATGGCGCAAGTGGCTTGTCTACGGTGTGCCGGCGGCATTCGCTGCGCTCGTCCTGTTCTTCGTCGCCAGTCGCCGCAAGTCCGACAGCGCGCAACCCCAAGCCTGAGAGGCCGGTATGAAAAATTCCCGATTCATTCTTTCGATCCTTGCCGGCGCAGCCCTGATGGCAGCCAGCCCCTTCCCTGTCCTGGCCGCCCCGGGCCACGACCATGGCGACAGCGCACCGGCCGCCTCCGGCAATGCTCCCAAGCGGCTGCCTGACGGCAGCGTTTTCCTTCCCAAGGTGTCGCAACGCCAGTTGCTGGTGCGAACCCTTGTCACCGAAGAGAAGCAGCTCGCAAAATCGGTCGAGCTGACCGGTCGCGTCATCATGGACGCCAATGCCGGTGGGCGCGTTCAGCCGCTCCAACCCGGACGCATCGAGCCGGGCAGCCGTGGCCTGCCGCAACTGGGCCAGGCTGTTCGCAAGGGCGAGGTGCTTGCCGTCGTCCGTTCCTCGGCCGGCGCCATTGAGCAGGCCAATCAACAAGCCCAGGTGGCAGAACTGTCGTCCCAACTGGAACTTGCACGCCGCCGCGCGTCCCGCATGCAGCAGCTCGAAGGCTCCGTTCCGCAAAAGGAGATCGAGGCCGCACAAGCGGATGCCGCAAGCCTGCAGCAGCGTTTAGCTGCTGTGTCGCGCTCGGTGTCCGCCACGGAAACACTGGTTGCCCCCATCAGCGGCGTCATCTCGGCCGCGAACGTCGTGGCCGGTCAGGTAGTCGATGCCCGAGAAATCCTGTTCGAAGTCATCGATCCGTCCCGCCTCATGGTGGAGGCGCTGGTCTTCGACGTCGCGCTGTTGGACGACATCGCCTCGGCAAGCGCCACAGCGGCGGCCAATGTTTCTGTGCCCTTACAACTGGCAGGCGCTGGCCGGGCGCAGCGCGAAGGCGCGATCCCGCTGCAGTTCCGCACGCAAGGCGCCAAGGCGGTCCCGCTGTCGGTCAACCAGCCGGTCAAGGTGCTCGTCCAGACGCGCCAGCAGGTGAAGGGCGTGTCGCTGCCTGCGGCTGCCGTGGTGAAAAACCCCAGCAACCAGGACGCCGTCTGGGTCCACACCGGTGCGGAGACCTTCGTGTCGCGCACGGTGCGGGCCACACCACTGGATGGCGCGACCGTCGCAGTCGTCGATGGCCTCAAGCCGGGTGAGCGCGTCGTCGTGCAAGGCGCGGCGCTCATCAACCAGGTGCGATGAAGGACTCCCATGTTTGACAAACTGGTTCATTTTTCATTGCACAACCGGCTGATCGTCTCGATCGCCGCGATCGTGCTGATGCTCTACGGCGCTTTCACGCTCGTGCAGATGCCGGTGGACGTGTTCCCCGACCTCAACAAGCCCACCGTGACCCTGCAGGCAGAAGTCGGCGGGATGGCGCCCGAAGAAGTCGAGCAGCTCATCACCTTTCCGCTGGAGACCGCCATGGGCGGCATCCCGGGTGTAGAGAGCATCCGCTCGGTATCGAGCGTCGGCCTCGCCTTCGTCTACGTCACCTTCGACTGGAAGACCGACATCTACCGTGCGCGGCAGATGGTCGGTGAGCGCCTCGCCACCGCGCGCGAGCAGTTGCCGCCCGGCGTCGATCATGTGGCCATGGGCCCCATCAGCTCGGTCATGGGCGAGATCATGCTGGTGGCGCTGCCCATCGACCCGGAAAAGACGACACCCATGGCCGTGCGCGAGTATGCGGACTTTGTCGTGCGTCCTCGCCTGCTCACCATTCCCGGGGTCGCGCAGGTCATCCCGATCGGAGGCGAGGTGCGCCAGTACCAAGTGCAGCCGGACACGCAACGCATGGCCGCGCTGGGCATCACGCTGGAGAACCTCGAGCAGTCGCTCGCAGGTTTCTCGGCCAACACGAGCGGCGGTTTTCTGGAGCTCAACTCGCGTGAATACCTGATCCGCAACATCGGCCGCACCACGCGCATCGAAGACCTGCAACGACTGCCCGTCGCCTATCGCAACGGCCAGCCCATCAGCCTGAGTCAGGTTGCGTCGGTGGCGTTCGCGCCCGCCATCAAGCGGGGCGATGCCGGCTACAACGGCAAACCCGCCGTGGTTCTGGCCGTGCAGAAGCAGCCCGATGCAGACACGGTGAAACTGACCCAGACCGTCGAGCAGGCGCTCGATGCCTTCAGCAACAGCCTGCCCCCTGGCATGGGTAAGCCCATCGTCACCATGCGCCAGGCCAACTTCATCGAAGCCTCGGTGAACACACTGCAGGGCAAGTTCCTGATGGCCGCAGCAGTGGTCGCCATCGTGCTGTACGCCTTCCTGATGAACCTGCGTACGACGCTCATCGCACTCACCGCCATTCCGCTGTCGGTGATGATTACCGTACTCGTCTTCCAGTACTTCGGCTTCTCCATCAACACGATGACGCTGGGTGGCCTCACCATTGCCATCGGTGGCCTGGTCGACGATGCGGTGGTCGGGGTGGAGAACGTGCTGCGAAGGCTGAAGATCGACCGAACGGGAAGCGGCGGCGCGCGCATCGGGCCGCTGGAACTAATCGCTCGCGCAACACTGGAAGTGCGATCGGCCATCGTCTATGCGACGGTCATTATCGTGCTGGTGCTGCTGCCACTCTTCTTCCTGCCCGGCATCGAAGGCCGACTCATGCAGCCACTGGCCGTGGCGTACATCGTCTCGCTGCTCGCATCCATGATGGTGTCGGTCACCGTGACGCCGGTCATGTGCTACTACCTCCTGCCCAAGATTAAGGGGCTGGACCACGGCGACACCAAGGTGCAGGCGTGGGTGAAGTCGGGCTATGAGCGAGCACTCAAGCGCGTGCTGGCACTGCCCAACCGATGGATGATCGCGGGTTCCGTGGCCGTCGTGCTGGCGACTGCGGCAGTGCCCTTCTTCCCGACCACGTTCCTGCCGCCCTTCAACGAAGGTGTGGCCTTGGTCGGTCTGCGACTCAACCCGGGGACCACGCTGGCAGAGTCGACGCGCATCGGCGCGGTCGCAGAAAGCGCACTGCAGGCCGTCCCCGAGGTCGAGCACGTCGGCCGTCGCTCAGGTCGTGCCGAACTGGACGAGCATGCGGAGGGCGTGCATGTCTCTGAGTTGGATGTGAAGCTCAAGCGCAGTGACCGCAGTGTGGAAGAAATCTACGCTGACATGCGCAGCCGCATCGCCGCCCTGCCCGCTGCCATTGGCATCGGGCAGCCCATCAGCCACCGCATCGACCACATGCTCTCGGGCGTGCGGACGCAGATCGCCATCAAGATCTACGGTGATGACCTGGATGTGCTGCGCGGTCAGGCAGAAGCATTGCGCGAGAAGCTCGTCGCGATCAATGGCGTCGTCGACCTGGAGGTCGAGAAGCAGGTGCTCACGCCACAGATCAAGGTGACTGTGGACTACGACAAAGCCTTGGGGTACGGCATCGCACCATCGAAGCTGCTGCGAGAACTGCAGATGATGATCGACGGAGAACGCATCACCCAGATCGTGGAGGGCAGCCGCCGCTTTAACTTGGTGCTGCGCCTGCCCGAGACCGCACGCGGCATCGAAGGCCTGCGCAACATGATGATCGACACCCCCGGCGGTCGCGTTCCTCTGTCGCTGCTGGCATCGGTGGAAGAGACCGACGGCCCCAACCAGATCAGCCGCGACGACGGACGCAGGCGTATCGTGGTCTCGGCCAATGCGCAGGGCCGCGCGCTCAGCGATGTGGTGGCCGACATCCGCAACGTGAGCGCGCAGACGCAGATGCCGGAAGGCTACTTCGTCACCATTGGCGGACAGTTCCAGGCGCAGGAGGACGCGAGTCGCCTGATCGGCCTGCTCTCCATCGCTTCGGTGGTGCTGATCTTCCTGATCCTCTACTCGCGCTACAAGTCGGCCGTGCTGGCAACCATCATCATGGCCAACATTCCGTTGGCGCTGGTGGGCGCTGTGGTGGGCCTGTGGCTGTCGGGTCAGCCACTGTCGGTCGCCGCACTCGTGGGCTTCATCACGCTGGCGGGCATCGCCATCCGCAACGGCATCATGAAGGTGTCGCACTACATCAACCTGTGCGCCTACGAGAACGAGAACTTCGATGACAGGATGCTTGTGCGCGGCTCGCTGGAGCGGCTCACGCCGGTGCTGATGACGGCGCTGGTGGCGGCACTGGCGCTGGCGCCGCTGCTGTTCGAAGCCGATCAGCCCGGCACCGAGATCCTGAACCCCGTGGCCGTGGTCATTTTCTCGGGACTCATCACCTCGACGCTGCTCGACTCGTTCCTCACACCCGCGATGGTCAAGCTGTTCGGCCGCAAGCCGATTGAGCGGCTTGTCGACAACGCCTCGGGCAACGAAGCCTTCTGATTTCCAACCACAAACTACTTCAACAAGGAGTCACTCATGAAATTCATCCAGATGCTCGGCGCACTGACAGCCGCCATGGCCCTCGCAGGTGCGGCCCATGCTGCAGGCAGCCACGGCCACGAGCCCAAGCGCGGCGGGATCGTCGTGGAGACCAAGTCGCTGGACCTCGAGGTGGTGGCAAAGCCCGACCTCATCCAGATATACGCAGAAGACCACGGCAAGGCCGTCGATCTCGCGGGTGCCAAGGCGAAGGTGACGCTGCTGAACGGCACCGAGAAATCCGAAGTAGAACTCGTTCCCGTCGGCGACAAGCTCGAAGCCAAGGGCACATTCAAGATCGCAAAGGGCACCAAAGGTATTGCTACTGTCAACGTGCCAAAGCGAGCCGCCTCCACCGGCCGCTTCGAGGTGAAGTAGGGGTGAGTCGGTTGCGGGGAGATCGACATGGCTGAAGCGACGCCGCCGGACCGACACGGGGCAGGCTGGGCACTGTTGTTTTCTGCCTGGCTGATTGCGCTGTTCGCCTCGCTGGCGGTGCTGTTCGTCGGCGAGGTCATGGGACAGACCCCCTGCAATCTCTGCTGGTTCCAGCGTGCTTTCATGTTCCCGCTGGCGGTCGTGCTGGGCGTGGCGAGCTGGCGCGGCGACGCGTCAGTATGGCGCTACGGATTGCCTCTGGCCATCTGCGGCCTTCTGGTGGCGGGCTTCCATACCCTGTTGTACATGGGCGCCATCCCGGAACGCATCAAGCCCTGCAGCCAGGGAGGGGCCTGCACCGGCGCCGACATGACGGTGCTGGGCGGCTTGCCGCTGCCTGTGCTGGCGGTAGCCGCCTTCGGGGCCGTCCTCGTCCTCCTCCTGATGACCCGTTCAAGGACTCACCGATGACCCGACGCAACACCATCGTCCTCCTCACCGCGCTGGTTGCGCTGGCCTCGTTCGCCGCTGCCGTCCTTCTCTACCAGCACCATGACCGACAGAAGGCAGCCGAGCAGGCCGCCGCCAGTTTCAACGTCATGGTGCGGGAGCATTCTCCCGTTGTAGGACCTGCCAACGCCTCCGTGACCATAGTCGAGTTCTTCGATCCGGCGTGCGAAGCCTGCCGGGCATTTCACCCCTATGTGAAGCATATCCTGGCGGCCTATCCCAAGGAGGCACGCCTGGTGATCCGATACGTACCCTTCCATCGGGAGCCCTCCGTGGCCGGGGTGCAGGTTCTCGAAGCGGCGCGCCAGCAAAACCTGTTCGAGCCTGTCATGGACGCCTTGATGGAATCTCAGCCCGTCTGGGCCAGCCACAACAACCCGGCCACCGAGCGAATTTGGGGCTTTGCCAGCGCTGCCGGACTCGATCTGGAGAAGGCCGCCGCTTACCTGAAGACCGGGGCGGTGAACAAAGTGCTTGAGCAAGACATGGCCGATCTCCAGGCGGTGGGCGTGCGTGCGACGCCGACCTTCTTCGTCAACGGAAAACCGCTGCCCGAGCCCGACCCACGAAGGCTGCTGAAAATGGTCGAAGGGGAGGTGGAGCGGTCTCGCCGCACTCGGTGAAAGTCCGACGCTGGAAAGTTAAGAAATCTGCCGGAACGTGAGGTTAACGCGAGGACCCATGCGTCGCGTTGATTTTGCGATGCCGTGCTTCCAATTCTTCTGCGTATCACCTTGCATCAACAGCAGGCTGCCGGAAGGTAGTGGCAGGCTCGCGGATTGCACAGGAGAAGTTTTGGACTTGAACGCAAATACGCGCTCCTCTCCAACGCTAAGAGACGCAATCACGGGCCGAGGTCCAAGCTCCGGCTCGTCATCGCTATGTAGGCCCATGCTGTCCCGTTCGCTGCGATAGTAGTTCAGCAGGACGCTGTTGAACCGCACCAAACAAGCGGCTTCGACCTGTTCTCGCAGGGCATCAAGTTCCCCCGTCCAGGGCAGTGGGCTCATGGCAATCCCCGAGTAGGTGTACTTCTTACCAAGATCACCAAACCAAGCGATCAGGCGAGGTTGAGGATGCCGCTTTCCCCACACCACAATTTCCTCAGCCCTCCATGGTGTGTTCTCGATCAAATCTACGAGCACCGCTTGTGCGCGGGTCGGTGGCAGGAAGTCGCGCCAAATCTGCACGTCGCCTCCTTCAAGAGGCAGACGTTCAAACGACGATCGCTCGCTAAATAAATCAGCTGTCACAGTTTCTGTAGGACCCGATAGCTCAGCGGTGTCTTCAGCTTGGGCTGTTGCCCGAACTTGTTGAGATAGTCACCCAACTCGGATTTCTGTTCATTTCCACGAGGCCAAACCCAACTGTTGGTCGCCTCCACTATGCACTTAAGACCCTCAGCCTTCCACAAGGCGTCGAAGTAGTTGTTGAAACTGTCATGGCCATTGTCGTCATAGAGAAACAGGGCGCCTGACTTCGCGTTCTTGAAGAGCGTCTTCCAGAAGGTAGAGACAACGCCACCGCTATCAAGCGATTTCACCTCCGACACGAAGTAGCTCATCGTAAAAAGGTCCGCCTGCAAGAATTTCTTCTGCTGAGCCCATGAGTCCGGATCAGTGACATCGAGCGGTTGAAAGTTGGCGTGCAAAACCAGATCCGTCTTCAATGAATCGTCGAGTTCGGTCCAAGTATCTGCCCAAGCCTGCTCTCGATCCAGCAAATAGCACGTCACCTTAGACACCTTCTCGACGTGCTTGTTTTCATCTAAATAGCGAAGCACGCCTACGATGTCACTTCCGGGTCCACCACCCACACAAGAGACCCGGATGTTTTCAGCGCCAAAAATCGGCTTCCTTTGCTTCTGCAATGCTTCAAGCACTTGGACCACATAGTCGCTGTGAGAAGCAACGTATTTGTAGACGTATGCGAATCGCGTAGCAGGATCTTTGTAATCCACAGCCGCACGACCCGGTGTGTTCAGACCGCTGTAGCTCTTAGCAAGGTATTCGATACATGCGGCAATTGTGGCGTCCGCCTTCTTCCCATGCTCTGCTTGGGCTTCGGCATACAGGCTATCAAGGGCCACCTTAACAAGTTCAAAGCTGGTCATTCCATGTCCTCGATTGTTTATTTCGTCGAGAACTAAATGTACTTCCTTTGACTTAAATCATCTCCAATCGCTCGTTACCCTGGTCACTGAGGCTCGTCATGCGCTCTTTACGGCAGCGACCTTCGTCAGCCTACTGAGAGTGGAACGAGACGCGCCGGTGGCGCTGCAGACATCGCTCCATGACATACCACCCTTGAGCATCGCCAAGATCGACTGATTGCGCTGATCATCCGCGCGCCGGCCTCGATACTTTCCTGCGGCCTTCGCCTTCTGTATTCCCTGTGCAGCGCGACGACGGCGATCTTCGTAGTCCTTCCGAGCGATTGCCGCGAGCATGTCCAGCATCATGCTGTTGAGTGCATCCATAAGGCGCTGCGTAAGCTGGTCACCCGTGCTGGCGAGCTGCCACGATGTGGGCAAGTCCAAGGCTACTACCCTCACCTTCTTCTCGTGCAACATGGTCTTTAAAATGTCCCAGTCGGCTGCGTTTAGCCGGGAGAGCCTGTCAACCTGCTCAATCAGCAGCACGTCGCCAGGGTGGCTTTCCTCCAGGAGACGGAACAGCTCAGGGCGACTCAAGCTGGCCCCAGATTCGTGCTCGATGTAGAACGCCGCGATTCGGATCTGGCGCTCCTTGGCGAACGCCCTCAGCTCCGCCTGCGCCTGCCCGGCATCTTGCTCCGACTTAGACGCTCTCAGGTATGCCCGGACCAACATGGTCACTCCAGTTCGGTTTAGGTGGTTCCAATAATAGTGGTTCGATTTAAATGGCGCAACCGTCTTATCGAACCAATTCGTTTCCGGTTCGGTTTGGGCATACCAGAACCGAACCGTCCACGCGTCGGCGCAGCGCAACTTTGTCGAACTGCGTAATGAGTAGCGGCTCGTCACGCGATCCGACTGAATAGCAAAGTAGGGAGGAGACGGATGTAGAGGAAACTCTTAATATCGACGACCCACTGAAAGTATCAGCTTCCTCCAATGGTCACAGACTCCGCGCCGTCACATACCGAGCTATTCGCAATAGCGTCCCGCCTACATAAAGACGGTGAGCATGCGCTCAGCGCCGAGGTGCCGCCCTCGTCAGCACTGACGTCTACCGATCTGCCCGAAGGCGTGTCACTGAAGGATGGTCGCGTGACTTTTGCTTCCACCAGCGTGCGCAACTCTTTCATTGCAAATTCGATTTTCTCGTCCATTTCTACGCCCGTGCTGGACACAGATGCTCTATTTGAGTTCGCGCAGAAGCTGTGGAACAGCGAGATCGGCGAAAAGGATCAAGCCTCAGGGCGGCTCTTGGCGATGGCGATGCCTGAGCAAGATGTCGTCAGGCTGGCGGCCCATCACATTCGCTCCGGTTCCCCCGCCTTCGCAGTGTTGCAGTTGGTGTGTTCTGCCCTGCCTTACATTAAGGATGTCGCTCCCCATTCGTTCATAGACCTGCTCAGTGCGCGGCATGAAGCGAACGACCACGACTTAGCCAGCAGCGCCATCTACGAGTCGATTGCAAGCTGGCTAATGACTCGCGACAGAAGCTTGCAGCTGCAATTGCACGATGCCGCTGTTCAGCACGGCGAGGACTCAGTCGCACCCCTGATCTGCTGCTCTGTCATGGCGCTGGCAAAAGCGGACTTCAATGCAGCAATCGCGCTGGCGAGAACGGACGCTCACGCCGGACGTACCAGTCAATCACAGCAAGGAATTTGGACGCTCGGTCGCTTAATCCACGAAGGTATCGAGCATGGACATCCTTACGACAACGCGGCTCTCGAACTCTCGAAACTGATCGAACTTCCGCCGAATGGTGGCCGTACCCACGCCATCAGGGCAGCCGGGCTCGCATTTCACGTTACCTCTGCCTTTGACGATCTTCTACTTCGCCTCGCCGGCGCAGAGGATCAAGATGTTCTCGAGGTCCTCGCACAAAGTCTATTTCTTCATGGCAAAGATCTTCAGGCGCGCGGGATAGTGGCTCGCCTACTGATGCACATGCCCGCCTTAGCGCCGGAAAGTGTGGGCGGCCTTCGCTCACTCGACCATTCTCTGGCGCGTCTTCTTGGTGACGTAGACCACCGCATACTTGCCGCAACTACGCTGACGCATTGGATCGGCCGGCATCCAATAACATCCGAACGACCAGTAAACGATCTATTTTCTGACACGGCACGAAAACTGCCGACGCATCCAACAGTCTGGGGACCACTACTAACGCGATGGCTACTCAGCGAGCAATCGGTCTATGCGGATGCGGCCTCACGATTTCTGCGTGTGCCAGATGTAGAGGAGCGACAGCCACCGCCTCTCGACATCGATCAGCTTGATGAACTTGATCGCGATGGCATCGTCTTCTTAGCAAGGCGTCTGGTGGGCTTTGTCCTTGATCGCTCTCAGCTTACTTCTCTCGCGCTCTCCCTGCTCCGTTCTCGCGATGCGGCCGAACGCATCTTTCCGATTGCACATGACCTCTTGGTTGAGCAAATCGGTTACGACTATCCAGGTCGGACTATTGAAGCCGCACGAGAAGCTGCGAACCGGGAGAACTGTCCACAAGCTGAAGCACAATTTTTACGGCAAGTTGTTCAGGCCATTGAAGCTGTTGTCCAAGCACGAGAGGCCCTGCCCGACAGGAATGAGTTTCGCCCGCCGGCTGAGTTGCGTCGACTCTTCTCGCGTGCCCGTGCCCGTCAGATGGACGATTCTTTTGAGAGAGCGAGCCGCAACTCTATATGGCGACAAATCTCCTCGCAAGTGACCATCAAGGCTGGAGCAACGACGTTCAGCTTTCATGACGATGGCCTCGATACAAAAATAGAACTCAAGTCCGTTTCACACAGCGTCGAGTTGCCAGCACGACTCGCAACGGACCCAATAGGAAACGACATTCGCCTGCACCTGTTCCGCGGTGCGAGGCGGGGGCAATCATGAAGCTCATCATCAGCCAGTTCCTACGCACGCTACGCGAGCGCAATGAGTTCGACCAGCTCCTTCCCGACCTTTGTCTTGCGATGGGATACGTACCGCTATCTAAGCCTCAAACCGGAGTGCGACAGTTTGGAGTAGACCTCGCAGTCGTTGGGACATCGCCGGTCGACGGTGCCCAAGAGATGCTGCTCTTTGTCATTAAGCAAGGTGATATTGGTCGCAGAGAATGGGCGAAAGACGATCCGACGGCGGTGCGTCCAAGTCTTGAAGAAGTCGTTGATGCGTACCTTTCTAAAATGGTTGGACCTGAGCACGCAAGTTTCCGCAAAACTGTGGTGTTGGCCACATCTGGCGATCTGAAGCAGGAAGTCGAATTGAACTGGAACGGGTTCAAAGCCAGATACATCAGCCAAGCTGGATTCGATTTTTGGGGCGCGGATCGCGTCGCGGCGCTGGTCGAACAGTACATGCTCGATGAAAACCTGTTTGCTGCTCAAGACCGCTCCGACCTGCGCAAGGCATTGGCTTTATCCGGAGAGATTGACTATGACTTCGCCGACCTCAGCCGCCTCTTGCTGCGGCAATTGGGGCTCAAGGCCGATGGGACGCTGGCGCGTCCAGCTGAAAATTCGCAAGTGTTGCTGAAGGCGCTTCGACGCGCCCATCTGGCTTCACAGATATGCGTCCAATGGGCTTTAACCGATGGCGATTCGCGCCAAGCACTTTGGATATGCGAACGCACGTTGCTCTGGTCGTGGCATCGGGTGCAACTGTGCCAAAAGAAGGATCGTGAGATCTTGAATCCTGCCCTCGCTGGGCTTTGGGGAGCGTATGTGGCTACGGCAGGTCGCTATTACGAGGCGGTAGCACCAGCTTTTCATGTTCGTGATGGGATGGCCGGCTACAGTAGCGAGGGCGCTTCTTTCTCGATTGTTCTTTTTCAGCATATCGGCCTGATGGGCTCCATTGGCCTTGGCTGTGCTATGAGGTTACCAAGTAACGAGCAAGAAGCTGACGTCATGCAACGAGAGGTGAACGCGCTGGCCGATGGATTGACTGCTTTGCTGGATAACCATTCCGCCAGCGGCTCGCCGCGTATGGACAACCACATAATTGACATCACCCTCGCACTCATGTTTCTCATGGTCGCAGGTCGTCAAGATAGGGCATCTCAATGGGTGCAAGAGATCGTGAAACGCGTAGATATCGCCTTCCGCTCCGACAATGGTTTTCCAGTTTCTACTGACTCGCTGGAGGATCTCGTCGAACTCGCAGTTGGCTCAGGGGAGCCTCGCCTACTTGAGCGGCTGCGGCAAACATCTTGGACGTTGGCCACGCTTGCAGCTTGGTGTGTCATCCTGAAGTTGGAAAAACACTACGAGTTACTACGCCGACACCTCAAAACAGGAGACTACGGGTCAGTCACGGCGCAGCTATGGCATCCGACTTTGGATTGGGCAGTCAGTTGGTACGTTGGTCGCGCATTGGATACTGGCCACTCTGAGGCACCGTATAACCTACCAGCCACGACCGACGAGCTACGTCAGCGGATCACACGATTTCTGGAGATAAAAGACTATCAGTGGACTGAGCAGTCTCCAGCCGTGGAAGTTGGCCTTGGTGCGCTGGACTTCATCGCCACACGTCATTTTCGCTATCCTGTGCCAGCCTCAAGCTGGTATCGATTCGCGCTGCCCGATGCCACGCAATCAGAGGAATCAGCGCAAAGAACGGGCGAATAGGCGGCATCTCCGCAGGAACGATAGAGGGCAGTGAAGAATGTTACGGCGGTGTCCTACATTCGACGCTGGCGACCTGCTTCACACTCTGATCACCCTCCCCTGGGGTGGCTACCGCCCCAAGCTCTCGACCCCATGCAGTTACGGCTTCGTGGGGTCCTTTTTTAGCAGTGCCTCCTTTCAACGACTTGTCCTATGGATCGCTGGAACGACTCACTTGAACAATGGCATCAAGCCCATCGCGCTGCTTCGGACCTGAAGAACCTGGTGTTCCAGGCCGAGATTGCGAAAGCACAGAGCGTTGGCCCCGGCCCATCAAACGAGCAGTTGCAGGCAGCTCAGGCTGCCATCGAGCGCGAGCAGTTGCTTTACGAGTCAGCGATGAAGGCGTTCGGAGTATCCGGATTGAACATTGCGCGAACGGGTGCAAGCATCCATCCAATGATTTCACCCAACTGATTTCGTGAGGAAATCGAAGTGGCAGAGAGCGAACCCATCAACGGATCTCTAACCATCGAGATTGGCAGTCACAGGCTGCCTGCGAGTTACATCGGCCACTACCAAGTTGGGCACCATGATGGCAAAGATATGGTGGAATTCATAGGAGCCATCCATGTTCTGGGCAACGAGATGCCCTGCCGCACTACGCTTCTCTGCGAGCTGCCACGCAGCGAAGATGGAAAGCTGCACAGTTCGGTGACCTCAGCCGCTATCGGACAACTCATCGAATCGTCACTGATCCACCGCTTTACTGGTGCCGAACCAGGCAGTTGAGCCATGGGCGCGAGGGCTGTCCGCAAAATGGCCGCGTTTATCGAATGTCACGCCACTCCGTGATCAGCTGATGAGCCTGCTACTCTGCCGGTCGTCACCAACCCAATTCCATGAGACGTCTATCGAGAACCCTCGTAAGCTTCCAGAAAATCATCCTGCATGGGCTTCACCCTCGACGTCGCGGCAGCCTTCAAGCTATCGGACCATGCTGGCTCCTTCACCCGGGCGGCCAGCACCTCGACGCAGGGCTCCGCTCCCTTGCCAAGCGCCTTGGGCTGCACCTCTGCCACCACCGTGCCACCCGGTGCGATGTTGGCCAGAATGCTGAATATCTCGTAGAAGCCCCTGCAGCCCTCGCCAAGCACCGCATGTCCACCGACCAGTACCCGTGCATACGTGACAATCTTCTTGGTTCCCTGATCGCCATTCCGCAAAGAGATCCGCGTCATCCCATCCCGTGATTCAACCTTGGTCACTTCGAGCACGGCGTCATCAGCCACCTGCCCGTACTGCTGGTCGTACTTTGAGCGGGTCTCGGCCACGAACTGCTTCTGCTTGCCCTCACATGCCTGCCGCACCGAGCGTGCTGCCGCATCGTTGGCAACCCCCGCCATGTTCTTCAAGATGCAGTCATCGTAGACCGTGCGTGGCGGCACGGTTCGGGGCTCTCGCTTCTTGGTAGCCGCGCTGATATCGGCATAGATGGGAACCTTGGGACCAAGTGCCGCCCTGATCATTGCCTCCTCCTCGGCCGTGAGCGCGTGCGCCGCAGGTAATGCAAGCAGAGTCACGAGTCCAGAAGTCAGTACGGATCGAATGGAGATCATGGGGCGATCAGGGACAGGAGAAGGCTTCAGCCTGGTAGTCCATCGTGCCCAGGAACCAGTCCGTTTCTTCCTTGATGAGCACAAACGCATTCGCGCCATGCGAAGCAACGGCGTTTCTGATGTTGGTCTCCCCGATGGCCTTCAGAACTGTGGTTGTCTTGCCAGTCGTCATTTCACGCTGGTTGTACTGGACCACCCTGACGAACCTGCAGTCTTTGGCTTGGTCACGGGTAATCGCCCGCACTCGCGCTCCAGCTTCTGAGAGAGGCGGTGGGCTCGCGCAGCCCAAAAGCATTGCCACAACCACGAATACGCCGCCATGGTTGAACAGTTGGAATCGATTGATATCCGTAGTCATTTCCAGCCCCTCAGTGAAGTTGTGTTTGGTCTTGCTCAAGGAGCAATTTATACGAATTAGTGTTTATGTGAATTAGAGCATACGAGTAACAGTCAGGCAGTGACTCGTTCGACGCTTTCTCAGAAATTCGGTGCTGTGGTGCGCGAGCTTCGGATCGAAGCTGGCCTCAGTCAGGTCGAGTTCGGGGAGCGATGCGGCTTCTATCAAACCTATTTAAGCCGCGTAGAACGGGGACAGGCTAACCCCACCCTCAACGCCATGGACGTCATCGCGAATGCTCTCGGCATGACCGTTTTCGATCTTTTTGAGCTGGTCCGCTTGAGGAAGTAGCCCGTCATTGCGTTATGCCTTGACTTGATTGCCGCGCCGGTCGCTGAGACCACAGGTTGTACTGCCACGCGAACCACATTAGATCGATGAGCAGATGCCCGGCCGGGGCCCTGTTCCCGGACAACCGGCAATCACTTAGTTCCCACTGGCCCCAGATGCGGTCAGGGCCAAGCATGCCGTGCTCAGGCGCGCTGCGTGACAGCTCCAGTGTCATCGCACGGCGACCGTCTCTTCGTACTGAGAAGAACCTGCTGGGGTTGCGCGCATTGCAAAGTGCCCGCAGATCAAACAGGCAGTGCGACATCGCATCTCCTTCGATCCACAGGTCACCCGGCGTGGTCAGGGGGACGATCTCGTAGCCACGCCAGGCCACCCGGCCACAGTGGAAATGCCAGGTCGAATCGCCGTCGTTGGCCTGGGCTCCGCGCGCATGCCAGTCGACGGCGCGCCGCACGAGCGCGTGCCACTGGTTGGCCTCAGACAGCTGGATGCGCAGACGAGCAGCCCAACGCGCGACCAGCATCAGGTGACTGGGGCGAGCATCCCCAGCTCGCGCAGCGATGCGCAGAAGAATCAGGTCTTGCTCCGCTGCCGGCAGCCTGGGCAGCCTGGAGACATAGACGCGGGAATTGGCCAGCAGGACGTCGAGCAAGCTGCCCTTGGGCAGGCGCTGCCAGCCAGCACGGACCAGAGCATTCACGAATTCGTACCACTGGACAGTCGAGATTGATGGGTACTCGGCCAGCACCTCCATATCCGCCTGAGGAGAGCGGCACAGCAGCCGCCAGCTCGACGGCGGCACACTTGCCCGAACCAGGCTGGCACCGTGCTCGTCTATGTGGGAGATGAATCCGTCGCGCGCAGCTAACTGCAAGGTCGCATAGGCGGCGCTGGATTGGAAGGTGATCGGGGATGCGGGCATAGAACCTCGGACTGTTGTCCGGGTTGTGAGGCTTGACCATCAAGCCCCCGGTATGCCCCGTAGGCGGACTATCTCAGACCTACCGCATCAGGTCAACTGGCCGCCGGACTCGCCGCCTGTGTGATGTTGAGCATCAACTTCAGCAGCGAGTGCGTCTTTGAAATCAGCCATCGCCTCCCGCATTTGCGCAGCGAGCGCGCGAATCTTTGCGCGTCGACCACCGGCGTAGGCGTTACGCGAGGACGCGGCCTTGCCGGCGGCGCTTCGCGGGCCGGTGGATTTCGTCCACGGTGACCACGTCTTGATCAAGGCGGCCTGCCTCTGCTTCTGCTCTTCCGTCCAACGTCGTGCTGCCATGGGCGCTCTCAATAACAAATTGTTCGTTCTGCGCGTTCGCTCGATTTTTCTCACGCGCGGGCGGCGGCGCGCCGTTGTTCACCTGCTGGTTGTGCGCGACGTTCGCCTGCTGGATGACGTTGAAGTGTCGCGGATTCTTGGACTCCATCAACGATTGCAGCGTCGCCCGGGAGCCCGACTGAGCGCGGAGAGCAAGCTGCGTCAGGTTCTGCTTCTCTGTCGCGCCCACAGCAGCTGCGGCGTCCTGAAGCAGCGAGAAGAAGAGTGTCTGGAGGGCCACCGCCTGGTTGATGAACATGGCGTCAACGAGGCCAGTGTCACCTCGCTGGATCGCCTCCGCCTGCTCTTGCAGCGTGATCATCAACGGTCCGAGTGCATCGTCCATCCCGGCGCGTGCCGCGATGACACCCGCCGCAGCGAACTCACTGCTGGCCAGCAAGGCAGCGCTTTCGTCGGCGGCAGACTTCACGGTGATGTTGGGCATTTTCTTTATCCTCACTTCTAAAAATTCAGAATGGTCTATTCACAACCTTCTAACTGTTCTCAAACCATACAGCTGGATTCCGAGGGCTCCCGGGCAAAGGAGGCCCATACCGCCCTCAACGTGGTGGTGCGGGCCTCCATTCAGCCGTCATCGTCGGGACGCGCAGCAGTAACCTCGAGCTGATGCGCTCTTTGGCTGATCACCACAACCCCATGCATCTGGGTCATCCTCGCGCTGGTGATTTCGGCGCGCTTGCGGTGTGAGGTTTCAATCCTGCCGCGCTTCTGACTATCGGATCGTGCTGTCGGACGCTTGAATGAGTCAGGTCGGTTGACACGGGGTCAATTGCGACGCCCCGAAGGGCAAGCAGGAGCTTAGAAAATGACGGCGATAAAAGCACCGCAGGTAGGGAACTGTTTGCTTACTTGCGGTTTTTGATTCTGTTCGCATCCATCCGATCGTGATCCAGCTCTGCAAACTGGCGGTTGGCGGCACGAAAGTACTTCTCGCAGTTGCTCTCGCTCAGCCCGGTCAGGTCCAAACCGTGGATCTGCTTCTGGAGTTTGTCTTGAGTTCTCACCATATCCGTGGTCACGGACAGCACAGCGCCGAGGATCTTCAGGGCTGTCGTCAGACGGAATTGTTTCAGGTCATCATCGTCATCGACCGAGGTCTCGCCACCGATGGTCTCCACGAAGCGATCAAGTTCCGCCCTGCGGAAGCCGATGCGCAGCTGTGGACCGAGATCCGCCGACTGTTGCAATACCAGCGGCTCCCCGATGTAGGCCAAACCGACCCAGACCTGCAATGGGTCCCCTGGGCGCTGGTAGAACACGGGTTGGCAATCCCAGTTATCCACGTTGCCGCCGTCACGCTGCTTGCTGGCGATACTGCGCCAGCCACCACGCGTCGGTACGTCGAACACCCCCGAGAGGCTCTCAAAGCGCCGGTCGCCGGAGAAATCAAGAATCCGATCGCCCTCGACTTCAAGTACATCTTCACGAGGAATTTGATCAGTCTCTGGCCCCCGGTCACGCAGTTCGCCGCGCCGCGCCAGTATCTGGTAGTCAATCGTCTCGACGGAGAAATGGACCTTCTGATCAAGCACCAGATCCCAAAGGTCCTTCTCGCTCAGCTTTAGAGGATGCAAGATCAGCTCGAGGTAGCGCGCAGCGGATTTCGGGACCAGGTAGTCAAGCTGACTGAGCAGCTTAAGCTCGGTCAACACCGAGCCACGCGAAGGGTTTTTTGCCATGCCCCTGACTCTATCCAGTCGGTTTCAGCCCGTCTACACGCGGGGTGACGTGGCACAGTCGAAGGCGACCCCGGAGAAGCTCTGGGCATTGGCGATCCAGAACTTGTTGCGAGCCTTGCGGATGACGTCGTGCTGCACCAACGCGTCACGATGCAGGCGCAGGAAATTATGAAGCTGCCAGAAGCCGGGGCGGTAGCCCAGTTCGGGGTGTTCCCGAACGAACTGCCCCCAAGCATCGAGGGCAGGTGCCCAGCCATGGGTGTTGGTCATTTTGATGGTCCTCTCAGTAGTTAAATGCACGCTTGCGGCGTAACAAGCATCCTCCCAGCGACCAACAATTTAGGCACCGCAGGTGCGGAAGAATCGATCTACCTGCGGTGCAAAAATCAGACAGCGCACGCCCAGGATGCCTCCTGCGCCTTCTTGAGAGCTGCCGTCTCCAAGTGCCCGTAGCGACGCGCCAGAACGGCGGGGTCATGCCCCAGGACCTGCGCCGCCACCGGCAGCGTCACCCCGGCGCGCAGGAGCGAGGCGGCTGCCGCATGGCGCAGGTCGTGCATGCGCAGATCCGGCAAGCCCACCGAGGTCACGCACTCCTCCCACTGGCGGCGGAACTTGGCGGGCTGGCCCGGCACCTCCCCCTGGAACACCAGGCGCTCGGGCGGGAGCGTCGGGAAAACACGGCGCATCAACGCGGCGGTCTCCTCCTTGAAGAAGAGCATGCGCGGGGTGCCGTTCTTGGTGATGGGGGCCATGACCTGGCAGGCATCCAGGTCGAAGTCACGGCCGACCCGGTCCAGGATCTCGGACTTGCGAGCGCCCGTGTCGCACAGAAGCGCCACCAGCACGCCAAACCGCCGGTCCGTGAAGGCGAGCGCACGCGCCTTGAGCGCGACCAGCTGGCCAGCGTCGATGTGAACGCGCCGGATGGGCTCCTCAAAACGCGGCACGTCCAGCGTGGGGCTGCGGAAGGTCTTTTTGCACAGACGCTTCTCGCGCGCCCAGAGGTACACGCTGCCAAGGGCCGACAGGTCGCGGTTGACCGACGCCGGGGAGTAGCCATGCGTGACCATCGCGTCAGCGGCAATCTGCAGTTCGTCGGGGGTGATGACCCAGGCCGATTTTGCGCCGAGCGCGGCTTCCCACTTGCGCAGGCGCAGGTCGGAGCCGTCGCAGCGCGCGACGGAATAGGCCCGGATGAGTTCCGAGAGGGTCAGCTCTGAGGCGGGTTGGGCGACGGACGCGGCCAGAGCTGCCGCGAGGTCAATGGAAGGGATGCCAGGGCGCACTACGATTCTCCTTGGTCACTGCCGTGACCGGGTTGAAAAATCGCCGCAAGCGTGCGCCTAACTATCTGATTCTAAACAGAATCGAGAAAAATTGGTGGGTGATGCAGGGTTTGAACCTGCGACCCCTGCCGTGTGAAGGCAGTGCTCTACCGCTGAGCTAATCACCCGAATTCTTACGTTTGCTTTCCAGCAAAGCCTGAGATTATGCCACAGCCCCGGCACCCGATTACAGCTGCAGTCGCCAGACGGTCTTGCCGCCACTGGCCTTGTCCAGCTTGGCCAGTACGTCCTCATGGGCGGCGGCTTCCTGCTCGCTCGCAAATAAGACAGGCAGATCGAATCCGCGCAGATCGATGGCAGCCACATTGCCTGCAACGGTGGTATCGCCAGCCATATCGATGATCAGCGCGTCCTGGCCGCGCGTCATGTTGATATAGACGTCGGCCAGCAGTTCGGCGTCCAGCAGCGCGCCGTGCAGGGTGCGGCCGGAGTTGTCGACGCCCAGCCGCTCGCACAACGCATCCAGCGAATTGCGCTTGCCGGGGTACGCTTCCTTGGCCATCACCAGCGTATCGGTCACCGAGCTCACGTAGGTCTTGATGCCCGGACGTCCCACAAGCTCGAGTTCCTTGTT
Organism: Variovorax sp. VNK109; assembly: GCF_049445855.1. NCBI lineage: Bacteria > Pseudomonadati > Pseudomonadota > Betaproteobacteria > Burkholderiales > Comamonadaceae > Variovorax > Variovorax sp. VNK109. The sequence goes on along the minus strand of NZ_JBMSDV010000002.1, from coordinate 452,735 downwards.
CAGGAAGCCGACGTCGAACGCCGCATTGTGGATGATGATTTCCGCGCCCTGCAGGTACTCCAGGAGTTCATCGACCACCGCCTCGAACTTGGGCTTGTCGCGCAGGAATTCGTTGCTGATGCCGTGGACCTTGAGCGCTTCCTCGTGGCTGTCGCGGCCGGGGTTGAGGTAGAAATGCTTGTTGTTGCCGGTGAGCTTGCGTGTGACCAGCTCCACGCAGCCGATTTCGATGATGCGGTCGCCGTTCTCGGCAGACAGGCCGGTGGTTTCGGTGTCGAGGACGATCTGACGTGTCATGTCAGTGATTTTCCTTGGCGTGGTTGATCGTGTACTTGGGGATTTCCACCACCACGTCCTGCTGCGCCAGGATGGCCTGACAGCTCAGCCGCGACTGCGGCTCGAGCCCCCACGCCCGGTCGAGAAGGTCTTCCTCGTCTTCATCCGGCTCGTTGAGCGAACTGAAACCCTCGCGCACGATCACGTGGCAGGTCGTGCAGGCGCAACTCATGTCGCAGGCGTGCTCAATCCTGATGTCGTTGTCCAGCAGGGCCTCGCAGATGGAGGTACCTGCGGGCGCCGTGATTTCTGTGCCCTGCGGACAGTATTCGGAATGGGGAAGGATCCGGATCACCGGCATCAGAGGGACTCCACTTTCTTGCCTGCCAGCGCGCGCTGGATGCCGGCGTTCATGCGCTGGGCAGCGAATGCTTCGGTGCCGTGCGCCAGCGCTTCGGTCGCCGCCTCGATGGCGGCCGCATCGGTGAGGACCTTCGAGGCGGCCGCAGCACGCATCAGCGCCTCGATGGCAGTACGCTCGGCAGGCGACAGCAAGTCACCATCGGCCGCCAGCGCACTTTGCGTGGCGGACACCATACGGTCGGATTCGAGCCGCGCCTCGGCGAGCGCGCGTGCCTCCATGTCCTGCCTGGCTGTCGAAAAACTCTCCTGCAGCATGCGCGCGATGTCACTGTCGGCAAGCCCGTAAGACGGCTTGACGTCGATGCGTGCTTCCACGCCACTGCCCTGCTCCCTGGCTGACACGCTGAGCAGCCCGTCCGCATCCACCGTGAACGTGACGCGGATGCGCGCGGCACCGGCCGCCATCGGCGGGATGCCGCGCAACTCGAAGCGCGCCAGGCTGCGGCAGTCGGCCACGAGATCGCGCTCGCCCTGTACCACATGCAAGGCCAGCGCGGTCTGGCCGTCCTGATAGGTGGTGAAGTCCTGCGCCATCGCGGTGGGAATGGTCTGGTTGCGCGGCACGATGCGCTCCACCAGGCCGCCCATGGTTTCAATGCCGAGCGAGAGCGGGATCACGTCCAGCAGCAGCAGATCGCCGGACGCGTTGTTGCCTGCAAGCTGGTTGGCCTGGATGGCTGCACCGAGCGCGACCACCTCATCCGGGTTCAGGTTGGTCAGCGGCTCCTGCCCGAAGAAGGCGCCGACCGACTTGCGGATCTGCGGCATGCGCGTGGAACCGCCCACGAGCACCACGCCCTGCACTTCGCTCTTGTCGAGCTTTGCATCGCGCAGGACCTTGCGGACGGCGGACATGGTGCTGGCCGTCAATGCGGCAGTGGCGGCCTCGAAGTCCGCGACACTCACGTCGCGCAGGACCGGGCCGGACGCGAGCTGTGCGGCGAACGTGGCGATGTCGTTCGCCGACAAGGCCTCCTTGCATGCCCGGGCAGCCACCTTGACGGCAGCCTTGTCACCGGCGGTCGTGGCCTGCAGGCCGGCCCGGGCCAGCACCCAATCCGCCAACGCGCGGTCGTAGTCGTCACCGCCCAGTGCGGAATCGCCGCCCGTGGCGACCACCTCGAACACACCACGCGCCAGGCGCAGAATGGAAATGTCGAACGTGCCGCCGCCGAGGTCGTAGACGGCATAGACGCCTTCACTGGCGTTGTCGAGGCCGTAGGCAATGGCAGCCGCCGTGGGTTCGTTGATCAGGCGCAGCACGTTCAGGCCGGCCAGTTGCGCGGCATCCTTGGTTGCCTGGCGCTGCGCGTCGTCGAAGTACGCCGGCACGGTGATCACGACACCATACAGGTCGTCGTTGAATGTGTCTTCGGCGCGGTAGCGCAACGTGGCGAGGATTTCCGCGCTCACTTCGACGGGCGATTTCACGCCGTGTGCCGTGTCGATGGACACCATGCCCGGCGCATCGACGAAGCGGTATGGGAGCTGTCCACGATGCGGCAGGTCTGTCAGGCCACGGCCCATGAAACGCTTGACCGATGCAATCGTGTTCTCCGGGTCCCCGGCCAGCGAAGCCTGCGCGTCGAAGCCGATCTGGCGACCGCCACCGGCGAGATAGCGCACCACTGAAGGAAGAATCACCCTGCCCTGCTCGTCCGGCAGGCACTCCGCCACGCCGTTGCGCACCGCGGCCACGAGCGAGTGCGTGGTCCCCAGGTCGATGCCCACCGCGATGCGGCGCTGGTGTGGATCGGGCGACTCGCCGGGCTCTGAAATCTGAAGCAATGCCATGCCGCTATTGTCCCAGTCTCTCGTAGCGCGCCTGCACGTCGTCCGAGAAACGCGCAATGAACATGAGGGCTCTGACTTGCGCCACTGCGGCGCCGTAGTCTTTCTGTTCGTCGAGCAAGCTGCCGCACGCGGCCAGCGCTTCGCGTTCGGCATTCCGGACTTCGGACGACAACCGGTCAAGCGCGTCTTCCGTGGAAGCATCGTCGAGCGCCTCGCGCCACTCCATCTGTTGCATCAGGAATGCAGGCGGCATGGCGGTGTTGTTCTCGGCGTTCACGGGCGCGCCATGGAGCTCGCACAGGTATGCCGCGCGCTTCAGGGGATCTTTCAAACGCTGGTACGCCTCGTTGATGCGCACCGACCATTGCATGGCCACACGCTGCGCCGCAGCGCCCTGCGCGGCGAAGCGGTCGGGGTGCGCTTCGCGCTGCAGTTCCTTCCAGCGCGCGTCGAGCGCAGCGCGGTCCTGCGCAAACCGCGCCGGTACGCCGAAGAGCTCGAAGTCAGTGGATTGAAGATTCATGGGTCAATAAAAAACCGCCAGCACGCATGTGAAGGCGGTTGGGTCGAGGCCGGCGTCAAGCACCGGCCAGGACGCGCGGCTCAGATGCGGAAGCTCTCACCGCAACCGCAACGGTCGCGTTCATTCGGGTTGTTGAAGCGGAAACCTTCATTGAGGCCTTCGCGCACGAAGTCCAGCTGTGTGCCGTCGATATAGCTCAAGCTCTTCGGATCGACCAGCACCTTGACGCCCTGGTCTTCGAACACCGTGTCTTCAGGCGCAGCTTCGTCCACATACTCGAGCTTGTAAGCCAGGCCCGAGCAACCGGTGGTCTTCACGCCCAGGCGCACGCCCACGCCCTTGCCCCGCTTGGAGAGATAGCGGGTCACGTGCCTTGCTGCTGCTTCTGTCAGTGTGACTGCCATGTCCGTCTGTTCAGCTTGCGATCAATGGACGGCAACAGCCGCGTGCTTCTTGCGGTAGTCGTCGACCGCCGCCTTGATGGCATCTTCCGCCAGGATGGAGCAGTGGATCTTCACCGGCGGCAGGGCCAGTTCTTCGGCGATCTGGCTGTTCTTGAGCGACGCGGCTTCGTCCAGCGTCTTGCCCTTCACCCATTCGGTGACGAGCGAGCTCGATGCGATGGCAGAGCCGCAACCGTAGGTCTTGAAACGCGCGTCTTCGATGACGCCGGTTTCAGGATTCACCTTGATCTGCAGTTTCATGACGTCGCCGCAGGCAGGCGCACCGACCATGCCGGTGCCGACTGTCTCGTCGCCCTTTTCGAAGGAGCCGACGTTGCGCGGGTTTTCGTAGTGATCAACGACTTTTTCTGAATAGGCCATGGGTTACCTCTTTTCTGTTCTATCGCGTCAGTGCGCCGTCCACTGGATGGTCGACAGGTCGACGCCGTCCTTGTACATCTCCCACAGCGGGCTCAGGTCGCGCAGCTTGGCGACGTTGTGCCGGATGGTGGAGATCGCGTAATCGATTTCCTCTTCGGTCGTGAAACGGCCGATGGTCATGCGCAGGCTGCTGTGGGCCAGTTCGTCGCTGCGGCCGAGCGCGCGCAGCACGTAGCTGGGCTCCAGGCTGGCCGACGTGCAGGCCGAACCCGACGACACCGCCAGGCCCTTGATGCCCATGATCAAAGACTCGCCTTCAACGAAGTTGAAGCTCATGTTCAGGTTGTGTGGCACGCGCTTTTCGGCATGGCCGTTGAGGAACACCTGCTCGATGTCCTTAAGCCCGTCCAGCAGGCGCTGGTGCAATGCCTGCGCCTTCGCCAGGTCCTGCGCCATTTCGAGGCGGGCCAGGCGGAACGCCTCACCCATGCCGACGATCTGGTGCGTGGGCAGCGTGCCCGAACGCATCCCGCGCTCATGACCGCCACCGTGCATCTGCGCTTCAAGGCGCACGCGCGGCTTGCGGCGCACGTACAGCGCGCCGATCCCCTTGGGCCCATAGGTCTTGTGCGAAGCCAGGCTCATCAGGTCCACAGGCAGCGTCTTGAGGTCGATTTCGACCTTGCCCGTCGCCTGTGCGGCGTCCACGTGGAAGATGATGCCCTTCTCGCGGCACAGCGTGCCGATGGCGGGGATGTCCTGGATGACGCCAATCTCGTTGTTCACGAACATGACGCTGATCAGGATGGTGTCCGGCCGGATGGCAGCCTTGAGCGCCTCCAGGTCGAGCATGCCGTCTTCCTGCACATCCATGTAAGTGACCTCGAAGCCCTGGCGTTCGAGTTCTCGCATGGTGTCCAGCACGGCCTTGTGCTCGGTCTTCACCGTGATGAGGTGCTTGCCCTTGCCCTTGTAGAAGTGGGCCGCGCCCTTGAGCGCGAGGTTGTTCGACTCGGTGGCGCCAGAGGTCCAGACGATCTCCCGCGGGTCGGCGCCGATGAGTTCGGCGACGTCGGCACGCGCCTTCTCGACGGCCTCTTCCGCCTCCCAGCCCCACGCATGACTGCGGGAAGCCGGGTTGCCGAAATGCTTGCGCAGCCAGGGAATCATCGCGTCCACGACGCGCGGATCGACCGGCGTCGTCGCGCCGTAGTCCAGATAGATCGGAAAGTGCGGGGTCATGTCCATGGCTGGCTCAGTACAACTCTGGCTGGCAAGAAACAACGGGAGCGGGGGTCAGGATCAAGCGCGGCACGCCGGTCAGGACTTCGCGAATGCGTTACCCAGCGCGAACACCGAATTCGGTGCATTCACGCGGATCGGCTTGACCACGGGCTGGCTGGAGATCGCACGCTTCGGCGAGGGCTTGTCCTCGATCGTCACGCCCTTGGCGATCTGCTCGTCCACCAGCTTCTGCAGGGTGACGGAGTCCAGGAACTCGACCATGCGCTGGTTCAGCGACGCCCAGAGTTCGTGCGTCATGCAGCGGCCGGCTTCGCCCAGGCAATTTTCCTTGCCGCCGCAATGCGTGGCGTCAATGGGCTCGTCCACGGAAACGATGATGTCGGCCACGGTGATGTCCGCAGCCTTGCGGCCCAGTGTGTAGCCACCGCCCGGACCCCGGGTGGACTCGACCAGTTCGTGACGGCGCAACTTGCCGAAAAGCTGTTCAAGATAGGAAAGCGAAATCTGCTGGCGCTGGCTGATAGCAGCCAGGGTAACGGGACCGTTGTTCTGGCGCAGGGCCAGATCAATCATGGCAGTGACCGCAAAACGGCCTTTGGTAGTGAGACGCATCGCAAGCTCCTAGGCTAGGCTTAAGCTAAACAGTTCCGACGCCTTGTGGGCTACGGAACACGGTCTCCGCCCTTTTCCAGCTTGTGCTGGCCCTTTTCATCGTCGGGTCTTTTGTTGTTGAGTATTTGCATCAAGTATAGCACAAAAACCCCATTGTTTTACTCAGGTATATGTCAGGGTTTCGGGACTTCCGATGCGCTCCGGTTGCCCGGCCGACGACTTGTTCTTGTAATTCCTGTGATTCCCAGTAGGACAAGTGGTTCCTCGATCCGGGATATCAAGTTTGTCAATCGATATTCAGGCGCCGGTAGAGAAACTGAAAACGACACAGGTGCCGGGTCTGGTGTCCGAGAAGGTGACGGTTCCCCCGAGCTCGGCAGCCCGAAGACGGATGTTGCTCATGCCCCGGCCGCCCTCGCGCGAACCTGCACCCAGTCCCCGGCCGTTGTCCGTCACGCTCATCAATGCGGTAGCGCCGTCCATCCAGGTGCGCACCGTCACCTGCGTGGCTCCCGCGTGCTTGACGATGTTGGCGAAGACCTCCTGCAGGCAGCGGAACAGGTGCATCACGCCACGTGAATCCATCGGCTCGCCGCGGACGGTGATGGGCGCAAGTTCCTCCACCTGCCAGACGAGTTCGATGCCCGCGGCTTCCAGCGCGGGCCCGATGCGCCGGCGCAAAGTTCCCAGGATGGCAGGCAAATCGCCTTCGAGCGGTTCCATGGAGTCGAGCGTCATGCGAAGTTCTTCCAGCGCATGCGTGAGCATGGCTTCCACCGCCGCCGAATCGGTCTTCGTGCCGCCGCGCACCAGATTGAGCGTCTGGACCAGCTGGCTGCCCAGGCCGTCATGCATATCGCGCGTGAGGCGCTGCCTTTCGTCCTCCAGCACCTGCCGCCGCTCGGCCTCGCGCAACTGGTCGAAGGCGTGATGCAGCTCCTGCTCGCGGTCGCGCACACGCTGCTCCAGATCCTGGTTGAGCTGCCCGATCTGCTGCATGTAGCTGGACGTGCGCTGCACCATCACCCAGGCCAGCGTCAGCATGAAGACGAGGCTGCCTGTCGTCATCCAGCGCAGGTCCCCGTCGCCGGGAAAATTCAGCTGCACCACAAGGAAATCACGCACACCCGTGACGAGCGTGACGATGCCCACCACCACCATCAGCCGCTGGTCGCCGTCGAGTCCCCAGCGCGCCCGGCGAAACATCAGAACCAGCGTGATGATGGAAATGACCGCCAGCACCGCTGTCCAGATCCGGTACATGTTGTAGTTGCCAGTCAGCGTGGTCACACCCAGCCAGACCGGCCCGACCCACAGGAGGCCGACGACGAGACGGCGCGCAAAGCCTTGCCGGAAATCGAACAACTCCCAGAGGAACAGGTACAGGAAGCCGCAATAGACAGTGAACGACAGTTTGTGCAGGTAGAACCACAGTTCGAACGGCATGTTCGGTTCCACCAGTGGCGTGAGCGCGAGCCGGATGGCCCACGCGGTGGAAGCCGCAGCCAGCAGCGCGAACACACGCTCCCGCGCCTGCAGCCAGATCAGCCCGGACAGGAGGGCCAGCAGCACGGAACACGCCGCCACCATCCATGTGGCCTGCACCTGCCACCAGTAAATCTTCTTGAAGCGTGTCTCGACGACATCTTTCGGTCCGATGACCAGCGGCGACAGCCCGCTCTTGCGCAGAAGCGTGCCGCGCACCTCGACGACGAGGCGGTTCTGGCGCGCATCCTTGGCCAGCAGTTCAGCCGGCAGGGTGACCATATGCGGCATGACGCTGGTATCGACATACCCCGGATCGTCCCACGAGTTCTCGGCAATCAACCGGTCGTTCAGCCAGACACGGAAGCGCGAGCCCACGCGCGGCAGGTAGACAGCGAGCGGCTGTGCCGCATGGTCGGCTTCCGACAGTTGCGGGGGCCAGGCGATCGCGTAGCGTCCCGTGCCTTCCCATGGCGGACGCTCGTCGTCCCAGATGTGCGGCAGCTTCACGGCCCGCGGCGGTACCGTTGTCGGTTCGTCGAGCTGCGCCACGGCTTCCACAATGGCCACCGCGCCGGGCAATTGCGGCGGCAGCGACACCAGCACCAGACCGCCGAGCACCAGTGTGAGCAGCGCGCCCACCCAGGCCCATGCGGGCACCTGATGCATTCGCCCCGCCAGACGCAGGAGCCAGCGCGGAAGGGTCAAACGAGCCCCCGCTCCTGCGCTGCGCGCACGACCTGCACGCGCGTGTGGACGGCAAGCTTGCGATACAGGTTCTTGATGTGCGATCCCACGGTATGGCCGGAGATGTCGAGCTTGCGGGCGATCTCCTTGTTCACGTAGCCCTGGGCAACGAGCTTGAGCACATCGGTCTCGCGCTCGGAGAGGATGACTTCGCTGGACAGCGCATCCGCGCGCACCGGCGGCAGCGAGTCCTGCACGGACCGCAGGCGCTTGAGCAGCAGCCGCGCAAGCAATGACGAGATGGGCGCCCCACCCTCCTGGATCTGCTCGATGGCCGAGATCAGTTCTTCGCCGCTGCAGCCCTTGAGCACATAGCCCGTGGCGCCTGCCTCGATGGCGTTGATGAGCCGGGTTTCGTCGCCGAATACGGTGAACACCAGCAGCTCGCAGCCGGGGTTGCTGACGGACAGCATCTTCAGCAGATCCTCGCCGTGACCGTCGGGCAGGCCGAGGTCCACAAGATAGACGCTGGCGGCAGCATCTGCGGCGTTTTCAGCCGCATGGGCAAACGATGCCGAATAGCCCGCCAGCTTCCACTCGGGCCGCGCCTGCAGCGTGCGCAGCACGAAATCGTGGACCGTGGTGTCGTCTTCGATGAGGTAGATCGAGGTCTGCATACCCGCGCGATGCTAACGTCCGCCGGCCGCCTTGGGTGTGAGCGGTATGACGTTGTCGCTGCCCGGCGCGCCGAAGGCCTGCTGCCTGAGCAGCGCCAACTGGTCGCGCACACGCGCCGCCTTCTCGAACTCCAGGCCGCGCGCGTGTTCGAGCATCTGCTTTTCGAGCTTCTTGATCTCGCGCGCCACGTCCTTCTCGCTCATGTCCTCTACATGCGCACGCGCCAGATCACGCTTCTCTGCTTCCTTGCTGGCCTTCTCGCTGTACACGCCGTCGATCAGGTCGCGCACCTGCTTGACGATGCTGCGCGGCGTGATGCCATGCTCCTCGTTCCAGGCGATCTGGCGCGCGCGACGGCGCTCGGTTTCGGAGATGGCCTTCTTCATCGAATCGGTCATCCGGTCCGCATAGAGGATGGCCTGGCCGTTCAGGTTGCGCGCCGCCCGTCCGATGGTCTGGATCAGCGAACGCTCGGCGCGCAGGAAGCCCTCCTTGTCGGCGTCGAGGATGGCCACGAGGCTCACCTCGGGAATGTCCAGCCCCTCGCGAAGCAGGTTGATGCCCACCAGCACGTCGAACGCGCCCAGTCGCAGGTCACGCAGGATTTCCACGCGCTCGACCGTGTCCACGTCACTGTGCAGGTAGCGCACCTTCACGCCGTTGTCGGTGAGGTAGTCGGTCAGTTGCTCGGCCATGCGCTTGGTCAGCGTGGTGATGAGCACGCGCTCGTTCTTCTCGACGCGGATACGGATTTCCTGCAGCACGTCGTCCACCTGGTGCGTCGCCGGGCGGACTTCCACCTTCGGATCGACCAGGCCGGTAGGCCGCACGAGCTGCTCCACCACCTTGCCTGCATGCTCCTGCTCGTAAGCGGCCGGCGTGGCCGACACGAAGATCGCCTGCCGCATGCGGCGCTCGAACTCCTCGAACTTGAGCGGCCGGTTGTCCAGCGCCGAAGGCAGGCGGAAGCCGTATTCCACCAGCGTGGTCTTGCGCGCGCGGTCGCCGTTGTACATGGCGTTGAGCTGGCCGATCATCTGGTGGCTTTCGTCCAGGAACATCAGCGCGTCGCGCGGCATGTAATCGGTGAGCGTCGAGGGCGGATCACCGGGCGCTGCGCCCGAAAGGTGACGCGTGTAGTTCTCGATGCCCTTGCAGTGACCGACTTCGCTGAGCATTTCCAGGTCGAAGCGCGTGCGCTGCTCCAGCCGCTGCGCTTCCACGAGCTTGCCCATGCCGACCAGCTCCTTCAGGCGCTGGTCGAGTTCGAGCTTGATGGTCTCGACGGCCGACAACACCTTGTCGCGCGGGGTCACGTAGTGACTGGACGGATAAACCGTGAAGCGCGGGATCTTCTGGCGGATGCGCCCGGTGAGCGGATCGAACAGCTGCAGCGACTCGATCTCGTCGTCGAACAGCTCGATGCGCACCGCCAGTTCGCTGTGCTCTGCCGGAAACACGTCGATGGTGTCGCCGCGCACGCGGAACTTGCCACGTGTGAAGTCCTGCTCGTTGCGCTGGTACTGCATGCGGATGAGCTGCCCGATCACGTCGCGCTGGCCCATCTTGTCACCCGCGCGCAACGTCATGATCATGCGGTGGTAGCTCTCGGGCTCGCCGATGCCGTAGATGGCCGAGACAGTGGCCACGATGACCACATCACGCCGCTCGAGGATGCTCTTGGTGCACGACAGGCGCATCTGCTCGATGTGCTCGTTGATCGCCGAGTCCTTCTCGATGAACAGGTCGCGCTGCGGCACGTAGGCCTCGGGCTGGTAATAGTCGTAGTAGCTGACGAAGTACTCCACCGCGTTCTTGGGGAAAAACTCGCGGAATTCGCTGTACAGCTGCGCCGCCAGCGTCTTGTTGGGTGCGAACACGATCGCCGGGCGACCCAGCCGCGCAATCACATTGGCCATGGTGAAGGTCTTGCCCGAGCCCGTGACGCCCAGCAGGGTCTGGAACACCTCGCCGTCCTGCACACCCTCCACCAGCCCCGCGATGGCCGTGGGCTGGTCGCCCGAAGGCGGGTAAGGCTGGAACAGTTCGAAAGGCGATCCGGGAAAACTCACGAATTCGCCGGGTGTCTGGATGGGCGGTGCTTCAACGGCTTCGGGCATGGGGGGCTAAAATTGAGGCCAATCGCATAGGCTAACCGAGCTTGGCGACAGGCGCTACTGACAACTCCAAAGGACTTTTTCATGTCATTGTTCTCCTCGGTCGAAATGGCACCGCGCGACCCGATCCTGGGTCTCAACGAGCAATTCGCTGCCGACTCCAACCCTGCCAAAGTCAACCTGGGCGTGGGTGTGTATTTCGACGACAACGGCAAGCTGCCGCTGCTCAAGTGCGTGCAGGAAGCCGAAAAGCGCATGATGGCTGCGCCCTCAGCCCGCGGTTACCTCCCGATCGACGGGATCGTGGCCTACGACAACGCCGTGAAGAGCCTCGTATTCGGGGCCGACAGCGAGCCCGTCAAGTCCGGCCGAGTGGCCACCATCCAGGCCCTGGGCGGCACTGGCGGGCTGAAGGTCGGGGCCGACTTCCTGAAGAAGCTCAACCCCGCAGCCAAGGTGCTGATCAGCGATCCGAGCTGGGAGAACCACCGCGCCCTCTTCAACCAGGCCGGTTTCACCGTCGAGACCTACACGTATTACGACGCGGCCAACCGCACCGTGAACTTCGAAGGCATGCTGGCCAGCCTGAAGGCTGCCGCAGCCGGCACCGTCGTGGTGCTGCACGCCTGTTGCCACAACCCGACCGGCTATGACATCACCCCCGCCCAGTGGGACGAAGTGGTGGCTGTGGTCAAGGCCGGCAAGCTCGTGCCCTTCCTCGACATGGCTTACCAGGGTTTCGGCAACGGCATCACGGAAGACGGCGCCGTCGTCGGCAAGTTCGTGGCGGCCGGCCTCACGTTCTTCGTCTCCACCTCGTTCTCCAAGAGCTTCAGCCTGTACGGCGAACGCGTCGGTGCCCTGTCGGTGCTGTGCGAGAACAAGGAAGAAGCCTCGCGCGTGCTGTCGCAGCTCAAGATCGTCATCCGCACCAACTACAGCAACCCGCCCATCCATGGCGGCGCTGTCGTTGCTGCCGTACTGGGCACGCCCGAACTGCGCGCCATGTGGGAGCAGGAGCTGGCCGAAATGCGCGACCGCATCAAGCTGATGCGCACCGCGCTGGTTGACAAGCTCAAGGCTGCCGGTGTGAAGGAAGACATGAGCTTCATCACGCGCCAGATCGGCATGTTCAGCTACTCGGGCCTGTCAAAGGACCAGATGGTGCGCCTGCGCAGCGAATTCGGTGTCTACGGCACCGATACCGGCCGCATGTGCGTGGCCGCGCTCAACAGCAAGAACATCGACTACGTCTGCGCGTCGATCGCCAAGGTGATCTGAGGCCCGCCGCATCGTGAGGTTTCCGTCGTGAACCCGTTGTCGGCTTACGGCAAGGCGCCGGACCCGGCATCTGACCGGTTCATCCGCCAGGTGCTGACCAACAGCAACAACGCCACCATCCTGCAACGCCTGCCGCAGCTCAAGCTGCAGGACGCGTGGCTGGTGGCGGGCTGCCTGTTCCAGACGGTGTGGAACCTGCGGACTGGCCTGCCGCCGATGGCGAACATCCGCGACTACGACCTTTTCTATTTCGACCCGACCGACCTGTCGGCCGAGGCCGAGCAGGAGGTCCAGAACCGTGCGCGTGTGCTGTTCGGCGACCTGGGCATCGTTGTCGAAACCAAGAACCAGGCCCGCGTCCACCTCTGGTACGAGGACTGGTTCGGTCATCGCTACACCTCGCTGCGCTCCTCGAAGGACGGCATCGACCGCTTCCTCGTCACCTGCACCTGCGTGGGCATCACGCCGTCCCCGTCCGGCGTGGGCGCCGAACTGTACGCGCCCAACGGGCTGGACGAATTGGAGGCGGGCATCCTGCGGCCCAATCCCAAGTGCAACTACAAGGACCTCTACGACGACAAGGTCGAGAGCTACCGCAGCCGCTGGCCCTGGCTGAGAACGGCCTGACGGCCCACGCAGACGCCCCCGCATGAACCCGGACGTGGCCCGCGACTTGCAAGGGCATCCCCATGGATGCCTCCCTGGATTCCGCAATGGACTCCCCCTCCCTTCCGCCGCCTGACCGGCACACCTGGTTCGAGGACGCGCAGGCGCTCTTCGCGGGCACGCTCTTCGTTTCGCTGGCGCTGTCGCTCTACAACCAGGCCGGTCTGCTGACGGGCGGCACGGCCGGCGCGGCGTTCGTGCTGCACTACGCCACGGGCATCAGCCTGGGACAACTCTTCTTCCTGATCAACCTGCCGTTCTACTGGTTCTCGTGGACGCGCATGGGCAAGGAATTCACGATCAAGACCTTCGTGTCCGTGACCCTGCTTTCGGTGCTGACCGATGCCACGCCCTTTGTGCTGGGCGTCGGTTCGCTGCACCCCGCGTACGCGGCCATCACGGGCGGGCTGCTGCTGGGCACGGGTTGCCTGTTCCTCGCGCGCCATCGGGCGAGCCTGGGTGGCGCCACCATCATTTCGCTGTACATGCAGGACCGCTACGGCATCCGTGCCGGCAAGGTGCAGATGGCCATCGACTGCAGCATCGTGCTGCTGGCGCTGCTGGTGATCGACTGGACGCGCGTTGCGTGGTCCGTGCTCGGCGCCGTGGTGATGAGCCTGTTCCTGTGGATCAACCACAAGCCCGGACGCTACCGGGCTGTCTGAATCGGCCGCCTGACCCCGGGACTTCAGCCCCAGACGACCGACCGCATCGAGATGGACGCCGACTGGAAGTTGTCGTTGAAGGTGCGGACCTTGTCTTTGCCATCTGCCGCACCGGCGGCATGGAGCAACGGCAGGTAGTGGTCATGCGTGGGGTGCGCCAGTTGTGCGAGCTGGCCTGACTTCTGGAAGTCGGACAGCATGTCCAGCTTGCCGGACTCCAGTTGCCCCGCGACCACGCGGTCGAACTCGATGGCCCAGTCATACGCCTGGTTCGACGCCACGCCACGTTGCGCGGCGCGCAGGTTGTGAACGATGTTGCCACTGCCCACGATGAGCACACCGCGCTCGCGCAGTGCCCGGAGCTGCCTGCCCAGCGCGTAGTGCTCGGCCGGCGGGCGGCTGTAGTCCATGCTCAGTTGGATGACGGGAATGTCGGCCTTGGGGAACATGGGTTTCAGCACCGACCAAGTGCCGTGGTCGTACCCCCATTCGTCCTTGTCCAGACCCACGGGCTTGTTGCTGTCAGGCGCGCGCAGGCCCGCGCCGATCTCCTGCGCTGCCGCAGGCGCACCGGGCGCGGGGTACTGCTGGGCAAAGAGCTCGTCCGGAAAGCCGCCGAAGTCGTGGATGGTCCTGGGCTTTTCCATGCCGGTGAGCCACCAGCCGCGGGTGATCCAGTGCGCCGAAATGCACAGGATGAGCTGGGGCTTCGGCAGCTTCGCGCCGAACTCGGCGCCCAATGCCTGCCAGCTGCGCCGGTATTCGTTGTCGCCGATGGCGTTCATCGGGCTGCCGTGCCCGACGAAGATCACCGGCATCTTCGGGCTGCGCTTGAGCGACTTGAGGTTGTCGAATGTCGCGGCGTCAGCGGGCTGGGTGGTCATGCCGAGCATTGTGGCAGCGAGGCCGCCGCCGGCCGCGGACATCAGTTTTCTTCTGTTCATGGGGAAGCAATCATGGCGTCCGTTTCGGATGTCGCCAAGGCGTAACCGGTTCCTTCTGAAGCCTTGCAGAATCATGACGGGAACGCAAGAGGCCGGCCGCCTGTCGGGATTGGTGTTTCCTCTCCAACGTGCACAACCTTGCGCTGCTATATTGCACTGCAACATAACCAACAGATCACAGCCCGATCCTGCCCTGATGCTCTACCAGATCTACGAAGCGCAGCGCGCGCTCATGGAGCCCTTCGCGGACTTTGCCCAGGCCGCTGCCAAGCTCTACAGCAATCCGCATTCGCCGCTCGGGCAAAACCCGCTCGCACAACGTGTATCCGCCGGGTACGACCTGCTCTACCGTCTGGCCAAGGACTATGAAAAGCCGGTGTTCGGCATCCAGTCGGTGGACGTCGATGGCAACGACGTCGCCATCCAGGAACGTGTGGAGATCGACAAGCCCTTCTGCGAGCTGCGCCGCTTCAAGCGCTTCTCGGACGACCAGGCCACGCTGGACAAGATGAAGATGCAGCCTGCCGTGCTGATCGTCGCGCCGCTGTCGGGCCATTACGCCACGCTGCTGCGCGACACCGTGCGCACCATGCTGCGTGGCCACAAGGTGTACATCACCGACTGGAAGAACGCGCGCACCGTGCCGCTGTCCGACGGGGAATTCCACCTGGACGATTACGTCAACTACGTGCAGGAATTCATCCGCCACATCCAGAAGGAATACGGCAACTGCCACGTTGTGAGCGTATGCCAGCCCACGGTGCCGGTGCTGGCGGCCGTGTCGCTCATGGCCAGCCGCGGCGAGATGACGCCGCTGTCCATGGTGATGATGGGCGGCCCGATCGACGCCCGCAAGTCGCCGACCGCCGTGAACAACCTGGCGATGAACAAGAGCTTCGAATGGTTCGAGAACAACGTGATCTACCGCGTGCCCTCGGGCTTCCCCGGTGAAGGCCGCCGCGTGTACCCGGGCTTCCTGCAGCACACCGGTTTCGTGGCGATGAACCCGGACCGCCATGCCAAGAGTCATTACGAATACTTCGAAGACCTGCTCAAGGGCGACGACACCAGCGCCGAGGCGCATCGCAAGTTCTATGACGAGTACAACGCCGTGCTCGACATGGATGCGGACTACTACCTCGAGACCATCCGCACCGTCTTTCAGGAGTTCATGCTGGTCAACGGCACCTGGGACGTGAAAAACCCGCAAGGCGAAGTCGAGCGCGTACGCCCGCAGGACATCCGCAAGACCGCGCTGCTCACCGTCGAAGGTGAGCTCGATGACATCTCCGGCTCGGGCCAGACCGCTGCGGCGCTCAAGCTGTGCAGCGGCATCACGGGCGCCGACAAACGCCACTACGAAGTGAAGGGTGCCGGCCACTACGGCATCTTCAGCGGCAAGCGCTGGCGCGAGAAGGTGTACCCGGAGGTCTGTGAATTCATTCTTGCGCACGACGAGCAGCCTGCAGCCAAGCCTGCCCCAGCGAAGAAGGCCGCAGCGAAAAAGACTGCTGCGAAGAAAGCCCCGGCAAAGAAGCTTGCCGTCCGCAAGCCCGCTGCACGCAAGGCGACGCGCTGAAGGCATCACGCATGGATACGCCTGCACTGGCCGAACGCATCCTCGATGCGCTCCCCCAGACCCAGTGCACGCGTTGCGGCTATCCGGACTGCGCAGGCTATGCGCAAGCCATCGCGCGCAACGAAGCACCCATCAACCAGTGCCCACCGGGCGGCGCGGAAGGCATCGCCCGCCTCTCACGCATCACCGGCTTGCCTCTTCTTGCGCTGAACGGGGACAACGGTTCCGAAGGCCCGCGCCCCGTCGCTGTGATCGACGAAGCCTGGTGCATCGGCTGCACACTGTGCATCAAGGCCTGTCCGACAGACGCGATCATGGGCAGCAACAAGCGCATGCACACGGTGATCGAGCCGTACTGCACCGGCTGCGAACTCTGTCTTCCCGTGTGCCCGGTGGATTGCATCTCGCTGGAAAACGTGACGGGCGAACGCACAGGCTGGCAGGCCTGGTCAGCACAGCAGGCAGACGAGGCGCGTGACCGCTACGAGTCTCGCGCGCGCCGCATCAAGCACGAGGCCAGCGAACACGAAGCCCGCCTCGAAGCCAAGGCGCAGGCCAAACTTGCTGACTTGCCGGGCCTCACGCACGCGCAATCCGGCGACACGGCCGAGCTCGCGCGCAAGCGTGCCGTGATCGAAGCTGCGCTCGCCCGCGCACGCAATCGCAGGATTGAATCGTGACACTCGAAACCCTCATCGTCTTTTCCATCGCATCGCTGGCACTGGCCGTCACGCCAGGACCGACGATGTTGCTGGCACTCTCCAACGGCATCAGCGGCGGGTTGCGCACTGCGTGGTTCGGCATCGCGGGTGCATCGCTGGGCAGCAGTCTGCTGATCGTTGCCGTCGCGTTGGGGCTCGGCTCGCTGCTCGAAGCGTCGGAACTGCTGTTCAATGTCGTGCGTTGGGCCGGCGTGATCTACCTTGCGTGGATCGGCGTGAAGATGTGGCGCAATCGGCCTGCAGGCATGGCCTGTGCACTGGGCTCGCTCGAAGCCCGCCCTGTGGCACCGCGCCTCGCGTTCACGCGCAGCCTGACGGTGGCGCTGTCCAACCCGAAGACGGTGCTGTTCTTCGCGGCCTTCCTGCCGCAGTTCATCGATACGTCGCTGCCACAGGCACCACAGTTCGCGCTGCTGGGCAGCGTGTTCGTCACGCTCGACACGATGGTGATGGTGGTCTATGCATCGGCCGGCATGCACGCGGTGCGCTGGCTGTCGGCACGCAGCCTGCTCGTCATCAACCGCAGTTGCGCGGCCGGCATGTGGCTGCTGGCCGCGACGCTCGCCTTGTGGCGCCGTCCCGGCGCCTGAAGATCAGCTGGTCTTTCAGCCCTGCGGCGACAGTGCAAGCGCCGTGAAGGCTTGCACCACTTCCGGCGGTGCCTGCACCAGTTCGATCAGCACGCCCTCGCCGCCGATCGGCAATTCCTCGTTGCCCTTCGGGTGCACGAAGCAGATGTCGAAACCCGCCGCGCCCTTGCGGATGCCACCCGGCGCGAAGCGCACGCCCTGCGCCGTGAGCCATTCCACGGCCACCGGCAGATCGTCGATCCAAAGGCCCACGTGATTGAGCGGCGTGGTGTGCACGGCCGGCTTCTTTTCGGGGTCGAGTGGCTGCATCAGGTCCACTTCCACCTTGAACGGTCCCGTACCGATGGCGCAGATGTCCTCGTCCACGTTCTCGCGCTCGCTCTTGAACGTACCCGTGACTTCGAGGCCGAACATGTCCACCCACAGCTTCTGCAGGCGCCCCTTGTCCGGGCCGCCGATGGCAATCTGCTGGATGCCCAATACCTTGAACGGTCTCGTCATGGCCTGCCTCACTCGAACTCGATGATGACCTGGTCGACGGCGAGCGACTCGCCCTTGTTCGCGACCACCTTGCCGACCACGCCGTCCTGCGACGCGAAGAGGATGTTCTCCATCTTCATCGCCTCGATGACAGCGAGGCGTTCGCCCGCCTGCACCTTCTGACCCGGCTGCACGGCCACGTCGACCAGCAGCCCCGGCATCGGCGACAGCAGGAACTTGCTCAGGTCCGGCGGTGCCTTGTAGGGCATGAGTCGATGCAACTGCGCACCCAGAGGCGACAGCACCATGGCGTCGATCTGCGTGCCGTTGTGCGAGACGCGCAGTGCCAGCGGATTCTTCGACGCGCCGCGCTCCACCTGTGCAGTGAACGCCGCACCATTGCAGACGCCCTGGATGCGCGTTGCGCCCAGCGGCGCATTGCATGTGATGCTGTAGGCCTTGCCATCCACCGTCACCTGGCTCGACCCCTTCGTGCCCTCGAAGTCGGTCACCGATACATCGGTGTACCGGTTCTCGCCACCATGGCCGAGCGTGACGACGACGAACTTCTCGCCGACTTTCACGCCGTGGCCCGCGAGTTGCCCGCTGATGCCCGAGGCACGCGCGCGGTAGCGCCGGTTCTGGAAGGCAGCAAGTGCGACGAGGAAATCCGGTTCGGCATGCGGTACGTCCTGCGCGTCGAAGCCTCTGCCGTAGTTCTCGGCGATGAAGCCGGTGTTGAAGTCACCCGCCACGAACCTGGGGTGCGCGAGCAGCGCCGCCTGGAACGGGATGTTGCTGCTGATGCCGCGGATCACGAAGCCGTTGAGCGCCTCGCGCATCTTGCGGATCGCGTCGTCGCGGTCAGTGCCGTGCACGATGAGCTTGGCGATCATCGAGTCGTAGTACATGGGGATCTCGCCGCCTTCGTACACACCGGTATCGACGCGCACACCGTGCAGATGCTCTGTGTCCGAAGCGAACATCGTTTCGGGCGGTGGCTGGAATTTCACCAGACGCCCCGTGGAGGGCAGGAAGTTGCGGAAGGGGTCTTCCGCATTGATGCGGCATTCGATGGCCCAGCCGTCGCGCTTCACGTCGGCCTGCGTCAGCGGCAGCTTCTCGCCCGCAGCCACGCGGATCATCAACTCCACCAGATCCAGCCCGGTGATGCACTCGGTCACCGGATGCTCGACCTGCAGGCGCGTGTTCATTTCGAGGAAGTAGAAGCCCTGGTCCTTGCCGACCACGAACTCCACGGTGCCCGCACTCTGGTACTTCACCGCCTTCGCCAATTGCACGGCCTGCTCGCCCATTGCCTTGCGCGTCGCTTCGCTGATGAAGGGCGACGGCGCTTCCTCGATCACCTTCTGGTGACGGCGCTGGATCGAGCATTCGCGTTCGTTCAGGTAGATGACGTTGCCCTGCGAGTCGCCCAGCACCTGGATCTCGATATGACGCGGTTCCTCGACGAATTTCTCCATGAACACGCGGTCGTCGCCGAAGCTGTTGCGCGCCTCGTTGCGGCACGAGGTGAAGCCCTCGAAGCAGTCCTTGTCGTTGAACGCGACACGCAGGCCCTTGCCGCCGCCACCGGCCGATGCCTTGATCATCACCGGATAGCCGATCTTCTTCGCAATCTCCACCGCCTCTTCCGCCGAGAGGATCGGCTGGTTGTGCCCGGGAATGGTGTTGACCTTCGCTTCGTTGGCCAGCTTCTTGGAAGCGATCTTGTCGCCCATCGCCGCGATGGAATAGTGCTTGGGGCCGATGAAGATCAGGCCTTCTTCTTCCACGCGCCTGGCGAAGTCTTCGTTCTCCGACAGGAAGCCGTAGCCGGGATGGATGGCCTGCGCACCGGTCTGCTTCGCGGCCGCAATGATCTTGTCGGCCACGAGGTATGACTCGCGCGATGGCGCTGCGCCGAGCAGCACGGATTCGTCGGCCAGCTCGACATGGCGCGCATCCTTGTCTGCCTCCGAATACACAGCCACGGTCTGGATGCCCAGCTTCTGCGCGGTCTTGATGACACGGCACGCAATCTCGCCGCGGTTCGCAATCAGGATTCTTTTAAACATGAAATCTCCAAAGAGGGGACTTGCGCGGTAGCCGTGGAACCGGCTTTGCCGGGCCACTGGCTGCGCCCCCTTGAGGGGGAGGCGCCGCAGGCGCATCGGGGGTGGGCGTTCACAACGGAATGTTCCCGTGCTTGCGCCACGGGTTCTCGAGCTTCTTGTCCTTGAGCATCGCGAGCGAGCGGCAGATGCGCTTGCGCGTTTCGTGGGGCAGGATCACGTCGTCGATGTAGCCACGGCTGCCGGCGACGAACGGGTTGGCAAAGCGGGCCTTGTACTCGGCTTCGCGTGCAGCGAGTTTCACCGGGTCGTTCTTGTCTTCGCGGAAGATGATCTCCACCGCGCCTTTCGCACCCATCACCGCTATCTCGGCGTTGGGCCAGGCAAGGTTCACGTCGCCACGCAAGTGTTTGGACGACATCACGTCATAGGCGCCGCCGTAGGCCTTGCGCGTGATGACCGTGATCTTCGGCACGGTGCACTCGGCATACGCGTAGAGCAGCTTCGCGCCGTGCTTGATGATGCCGCCGTATTCCTGCGACGTGCCAGGCATGAAGCCGGGCACATCGACAAAGGTCACCACGGGAATGTTGAATGCATCGCAGAAGCGCACGAAGCGCGCGGCCTTGATGCTGCTCTTGATGTCGAGGCACCCCGCCAGCACCAGCGGCTGGTTCGCGACGATGCCGACCGACTGCCCGTCCATGCGCGCAAAGCCGATGACAATGTTCTTCGCGTAGTCGGGCTGCAGCTCGAAGAAGTCGCCGTCGTCCACGACCTTGGTGATGAGCTCCTTCATGTCGTAGGGCTTGTTCGGGTTGTCGGGCACCAGCGTGTCGAGCGACGCGTCGGCGCGGTCGGCCGGGTCGCCGCTGGCACGAACCGGCGGCTTTTCGCGGTTGTTGAGCGGCAGGTAGTTGTAGAGGCGGCGCAACATCATCAGCGCCTCCACATCGTTCTCGAACGCCATGTCGGCCACGCCGCTGCGCGTGGTGTGCGTGCTGGCACCACCGAGTTCTTCCGCAGTGACCTCTTCGTGCGTCACGGTCTTCACCACTTCGGGGCCGGTGACGAACATGTAGCTCGAATCCTTCACCATGAAGATGAAGTCGGTCATGGCCGGTGAATACACCGCACCGCCCGCGCACGGCCCCATGACCATGCTGATCTGCGGCACCACACCAGAAGCCATCACGTTGCGCTGGAACACGTCGGCATAGCCGCCGAGCGACGCCACGCCTTCCTGGATGCGTGCACCGCCCGAGTCGTTCAGGCCGATCACCGGTACGCCAACTTTCATGGCCTGGTCCATCACCTTGCAGATCTTTTCGGCATGTGCCTCGGACAGCGCGCCGCCGAACACGGTGAAGTCCTGGCTGAAGATGAAGGCGAGGCGGCCGTTGATCATGCCGTAGCCGGTAACGACCCCATCCCCCGGAATCTTCTGCTCGGCCATGCCGAAGTCGACTGAGCGGTGCTCTACGAACATGTCCCACTCCTCGAAGGTGCCGTCGTCCAGCAGCAGCTCGATGCGTTCACGTGCCGTGAGCTTGCCCTTCCTGTGCTGCGCGTCGATGCGCTTCTGCCCACCACCCAGACGGGCGGCAGCACGCTTCTTTTCCAGTTGTTCGAGGATGTCCTGCATGTCGATTGACTCCGGATGAATGTCTGTTGTCGTTTGGATTCAGTTCGTCGGGGGGCCGTCGAGCAGGCCCAGCAACTGGCGCGCGGCCGTCGATGCTGGCAGGCGCCCCGCAGCAACTTCGGCGGTGACGGAAGGCAGCGCCGCGCGCACCGACGCATGGCTTCTGAAGCGTTGCTTCAACCCCGCCTCGATCCGTTCGCCCATCCAGGCGAGGGCCTGTTGGCTGCGCCGCGCTTGCAGACGGCCGCTGCCGGTCTGCAGCTTGCGGAATGTCTCCACCGCAGACCAGAACGCATCCACGCCCGTGCCCAGCAAGGCGCTGATCTGCAGCACCTGCGGATGCCAGAGACGCTCGTCGTGATGCGCATGGTCAGGGTTGCCGTGCAGCCCCAGCAGCCGCAATGCGGAGGTGATCTGCGCCTCGGCACGCGTCGCGGCGTCGCGGTCGATGTCGGCCTTGTTGATGACCACGAGGTCGGCCAGCTCCATCACACCCTTCTTGATGGCCTGCAGGTCGTCGCCCGCATTGGGCAGCTGCAGCAGGCAGAACATGTCCGTCATGCCTGCGACCGCCGTCTCGCTCTGGCCCACGCCCACGGTCTCGACGATCACCACGTCGTAGCCCGCCGCTTCGCAGACCATCATCGACTCGCGCGTCTTCTCGGCCACGCCACCGAGCGTGCCGCTCGACGGGCTCGGGCGGATGTAGGCCTTCTCGTGCACCGACAGCTTCTCCATCCGCGTCTTGTCGCCGAGGATGGAGCCGCCCGACACGGTTGACGACGGGTCGATGGTCAGCACCGCCACGCGATGCCCCCGGTCAATCAGAAAAAGACCCAGCGCTTCGATGAACGTCGACTTGCCCACACCCGGCACACCGCTGATGCCCAAGCGGAACGCGCCGCCTGTGTGTGGCAACAACGCAGAGAGCAGTTCGTCCGCCTGCGCGCGATGGTCCGCGCGTGTCGACTCCAGCAGCGTGATGGCCTTGGCCATGCCGCGCCGCTGCGCGGCCGCATCATCGCCGCGCAAGGACTGCATCAACCCGGACGGGGTCACCCGATGGCTTTCCGGATCTGCTCGAGCACATCCTTCGCGCTGGCCGGGATCGGCGTGCCGGGACCGTACACGCCCTTCACGCCGGCTTCGTAGAGATAGTCGTAGTCCTGGCGCGGAATCACGCCGCCGACAAACACGATGATGTCGTCAGCGCCCTGGTCCTTCAGCGCCTGGATGATCGCAGGCACCAGCGTCTTGTGCCCTGCAGCGAGCGTGGACACGCCGACCGCATGCACGTCGTTCTCGATGGCCTGGCGCGCGCATTCTTCCGGCGTCTGGAAAAGCGGCCCCATGTCCACGTCGAAGCCGAGATCGGCGAACGCCGTCGCCACCACCTTGGCGCCACGGTCGTGCCCGTCCTGGCCGAGCTTGGCGATCATCACGCGCGGACGGCGGCCTTGCGCTTCCGCGAACTCCGCGATCTCGGTCTTGAGTTTTTCCCAGCCCTCGGCCGAGTCGTAAGCTGCTGCGTACACACCGGTCACCTTTTGCGTATCGGCGCGATGGCGCCCGAAGACCTTCTCCAGCGCATCGCTCACCTCGCCCACTGTCGCGCGCAGGCGGATCGCCCGGATGGACAAATCGAGCAGGTTGCCCGAGCCTTCTTCAGCGGCGGCAGTCAATGCATCCAGCGCCACCTGCACCTTCGCAGTATCGCGCGATGCCTTGATGCGGTTCAACCGGTCGATCTGGCTCTCGCGTACCTTGACGTTGTCAACTTCGAGGATGTCGATCGCATCTTCCTGCCTGAGCTTGTACTTGTTGACGCCGACGATCACGTCCTTGCCAGAGTCGATGCGCGCCTGCTTTTCTGCGGCGCTCGCCTCGATCTTCAGCTTGGCCCAGCCGGAATCGACGGCACGCGTCATGCCGCCCATGGCCTCCACTTCCTCGATGATTTCCCACGCCTTGTCGGCCATGTCCTGCGTGAGCTTCTCCATCATGTAGCTGCCCGCCCACGGGTCGATCACGTTGGTGATGTGCGTCTCTTCCTGGATGATGAGCTGCGTGTTGCGCGCGATGCGCGCGCTGAACTCGGTGGGCAGCGCGATCGCTTCGTCGAAGCTGTTGGTGTGCAGGCTTTGCGTGCCGCCGAAGACAGCCGCCATCGCCTCGATAGTGGTACGCACCACGTTGTTGTACGGGTCCTGCTCGGTCAGGCTCCAGCCGCTGGTCTGGCAGTGCGTACGCAGCATCAGGCTCTTGGGGTTCTTCGGATCGAAGCCCTTCATGATGCGCCACCACAAGAGGCGCGCCGCGCGCATCTTGGCGATCTCCAGATAGAAGTTCATGCCGATCGCCCAGAAGAACGACAGGCGGCCCGCGAAGTCGTCCACATCCAGGCCCTTGGCCAGCGCCGTCTTCACGTACTCCTTGCCGTCGGCCAGTGTGAACGCGAGTTCGAGTGCCTGGTTGGCACCGGCTTCCTGCATGTGATAGCCGCTGATCGAGATCGAGTTGAACTTCGGCATGTTCTTCGCCGTGTACTCGATGATGTCGCCGATGATGCGCATGCTCGGCTGCGGCGGATAGATGTACGTGTTGCGGACCATGAACTCCTTGAGGATGTCGTTCTGGATGGTCCCGCTGAGCTTGTCCTGCGGCACACCCTGCTCTTCGGCCGCGACCACGTAGCCCGCGAGTACCGGCAGCACCGCGCCGTTCATCGTCATCGACACCGACACCTTGTCCAGCGGAATGCCGTCGAACAGGATCTTCATGTCTTCCACGCTGTCGATGGCCACGCCGGCCTTGCCCACGTCGCCCGTCACCCGCGGATGGTCGCTGTCGTAGCCACGGTGCGTCGCCAGGTCGAACGCCACGCTCACGCCCTGCCCGCCTGCGGCCAGCGCCTTGCGGTAGAACGCATTGGACTCCTCGGCGGTGGAGAAGCCCGCGTACTGGCGGATCGTCCAGGGGCGCGCCGCATACATCGTGGCTTGTGGACCCCGGATGAACGGCTCGAAGCCCGGCAGCGTGTTGGCATGCGCAAGGCCCTGCACATCCTGCGCGGTGTACAACGGCTTGACGGTGAGGCCTTCGGGCGTCTGCCAGTTGAGGCGGTTTACGTCGCCCTCGGGCGCGGACCTGGCGGCAGACTTCGCCCAGGCGTCCACGCCGGGTACGGCGTAGGTCGGCGCATCAGTTTCGGGCTTGGCGGACTTGTCGGGCGTGGACATAAGGCGTTGGCGCGGCGTGGATGCTGCGGTGCATATAAAACCTGCGGGATTCTACGTCATTCATAATTATTGATGCAGAATTTTTGATCGGCTACACTCGCCGCCATGTCCGCCGTCACCCTGACCCCCCGCGCCCTCTACGAAGAGGTGGCGGAGCTGCTTCGACAGCGCATCTTCCGGCGTGAGCTGGAGCCCGGCAGCTGGATCGATGAAATGAAGCTCGCCCAGGAATACGGCATCAGCCGAACGCCCCTGCGTGAAGCCATCAAGGTGCTGGCTGCCGAAGGTCTGGTGACGATGAAGGTGCGCCGTGGCGCCTATGTGACGGAAGTTTCGGAGCGCGACCTCTCCGAGGTCTACCACCTGCTCTCGCTGCTCGAATCCGATGCGGCCGGCGTGGTGGCCCAGCGCGCGACCGATGCGCAATTGAAAGAGCTGCAGTCACTGCACGACAAGCTGGAAAAAGCCGTCGACGACCGCGAAAAGTTCTTCGAGATCAACGAGCGCTTCCACATGAAGCTGCTGGCCATCGCCGACAACCGCTGGCGTGACCAGATGGTGGCCGACCTGCGCAAGGTGATGAAGTTGAACCGGCACAACTCGCTGCTGAAGGCGGGCCGGGTCGAGGAATCGCTGGCCGAGCACCGCGCCGTCGTGGCCGCACTCATGGCGCGCAATGCATCGCTCGCCATGCAGCGCATGCAGGAGCACTTTGCGAACGGGCTGGAAGCGGCGGCCTAGACAGCGGGTGCGCCGATCTCTGCCGAGATCACCCTCGCGATCTCGAGCATTTTCGGGGCCACGCGCTGTCGCATGTCCTCCTCCGGAAGCAGGTAGGCCGCGCCGCCACAACTGATCGCGTATTTCTCCCCGCGAGGGCCGGACAACCCGACACCGAGCGCGTGGATGTGCGGATTCCACTCCCCGAACGACGCGCAATATCCGTTATCGGCATAGTCCGCGAGCGCGCTGTCGATCCGCGGGCGAAGCGAGCGCCAGTGTTTCGCGCTGGCGCTGCGGATCTGTTCGAGCAGCCGCTGGCGCTCCTGCATGGACAGGATCCCCAGGTAGGCGCGCCCCGCAGCGGAGGTAGCGATCGTCATCCGCGAGCCCACGTCCATGTGCGACAGCAGCACCGCCGTCTGCGGCCTCACGGATTCGACGATCAGCATGTCCAGCCCGTCTTGCACGCACAGGTGGACAGTCACGCCCGCGAAATCGGCAAGCACGGCGAGATGCGGGCGCGCATGCCCACGGAGATCGAAGTTGCGCAAATAGGCATTGTTCAGGTCGACCACGCCCGGACCCAGGCTGAACCTTTCGCTGTGCGGATGCTGACGCAGGTATCCCGCCGACACCAGCGTCGCCGCGAGCCGCGATACCGTGGCCTTCGGTATGCCCGTCTTGTCTGCCAGCTCACGATTGCTGAGCGGATATGCCCCGTGCCCGACCTCACGCAGGAGCGCGAGTCCACGCGCCAGCGCACTCACTTCATCTTTGTGCCCGGTCACTTGTTTCGCCAAGGAACACCCCCTGCCCCGAAAAATGGAACATCTGTTCGCGCCACCGGGGAATCATTGATACGGCTCAAGCAGAGCGAATAGTATTTTGAAACCACGTTCCATTTTAATTAAACCACCATGAGACAAAACGCTGGATTCAATCGCCGCCTTTCCGTGTTTGCACTGTTCGCCATCTGCGTGGGAATTTCCCCCGCTCCGGCTGTCGCTCAGGACTTTCCGAAAGGACCGGTCAAGATCATCATTCCCTTTACTGCCGGTGGCCCGACGGACACGGTGGGACGGCTGATTGCACAGAAGTTGCAGGAAACCTGGGGGCAGCCGGTCGTCATCGACTACAAGCCCGGGGCCGGCACGGCCATCGGCGTGGACTTCGTTGCCAAGGCACCGCCGGACGGACACGTGATCGGTCTGGTCAACTCGGCATTCACCGTCAACCCGTCGCTGCGCAAATCACTGCCGTACGACACGCAGAAGGACATCCGCGGCGTAACGCAAATCGCCGACATGCAACTCGCGCTGGTCGCACGAGCCGATGCCCCGTTCAACACCGTGCCCGAGATGATCGCCTACGCACGACGCAACCCCGGCAGGCTGAGCTACGGGAACGCCGGCGCCGGCGGCACCACCCACCTGGCGATGGAACTGCTCAAAAAGAACGAAAAGGTGGACATCCTCTACTCCCCTTTCAAGGGCAGTGCACCCGCCCACACGGAGGTGATGGCCGGGCGCATCGACCTGATGACCGACCCGTTCCTTTCAGTCATGCCTTACGTCAAGGCCAACAGGATGAAGATGATCGCGACCTTTGGCGACCAGCGTGTCGCAGGATACGAGAAGCAGTATCCGACGGTGGCCGAATCATTGCCGGGCTTCGTCGCCAGTTCGTTGCTCGGCTTCATCGCCCCCGCCGGCACGCCCACCGCCACCGTCCAGAAGATTTCAGCCGATACCGCGAAGGTGCTCCGCATGCCTGAAATCCAGGCGCGTCTTCACGAGATGGCGCTGGCGCCCGTGGGCTCGACACCCGAGCAGTTTGATGCGTTCATCTCGTCCGAGATGAAGAAGTGGTCCAAGGTGATCGCCGACGGGAACATCCAGGCCGAGTGAAGACGCAAGAACCCAACCGGAAGACAACCCATGACATTGCAACTCAAGCCCCTTCATTCCCAGTTTGCCGCCGAGGCCAGCGGCATCGACATCACGCAACCACTCGCCCGCAAGGACATTCACGCAATCAACGCGGCGATGAACCAGTACGCCGTGCTGGTGTGGCGCAACACGCCGCTCAGCCAGCAGCAGCAGTTGGCCTTCGCCGAATCGTTCGGTCCCCTGGACATCGGGCTGAAGCGGATTTTCAAGCGCGCCGAGCGGATGGACGACGAGCGGCTCATCGACATTTCGAACCTGAACGCGGACGGCAAGGTCGCGGACCGGGGAACGATGAAGGCCTTGTCCGGCTTTGCCAACCAGCTCTGGCACAGTGACAGTTCTTTCCAGGATCCGCGCGCTGCCTATTCCATGCTGCATGCGGTGGCCATCCCGGACTGGGGCGGCAATACGGAATTCGCAGATCTGCGCGCTGCCTACGACGCGCTTTCGCAACGAACGCGCGACGAAATCCAGGGCCTGAGCGCTGAACACTACGCCCTGCATACCCGGCTGTTGCTTGGCGACGAAGCCTATACCGAGGAGCAGAAGCGCAAGATGCCGCCCGTGACGTGGCCGCTTGTCGAAACGCATCCCGGCTCCGGTCGGAAGGTCTTGTTCGTGGGTGTGCACGCCACGCACATCATCGGCTGGCCGGTGGCGGAGGGACGCATGTATCTTGCGGACCTTCTCGAGCACGCGACGCAGCGCGAGTTCGTTTATGCGCACCAATGGCAGGTCGGCGATCTTGTGATGTGGGACAACCGATGTACCTTGCATCGCGGTCGCCGGTATGACCTTTCACAACGCCGGGACATGCGCCGCGCCACCGTCATGGATGTGCCCGAGGCGATGCTTCACGCGGCCTGAAGCTGTCCCGAGCGCGCCAGCGCCATCACCTCACGCGCCGGCAAGGTCTTGAGGCGGTGGTCGCTCCACACCTGGCGCCACTTGCGGGCACCCGGCAAACCATTGCGCAGCCCCAGCATGTGCCGCGCGATGGAATACCAGTTGGTGCCATGCTGCGCCGCCTCCTGCTCCATGTAGGCCACCATCTGCTCTTCGGCCCACTCCCGCGTGATGTCGCGCTCGGATGCGCCATGAAACTGCGCGTCCCACGCCGCCAGGAACCAGGGGTTGTGATACGCCTCACGCCCGATCATCACGCCGTCGAGGTGCTCCAGCTGTTCGCGCATCTGCGCCAGTGTGTCGATGCCGCCGTTGATGGCGATGTGCAGGTGAGGCAGCTCGCGCTTGAGCCGATGCACGATGTCGTAGCGCAGCGGCGGAACCTCCCGGTTCTCCTTCGGGCTCAGGCCTTGCAGCCAGGCGTTGCGCGCATGGACGATGAAGGTGTCGCAGCCCGCCTCGCTCACCGTGCCGACGAAGTCGCGCACGAACTCGTAGCTCTCGATCCTGTCGATGCCGATGCGGTGCTTCACCGTGACCGGCACGTCCACCACGTCGACCATGGCCTTCACGCAATCGGCCACCAGCGTCGGTTCGGCCATCAGGCAGGCGCCGAACGCCCCGCGCTGCACGCGCTCGCTCGGACAGCCGCAATTGAGGTTGATCTCGTCATAGCCCCATTGCTGGCCGAGCTTCGCGCCGTGTGCAAGGTCTGCCGGCTCGCTACCGCCGAGCTGGAGCGCCACAGGATGCTCCGCATCGTGAAAGCGCAGATGCCGCGCCACATCGCCATGGATCAGCGCGCCGGTTGTCACCATTTCCGTGTACAACAGGGCGTGGCGCGACAGCAGCCGGTGCAGATAGCGGCAGTGACGGTCCGTCCAGTCCATCATGGGCGCGACGGAGGTGACGGGAGGCCGGGGCGATCCGGTTGACTGGGGTTGCTGTGACATCGCGCGACATTTTCCCAGCTTTACCCCTTTACGGCTTCAGACCGGGCGTTACACTTTCCTTCTCGCGGGGCGGCACAGCCTCGACAACAACAAATCCAGGCGTTGGGGAATTGCATGAGCGACAGCGAAAAACTCCTGCAGACCGAAGATTTCGGCCTTTGGTCGATGCGCTTCCATTCGGTTGCATCGCCGGATGGCAGCGCACTTGGCGCCTATGTCGAGTTGCTGCGGGAAGGCGAACGCAAATGCCGCCTCTCCCTGCTCCACTCGCATGCCGATCAAGGCGTCGTGATCGATGAATTGCGCCGCCGGGCCGTGAACTGGATCGAGGCCTGGCAGCGGCGCGAGCACAGCGGCAACACCGGCTTCGCCGATCTCTGATTCAGCTTTTCGAGGAAGACCGCGGCTTCAGCGGCAACCACACGGTGAAGGTTGCGCCCTGCGGCGTGTTGCTCGACAAGGTCAGCTCACCATCGTGCGCGCTGACCAGCTGGCGGGCGATGAACAGCCCCAGCCCCATGCCCAGCGTCCCGCCCTGGTTCGCGCCCCGCTCGAACTGACCGAAGATCCGCTCTTCATCGCCCGGCGCAATGCCTTCGCCGTGATCGCGCACATGGATCTGCACGCCCGGCTGGCCCAGCGCGTCGTTCGCAGGCGCGGCGTTGATTTCCACCGGGCCGCCTTTGCCGTGACGCACCGCATTCGACAGCAGGTTGGAAATCACCTGCTCGATGCGGAACTCGTCCCACAGCCCTTCGACGTCCTGCGCGACCGACGCACGGATGTCCACGCCCGCCTCGTTGCTGCGATGCGCCAGGCCATCCACGGCACGCTGGATGACGCTGGCCAGCTGTGTCCGGGCATACCGGATCGGCAATACGCCGCGGCGCAGGCGCGACACGTCGATCATGTCGTCGATCAGGCGCACCATGCTCTGGATCTGCCGCTCCTCGCGCTGCACCACGGCTTCCATGTTCTTGGGGCTGAGCGCCTGCATGTCTCCCTTGCCCAGATGCACACGACGCATCTGCACTTCCAGGAAAAGCGTGTTGAGCGGCGTGCGCAGCTCGTGTGAGACGAGCGAGACGAAGTCGTCCCGCATGCGCACGGCGCGCTGGAGGTCCGCCTGCGTTTCCTGCAACTGCTGCACCAGTTCGTCCTGCAGCCGCCGGGCTTCTTCCAGCGCTTCCACCTGGTCGCGCACCGCGCGGCGCTGCAGGAACAGGTCGACAAACACATTCACCTTGCTCTGCACGGCGTAGTTGTCCAACGGCTTGTAGAGGAAGTCCACCGCGCCGCTCTCATAGCCCTGGAAGGCGTAGTCGAGATCGCGGCCGGCCGCCGTGACGAACACGATGGGAATGTGCCGCGTGCGCTCGGTACCCCGCATCAGCTCCGCCAGCTCGAAGCCCGTCATCGCAGGCATCTGCACGTCCAGGATGGCCAGCGCGAATTCATGCTCCAGCAGGAGCGCCAACGCCTCGTTGCCCGACCGCGCCTGGTGGATGCGGCGGCCCGGCGACCGGATCAGCGCCTCCAGTGCGAGCAGGTTCTCCTGCAGGTCATCGACGATGAGGATATTGACGGGCGTCTCAGGCATGGGCGTCCTTTTCCAGTTTGAGCAGAAATTGATGAATCTGGTCCAGCGACAGCACGGTGTGCTGCGGGTAAATGCGCAATGCGGATTCGGGCATGGTGGTCACGCGCGCGGTGGCAGGATCCTGCACGGCAGTGATTCCCCCTGCCCGCGCGATGGTGGCCAGGCCCTCGGCGCCGTCTTCGTTGGCACCGGTCAGCAGGATGCCCGCCAGGCGCGGGCCGAATGCGTGCGAGGCGCTGCTGAACATCAGGTCGATGGAGGGCCGCGAATAGTTCACCGGCGGATCGCAACTCAGCGAAAAGGTGCGGTCGTCCTCCACCTGCAGGTGATAGCCGGGCGGCGCAATGTACACACCCCGGTGGCCGATGCTTTCCTTGTCGCACGCCTCCTGCACGGGGAAGGCAACGTGATGCTGCAGCACTTCGGTGAGCACGCTCTCGTGGTCTTCCGGCAGATGGACCACCACCACCAGCGGCAACCGGTAGTTCGCGGGCAAGGGGCCCAGCAGCGACATCAGGGCCTCCACGCCGCCGGCGGAAGCACCGATGCAGACCATGTCCACCGGAGCACGCGCCATGTCACGCCGCTCCCTTGCGGTAGATGCGTTCGCGCCGCGCCACATACTCGAAGCGGTCCGCATAGCTTGAGAATTCGATGCTCTCCTTCGTGCCGAGGCCCAGGAAGCCGCGATGGACCAGCGAGTCGTGGAACAGCCCGAGCGCGCGCTCCTGCAGGCTGCGGTTGAAATAGATCATCACGTTGCGGCACGAGACGAAATGGGTCTCCGAAAACACACTGTCCGTCGCCAGGCTGTGATCGGCATACGTCACGTGGGCGGCGAGCGACCTGTCGAACAAGGCGTTGTCGTAGGCGGCCAGGTAGTAATCGGCAAAGGATGCGCGGCCGCCCGCCTTCTGGTAATTGGCCGTGTACTGGCGCACCGCATCGATGGGAAAGATGCCCGCGCGCGCCTTCTCGAGCGACACCGGGTTGATGTCGGTCGCATAGAGGTGCGTGCGGTCCAGCAGCCCTTCTTCCTTGAGCATGATGGCCATCGAATAGACCTCTTCCCCCGTGCTGCAGCCGGCCACCCAGATGCGGATGGACGGATAGGTGCGCAGCACCGGCAAGACGTGCTCACGCAAGGCGCGGAAGTACTCCGGATCGCGGAACATCTCGCTGACGGGAATGGTCATGTACTGCAGCAACCGCGCAAACGCATTCGCGTCATGCAGGATGAGGTCCTGCAGCGCCGACACCGTCCCGCAGTCCATCTGCGCCGTGGCATGCAGCACGCGACGCCGCAGCGAAGCACCTGCGTAATTCCGGAAGTCGTAGCTGTACTGCAGGTAGATCGCCTCCACCAGCAGGCGGATCTCGATGTCCGTGACGCTGGCCGGCATGCTCATCAGAAGCGCTCCAGGCGCGGCATCCAGACGCGCAGCATCGAGAACAGGCGGTCCAGGTCCACCGGCTTGGCGAGGTAATCGTTGGCACCGGCCTTCAGGCATTCCTCCTGGTCGTCCTTCATCGCCTTGGCGGTGATGGCGATGACAGGCAGCGCGGAGAAACGCGAATCGGCGCGGATGCGGCGCGTCGCCTCCAGACCGTCCATCTCCGGCATCATGATGTCCATGAGCACCAGGTCGATGTCGGGCAAGGTGTCGAGCTTCTGCAGCGCTTCCAGGCCGTTGCGCGCAGCCACCACCGTCAGGCCTTTCTGCTCCAGCGCACTGGTGAGCGCGAACACGTTCCGCACGTCGTCGTCCACCAGCAGGATGCGGCGCTGCTCGAACACCTTGTCGCGACTGCGCGCGGAGCGCAGCATGTTCTGGCGGTCCTGCGAGAGGTTCGATTCGACCTTGTGAAGGAACAGCGTCACTTCATCCAGCAGCCGCTCGGGCGAGCGTGCGCCCTTGATGATGATCGAGCGCGAGTAGCGCAGGAGCTGGCGCTCTTCCTCACGCGTGAGGTTGCGGCCCGTGTACACGATGACCGGCGGGAACGACTGGATATCCTCGGTGGACATGCGCTCCAGCAGTTGCGCACCGTCCATGTCGGGCAACTTGAGATCGATGATCATGCAGTCGAAGATCTGGCCATGCAGCTGCGCCAGCGCTTCGGCGCCTGTGGCCACGGCCATGATGTCCACGTCGTCGTCGCCGATGAGCTGCACCACGCTGTCGCGCTGTCGTGCATCGTCTTCGACCAGCAGCACGCGCTTGAGGCGGCGCGTGAGGCGGTCTTCCAGTTGATGGAACACCTTGAGCAACTGGTCGCGCGTGGCGGGCTTCATCGCATAGCCGATCGCACCCATGTGCAGCGCGGCCTCACGCGCATCGGACGCGGAGATCACATGCACGGGAATGTGCCTTGTCCGCGGGTTGTCCTTGAGCTGCTGCAGCACGTCCAGGCCCGGCTTGTCCGGCAGCCGCATGTCCAGCAGGATGGCGTC
The DNA here is from genome assembly GCF_049445855.1 of Variovorax sp. VNK109. NCBI lineage: Bacteria > Pseudomonadati > Pseudomonadota > Betaproteobacteria > Burkholderiales > Comamonadaceae > Variovorax > Variovorax sp. VNK109. The sequence goes on along the minus strand of NZ_JBMSDV010000002.1, from coordinate 419,599 downwards.
GGGCAGGAACTCCGAGGCCATGGCCACGCCCTCTTGCGCGCCTTGCGCAACGAAGCAGCGGTAGTCCCGTTCATGCGCGAGGTCATACAGGATGTGCGCGAACTGCGGCTCGTCTTCGATGACGAGTACGCTGCGACCCGATGACGGCATGCTGCGGTCGTCGTCGAAAGGCGGTGGTGGAACGAATGCCGGATCCGCATCGCCCGGCGCCGGTGCATCGGGTGCCGGGGCAGGCTTGCGGGGCGGCGGCGGGCTGGCTGCCTTGTTCGCCGCAGTGGGCGGCACTCGGGCGGGCTCCTCCTGGGCGACATGGACGAGCGGCAGATGGAGCACGAAGCGGCTGCCTTTTCCGGCCTCGCTCTCCACCGAAATGCTGCCGCCCAGCAACTGCGCCAGGTTGCGCGAAATCGACAGGCCGAGGCCCGTGCCGCCATAACGCCGGCTGGTGGTGCCATCGGCCTGCCGGAACGCCTCGAAGATCACTTCGTGCTGCGATTCGGCGATACCGATGCCCGTATCCTGAACCGTGAAATCGATGCCGCCGTGCCCGCCCGGCGAAACCTTCATGCTCACGCTCCCCGATTCGGTGAACTTGATGGCATTGGACAGCAGGTTCTTGAGCACCTGCTCGACGCGCTGGCGGTCGGTGCGCAGCATCTGCGGCGTTTCCTCGGCCACATCGACGCTGAACGCGAGTTGCTTCTGCATGGCCAGCGGCTCGAAGGTCTGGCGCAGGCTGTCGGCCAGCCTCGTCACCAACACCGGCTCGATCACGAGCTCCATGTGCCCGGCCTCGACCTTGGAAATATCCAGGATGTCGTTGATGAGGTTCAGCAGGTCGTTTCCCGCCGACGTGATGGACTGCGCGAACCGCACCTGCTCATCGGTCAGGTTGCCGGCAGCGTTCTCCGCCAGCAGGCGAGCAAGGATCAATGAACTGTTGAGCGGCGTGCGCAACTCGTGCGACATGTTCGCCAGGAACTCGGACTTGTAGCGGCTGGCGCGCTGCAGCTCGTCGGCGTGCTGCCGCAGGTCGTCCTGGGCAATGCGCAGGTCCTGGTTGCGCTGGTCGAGCATGAGTGCCTGCTCGGACAGCCGCTCGTTGGTCTGCTCCAGCTCCGCCTGCTGGCTTTCCAGTTGGGCCTGTGACTCCTTGAGCACGTGCGATTGTTCTTCCAGCTCTTCGTTGGCGGTGCGCAGCTCTTCCTGCTGCACCTGCAGTTCTTCGTTGAGTTGCTGCGTGTGCGTCAGCGATTCCTGCAGGCGCTGGCGGTACAGCGACGTGCTGATCGCCGTGCCCAGCGTGCCCCCGATGAGCTCCATGAGTTCCTGGTCGCGCTCCTCCAGCTTGCGCAGGAAGCCCATTTCGAGCACGCCATTGACTTCCCCGTCGGCCGTCAGCGGCACGATCAACGCAGACTGCGACGCGCCTTCCCCGGTGCCGCTGCTCACCCGCAAGTAGCCGGCCGGCAGGTCTTCCAGCGCAACGACGCGTTGCCCCTGCGCCGTCTGCGCCACCAGCCCGCCCGCGGCGTGAAAGGCGCTGTCCGCGCTGGAGCCTTCCATGCCGTGCACGGCGAAGCGGCTCAGGCGTCCTTCCGCATCACGCACGTAGATGGCGCCGACCACGAAGCCGAGATAGTCGGCCAGATGATCGAGCGCGCCTGCGCCCATCTGCTGCAGCGACGAATGGCCGATGATGCGTTCGGCCAGTCGCGATTGCCCCGCACGCAACCAGGCCTGCTTCTGCATCGTCTCGCCGTGGCGGATCTGCTCGTCCAGTGCACGCGAGTAATTGCCCGACAGCGTCATTAGCTGGCGTCGCCCGAAGATCGCGAGGATCAGCGAGATGATGACGGTGAATGCGACATAACCCACCAGCACCCAGCGGGCCGTCTCCTGCGCTTCGTCGTTGCGCAGCTTGCGCAGGCGGCGCTCCTCGTCGAGGATGGCAGTGAACTCGCGCCGCACTTCGTCCGTCATGCGGCGCCCCTGACCGGGCAACACCGCTTCGCGGTAGTCGCGCCCCTGACGGCGCATGTCGATCACCGATTCGGCGAAGCGGTTCCACTGGGCTTGCATCGACTCGATGTTCTGCAGGCGCGCGACTTGGGCCGGGTTGTCCGCGATGCGATCCTTGAGGCCTGCCAACTGGCTTTCCATGCGGCTCTTGAGCGCGTTGTAATTGCCGACGAACACCTCGTCACCCGCGATCAGGAAGCCCCGCATGTTGGATTCCTGTTCGACCGCGAGACGCGCCAGCTCCGTCGTGTCGGCCACCACACGGTCGGTGTGCTCGACCCAGTTGATGACCGACAGCAGGTAAAGGATGATCGCGACGAACACGGTCGCGCTGCCGAAGCCGATTGCGATCGGAAGCGCGATGTTGCGGGCGAGGATCTGCTTGAAACTGCGGGCCTGGTCGGTACGGATGTCGTCGGGCATATGAGTGTTTCCCCCTGCTTCTTGTGGCGTTAAATCGTTTGGTTTCAGAAAATTCCTACACGCCTGCGCCCGCCAAGCCCACATACTCGGCGCGGGACCTGCGGTAAATTCTGCATATACCAAGGTCACGAGCCGAGGGCGGGACCCCACAGGACAACAGATTCAGATGCGTGCTTATATCGTCGAGGACAGCCAGGTCATCCGGGATGCGCTTGTTGAAAGCCTCCAGGAGCTGGTCAGCGCCGAACTGGTGGGCTTCGCCGAGAGCGAAGCCGAAGCGCGCGAATGGTTCCGCAACAATCCCGGTGGATGGGACGTCGCAATCGTCGACCTCTTCCTCAAGCAGGGTAACGGCCTGGGCGTCATCGAGGCGACCGGAAACCGCAACCCGTGGCAGAAAGTCGTCGTGCTGAGCAATTACGCCACGAATGACATCCGCGAACGTTGCTCGCGGCTCGGTGCCGACGCGGTGTTCGACAAGTCCAACGAACTCGACCTGCTCTTCGAATACCTGCTCGGTGCCACTGCCGTCGGCACCGGGGGCCGGGGCAACAGCGGCTTCAGCCAGCTGACCTGAGGTCTGTCCCGAAATCCTTCTGGGGTTCCACATCGCGCCGTGCAGCGTGACGATTGCCAATTTTTTTCCCGAGCTTGCGCGCATTCTTCTGTTCCGATGCATGTGCCGGGCGACTTCCGACGTCGCGCCGTCTTGGCCGATTGGCTTTGAGCGGAAAATGTAACAAGAATGGTGCGGGCCCTGTGTGGGCCTGGGCTCCTTCGCCGCGTAGGACACGGCCTACACGGGCGCGGTCGATGCCGCCGAGCGCGCGAGCACGTGGCGAGTCATGGCCTGCGCAAGTTCTTCCTCACCCAGGAACACCTTGCCGGCGTTCTCCTGTTCGAGCAGCCGCGCCTCGTCTTCGTTGTGCGTGCGCACGACGGTCTCGATGGTCGGGTTGAGGGCGCGCGCGGTGGCGATCATCTGCCGCACGTCGAGTGAATCGGGCGTGGCGATGACCAGCATGCGTGCCCGCGCCACGTGCGCCTGGATCAGCACCGAAGGATCGGCTGCATCGCCCGACACCGCGGCGATGCCCTCGGACCGCAGTCGCTCGACCAATTCACGGTTCTGCTCGGCCACCACGAACGGCAGGTTGTGCGCCATGAGCGCAGCGGCGATGCGTCGGCCCACGCGGCCATAGCCCACGACCACCACCTGGCGCGACAGGTACTTCTCGTCGGTCGTCATGGGAAGCTCCGCCAGCGGGTCGTCACGCATCTCGAGCTTGCGAGCCAAGGCCGACTTGGCGTGCAGCCAGCGCTGCAGTGGTTCGATGCAGCGGAAGACCAGCGGATTGAGCGCAATGGAAATCAGCGCGCCCGCCAGCACCAGGCTCTGGCCTTCCCTGGGGAACATGTTCAGCGAAATGCCCAGCCCGACGAGGATGAAGGAGAACTCGCCGATCTGCGCCAGGCTCGCCGACACCGTGAGCGCCGTGCCCAGCGGATACCGGAACGCCAGCACAAGCGCCGCAGCCGCCAGCGATTTGCCCACCACGATGATGGCGACGACCGCGAGAACCTGGAACGGTCGCTCCACCAGCACCATCGGATCGAACAACATGCCCACCGACACGAAGAACAGCACGGCAAACGCGTCGCGCAACGGCAGCGACTCTTCAGCCGCGCGATGGCTGTACTCGGACTCGCGCATCACCATGCCGGCAAAGAACGCGCCCAATGCGAACGACACGCCGAAGAGTGCCGCAGATGTGAACGCAATGCTCACCGCCGCCGCCACGACGCACAGCGTGAACAGCTCGCGTGAATTGGTGCGGGCCACCTGCCACAGCGCCCAGGGGAACACGCGGCGTCCGACCACCAGCATCAGCACCACGAAGCCGCCGACCTGGAGCAACGTCATGCCCAGCGCTTCCCACAATGCGAGCGGATCGCTCGCCTCGCTGCCACCCTTGAGCCAGCCCGCCAGCGCGGGCAGCAGTACGAGTACCAGCACCATGGCCAGATCCTCGACCACCAGCCATCCGATCGCGATGCGCCCGGTGAACGAATCGAGGATGCCCAGGCTCTCCAGCGCGCGCAGCAGAACCACGGTGCTCGCCACGGAAAGCGCCAGCCCGAAGACCAGGGCACCGCCGGGCTCCCAGCCCCACAAGGTGGCCACGCCCATGCCCAGCAGCGTCGCCACCGCCATCTGCACGATGGCCCCGGGCAGCGCAAGCTTGCGCACCGCAAGCAGGTCGTCCAGCGAAAAATGCAGCCCCACACCGAACATCAGCAGCATCACGCCGATCTCGGCGAGCTGGGCCGCGATTTCGGCATCCGCCACGAAGCCCGGCGTGTACGGGCCGATGATCACGCCGGCCAGCAGGTAGCCGACCAGCGCCGGAAGGCGCAGACGCGCCGCGATGAAGCCCAGCACGAGTGCCAGGCCCAGCCCCGCAGCGATGGTATTGATGAGGGAAACGCTGTGGGGCATCCGGCGCGGGTTCCTTCCGTCAGCCCATGTGCAGGCCGCCGTTGACCGAGAAGTCGGCGCCGGTGGAGTAGCTGCCCTCGTCGGACGCCAGCCAGGAAATGATGGAAGCGATCTCGCTCGGCTCGCCCAGGCGCTTGACAGGGATCGTCGCGACGATCTTGTCGAGCACGTCCTGGCGGATGGCCTTGACCATGTCGGTGCCGATGTAGCCCGGACTCACGGTGTTCACCGTGACGCCCTTGGAAGCGAGCTCCTGCGCCAGCGCCATGGTGAAGCCGTGCATGCCGGCCTTGGCCGCCGAATAGTTGGTTTGCCCCGCCTGGCCCTTCTCGCCGTTGACCGAGCTGATGTTGATGATGCGGCCCCAGCCTTTTTCGACCATGTCGCCCACGACCTGCTTGGTCACGTTGAACATGGAATTGAGGTTGGTCTCGATCACGGCATCCCAGTCCTCGCGGGTCATCTTGAGGAACATGCGGTCACGCGTGATGCCGGCGTTGTTGACCAGCACGTCGATGCTGCCGTGCTCGGCCTTGGCCTTGCCGAAGGCTTCGACCGTCGATTCCCAGGCACCGACGTTGCCCACGGAAGCGTAGAAGGTGAAGCCCTTTTCCTTCTGCTCGCCCAGCCACTTTGCATAGTCGCGCGTGGGGCCGCAGCCTGCGATGACCTTGAAGCCATCCTTGTGCAGGCGCTGGCAGATGGCGGTACCGATACCGCCCATGCCACCGGTCACATACGCTACTTTCTGACTCATTTTTATGCTCCTCTGAATTGAAATGAATGCCCGATTGCACGCTGTCATTCTGTCCCGTGCACTGCGCGACGCAGCTACGGGTTAACGCCACAGTGACATCAAAAACGTCACTGTGGTCGCGACAAGGACAGCGGGGTTGCGGCGGGTGCCGGAACGGCACCCCTGGTTTACCGCTCGATAGTCAGTGCAACACCCATGCCACCACCGATGCACAGGGACGCAATGCCCTTCTTCGCATCGCGACGCTGCATCTCGTGCAGGAGTGTCACCAGAATGCGGCAGCCCGATGCACCAATCGGGTGACCGATGGCAATCGCGCCGCCGTTGACGTTGACGCGGCTCACGTCCCAGCCCATCTCGTTGTTGACCGCGCAGGCCTGCGCGGCGAAAGCCTCGTTGATCTCGAGCAGGTCGAGGTCTGACGCCTTCCATCCGGCGCGCTGCAGCGCCTTGGTCGACGCCGGCACCGGGCCCATGCCCATGAAAGCCGGGTCCAGCCCGGTGGTCGCGTAACTGGCGATGCGGCCGAGCGGCTTCAGGCCGAGCGCGGCGGCCTTCTTCGCCGTCATCACCATCACGGCTGCCGCGCCGTCGTTGATGCCGGAAGCATTGCCCGCAGTCACGCCACCGGCCTTGTCGAAGGCGGGGCGCAGGCCTGCCAGCGCGTCGGCGTTGGTCTTGCGGTTGATGAACTCGTCGGTGTCGAACACTACCGGATCGCCCTTCTTCTGGGGAATCGTCACGGGCACGATCTCATCCTTGAACTTGCCGGCGTCCTGCGCGGCCGCGGCCTTCTGCTGGCTGGACAGCGCCAGCGCGTCCTGCGCTTCGCGGCTGATGCCGTACTTCTTCGCCACGTTCTCGGCGGTGATGCCCATGTGGTACTGGTTGTAGACGTCCCACAGGCCGTCCACGATCATCGAATCCACCAGCTTCCAGTCGCCCATGCGCTGGCCGTCGCGCGAATTCGGCAGCACGTGCGGCGCTGCGCTCATGTTTTCCTGGCCGCCGGCGATCACGATCTCGCTGTCGCCCGTGGCGACCGACTGCGCAGCCAGCATCACGGCCTTCAGGCCCGAGCCGCAGACCGCGTTGATGGTGAGCGCCGGTATTTCCTTCGGCAGGCCGCTCTTGATGAGCGCCTGGCGCGCCGGGTTCTGGCCCGAGCCTGCGGCCAACACCTGACCCAGGATCACTTCACCCACCTGCGATCCGTCCAGCCCGCTGCGCTTGAGCAGTTCGGCGATGACGATGGCGCCCAGTTCGGGGGCGGCGGTCCTGGCGAGCGTGCCGCCGAACTTGCCCACTGCCGTGCGGGCCGCGCTGACGATGACGATGTCTTCCATGTGTTTTCTCCTGGGATTTGATGCTATTTTGCTCGCGCCTTGACGTAGCGGCCCGGTGCGGGCTCGATGGGCTTGAACTTCGTATTGCCGTATTTCTTCGGTGCCGGCACCTGCTTGCCGCCATGCGGCTTGAGCCAGGCAGACCAGTCCGTCCACCAGCTGCCGGGGTGCTCGGTCGCGCCAGCCAGCCACTCGGGCTGGGTCGCAGGGAATTTGCCGTCGTCGCGGATCCAGTGGCTGCGCTTCTTCGCCGCCGGAGGGTTCACCACGCCGGCGATGTGCCCGGACGCGCCCATGACGAATCGTTTCTTGCCCGGCAGGTGCTGCGTACTTGCATAGGCGCCGCCGATGGGAACGATGTGGTCTTCGCGCGACCCGTAGACGTACACCGGGATGTCCACCTTGCCCAGGTCGACCTTCTTGCCGCAGACCAGCGCCTTGCCCGGCTTCACCAGATTGTTCTCGAAGTAGGTGTTCCGCAGGTACCAGGCGTACATGGGGCCCGGCAGGTTGGTCGAATCACTGTTCCAGTACAGCAGGTCGAACGGCGGGGGCGTCTCGCCCTTCAGGTAGTTGCCGACGACGTAGTTCCACACCAGGTCGTTCGGCCGCAGGAAGCTGAACGTCGAAGCCAGATCACGCCCGGGCAAGAGCCCGCCCTGCGCGAACTGCATCTCGCGGAACTTCACGAAGGCCTCGTCAATGAACACGTCCAGGATGCCGGTGTCGGCGAAGTCGAGGAAGGTCGTCAGCAGCGTGGCGCTGGCCACCGGCTTTTCGCCGCGCGCGGCGAGCACGGCCAGCGCCGTGCCGAGGATGGTGCCCCCCACGCAGAAGCCCAGCGCGTTGATCTGCCTGGCGCCGGTGATATCGCGCACCACCTGGATGGCCTCGATGCCGGCTTTCTCGATGTAATCGTCCCAGTCGGCATCGGCCAGCGACTCGTCCGGATTGCGCCAGCTCACGACAAAGGTGCGATGCCCCTGGCTCACCGAATAGCGGATGAGCGAGTTCTCGGGCTGCAGGTCGAGGATGTAGAACTTGTTGATGCAGGGCGGAATGAACAGCATCGGCCGCTCGTACACCTTGGGCGTGAGCGGCTTGTATTCGATCAGCTGGAACAACTCGTTCTCGTAGACGACGGCTCCTTCGGTCGTGGCAACGTTCCGGCCCACCTCGAATACCGACTCGTCGGTCTGGCTCATATGGCCCTGGCCGAGGTCACGCATCAGGTTCTGCAAGCCCCTGGCGATGCTCTCGCCCTGCGTGTCCACCGCGCGCTGCTGTGCGTCGGCGTTGGATGCAAGGAAATTGCTCGGTGCCGTCGCCGCCAGCCATTGCTCGACCGCAAAGCGCACGCGCGCACGGGTTTTTTCGTCCGACTCGACCGCATCGGCAAGGCCCATCAGCGTGCGGGCATTGAGCAGGTAGAGCGCCGCATTGAACGCCGCCATCGGGTTGTGCGACCACGCCTCGGCCGAAAACCGGCGGTCCTTGAGTTTCGTGCCGGCCTGCACGCCTTCATTCCAGAGGCTGGAGGCTTCACGCACGTAGTCCTGCTGCAGCGACTGGACTTTGTCCTGGGAGAACACGATCGGCTTGCCGATCGACTTCTGGAATTCCTCGCCGAAAAGTTGCTGAAACTGCTGGGTGGGGAGCACCCAATCTGCTCCAGAATTCATTCTTGTCTCCTATGCGCTGCGTGATCCGGGATTACCCTAGTATGTCGGAATTGAACTGGCGCGACAACCGATTGTGGAGTGAATGGATGTATCTCGTCGTGATCGCGTGGATGTATGTGGTGCTGATGATGTCGGTTGCCGAAGCCACGAACACCACCGGCACGATCCTCGGTGCCATCGTCACCTTCGTGCTCTACGGCGTATTGCCGATGTCCATCGTGGTCTACATCCTGGGCACGCCGGGCCGCAAGCGGAAGATCAAGGCACGGGAGGAGGAAGAAGCACGTGCGGCAGCCGCACAGCGTGCAGCACAACACGCCACACAAAGCGCCTCAGTCAGCGCCTCAGTCGCGCCAGATGAAAGCCGCGAAGCGCCCGCTGACGCGATCGCGCCGGTGGGAAAAGAAACGTGATGCCTGCCTGACGGTGCACCAGTCGTCGCTGCCGTCATTGCCGTGAACCGAGGCAACGCCAAGCGCCGATAGCCGCTGTCGCGCGAGCCCCTGCAGATCGCCCAGCCACTTCCCGGCAGCGCCCGCCGCATGCGGTGCAAAGCACGCCGAAGCCCCCGCGTCATCGGCTTCGAACGCCGCCTTCACCTCGTCCCCGACCTCGAATGCGCGCGGGCCGATGCAGGGGCCGAGCCATACACGCGTCCGTGCCGCCGCGAGGCCCACCGGCTGGCCCATTTCGCGCGCGAGCGCCGACAGCGCGGATTCGATCACGCCACCGGCAAGACCGCGCCAACCCGCGTGCGCGGCTGCGACGGCCTGACCCGAGTCATGCGCGAACAGCAGAGGCAAGCAGTCCGCCACCATGATCGTGCAGGCCACACCGCGCTCGGTGGTGACGCAGGCATCGGCCGTCACGCCATCTGGCGTTGCGGCAGAAAGCCGTGCCGCCTGCGCCCCGTGGACCTGCTGCATGAAGACCGGACGCGCGCCGAGCGCCCGCTGCGCCTGCGCCCTGTTCGCGTGGACAGCCACCGGGTCGTCGCCGACGTGGTCGCCGAGATTGAGGCTGTCGTATGCGCCCGTGGACTGTCCGCCCCGGCGCGTCGAGCAGGCCGCCCGCACGCCCACGGGCAAGTGCCAGTCCGGCTCGATCCAGGCTTCAGGCAGGGAGCCGGTCAGGGTGTCGGGCAACGACATGTCGTGACGCTTCAGGCTTCCGAGTCAGGGCAGAACGAGGGCTGCGCCTTCTGGAAAGCCTCGAGTTTCATGCAGGCATCGAAAGCAGCCATGGTGCGCGGCAAGCCGCTGAAGTCGCAGTCGAAACGTTTGCCATTGAAGATCTGGGGGACCAGGCAGCAGTCCACGAGCGTCGGCGCATCGCCGAAGCAATAGGTGGACGCAGGCAGTTGTGCCAATTGCCGCTCGAACGCCACAAGACCTTCGCGCACCCAGTGGCGGTACCAGACATTCTTGGCGTCTTCGCCGACCTTGAGCTCGCGCACCAGGTACTTGAGCACGCGCAGGTTGTTGATGGGGTGGATCTCGCAGGCGATGGACTGCGACAGCGCATGCACCTGCGCCTTGGCATAAGCATCGGCGGGAAGCAGCGCGGGCGCAGGATGCACGGCTTCGAGGTATTCGATGATCGCCATCGATTGCGAGAGTCGCCGGCCATCGTCCAGTTCGAGCATGGGCACCAGGGTGTCCGCAGAGATCAAGGCGTAGGGTGCCTGCTTGTGGTCGCCCTTGGCGATGTGCACCGGCACGTACTCGTACGCCAGCCCCTTGAGTTCGAGCGCGATGCGCACGCGGAAGGAGGCCGAGGAGCGGAAATAGTTGTAGAGCTTCATGAGTGCCAAGCATAAACGCCGCAGCGATCGCGGCACCCGCTTCAAAGCCCCAGCCAGCGGCACAGCGCGACCGTGGCCGCGCCCGCCAGCGCCAGCAGGAACGCGCGATCAATGCGCAGATTCACCTCCCATGCCTCAGCGCCGCCGCGCAGACGGGCCAGAGGTCGGACTTGCTCTTCCACATCGCCACCCCGATGGCCGCGCCGGGCGCGAGCGGCTGGGCCATCACGAACCCATGCCAGAAGCCGGCGCGGGTGAAAGACACGTCCCCCCGGTTCGCCTTCTCCGTCATGGAAGGCGACTTTACTGGAACGGGGCTTTGCCCGTCAGCGTCAGCCGCCCACGACCAGCCGGATGGCCGGCATGACGCGCTCGCTCTCGACGCGCCGCTCCAGCGCCATGCGCATGTTCATCTGCGCGACCTCGATGTGTTCCACGGCCAGTGCCTGAGCGCGCGCGCCCTCGCCCGCCTTGAGCGCGGCGAACAGCATGTGGTGCTGGCGGTGTGCGTAGTGCATCCAGTCCCGGTCCTGCTCCATCGTCGATTGCATCGGCAGCATGGCCGAGGCCGGCGCGAAGGGCAGCTTGTCGTTCAATGCCACGGAGCGCTGCAGCGCCCGGTTACCGCAGGCTTCGAGGATCAGCGCGTGGAAGCGGTTGTTCATGGCCGCATAGTCGGCATAGCTCTCGTAAGTGAGCGGGTTGGCAGCGAGCGCACGGTCGCCCTCGTCCAGACAGGCCTGCAGGTCCATCTGCAACTGGCGCGGAAGGCCGTGCTCCGCGACGAGGCGCGCAGCCATGCCTTCCAGATGCCCGCGCACCGCAATGGCGTCAGCCACTTCACGCGGCGTGAACTGGCGCACCAGATAGCCGCCGGTCTCGTTGACCTCGACCAACCCTTCCTGCTCCAGGGTCACCAGCGCCGCCCGCACGGGTGTGCGGGACGCACCGAGGCGCTCGGCCAGTTGCTGTTCAGCCAGCCGCTGACCGGGTTCGAATTCGCCGCGCAGGATCAGGTCCCGCAATTGCATGAGAACGGTGTCTTGCAAGTTCATGGATCAGACTGTACACTGAATTTTAGAAACGGTATACCGTTTAATTATTTTGGTATCCAGCCCTATTTTCAAGTCTCAAGGAAGCCCCGATGAAAGCCGAGCAGAACGAATTGATCACCCGTGTCGGACCCGGCACACCCGCCGGCGCCGTGCTGCGCCAGTACTGGCAGCCGGTAGCCCTGGTGGACGAGTTCAACCCGAAGCTCGACCCGCGAATGGAAAAGCGCCCCGTCAAGCCGGTGCGCGTGCTGGGCCAGGACATGGTGCTGTTCAAGGACGAGCAAGGCCGCTGGGGCCTGCTGGATCGCGACTGCCCGCACCGGGGCGCCGACCTCGCCTTCGGCCGCCGTGAAGCCGATGGCCTGCGCTGCCCCTTCCACGGCTGGAAGTTCGCAGCGGACGGCACCTGTCTCGAAACGCCGGCTGAACCCGCCGGCAGCAAGCTGTGCGAACGCGTGCGCCAACGCAGCTACCCCATCATCGAGAAGGCAGGCGTGCTGTTCGGGTGGTTCGGTGAAGAGGGCAAGGCGCCGCCGCCCATGCCCAACTTCGACGCGTTTGCAGCGCCGGCCACGCACAGCTTCGCATTCAAGGGCCTGTGGAATGCCAACTGGCTGCAGGCGTTCGAAGTCGGCATCGACCCCGCCCACCCGTCCTTCCTGCACCGCTTCCTGCAGGACGAAGCGCTGGAAGAGATCGGCAACAACGCCGCCGGCAAGCAGTTCCGCAGCGCAAGTGCGGGCAACTACGACGGCGAGCAGTGGCCGATGACGCGCATCATGCGCGAGTTCTGCCAGCCCGAGATCAGCGTGGAGCAGAAGCCCTGGGGCATCCAGCTCACCGCCCTGCGCCCGATGACGGAGAAGCTCACGCACGTGCGCATCACCAACTCGATCTTCCCGTCGACCTTCGTGATCCCGCTGTCCGAGACGATGACGATCACCCAGATGCACGTGCCGGTGGACGACACGCACACCTACTGGTATTCGTTCTTCACCAGCTTCGACGGTCCGCTCGACAAGGAAGCCATGCGCGCCCAGCGCCAGCAGTTCATCACCCTGCCCGACTACACGCCGGTTTCCGGCCGCCATAACAACTGGGGTTTCAATTCCGAAGAGCAGATGACGACCACCTACCTCGGCATGGGCGAGGAAGACATCAACGTGCATGACCAGTGGGCCGTCGAAAGCATGGGCCCCATCCAGGACCGCACCCGCGAACACCTGGGCACGAGCGACAAGGTGATCATGGCCAACCGCCGCATGCTGCTGGCCGCGATCGAAACCGTGGCCGCAGGCGGCACCGGCCCGGGCATCGCCTCGGCGGAAACCGCGGCGTCGATCGACGGCGGCCCGGACACGGTGGATGGCATCGCGCCTGCGGGTGAATGGCCCACCTGGTGGATCAAGCAGGTCGACGACAAGCGCGCGAATGCCCCCTGGATCGCGAAGGCGCCCGGCGAAACGGAAACTGCTGCATGACGAGCTTTGCGGAACGTTGCGGCATCCACGATGCCGCCCGCGAGAGTGCAATCGCGCAAACCTGCAAGGTCATCGACGCGAGCGGCCTCGAGCTGGTGCGCTTCGGCTGGTGCGACATGCACGGCGTCGTGCGCGGCAAGACGCTCGTGGCCTCGGCCGTCGAAGGCGCGTTGCGCGCCGGTGTGGGGCTGGTGAGTTCGGCGGTACTCAAGGACACCTCCGATCGCACCGCCTTCAAGATCTTCGAGAAAGGCGGCGCTGCCGACCTGCCGGGCTTCGAGTTCGCCGGCAATACGCTGCTCATGGCCGACCCGTCGACGCTGAAAACGCTGCCATGGGCCGAGCGCACCGGCTGGCTGCGCGGGCAGCTCCATCACCCCGACGGAAAACCCGTCGCGCAGGACACGCGCCATGTGCTGCAACAGGCACTGAAGCGGCTGGCCGACGCGGGCTACGGCATGAAGTGCGGACTCGAAGTCGAGTTCCACATCTATCGCATCGAGGACGAAAGCCCGGCAACCGACCCCGAGCTTGCGGGCTGGCCTGGCCTGCCGCCGCGCGTATCGATGCTGCACCCGGGCTATCACATGCTCGCAGAAAGCAATTTCGACCTGACCGAAGAGCCGCTGCGCATCGTGCAGCGCACGGCGCAGGCGCTCGGCCTTCCGCTGACCTCGCTGGAGATCGAGTTCGGCCCGAGCCAGGTGGAGGCCGTGTTCGACGTGAGCGATGCGCTCACCGCCGCCGACAACATGGTGCTGTTCCGCAGCGCGGTGCGCCAGGCCCTGCGCCGCGCAGGCTACTACGCCACCTTCGTGTGCCGGCCGCCCTTTCCGCACATCATGTCCAGCGGCTGGCACCTGCACCAGTCGCTGGTGGACCTGAAGACCGGTGCCAATGCATTCCGCCGCAGCGAACCTGCCCCCGGCGCGACACCTGCCGATGCGCAGTTCCTGTTGAGCGAGGTCGGCGAGCACTACATGGCGGGCCTGCTCGACCACGCACGCGGCATGGCCGTGTTCTGCACGCCGACGATCAACGGCTTCGGCCGTTTCCGCCCCAACGCGCTGGCACCCATGGCCGCGCTCTGGGGTCGGGACAACCGTGGCGCGATGATCCGCCTCGTCGGTGAATGCGGCGACAGCGCAACACGGGTGGAAAACCGCATCGGCGAGCCGACGGCCAATCCCTACCTGTACATCGCCTCGCAGATCCACGCGGGCCTGGACGGCATCGAACGCAAGCTGAAGGCGCCGCCCGCGACCGACTCGCCCTACGCCGCCGCCAGCACGCCGCTTCCGACCCATCTGGGTGAAGCCCTCGACGCGCTGAAGGCGGACACCACGCTGTGCAAGGCCTTCGGCGACGACCTGATCAAGGCATTCGATCGCGTCAAACGTGCCGAGGTCGAGCGTCACGAACAAGCCGCCGACAAGGACGACTTCCAGCGCCGGGAATACTTCAGCCGGTTCTGACGCGAGTCGGTTCCAATGCAGGGCGCAAACGCCAAGACGAACACGAACACAACCACCACGATCACCATGGTCACCATCCATCTCGTCAGTGCCGACGGCACCACCACCACCGTCGAATCCAAGCCGGGCTTCAGCCTCATGGAAGCGGCCATCCACGACAACGCCAAGGGCATCGAAGCCGACTGCGGCGGGCTGCTCACCTGCGCCACCTGCCACGTGATGGTGCGCGAGCCCTTCGCGAGCCAGTTGCCGCCGCCCGACGACGACGAACTCGGCATGCTCGATTTCACCGCGTCGCCACGCCAGCCCAACAGCCGGCTGAGCTGCCAGATCAAGCTGACCGACGAGATCAGCGGCATCACGGTAGACTTGCCGGCCACCCAGCACTGAAGCGCGAACATGATCCTCGAACTCGCAGACATCCGCATCCAGCCCGGCCAGCAGGCAGCCTTCGAAGAGGCCATCGAGCGCGGACTGAAGACCGTGATCTCCAAGGCCCAGGGCTTCCGCGACTTCAAGGTGAGCAAGGGCATCGAATCGCCCGAGCGGTACGTCCTGCAGATTCACTGGGAGACGCTGGAGAACCACACGGTGGATTTCCGCGGCTCCGATCTGTTCACGCAATGGCGCGCGATCGTCGGGCCGTTCTTCGCGGCGCCGCCGGTGGTCGAACACTTCAATCTGGTGATCAAGTCGCCGGCCTGATCCGGCCGGCGTGGCGGATCAGGCCCCGCCGGCTTCATGACCGGCAACGAGCTTTCCCAGCAGGCGGATGAGTTGCCCGCGCTCGCGCGCATCCAGCGGGCTCGTGATGCGAGCCTGCGCGCGGTTGACCGCACGCTTCATCTGGCCGACGACGGCCTCGCCCTCTGGCGTCACCCACAACAGTTTGCGACGCCGGTCATTCGCGTCAGCTTCGCGCCGGACCCAACCCTTGGCTTCGAGCCGGCTGATGACCGAGCCGGAAGTGGCCGCGTCGAACGCCACCCGCCCCGCCAGCGTCACCTGGTCTTCGCCGGGGGTGTCCATCAGGGCGTTGAGAAGGGCGAACTGCACCGGCGTGATGCCGAAATCCGCTGTTTCTTCCGTGAAGATGGCCACCGCCATCTGGTGCGTTCGCCGCACCAGATAGCCCGGTGCGTGCTGAAAATCGTAGCTGCTGGGCATGGCGGCGAGTTTAGGTGACGTCCCTGTGCGCGCCTTGCGGGTAAACACCGCAAGAGATCCTTGCACTTGATATGTACACTTAGCATTCATGACTTTCATCACTGAACCCAGCCGGCAGACGAAGGTGCTCGGCGAATACGACGTCGTCGTGCTCGGTGGCGGGCCAGCCGGCATGGCGGCCGCTGTGTCGGCGGCAAGCGCGGGGCAGCGCACGCTGCTCATCGAGCGCTACGGCTTCCTTGGGGGCATGGGCACGGCAGCGGGCGTCACCAACTTCTGCGGCCTGCACGCGAATGTGCATGGCGAGATCCGGCAGGTCGTGCACGGCGTCGCGTCGGACCTGCTTGCGCGCATCGACAAGCTGGGCGGGCTGAACGCGCCGCATACCGTATTCGGCAAGACCTCCGCGCAGGCCTACGACACCGCTGCCTACAAGATCGCCGCCGACGATTTGCTGCTGTCTGCCGGTGTCGAACTGCTGTTCCATGCGCTGGCCGCCGGTGTGGTCATGGACAGCGAGCGGCGCGTGCAGGCGCTGCTGGTCGAGACGAAGTCGGGTCGCGGTGCGGTCGTGGGCCGCGCGTTCATCGACTGCTCGGGCGACGGCGACCTGGCCGCATGGGCTGGCGCGCCCTTCGAGAAGGGCGATGGCGAAGGCCACATGCTCTACCCGTCCACGATGTTCCGGCTCAACGGCATCGATCCGCAGCGCGCAGGCAGCGACTGGGGCGTGATCCCACGCCTGATGCTCGAAGCCGAAGCGGCCGGCCGCTACAAGTTTCCGCGAAAGACGCCCATCGTCCGCCCCCAGAAGAACCCGGTCGAGTGGCGCGTGAACCTCACGCAACTGGGCAATGCGCAAGGCAACGCCATGGACGGCACCGACGCACGCGAACTGAGCGATGCCGAAGTGCTCGGCCGCAAGCAGATCGCCAGCGTGGCCGGCTTCCTGAAGGAAGTGCCGGGCTTCGAGCAGTCCTACATCGTGGACATCGCGCCGCAGGTGGGCATCCGCGAGACACGCCGCATCAGGGGCCTGTATGAACTGACCGAGCCGGACGTGCTGGAGTGCGCCAGTTTCGACGACACGATCGGTGTCAACGGCTGGCCACTCGAACTGCACCTCAAGGGAGACGTCGAATTCCGCTGGCCGAAGATCCCCCAAAGCCGCGGCTTCAACCACCTGCCCTACCGCATGACGGTGCCGCTCGGCCTGGACAACGTGTGGGTGGCAGGCCGCTGCGCATCGATGACGCACGAAGCCCAGTCCGCCGCGCGCGTGACCGGCGCGTGCTTCGTCATGGGCCAGGCGGCGGGCACGGCCGCCGCGCTTGCGCTGCTGAAACAGACAACCGCAGCCGACGTGGACGTTGGCGCGCTGCAGACCCGGCTCAAGGCTGAAGGCGCCTACCTCGGCACGGAGTGGTAGCCAATCACCCGCCCCGAAAAAAGGAGACACGCATGAACGCCCCACTCACGCCCGGCGCAGTGAACGCCCTGGGCGCAGCACAGGCCGCCGAGTTGCGCAAGCAGCTTTACGCCGACATGTCACCGCTGAACCTCACGCCGCTGTGGGAAGTCCTGCACGCGCTTGTGCCACAGCAGCCGCAGACACCGTGCGTGCCCGCGCTCTGGAAGTACGACGAGGTGCGCCCGTTCCTTATGCGCGCCGGTACAGCCATCACTGCCGACGAAGCCGTGCGCCGCGTGCTGATCCTGGAGAACCCGGCGCTGCGGGGCCAGTCAGCGATCACGCAGTCGCTGTATGCCGGCCTGCAGCTCATCATGCCGCGCGAAGTGGCGCCGAGCCACCGGCACACGCAAAGCGCGCTGCGCTTCATCGTCGAGGGGTCGGGCGCTTACACCGCCGTGGATGGCGAGCGCACCACCATGCACCCGGGCGACTTCATCATCACCCCGAGCTGGACCTGGCACGACCATGGCAATGACACCGACGAACCGGTGGTTTGGCTCGACGGGCTGGACATTCCCACCATCCGCTTCTTCGACGCCGGCTTCGCGCAGAACGACGACGGCAAGGTGCAGAAGGTCACGCGCCCCGAAGGCACGAGCCTTGCGACCTACGGCAACAACATGGCGCCGCTGCGCCGCGACGCACCTTACGGTGCCACATCCCCCATCTTCAGTTACCCGTACGCGCGCACGCGCGACGCGCTGCACCAGCTCGAACGCGATGCGCCCATCGACGACTGGGATGGTGTGAAGCTGCGCTATGTGAACCCATCGACCGGCGGCTCGCCGATGCCGACTATGGCCACGTTCATGCAGCGCCTGCCCGCCGGCTTCAACGGCAAGGCGTACCGGCAGACCGACGGCGCGGTGTTCAGCGTCGTCGAAGGCACCGGTTCGGTGCAGGTTGCGCGCGGCGACGCCACGCACACATTCCACTTCGGCCCGCGCGATCATTTCGTCGTGCCCTCGTGGCACACTGCGCGCTTCAGCTCCCAGACGGGCTGCGTGCTGTTCAGTTTTTCAGATCGACCCGTGCATCAGGCATTGGGCATTCACAAGGAAGAAAGGTTGTCATGAGCTACGTTTTCGCGCCGGCCCCCACGGTTTCGGTTCCCGTTGTCGGCCGCGCCGAGCGCTTTCCGGTCCACCGCGTCTACTGCGTGGGCCGCAACTACGAAGAACACGCCAAGGAGATGGGCTTCACCGGTCGTGAGCCGCCCTTCTTCTTCCTGAAGCCGGCCGACGCCGTCGTCGCCGTCGAAGCGGGCCAGACCGGCAGCATTGCCTACCCCACGCTCACGAAGAACTTCCACCACGAGATCGAGCTCGTCGTGGCCATCGGCACCGGCGGCCGCAACATCAAGGCGGCGGATGCTTTCAAGCACATCTACGGCTACGCCGTGGGCCTGGACATGACACGCCGCGATCTGCAGAACGACATGAAGAAGCAGGGCCGCCCCTGGTGCATCGGCAAGGCGTTCGAACAATCGGCACCCATCGGGCCGATCACGCCCGTGGCCGATGCCGGCGATGTGCCCAACGCCGAGATCTGGCTGCAGGTGAACGGCACGGACCGCCAGCGCAGCAACGTTTCCAAGCTGATCTGGAACATCGGCGAGACCATCGAACACCTGTCCGCCGCGTGGGACCTGCAGCCGGGCGACCTGATCTACTCCGGCACGCCCGAAGGCGTGGCCGCCGTGGTGCAGGGCGACACGCTGGTCGGCAGCGTGGGTGGCCTGGGCACGCTCACCATCAAGGTGGCGTGATCCGCCAGTCCAGTTGCCTGAGCAGGCAGGCGGGACATCCGCTTGCTTTCGGCGCCGGGCGGTTACATTCCCCGGCTGGCGCGGCCTTTGCTTGCCACATGCGCCAGCATCCCAATAAAAACATCCATAACAAATGGGCGGATTGGAGACGTAGTTGAAAGTTCTTGAATTCCTCTCGAAGCTCTGTGCCATCCTGGCCGGCGTGCTTCTGACAGTCATCACCCTGATGACCTGCGCGAGCCTCCTGGGCCGCAACACCATCGGCGTGACCATCGTGGGCGACTTCGAGCTCACCGGCGTCGCAACCGGCGCAGCCATCGCCATGTTCATGCCCTGGTGCCAGTTCAGGCGCGGCAACATCATCGTGGACTTCTTCACCACAAAACTCGGTGACCGCACGAACGACAAGTTCGACCGCTTCGGTGCCCTGTTGCTTGCAGGCGTGTTCGCGCTGCTGGCCTGGCGCACCGTGCTCGGCGGCATCAATTCGTACGACACCAACTCCACCACGATGATGATGGGCTTCCCCGAATGGACCGTGTACGCAGCCATGGTGCCGGCCTTCGTGCTGGCGTCGGTGGTCGGCCTCTGGCAGACACTCTTCGGCTTCGGTGAGACGGAGGCCCACCCATGACCCCCATCACGCTCACGCTCCTGATCTTCGGGCTGATGCTGGTCTTCATGGCCATCCGCACGCCCATCGCCATCGCCATGTTCGTGGCCGGCGCTGTCGGCTATGTGATGCAGACCGGCTGGCTGCCGCTGGCAAACTTCCTCAATACGCAGGCCTTTGCACGTTTTGCGAGTTACGACCTGTCGGTCATCCCGCTGTTCATCCTGATGGGGCATTTCGCCACGCAGGGCGGCATCAGCAAGGCGCTGTTCTCGTTCGCCGCATCCGTCACGCGCCGCTTCAAGGGCGGTCTGGCCATGGCTGCGGTGTTGGCCTGCGCGGCCTTCGGTGCGATCTGCGGCTCCTCGGTCGCCACCTCGGCCACCATCACCGGCGTGGCGCTGCCGGAGATGAAGCGCCACGGCTACTCGGGGCGCCTCGCCACCGGTACGCTCGCGGCCGGTGGCACGCTCGGCATCCTGATTCCTCCTTCGGTGCCGCTGGTGATCTACGCCATCCTGACCGAGCAGAACATCGCCAAGCTGTTCGCGGCTGCGATGGTGCCCGGCATCATCGCGCTGGTCGGCTACATCATCGCGATCTCGGTCTATGTGCGCGTGGTGCCCGGCCAGGCGCCCGAGAACGAATCGGGCATCGAGCCGGTGTCGCTGAAGGGTTCGCTCGCGGTCCTGCCCATCGCCATCATCTTCCTGCTGGTCTTCGGCGGCATCTACGGCGGCTGGTTCACACCCACCGAAGGTGCGGCCGTCGGTGCGGCCGCTACCTTCGTGGCCGCGCTGATCAAGCGCGAGATCACCTGGGACAAGTTCAAGCAGTGCTTCTACGCCACGGCGGAAAGCTCGGCCATGATCTTCCTGATCTTCATCGGGGCGGACCTGATGAACGCGGCCCTCGCCCTCACGCAGGTGCCCAACCAGCTCGCGTCGGTCGTCGGCGGCTGGGGCCTGTCGCCGGTGATGGTCGTCACGGCCATCATGCTGTTCTACGTCGTGCTCGGCGCGGTCATGGACGAGTTGTCCATGCTGCTGCTGACCATCCCGATCTTCTTTCCGATGGTCATGGGCCTGGATTTCGGCATGCCCAAGGAGTCGGTTGCCATCTGGTTCGGCATCATGGTGCTGATGACGGTGAGCTTCGGACTGCTCGCGCCGCCGGTCGGCCTGAACGTGTACGTGGTCAATGGCCTGGCCAAGGACGTGCCGATCGGCGAAAGCTATCGCGGTGTCATGCCTTGCCTGGCCAGCGACGTGATCCGCGCCACCGTGCTGCTCCTGTTCCCGGGCATCTCGCTGTGGCTGGTGCAGTACATCGGCTAGCGGCGTCAGAAGTTCCCTTCGGGAGCGGCGCAAACCATAGGGCATACACCATGGACGCGCCGGGAGGTTTCCCTTACCTTGTTGCCATCATTTTTTTGCATTGAAACCGAGGAGTGAAGATGATCCAGAGACGTACCCTGCTCAAGTCCGGCGCTGCCGTGGCCCTGGGCGCACCCGCCCTCACCGGCTTCGCGCAGTCGACCGTGACGCTGAAGTTCCACACCTTCATGGCCCCGCAGTCTGCCGTCTGGCTCGACATGCACAAGCCCTGGATGGACAAGGTCGAGAAGGAATCGGGCGGCCGCATCAAGTTCGAAGGCTACCCGGCCATGCAGCTGGGCGGCACGCCCGTGCAGCTGTATGACCAGGCCAAGGACGGCGTGGTCGACATCGTGTGGACGCTGCCCGGCAACACGGCCGGCCGCTTCCCGCGCATCGAGGTGTTCGAACTGCCCTTCATGATGAGCAATGCCGAAGCCACCTCCAAGGCGTACTGGGAATACGTGCAGACCGTCGCACCCGACGAGTTCAAGGACACGCAGGTGCTCGCGCTGCAGGTGCACGGCCCGGGCGTCATCCACACGACCGACAAGCCGGTGAAGACGGTGGACGACATGCGCGGCCTCAAGCTGCGCGCGCCCACCCGCCAGGTGACCAAGCTGGTGGCATCGCTCGGCGCGACGCCGGTCGGCATGCCGCTGCCCAGCATCCCCGATGCGCTGTCCAAGGGCACCATCAACGGCTGCGTGATCCCGTGGGAAGTGGTTCCGTCGGTCAAGGTGCACGAGCTCACCAAGTACCACGCCGAGTTCGACCCGGCGGGCGGCAGCCTCTACACCACCACCTTCGTGATGGCGATGAACAAGGCGAAGTACAACTCGCTGCCGCCTGACCTGAAGAAGGTCATCGACAACAACTCCGGCATGGCCACCTCGGCCTGGCTGGGCAAGACGCAGCAGGGCAACGACCCGAAGGGCCGCAAGCCGGCAGCCGATCGCGGCAACACCATCTTCACGGTGGGCGCAGCCGAAGCGCAGGAATTCCGCCGCAAGTCGCGTGCGATCGAAGTGGAATGGGTGGCCGACATGGACAAGCGCGGCTTCGACGGCCGCAAGCTGCTCGACACGGCCCGCAGCCTGATCGACAAGCACACCAGGACCACCAAGTCCTGATCGGCTCGCCGGCTGTTTGTCAAAGGGCTCCTCCGGGAGCCCTTTTCTTTTGACGCGCACGCTTCCCGTAAACTCGACGCATGACTTTGCAGAGCCAGATCAAGTACTGCCGGAACTGCGGCACTGCCGTCGCGTACCGGGTGCCTGATGACGGCGATGTGCGCGAACGCGCGGTCTGCCCGGCCTGCAACACCATCCACTACGAAAACCCGCTCAACGTGGTGGGCACCGTGCCCTTCCTGGATGACAAGGTCCTGCTCTGCAAGCGCAACATCGAGCCGCGCTGGGGCAAGTGGACGCTGCCCGCCGGCTTCATGGAGCTCGGCGAAACCACCGCACAGGGCGCCGCGCGCGAGACGGACGAAGAAGCCGGCGCGCAGATCGAGATGCAATCCCTCTTCACCGTGCTGAGCGTCCCACGTGTCGGGCAGGTGCATATGTTCTATCTCGCCCGCCTGCTGAGCGACAAGTTCGCGCCGGGGCATGAAACCATCGAAGCACGGCTCTTCACCGAAGCCGAGATTCCCTGGGACGAGATCGCCTTCCGGACGGTGAAGGAAACGCTGGAGCAGTATTTCGCCGACCGCCGCGCCGGGTCGTTTGGCGTGCACAACATCGACATCGCGTGAGTCGCGTCGCAGACACACCGGAAAAGGTACTTTGATGAAGTCCACCCCCGACTGGCGTTTCGTCCTGCCCGCACTGCTGGCGATGTTCATCGTCCCGGCGGCTTCGGCCCAGAAGATCGGCGACGTCGATACCGCCTTCCAGCTCATCGGGCCGGATCACAAGATCGTGGTCGAAGCCTACGACGACCCGAAGGTCGCAGGCGTCACGTGCTATGTCTCGCGCGCGCGCACCGGCGGCATCTCGGGCGCACTCGGTCTCGCCGAAGACAAGGCCGAAGCCTCGATCGCCTGCCGGCAGGTGGGCCCGATCACGTTCAGGCAACCCCTGCCCCGCCAGGAGGAAGTGTTCAGCGAACGCATGTCGGTGCTCTTCAAGCGGTTGCGCATCGTCCGCATGGTCGACACCCAACGCAACACGCTCGCCTATCTGACCTATTCGGAACGCCTGGTCGATGGATCACCGATGAACAGCATCACCGCCGTGCCCATCGACCGCGCAACAGCGATCCCCGTGAAGTGACGTCATGACGTTCGAAGTGAAGCTGGACCCCGCCGGCATCGCATTCGAAGCATTGCCGGATCGCCCCTTGCTCCAATCGGCAGAAGCGGCCGGCATCGCACTGCCGAGCTCGTGCCGCAACGGCACCTGCCGCACCTGCATCGTCCAGTCCACCGAAGGCACCGTGCGCTACGACATCGAATGGCCCGGCGTCAGTGCCGAAGAAAAAAAGGAAGGCTGGATCCTTCCCTGCGTGGCACGTCCCACGAGCAACCTCACGCTTTGTGTCGAGTGGGTTCCACGCTTCGATTTGTAAGTGAAACGCGGGCCGGAAACAGGTCCGGAGTTATCAATCCTTGACATTTTTCGAGGCCATTTCTCATCGTTCGTCACTAGACTTTCCCTCTTCCCATCACGCGCCTACGATGCGCCCCATGTTCATGTGCTCACGCTGCATGACGCGTTGAATGGAGGGGAACAACATGAGAATCGCTGTACTGGATGACGACCTGAGCCAGCTCGAGCTCACACGTGCGACGCTGGAAGCCATCGGCCACGACTGCCGACTTTTCTCCAAAGGCCTGGCGCTGCTGCACGAGCTGCGACGGGAAACCTACGACCTGCTCATCCTCGACTGGCATCTACCCGATACCAGCGGCCCGGAGATCGTCAGGTGGATCCGGAGCAACTACAAGGACCGCATTCCGGTCCTTTTCCTCACCAACCGCAATCAGGAACAGGACGTCGTCGAGGGCCTGTCCTGCGGCGCAGACGATTTCATGATCAAGCCGATGCGCGTGGGTGAACTGGCTGCACGCGTTCAGGCCCTCCTGCGGCGCGTTTACCCGGTCAGCAAGGTGCAGCAAAAGGAATGGGGACGGTTCCACTTCTTTCCGGCCGACCGGCGCGTGGAGATCGACGGGTCACCGGTGACGCTCACGCAGAAGGAGTTCGACCTCGCGTTCTTCCTGTTTTCCAACATGGGGCGGCTGCTGTCGCGCCAGCATCTGCTGGACACGATGTGGAGCGCAAGCAACCAGTCCAGCCCGGACGTGATGTCGCGCACGCTGGACACGCACATCTCCAAAGTGCGCTCGCTGCTCGGCCTGCGGCCGGAAAACGGCTTCCGCCTCACGGCGGTGTACGGACAGGGTTACCGCTTCGAATCGCTGGAAGCCGCAGCGGTCACGGGCAAGTAACCCCGCCTTTCATGCGGGCCGGTCAGGGCCGGCTCAACCGGTGAACCACTTCGCCGGCACGGTCACCAGTTGCGGGAACATCACCATGAGGATGATCAGCGCGAACTGGGCGGCCATGAACGGCAGTACGCCGCGGGTGACGTCATCCATCTTGATCTTGCCGACACCTGCGACCGCGTTGAGCACCACGCCCACGGGCGGCGTGATGAGCCCGATGGCATTGTTCATGATGAACAGCACACCGAAGTAGACCGGATCGATGCCAGCCGCCTTCACCACGGGCATCAGCACGGGCGTGAGGATGAGGATGGTCGGCGTCATGTCGAGCGCGGTGCCGACCACCATCACGAGCACCATGATCGCGAACATCAGCAATCTGGGGTTGTCGATGAAAGGCTGCAGCAGCGACACCACCTTGGACGGCAGATCGGCCACGGTGATCAGCCACGCGCTCACCATTGCGGCGGCCACAAGCAGCATGACCACCGCACTCGTCTTGGCAGCCGCAACGAACACGCGGTAAAGCTGGTGCCACTTGAGTTCGCGGTACACGACGGTCGAGATGAACAGCGCATAGACCGCCGCGACCACCGCAGCCTCCGTCGGCGTGAAGACACCGAACTTCAGGCCGACGATGATGATGACAGGCAGCACCAGCGCCCAGCTCGCTTCGCGCAATGCACGCATCATTTCCACCGTGCTCTTGCGGGGCGGCGCCTCCACCTTTTCGCGGCGGACCAGCCACCACCAGGTGAGCCACAACGCCGCGCCCAGCATGAACCCCGGGGCGATGCCCGCGAGGAACAGCTTGGACACCGACACGTTGGCAGCGACACCGAAGATCACGAAGCCGATGCTGGGCGGGATCACCGGCGCGATGATGCTGGCCGAAGCGATCAACCCCGCCGACCGCGCACGGTCATGCCCTGCTGCCACCATCATCGGCAGCAGCAGCGCCGTCAAGGCAGCGGCATCGGCCACGGCCGAGCCGGACAGCGCAGCCAGCAGGCACGCCGCGATGATGGTCACGTAACCCAGGCCGCCGCGCACATGGCCGACAAGCGTGAGTGCCAGATTGACGATGCGGCGCGAAAGTCCACCGACGTTCATGATTTCGCCGGCCAGGATGAAGAACGGCGCGGCGAGCAACGGAAAGCTGTCCGCGCCGTTGATCAGGTTCTGGGCAAGGATCTGCGCGTCGAACAGGTCCAGATGCCACATGAGTGCCACGCCGCTGACCAGCAGCGAAAACGCGATCGGGATGCCCAGGGCCATCGCGCCCAGCAGGGTGCCCACGAAGATGAGGATCGTCATGCCGGCTCCTCCTCGGACTCGCGCATGGCAGCAAGCGCCTCGGGCGTAATCCTGCCGCTGACCAGCCCCCAGAGATCGGCCAGCAGGATGAGGATTGCCGAGACCGCGAACACGATGCCGCTTGCATAGAAGATGGCCATGGACGCGCCGCTCGACGGCGCCGTCACGTCCAGGTTGATGCGCGCCTGCTCCCAGGCACCGCGCAGCACCAGCCAGCTCGTGCCGATCATCATCACGTAGGCGATGACCAGGCATACCTTCTTGCCTGTGCTGTTCAGCCGATCGAGCAGCATGCTCGTGCCCAGGTGGGCCCGCTCACGCAATGCGACGATGGCGCCCAGGAACGTGATCCAGATGAAGAACCAGCGCGACATCTCTTCCGAGACGGAGATGCCGGAGTTGAAGATGTAGCGCAGGGCCACATTCCCGAACACCAGCACCACCATCACGAACAGGCCCGCGGCGATCAGCGCCTCGAGGGCGCGGCAATAGTAACGAAACGCCTTGTCCATGGTGCCCCTCACGCCGCCCTGGCAGCAGCTGCCTTGCCCTCGCGCACGATCTCCACCAGCGCGCGCAGGCCCGCCGTGTACGAGCGCCAGCCGAGCCCCTGGATGGTGGCCTTCACCGCGGGCGAGATGATGGAGTGATGCCGCCACGGCTCGCGCGCGCCGATGTTGGACATGTGGATTTCCAGCACCGGGAACGGCATCGCCTTGATCGCGTCGTGCAGCGACACGCCATGCTGCGTCAACCCCGCAGGATTGAGCAGCGCACCGTCGGCGATGTCGATGTTGTCGTGGAAGCGGTCCACCAGTGTCCCCTCGTGGTTGGACTGGTGGATCTCGAGTTCGACATCCAGCTCGCGCGCCAGGCCCTGGAGCCGCTCGTTGATCTCGGCCAGCGTGGTCGTGCCGTAGATGTGCGGCTCCCGCCGCCCGAACAGGTTGAGGTTCGGGCCGTGAAGTACCAGGAATTTCATGAAGTCGCTTTGCTTTCGCTTACTTGCGGATGCGGGCCAATTCGTCGTTGTAGAGCTTGACGATGGCGGGGTCGTAGGTGGCGGCGAACTTGTCGGTCACCGGCTTGGCGATCTGGCGCATGCGGGCTTGCTCCGCCGGCGCGACTTCGTTGTACTGCATGCCCTTGGCCTGGAGTTCACCGACGGCCTTCGCTGCGGCAGCGCGGCTCACCTGGCGCTGGTAGCCACGCGCTTCGTTGGCGGCTTCATTCATCATGCGTTGCTCCGTGGGCGACAGGCGGTCCCAGAAGCGCTTGCTGACCAGCATGATGTTGGCTGCGTACACGTGGTTGGTGGCGCTGACGAACTTGTTCACTTCGAAGAACTTGTTCGACAGGATCACTGCGAACGGGTTTTCCTGGCCGTCCACAGCCTTGGACTCCAGCGCACCGTAGAGCTCGGTGAAGGGCATCGGCACGGGGTTCGCGTTGAAGGCCTTGAAGGTTTCCAGGAAGACCGGGTTGGGAATCACGCGGATCTTCACGCCACTCAGGTCTTCAGGCTTATTGATGGGATGCTTGCTGTTGGTGACGTTGCGGAAGCCCAGGTCCCAGTAGCCGAGCGCGACGAGGCCCTTCTCCGGCAGCTTGGCGATCAGTGCCTGGCCGAGCGGGCCGTCCAGCAGTGCATCGGCCTGCGCGAAGTTGGCCACGGCGAACGGGAAATCGACGAGACCGAATTCCTTCACGATACCGGCCAGCGAGCTGGTGCTGGGCGCCGACATCTCCTGTACGCCGCCCTGCAGCGCAGACTGCTGCTGCAGTTCGTTGCCCAACTGGTTCGACGGATATTCCTGCACCTTCAGCTTGCCGCCGCTCTTGGCAGCCAGCAGTTCGGCGAAGCGCTTCACGCCGAAGCTGACCGGGTGATCGGGGTTGTTGAGGTGGCCGAACTTGATGGTCCGTTCCTGCACGTCCTGTGCGCTGACGCTGAAGGAAATGAATGCGGCAAGGGATGCGGCAAGCGCCGCGCGAGCGAATTTCTTCAAGGTTGTCTCCTGTGAAAATAAAAATGGAATCTGATTCCAGTTGGAATTCTATTCAAGAATTTCGATATGATGCAATCTGTTTCGGAGACCCCATGGCCAACGCGCTTGTCCGTTCATTCCAGATCGTCGAATACCTCGCGGCTCGCCCCGAGGGCATGCCCATGGCCTCCATCGCGGACGAGCTGGGCATTCCGCGCAGTGCGTGCCACCGCGTTCTGGTCGAGTTGATCGAGTGCGGCTATGTGCGCCAGATGCGGGAGCACGGCGACTACGCCTTGACCACCAAGCTCGCGGCGCTCGGCCTCAACTACCTGAGCAGCTCCGGCATCATCGACATCGCGCAACCGATCATCGACCGCATGGCCACGATCTCCGGTGAGCTCGTGCGCCTGGCCATCGTCGACGGCGAGCGACTGACCTTTGTCGCCAAGATGCAGGGCGCGAAAAGCGGCCTGCGCTACGACCCCGACACCGGCACCGACGTGCGACTGTCCTGCAGCGCGGCCGGTCACGCCTGGCTGTCCACGTTGCCCGAGGAACGTGCGATGGAGATCGTGTTGCACCAGGGCTTCGGCAGCGCCGAACAATTCGGACCGAAAGCGCCGACGACGATGGCGCAGCTCTCGCGCATCTTCAAGGAAACACGCAAGCGCGGCTTCAGCATGATCAACGAGATGTTCGCGCCGGGCATGTCCGCCATGGCCGCGCCGGTGCAACGGGAAGGCGAAGCCGCGATCGGCGTGATCACCATCGCGGGACCGAACGTGCGCCTGACCGAAGCGCGCATGCTGGAGCTCGGTGCGCCGCTGCTGGCCATGACGGCCGAACTCGCGATGGCGAGCCGGGCATCGCCGATCTTCGTGCGCAGTGGCACCAGAAGCGGCGCCGGCGGAACGAAAGCAGCACTCGCCTGAAGACCTGCGGGCGGCGGACGACGTCATTCAGGCTGCTCTTGCCGCTGCGCCCAGACCGCTTGCAAGCGGAACGTCGGCGCGGCTCAGGCTGGCCGACAGGCTGAAGACCTGCCGCTCGACGCCAGGCTTTGCGCCAGCCGCCAGCAAGACCCCGTCACTCAACGCATCGTTCCCGAGCGCCTGCAACGCCTCGGCGCTGTAACCCGACACCAGCACGATCCAGTCTGCCGTCGCGTCGCCGCCGCGGATACGCTGCTCCGTCGTCTGCACCGCGCCGGGGAACGGCATGGTCTCCAACAGGTGCGCGCCCGAGAGGCCACGCGTCATCGGCAGCGCCTGCAAGGCATCGCGCAGCCAAGTGCGCAAGGCGGACTCGCGCCCCTGGGACGGCGACAACCGCAGCGTGAGCAGATGGCTGCACAAGCCGCCGCCGTGGCTGGTCACCACCTGCGTGAGGCTGCGCACCATGCGCTGGTGATGCGGCATCATCTTCTGCGACCACGGCGTCGGGTTGTTGAGCCGCGCGAGGTAGTCCGCTCCCATGAGCACCAGCGGCGTCTCGAGCTCGTACATCACGAAGAACCCAGTCGCGTTCGCGGTGCTCGCCCAGCGCGAGCCACGCTCGAAGCCGGGAATGCCCAGGCGCTCCGGCAGGTGCTCGTGCGTATGCCAGTCCAGAAACTCCTCGCGCTGGTCCGTCGCGATGTGCCACCACATTGCGACGGCCGCCTGTCCTTGCAAAGCCATCTTCGCCTGACCGGTCGCGTTACTGCTTCGTGGCGCGCAGGCGTGCCAGTTCTGCGTTGACTTCCTGCACCAGCGCCGGGCCGACTTCGCCGCTGAACTTCTCGACGACGGGCACGACTTTCTGGCGCAGGCGCGCAAGTTCCGCCGCAGACAGTTCGTTGACCTGCATCGTCTTGCGCAGGCCTTCGATCGCCCTGGCTTCGGTCTGCTGCGAGATCCTGCGTTCTTCGGCACGTGCTTCGTCGGCGGCGGCCTTGATGATGCCCTGCTCACGCGGCGAGAGCGAGTCCCACGTCTTCTTGCTCATGAGCAGCGGCATGCCGGTGTACACGTGACGCGTGATGGACAGGAACTTCTGCACTTCGGCGAACTTGGCGGATTCGATCACGCCGACCGGGTTCTCCTGCCCGTCCACGGCCTTGGACTCGAGCGCGCCGTACAGCTCGCCGAAGGTCATCGGCACGGGGTTGGCACCAAGCGTGTTGAACAACTCGAGATAGATCGGCGAGGCGATCACGCGGATCTTCAGGCCCTGCACGTCTTCCATCTTGGTGATGGGGCGGCGGCTGTTCGTCATGTTGCGGAAACCGAGGTCCCAGATGCCCAGGCCCACGAGGCCATGGTCCTGCAGGCGTGCCTGCAGGCGCGTGCCGACCGGGCCGTCGGAGATCGCGAATGCTTCCTGCGGCGTGCCGAACAGGAACGGGAAGTCGAAGATCATGAAACCCTTGTCGATGCCTGCCAGCAGGCCGGTCGCCATGGACGTGAAATCGAGCGTGCCACCGCGCACGGCCGACAGGTTCTGCGGATCGCTGCCCAACACGGCATTGGGGAACAGCGTCACCTTCAGTTTGCCCTCGCTCTTCTGCGCCACGAGGTCGGCAAATTTCTGTGCACCCTGCCCCAGCGGATGGTCCTTCGCCAGGCTGAAGGCGAAGCGCAGGTTGCGCTCCTTGATGTCCTGCGCCAGGGCGGGCGCGGCTGCGCACAGCATGGCGGCCGCGGCAACGGCACCGATGAGGCCACGCCTCCAGTTCATAGCATTCATGTCTGTCTCCATGTGTCTGGTTGAATTTCGCCGGCTCTTGCCGGCCGCGAAACGAATGCTAGGGACTCGACCTCGATCCACAAAAGAAAAGTGGATCGTGTTCATTTCGTGAATAGAATTCACGTTTTCAACGCGGTCTGACGGCCTGTAGAGGAGCAAGCATGAGCAGTTCTGTCGAAAAGTCGCTTCTGCTGCTGCAGTTCCTGGCCGATTACCCGGACGGCGTGCCGCTGGCGCAGATCGCCGACGAAATGAACCTCACGCGCAGCGGCTGCCATCGCCTGCTGGGCGAACTCATCCGTTTCGGCTTCGTGCGGCAGACACGCATGCACGGCGATTACGCACTCACCACCAAGCTGGCCGCGCTGGGCCTGAGCTATCTGAGCAAATCCGGTGTGGTGGACATTGCACAGCCCCTGCTCGAACAACTGGCCGAGAGCACGAAGGAACTCGCGCGCCTGGCCATCGTCGACGGCGAGCGCCTCACGCTCGTCGCCAAGGCGCAGGGCTCGCGCTCTGCGCTCAAGTACGACCCCGACATGGGCACGGACCTGCAGTTGTCCTGCAGCGCGGCGGGTCACGCCTGGCTGATGACCATGCCCGAAGACGAAGCACTCGAGATCGTCGCGCGGCAAGGCTTCGGCAAATCGCCCGACTTCGGCCCCAACGCGCCCAAGGGAGCAAGCGGTTTGCTGAAAATGCTGCGCGAGCATCGCAAGCGCGGCTTCAGCCTGGTGCGCGACATGTTCACGCCGTGGATGAGCGCCATCGCCGCGCCAGTGCGCTCGCGCAGTGGCGCCGTGGTCGGTCTGGTTGTCGTGGCTGGCCCCTCGGTGAGGTTGTCCGAGCAGAAACTGCTGGAGATGGGCCCCGCCCTCCTCGCCACGGCCAGCGAGCTGGCGCAGGCGACGTCGGCGTCGGCACTGTTCCCCAAAGCCACGCTGTCGGGCGAGGTGGCGACGCAACCCGCATCACGGCAACGCGCGGCCGGCGAACTGCGCAAGAAAAGCCATACCTTGCGTGGATGACCCCGGAAATTCAGCCCGCAGAAATGACAAAGGGTTAGTAGCAGACTGCTACTAACCCTTTTCAATATGGTCGGCGTGGCGGGATTCGAACTCGCGACCCCTTGCACCCCATGCAAGTGCGCTACCAGGCTGCGCTACACGCCGATGAGCCTCAGATTATAACGCGGCCGAAGCCGTCATTCAGTGTGTGGCGGACAGGAGATCGCGAATTTCGAACAATTCGCGTCGCAGTTGCACGAGCTTCTGCGTGAGCGTGGAATCCATGCCGTCCACGGTCTCGTCGAAATCATCGAAGGCCGCATCGTCTTCCACCTCGATGACGTCAACGCCGTCAAGCGCCACTTCGCCGTTGCGACGTTTGTCGCGCTCGAGCTGCACAAGCTCCTGCAGCTTGTTGCGGGCACCGCTGATGGTGAAGCCCTGGTCGTAGAGGAGGTCGCGGATGCGGCGGATCATGAGCACCTCATGATGCTGGTAATAGCGGCGGTTGCCGCGCCGCTTCATGGGCCGCAGTTGCGTGAACTCCTGCTCCCAATACCGTAGCACGTGCGGCTTGACGCCGCACAGGTCGCCGACCTCACCGATGGTGAAGTAGCGCTTTGCCGGGATTGGAGGGAGATCTTTCTCCATTGAAATCAATGTTGTACAGGGGAAAGTTTCGAGGTTACTCTAACTTTACCCGACACGCAAAGACTTCAGCGCAACGGTGAGATTGCGCGACAAAAGGCGTGGCCGAAAGGCCAAAACGGGAAAAAAGATCAATCGCCCGAGGAGTCCGCCGCCTGCCCGTTGCCCTGGATCTGCTCCTTGAGCTTGTGGCTGGCGTGGAAAGTGACCACACGGCGCGCCTGGATCGGAATGGCCTCGCCGGTGCGCGGATTGCGCCCGGGGCGCGGGGCCTTGGTGCGGATCTGGAAATTTCCGAAGCCGGAGATCTTCACATCGCGGCCATCCACCAGGCTGTCGGACACGAGATCGAAAAACGCGTCGATCATGTCCTTGGACTCACGCTTGTTCAGGCCGATCTGCTCGAACAGCAACTCGGCGAGTTGCGCCTTGGTCAGTGCCGGGGTTTCCAGGCTTTCAACGGTGAATTCCATGGGGTCCTCCTGTTGTTCTCTTCCGCTCAGCTGCGCAGACGCGCGCCGGTCTGCTCGGCAAGGCTTTGCACCACCGCCTGCACGGTCGATTCGATCTGTTGTTCGGTCAGTGTGGCTTCGTCGCTGTTGAGCGTCAAGCGCACGGCCATGCTCTTCTCTCCCGCGGCGGGGCCGGACGACGGCGCAACCTGCCCGGCCTTGACCTGCGGTCGGTACACGTCGAACAGCAGCGCATCGCGAAGCAGGCCAGCGACAGGCGCAGCGTGTATCGCACCCATCAACGACGAGTGACTCACGGTATCGGCCACGATGAGCGCCAGGTCTCGCTCCACGGACTGGAAGCGCGCGACCGGCGAAGCAACGGGTATGTCCCTGCGCAACACGGCATCGAGCGACAGCTCGAACAGCACGGGAGCCTGCGGCAACTCGTAAGACTGACGCCAGCGCGGATGCAGTTCACCCACGAAGCCGATCGGCTGGCCATCCACCAGCACACGAGCCGAACGGCCCGGATGCAGTGCGGGATGCTCCGCCGCCTCGAACACAGGCTCGATCGGCCACAGCAGCGCTTCAACATCACCCTTGACGTCGTAGAAATCGGTGCGGCCTTCCTTGTTGCCCCACTGCAGGCCGTCGGTATCGCCGTAGGCCAGACCCGCCACCAGCATGGGCTGGCGGATGCCGGCCACTGTCGTGTCGCTGGTCGCGACAGTGGCGTCACGCATGTACACACGCCCTTGCTCGAAGATGCGAACACGCGTTGCCTTGCGGTCGAGGTTGAAGCGAAGCACCTGGATCAACGAGCCGAGCAGCGATGAGCGCATCACGCTCATCTGGCTGGCGATCGGGTTGAGCAGGCGGATCGGGTCCTTGTTGCCTGCAAGTTCGGCTTCCCACTGCTCTTCGACGAAGCTGAAGTTGATGGTTTCCTGGTAGCCAAGGCCTGCGAGCGCATGACGCACTGCGAAGCGACTGCGCTGCGCCTCGGTGCGAACACGCGCGGTGATGGGCGCAAGCGGTGGTGTGGCAGGCAGGGCGTTGTAGCCGATGATGCGCGCGACTTCCTCGATGAGGTCTTCCTCGATCGACAGGTCGAAGCGGTAAGGCGGTGGCGTGACGGTGAGGGTTCCCTGCCCCTCGGCAACGTCCAGCCCCAGGCGGCGCAGCGCGCCAGCGCATTGCTCCTGCGTGAGCGGCATGCCAATGACCTTGGCCGCTCGTGCAACGCGCAGCGTCACCGGCTTGGCTTCGGGCAACGACAGCGTCTGGTCGTCGATAGGGCCGCACACCGTGTCGGGCGTGCCACAGATATCGATGATCAGTTGCGTGATGCGCTCGATGTGCTCAACAGTCAGGCTCGGATCGACGCCGCGCTCGAAACGATGGCCAGCGTCGGTGGAAAAGTTGAAACGGCGCGAACGGCCCTGCACCGCCAGCGGCCACCAGAAAGCCGCCTCGACGTAGATGTTCTTCGTGTCGTCGGACACGGCGGTGGCGTCGCCGCCCATGATGCCGGCGAGCGACTCGACCTGCACGTCATCGGAGATGACGCCGACCTTTTCATCGACGGTGATCGTGTTGCCATTGAGCAGCTTGAGCTGTTCGCCCGGCTTGCCCCAGCGCACGTCGAGCGCCCCGTGGATCTTGTCCAGGTCGAAGATGTGGGACGGGCGGCTGTACTCGAACATCACATAGTTCGAGATGTCCACCAGCGCGGTCACGCTGCGCTGGCCGCAACGGGCGAGGCGATCGACCATCCACGCCGGCGTGGCCGCCTTGGTGTTCACGTTGCGGATGATGCGGCCGGAGAAGCGGCCGCAAAGATCGGGCGCGCTGACCTTCACCGGCAGCACATCCTTCGAGCCCGTCTTCACCGGCGCGATGGCGGGCGTGTTCAGCGGGGCACCAGTCAATGCCGAGACTTCGCGTGCCACGCCATAAACGCTCAGGCCATGCGCCAGGTTGGGCGTGAGCTTGAGCGTGAAGACGGTGTCGTCGAGCTGGAGCACGTCGCGGATGTTTGCGCCGATGGGTGCTGCCGCGTCGAGCTCGAGCAGGCCGCCATGGTCGTCGTTCAGCTTGAGTTCGCGCGCCGAGCACAGCATGCCCTGGCTTTCAACGCCGCGAAGCTTTCCCAGCTTGATTGCAAACGGCTTGCCGTCTTCACCCGGCGGCAGTTCGGCACCCACCAGCGCACAAGGCACCCTGATGCCGACGCGCGCGTTGGGCGCACCACAGACGATGTTGAGCAAGGCGCCCTGCCCCACGTCCACCTGGCACACGCGCAGGCGATCGGCGTTGGGGTGCTGCACGGCTTCCTTGATCTCGCCGACCACCACCTTGCTGAAAGGCGGTGCGACCGGATGCAGGTCTTCGACCTCCAGACCGGCCATGGTCAGCGTGTCGGCCAACTGGGCCGTCGTCAAAGGCGGGTTGCAGAACTCTCGCAACCATGATTCCGGAAATTGCATATCCTGGATCTCGTTTCGTTTTTATTGGAACTGGCGCAGGAAACGGATGTCGCCGTCGAAGAACAGGCGCAGATCGTTCACGCCATAGCGCAGCATGGTCAGGCGGTCCGGACCCATGCCGAAAGCGAAGCCGATATGGCGCTCGGGGTCGAGGCCCATGTTGCGCACCACCTGGGGATGCACCTGACCGGAGCCCGCCACTTCGAGCCAGCGGCCGGCCAACGGGCCGCTCTGGAACTGGATATCGATCTCGGCGCTCGGCTCGGTGAACGGGAAGAAGCTGGGGCGGAAGCGCAGCACGAGGTCATCGCTTTCGAAGAACGTGCGGCAGAAATCGGTGAAGACGACCTTCAGGTCCTTGAACGAAACGTTCTCGCCCAGCCACAGGCCTTCGCACTGGTGGAACATCGGGGAGTGCGTGGCGTCGCTGTCGACGCGGTAGGTGCGACCCGGCGCGATGACCCGGATCTCGGGCATCGTCCCGCCGGCCTTCACGAGGTCCGCATGCTTCTTGATGTGCTGGTGCGCATAACGGACCTGCATCGGGCTTGTGTGCGGACGCAGGTTGTACGGAATACCGTCGTCGCCCTTCATGTCCACGTAGAACGTGTCCTGCATGGAACGCGCCGGGTGGTTCGGCGGGTTGTTCAGCGACGTGAAGCTGTACCAGTCGGACTCGATCTCGGGGCCGTCGGCCACGTCGAAGCCCATGCTGCCGAAAATCTGTTCGATGCGCTCCATCGTGCGGCTGACCGGATGCAGGCCACCCGCCTGACGGCGGCGGCCGGGCAGCGTGACGTCGAGCGCCTCGGCCTTGAGCTGGATGTCGAGTTCGGCATCGGCCAGCGCCTGGCGGCGGGCATTCAGCGCGGCTTCGACCGCCTGCTTGGCCACGTTGACGGCCGCGCCGCGGGTTTTCTTCTCCTCGACCGACAGCTGGGCCATGCCCTTCATCAGTTCGGTGATGCGCCCCGACTTGCCCAGGTACTGGGCCTTGACGTTCTCCAGATCGGCGGGCGTGCCAGCCTTGCTGAAGGCGACTTTCGCTTCGTCGACCAGGGTGTCCAACTCGTTCATCTTTGAATTCGTGAAAGGAAGCGTGAAAAAAAAGAAAGGGCTGAAGCCTGCAAGCCTCAGCCCTTGTGGTTTGCTTGTGAATTCCGCCGCCGGTGTGAACAGGTCACGCCGGCAGCGTCATCGTGCGATCAAGCAGCCAGCTTGGCCTTGACTTGCTCCACGATGCTGCCAAAAGCAGCCTTGTCGTGCACCGCGAGGTCGGCCAGCATCTTGCGGTCGATCTCGATGGATGCCTTCTTGAGGCCGTTGGCAAACTGGCTGTAGGTCAGGCCCATTTCACGCGCGGCGGCGTTGATACGGGCGATCCACAGCTGACGGAATACACGCTTCTTGGCACGGCGGTCACGGTAGGCATATTGCCCAGCCTTCATCACCGCTTCTTTGGCGATGCGGAAGACATTGCCGCGGCGACCGCGGAAACCCTTGGCCAGGGCCAGGACCTTCTTGTGACGTGCGCGGGCAGTAACACCACGTTTGACGCGAGGCATATCAGTTCTCCTTGTTCGTCAGTTGATCAAAGGCCTTGCAGGGGCAGCATCTGTGCCATGTGACCCATGTTGGTCTCATGAACAGAAACGGCTCCACGCAGGTGGCGCTTGTTCTTGGTGGTCTTCTTGGTCAGGATGTGACGCTTGAAGGCTTGACCGCGCTTGACGGTACCACCCGGACGAACGCGAAAACGCTTTTTCGCGCTGCTCTTGGTCTTCATTTTGGGCATTGAATGCTCCTTCTCGTTTGTGCTCGTGAGGCGCTGCGAACCTGACGCAGACTTGTTGGCCCCGAGCCACTTGGTTTGCTGCACGGCCCTTGCGGACCATGCAGTTCGCGGATGCTTGCGCATCCGCAGGGAACCGGCTGGCGACCAACCTGCCGGAACCCCTTTTTTCTCTTCAGGCCGCTTGCGTGGCCTCGGCGGGTTTGCCTGCGGCTGCGCCCGACTTTTTCTTGCCCGGCGCGATCATCATGATCATCTGCCGGCCTTCGAGCTTGGGAAACTGCTCGACGACAATCAGGTCTGCCAGGTCGTCACGGATGCGCTGCAACAGCGCCATGCCGATCTCCTGGTGCGTGATCTCGCGGCCACGGAAGCGCAGCGTGATCTTGCATTTGTCACCCTCATCAAGAAAGCGCTTGATGTTGCGCATCTTGATGTTGTAGTCACCATCGTCGGTACCGGGCCGGAACTTGATTTCCTTGACCTCGATGACCTTCTGCTTCGATTTCGCCTCGGCCGCCTTTTTCTGTTCCTGGTATTTGAACTTGCCGTAATCCATCAAACGGCAAACCGGCGGGTTTGCGGTGGCGGCAATTTCAACCAGATCCACGTCGAGTTCACCGGCCATGCGCAGGGCTTCTGCGAGGCTGACGATGCCCAGTGGTTCGTTTTCAGGCCCGCTCAGGCGGACCTCCGGGGCCATGATTTCCCGGTTCAGACGGTGTTTGCGTTCTTCGCGCTGGCGGCGATCACGAAATTCAGTAGCGATGGTTCAAATCCTTGAAAAAACTGCCGCCCGAAGGCGGCGCCTGCAGTCACCACGACGCGCTCGCGAGGCCTGCTTCAGGAAAGCTCAGACCTTGCTGGCAATATCGCCCGAAATCTTCTGGAGGAATGAATCGAGGGACATGACTCCGAGGTCTTGGTTACCCCGGGCGCGCACTGCGACTGCGCCTGTCTCCTTCTCTTTCTCGCCCACGACGAGGATGAAAGGGAGCTTTTGCAACGAATGCTTCCGTATTTTATACGTAATTTTGTCGTTGTGCAGGTCCAGATCAACTCTAAGCCCTTGATTTTGCAGCCTTTTGGCAACTTCCGCGGCATATTCGGCCTGCGATTCGCTGATATTGAGCACCGCCACCTGCACCGGAGCGAGCCAGGCAGGCAATGCACCGGCATGATTCTCGATGAGCATGCCGATGAAACGCTCCAGACTCCCGACGATGGCCCGGTGCAGCATGACGGGGTGTGCCCGCCCGCTCGTCTCCGTGACGTATTCGGCATCAAGGCGCTCTGCCATGTTGAAGTCCACCTGCATCGTGCCGCACTGCCACTGGCGCCCGAGCGCGTCCTTGAGCGTGTATTCGATCTTCGGCCCGTAGAAAGCACCGTCACCCGGGGCAATCACGAAATCCACACCCGAAAGGCGCAGCGCTTCCATCAGCGCGCCTTCGGCCTTGTCCCACAGCTCGTCCGAACCGATGCGGTGCTCCGGGCGCGTGGCCACCTTGTAGAGGATGTCCTTGAAACCGAAGTCGGCATAGACCTGGAGGAGCTGCCCCGTGTAGGCCACGCACTCGTCCAGGATCTGGTCTTCCGTGCAGAAGATATGACCGTCGTCCTGCGTGAAGCCACGCACACGCATGATGCCGTGCAGCCCTCCCGAGGGTTCGTTCCGGTGGCACTGGCCGAATTCGCCGTAGCGGATCGGCAGGTCACGGTAGCTGCGCAGGCCGGACTTGAAGATCAGCACGTGGCCCGGGCAGTTCATAGGCTTGAGCGCGTACTCACGCTTTTCGCTCTCCGTCGTGAACATGTTGTCGCGGTAGTTCTGCCAGTGCCCCGTCTTCTCCCAGAGGCTCTTGTCCAGGATCTGCGGTCCCTTGACCTCCTGGTAGCCCGTGTCGCGGTAGACGCCGCGCATGTACTGCTCGACCACCTGCCAGATGGCCCAGCCCTTGGGGTGCCAGAACACCACGCCGGGTGCCACGTCGTCGATGTGGAACAGGTCGAGCTCACGGCCGAGCTTGCGGTGGTCGCGCTTCTCGGCTTCCTCGATGCGCTGGATGTATGCATCCAGATCCTTCTTGTCGGCCCACGCCGTTCCGTAGATGCGCTGCAGTTGCTCGTTCTTCGCATCGCCTCGCCAGTAGGCACCGGCAAGCTTGGTCAGCTTGAAGACCTTGAGAAAGCGCGTGTTGGGCACGTGAGGGCCGCGGCACATGTCCACGTATTCCTGATGGTAGTAAAGGCCCATCGCCTGCTCGTCGGGCATGTCCTCGACGAGGCGCAGCTTGTAGTCTTCGCCCCTCGACCTGAACACCTCGATGACCTCGGCGCGCGGCGTCATCTTCTTGACGACGTCGTAGTCCTGCGCAATCAGTTCGCGCATGCGTTGCTCGATGGCCGCCAGATCTTCCGGCGTGAACGGGCGCTCATAAGCGACGTCGTAGTAGAAGCCTTCGTCGATCACCGGGCCGATGACCATGCGGGCCGTCGGATACAGCTGCTTCACGGCGTGCCCCACGAGGTGGGCCGTGGAGTGGCGGATGATCTCCACGCCCTCCTGGTCACGCGGCGTGATGATCTGCAGCTTGGCGCTGTGATCGATGACATCGCTCGCGTCGACCAGCTTCCCGTCCACCTTGCCGGCAACGGTCATCTTGGCAAGGCCGGGGCCGATGGCCTTGGCGACATCGGCCACCGAGACAGGACCAGGAAATTCGCGTTTCGAATTGTCGGGAAGCGTAATCTGGATCATGGGGAATATTTCCGGAAACAAAAAAGCGCGGTCAGGGCCGCGCTTTGGAGTGGAGGAGAAAAACCGGGTCGCGCAGCTACTGACCCAGAGGGCCGGTGAAAACATTCACTGTAGTTCGCGGTGTCATAACCGGATTGCCTTTCTCGCTCTTGCAGATGGCCCGCGTGCGCGGGTGCCGACGGATTCTACCTTGCCGCAGGCCCGTCGACGAAACCGAGGCCCTGACAGGCCGGGCACTGGGTGATGACGGTCTGCTTCTCGACTTCGAAGTTCTCGTTGATGTTCTCGCTGTCGATGCGCAGCTCGCCACTGCCGTTGCAGTCGGGGCAGGACTTGTGCATGAATGCTGTGGTTCCCTCGCTCATGGCTCTCTCCGTTATGGGGGGCCCGTTCACTTTACGCTTAAACGCGCGAATAAAAAAGCCCGGCCGGAGCCGGGCTTGCGGGACAGGGAAATTCCGTGAAACAGATCACGCAACCCGCGCCGCGCGTTCAAGCCGCCTTGTGCGAATCGAAGAACTGGGCGTCTTCGGTCGAGCCCTTGAGCGCAGCCGTGGAAGCCTGGGCTTCGATGGTGGTGGTCACCGCGTCGAAATAACCCGTGCCCACTTCGCGCTGATGCTTCACGGCGGTGAAGCCACGCTCGGCAGCGGCGAATTCGGCCTGCTGCAGTTCCACGAAGGCGCTCATGTTGTTGCGCGCATAGCCGTAGGCCAGGTTGAACATCGAGTAGTTCAGGCTGTGGAAGCCAGCCAGCGTGATGAACTGGAACTTGTAGCCCATCGCACCCAGTTCCTTCTGGAAGCGCGCGATCGTCGCGTCGTCCAGGTTCTTCTTCCAGTTGAAGCTGGGCGAGCAGTTGTAGGCGAGCAGCTTGCCCGGGAACTTCGCGTGGATCGCGTCGGCAAACGCCTTGGCGAACGCCAGGTCGGGCGTGCCGGTTTCGCACCAGATCAGGTCGGCGTACTCGGCGTAAGCCAG
This sequence comes from Variovorax sp. VNK109, assembly GCF_049445855.1. Lineage (NCBI taxonomy): Bacteria > Pseudomonadati > Pseudomonadota > Betaproteobacteria > Burkholderiales > Comamonadaceae > Variovorax > Variovorax sp. VNK109. The sequence goes on along the minus strand of NZ_JBMSDV010000002.1, from coordinate 379,031 downwards.
ACCACGGCTGATGGCCTGTTCCAGACCATTGCGGCTGCGGAAGAAACCTTCCACCGTGCGTTCACCGGTGAAGAACGGCTTGTCGTTTTCGTCCACGTCCGTGGTCACCAGATCGGCAGCTTCGGCATCGGTACGGGCCAGCAGCACGGTCGGCGTGCCCATCACGTCGGCAGCCAGACGGGCTGCCACGAGCTTGGAGACGGCTTCGCGCGTCGGAACGAGCACCTTGCCGCCCATGTGACCGCACTTCTTGGCAGCGGCCAGTTGATCTTCGAAGTGGACGCCGGCGGCGCCGGCTTCGATCATCGCCTTCATCAGTTCGAAGGCGTTCAGCACGCCGCCGAAGCCCGCCTCGGCATCGGCCACGATGGGTGCGAAGAAGTCGGTGAAGCCTTCGTCGCCGTGGCTTTTGCCTTCGCTCCACTGGATCTGGTCGGCGCGGGCGAAGGTGGCATTGATCTTCTTCACGACCTTCGGCACCGAATCCACCGAATACAGCGACTGGTCCGGATACATCTCGCCATTGCTGTTGGCATCACCGGCCACCTGCCAGCCGGAAAGGTAAATGGCCTTGAGGCCGGCCTTGACCTGCTGCATGGCCTGGTTGCCGGTCAGCGCACCCAGCGAATTTACGAAAGGCTCCGTGTTGATCAGGTTCCAGAGTTTCTCGGAGCCGCGCTTGGCCAGGGTGTGCTCGATCTGCAGCGACCCGCGCAGACGGACCACATCGGCCGCGGTGTAGCCACGCTTGATGCCCTTCCATCGGGGGTTTTCAGCCCAGTCCTTCTCCAGGGCTTGAATCTGTTGCTCGCGGGTCAGTTGGGTCCAGTTGGTCATGATTTTCTCCAGAAGTTGAGGGGGCACCGGGTGCGTCGCCGAATGCAACGCTCTGGAGAAACTTTAAGTCTTATAGAAGACCTGCGAAGCTCTTATGTCTTATAAAAGACTAAAAATAAATCCAATTAAATCAATGATCTATTTTTATTTTTCTCATCATGAAATGATTTTTCTTGCATTGAGAAAAAATGGCGCGGCGCAGCATTGCGCCCTTCCGCATTACGGAATGGGCCTGACGCCTGTGAAATGCAGGATGGGATCGCCTCAAAGATAACGGTCGCGCACCCAGTCGCCACCCGGAATGACCGGCCTTCCGTCCACACGGTCCGGATTGATCTCATAGACGAAGCAGGCGACGGACACGCCACCTACCTCAACATCGATGTCGCGCTTGAAGTACTCGTTGGTCTGTTGCGGGTACAGCTCCTCGATCTCGTCGAGCACGCGCTCGAGTTCTGGCGTCACCGCATACACCTCACCCTCCACAAAGCCCTGTCCACCCAATGTCACGCCGGGATAGCGCCCCAAGTGGTACATCGTTCCGCCAATGCGCCCCATACCGATGAAAACAGGCGCGGGCTTCAAGCGGTTGATGTCGTTGTCATCGCCGCGGCGCAGCGTTCCATAGACGAAGACATGACGGCGGGCAGCGGCTGCTTCAAGGGGGGCTTCAGGCATGATCGGTTCTTCGAGAAATTTCTGCACCGAGTCTAGTGAATCCCTCGCCTGCTCCTGACGGGACATCCGCACATCCCCGCCGACTGCTCGCCTATGGATGCCTCGCGTTGAGCATGTCGCTGGTCGGCAGCTACGTCGCACTGTCCAAGCCACTGGCGCTGGCTTTCCCGATCTTCCTGCTCGCATGGCTGCGCTTCGGCATCGGTGCCATCGCCATGGTGCGCTGGTTGCCGAAGCCGGCTGGCGAGCCACCGCTTTCACCCGGCGTGCGCAAACTGCTCTTCCTCGAATCGTTGTTCGGCAACTTCCTCTTCTCCATCTTCATGCTGTTCGGCGTGAGCATGACGTCAGCGGTATCGGCAGGCGTGATCATGGCATCCATGCCTGCCGTGGTGGCGGTGCTGAGCTGGCTGCTGCTGCGTGAACGCATCGGCCTGCGCATCTGGGCGGCCATCGTCTGTGCGGTCGTCGGCATCGGGTTGCTCGGCCTGGCGAAGCCGCAGCACGATGCAGCGCCTGGCGACAGCACATCATGGCTGGGCAACCTGCTGATCTTTGCAGCCGTGGCCTGCGAAGCCATCTATGCCGTCATCGCGAAGAAGCTCACCGGCGTGCTCGGCCCCAAGCGCATCACGTCCATCATCAACCTCTGGGGCCTGGTGCTCATGACGCCTCTGGGTGCCTACGCAGCCTGGCACTTCGACTTCCATTCGGTGCACGTGAGCATCTGGGTGCTGCTCGTGTTCTATGGGCTTGCCGCCAGCGTCTGGACGGCCTGGCTCTGGATGACAGGTCTGCGTGCGGTACCGGCATCGCAGGCGGGTGTGTTCACGGTCATGCTGCCGGTCAGTGCGGCGCTTGTCGGCGTCATCGCCCTGGGCGAGAGCCTGTCGCTGCTGCAGGGCCTGGCGTTCGCTGCTGCGCTCGCTGGCGTGGTGCTCGCCACGTTGCCCACCCGTCACTGAGTGCACTCTTCGCGCGCCGGATTTCCGTGTCGTGGCGCGATGTTGATGACGATAGCTCCCACGCCGGATGAACACCTGCGACCCACTGCGACACACAGGATGCGTACATGCCTCATGGCAGGCAACGCGCAAGGCACCACGCGGTACCGGCTTCCCGCGCGTTTTCAGAGGGAAAAACACGTTGAAACGAACGCGAAAAAAACAACACGACAGAGTGAAAAATTGCGTTTTCCGCTTGGAAACGCGTTTTTTCTCCTATAGCATCCGCACTGCCAGTGGAGAGAAGCAGTATTTCGCTGGTGATCAATCAACTTCTAGAAGGAAATTCAACCATGGCAACTGCGAAGAAAGCTGCAGCGAAGAAACCCGCTGCCAAGAAGGCTGCACCGGCGAAGAAGGCTGCTCCCGCCAAGAAGGCTCCGGCGAAGAAGGCCGCTCCGGCGAAGAAGGCTCCTGCAAAGAAGGCCGCGCCGGCGAAGAAGGCTGCTCCCGCCAAGAAGGCTCCGGCGAAGAAGGCTGCTGCTCCCAAGAAGAAGCGCACCCCCAACGCTGCATTCATGAAGCCGCTGACCCCCAGCCCGGCACTGGCCGCAGTAGTCGGCTCGGCTCCGCTGCCCCGCACCGAAGTGGTCAGCAAGCTGTGGACGTACATCAAGAAGAACGGTCTGCAAGACAAGGCCAACAAGCGCCTCGTGAACGCCGACGCAAAGCTGAAGGAAGTCTTCGGCAAGGCACAGGTCTCGATGTTCGAGATGGCTGGCCTGATCGGCAAGCACGTCAAGTAATTCGCGTTCCGGTACCCCGGTACCTCGCGAAATCAAAGGCCGGCTCCATGCCGGCCTTTTTCATTTCCGCTTGTCGAGCGCCGCCTGGCGGATCGCGCTGAGCGTGCCGCGCGTGGTGATCACTTCCGGATCGAACACGGCCTCGATCAGCGTGCCGTTGGGGCGCGCGAGCGCGGCAAGCAGCAGCGGCTCGAATTCTTCAGTGCGCGTCATGCGCACACCGTCGTAACCGTAGGCACGTGCAAGCGCCGCGAAATCCGGGTTCTGCAGGTGCGTTGCGCTGATGCGCTCCGGATACTCGCGCTCCTGATGCATGCGGATGGTGCCGTACATGCCGTTGTTGAGCAGCAGCACGATGCTCTTTCCACCGTGCTGAACAGCCGTCGCGAGCTCCTGCCCGTTCATGAGGAAATCACCGTCCCCTGCAATCGTGAAGGCCGTGCGACCTGTTGCGATGGACGCGCCGATCGCGGCAGGCACGCCGTAACCCATCGCTCCGGAGGTCGGAGCAAGCTGCGTCTTCAACCCTTTCGCGAGCCCGTGATGCCTGAAGAAGCGGTGGATCCAGCTCGCGAAGTTGCCTGCGCCGTTGGTGAGCACGGCATCCTGCGGCAGGTGCCTCTGCAAAACAGCGACGATGGCGGGCATGTCGATGTCGCCCGGCAGCGGTTGCGGCACCAGGTTCGCCTCGTAATCGGCATGGACCTGCGCGGCCCAGTCGGCCCAGGGCACGGACGGCGGCGCTGTCAGCACTTCGAGCGAACGCGCAGCCGCATTCATCGTCGCATGGATCGCGAGATCGGCCTGGTACACGCGACCGAGTTCTTCCGCGCCCGCATGCACGTGCACGAGCTTCTGCTTCGGTCGAGGCGCTTCGAGCAACGTATAGCCGCCCGTGGTCATCTCGCCAAGCCGCGGGCCGAGCGCGATGACAAGGTCGCTGTCCTTGATGCGCTGCGCAAGCCGCGGATTGATGCCGATACCCACGTCGCCCGCATACAGCGGATGGTGGTTGTCGAACGTGTCCTGGAACCGGAAGGCATTGGCAACCGGCAACTGCCAGTTCTCTGCAAAGCGCTGCAGCGCCTGCGCGGCCTGCGGCGTCCAGCCGCCACCGCCAGCGATGACGATGGGGCGCTGCGAAGCGAGAAGCATCGCGCGCAGGCTGCGCAGCGAGCCCGGATCGCTCCAGGCCTGCACGGCGTCGATGCGCGGCATCGGTTCGACGTCCACCGGCTGCGTGAGCATGTCTTCGGGCAGCACGACCACCACCGGGCCGGGGCGTCCGTTCATCGCCGTTGCGAAGGCGCGCGCCACGTACTCGGGGATGCGGCGGGCATCGTCGATGCGTTCCACGCGCTTGGCCATGCCCTTGGTGGAAGGGCCGAAGAACGCGGCGAAGTCCACTTCCTGGAAGGCTTCACGATCGCGCGTGTCGCTGGCCACATCGCCCACGAACAGCACCAGGGGCGTGGAGTCCTGCCACGCGGTGTGGATGCCAATGGACGCATTGGTCGCACCGGGGCCGCGCGTCACGAAGCAGACGCCCGGCCGGCCCGTGAGCTTGCCGACGGCCTCTGCCATGAAGGCCGCCCCGCCCTCTTGCCTGCACGTGATGAAGCGGATGCGGTCGGCGTACGAATGAAAGCCGTCGAGCACGCTGAGGAAGCTTTCGCCCGGCACGCCGAATGCATGGGTCACGCCCTGGGCTGCAATACATTCGACCAGCAGATGGCCCGCGAGTTGTTGAGTCATGATGCACGAGTACGGAGTTGATTCATTATCTGCAGATTGCGCCGATGATCCTGCCCTGCGGGTCGTCCCGCTTGTATTAATTCACCAAACAGTTAACTTCAGCGCAACAAGATCCCACGATGGCCCCCAAGAAAACACCCCAGCCGGAACCTCGTGGCCGCGATGCAGACCGCTCGCAGGCCGCGATCCTGCTCGCCGCGCGCGACGAGTTCGCCCGCTACGGCCTGGCCGGCGCCCGTGTGGACCGCATCGCCGAGCGCGCCGAGGTGAACAAGCGGCTGATCTACTATTACTTCAGCAGCAAGGACGACCTGTTCCTTGCCGTGCTGGAACATGCGTACCGCCACATCCGCGAGGCCGAAGCGCAACTGCACCTGCGCGACATGGCGCCCGCCCAGGCCATCCGCCGGCTCACCGAATTCACGTGGGACTATTACCTCGCCAACCCCGAGTTCCTCACCCTGCTCAACAGCGAGAACCTGCACCAGGGCCGCCATGTCGTTCGCTCGTCGCGCGCCAGGGAAATGAATTCGCCGCTCATCGAGACACTGGCCGAGATCCTCGAACGCGGGCGCGCCGAAGGCCTTTTCCGCGGCGGCATCGACGCGCTGCAGCTGTACGTATCCATCGCCGGCATGGCGTACTTCTACCTGTCCAACAACTACACGCTCTCGGCCATCTTCGGCCGCGACCTGATGACACCCAAGGCGAGACACGAGCGCCTCTCGCACATGTGCGACGTGATCCTAGGGTATGTCCTGAGAAGCTGAGCGCCGGCGCGCATTGACCCACAGGCGGCAGTCCCCGCAGAATTCACTTGATAGTGAATTAAACGAGGAGACAACGCCATGACTCATGCTTTCAAAGTTCGCGGTCTGCTGACTGCGGCCCTGCTTTCCGTCGCCGCTACCGGCGCTTTCGCCCAGTGGAAACCCACCCGCCCGATCACCTTGATCGTGCCCTGGGCCGCAGGCGGCTCCACCGACCAGGTCACCCGTGTGGCCGCTGCCGAGGTGGAGAAGCACCTGGGCCAGAAGGTCGTGGTGATGAACCAGCCCGGTGCGTCCGGCTCGGTCGGCACCAAGAACGCCGTGGAAGCGCCGAAAGACGGCTACACCTGGACCGCTGGCGCGGCCAAGGACCTGGGCACCTACAAGGTGCTCGGCATGCTGGACACGTCCATCAGCGACTGGAACCTCTACCTCACCGTGGCGCACGTCTCGGTGGTCGGTGTGAACGCCGACACGCCCTACAAGACGATGACCGAACTGCTCGACGCCATGAAGGCCAAGCCGGGCACCATCAGCGTCGCCACTGCGGGTGTGAATTCGAGCGGCCACTCCGCCATCGAGGCCATCGCACGCGCAACCGGCACGAGCTACAAGCACGTCACCTATGACGGCGGCAACCCCGCCGTGGTGTCCACGCTGTCAGGCGAAACGCAGGTCACCACGCAGCTGGCCGCTGAGCAGACCGACATGATCCGCGCCAAGAAGATCCGTCCGCTGGCCGTGGTGAGCGACAAGCCGCTGACCATCGAAGGCTATGGCACCATCCCGCCGCTGTCGCAGTTCGTGCCCGGCTTCAAGGACCCGATCAACTACTTCGGCCTGTTCGTTCCGAAGGGTGTTCCCGCCGAAGTGACGCAGACGCTCAACAAGATCTGGGCCGAGCAGATCGCCAAGGGCGACGCGCTGAAGAAGTATGCGGAAAGCCGCGGCGCGATGTTCGCCGGCCAGTCCGGCGACGAAGCGCAGAAGCTCGTGATGCCGGCCATCCAGTCCTACGCGTGGGTGCAGCAGGCCGCCGGCAAGGCCAAGGTGTCGCCCGACACCATCGGTATCCCGAAGCCCTGACGCAGGCACCAGCAGTACAACTCAGAGCAAAGCGAAGAACATGAGCGAGGGTGGTAAGACTGCCCGCTCCGACATCATTGGCGGAGCGGGCTGGATTGTTTTCGGGGCATTGGTCCTGGTCGAATCCCTGCGGATGGACCGGTTCACGCAGATGGGCGCGACGCTCTACACCATGCCGGGCTTCATGCCCGGGCTGATCGGCTGTGTGCTGATGCTGCTGGGTGTCATCCTGATCATGCGCGGCCTGGGCAGGCGCAAAAGCGAAGCAGCCCAAGCCGGCGACGCCATCCCGCCCGCTGCGCTGATCAACCGGCGCACGGCGTACACACTGGCCCTCTGCCTGGTCTACGCATGCCTGCTGATCGGGCGCGTGCACTTCATCGGCGCCACTGCGGTCTTCGTCGCCGCGTTCGTCTGGCTGTTCACCCCGGAAGGCGTGACACCGCGCAAGCGCATCATCGCTGCGGTGATGGCGGGACTGGCCACTGCGGTCACGGTCGACCTGGTCTTCGAGGACGTCTTCCTCGTGCGGCTGCCCTGAACGGAGGACGACGCCATGTTTGACGGTCTGATCGCCTTCGGCCACTCGATCGCTGCGTTCAGCACGCCTGCGGTCATCTTCTACGCCCTGCTCTCGTCGCTGGTCGGCGTTGTGATGGGCGCCCTGCCCGGCCTCACAGCCACGATGTCACTCGCGCTGGTGACCACGCTCACGCTCAAGCTCCAGCCCAACGAAGCGCTGCTGATCCTGATCTGCACCTACGTCGGCGCCATCTACGGCGGCTCGCGTTCGGCCATCCTGCTGAACATTCCCGGTACCCCGGCGTCGGCCGCCTCGTGCCTGGACGGCTACGCGCTGGCGCGCCAGGGCATGGCGGGCCGCGCCATGGGCATCGCCACCACCGGCTCGGTGATGGGCACGCTCATCGGCATGTTCTTCTTGGCCGGTTTCACACCCGTGCTGGGCAACATGGCGCTGAAGTTCGGTGCCTACGAGTTCTTCTGGCTCGCACTCTTCGGCGTGCTGATCGCCGGCACGCTCACCGGCGACGATCCGCTCAAGGGATGGATCGCGGGCATCGCGGGCATCTTCATCGCCACGATCGGTCAGGAAGCGCAATATGCCTACGAACGCTTCTCATGGGGCGTGCGCGATCTCGCCGGGGGCATCCAGCTGGTGCCTGCTCTCGTCGGGGCGTTCGGTTTCGCGGAACTGCTCACGGCCATGAAAGAACGTCAGGCCCCCGTGAAAATCAGCGCGTTCGACACCGTGATCCCGCGCGTGAAAGACGTTCTGCAGTACTGGCGCACCATCCTGCGCTCGGGCCTCATCGGCACGGGCGTGGGCATCGTTCCCGGTGTTGGCGAGGACGTGGCCGCGTGGTCGTCCTACGCCGCCGCCAAGCGGGCGAGCAAGGAAAAGGAAAAGTTCGGCAAGGGCTCGATCGAGGGACTGATGGCCGCAGAGACGGGCGACAACGCCTGCGTTCCGGGCGCCATGATTCCGGTGCTCACGCTCGCGATCCCGGGCTCGGCACCTGCTGCCGTGCTGATGGCCGCGATGATCATCCACGGTGTGAAGCCCGGGCCGATGATCATGGTGGAGAACCCGCAGTTCGTCTACGACGTGGTGGCCATGATGCTGTTCGCCACCATCGGCATCCTGATCTACGGCATCGTGCTCACAAAGTTGCTGGTGCAAGTGCTGCGCGTGCCGCAGCACCTCATCGTGCCGATCGTCTTCGTGCTGTGCGTGGTCGGCAGCTTCGCCATCGCCGGCCGCATGTTCGACGTGTACGTGATGCTGTTCTTCGGCGTGCTGGGTTTCTTCCTGCGGCACTATGGCTACCCGATGGCGCCACTGGTGCTGGGCATCGTGCTGGGCGACCTGCTCGAGAAGAACCTGCGCCGCGCGCTGGTGCTGTCGGACGGTGACCTCACGCCGTTCTTCACGCGCCCCATCTCGGCCGCGGTCGCCGCGCTCATCTTCGGCACCATCGGCTGGAAGCTGTACAGCATGCACCGCGCGCAACGAGCCGCGCGCGCGCGCAAGGCTGTCGCAGGATGAAGCTCTCGCTGTGCAATGAGGTGCTGCGGCATCTGCCATTCGACGAGCAATGCCGCGTGGCAGCAGCGCTCGGCTGCCAGGGGCTGGAACTGGCACCGTTCACGCTGGCTGATGACCCGCGCTCGCTCACGGAAGCCGATGCGAAGCGATTCCGCGACACCGCTGCTGCCCATGGACTTGTCATCTCGAGCCTTCACTGGCTGCTGGTGAAGCCGGAAGGCCTGTCGCTTTCCACGCCGGACGACGCGCTGCAGCGCCGCACCGTGGACTTCCTGCGCCAGATGATCGACTTCGCCGCGGCCTGCGGCGCGCAGGTGCTGGTGCACGGATCGCCGAACCAGCGCAACCCGATGCCGGGCATGAGCCTTCAGGACGCGCTTGCACGTGTCGAATCGGGTTGGGCAGCGCTCGCGCCACATGCAGCTGCGGCTGGCGTGGTCTATTGCATCGAGCCGCTGTCCCGCGCGGAGACGAACGTCATCAACACCGTGGCGGAGGCAGCGGCCGTCGTCGACCGCATCGGCTCTTCCGCCATGCGGACCATGATCGACCTGAGCGCGGCGGCGCAATCCGAAACCGAAGCTTCGGACCGCCTGATCTCGCGCTTTCTCGCCAGCGGCCATCTCGCGCACGTACAGGTCAACGACCGCAACCGGCGCGGCCCCGGCCAGGGCGACACGCCCGTCGCCGAACCCCTGCGAGCGCTGAAGGCCGCCGGCTACAAGGGCTGGATCGCCATCGAACCTTTCGACTACCACCCAGACCCGCTCGGCTGTGCGGCCTATTCGGCCGGCCACGTGCGCGGCATCCTCGAGACCCTGACATGACCGCGCCGACCTTGCGCATCCGCGCCATCGAACTGTACGAACGCCCCGTCACGCAGCGGCTGCCGTTCCGCTTCGGCGCGGCCACCGTCACGCGGTGCCCCCAGGCTTTCGTACGCATCCATGCCGATGTCGACGGACATCGCACCGAAGGCATCACCGCCGAGCTCATGGTGCCCAAGTGGTTCGACAAGTCGCCCGCGCTCACGCACGAGCAGAACTTCGAGCAGTTGCGCGAAGCCCTGCGCATCGCGCGTGAGTCGTACCTCGCGCATACGCAGCAGGACAGCCTGTCGCCCTGGCAACTGGCACAGCAGGCCGGCGAAGCCGCCATCGCACAGGCCATGTCGCGCGGTCTGCCCCGTCTCGTCGCCCAGTTCGGCACCGCGCAGCTGGACAAGGCCGTGGCCGACGCCGCACTGCACGCCACCGGCCACTCGTGGGTGGATGGCGTGAGCGCAGGCGTGCTGGGCGACCCCTGGTCCCCGCATATCGACTTGAAGGCCGCCAGTCACGTCACGTTGCGCCACACCGTGGGGCTGGCCGACATCCTGCGTGAAGGCAGCTCGAATGAGCTGCCGCAGGATGGTCTGCCTGCGACGCTCGAGGCTGCCATCCGCCGCTACGGACTCCACCACTTCAAGCTCAAGCTCAGCGGCAAGCACGAGGCCGACGTCGAGCGGCTGACGCAGATCGCCGAGTTGCTGGACGAGCAGGCAGGCGACTACCGGGTCACGCTCGACGGCAATGAGACCTTCACCGACGCGGCGTCGCTGGGTGCGTTCTGGAATGCCATCGTCCCGGAGAAGTCACTGCGCGAACTGCTGTCGCGCACGCTGCTGCTGGAACAGCCGCTGGCCCGCTCCGTCGCACTCCGGGAATCCATCCGTTCACTCGGCATCCGCGTGCCCGTGATCCTGGACGAATCCGACGACCATCCCGAAGCGTTCGAGGAAGGCCTTGCGCTCGGCTACAGCGGCATCTCGAGCAAGGCCTGCAAGGGCATCTACCGCTCGCTGCACAGCGCGGCGCGCGTGGCGAAGGAGCCAGCAAAGCTCCTGCTCTCCGGTGAAGACCTCACCTGCCAGGCCGGCCTCGCCGTGCAGCAGGACACGCTGCTCGCGTCGAGCCTGGGCGTGACGCACATCGAACGCAACGGACATCACTACGTCGACGGCTTCGGCATCGCGCCGGAAGCAGAGTCGCAAGCCTTCGCACGCGCGTTCCACGGCTTCTACAGCCAGACCGGCAAGCCACGCCTGGCCGTCGCCGACGGTCGCTTGTCGCTGGCGTCGCTGCACGTCCCGGGCTTTGCGTCGTCCGCCGCACCGCACTGGGACAGCCTCCAGCCAATTGTCTGAAATATTCACCAATTGGTGAATAAATGCTTCGCAGCCCCTAAGCAGGACAGGCCTTGCTGCAGGGTTTTCACCAATCCTCTCCTTGAGTCGGCAGATTGACTGCGCAATCCCGTGTACTAGAATTCATCTCAATTCACTTGATGGTGAATTAACCATCGAACCCAGATAAACCGGAGACAAGCATGAAATTCACCCGTATTGCCGCGCTGGCGGCATTGGCCGTCGCCACGTCCATGTCCGCGCACGCCCAGGGCAGCTACCCCAACAAGCCGATCCGCGTGATCGTTCCCTTCGCTGCCGGCAGCACGACGGACATCATCGCGCGCGCCATCACCGACAAGATGGGCCAGAGCATGGGCCAGTCCATCGTGGTGGACAACCGTGGCGGCGCGAGCGGCACCATCGGCCAGCAGGCCGTGGCCACGGCTGCGCCTGATGGCTACACGATCATGATCCACTCGTCGTCGCACACGGTGAGCCCGTCCACGTTCGCCAAGCTGCCATTCGACACCATCACCGACTTCGCTGGCGTGACGCCGATCTCCTCCACGCCGAACGTGCTGGTGATCTCGCCCTCCAAGAACATCAGGACGCTGCAGCAGCTCGTCGCTTTCGGCAAGGCCAATCCGGGCAAGCTCAACTTCGCTTCCGCCGGACAGGGCAGCGCCACGCACCTGAACGCCGAGAAGTTCAAGATGGCCGCGCAGATCGATGCGCAGAACATCCCGTTCAAGGGCTCGGCTGAAGCCGTGACCGAAGTGCTCTCCGGCCGCGTGGACTACTACTTCTCGCCCATCGCCCCGGTCATCGGCCAGATCAAGGACGGCCAACTGACCGCCCTGGCCGTGGGTTCGCCACGCCGCGCCAGCGCCCTGCCCGACGTGCCGACCACCGCCGAGTCCGGCGTGCCCGGCTCCGAATTCAACTTCTGGATCGGCATGATGGCCCCGGCCAAGACGCCGCGCGAGATCGTGAACCGCCTGCACGACGAAGTCGTGAAGGCCCTGGCCACACCCGAAGTGAAAGAGCGCTTCATGAAGCTCGGCGCCGACGCATGGACGCTCAAGCCCGAGCAGTTCGACGCCTACATCAAGGACGAAATCAAGAGCAACGCCGCACTCGTGAAGGCCGCCGGCCTGCAAGTGCAGAACTGAAAGGAACACCTCTCCCATGGCCACGCAAAAACTCGGGCTCATCATGCACGGCGTCACCGGACGCATGGGCATGAACCAGCATCTGATCCGCTCCATCGTCGCGATCCGCAAGCAAGGCGGCGTGACGCTTTCCAACGGCGACAAGGTGATGCCCGACCCCATCCTCATCGGCCGCAATGCCGAGAAGATCGAGGCACTGGCACGCGCGCATGGCATCGAGCGCTGGGGCACCGACCTCGACGCCGCGCTGGCCAACAAGAGCGACACGGTGTTCTTCGACGCGGGCACCACGCAGATGCGCCCGACGCTGCTGGCAAAAGCCATCCGCGCCGGCAAGCACGTGTACTGCGAGAAGCCGATCGCCACCAACCTCAACGAAGCGGTGGAAATTGCGCACCTGGCGGAAGAAGCGAAGGCCAAGCATGGCATCAAGCACGGTGCCGTGCAGGACAAGCTGTTCCTGCCCGGGCTGCGCAAGCTGGACATGCTGCGCCGCGCCGGCTTCTTCGGCCGCATGCTCAGCGTGCGCCTGGAGTTCGGCTACTGGGTATTTGAAGGTGACCTGCAACCGATCCAGCGACCGAGCTGGAACTACCGCTCGGAAGACGGCGGCGGCATGATCCTGGACATGATGTGCCACTGGCGCTACGTGCTGGACAACCTGTTCGGCGAAGTGAAGTCGGTCTCGTGCCTGGGCGCTACGCACATCCCCACGCGCTGGGACGAAGCGGGCAAGCCCTACACGGCCACCGCCGACGATGCAGCGTATGCCACCTGCGAACTCACCGGCCACAACGGCGAGCCGGTCATCGCGCAACTGAACATGAGTTGGGCCACGCGCGTGCGCCGTGATGATCTGGTCACGTTCCATGTGGACGGCACCGATGGCTCCGCCGTCGCAGGGCTGTCGAGCTGCCGCGCACAGTCGCGCGTTGCCACGCCACGCCCGGTGTGGAACCCGGACGAGAAGCAGACGATGAACTTCTTCGACCAGTGGCAGGAAATCCCTGACTCGCAGGTCTACGACAACGGCTTCAAGATCCAGTGGGAAGCCTTCATCCGCCACGTGGTGGAAGACGCGCCGTACAAGTGGACGCTGCCCGAAGGCGCCAAGGGTGTGCAGCTGGTCGAAGCCGCGCTCGACAGCTGGAAGGAACGCCGCTGGATCGACGTGCCCGCTCTCAAGATCTGAAGGTTTCCGGAAATGGCTCTGTCGCTCAACCTGCCTGACTCGTCGGGCAAGCTCGCCCGCTACACGCTCAAGGGCAGTGCGCCCGTGCAGCCCGCGCGCGGCGTGAAGTTCAACCGCATCGCATACTCTGCCGCTCACGTCGTGGCCGACCCGCTCGCTGCCATCGACCCGTGGCTGCAATGTGCCGTGGACTGGGACACCACCATCGCCTATCGCCGCTACCTTTGGTCGCTGGGCCTGGGTGTGGCCGAGGCGATGGACACCGCACAGCGCGGCATGGGGCTGGACTGGCCCACGTCGCTCGAGCTCATCCGCCGCTCGCTCGACGCAGCGCGTGACGTGCCGGGCGCGCAGGTGGCGTCGGGCTGCGGTACCGATCACCTCGCGCCCGAATCGGTGACGAGCGTGGACCAGGTGATTCGCGCGTACGAAGAGCAGATGGAAGCCATCGAGAAGCTCGGCGGCAAACTGATCATCATGGCCAGCCGCGCCCTCGCCCGTGTGGCGAAGAGCCCCGCCGACTACGAACGCGTGTACGACCGCATCCTGAGCCAGGCGAAGCAGCCCGTGGTGCTGCACTGGCTGGGCGACATGTTCGACCCCGCACTCGCAGGCTACTGGGGCACACCGGATGTCGATGCGGCCATGGACACGGCTGTCGGCATCATCGCGGCGCATCCCGACAAGGTGGACGGCATCAAGATCTCGCTGCTCGACAAGGACAAGGAGATCTCGATGCGCCGCCGCCTGCCCGTGACAGGTGGTATCGACGGCCAGGGCGTGCGCATGTACACCGGCGACGACTTCAACTACGCCGAACTGATCGCCGGAGACGGCCACGGCACGGCTGCGACGCATGGTCAGAGCGATGCACTGCTCGGCATCTTCGACGCCATTGCACCTGCGGCCAGCGCCGCGCTCGGCGCGCTGTCGGTCGGCGATACGGAGAAGTTCCACGAGATCCTCGGCCCGACGGTACCGCTGTCGCGTCACATCTTCCGTGCGCCCACGCGCTTCTACAAGACGGGCGTCGTGTTCATGGCGTGGCTCAACGGACAGCAGAAGCACTTCACCATGGTGGGTGGCCAGCAGAGCACGCGCAGCCTGGTGCACTTCGCCGAACTGTTCCGACTGGCCGACGAAGCCAACCTGCTCGCACAGCCCGATCTGGCAGTCACGCGCATGAAGACGATGCTGGCGCTGCACGGCGTGGAAGGTTGAACGCGGATGCGTGATTTCTCGACCGGGCACGAATGGTTGTCCATCAACACGGCCACCGTGCGCAGGCAATGGGACCTGCCGCAAATCATTGACGAATGCGCGAAGCGCAACATCCGCGCCATCAGCCCCTGGCGCGATCAGGTGGCAGCCGCAGGCATCGACAACGTGCGCCGGCAGTTGAAGGCGCATGAGATCGGCCTCTCGGGCTATTGCCGTGGCGGATTCTTCCCCGCTGCCGATGCAGCCGGCAGGCAAGCCGCATTGGACGACAACCGCCGCGCCATCGACGAAGCGAAGACGCTCGACGCGGCCTGCCTCGTGCTCGTCGTGGGCGCCCTGCCCGGCGCGCTCGAAGGCAAAGCCGCGTACAAGGACATCGCCCGCGCACGCACCGAGGTGCGCGATGGCATCGCGGCCTCGCTGGAATACGCGCATGAAGTCGGCATGCCGCTGGCCATCGAACCGCTGCACCCGATGCAGGCGGCCGACCGGGCCTGCATCAACACGCTGGAGCATGCACTCGACGTGTGCGATGAACTCGACCCGAAGCGCTCAGGCGCACTCGGCGTCGCGCTCGATATCTATCACGTGTGGTGGGACCCGAAGCTCGAACAGCAGATCGCGCGTGCAGGCAAGGAGCGCCTGCTGGCGTATCACGTCTGCGACTGGCTCACGCCCACGCGCGACCTGCTGTCCGACCGCGGAATGATGGGCGACGGCGTGGTCGAGTTGCGCAAGGTACGCGGATGGGTCGAGGCCGCTGGTTACGCGGGCTTCAGCGAAGTGGAAATCTTCTCCGAACTCGACTGGTGGAAGCGCCCGGGCGAGGAAGTGCTGGACACCTGCGTCGAGCGCCATCGCAGCGTGGTGTGACGCTGCACGCCGCGGTCCAGACCGGACTCAGGCCGGGCACGCGTTGCCGGTGGCGCGCGTGAACCGCGTGCCGCTGGCCAGTCCTGCAGTGCTCGTCTTCACGTCCAGTCCCCCGTCGCGCCACGTGAACGACGGACGCATGGGTCCACCCACCGGCGCGGGCAGATCGACGCCCGAAATGCGCCCTGCCCATGACTGCGCCACTGCAGCGCCGCCCTCGATGCGCGCGTCGTAGTTCTGGTACTTCTGCTGGAAATGCAGCCGCGTCGCACCGGAACACCACAAGCCGTCCACCGGCGCAGGCACCATCCACAGGTGCACACGGCTGAATTTCTCGAGGCCGACTTTCTTGTCCGGCACGTCCACGCGTGTCGTGCGGTCGGGCTGCCAGTCACCCATGTCCCAGTCGTGCGAGACGAGACGCGTGCCCGGCGCCATGCGCAGCAGGCGCGGCCGCAGTTGCAGGTTCACCTCGGGCAGCAGGTACATGGTGATCACCGTGCCCGCCGACAGGTCGGTGTCGAAGATGTCCTGCACGCGGAACTCTGTCTTCTGCGCGACGCCGGCGCGGCGTGCGTTGTCGCGGCTCTTCGCCACGAGGTCGGGCACAAGTTCCACGCCCAGCCCGCTCGCGCCGAACTGGCGCGCCGCCGTGATGACGATGCGACCGTCACCCGAGCCGAGATCGATGACGTGATCCTTCGGGCCGACGTTGGCGGTCTTCAGCATTTCCATGGTCACGTTGTCGGGCGTGGTGATGAAAGGGACTTCGTCCATGACCTGCGCCTGCGTGGCAAATGGGACGACCGCGAAGGCGATGGCGACGAGAGCGGAGATTGCCGTGCGGCGGGCGATGTACGTGTGCATGGCGGGCAGTATCTCAGAGGGCTGCCTGGACGGCGGTGGTAACCCATGCGACGGCAAGCTTTTGCCGGCCCGCCTAGAATGCCGCCGTGGCAGGCGTCTTCAAAGCGCCTGCCACACAAGCGTTCTCAGGGCGGGGTGAAACTCCCCACCGGCGGTGATGGCGGCGGCTTCGCAGGAAGCCATTCGCATGAGCCCGCGAGCGCCCGGTGCCGCCAGGTACCGGGGTCAGCAGACCCGGTGTGACTCCGGGGCCGACGGTCACAGTCCGGATGAAAGAGAGCGCGAACAGACGGCTTCGATGCCGCACGACCGGGCTTTTCTGGCCTGCGCGCGTGCGGCATCGTGCCGCCGGCTCGTGCACCCCTGATTTCTGGAAACCCTTGCTTTGAAAGGCAACCATGAGTCAGACCGACTACTCCACGTTCACGTCCAGCACCGAAGCGGACGATCCCATCCACATCCTTCCTTCCCTGCCGGGTGACCTGCGCTTCGCGTTCGTCGAGGCCTGCTGGCATGCCGACATCGTGCAACAGGCGCGCTTGGCGTTCATCGCTGAAATGGCACGTTACGGCGTCGCCGAAGACGCGATCGACATCGTTCGCGTGCCCGGCGCGTTCGAGATCCCGCTGCATGCACGGCGGCTCGCGAAGACGGGGCGATATGCGGCCATCGTCGCCTGCGCCCTGGTGGTGGACGGCGGCATCTACCGCCACGAGTTCGTCGCGCAGACGGTCGTGCAGGCGCTGATGACCGTGCAACTCGAGACGGACCTACCCGTGATGTCCGCGGTGCTCACGCCGCACCACTTCCACGAACATGTGGAGCACCGCAAGTATTTCCACCGCCACTTCGGCATCAAGGGCACGGAAGCGGCACGTGCCGTCGTGCAGACGGTCCACAGCCTGCGCGAACTGGTCAGTGGTTGAGCAAGGCCGGCACGGACGAGGCCAGCAAGGCCACGCCCGATGCCGTCAGCAGGCCGAGCACGATCTTGCGGAACGTGGCTTCGCTGATGCCGATGTAAAGGCGCGCGCCGAGCAGCGTGGGGATCAGCATTGCAGGAGCGACCCACGCGAAGTACGGCAGCATGTCGCGTGTGACGAGGCCCGCGCCGATCTGCATGGCGAAGGCGACGATCAGGACCGCCAGATTGAAGTTCTGGATCACCGCGCGCTGCGTGTCCTTGGGCATGCGGCGCAAGGTGCACCAGAGCGTGGGGATCGCACCGGCGAAACCGCCGATGCCGCCCATGATTCCGCCGCACCAGCCGGCCACTGAATCCATCCAGCGGCCGCCGAACTTCACGGCTGGCAGGTGGGCGGTCATCAGCATCACCGGGCACCAGGTCACCAGCAGCAGGCCGAGACAGGCCTTGAACACCTGCACGTCGAGCATCGGCAGCAGCCACACGCCGATGGGCACACCCACCAGCCCGCCGGCGAGAAAGGGCCAGAGCAACGTCAGGTTGAAGCCGCGCCGCACGGTGACGGCGGCCAGCGTCTGCCCCGTGAGCGCGCCGAACACCGCCATCACCGCTGCGAGCTGGGGCGGTACCGTCCACGCCCAGAAAGACATGGCGACCAGGCCGAACGCGAAGCCCGACAGCCCTTGCACGAAGCCGGCCGCTGCGGCGCCGACGACGAGGATGAGGGTCAGCGAATCCACGGGACCGGTGTCGGGCGCATCAGGCCGGCTGCAGCTCGGTGCGCCGTGCCTTGCGCACGTTGAATGCGCTGACGATGAGCACGCCCTGCACCGCCGCAAGGCCGATCCAGATGCCGGTGTACTGGCCATGGTCCATCATCGGCCCGAAGACCAGTGGGGCGATGGCCTGGCCGATGTCCAGACCCGAATACACCACGCCGTAGACACGGCCTGACGCGTTGTCGGGCGTGGACCGTTTGACGATCAGGTCGCGCGACGGGCCCGAGATGCCGACGCAGAAGCCCATCATGCCGAACAGCACAGGCACGAACACGCCGGAGAACGTACCGAAGCCCATCACGAGGGCCAGCATCGACGCGAGCCCGAATCCGATGCCCACCACGCGCTCGCACCGCTCCGGATTGGCCGCGAGGAACCCGCCGAGCACCATGCCGCCGGCACTCGCAACCATGTAGACCGTGAGGCACATGGCCACCAGCCGTGGATCGACCGAATGCAACTGGGCCGCTGCCTGCGGCGCGAAGGTCTGGACGATGCTCAGTGCCGCCGCATAAAAGAAGAAGAACGAGAAACACATCCACACGGCGGGAATCGAGAGAAAGCCGAAGTTGCTCGCGCCCGTGGTGGCGGCCTGCTTCTTCGTGCTTGCAACGCCGGCCGGCAGGTCGAGCTTCTCGCGGTGGAACAGCAGCACCGCCAGCACCACGAATGCCAGCACGCCGGCGACCACGAGGGCCGCGCGCCAAGAATAGGCAATGGCGACCGGCACCAGCAACGCAGGCGCGAGCGCCCAGCCCAGGCTGCCCGTGATGCCATGGAAACTGTACGCGTGCCCCAGGCGCGGACTGCTGACCTTGCGGTTGATGAGGGTGTAGTCCACCGGATGGAACACCCCATTGCCCAGGCCTGCGACCACGACGAACAGCGTGAGCATCCAGTAGCTCGTGCTCGCCGCGAAGCCGAAAGCGGCCAGCCCCAGCAGTGCCAGGCCTGCGAAGAGGATCGGACGCGGGCCCATCCTGTCCACCAGGAAGCCCGACGCCGCCTGCACCGCGCAGGAGACGACGAAAAACACGGTCATGAGGAAGCCCAGTTCCGCATAGCTCACGTTGAACTCGGTCTTGAGCCACGGGAAAAGCGGCGGCAGCAGGAGCTGGCTGAAATGACTGATGAGGTGCGCGATGCCGACGAGGCCGATCACGCCGGCGTCCTGTCTCAGTGGCACGCCGCCGGGAAGATTCATGGCTGTTGTATTTGTCATGGACGCTATCGTAGTATCGGGATGCAATTCCGGAATGCGACAGAACGCCATTCACCTGCGAAATCCGGCCAACCATGAAACAGCGCCATGCCCCGCAAGCTGCACCCCGTCCCCACGCCGGTCGGTGACACCGACCCGTTCACACCCGATCGGGCGCGGCCCGTTCGCGTGCGCGCCCGCTCGATGCCCATGGACGCGCACTTCGAGCCGCACCGTCACCCCTGGGCGCAACTGGCGTATTGCGCCAGCGGCATCCTGCAGGTGAGCGCCCTGCCCGATGGGCCGGGGGATAACGGAATGACCTACATCGTCCCGCCGTCGCGCGCGGTGTGGATCGAGCCGCGATCGCTGCACGCGATCACGGTGATCGAGGCCGCCGAGTTCCGCACGCTGTACATGCACGAGTCTGTGACGCCCGGCGGTTGGCACGGCTGCCGCATGCTCGAAGTGACGCCGCTGCTGCGAGAACTCGTGCAGGCGCTGGACGCACCGGTCGGCGAACCGCTGCCGCCCGCGCGCGAGGTGCTGCTCACCTCGCTCGTGCTCGACGAACTGCGCCAGTCGGGCTCGCGCGACATGCCCGCCCTGGGCGTGCCGCTGCCTTCGGCACTGACCGGCGACAAGCGCTTGCGCGCGCTGTGCGATGCGGTGATGAAGGAACCCGCAAAGCGCGCCACGCTCGGTGAATGGGCGGCGGATGTCGGCGCGAGCGAGCGCACCATGGCGCGCCTGTTCCGCGATGAACTCGGCCTGAGCTACCAGCAGTGGCGGCAGCAGGTCGTACTGGCCCATGCGCTTCCCATGCTCGCACGCGCCATGCCGGTGAGCCACGTCGCACAGGCTACCGGCTACAGCAGCGAAAGCGCATTCAGCGCGATGTTCAAGTCGGCGATGGGACAGCCGCCCCGGGCGTTCCAGCCGCGTGCGATTGCCTGAGCGCGCCTTCGCTTGCGCCCGTCTTCCACGCGATGTCCGCGCCCAGCAGACGCAGGTTTTCCACGAAGCGCGGGTGCGCGCGACGGATCGGGTCTGCATTCATGATCTCCGAGCGGCCTTCGGTGCTGGCTGCCACCATGAGCAACGCGATGGCCACGCGGATGATGTAGGGGCTTTCCACCCGTGCAGGAGACAGCCTGAGTCCACCGAAGGTGACCAGCCGGTGCGGGTCGGCCAGCATCACGTGTGCGCCGAATTTCGAGAGTTCGCTCGTCCACCCCATGGCACCGTCGTACACCTTGTTCCAGAACATCGCGCTGCCGTGCGCACGCACGCCGAGTGCGATGAAGATCGGCAGCAGATCCACCGGCAGGTACGGCCACGGCGCAGCCTCGATCTTGGGCAACAGGTTCTGCGTGAACGGCGGACGCACGGCGAGCGAGCCGTCCGTCGTCGCGATGGACCAGCCGTCTTCGTGGCGCACGTGCACGCCGAATTTCGCAAAGGTGCGGTCGATCAGCGGAAACTGCGCCGGCGCGCTGTTCTTCACCCGGACCTGTCCGCCGGTGATCGCGCCGAGCGCGAGGAAGGTCGTTACCTCGTGGAAGTCTTCGATGAAGCAAAACTCGCAGCCGGTGAGCCCAGCCCCGCCCGTCACCGCGATGCGCGACGTGCCGATGCCCTCCACCGGCACCCCGATCGCCGCCATGAAGCGGCAGAACTCCTGCACGTGCGGCTCGGAGGCGGCATTGGTCAGCGACGAGGTGCCGCCAGCCATCGCGGCGCAGAGCACGAAGTTCTCGGTGGTCGTGACCGACGCGTAGTCGAGCCAGTGGTCATTCGCCTTCAGGCCACGCGGTGCGTGCACGGCGATCGCGTCGTCATGCCGCACCACCTGCGCGCCGAAACGCTCGAACACTTCGATGTGCGGATCGATCTCGCGCACGCCCAGCGTGCAGCCCTTCACGTCCGCCTCGATGCGCGCCTGGCCGAAGCGCGCGAGCAGCGGCGGCACCAGCATGACGGACGAGCGCATGGCTTCGGGCAACCTGTGAACGGCAGGGTCGAAACGCGTGTCGCGATGGTGCAGGTCGAGCGTGCCGGACTCCCAGTCGATCGCCACGTCGCTGCCCAGCATGGCGAAGATATCCAGGATCCGGCGCACATCGGTGATGTCCGGCACATTGAGCAGCCGGACGGGCTGGTCCGTGAGCAGCGTCGCGCAGAGCACGGGCAGCACGGCGTTCTTGTTCGCCGAGGGGACGATGGTGCCGGAGAGCGGCCGGCCGCCGTGGATGGTGAGATGCGTCATGCCGGCGATTCTTCCCGCCGGTTGGGAACGCGGTATGCGTCCTCTGTGAAGTCTGTGTGAAGTCGCCGGCCCGCCGGGCCGGAACAGCCTGCGTCAGCGGCCTGCCGGTTCACGCGGCTGCGCGTCTTCCACGTCCGCCCGACCGCCCTGCCCCAGCGCGCGGGCTGCCGCGCGCTCGGCGCCGGTCTTTTCAGGCTCTGCCTCAGCACCCGCGGCCACATCGTTGTAGCGGCGGAACCCTGCACGCGGGTCGATCCGCATCACCCACGGCGTGACCGGTCGCCCCGTGAGCCGCGCCCACAGCGCGCGAACGCCCCAGAGTGCCGCAATGAACAGCACGGCCACCAGCACGCTCGCAGCGAACAGCAGCCCGAACAGGAAGAAGATCACGCGCAACGTGAAACGGACAAGGCTGCCGAACAGATCAGTCAATCAACGCACTCCTTTTAGCCGACGGCACGGTCGAACTTGAACACACCCGGGTCGCGCACCGGATCGACATCGACCGGGATCGCGCTCTTGGGTGGGAATCGCCCTTCAAGTAAAAGTTTCGACAGCGGGTTCTCGATGCGCTGCTGGATGGCCCGCTTGAGCGGCCGCGCGCCGAACACCGGGTCGAAGCCGACCTTGGCGATCTCGGCCAGCGCCGCCGGCGACACGTCCAGCACCAGGTCCATCTTCGCCAGGCGCGCCTGCAGCACCTTGAGCTGGATGGCCGCGATGGACTCGATGTTCTTCGCGTCGAGCGCGTGGAACACCACCGTCTCGTCGATGCGGTTCAGGAACTCGGGGCGGAAGTAATTCTTGAGCTCGTCCCACACCGCTTCCTTGATCTCTTCAGCCGGCTTGCCGACCATCGACTGGATGATGGGCGAGCCGATATTGCTGGTCATCACGATCACGGTGTTCTTGAAGTCCACGGTGCGTCCCTGCCCGTCGGTCAGGCGGCCATCGTCCAGCACCTGCAGCAGCACGTTGAACACGTCCGGATGCGCCTTCTCGACTTCGTCCAGCAGTACCACGCTGTACGGCTTGCGGCGAACCGCTTCCGTCAGGTAGCCGCCTTCTTCGTAGCCCACGTAGCCGGGCGGCGCGCCGATCAGGCGTGCGACCGAATGCTTCTCCATGAACTCGCTCATGTCGATGCGGATGAGGTGGTCTTCGCTGTCGAACAGGAAGCCAGCCAGTGCCTTGCACAGTTCCGTCTTGCCCACGCCGGTGGGGCCGAGGAACAGGAACGAGCCGGTCGGCCGGTTCGGGTCCGACAGGCCCGAACGCGAGCGGCGGATGGCGTTGGCCACGGCGACGATCGCCTCGTCCTGCCCGACCACACGCTCATGCAGCTTGTCTTCCATCTGCAGCAGCTTCTCGCGCTCGCCCTGCAGCATCTTCGCGACCGGAATGCCGGTGGCGCGCGAAACGACCTCGGCGATTTCCTCCGCCCCGACTTCGTTGCGCATCAGCTGGTTGCGCTTGACCTCACCACCTTCGGATTCCTTGGCCTGCGCTTCCTTCTCGCGGCGCTGCAACTCGGGCAGCTTGCCGTACTGCAATTCGGCGACCTTGTTGAAGTCACCCTTGCGCGTGAGTTCCTCGATCTGGAACTTGATGCGATCGATCTCTTCCTTGATGTGCGCACTGCCCTGGGCCTGCGCCTTCTCTGCCTTCCAGATGTCGTCGAGATCGGCGTACTCCTTCTCGACCTTGCCGATCTCTTCCTCGATCAGCGTCAGGCGCTTCTGCGAGGCTTCGTCCTTTTCCTTGCGAACGGCTTCGCGCTCGATCTTGAGCTGGATGATGCGGCGGTCGAGCCGGTCCATCACCTCGGGCTTGGAGTCCATCTCGATCTTGATCTTGGCTGCCGCCTCGTCGATCAGGTCGATCGCCTTGTCCGGCAGGAAGCGGTCGGTGATGTAGCGGTCGGAGAGTTCCGCCGCAGCGACGATGGCCGGGTCGGTGATCTCCACGCCATGGTGGACTTCGTACTTCTCCTGCAGACCGCGCAGGATGGCGATAGTCGCCTCCACGCTCGGCTCGCCCACGAGGATCTTCTGGAAGCGGCGCTCCAGCGCGGCGTCCTTTTCGATGTACTTGCGGTATTCGTCGAGCGTCGTCGCGCCAACGCAATGCAGTTCGCCACGTGCGAGCGCGGGCTTGAGCATGTTGCCGGCATCCATCGCGCCTTCGGCCTTGCCGGCGCCCACCATGGTGTGCAGCTCGTCGATGAAGACGATGGTCTGACCTTCGTCCTTGGCCAGTTCATTCAGCACGGTTTTCAGCCGCTCTTCGAACTCGCCGCGGAACTTGGCACCGGCCAGCAGCGCAGCCATGTCGAGCGACAGCACGCGCTTGCCCTTGAGCGAATCGGGCACTTCACCCGAGACGATGCGCTGCGCCAGACCTTCGACGATGGCGGTCTTGCCGACGCCGGGTTCGCCGATGAGCACAGGGTTGTTCTTGCTGCGGCGCTGAAGCACCTGGATGGCTCGGCGGATTTCCTCGTCGCGGCCGATGACCGGGTCGAGCTTGCCGATGCGTGCGCGTTCGGTGAGGTCGAGCGTGTATTTCTTGAGCGCTTCGCGCTGGCCTTCGGCGTCGGCGCTGTTCACGCCCTGCCCGCCGCGCACCGCGTCGATGGCGGCCTCGAGCGACTTGCGCGTCAGGCCGTTTTCCTTGGCCATGCGCGCCACGTCGTTCTTGCTGTCGAGCACGGCCAGCAGGAACAACTCGCCCGCGATGAACTGGTCACCGCGCTTGATGGATTCCTTCTCGGTGGCCTGCAGCAGCTTCACCAGCTCGGGGCCGACCTGGATCTGGTCCTGGCCTTGCACTTGCGGCAGGCGCTTGATGCCTTCTTCGGCGGCGGCCAGCAGGCCGGTGGCATTGGCCCCGGCGCGCTCGATCAGCGCGCGCGGGCCGTCCTGCTGGCGCAGCATGGCGGCCAGCAAGTGAACGGGTTCGATGTAGGCGTTGTCGGCGCCCAGCGCCAGCGACTGGGCGTCGCCCAGCGCTTCCTGGAACTTGGTGGTGAGCTTGTCTTGACGCATGTCCGAATTCTCCAAACTCCCCAGGAAATAGGGGTTATCCGCAGCATTTCAAGAAAAACCTTGCCCTGGCAACCGGGCACCGCCAGCTTCGACGCGGCTTCAACGCGCGCTGCTGACCGCCATCTGGTTGGTGCGCCGCAGCCGCACGGCCAGGTCGAGCGCCAGGTTGGTCAGCACCTGACGGCCGGCCTCGGGATAGTCCTTTGCGAACCGGTCGAAGCGCTCGCGCGTCAGCACGCCGAGCAACAGGTCTTCGGTTGCGACAGCCGTCGCGCCCCGCGCCGATGCGTCCAGGAAGCTCAGTTCGCCCAGCATGGCGCCCCTGCGGATGCGCGCGAGCCGGATGTCGTGCCCTTCGTCGCGCGGAACAAGCACGTCCACACTGCCCTTGAGGATGACCATCAGTTCGCTGTCACGCTGGCCCACATGGAACACTGTCTCGCCGGCACGCAGGAATCGCTGTTCGAACAAGGCTTCGATGGCGTCGCGGCGTTCCGGGTTGAGCCCCTCCATCAGCGACAGCGCTTCCTGGAGCATGGTGCCCTCCGGTGACTGCGCGGCCTCGCCTGCGCGCGCAACGGCAATCACCTCGTTCTCGGCCCACTCGAGCGCCCGGTCGGAGTCCGGGAACACCGGCAACAACAGCCCCGCCGCACGCAAGGTGTCCGCCAGTTGCGAGCCGGCGCCGTCGATGCCCGAGACAGCGACCTGCGCGCCGCCGCTCTTCGAGTCAGCCGCAGCACGGATGAAAGACCGCGCGACAGTGCTGTCCGCGCTGACGACGTTGGACCAGTCCACCACGATGTAGTGGCCGGGCGCGCTCTGCTCACGCAGCAGCGTCTGCAGCGTGCTGGCCGCGCCGAAGAACAGCGCGCCCTCGAGCACGATGAAACGCACGCGGTCTGCGCGTGTCGCCAGCAGCGCGGTGTCGTGCGCCGAGCGCGTGCAGCGCGAGCGCACTTCCATGCCGGTGGTCACCGTGCGTGCCAGCCGGCGGCCATTGCGCCATGCATAGAGCACCAGACCGGCGAACACACCCACGAAGACCCCGATCACCATGTTGAACAGCACGGCGGAAGCCACGACCAGCCCCACCGTGACGAGGTCTTCCCGCTCGCTGAGCACCATCGGCTGTCCGCGCAAGCGGCGCACGGCCATGGCGAGGCTCGGCCGGTCGAAGGCCTGCCAGCCGTCATACAGAAGCAGGCCGCAGACGGCCGCCAGCGGCACAAGCGACAGTACGCCGCTGGCCAATACCGCCAGCGCGGCGGCAGCGATGAGGCCCATCGCGCGCCAGTCCAGCCATCCCACGCGGACGGCGGCGCGGGTGGGCCCGATGGCAGCCGTGATGAGCGGCGAACCCATGAACGACGCGGCGATCTGGCCCAGCGACACACGCACCCAGCCAAGCGGCGTGGCGCGGCGCTCGTCCATCTGGTTCACCGCCTCCTCGTTCACGATGGTGTTGAGGAACACGAGCAATGCGAGCGTCGAGCTGGCGAGCACGACGTCGCGCAACAGGCTGACCGTGTTGACCTGCGGTGCCCACAGCGCCGACCAGTCCACGAGCGAAATGGGCAAGGTCGCCTGCAACGATCCGACCTTCACCGCGCCGAACACGTGCCATCCGGCAGCGGCCACCGCCGCTGCAGCCAGCGAAGACGCGATCATCCCCACGAGCCCGGGCGGCCAGCCCCGCAGCCAGCGCTCCGCGGCAATGGCCACGCCCAGCACGATCAGGGCAATGACGGGAAACCATGCGCCCTCCGCCGGCCATGCCGTCCACAGCACACCGATCTGCGAGATCCAGAGCGTGATGGCCAGTGCCGTGCTGAAGCCGGCGAATACCGGCGCGGGAATCATCCGGGCGAACCGCTGGAGCCGCAACGCGTAGCCAAGCGGCAGGATTAGCGCGGCCCCTGCAGTCACGGCCATCACCAGCATGAGGCGGTTGGCCGGCGTATCGGGCAAGCCCCAGCCCGGCATCTTCGCGATGAAGTGATCGAGGAAGCCCAGCATCATGGTCACTTCCATCACCCGCACGGCATGCACCATGGGCCGGCCGCTGCGCGCGACCAGCAGGTGCATCAACGCCAGACCCAGCAGGGCAGCCAGCAGCCCGGCCGCCATCCACTGCGGATCGATCCGGTTGAACAGCAGCGCCACCGAACCCACGGTGACTGGAATGCCGAATCCCGCGCCCTCGAGTGCGACCGGAAAAGCATTGCGCCAGTTGCGCGGACGGGTCGGGTCGAACGGTGAAAACTGCGAGTCCTGCATGCGGAAATTCGATGTCCTGGTCAGGCGTTCCCGGACGTGATGCCCCAACGCGCAAGCGCCGCGTCGTCCGTCACGCGGGCATCGACCCAGCGAGCACCTTCTGGCGTGGCTTCCTTCTTCCAGAACGGTGCCTGCGTCTTGAGGTAGTCCATCAGGAATTCACAGGCTTCGAACGAAGCACCACGGTGCGCCGAGGTGACGGCCACCAGCACGATCTGATCGGCGGGCTCGAGATGGCCGACGCGATGGATCACGCGCGCACCGAAGATGTCGAAGCGGCGGCGTGCCTCGTCGATCATGGCTTCGATGGCCTTCTCGGTCATGCCGGGGTAGTGCTCCAGTTCCATCGAAGCGACCGACTGGCCTTCGCTGCGATCGCGCACGGTGCCGACGAAACTGCAGACGGCACCGACCCGGCTGTCCTGCTGGCGAAGCGCCATCACTTCGTCACTGAGGTCGAAGTCGCCGGTCTGGATGGAAACGTGGGCCCGGAACGGGGGCGGAAAAGACATAGCCGATGATTGTGTCACCCTTATGTGACAACGTGTTCGCAGCGTTACACCGCGACACACCCCGTGGGCTGCGCGGGATCAGCCGCCCGTGACGGGGGGAAAGAACGCGACTTCGTCGCCGTCCTTCAGCTCGGTGGTTTCGGCACTCATGAGCTGCTGCACCGCCACACGGACCGCCTTGCCACGGGCCAGCGCTTCCGCCCACGCGCCACCGCGGGCGATGAGCTCGTCGCGCAGTTGCCCTGCCGTGGTGGCCTGCGTTTCCACCAGTTCCTGGGCCTGGCCGACGGCTTCGCGGACCGATGCGAAATAGCGTATCTGGATCTTCATGCGGTGCTCAGGCCAGCAATTGCGAGAACGACGTGAACCGCACGGCGTCGCCATGTGCGATCGTCTGGCCGGCCGGCACATCCACCACACCATCGCCCCACGCCACCGAGGTCAGCACGCCCGAACTCTGGTTGGGAAACAGATCCAGGCCGCCGGCTGCGTTGATGCGCACACGCAGGAATTCGCGGCGCTTGTCCGGACGCGGCCAGTCGAAGTGGGCAGGCAGGAGGAGCGCCGGCAACGCATGGGCCTGTGTCCCCTGGACGCCCTGCATGCACAGCAGGAACGGACGGACCAGCACAAGAAAAGTCACGAAGCTGGACACGGGGTTGCCCGGCAACCCGATGAAATGGGCCTTGCCGACCCTGCCGTAGGCAAACGGCTTGCCGGGCTTCATGGCGATCTGCCAGAGATGCAATTCGCCCAGCGTCTGTACGGCCGGCTTGATGTGGTCTTCCTCGCCGACGGAAACGCCGCCGCTCGTGAGGATGAGGTCGCTGGATGCGGCAGCATCGCGCAGCGCCTGGAGCGTCGCGTCCCGCCGGTCGGGCACGATGCCAAGGTCTGTCACCTCGCAGCCCAGCCGCAGCAGCAGGCTGCGCAGGAAGAACCGGTTGGAGTTGTAGATCGCGCCCGGCTTCATGTCCGCGGGTGCCACCGCACCGGGCATGACGAGCTCGTCGCCGGTAGAAAACAGCGCGACGCGCGGCTTGCGTGCCACGACCAGTTCGGCCATGCCCACGCTCGCCGCCATGCCCAGCGCCGCCGGACCCAGCCGCGTGCCACTTTGGAGCACCACCGTGCCGCGCAGGATGTCTTCACCGCTGCGGCGGATCCACTGTCCGTCCTTGGGCACCGCGTTGATGCGCGCCATCGGCCTGCCGTCGACCTCGAAGGCCTCGACGTCTTCCTGCATGACCACGGCGTCCGCGCCTTCGGGAATGGGCGCGCCGGTGAAGATGCGTGCGGCGGTACCGGATCCGAGCGGTGCGCCCGATGCGCCGGCGGGGATGCGTTGCGTCACCTCCAGCACTGCACCCGCTTGCGCCACGTCAGCCAGGCGGACGGCGTATCCGTCCATGGAACTGTTGTCCTGCGGCGGCACCTGAAGCAAGGACGTGACGTCCTGCGCAAGCACGCGGCCGTCGGCATCGAAGGTAGAGACGCGCTCGACTTCACCCAGCCGCACCGCGTGCTGCAGCAGGTCGGCCAAGGCCTCGTCGAGCGGCTTCAAGGGTTGGCGCGAGGCGTTCATGGGACGTAGGACTCGTCGCGGTATTCGAAGCGGTGGGCGTTTTCCATCAGCCATTGCGCAATCGTGTCGGCATCGTTCACGTCGAGCACCGGGCGCAGCGTTTGCTCGGGCAGGCGGTCGGGCGCGTCGGTGGCGATGGCCACGACGAAATCGTCATCCGGATAGAGCGCCCTCTTGCCCGTCGACGGGCGCCACACTTCGAGCTTGCAGAGATCACTCTGCTTGAAGCCTTCGACCAGCACCCAGTCGACGCCGTCGTACAGCTCGGCAATGAGGTGATGCACGCTGAGCTCGGACTCCTTCTCGAACTCACGCATCAGCGCAAGCCGGCGGCTGGACGCCACGACCACTTCGAATGCGCCCGCTTCGCGATGACGCCAGGTGTCCTTGCCTTCGTGGTCGATGTCGAACTTGTGATGCGCATGCTTGACCACCGACACGCGCTGGCCCCGCAGCTTGAGGGCCGGGATCAGGCTCTCCACCAGCGTGGTCTTGCCCGAGCCGGAATAGCCTGCGATGGCGACGACGTTCAAAGCGGAGCTCCTGGTGGATCTTCAGTTGCAGTGGCTGGCAATGTAGTCCATCACCAGCGTCTTGTCCGCGTCCAGCACAGTGACCTTTTTCGGCAGGGTCTCGATACCTTCGAGCCCCGCCGGCCGCTCGGGCTCCATGCCCAGCGCCTCGCGGATGGTCTCTGCGAACTTGATGGGCAATGCGGTCTCCAGCACGATCATCGGCGTGCCGGACTTCAACTGCCCGCGCGCCACCTTCAAGCCGTCCGCGGTGTGCGTGTCGATCATCGTACCGAAGCGTTGCCACGTGTCGCGGATGGTGGCCAGGCGATCGGCGTGCGTGCTCTTGCCGCTGGCGAAGCCATAACGCGTGGCCGCTTCGGCGAACAGCGCGTCCTCGCCCAGATCGAACTGGCCCTTGCCGGCGATCTGCGCGCCGAACAGGTCCTTCGTACGCGCGGCGTCACGACCCAGCAGGTCGAAGACGAATCGTTCGAAGTTCGACGCCTTGGAGATGTCCATCGACGGGCTCGAGGTCTCGTGCGTGTCGGCCGCGCCGCGCACGCGATAGAGGCCCGTACGGAAGAACTCGTCGAGCACGTCGTTCTCGTTGGTGGCGACCACGAGCTTCCCGACGGGCAGACCCATCATGCGCGCGACATGGCCCGCACAGACGTTGCCGAAGTTGCCCGACGGCACGGTGAAACTGACCTTCTGGTCGTTGGACCGCGTTGCCTGGAAGTAGCCCGCGAAGTAGTAAACCACCTGCGCGAGCAGGCGCGCCCAGTTGATGGAGTTCACGGTGCCGATGCGGTACTTGCGCTTGAAGTCGAGGTCGTTGGAGACCGCCTTCACGATGTCCTGGCAATCGTCGAAGACGCCACGGATCGCGAGGTTGTGGATGTTCGCGTCCTGCAGGCTGAACATCTGCGCCTGCTGGAACGGGCTCATGCGGCCGTGAGGCGACGTCATGAAGACGCGCACGCCCTTCTTGCCGCGCATGGCGTATTCGGCCGCGCTGCCGGTGTCGCCGCTGGTCGCGCCGAGGATGTTGAGCTCTTCGCCGCGGCGCGCCAGTTCGTACTCGAACAGGTTGCCCAGCAACTGCATCGCCATGTCCTTGAAGGCCAGCGTCGGGCCGTTGGAAAGGGCTTCGAGGTATACGCCGTCTTCCAGCTTGCGCAAGGGCACGATTTCCTCCGTGCCGAAAACCTGCGCCGTGTAAGTCTTCGCGCACAGCGCGCGCAGGTCGGCAGGCGGAATGTCGTGGATGTAGAGCGAGAGGATTTCGAACGCGAGTTCCGCATACGGCAGGCCACGCCAGCGCGTGAGCATGGCGTCGCTCACCTGCGGATAAGCCTTGGGCAGATACAGGCCACCGTCGGGTGCCAGCCCTTCGAGAAGGATTTCGCAGAAAGCGCGTCGCTGCGGGTCGCCGCGCGTCGAGACGTAGAACATTACTTGAGCTCTTCCTTGCGGATGCGGATGATGGGTGCAAGCACCGTGGGCAGAGCCTGCATCTGCGCGATGGCGTCGTTCATTCGCGCTTCCACGCAGTCGTGCGTGAGGATGATCAGGTCGGTCTGGTTCTCGCCTTCGGAAGCTTCGCGCTGCAGCACGGCGTCAATGCTGATGCCGGCACCGGCCAAAATGCCGGTCACCCTGGCCAGCACGCCTGCCTCATCCGCCACGAGCAGCCGCAAGTAGTAGCTGGTGACGATCTCGCCCATCGGCAACACCGGCAGGTCGCTCATCGCGTCGGGCTGGAAAGCCAGGTGCGGCACGCGCTGCGCAGCGTCGGCCGTGTGCAGGCGCGTAATGTCCACCAGGTCGGCAATCACGGAACTTGCCGTGGGCTCGCTGCCCGCGCCCTTGCCGTAGTAAAGCGTGGTACCGACGGCATCGCCGTTCACGACGACTGCGTTCATCGCGCCCTCGACGTTGGCCAGCAGGCGCTTGGAAGGCACCAGGCTCGGGTGCACGCGCAGCTCGATGCCCTTGGGCGTGCGCTTGGTGATGCCCAGCAGCTTGATGCGATAGCCGAGCTGTTCGGCGTAGCGGATGTCCTGGGCAGCCAGCTTCGTGATGCCTTCGACGTGCGCCTTGTCGAACTGCACCGGAATGCCGAACGCGATGGCGCTCATGATCGTTGCCTTATGCGCCGCATCGACGCCTTCGATGTCGAAAGTCGGATCGGCTTCGGCGTAACCCAGGCGCTGGGCTTCCTTGAGCACGACATCGAAATCGAGCCCTTTGTCGCGCATCTCGGACAAGATGAAGTTCGTGGTGCCGTTGATGATGCCGGCGATCCACTGGATGCTGTTGGCGGTCAGGCCTTCACGCAGCGCCTTGATGATCGGGATGCCGCCGGCCACCGCCGCTTCGAATGCCACCATCACGCCCTTGCGGTGCGCGGCGGCGAAGATCTCGGTGCCGTGCACGGCCAGCAACGCCTTGTTGGCGGTAACCACATGCTTGCCGGCCTCGATGGCCTCCATGACCAGCTGGCGCGCGATGCCATAGCCGCCGATCAGCTCGACCACGATGTCGATCTCCGGATTGGCGATCACCGCACGGGCGTCGTTCACCACCTTCACGCTGTCGCCCACCACCTGCTGCGCGCGCACGGTGTCCAGGTCCGCCACCATGGTGATCTCGATGCCACGGCCTGCGCGGCGCTTGATCTCCTCCTGGTTGCGCTGGAGCACGTTGAACGTGCCGCTGCCTACCGTGCCGATGCCCAGCAGGCCTACTTGAATCGCTTTCATTTGAAACCCGGTACTGATGATTCTTGGTTCACGCAACGAGGCGCATCGTGCCTGCGCGTTCGCGGTACTGCGCGAGGAAGCGCGCAATGCGGTTGATGGCTTCGCGCAGGTCGTCTTCATGCGGCAGGAAGACGATGCGGAAATGCTGGTTGTCCGGGTAGTTGAAGCCCGAGCCCTGCACCAGCATCACACGCGTCTCCTGCAGCAGCTCCATGAAGAACTGCTGGTCGTCGACGATCGGGTAGACCGCCGGGTCGAGCCTGGGGAACATGTACAGCGCAGCCTGCGGCTTTTCGCAGGTCACGCCGGGAATCGCGGTGATGAGTTCGTGCGCCAGGTCGCGCTGGCGACGCAGCCGCCCGCCGGGACGCACCAGCTCATCGATGCTCTGGTAACCGCCCAGCGCCGTCTGGATCGCCCATTGCCCCGGCACATTGGCGCACAGGCGCATGTTCGAGAGCATGTTCAGGCCCTCGATGTAGTCGCGGGCCGGCTTCCTGTCGCCCGACACCACCATCCAGCCCGCACGGTAACCGCATGAGCGGTAGCTCTTGGACAGCGAATTGAAGGTGAGCGTGAGCACGTCTTCGGAAAGGCTGCCGATCGCCGTGTGCTTCACGTCTTCGTAGAGCACCTTGTCGTACACCTCATCGGCCAGGATCACGAGGCCGTGCTCACGCGCGATCTTCACGATGCCCTTGAGCGTCTCGTCGGAATACAGCGCACCGGTCGGGTTGTTGGGGTTGATGACGACGATGCCCTTGGTCGCCGGCGTGATCTTGCGGCGGATGTCGTCCAGGTCCGGCATCCAGCCATTCTTCTCTTCGCACATGTAGTGCACAGGTGTGCCGCCGGACAGGCTGGCAGCCGCGGTCCACAGCGGGTAGTCGGGCGAAGGCAGCAGCAACTCGTCGCCGTTGTCCAGCAACGCATTGGTCGCCATGACGATCAGCTCGCTCGCGCCGTTGCCCAGATAGATGTCGTCCAGCGTGACGCCCTTGATGCCCTGTTGCTGCGTGTAGTGCATCACCGCCTTGCGCGCGGCGAAAATGCCCTTGCTGTCGGAGTAACCGGCCGAATTCGGCAGGTTGCGGATCATGTCCTGCTGGATTTCCTCGGGCGCATCGAAGCCGAATGCGGCCAGATTGCCGATGTTCAGCTTGATGATCTTGTGGCCGTCTTCTTCCATCTGTCGGGCGGCGTCCATGATGGGCCCACGGATGTCGTAGCAGACGTTTGCCAGCTTGGCCGATTTCGTGATCGCTTTCAAAGTCCCTCCGGGAGGCGGTTTGCAGTGGGGAAACCTATAATTTGACCACAGTTCTGCATTGTTTTAGTGCAGCGCAACAGACCCTGCACCATGAAGCTGCAACCCGACCAGTTCGACGTCCAGTCCATCAACGCCTGCGGGCCTGACTGGGTGAGCGTCAACGGCGAGAAATTCACAACCAGTCTGCTCGTGGGCTCCCGCGGTGAACTGACGCCCTGGCCGGTGGCCGCCTTCGCCGATCTCGACGCCGAACACTTTGCAACCTTGTCGGAAATGGCCCCCGAGCTGGTCATTTTCGGCAGCGGCCAGAAGCTGCGCTTTCCCTCGCCGGCCTGGCTTTCCGTCCTGATGGCGCGGCGCATCGGCGTGGAAACCATGGATACGCAGGCCGCCTGCCGCACCTACAACATCCTCGCCGGGGAAGGCCGTCATGTCATTGCGGCTTTGCTGGTGGAGCCCGTGCCCTGAGTACCCTTTTTCAGGGTAAAATCGAGGGTTGCAAGGGGGGCTCGGAGGCCCCGTGTAGCAACGAGCAACCCCGTTCCAGCGGGACATACACAGAGATACAAATCCATATGGCGATCGTTGTCAACAAACTCATTCCCGAATTCGAAGCGAACGCCACCGGCGGTATCAAGGTGTCCAACACCACGCATCTCGGGCAGATCCTGGTTCTGTACTTCTACCCCAAGGACAACACGCCCGGTTGCACGACCGAAGCCATGCAGTTCCGCGACAAGTACAAAGACTTCGTGAAAGCCGGCGCCACCGTGTTCGGCGTCTCGCGCGACAACATGAAGTCGCACGACGACTTCAAGGCCAAGCTCGAACTGCCGTTCGAACTCATCGCCGACACGGAAGAGAAGATGTGCCACATGTTCGGTGTCGTCAAGAACAAGATCATGTACGGCAAGAAGGTCAAGGGCATCGAACGCAGCACGTTCCTGATCGGCCCCGATGGCATCCTCAAGCAGGAATGGCGTGGCCTGAAGGTGCCCGGCCATGTCGACGAAGTCCTCAAGGCGGTAAAGGCCCTGAAAAAAGCTGCCTGAAACAGGTTCCTGACGTATCCGGGCAACAGCCCGGGAAGCAGGGGTTGCTTTTCATCGCGGTCATGCATAATGGTTCGCATGCCGTTGGAGTTCGCAACTGCTTCCCCCCAAAAAGCCGCCTTGGCCTCGAGGCGGCTTTTTCGCTTTTTGACCCTCACTTTCAGGAGTCTTCTGCCCCATGCCACTGCCCCCCGCCCCTACCAAGCGTGCAGCCCTTCTCGTGCCGGAAGCCTACGAGGCACCTGCAAGAAACCCGGCCAGGGCATCACGAAAATCGCAGGGGACCAGCGACAGTCCGCTGGCTGAAAAACCGCAGGCGGTCGACCTGTTCGACGCGCGCCAGGGCGGCGGCGATGCCGGATTCGCCGAAGAAGCAGATGAGTTGATTTCCCGTGTGGGCTCGCCGTCAGGAAGCCCTGCCCCGGCACACAACCACGCCAGGGAAGCCGCCAGCCAGCCGCGCACGACGCGCAAGGCGCGATCCACCGGGCCGACCAAGCTCTTCGTGCTGGACACCAACGTCCTGCTGCACGACCCGATGTGCCTGTACCGCTTCGAGGAGCACGACATCTTCCTGCCGATGATCGTGCTGGAAGAACTCGATGGTCACAAGAAGGGTATGACCGAGGTCGCCCGCAATGGCCGCCAGACCAGCCGCACGCTGGACGCGCTGGCCGGCGCGCAAGGGGCCGACATCGCCAAAGGCCTGCTGCTCAACACCACCGGCCACCGCGAAGCCGGCGGTCGCCTTTTCTTCCAGACGCAGCAGCTCGAAGCCACCTTGCCCGCAGTACTGCCGCAGGGCAAGGCCGACAACCAGATCCTGACCGTTGTCGAAGCACTGCGACAGCAGCACGCGCCGCGCGACGTCGTGCTGGTGTCCAAGGACATCAACATGCGTGTCAAGGCGCGCGCACTCGGTCTGGCCGCCGAGGACTACCAGAACGACAAGACGCTGGAAGACGGAGACCTGCTGTATTCGGGTGCCCTCGCCCTGCCGGCAGACTTCTGGGCCAAGCACGGCAAGACGGTGGAAAGCTGGCAGAGCGGCAGTCACACGTTCTATCGCATCACCGGCCCCATCGTGCCGCATCTGCTGATCAACCAGTTCGTGTACTTCGAAGCGCCCGGTGAACCGAGCCTGTACGCCCGCGTCACCGAGATCCGGGCCAAGACGGCGGTGCTCAAGACGCTCAAGGACTACGGCCATCTGAAGAATTCGGTCTGGGGTGTGACCACGCGCAACCGCGAGCAGAATTT
Source organism: Variovorax sp. VNK109 (assembly GCF_049445855.1). NCBI lineage: Bacteria > Pseudomonadati > Pseudomonadota > Betaproteobacteria > Burkholderiales > Comamonadaceae > Variovorax > Variovorax sp. VNK109. The sequence continues at coordinate 343,135 of NZ_JBMSDV010000002.1, read as the reverse complement.
CGCGATGAACCTGCTGATGGACCCGGAAGTGGACTTCGTCACCCTCGCCGGCACGGCCGGTACCGGCAAGACGCTGATGGCGCTGGCTTCCGGCCTGACACAGGTGCTGGACGATCGCCGCTACACCGAGATCATCATGACCCGCGCCACGGTAAGCGTGGGCGAGGACATCGGCTTCCTGCCCGGCACCGAGGAAGAGAAGATGGGCCCGTGGATGGGCGCGCTGGATGACAACCTCGAGGTGCTGGCCAAGACCGAGACCAGCGCCGGCGAATGGGGCCGTGCGGCGACGAATGAACTCATCCGCAGCCGCATCAAGATCAAGAGCATGAACTTCATGCGCGGCCGCACCTTCCTGAACAAGTACGTCATCATCGATGAGGCGCAGAACCTGACGCCCAAGCAGATGAAGACGCTGATCACGCGCGCAGGCCCGGGCACCAAGATCATCTGCATGGGCAACCTTGCGCAGATCGACACGCCCTACCTCACCGAAGGCTCTTCCGGCCTGACGTTCGCGGTGGACAAGTTCAAGGGTTGGCCTCACAGCGGGCACATCACGCTGGCGCGCGGCGAACGTTCGCGCCTGGCGGACTTCGCCAGCGAAGTACTCTGACCCGAGCCACCTCCGCCAACGAAAAGGGAGCCTCGCGGCTCCCTTTTTTCATTCCGGCGTCTGCAGCAGCGCCTGCCCCATGCGGATCCGCTGTCCGGTCCCGATGCCATCGGCCAGCGCGAAGCCGCGCGGCGCGAACACGATGATGGTCGAGCCGTGTTCGAACCAGCCCATCTCCTGCCCCTTGACGAGCTTTGCGTCGCAAGCCACGTCTGACGGGCCGTCGTAGTCGATGTGCAGGTGCAGGTCCGCAAAATGCAGCCGCAGGCTCGCGACAAGGATGGCCGCCACGGGCACCAGCGCCAGCCGGTGCCCGTCCGCGTCGATGCGCATCTCGATCACGGCCCGCTCGTTGCGGCAGAACAGGCGCGGCACGCGCCGCAGCGTCGGCGGGTTCACGTTCCACACGTCGCCGGGCAGGTAACGCACGCGCGTCACCACGCCGTCGTGCGGTGCATGGAAGCGGTGGTACATCGCGGACGTCAGGCGCAGCGTCACATACGTACCGCCATCGAAATGCGCAGCCAGCGCCGCATCGAGCAGCAGATCGTCGAGTGCATAGGTCTGACCCTTGATCTGCAACATCGCATGGCGCTTCACATGCCCACATGCACCGACGATCGCATCGCAGGGGCTGGAAAGAATGCTTGCCCGGCGATCGACAAGTCGCGCACCCTCGACCAATTCGCGCGTGAAGCAGTCGTGCAGGCTCTCGAAGCGTGACTTCTTCGCATCGCCCAGATCGACGTCGGTAAACAGGCGCCACAGCCCCATCGACACCTGGGGCACCGGCCACACGCGCACCTTGCTCAGGCGCCCCATCCAGCGGGTGACGCTGCGCCGCGGCAGGCCGTTGGTCAGCCAGAAATTGAGCGACTCGTTCTGCATCAGATGGCGCAGGCTGTTCCGGATTTTCATGGCGCTGTCAAATCCCGGGCTTAAAAGCAGCAGGGAACTCCTGCCTCTTGCTGCAATGAATGAAACCCTGATGAATGGCACGACCGTCGTGACTGGTGCCGCCGCCCTCGCCCTGATCGGCTGGGCCGGACTCAAGGCATGGCAGCGTCTGCTGCTGTCGCGCGCCAAGCATCCCTCGCTCACCGGCCATGCGCGCTGGTCCAAGCGCGTGGCCAGGCAACTGCCCGGCTACGCGTACGACGAGTCGATGTTCTTCAACTCCGACGGAGCGGGTGACGCCGTCGTGCAGCGCCGGCGCGACGCTCTTTCCCGCCTGTCGGACGAGTTCGCACGGCGCTTCGCGCAGTCGCTGGCCGCCACCAGCGAGCTGCAGGACAGCCTGGCCGACCTGCAATTCATTTCTGCCTACCGCGTCCCTTACCAGTACAGCCCATATCTGCGGCAGCATCTGCGCACGGGCAGCTGCGTCGTCGCCACGGACGGCGTGACCGTGACCGATCTGGACGGCAACCGCTTCCTCGATCTCACCGGTTCCTACGGCGTGAACCTGCTGGGTAACGACGTTTACAAGCAGACCATTGCCGACGGCAGCGCGCTCGTGGCGTCGCTCGGCCCGGTGCTCGGCGCGTATCACCCCTGCATGCTGGACAACGTGCGCCGCCTGCGTGTCATCTCCGGCCAGGAGCAGGTGTCGTTCCACATGTCCGGCACCGAGGCGGTGATGCAGGCCGTGCGCCTTGCGCGCTACCACACCGGCCGCCGCTACCTCGTGCGTTTCAGCGGCGCGTACCATGGCTGGTGGGAAGACGTGCAGCCGGGCCCCGGCAACCCCATGCCGGCACGCGAGACCTACACGTTGCGCGACATGCACGAAAACACCCTGCGTGTGCTGCGCACGCGCCGCGACATCGCCTGCGTGCTGGTCAACCCGCTGCAGGCGATGCACCCCAATGCCAATGCTCCCGGCGATTCGTCGCTGGTGGACAGTTCGCGCGGCGCGCATTACGACCGCGCGGCTTACACGGAATGGCTGCACGAACTGCGCGACGTGTGCACCGCACGGGACATCGTGCTGATCTTCGATGAAGTCTTCGTCGGCTTCCGTCTCGCGCCCGGCGGCGCCCAGGAATATTTCGGTGTGCGCGCCGACATGGTGACGTATGGCAAGACGCTCGGCGGCGGCCTGCCCGTCGGCGTGGTGTGCGGTCGCCGCGACCTGATGAAGCGCTACCGCGAAGACCGGCCGGCCGATCTCTGCTTTGCGCGCGGCACGTTCAATTCGCATCCATACGTGATGGGGGCGATGAATGCCTTCCTGCATCGCCTCGACAAACCGGCAACGCGGGCGCTGTACGAAGGGCTCGACGAACGCTGGAACCACCATGCGCAGCGCTTCAACGAACGCATGCAGGCCAGCGGACTCCCCGTGCGTGCGGTGAATCTCTCGTCCATCTGGACGCTCACTTACACGACACCGTCGCGCTACAACTGGATGCTGCAGTACTACCTGCGCCTGCACGGCCTGGCATTGAGCTGGATCGGCACCGGCCGGCTGATCTTCAGCCTGAACTACACCGATGCCGATGTCGACGCCGTGACCGACGCGTTCGTTGCAGCGGGCCTGGCCATGCAGCGGGACGGCTGGTGGCACGAAGGCGCCACGCAGACGAACAAGGAGATCAGACGCACGATCGCACATGAAATGCTGCGTGCCTGGTTCCGCAGGTTCAGACCCGCTGGTGCTTGATCATCGGGTCGATCAGTTCACCGCGCAGCAGGAACAGCGGCGCGCGCCAGTACAGCTTCACGTCATGGAACGGGTCGGTGAGGATCTTGGTGGCCCACACGAGGCCCGACTTCACATCCTTCAGGAAGAACAGGTGCACGGTGCGGAACAGCAGGCCGCCCACGCCGATCGCAAGCCACAGGAGACCGAGGTTGTGCAGGTACTGCGACGCATCGGTTGCGGGCTCCATCCATCCCCATAGCGACGGCTCGACGTACAACGCCACCGGCGAGAGCGCCCACAGCGTCATCAGCACCACCTTGCGGCGCAAGTTGTAGCCGACCTTGATCTCTTCCTTGTGCTCGTGCGTCGCCTGGTTCACTTCGTCGTAGCCGCGCGGCTCGAAGAAGAAGTGGCCGGCCTGCCGGCTCGTCATGGACACCAGCCACGCGAGCAACGCGGCAATGGCCGGGTCGACCATGAGCAGGCAATAAGCCGTCAGGAAACTCAGGGCGCTGAGCAGGTGCAGCGCCTGGTTGATGCGGCTGTGATGGTAGTAGCGGTGGTCGTCCCAGCGCTGGATTCTCAGCTCCTCGAAAAATCCGCTCATGCAGGCTCCTTGTGCTTTCGGGCAGGGGTGGAATGTCTGGCTGCGGAGCGTGCCCGTGTGTCGTGAATTCCTGATGACAGGCCGGTGACTGCAACGCCCTGGACACATGTACCGCGTTGTCATATTTGTGTTGCGCGCGTTCCCAACAATCCGTGCATGCACGAACCCGCCCACGAGAGCTTCGATATCGACGAAACGCCGATGACGCAGCGCACGCTGCGCATCGCACTGGTCACCGAGACCTATCCGCCGGAGATCAACGGCGTGGCACGCACCATCGCGCGCGTGGTCGACGGACTGCGCGCGCGCTCGCACGATGTGCAGGTCATCCGCCCGCGCCAGGGACGCGAGAGCAGCGGCGCACAGTTGCAGGACTTCCTCACGCGCGGCATGCCGATCCCCGGCTATCCGCAGATGCGCGTGGGCATGCCGTCCAGGCGCGCGATGGTGAACCTGTGGAAATGGCGCCGTCCCGACCTGATCCACATCGCCACCGAGGGGCCGCTCGGCTGGTCCGCGCTGCAGGCCGCGCAGACATTGCGCCTGCCGGTCAGTTCGGACTTCCGGACCAACTTCCACTCGTACGCCCGCCACTACGGCGTGGGCTGGCTGCAGAAGCCGGTGCAAGCCTACCTGCGGCGCTTCCACAACCGCACGCAGATCACGATGGTGCCCAACCAGGGTCTGCTGCAGGATCTGGACAGTCGCGGCTTCGAGCGCCTGCGCGTGGTGCAGCGCGGTGTCGACACGGCGTTCTTCCATCCCGGCCAGCGCAGCGATGGCCTGCGCCAGCAATGGGGCGCTGGCCGGGACGATCTCGTGGTGCTCAGCGTCGGCCGACTGGCAGCCGAGAAGAATCTCATGCTGATGGCGGAGGCATTCGATGCGATCGCCGCGCAGCGCAAGTCTGCAGGACTTTCGCCGGCACGCCTCGTCGTCGTCGGCGACGGGCCGATGCTGGCACAGTTGCGCGCGCGTTGCGCCCATGCGCATTTTGCCGGCGCACGCACGGGTGACGATCTCGCCGCGCATTACGCGAGCGCGGACCTCTTCCTCTTTCCCAGTCTCACGGAAACCTTCGGCAACGTGACCCTGGAAGCGATGGCCAGCGGCCTGCCCGTGGTCGCTTTCGACTACGCCGCGGCGGCGACCGCCATCACGAACGGTGCCCACGGGCCGCACGGCCGCACCGGCTGGCTCGCCGCATTCGGCGACCATGCAGATTACCTTCGCACGGCCGTTGCGTGTGTCGCCTCCGATCCGGAGTTGCGCCGCGTCGGCGCTGCTGCCGCGCAAGCCATGTCGGAGCACGGCTGGTCACGCATCCTCGACGACATCGAAAGCGTGATGCGCGAAGTCGCTGCGTCGCCGCCGACCTCGCGCCACTAGGCGACCTCAGTGGACGAGGGGCGCCAGCCGCCTCGCACGCAGCGCCAGCAGCAGCACGCCTGCAGCGATGCCCAGGCCGAAGCAGGTCATGATCGCCTCGATCGGCCAGTCGAGCCCGAGCAGGCCGGCGTAGACGGCCAGCATGGCGAGCACGCCCAGGTTTTCGTTGAAGCCCTGCACGGCAATGGAGCGACCCGCCGTCAGGAGCTGGTAGCCCCGATGCTGCAGCAGCGCGTTCATCGGCACCACCATCGCGCCCCCGGCCACGCCCAGCACCACGAGCAGGACCAGCGCCGGGCCGAGCTCGTCCACCAAGGCCACCACAGGCACCAGCAGTCCCAGCAACACGCCGAGCGGCAGCACGCGCATGGCCTGGTGCAGCCCGACCCATTTGCCCGCAAGTACCGCACCACCCACCACACCGATGGCCACGGCAGCCTGCAAGTACGCCGCCTGCTCCAGCGAGAGCTGAAGCGAGTCCTGCGCCCAGCGCAGCACCGCGAACTGCAAGGTCGCGCCGAAGCCCCAGAAGATCGTCGTCACGGCCAGCGACAGCCCACCCCATGCGTCGCGCCACAACAGGCTGTTGGCGTCCGTGAATTCGCGCACCAGCACATGCAGCCGCGGCGTGGACGACGCATAGCGCGCTCCGGAGTCCGGAATGCCGAGGTTGAGCGCGCTGGCCACGAAATAGATGCCCAGCAGCGCCAGCAGCGAAGCGCCGTAGACCGTGTGATGGGCAAACCACGCGCCCCGACCCTGCCATGGCCCGCCCCACTCCGCGCCGATTGCAACGACCGGAGCCGCCACCAGCAACCCGCCGAGCACGGTGCCCATCAGCGCAGCACACACCACGGTCACCTCGAGCCAGCTGTTGGCAGCGACGAGCTGGCGCGGCGGCACAAGCTCGGTGATCAACCCGTATTTGGCGGGCGCATACGCGGCTGCACCGAGCCCGACAATGGCAAACGCGAGCAAGGGATGGGTCTGCAGTGCGAGGCCCAGCACTCCGACGATCTTCAGCAGGTTCATCCATGCCATCAGGCGTGCCTTGGGCAGCGCATCTGCCAGCGGGCCGACGCCCGGCGCGAAGATCACGTACGCCAGCGTGAAGCAGAACTTGAGCATCGGCGCCCACCAGATCGGCATGCCCTGCTCCGCGAGCAGCGCCATGGCGACGATCAGCAGTGCGTTGTCGGCCAGGGCAGAAAAGAACTGTGCGGCGATGAGCCGGTAGAAGCCCCGCGGCATGCGCGCCGAAGCGAGCGTTGCCTGGGTCACGGGCCCGTCGACTGGCTCAACGGGCACGCCTGCGTTCACGCAGCGCTTCGGCGGCCGATGCCGACGTACTGGAAGCCCAGCTCGCGCATTTGCGCAGGCTCGTAGAGATTGCGTCCGTCCAGCAGCAGCGGTTGGCGCATGACGCCACGCATGGCCTCGAAGTCCGGACTGCGATACGCCTTCCATTCCGTGAAGATGAGCAGCGCGTCCACACCGGCGACCGCATCCTGCGGCGCATAGCAGAGGCTGAAGTTCGCCATCAGGGCGGCATCGCCCGCCAGATCTTCCACCAGGCAGGCGCGCGCATTGGGCATCGCCACGGGGTCGTGCGCGAGCACGCGTGCACCGCGTCTGAGCAGGCCGCAGATGACATCGCGGCTGGGTGCCTCGCGCATGTCGTCGGTATCGGGCTTGAACGCCAGGCCCCATACGCCGAACGTCAGGCCCTGGAGATCCTCACCCATGCGCGCGAGCACATGGCGCAGCAGCATGCCTTTCTGCGCCTGGTTGACGCGCTGGGCCGCCTCCACCAGATGCATGGAGAGCCCGTGCGCGCGCGCCGTCTCCAGCAGCGCCTGCGTATCCTTCGGGAAGCAACTGCCCCCGTAGCCCGTGCCCGCATAGAGGAAGCTCGGACCGATGCGCGAGTCGGAACCGATGCCGCGACGCACCGCATCCACGTCGGCGCCCACGCTGTCGGCCATGTTGGCAATCTCGTTCATGAACGAGATGCGCGTGGCCAGCATCGCGTTGGCTGCGTACTTCGTGAGTTCGGCGCTGCGGCGATCCATGTGCAGCGTGCGGTCGTGGTGACGGTTGAAAGGCGCATAGAGGCGGTTCAGCAACACGCGCGCCCTGGCACCGGCAGGTGTCTCGCTGCTGCCGAGGATGATGCGGTCCGGCCGCATGAAATCGCCGACCGCCACGCCTTCCTTCAGGAATTCCGGGTTCGATACGACGGCGAAGTCAGCGCCGCCGGTTACGTCGTGGTCGCGTTGTGCGAGCTCGTGCGCAATCAGCTGCTCGACTTCATCGGCGGTGCCGACAGGCACGGTGGACTTGTTGACGACGACCTTGAACGCGTCCATGCGGCTGCCGATCGTGCGCGCCACTGCGCGCACCTGGGTCAGGTCGGCACTTCCGTCCGCCGCGCCTGGCGTTCCGACGGCGATGAAGATGATCTCCCCATGCCCGACACCCTCGTCCGCCTCGCACGTGAAGCGCAGTCGGTCCGCATCCACGTTGTTGCGGACCATTTCGGGCAGACCGGGTTCGTGGAAGGGAATCTGTCCCTGCGCCAGCCGCCCGATGCGTTCCGGATCGATGTCGATACAGACCACCTGGTTGCCCAGCTCGGCGAGACATGCGCCGGTCACCAGACCGACATATCCCACCCCGAATACGCTCACCTTCATTCAACCGCCCCGTCTTTGTGACGCAACGAGCTTGAAGGCGTCATGTGACGCCCTGATGATCTTTCGAAGACAGTGGCGTGACGGATTCACGCTGGATGCCTGTGAAAACAGCGTTAGAAGTCCGCGCCACCGCCGCCGCTTGCCAGGCTCTCGAACTTGGTCAGCGGCTTCAGGAACGCGAGCTTGGTCGTGCCCGTGGGGCCGTTACGCTGCTTGCTGATGATGATCTCGGCGACGCCAGGCTCCTTGGAGTCCTTGTTGTAGTAGTCGTCACGGTAGATGAACATGATGACGTCGGCGTCCTGCTCGATGGCGCCGGATTCGCGCAGGTCACTCATCATCGGCCGTTTGTCGGTGCGTGCCTCGACACCCCGGCTGAGCTGCGAAAGCGCAATCACCGGACATTGCAGTTCCTTGGCCAGCATCTTGAGGCCGCGCGAAATCTCGCCGACGGCCGTTGCGCGGTTCTCGTCGTTCATGCTGCTGGACGTGCTCATGAGCTGCAAGTAATCCACCACGATCAGGCCCAGCTTGCCGCATTGGCGCGCCAGCCGCCGCGCGTTGGCACGCAACTCGCTCGTGGTGAGGCCCGGCGTTTCGTCGATGTGCAGCGATACGTTGCGCAACTTCTCGATCGCTTCGGTCAGGCGCGGCCATTCGTCGTCCGTCAACTTGCCGGTGCGCAGGTGTCCCTGGTCGATGCGGCCGATGGAGCCGACGATACGCACAGCCAGCTGCGAGGCGCCCATTTCCATGGAGAACACGGCCACCGGCAGGCCTTCATTGAGCGCCACATGCTCGGCGATGTTGATGGCAAACGCCGTCTTGCCCATGGACGGACGCGCCGCCAGGATGATCAGGTCACCCGCCTGCATGCCCGAGGTCATGCGGTCGAGGTCGTAGAAGCCGCTGGGCACGCCGGTGATGTCGTTGGGGTTGTCCGCCATCTCCTGCACACGGTCCAGCAGTTGCACGACCAGCGAATCCATGCCCTGGAAGCCCTGCTTCATCCGCGAGCCTTCCTCGCCGATGTTGAAGATCTTCTGTTCGGCTTCGTCGAGCAACTGGTCCACCGGCTTGCCCTGCGGGTTGAACGCGTTGGTGGAAATCTCGTCGCTGGCGGTCACCAGCTTGCGCAGGATGGCGCGCTCCCGCACGATCTCGGCGTAACGGCGGATGTTGCTCGCACTCGGTACATATTGCGCCAGCGAGTTCAGATAGGCCAGTCCACCGATCTCGTCGGCCTTGCCCAGGGACTGGAGCTGTTCATAGACCGTGATCACGTCGGCCGGCCGCGTCGCGTTGATCAGCCCGCCGATGGCCGCATAGATCAGCCGATGCTCGTAACGATAGAAGTCACCGTCGGTCAGCAGGTCCCCCACGCGGTCCCACGCGCTGTTGTCCAGCAGCAGGCCGCCGAGCACGCTCGACTCGGCCTCGATGGAGTGCGGCGGAACACGAAGTTGCGCGATCTGGCGGTCTTGCGGGAAGCCGTCATTGGCATGGCTGAGAACAGCTGACATTCGATTGTTTTTCCTGAATGAACGATGCTAAGGCGGCGGCGCAGGCGCGTCCAGCAGACAACTTTGGGAAGAAGCTGTGGATTTCCGGTTGTTAACCCGGGACAACTTCAAAGCCCAAAAAAGAAAAGCCGCCTCGCGGCGGCTTTTCATCAAGCGAAAGGCCGATCAGGCGGTTTCGCCGTAGACGGTGACATTGACTTCGACGACCACGTCCGTGTGCAGGGCCACGGAAACCGTGCTGTCGCCCACGGTCTTGATCGGGCCGTTGGGCATGCGCACCTGGGCCTTCGCAACCTTGTAACCTTGCTTGCTCAGCTCTTCGGCGATGTCGAAGTTGGTGACCGAGCCGAACAGACGGCCGTCAACGCCGGCCTTCTGCGTCAGCTTGATGGTCGTGCCGCCGAGCTTTTCGCCCAGGGCTTGCGACTCGGCCAGCTTGGCGGCGGCAGCCTTCTCGAGTTCGGCGCGCTTGGCTTCGAACTCTGCCTTGGCAGCAGCGGTGGCACGGCGGGCGCGGCCTTGCGGGATCAGGAAGTTGCGGGCATAACCGTCTTTCACCTTGACGATTTCGCCGAGATTGCCGAGGTTCAGAACCTTGTCGAGCAGGATGACTTGCATGTGGTTCTCCTCAGATGCGGTGCTGGTCGCTGTACGGCAGCAGGGCCAGGAAGCGGGCGCGCTTGATGGCGGTATTGAGCTGGCGCTGGTAGATCGCGCGCGTGCCGGTCAGGCGTGCGGGGATGATCTTGCCGTTTTCGCTGATGAAATCGCGCAGGGTGTCGATGTCCTTGTAGTCGATTTCCTCGACACCGGCGACGGTGAAGCGGCAGAAGCGCTTGCGCTTGAACAGCAGCGACTGGGTGTTGCGCTTGGGGCGCTTGTCTTTGTTGAATTTCTTGAACGTGGCCATGGGGCCTCCTGAAAATTAATCTTGACTGAATTCCTGGATGTGAAGCACGACGTACTTGCCGTTGCGGGGTGTCGCCAGAAAGCCGTTGAACCGCCAGAGGGTGCCGATGTCCTGTTTGCCGAGGGTCTCGGCCACCGAGCCAAAGGCCACCGCCTTGACTGCTGCCTTCACCTGCCGGGCCTGTCCGGCTTCCTGGATTTCGGACTCATGTTCGAGTCTCAGGTCCAGGGCCGGTAACCCGGCCGGTGTGTATCGCAAGCTTGCGGCTTCGACGATACGGGCAGTCAGCGTGACGTGGTTCACACGCCCTTCCGGGCTTGCCGCATCAGGCGGCTGCCGCGTACTCCGCCTGCTGGGCCTTGCGGGCCTCTTCGCGCTCGACGGTCTTCATCATGGAAGACGGACCGGTTTCGGCCTTCTTCTTCTGCACCGTCAGGTGGCGCAGGACAGCGTCGTTGAACTTGAAGGCATGCTCCAGCTCGGCCATCACAGCCTGGTCGGCCTCGATGTTCACGCACAGGAAGTGCGCCTTGCCCAGCTTGTTGATCTGGTAAGCCAGCTGACGGCGGCCCCAGTCTTCGACACGGTGCACCTTGCCGTTGCCGGTGGTGATCATGCCCTTGTAGCGCTCCAGCATGGCCGGAACCTGTTCGCTCTGATCCGGGTGGATCAGCAAGATGATTTCATAGTGACGCATTCAAACTCCTTGTGGTTGAAGCCGCCCACTGCGTCAAGTAGCGGTGCGGCAAGGGGAAAGCCCACGATTATAGCAGTCTTCCTGGCGCCCGGGGCGCGGGCGTGCGCAGGCTGACCGCCCAGATCACGGCAAACCCCAGCGGAACACCGAAGACCGCAGCCGAAATTGGCTGGATGCCGAACCACAGCGGGGCCGGGGCGGTCAGTCCGAGGAAGCTGCGCACTGCTTGCGCATTGACCAGCATGTAATAGACCGTCACCGCCAGACCGGCGAGCATGCCGGCGATGGCGCCTGCGCGGGTCGCGCGCCGCCAGAAAATGCCGCACACCATGGCCGGCACAAAGGCGGCACCCGCCAGCGAAAACGATGCCGACACCAGCGACAGGATCTCCGCCGGCTTGAGCGCGGCAACGAAGGCTGCCAGCATGGCCACCGCCAGCAGCGCGAACTTGGACAGGATCACCCGCTGCTCCGGTGTGGCCGAACCGCGCCGCCCGCCATCGAAATACAGATCGCGCACCAGCGAGTTGGTGATGGTGAGCATCAAGCCGTCGGCAGTGGACAGGGCCGCCGCCAGTCCGCCGGCAGCCACCAGTCCCGACACCACATAGGGCAGGCCGCCAAGCTCCGGCATGGCCAGCATGATCAGGTCGGCGCCGAACCTCAGCTCGCCGAACTGCACGATGCCATCGCCGTTGATGTCGCTGACCGACAGCAGGGCCGCATCGACCTTGCTCCACTGCGCGATCCAGCCCGGCAACGCATCGAACCGGCTGCCAACCAGGCTTTCCATGACCTCGTACTTCACCAGCACCGCGAGCGCGGGCGCGCTCATGTAGAGCAACACGATGAAGAACAGCGACCACGCGACGGAAACCCGCGCCTCCGCGACCGTGGGCGTCGTGTAGTAGCGCACGAGCAGATGCGGAAGGCCAGCCGTCCCCACCATCAGGCAGAACATCAGGGCGAGGAAGTTGATGCGCGAGGTCCGGAAGCTTCTCTGCTGCTCCGGCGTGCCATCCGGGTCTCCCGCAAAGGCCTGGCTGTGCGGCGGCAGGCCGCCGAGCGCGCGGGCCCGCTCGTAGTTGTCGTGCATGGCGCGGGACCAGCGTTCGCGGGCAGCGTCGACGTCCTTGGGCAGCATGGACAGGTTGCGCTGCGCCGCCATGACCAGCGCCATGTCCGCGCGCTGCGTGCGCAACGCATGCACCCGCTCCTGCAACTGCCTTCGCTCCTGCTCGAGCGCGGCCGGCACGTCGGAGAGACGCGCCTCGTAGTCCCTCGCACGGCGCAGGTATTCCGCCCTCACCTCTTTTTCGGCTGGCGAATCGAGCAATTGCCGCTCCAGTTCGCCCAGTCGCTGCACCTGCTGACCATAGACCAGCGGTGCCAGGGGATTGCCCAACTGCTTGTAGGCGAGCCACGAAACAGGAATCAGGAAGGCGAGCAGCACGATCACGTACTGGGCCACCTGCGTCCAGGTGATGGCGCGCATGCCCCCGAGGAACGAACACACCAGCACGCCACCCAGGCCGAGCATGATGCCGACCTCGAACTGCACGCCGGTCAGCCGGGAAGCGATCAGTCCGACGCCATAGATCTGGGCCACCACATACGTGAACGAGCAGGCGATGGCAGCCAGCGCCGCGATCCGCCGCGGCCAGAGGCCGCCATAGCGGACACCGAAGTAGTCCGGGACGGTGTAGAGGTTGAGGCGCCGCAGGTGCGGCGCGATCAACATGGCCACCAGGCAGAAGCCGCCCGTCCACCCGAGCAGGTAGGCCAGTCCGCCCGGTTGCCCGTCGCTGCCCGAAAAGCCCTGCAGGTACAAACCCCCGGCCAAGCTGATGAACGACGCGGCACTCATCCAGTCGGCCGCCGACGCCATGCCGTTGTACATGGCCGGTATGCGCCGCCCCGCCACGTAGTAGTCGCCAGCGTCGGTGGTGCGGCCGTAGATGCCGATGCAGGCATACGCCATGACGCTGACGAACATGAAGATCGGGCCGATCCACTGGCGCGACAGGCCTTGCTGCTCGGCCCACAGCATCAGGAGCAGGAAGCCCACCACACAGGCCACGTACGTGGCCAGGATGCGGTGCAGTCTTCTCTTGTAGGCCCTGTACTCCATGGGCCGCGATCATCGCATCGCGCCCCTTGGGAGCCACTAGGGATTTACATCAGCGGCTGGCCAGTTGCTGCCAGGTCTCGATCACGCTGTCGGGGTTGAGCGAGATCGATGCGATGCCCTGTTCTGCGAGCCAGAGCGCGAAGTCCGGATGGTCGCTGGGACCCTGGCCGCAGATGCCGACGTACTTGCCTTGCGCGAGGCAGGCCGAGATTGCGCGGCTGAGCATGGCCTTCACGGCCGGATCGCGCTCGTCGAAGTCGGCAGCGAGCAGTTCGAGGCCCGAGTCCCGGTCCAGGCCCAGTGTGAGTTGTGTCAGGTCGTTCGAACCGATGGAGAACCCGTCGAAATACTGCAGGAACTCGTCCGCCAGGATGGCGTTGCTCGGCACCTCGCACATCATGATGTGCTTGAGGCCGTTGTCGCCACGCTTGAGGCCATGTGCGCCGAGCAGTTGCGTGACACGGTCGGCCTGGCCGAGCGTGCGCACGAAGGGCACCATCACCTCGACGTTGGTCAGCCCCATGTCGTTGCGCACGCGCTTGATCGCCTCGCACTCCATCGAGAAAGCCTCGCTGAATTCAGTGCTGATGTAGCGCGCCGCGCCGCGGAAGCCCAGCATGGGGTTTTCTTCTTCCGGCTCGTAGCGGCTGCCGCCGATGAGCTTGCGGTATTCGTTGCTCTTGAAGTCCGAGAGGCGCACGATGACCGGCTTCGGCCAGAACGCGGCAGCAATGGTTGCCACGCCCTCAGCCACCTTGTCCACATAGAAAGCGCGGGGCGAAGCGTGGCCGCGCGCCACCGACTCCACCGCCTTCTTCAGATCCGCATCGACGTTCGGATAGTCGAGGATGGCCTTGGGGTGCACGCCGATGTTGTTGTTGATGATGAACTCGAGCCGCGCCAGACCCACGCCTTCGTTGGGCAGTTGCGCGAAGTCGAACGCAAGCTGCGGATTGCCCACGTTCATCATGATCTTGGTCTTGATGGGCGGCATTTCGCCACGCTTGACCTCGGTGACTTCCGTTTCGAGCAGGCCGTCGTAGATGTAGCCGGTATCGCCCTCGGAACAGGCGACAGTGACCAGCGCTCCGTCCTGCAGGCGGTCGGTGGCGTCGCCGCATCCGACCACGGCGGGAATGCCGAGCTCGCGGGCGATGATGGCCGCGTGGCAGGTGCGGCCACCACGGTTGGTGACGATGGCGCTGGCGCGCTTCATCACCGGCTCCCAGTTCGGGTCGGTCATGTCGGTGACGAGCACGTCGCCGGGCTGCACCTTGTCCATTTCGCTGATGTTCTGCACCAGGCGCACCGGGCCGGTGCCGATCTTCTGGCCGATGGCGCGGCCTTCCGCGAGCACGGTTCCCTGCTGCTTGAGCTTGTAGCGCTGCTCGGCCTTGCCCTTCTGCTGGCTCTTCACCGTTTCGGGGCGCGCCTGCAGGATGTAGAGCTGGCCGTCCGTGCCGTCCTTGCCCCACTCGATGTCCATCGGGCGGCCGTAATGGTCTTCGATCACCAGCGCGTAAGCAGCCAGTTGCTCGACTTCCTCATCGGTCAGTGAATAGCGGTTGCGCAGTTCGGCCGCCACGTCGGTGGTCTTTACCAGCTTGCCGGAAGCCGACTTCTCTTCGGCGGAAGCGAATTCCATCTGGATCAGCTTGGAGCCGAGGTTGCGGCGGATGACCGCGCGCTTGCCGGCCTTGAGCATGGGCTTGTGCACGTAGAACTCGTCGGGATTCACAGCGCCCTGCACCACCGTCTCGCCCAGGCCATAGCTGGACGTGATGAAGACCACATCTTCAAAGCCGGACTCGGTGTCGATGGTGAACATCACACCGGCAGCGCCGAGGTCGGAGCGCACCATGCGTTGCACGCCGGCGGACAGGGCCACCACGTCATGCGCGAACCCCTTGTGCACGCGATAGCTGATGGCGCGGTCGTTGTAGAGGGAGGCGAACACCTCCTTCATCTTGTGCAGCACGTCCTCGATGCCGACGACGTTCAGGAAGGTTTCCTGCTGGCCGGCGAAGGAGGCGTCCGGCAGGTCTTCCGCCGTGGCCGACGAACGCACGGCGAAGCTGGCCTGCGCATTGCCGGCGCTCAACGTCGCGAAGGCTTCCCTGATGGCTTTTTCAAGATCGGCCGGGAAAGGCTGGGCCTCGACCATGCTGCGGATCTCGGCACCGGCAGCGGCCAGCGCGCGGACGTCTTCGGTGTCAAGGCTTGCCAGGCGCTGGCTGATTTTTGCGGCCAGGCCGTCATGGGCCAGGAATTCGCGGAAAGCATGGGCCGTGGTGGCGAAGCCCGTGGGCACGCGCACACCGGTGGGCAGCTGCGAGATCATTTCGCCGAGGCTGGCGTTTTTGCCGCCAACAGACTCGACGTCCGTCATCCTCAGGTTTTCAAACGGTACGACCAGGGCGGTCGGGCTGAAAAGTGCAGACATGGGAAAGCTCCAGAAGTTAAAACCGGGTCTGCGCTCGGCCTGGCCAGGGGCAGGCTGTCAGCGGCGTCCATGCGCGAAGGGCGACTTTGCTGTTGTTGGAATGGGTCAGCGGGGCGCATGGATCGGGAATTCAGATAATGGGCGAGATTGTAGGCGCGAGACCATCATGCACACCCGAACCGTATTTTTCATCTCCGACGGCACCGGCATTACCGCTGAAACATTTGGGAACGCCATCCTGGCGCAATTCGAAATGAAGCCCCGTCACGTCCGCCTGCCCTTCGTGGACACGGTGGACAAGGCCCATCAGGCCGTCCGGCAGATCAACCACACCGGCGTGGTCGAAGGGAAAAAGCCGATTGTCTTCACGACGCTGGTGAACATGGACGTGCTGCGCGTGATCCAGGCCGGCTGCCAAGGCATGTTGCTGGACATGTTCGGCACGTTCGTACAGCCGCTGGAGAAGGAACTGGGCATCAAGTCCAACCACCGCATCGGCCGCTTCTCCGACGTGAGCAAGAGCAAGGAGTATGACGACCGCATCGAGGCCATCAACTTCAGCCTGGCGCACGACGACGGGCAGTCCAACCGCGACCTGGAGGTGGCAGACGTGATCCTCGTGGGCGTGAGCCGCAGCGGCAAGACGCCGACCTCGCTGTATCTGGCCATGCAGCACGGGCTCAAGGCAGCCAACTACCCGCTCATCCCGGAAGATTTCGATCGCAAACAGTTGCCGCCTGCGCTGGTGCCGCATCGCAAGAAGATTTTCGGCCTGACCATCGATCCGCAACGCCTCTCGCAGATCCGCAACGAGCGGCGGCCGGGCTCGCGCTACGCCAGCATCGAGAACTGCCGGCTGGAGGTGAACGAAGCCGAAGCCATGATGCGGCGGGCCGGCATACGCTGGCTGTCGACGACCACCAAGTCGATCGAGGAAATTGCCACGACCATCCTGCAGGAAATCAGGCCCGAGCGACTGATCTACTGAGCACGCACCGTGTTACGCGTGCGTCACGAGGCCGGTTCATAATGGCATCGTGAATTAACGAATTCAATTGACTGAATAACATCAATCAATTGGATCAATCACCTCGGGGCGCGTAAAGTTGCTCCATCCCGTTTGCAAACCCAACCGTAAAGGAAGCTACATGTCCGTCATCAACACCGCCATCAAGCCGTTCAAGGCCACCGCATTCAAGGCCGGCAAATTCATCGACGTCACCGATGCCGACGTGAAGGGCAAGTGGGCCGTGTTCTTCTTCTACCCTGCCGACTTCACCTTCGTGTGCCCGACCGAACTGGGCGACGTGGCCGACCACTATGCCGAGTTCCAGAAGCTGGGCGTGGAGATCTATTCCGTGTCCACCGACACGCACTTCACGCACAAGGCATGGCACGACTCTTCCGACACCATCGGCAAGATCCAGTACACCATGATCGGCGACCCGACGCTGCAGATCAGCCGCAACTTCGAAGTCCTGCGTGAAGACGAAGGCCTGGCCAACCGCGGCACCTACATCGTCGACCCGCAAGGCGTGATCCAGGCGCTGGAAATCACCGCCGAAGGCATCGGCCGCGACGCCAAGGACCTGCTGCGCAAGGTCAAGGCCGCGCAGTACGTCGCCTCGCACCCCGGTGAAGTCTGCCCCGCCAAGTGGGAAGAAGGCGCCGCCACGCTGAAGCCGTCGCTCGACCTGGTCGGCAAGATCTGAGTTACCAAGTCGCACCCACGACGACCCGGGTGCGTCCCCGCCCCGGGTTTTTTTGTCCCTTTTTTCGCCAGAAAGTGAGAAGTACATGCTGGATTCCAACCTCAAGACCCAACTGAAGGCCTACCTCGAGCGCATTTCGCAGCCCATCGAGATCGTCGCTTCGCTGGACAGCAGCGCGGCTTCCGGCGAAATGAAGGCGCTGCTGGCCGACATCGCGGAGCAGTCCTCGCTCATCACCGTCATCGAGAAGCAAGGCGACGGCGAACGTGCCCCCTCGTTCTCCATCGGGCGTCCCGGTGCAGAGCCCGGCCTGCGTTTTGCCGGCCTGCCGATGGGCCATGAGTTCACCTCGCTCGTGCTGGCGCTGCTGCAGGTCGGTGGCTATCCGTCCAAGGCCGCACAGGACGTGATCGAGCAGATCCGCAACCTCGACGGTGACTTCACCTTCGAGACTTACTTCTCGCAGTCGTGCCAGAACTGCCCGGACGTGGTGCAGGCACTCAACCTCATGTCGGTGCTCAACCCGAAGATCCGCCACGTGGCGATCGACGGCGCGCTGTTCCAGGACGAAGTGAACGAGCGCAAGGTCATGGCCGTGCCCACCATCTTCCTGAATGGCCAGACCTTCGGCCAGGGCCGCATGGGCCTGGAGGAAATCCTGGCGAAGATCGACACCGGCGCGGTGGACCGCGAAGCCGCGAAGATCGCCGCCAAAGCACCGTTCGACGTGCTCATCATCGGCGGCGGCCCTGCCGGTGCCGCAGCAGCCGTGTATGCGGCGCGCAAGGGCATCCGCACGGGCGTGGCGTCGGAACGCTTCGGCGGCCAGGTGCTGGACACGATGGCCATCGAGAACTTCATCTCGGTCAAGGAAACCGACGGCCCGCATTTCGCTGCCGCGCTCGAAGAGCACGTGAAGGCCTACGAAGTGGACATCATGAACCTGCAGCGCGCCGAGAGCCTCACGCCCGGCGAACTGGTTCAGGTGGAACTGTCCAGCGGTGCAGTGCTCAAGGCGAAGACCGTCATCCTGGCCACCGGCGCACGTTGGCGCGACATGAACGTCCCGGGCGAAAAGGAATACCGCACCAAGGGCGTGACCTACTGCCCGCATTGCGACGGCCCGCTCTTCAAGGGCAAGCGCGTCGCAGTCATCGGCGGCGGCAACTCCGGTGTGGAAGCGGCGATCGACCTCGCGGGTGTGGTGGCGCACGTGACGCTGCTCGAGTTCGCGGCAGAGCTGCGCGCTGATGAAGTGTTGCAACGCAAGCTGCGCAGCCTTCCGAACGTGAAGGTGATCACCCAGGCACAGACGACCGAAGTCACCGGCGACGGCGAGAAGGTCAATGGCCTCGTGTACACGGACCGCGCGACGGGTGAGTCGAGCAAGCTCGCGCTGGAAGGCGTATTCGTGCAGATCGGCCTGCTGCCCAACACCGACTGGCTCAAGGGCACGGTCGAGCTGAGCAAGCACGGCGAGATCGTGGTCGATGCGCGCGGCGCCACGTCGGTGCCCGGCGTGTTCGCTGCAGGCGACGCGACGACGGTGCCGTACAAGCAGATCGTGATTGCGGCGGGGGACGGCGCGAAGGCCGCGCTCAGCGCGTTCGATCACCTGATCCGTACGTCGGCACCTGCCGAGACGAAAGCAGCCGTCGCAGCCTGACCGCCTGAGACGCGACAAGCGCTCCCTGAAAGCTGGCCTTGCGCCGGCTTTTTCTTTCACTTACGTCCTTCACCTGCACTCAGCGCACACACGCTGAATGCGAACGCCTATCAACCTCACACGCAGCCAGACCGACGCAGTGTGGATACTGCCTTGCCGCTTGTGCACAGGGCACCGACAATCGCAGGCGAACCCACTTTCAAGAAGGACAACAACATGCAAGGCGACGCCAAGGTCATCGAGCTGCTGCAAGCGCAACTCAAGAACGAGCTCACGGCCATCAACCAGTATTTCCTGCACTACCGCATGCTCAAGCATTGGGGCCTGCCCAAGCTGGCAAAGAAGGAATACGAAGAATCCATCGGCGAGATGAAGCACGCGGACAAACTGATGGACCGCATCTTCATGCTCGACGGTTTGCCGAACCTTCAGGACCTGGGCAAGCTGCGCGTCGGTGAAGACGTGCCCGAGTTGCTGGGCTGCGACCTGGCGTCCGAGCAAGGCGCGCAGGCCACCATCAAGGAAGGCATCGCGCGCTGTGAGGAAGTGCGTGACTATGTCTCCCGCGACCTGCTGCAGGAGATCCTGGACGACACGGAAGAACACATCGACTTCCTGGAAACGCAGATCGACCTGATCGGCCGCGTCGGTATCCAGAACTACCTGCAAAGCCAGATGGGCGACGAGAGCTGAGCGGAAGCGGACTCTCCTGCACGAACGAGGGCGGTGGCAACACCGCCTTTTTTTTCGTCTGCGGCTATACCTTCGCTCCCGCTGTGGCATTGGCGATATCAAGAATGATTCGCATTAAAATATTTACAAACCACAAGCACTCCAGCCGCAGGCAGCGTTCGTGCTGTCCTCTCTTCCCCAGATCATTCAAATCAATGTCATTCAAGCCCCTGTTCCTGAGCGCGGCCATTGCCGCTTTGTGTACAACCCAAGCGGGTGCACAAACTGGCGCACAAACCGGCGCAGCAACGCCCGCCCCCGCTGCGAAAGCCGCAGCGCCAACTGCCACCACGCCCGCCGCGCAGGGCGCCGTGACGGCACGTGCCGTTGCACAGCACTACGCCGTTCTCGTGCACGCAGGCTATGACGATGCGCTCAAGGGCGCACAGGCGCTGCAGAAGACGATCACGTCATTCATTGCCAGGCCTTCCGAAGAAGGCCTCGTCGCGGCACGAAAGGCCTGGCTCGATGCACGCGAGGTGTATGGACAGACGGAAGCCTTCCGCTTCTACGGCGGCCCCATCGACGACGACAACGGTCCCGAAGGCCGTATCAACGCCTGGCCGATGGATGAGTCCTACGTCGACTACGTGGTCGATGCACCGGACGCCGGCATCATCAACAACCGCAAGGTCGCCATCACCAGGAAGCAGCTCGCGAGCCTGAACGAGCGCGACGGTGAAGAAAACATTGCCACCGGATGGCATGCGATCGAGTTCCTCCTGTGGGGGCAGGACCTGAGCGAGACCGGCCCGGGCAACCGCTCGTTCGAAGACTTCGTCGACGGCAAGAAACCCAATGCCGACCGCCGCCGCCAGTACCTCAAGGTCGTGACCGAAATGCTCATCGACGACCTGCGCTTCGTCGCCAACGCATGGGCACCGGGCAAACAGAACTTCCGCGCGCGCTTCGAGCGCGGCGGCATGGAGTCGGTCCGCAAGATCTTCGTCGGCGTTGGCTCGCTCTCGCGCGGTGAACTGGCCGGTGAACGCCTCGAAGTAGCCCTCGCCAGCCAGGACCAGGAGGACGAGCACTCGTGCTTCTCCGACAACACGCACCGCGACGCGGTGACCAACGCGATGGGCATCCAGAACGTCTGGCTCGGCCGGTACAAGCGTGCTGACGGCAGCATCGTGCAAGGCCCCGGCCTGCGTGACATGGTTGCGGCCAGGGACGCAGCGCTGGCCGAGCGCACGACGAAGCAGATCGCAGCGTCCGTGACGGCGGCAGAAGCCATCCCCGCGCCGTTCGACCAGGCCATCAAGGGCGAGCGCAGCGCGCCGGGCCGCGCGCTGGTCCAGAAGACCATCGACAGCCTGACGCAGCAGAGCAAGGACCTCGTGGAGGCCGCCAACGCCGTCGGCATCACCAAGCTGACGCTGGTGCAACCGGAGTAACCGGCGCGACGCATGCTGCAGATCAGAACCCTTGCGCTGGCGGCAACGCTGGGCGCGCTGGCGGCCGGGGCAGCCTGGTTCGCCAGCGCCGCCAACGCGACCGGCGCACCCGACGATGAAAAGACAGGCGGCGAAACGACCGTCTACGCCACCGGTCGCAACGCCTTCTCCTTCCCCGCCGCGAACCTGCCGGACGACGAGCGCACGCGCTTCGTCATCGGGAATTCCTTCTTCAAGCGCAACTGGGTGCAGGCGCCCGCCTCCACCAAGGCGCGCGATGGCCTGGGCCCGCATTTCATCGCGCGTTCGTGCGGCGGCTGCCATGTGCAGGACGGCCGCGGAGAACCGCCGGACTTCAAGAGCGGCCTGTCGGACCAGCCCGTCGGGCTGCTGCTGCGCCTGTCGATACCCGGCACAGACCCGCATGGGGGACCGAACCCCCATCCGGTCTACGGCGACCAGTTCGCCAACTTCGCGGTGCAGAACGTCAAGCCCGAAGGTGGCATCACCATCAGGTACGAGCAGGTCCGCGGCCGCTTTGCCGACGGCACGCCGTACACGCTGCACAAGCCGACCTACGGCTTCACCAATCTGGCGTACGGCCCGATGCCGGCGAACATCATGGTCAGCCCGCGCCTTGCACCGCAGGTGATCGGCGTCGGCCTTCTCGAGGCCATTCCCGACGAGGAAATCCTGCGCAACGCGCGCGACCAGGCGGCTTCCGGCGGACCGATCCGCGGCATCGTCAACCGCGTGTGGGATGCACCTTCCGGCGAGATGCGCATCGGTCGCTTTGGCTGGAAGGCCAACGTGGCGACCCTCGCACACCAGACTGCCTCCGCGTTCTCCGGGGACATCGGCATCACCTCCCGCCTGTTCCCCAACGAGAGCTGTACGCCCACGCAGAAGGATTGCCTGGCCGCGCCGCGCGGCGCCAAGGGCAAGGCGCCCGAGATCGACGACAAGACGCTGGACGAAGTGATCTTCTATCAGGCAACGGTCGCGCCGCCCGCACGTCGCAACAAGAACGACGTCACGGTCCTGCAGGGCCAGAAGCTTTTCGCGCAGGCGCAATGCGCCACCTGTCATCGCCCGAGTTACGTCACCAAGGAAGGCCCGTTCCCGCGCCTCACGAGCAAGGCGCTGAACGGACAGACCATCTTCCCGTACACCGACATGCTGGTGCACGACATGGGCCCGGAACTCGCCGACGGCCGGCCGGACTTCCTGGCGAACGGGCAGCAGTGGCGCACGCCGCCGCTGTGGGGCGTCGGCCTCATCAAGGATGTCAATGGCCATACGCGGCTGCTGCATGACGGTCGCGCCAATGGTGTACTGGAAGCAGTGCTGTGGCACGGTGGCGAGGCCGCGGCCAGTCGTGAGGCGGTGCTCGGCTTCACTGCCGCCGAACGCGCCGCGCTGGTCAGATTCGTGGAGTCACTGTGATGAAACTTCGTCGGACCCTGTGCGCTGCTTTCGTGGCCGTCTCGGCGCTGCCGCACGCGTTCGCGCAGAACGTGGCGGCCAACGTCGCACTGCCCTTCTACGGTCCGCCCGCATTCATGCAGGGCGTGCACAAGCAGTGGTATGGGCCGCGCTCAGCCGAATTTTCTGCGCATGCGCAGGCGTTGACCCAAGGCATCAAGGCTGTCTGCCAGGCGGCGCCGGGCAGCGAATCGACGGCATTGGCACAGGCACGCGAGACTTGGAAGGACACGACGCTCGCGTGGGAAAAACTCGTGGCCGTCGCCATTGGCCCGCTGATCGAGCGCCGCTCGCTGCGCCAGATCGACTTCATGCCGACGCGTCCGGAGCTCATCGAGCGCGCCATCCGCACTGCGCCGGCCGATGCAAGAGCGATGGAGCGCATCGGCACACCCGCCAAGGGCCTGCCGGCGCTCGAGTGGCTGCTGTGGACGAAGCCCATCACACCCGCCTCGCCGGCGTGCAGGTACGCGCAGATGGTCGTGGCCGAGGTGCAGACGGAAGCGCAGGCCCTCGCTTCCGGCTTCGCCGCGCTGGCGGCGCGCGACTGGTCTGAAGACGAAGAGGCGGCTGTCGCGCCGATGAGCGAGTTCGTCAATCAATGGGTCGGTGGTCTCGAGCGATTGCGCTGGGCCAATATGGAAAAGCCGCTGCGGGCGGCAACGACGCAAGGCGGTACGCGCAAGCCGCCCGCCTACAACCGCACGGCCAGCGGGTTGACTGCGCAGGCCTGGGCGGCCGAATGGGAAGGTGTCAGCGCGCTGGCGGCCTTCCGTGCGGGCAACGTGCCGCAACCGGGACAGGACCTCGTGCCGATCGAGACCTATCTGCGCGGACGCGGCCTCAACCCGCTGGCCAGCAAGCTGGCCGATACCGTGCGCCAGACCGACGCAGCCATGAAGGGCCTGACGACCGCGCAGAACGACCGCGTGCTCGGCGCAGGCCGTGCGCTGTCCGCCGTGAAACGCCTCGCCGAGGCAGAGGTCGCACCCGCACTCGAAGTCAACATCGGCTTCTCGGACGCCGACGGGGATTGAACATGAAATCCAGCAAGGGCCCCCAGGGTACGAGACGCGAATGGCTGCGTAGCGCGGCGCAGTACGCTTCGCTGCCGCTCGCGGCGAAGGTGGGGGCGCTTGCGGCCTTTCTGCCTGGCACGCAAGCGTTGGCCGCTGCACAGGCTCGCAGCGCCAGGCCCCTCAGGATCGCCGCTGCATGGGAGAACGGGAGCGGCTATCAGGTTGGCGTTCTGGACGCTGGCGCTGCTGGCTCAACCCGCGCTGCAACCAGCGAACTCGGGATCGCGGCCGCCCTGGACGTGCCGACGCGGGCACACGGCGTGCTCATGGAAAAAGGCGGCACGCTGCTCGCCGTGGCGCGACGCCCGGGCGACTGGCTGCTTCGCTGGAGCGTCGATGGACAACCCATGCAGTGGGCGTGGATCGAACCCGACCGTGCGTTCAACGGCCACGTCATCGCCAGCGCCGATGGCAAGCATCTCTACACCACCGAGTCGAACCTTGAAACCGGCCAGGGGCTGATTGGCGTGCGCGATGCGCGCTCCATGGAGAAGCTGGCTGAATGGCCCACCCACGGCATGGATCCGCATGAACTGCTGCTCGATCAGGACGGCAGCCTGATCGTCGCGAACGGTGGCGTTCCTGCACTGCCGGAAACGGGCCGTCTCAAGATCAACCTGGAGCGCATGGATGCCTCCGTCGTCCGGCTCGATGCACGCCACGGGCCGCAGTCGGGTTCGATCATGGGTCAATGGCGCTTGCCGGACCCGCGCCTGAGCCTGCGACACATCGCCTGGGGACAAGACCCCGCAAGCGGCACACGATTGCTGGGCATCGCACTGCAAGCCGAACATGCGGACGCCGCGTCAAAGCAGGTCGCGCCGGTGCTGGCTGTCTTCGATGGCAAACATCTGAAAGCCGTTCACGCGCCCCAGCCTCTCGGCGGCTATGGCGGCGACATCGCGTTCGCAGACGGCTGCTTCGCCGTGAGCTGCCCGCGCGCGAACGGGGTCGCCTGGTTCAGGGCGTCTGCCGGCGCGCATCCCCCTGCTGGCCATGAAGACTGGCTGGCCTTGTCGAAACTGCCCGAGGCCTGCGCCCTTCTCTCCCAGGACGGCCACGGTCGCGTCTGGGCTGCAGGCAGGAGCGAAGCGCTGGCCATGGCCCCGCAACCGGCGCAAGGACCGCGCGTGCTGACCTCGCCCGGAACCGTGACGGTGCGCGTGGACAACCACTGGATCCAGCTTTGAGGCGTTGACGGAATGCCCTTTCGTAAATCTTGTGTAAACACGACTAATTCTCATTAGCAACGATTACAATTCGACGCTTTCTCCCCTATCTTTCCCGGCGCGCGACGCGCCCGGTACTTCTGGATGCAGGCTAAACAGGACAACCGGCGCCGTGCCTACTGGCTCAAGACGCTTCACGAATGGCATTGGATCAGCGCGGCCCTGTGCCTGCTCGGGATGATCCTTTTCTCCGTCACCGGCATCACGCTCAACCATGCCTCGCAGATCGAGGCCAAGCCTGCCATCACCAGCAAGAATGCGTCGCTGCCCAAGCCCATGGCCGATGCACTGCGCGCGCAGGCTGAAGCCGCTGGAAAATCGGACAACAAGGATGCGAAGACGGCCCCGCTTCCCGCTCCGCTGCAGGAATGGTTCAAACGCGAATGGTCGGTGGACACGGGCGGCCGGGAAGCCGAGTGGTCGGATGAAGAGGTCTATGTCTCCCTGCCCCGTCCCGGCGGCGACGCCTGGCTGCGCATCAACGTGCAGGACGGCGAGGCCGAATACGAACTGACCGACCGCGGCTGGATCTCCTATTTCAACGACCTGCACAAGGGCCGCCACACGGGTGCCGCCTGGAGCTGGTTCATCGACATCTTCGCCGTGGCCGCGCTGCTGTTCTCCATCACGGGCCTGTTCATCCTGAAGATGCACGCCGGCAACCGTCCCCTCACCTGGCCTGTGGTCGGCCTGGGCGTGATCGCGCCCTTCCTGCTGGCCATCCTGTTCATCCACTGAGCCCGGTCATCGAATTCAAACCATCGTCATCCGTCAAAGAAAGAGGTCGTCATGCAAGTCCGCTACTCCATGGTGCTCGGCGCCATGATCAGCGCCCCGGCGTTCGCCGCAGGCCTGGGCGTCAACGTTGAAATCCCGCGCCTGAACGCCGCCGAGTACCACCGCCCCTACGTGGCCGTGTGGATCGAGAAGGCCGACCAGACGGTCCCCGCCACGCTGACGGTCTGGTATGACCTGCGCACGCGCGGCGCAGAAGGCGCAGGCACCAAGTGGCTCAAGGACATGCGCCAGTGGTGGCGTCGCACCGGCCGCGACCTCGAGATGCCGGTGGACGGCGTGAGCAGTGCCACGCGCCCCGTGGGCAAGCATCAGCTCAACTTCACCGAAGGCACGAACCCGCTGCCCAAGCTGCCGGCTGGCCAGTACAAGCTGGTGGTCGAAGCTTCGCGCGAAGTCGGTGGCCGTGAACTGATCACGATCCCGTTCACATGGCCGCCGCAGAAGGCGGAACAACTGCAGGCCCAGGGCACCAGCGAGCTGGGCGCCATCGTCCTGGACATCAAGCCCTGATCCCCACCTTTTCACACTGGAGACCCTCATGAAACTCACCGCACGACTTGCCGCCTGCGCACTCGCCCTGGCCGGTGCTGCCACGGCCCATGCCCACAACGTCTGGCTGATGCCCTCCAGCACGGTGCTGTCCAAGGCCGAATGGATCACGGTGGACGCCGCCGTGTCCAACGACCTGTTCTTCTTCAACCACGTGCCGCTGCGCCTGGACGGCCTGGTCGTCACCGGCCCGGACGGCGCTGAAGTCAAGCCCGAAAACCTGCACACCGGCAAGCTGCGCAGCGTGTTCGACCTGAACCTCACCAAGCCCGGCACGTACCGCCTGGCCGTGATCAACGGCGGCCTGTTCGCCAACTACAAGGACAAGGCCACCGGCCAGCCCAAGCGCTGGCGCGGCACCGCCGAGAACTTCGCCAAGGAAGTGCCGGCCGATGCCCAGGAGCTGCGTGTCACGCAATCCGCAGGCCGCGTGGAAACCTTCGTGACCGTCGGCAAGCCCACCCCGATCAAGCCCAGCGCCCAAGGCCTCGAACTGATCCCCGTGACGCAGCCCGCCGACCTGGTGAAGGGCGAGAAAGCCACCTTCGCCTTCCACATCGACGGCAAGCCCGCTGCCGATCTGGAAGTCGTGCTCGTGCACGGCGGCACACGCTACCGCGACAGCGTCGGCGAGATCAAGACCAAGACCGATGCCAAGGGCGAATTCACGGTGACCTGGCCGACCGCCGGCATGTACTGGATCGACGCCGACGCGAAGGACGACAAGACCTCGCTGCCGCAAGCCAAGGAACGCCGCCTGTCTTACGTGGGCACGGTCGAGGTCCTGCCCTGAGTCTTGTCTGGCTGCATGCGACCGAATTTCGGCTCCTGGCTGACGCAGGGCTACGCCAACACGGCGTCGCCCCGCAAGGCCGACCCGTCGACGCTGCACGAGGTGAGTGGCCGGACCATGGGAACCACCTGGTCCGTGCGCTTCGCCAACGCCTCCATGCTGCCGCTGGACGACGTGCGCGCTGCCGCGCAGGCCGCACTGGACGAAGTGGTCGGCCAGATGAGTCACTGGGAGCCGGATTCGGACATCACGCGCTTCAACCGATCGCCTGCAGGTACGTGGCACGCACTGCCTGCTGAATTCTTTCGCGTGCTGCAATGCGCGCTGCTCTGGGCCGACCGCTCGGGTGGCGCCTGTGATCCGACTGTCGGGGCGCTCGTCAACCTCTGGGGCTTCGGGCCACGGGCAGATGGGGCGAACGCGGTCACACCTCCTTCGCGGCAGGCAATCAATGATGTCCTCGCCAGCTCGGGCTGGCACCGCCTCGAACTCGACACGCAAGCCCAGCGCGTCCTGCAACCCGGCGGCATCGTGCTCGACTTCTCCGGCATCGCCAAAGGTTTCGCGGTGGATCACGTCGCGAGCGCCCTTCGCGCCTTGCAGATCGAAAGCTGTCTCGTCGAAGTGGGCGGCGAATTGTTCGGCAAGGGACACAGGCCCGACGGCCTGGCGTGGCGCGTTTCCGTTTCGCAGCCCGGCGAACCGCACCGGCGCATGTACACCGTCGCGCTCGATGGTCTCGCCATCGCCACCTCGGGTGACGCATGGCATTTCTTTGAACATGAGGGCCAGCGCTATTCGCACACGATCGATCCGCGCAGCGGCCAGCCCGTCGCGGCGTCACTCGCGAGCGTCACGGTGCTGCATGCCGACTGCATGAACGCCGACGCGCTCGCCACGGCGCTCACCGTCATGGGGCCGGACGCCGGCCTCACTTTTGCGGAGGAACTGAATCTCGCAGCGCTGTTCATCGAACGCGCCGCAGGCGGTGAACTCTCGCCACGCATGAGCGCTGCTTTCGCGGGGCACATCCAACAACAATGAACTGGTCCGCAGACCCTGTGCGCCTCTGGAGCGCAGCGGCGATCGTTGCCGTTTACCTCGTCATGTGCGTCGTCATCTGGCTCGGCGTGCGCCGTCAGCAACTGCACGACCGGGCGGAGGCCGCGAAGCTCGTGCCCGCACGCGATGGCGCTGCGCCGATCCTCGTCGTCTTCGCCACGCAGACCGGCTATGCCGAAGAACTCGCCTGGCATACCGGCAAACTCCTGCACACGGCGGGCGAGCCTGTGCAGGTGCTGCCGATGCGCAGCGTCGACACAGCAACGCTTGCGAATGCGCAACGCGCGCTTTTCATCGTGAGCACGTACGGGGAAGGCGACCCGCCCGACATGGCCGCGCCGTTCGTGAATCGCGTGATGCAGGCGGACCCGGACCTTCCCCACCTGCAGTACGCCGTGCTCGCGCTCGGCGATGAAAGCTACGTCAACTACTGCGGTTTCGGTCGCATGCTCGATGCGTGGCTGGCCGGGCGGGGTGCGAAGACGCTGTTCGAACGCGTCGAAGTGAACAGCGCCGACGCCCATGCCATCACGCGTTGGCATCATCAGCTGAGTCACATCGCGAACCTGGACGACATGCCGGTGTGGCAGGCGCCCGACTGGCAGCACTGGACGCTCCAGGCGCGCGAGCAGATCAACACCGGCAGTTCGGGCCGCCCGGTGTTCCACATTGAACTGCAAGCGCCTGCGGGCGAAGCTGCCGATTGGGAGTCGGGCGACCTCGTGCAGGTGAGCGCACCTGCCGAACCGGACCATCCGCGCGAATACTCCATCGGATCGGTCGCCGCCGACGGACGCGTGCACTTGCTGGTTCGCCAGGAACTGCGCGAGGATGGCACCTTGGGCGTGGCATCCGGCTGGCTCACGCACGGCCTTGCGCTCGCCGGCGAACTGAAGATGCGCCTGCGCCCGCACAGGAATTTCAGGCTCGAGGACAACATCGGGAAGCCGTTGATCCTCATCGGCAACGGCACGGGTCTCGCGGGCCTGCGCAGCCATCTGAAGGCGCGGGCAGCTGCCGGACAGAAAGACAACTGGCTGGTGTTTGGAGAACGCAACGCCGCCCACGACTACCTTTACCGCGCGGACATAGAAAGCTGGCGGCAGCAAGGTATTCTTGCGGACGTCGACATGGTGTTCTCGCGTGACCAGCCGGAAAAGGTCTATGTGCAGGACCGCCTGCTTGCAAAGGCAGACGAAGTCCGGCAATGGCTGGCGCGTGGGGCCGCCGTGTACGTCTGTGGAAGTCTGGAGGGGATGGCAGGTGGCGTGGACGCCGCACTGAGAACCATTGCCACGGACGACATCATGGACGCAATGGCGGCGGAGGGCCGCTATCGACGAGACGTTTACTGATGACGCAATCGATCGGCCTCTATGAGCAAAAATTCAGCTTCCCCGGCGCCGCGACGCCGCAAGTTTTTCCGTGCGGCAGGCATCATCCTCGGCATTGCCGTCCTGGCAGCCGGCGGGTGGGGCGCATGGCTCAAGTGGGGTGCCCCGCCCAAGGCTGAGGAATACATCTTCGCCACCATTCAGCGTGGCGATATCGAAGACCTGGTCAGTGCCACCGGCTCGCTGCAGCCGCGCGACTATGTGGACGTCGGCGCCCAGGTGTCCGGCCAGCTCAAGAAAATACATGTCGAGGTCGGCTCCGAAGTGCATGAGGGCGATCTGCTCGCCGAGATCGATGCCGAACAATCGGCCGCCCGCGTCGATGCCAGCCGCGCGCAACTGCGCTCTTACCAGGCACAGCTGATCGAACGCGAGACCAACCTGGCCAAGGCCGAGCGCGACTACCAGCGCCAGCGCAACCTGATGGCCGAGGAAGCAACCACGGCCGAACTGGTGCAGAACGCCGAGACGACGCTGCGCACCAGTCGCGCGCAGATCAATTCGCTCAAG
Organism: Variovorax sp. VNK109; assembly: GCF_049445855.1. Taxonomy (NCBI): domain Bacteria; kingdom Pseudomonadati; phylum Pseudomonadota; class Betaproteobacteria; order Burkholderiales; family Comamonadaceae; genus Variovorax; species Variovorax sp. VNK109. Next base: position 313,070 of record NZ_JBMSDV010000002.1, on the reverse strand, counting down.
GCGCAGATGGAGCAACTGCAAGCCAGCATGCGCGTCGAGGAAGCCAACCTCAAATACACGCGCATCTATGCGCCGATGTCCGGCACCGTGGTGAGCATCACCGCGCGCCAAGGCCAGACGCTGAACACCAACCAGTCCGCGCCGACGCTGCTGCGTATCGCCGACCTGTCGCTGATGACGGTGCAGACGCAGGTGTCGGAGGCCGACGTGAGCCGCCTGCGCCCGGGCATGCAGGCCTACTTCACCACGCTGGGCAGCCAGGGCCGCCGCTGGTACGGCCGCCTCAACAAGATCGAACCCACGCCGACAGTCACGAACAACGTGGTGCTCTACAACGCCGTCTTCGAAGTGCCAAACCCGGGCAACCTGATGACGCAGATGACCGCGCAGGTGTTCTTCGTCGTCGCCGAAGCGCGTGACGTGCTGGTCGCGCCGATGTCCTCGCTGACCATCGCGCGCAGCGCCCCGGGACAACGTCCCGCAGGACAGGGTGGTCCCGGCGGCCAGGCCGGTGCTGGTGGCGCTGCGCCAGGCGCTCCTTCATCGTCCGCCGCCGCACCCTCGTCGCCCTCCGCTCCCGTTGCGGATGCGCCCAAGGGTGACGCCCCCAAGCGCCGTGACACCGCGGCGGGCGGCGATGTCCCGAGGAATGCACAACGTCCCGCGGGCAGCGAGCAACAACGCGCTGCCGGCGATCGCCCGCAAGGCGGCAATCAACCCGGTGCAGGCGGACCGCGCTTCGACCGTGAAGCCTGGTCGCAGATGTCCGAAGAAGAGCGCCAGCGCATGCGCGCAGAACGCATGGCCGCGCGCGCCGCTGCGGAGGCCAATGGCAGCGCACAGATGCCAAAGGATTCGCCCAAGGCCGGTCCCGGTGCGGCACGCCAGCGCATGGCCGGTTCCGGTGCACCGCAAGCGACGCGCCCGCCCCGCAAGGCTACCGTGCGCGTCGAGACGGCTGAAGGCGTCATCGAGACCCGCGAAGTGATGGTCGGCGTAAGCAACCGCGTGCATGCACAGATCCTCTCCGGCCTCAAGGAAGGCGACCGCGTCATCGCCGGCGTGAAGGTGCCCGAGTCGCAAGCCAAGCGCGCCGGCAGCAACCAGCAAGGCGGCCAGCAGGGTCCCGGCGGCGCGGGCCCGGGCGGCATGAACCCGATGGGCGGCGGCGTGCCTGGCACTGGCGGCGCACAGCGCAGGTGAGCACGATGCAGACATCTGCCGGTCAGGGCATGCCGCTGATCGATCTCTCCGGCGTCACCAAGACGTATCGCAACGGGGAGCTGGCGACGCGTGTGCTGCACGGCGTCGACCTGAAGATCTATCCCGGCGAGCTCGTGGCCATCATGGGTGCGTCGGGCTCCGGCAAGTCCACGCTGATGAACATCCTGGGCTGCCTGGACAAGCCGACCACAGGCACTTACCGCTTCATGGGTCGCGACGTCTCGTCGCTGGACCGCGACGAACTCGCAGAGCTGCGGCGCGACGCGTTCGGCTTCGTGTTCCAGAGCTACAACCTCATCGCCACCGGCACGGCGGCAGACAACGTGGAAGTGCCGGCCGTGTACGCGGGCGTGCCGCCGAAGGACCGCCACGCCCGCGCGCAGGAACTGCTCGCGCGGCTCGGGCTGGAAGAACGCGGCCATCACCGGCCCAACCAGTTGTCCGGCGGTCAGCAGCAGCGTGTGTCGATCGCCCGTGCGCTGATGAATGGCGGCCGCGTCATCCTGGCCGACGAGCCCACCGGCGCATTGGACAGCAAGAGCGGCGCCGATGTGATGGCCCTGCTGAAGGAGCTCTCCGCACAAGGCCACACCGTCATCCTGATCACGCACGCGTCGGAAGTCGCGGCGCACGCGCACCGCGTCATCGAGATCAAGGACGGCAACATCACGTCCGACCCCGGCCCATCCGCGCCCGACAACGCGGCGCAGGCGCTGGCGTGGACGCCGCGCGCAGGCAAACATTCAACCATCGGTGAAATCGTGGAAGCGACCAAGACCGCCTTCCGAGCGCTCAAGGCCAACGTGTTCCGTGCCATCCTCACGCTGCTGGGCATCGTGATCGGCGTGGCATCCGTCATCGCCATGCTGGCCATCGGCGATGGCGCGAAGCAGCTGGTCATCGACCGCATCAGCGCGATGGGCTCGAACCTGCTGCTCGTACGGCCCGGCGCGCCGAACCAGCGCGGCTTCGTCACCACGCTCGTGCAGGCCGACGTGACGGCCATCAACGCCGAAGTTCCGAACGTGCTGGCTGCCATTCCCGAGCAGACCAGCAGCGTGACATTGCGCTACGGCGGCATCGACTACGCCAGCAGCGTGACGGGCACGTCCAGCCGCTTTCCCATCGCGCGCAAGTGGCCGGTGGCGCGCGGCACCTTCTTCAGCGAAGACGACGACACCAACTACGCAACCGTCGCCGTGCTCGGCGAAACGGCGGCGAAGGCCTTGTTCCCCGATGGCGATGAGCCGATCGGCAAGTACATCCTGGTCAACAACCTGATCTTCCAGGTGGTGGGCATCCTCTCGCCCAAGGGGGCGTCGCCTACCGGCTCCGACCAGGACGACGTGGTCATGGTGCCGTATGCGACGAGCCAGTTGCGCCTGTCGGGTCAGCGCTACCTGCGCAACGTGACGATTGCCGTGGACAAGGTGAGCCGCATCGACGAGACACAGAGCGCGGTGGAATCATTGCTGGCCGAGCGCCATGGCGTGGTGGATTTCCAGATCCGCAACATGGCGTCGATCATCGACACGGCCACCGAAACGCAGGACACGATGACCATCCTGCTCGGTTCCATCGCGGCCATCTCGCTGCTGGTCGGCGGCATCGGCGTGATGAACATCATGCTGGTGAGCGTGACCGAACGGACGCGCGAGATCGGCATCCGCATGGCCACAGGTGCGCGAACGCGGAACATCATGCAGCAGTTCCTGATCGAGGCGCTGGTGGTTTCTGCCATCGGTGGCGTGCTCGGCGTCGCATTCGGCCTGGGCACGGCGGCGGTGATCGAAGCCTTCGGCACGCCCGTGCAGTACTCCCTCATGCCCGTGGTGCTGGCTTTTGGCTGTGCGTTTGCCACGGGCCTGATTTTTGGCTACCTGCCTGCCCAGAAGGCAGCACGGCTCGACCCGGTGGTCGCGCTGGCGTCCGAATGAACGGTCTGCGATGAAAACGACCAACCGCAACACTTCTGCTCCTTTGCTCATGACGCGCCTGCAGTCGTCATTACTGGCCGCATCCTTCGTCGTCCTGCTTGCAGGTTGCGCAGTCCAGGAACCTGCGACCAGGCCAGACGTGGCGATGCCGGCCACCTGGTCTGAAGTCGCGCCGGGCGGTGCTTCCGTTTCGGCCCAATGGTGGAACGGATTCAACTCGCAGCAACTGGTCACCCTGCTGAACGAGGCCTTCGCCGCCAACCCCGACGTACGCATCTCCGCCGAGCGCGTGCGGCAGGCCGAGATTGCGTTGGGCGTTGCCGGCGTCTCCCTGCTGCCCAACGTGGGTGCGAGTGTGGGCACATCGACCAACCGCAGCGACAGCCCGAACGCCGACCCCAGCACCCGACGCAGCTCGAGTGCGTCGCTGTCGGTGAGCTATGAAGTGGATCTCTGGGGCCGTATTGCTTCCGGCGTGCAAGGCGCACAGGCCTCGCTTTCTGCATCGCGCTATGACCTCGAAACCGTACGACTGACCCTGGCAGCGAGCGTCGCCAACACCTGGTTCCAGCAGTTGGCAACGCAGGCACGCCTGCAGATCGCGCGCGAGAACCTGGCCATCGCCGAGCGCGTGCTGCGCGTGGTGCAGGCGCGATTCCGCAACGGTGTCGCCACGCCGCTGGAGGTGTCGCAACAGACAACGACCGTGCTGTCACAGCGCACCGCCTTGCTGCCGCTTGAAGTCCAGGCGCGCCAACTCGGTTCCGCACTCGCCCTGCTTCGCGGTCAGATTCCACAGAATGCGTTGGCGCCGACCGAAAGACTTGAGCAGTTGACCATTCCGCAGGTATCGCCCGGCCTGCCGTCGTCGTTGCTGACGAGACGGCCAGACCTCGCCTCTGCCGAAGCACAGTTGGCTGCGGCTGACGCCAACGTCGCTGTCGCGCGTGCGGCATTGCTGCCGAGCATTTCGCTGTCAGCTTCGGGCGGCGTCAGCAGCGCGGCATTGCTGAACCTGTCCAATCCGTCATCCACGCTGTCGCTGGGCCTGTCACTCGCGCAGAACATCTTCGACAACGGACGCCAGCGTCTGCAGATCGAAAGCACGCGGTCGCAGCGCGTCGTGCTCGTCGAAACCTATGGCCGCTCCGTGCGCACGGCGCTCAAGGAAGTCGAAGACGGGCTGGGCAATGCCGACCGCAATGCCCGCCAGGAAGTGGCCCAGCAGGAAATCGTCCAGCAAGCCCAGCGCGCGCTGCGTCTGGCCGAATTGCGCTACCGCGAAGGCGTCGGCGACCTGCTCGCCGTGCTCGACGCGCAGCGCACACTGTTCTCGGCGCAGGACCAGCTGGTGCAACTGCGCCTGGCCCGACTGACATCCGCGGTGGATCTGTACAAGGCGCTGGGTGGCGGGTGGAGTCTGGCCGGCGCAACCGCCGCCCCATAGGGGGTCGATAGCGGGCCGATATCAGCGTTGGCCAACCGTTGGCAACGGTTGCGGCAATCACCAAGGGAGCTTCCGGCTCCCTTTTTTTTCGATCCAACCGTGGCAGAACCACCACAAAGAATGATGCGCGCCGCTACAACCACTGACACAAGTTGACATAAATTAATGCGAATCACTATCATTGCGGTTTGATTGTCGTGCTCGACAACCACTCCTAGCCAGCATCGAGACAGCTGCACGGCCCCAAGCCACGCAACCGGTCTTTCCCGCAAGCCATGGAACACAAATTCTTTACCCGTTTGGAGCTTTCATGGCCTACATCAAGAGTCGTAAACACGCCGTCGCGCGCACGCTGCCTCCGCATGCGCTGACCACCGCAGCCACCGCCACGCTGATGGCAATTGCCGCCCCGGCACTGGCACAAACCAGCGGTGGCACGCTGGGCGAGGTGAAGGTGGAAGCGACGACGGACATCTACAAGGCCGACACATCTGCCTCCCCCAAATTCACCCAACCCCTGGTAGACACGCCACAAACCGTCCAGATCATCAAGAAGGAAATCCTTCAAGAACAAGGTGCTGGCACGCTCATGGAAGCTCTGAGGAACACTCCAGGCATCACCATGCAACTGGGTGAAAACGGCAACTCCTCGCAAGGCGACGCCTTCCAGATGCGCGGCTTTTCTACTCAGACGTCCACTTTCCTCGACGGCATCCGTGACCTCGGCGCGATCACCCGCGACACGTTCAACCTTGAGCAGATCGAAGTTGTCAAAGGTCCAGCGGGCGCCGACATCGGCCGCGGCGGCGCATCCGGCTACATCAACCAGATCACCAAGCTTCCTTCACTTGAAAACGGATTCTCCGGCACGGTAGGCCTGGGCACCGCCAGCAAGCTCCGTACGACAGCGGACTTCAACCGCAAGCTGGGTGAAACCAGCGCGATCCGCCTGAACGTCATGGCCCAGGACTCCGGCGTCGACGGTCGCGACTACGTGGAGAACAAAGGTTATGGCATTGCTCCCTCCATCGCCTTCGGCCTCAACACTCCGACGCGCCTGTACCTCTACAGCTATCACGTGCGCAATGACAATGTGCCGGATGGCGGCATCCCCACCATCGGCATGCCAGGTTTCTACAACGCCACGGGCGTGATCAACTCCGGTGCTCGCGTTCGGCGCGACAATTTCTATGGCAGCGTGAATGACTACGAAAAGTCTGAAGCGGACATGTTCACCGCCAAAATAGAGCACGACCTCGGCGCTGGCACGACCATTACCAACGTTTCTCGCTATGGCAAGACCAAGTGGGACCGTGTAACGACCGGTGTGAACACCGGCGGCGCAGGTATTGTTGCGGTCGACCCAGCAGATCCGTCGACATGGACCGTCAACCGCAATCGCCAACGCACCGATCAGGTCAACGAGATATTGGCCAACCAAACCAACCTTCGTTCCGATTTTGACCTCGGCGGCATCAAGCACTCGCTGTCCGCTGGCGTTGAATTTCTGTACGAGCGTCAGAAGGCTTTGAGTTTCAGCGCCACGGGTATTTCCAACCCCGCAGCCAACCTTTACAACCCCAACCCGAATGACAATCTCGGTATCCCTTACGGCACCGGCGCATACTCCGACGGCAGCACGACTACAGCTGCCCTCTACGCATTCGACACCCTGAAGTTCAACGAGCAGTGGTTGCTCAACGGTGGCCTGCGCTTCGAACACTACAACACCAAACTCAATGGCGCCACTGTTGTGACCGCCGGCAACGCCGCGCAGTACCCGGGCGTTGCGGTCGGCGCACTCGGCGCGGACAACCGCAGCGATTCCGACAATCTGATCTCCTGGAAGATCGGTACGGTCTACAAGCCGGCGAGCAACGGCAGCATCTACGCTGCCTATGCCACCTCGTATACGCCTCCGGGCAGCGGTAATTTCGTTCTGAGTTCAAGTACAACAAGCGCCGACAGCCCGGCCTTGGACCCCCAGAAGACCACCAACCTAGAGCTCGGGACCAAGTGGGAGCTGCTGGACAAGAAACTGACACTGAACGGCGCCATCTTCCGCACGGAAAACGACAAACAAGTCACCTATGACTCGCTCTCGGCCACCTACTTCCAGACCGGCAAGACGCGCGTGCAGGGCATCGAACTGTCTGTCGTCGGCGAAATCGCCCGCGGCTGGCAAGTCATGGCTGGCATCGCAAAGATGCAGACCAGACAACTGAACCAGATTTCGAACACTGGCGTCGTTACAGATGCCGTACGCTGGTCTCCCGATCTGACCGCGACACTGTGGACAACTTACGCCGTTGGCGGCTGGACATTCGGCGGTGGCGCCCGTCACGTGTCCGAGCAGAAGCGCGTTATCACGGCTGGCGCAGCACTCGCGACGCAGCCCATGCCGTCCATCCCCTCGTACTGGGTGGCAGATGCAATGGCTTCGTACGCCGTCAACAGGAATCTGACGATTCGCTTCAACGTGAACAACATCTTTGATGAGGAATACATCCAGACCCTCAATAACGGGGGGACACGCATGACGCTTGGCGCACCCCGCTCCGCCTTCCTGTCGGCAACCTACGCGTTCTGATGGATCAATGACCGGCCTCAAGTGCCGGCCAGAACAGCCCCTCTACCATAGAGGGGCTTTTTCATTCAGGAAGGATCGCATCCATGATGCTGCACGTCCCTCAAGTTCTCTCTCCAGAACAGGTGCGCCACATCCGCGAGGTACTCGACGCAACGGATTGGGTCGATGGCCGCCATACTGTCGGCGATCAGGGAGCCTTGGTCAAACGCAACCGTCAGTTGCCAGAGCATTCGCCGGTCGGCGCGCGACTGGGTGAAATCATTCTTGCAGCCCTCAAAAGCAACCCTTTGTTTTTCTCGGCAGCATTGCCTCACCGTTACATGCCTCCGCTGTTCAACTGCTACGAGGGCGGGGAGCACTACGGACTCCATGTCGACGGCTCCATCCGTGGCGTACCCGGCAGCGCCCAATCCCTGCGCACCGATGTGTCATGCACGCTGTTCCTCACCGAGCCAGAAGACTACGAGGGTGGCGAGCTGGTCGCGGTCGACACCTACGGCACACATGAAGTGAAGCTACCCGCAGGCGATCTCATTCTTTATCCCTCGACCAGCCTGCATCGAGTGGAGCCGGTAACGCAAGGCGCTCGCATCTGCTCATTCTTCTGGGTCCAGAGCATGATTCGCGAAGCGTGGAAGCGTTCGATGCTGTTCGAGCTGGACCAGCACATCCAGAGGCTACGTGCAAAATCCGGTGATTCAGATGAGGCCGTCGGCTTCACCGCCCACTACCACAACCTCATCCGGCTCTGGGCTGAGATTTGAGATGGCACGCCAGGCTGATTGACCCGCCAGACAACAATGCATTGCAAATGCGATGTATTCGCATTTATAATCAGCAGCATCATCCACAGCTAGCCAAAAGCCACTGCCGTCATGATCGTCTGCGTTTGTCACCGCGTTTCCGACCGTGAGATAGCTCGTCACGCGCGTGCTGGCCTGGGTTTCGACGACATCCAGCTTGAGTTGGGTGTTGCCACGCAATGCGGACGATGCGAGGGCTGTGCGCGCGACGTCGTGGCGCAATGCAATGCGTCGCATCCGGTTGCCGCCATTCAGCTCGCCACATCCATCACGGAAAGCAGGGCATGGAATTCATCGCAACCCTTGGCGGTAGCCTGATACTGGTCGTACTCTCGGCCTGGTGGATTTTCCGCAAGCAATAGCCCGTCATTGTCGCGGGCCGATACCGCCCGTCACTTATGTCCTCGTTCAGCAGTCCCCCCGCCCCCGTGATCAGCCGCAATGCCGCCATCGCCGGCGGCGTGGTCGCCTTCCACGTGGCGGCGCTCTGGGCCATCCAGTCCGGCCTGCTGCAGCGTGCGGTCGAGATCATCGTGCCCGTGGCGATCATGAGCGAGTTCATCGAGCCGCCTCGTCCGAAGGTGGAGCCCCCGCCACCACCCGTGCCTCCGAAGCCCGTGAAGCGCACCGTTGCCAAGGCCCCCGCACTTCCGCCACCGCCGATGCCCGTGGCCATTGCGGACCCGACGCCCGCGCCGAACGCGCCCATGGGTTCGCTGGAGCCGCAGCCGCCGGCCCCGCCGATCGCCGCTCCCGTTGTGGTCGCAGCCGCGCCAGCACCCGCGCCCGCCGCCCCCCCGGCGCCGCCGCGCATCGAACTGCCCAGTACGAATGCAGACTATCTGCAGAACCCCAAGCCCGCTTACCCCTACATGAGCAAGCGGATGGGTGAGCAAGGCAAATCGATCATCAACGTGCTGATCGGCATCGACGGTCTCCCCAAGGAAGCCAAGATCAAACAATCGAGTGGTTTCGACCGGTTGGACCAGGCCGCGCTGGAAACCGTCATGCGTTGGCGCTACGTACCCGGCAAGCGGGCTGGCGTTGCTGTTCCCATGGCATTCGACGTACCCATCAACTGGGTCCTGAACTAATTCTGTCTCTGGAGTTTTCAATGGAATCGCAATTCGGTCTCGCCCACGTCTGGAATCAGGGCGACATGGTCACGCGTGGCGTGGCAATCCTCCTTCTCGTCATGTCGCTGGCGTCGTGGATGGTCATCATCATCAAGACGATCGACCTGATGAAGTACAAGAAGCAGACCAAGGCTGCCAGCGACTTCTGGCACAGCGAGGATTTCGCCGCTGGTCTCGACAAGCTGGGCAACGATCCGTCCAACCCGTTCCGCCAGTTGGCCCTCGAAGGCCGCGAAGCCACGGCCCACCATCGCAACACCAAGGCGCATCTGCATGACGCGCTGGATGTGAGCGACTGGGTCACGCGCACGCTGCGCAACACCATCGACGAGTTCACTTCGCGTGCGCAATCGGGCCTGGCAATCCTGGCTTCCGTGGGCTCCACGTCACCTTTCGTCGGTCTTTTCGGCACCGTCTGGGGCATCTACCACGCACTGATCAGCATTGGTGCCAGCGGCCAGGCCACCATCGACAAGGTAGCAGGCCCCGTGGGCGAAGCGCTGATCATGACGGCACTCGGCCTGGCGGTCGCCATTCCAGCCGTGCTGGGCTACAACGCACTCGTGCGCGGCAACAAGGGCGTCCTCAGCAAGCTCAACAGCTTTGCCCACGACCTGCACGCCTATTTCGTGACGGGTGCCCGCGTGGGCAGCAGCGCTGCCGCCACCGTGCGCCCCATCAAGAAGGGTTGAGATCATGGCCTTCGGAACACAGGACGATGCAGACGAGGTGATGAACGAGATCAACATGACGCCACTGGTGGACGTCATGCTGGTGCTGCTCATCATCTTCATCATCACCGTGCCGGTGATGAAGCACTCGGTCAACGTCGATCTGCCGCGTGCAACCAACCAGCCACAGGACACCAAGCCGGAAACCGTCCGCCTGTCGGTGGATGCCGACGGCCACTACTTCTGGAACGAAGCCCGTATCGAAGACGCGCAACTCGAACCCCTGCTGCGTGAAGGCGCCGGAAAGGAACCGCAGCCTGAACTGCACATCCGTGGCGACAAGGCCGTGCGCTATGAGCGCGTGGCCGAGGCCATGGCGGCGGCGCAGCGGGCCGGTCTGCGCAAGATCGGCTTCATCACCGAACCCAAGACCTGAGCGACACAAATTAATACGCAGATATCTGCGTAAGCCGCTTGACTTTTAAATGCGAACAATTATCATTTAGATATTGATTACACAGAAGGTGAATGACATGTACGCATCGACGCCCTCTTCCTCCGTTGCAGCACTGACCGAAGCGATGGGCATGCCCGGCCTCACCAGTCAGGAAGGGATGCTGCGTTCGGGCGGCGACGGCGTCGCAGGCACCACGCTGGACAGCAGCGAGCTCCTGCGCGGCAACAAGGCCGTCACCATCCAGCACAACGGATCCGTCTATCGACTGCAGTCCACCAAGCTGGGCAAGCTCATCCTGACCAAATAAGTTTCATCGTGGGGCGACTCAGCAGACTTTTTCAAGTCTCCAAGGGTCGTTTTTGCTAGCCAACGGGTTCGCCCGTCCAGCCAAGCTTTTTTTCCGCGCCCAACAAAAAGCCGACCCTCGGGTCGGCTTTTTCTTTGAGCAGGTCAACTTGCCGTGACAACTCAAAGGCCGATGGCGGCAATGCCGGCTTTGGCAATCTGGGCATCTTCATTCGACTTCACGCCACTGACGCCCACAGCGCCCAGGCACTGACCATCCTTCACGATCGGCACGCCGCCTTCGAGCATGCCCGACAGCGCAGGCGCGCTCAGGAAGGAAACCCGACCGCCGTTGATCATGTCCTCATAACCCTTGCTTTCTCGACGGCCCAGCGCAGATGTACGCGCCTTCGCGGGCGCAATTTCCGCAGAAATCGCGGCCACGCCGTCCAGCCGCTGCAGCCACAGCAGATGGCCTCCGTCGTCGACGATGGCGATCGTGACGGCCCAATTGTTCTTGACCGCTTCGGCCTCGGCGGCGGCCGCAATGGCCTTGACGTCGGACAGTTCGAGGAAGGACTTGGTTTTCATGACAGGTGAAGTGATTGAGACAAACAAAGAATGAAAATGGATGGCTGCAAGCATAACGGTAACAACAGGCAAATGATGCGCTGCAATACGCACCGCCCGCGTAAAACTGCCGTGACCTCAGTACCCTTACGAAAAATAGGAAGCCGCCTCACGGGTATTTCGGCTTTCCTCTTGAATCACCCTAGAATGCGCCCAAATGCACCTTGTGTGCACGCTACTGCACGTTGCAGCACCTTGAAGGAGCAACCGACATGAATGATCAAGTGAATACTTTCAACCAGACCGCCGGTTACGGCTACGGCGTCGAGCAGCGCAACCGCGTTTTGCGCAACACGTACTGGCTGCTCGCCCTGAGCCTGATCCCCACCGTGCTCGGCGCGTGGATCGGCGTTGCCACCGGCATCACCACGGCCCTGTCGGGCGGCGTGGGCCTGGTGGTGTTCCTGGTGGGCGCCTTCGGCTTCATGTTCGCCATCGAAAAAACCAAGAACTCTGCCGCCGGCGTGCCGGTGCTGCTGGGCTTCACGTTCTTCATGGGCCTGATGCTCTCGCGCCTGATCGCCATGGTGCTGGGCTTCAGCAATGGTTCGCAACTCGTCATGACGGCCTTCGGCGGCACTGCTGCCGTGTTCTTCGCCATGGCAAGCCTGGCCACCGTGATCAAGCGCGACCTGTCGGGCATGGGCAAGTTCCTGTTCGTCGGCGTGATCGTGCTCTTCGTGGGCAGCATCATCAACGTGTTCGTCGGCTCGTCCGCCGGCATGATCGCCATCTCGGTCGCGGCCATCGGCATCTTCAGCGCCTACATGCTGTATGACGTGAAGCGCATCATCGACGGCGGCGAAACCAACTACATCAGCGCCACGCTGGCCCTGTATCTGGACATCTACAACGTGTTCCAGAGCCTGCTGGCCCTGCTCGGCATCTTCGGTGGCGAACGCGACTGAGCGACCTCGCGCTGACCCAGGAACGGGGCCTTCGGGCCCCGTTTTTCATGCGCCGTCAAAAACCTGAAGTGCGGCCTTCAGGCCAGATCGAAAACCGCGATGGACTCCACGTGCGCCGTGTGCGGGAACATGTTCACCACCCCCGCTGCCGTGCACCGGTAGCCGGCCTGATGAACCAGCAAGCCCGCGTCGCGGGCCAACGTCGCAGGATTGCAGCTCACATAGACGATGCGCTTTGGTGGCACCCATCCGTTGCGCAGCTCGGGTTGCAGATGCAGGTCTGCCAACGCCTTCGACAAGGCAAATGCCCCTTCGCGTGGCGGGTCGATGAGCCACCGGTCTGCGACGCCGTCGGCTGTCAGCAGTTCGGGGGTCATCTCGAACAGGTTACGGGCCACGAAGTTCGTGGGCGCCAGCGGCGGCAAGCCCTGCCTTGCCCTGCGTTCCCCGTTCCCACGCAGGTTCTCGCGTGAACGCGCGACCAGCGTCTCGCTGCCTTCGATACCCAACACCTCGCTGGCCTGTGTCGCCAGGGGCAATGTGAAATTGCCGAGCCCGCAGAACCAGTCGATCACGCGTTCCCCCGGCTGCACGGCCAGCAGTCGCAACGCACGCGCCACGAGCACGCGATTGATGTGCGGATTGACCTGGGTGAAGTCGGTCGGTTTGAATGGCATCACGATGCCGAAGTCCGGCAGGCTGTAAGACAGTTGCGCGGCCTCGTCCATCAGACGCACGGTGTCAGGCCCCTTGGGTTGCAGCCACCATTGAACACCGACATCGGCGTGCGCCGCAGCAAAGGCACGCAGGCGGTCCTTGTCGGCGTCGCTGAGCGGCTCCAGATGGCGCAGCACGAGCGCGACAACGCCCTCGCCGCATGCCACTTCGATCTGCGGACAGGTTTCCCGCGCGTCCATGCTGCCGATGAGCTCGCGCAGCGGCACCAGCATGGCATTGACGGCAGGCGGCAGGATCGGGCAGACCTTCATGTCAGCCACGTAGCGGCTCTTGCGCTCGTGGAAACCGACAAGTACCGCGCCCTTCTTGTGCACATAGCGTACAGAGAGACGCGCCCGGTCGCGATAGCCCCAGGCCGGACCTTCGATGGGACGAAGAATCGTCTCGGCCTTCACTTTGCCGAGGTGCCACAGGTTGTCCTCGAGCACACGCTGCTTGATGGCCACCTGCGAGTTCACGTGCAGATGCTGCATCTTGCAGCCGCCACAGGCGCCCGCATGCAGGCCGAAATTCGGACAGCCGGGCCGCACACGTTGCGACGATTCACGGTGGATGGCCGTGAGGTTGGCCTGCTCCCAGTTGTTCTTCTTCCGGATGGTGGTCGCGCTCACCAGCTCGGTCGGCAATGCACCGTCGATGAACACCACCTTGCCGTCGGGCTTGCGGGCAACACCTTGCGCCTCGATGTCCAATGCATCGACGTGGAGCCAGCCTTCGGGGAGCGTGGGGGTTTCTTCTTTGATTCCTGTCATATCCCGGATTGTCTCAGGCTAGGATGGGGCGCAAGGAGATCGCATGGACGCACCCACGGAAATTCGAATCTGCATCGACGTCGACTCGCTGGAGCGCGGCATCGCGTTCTACACGCAGGCGCTCGGCCTGCGGCTCGCACGTCGGCTGGGCAATGACTGGGCGGAGTTGCTGGGGGCGAGCAGCCCGATCGACCTGCTGGCCAATGCCTCGGGCACCGCGCCCCTGGGTGAATCACATGCGCAGCGCCGCAGCTATGCGCGCCACTGGACACCCGTGCATCTGGACTTCACGGTCACCGACATCGATGCAGCCGTTGCCCGCGCCGTTGCGGCGGGCGCGGTTCTGGAACATGCGGTCGAAGACCGGAAGTGGGGCCGCATTGCCGGCTTCGCCGATCCATTCGGCCACGGCTTCGATCTGCTCGAGTTCAAGGGTCGTGGCTACGACGAGATATTGAATCCGTCGCCATGACGGCCAGAGCGCCCCGAGCGGCCGCGCTGCCGCTCAGCGCCAGGCCGCCAGGTACTCCGTCCAGTGTGCCTCGGAGGTGGAGAGCTCCGCCAGCGTGCCCTTCACCAGTTCGATCTCCTGGTCGTATTCCTTCTCGGTAAGGCCGCCGCGCATTTTCTGGAAGCGGCAGTACATCAGATAGGTATTCATCACGTCCGTCTCGCAATAACGTCGGATGTCTTCGAGTTGGCCATCCCGGTAGGCCGAGTAGACCATCGAGCCGTCCATGCCGAGCTTGCCGGGGAAGCCGCAGAGCTTGGCCATCGCGTCCAGCGGCGCATTGGCACGTGGTTGGTACATCGCCAGCACGTCCATCAAGTCCATGTGGCGCATGTGATAGCGGGCAATGTAGTTGTTCCACTTGAACTCGCGGTCGTCGTCGCCGAGGTCCCAGTACTTGTCGGCCACGACGCCATGGCGCAGGCCCCGGTAGTGCAATACGGGCAGGTCGAAGCCGCCGCCGTTCCAGCTCACCAGCTGCGGCACGTGCTTCTCGATGGTGTTGAAGAAGGTCTGGACGATCTTGCCCTCGCTCGCGTCGTCACGGTCCACGAACGAATGCACGCGAAGCCCCTCCGCGTTGCGGAACACGCACGAGATCACGAGGATGCGCTGGAGGTACAGCGGCATGAAGTCGCTCTGCCCCGCTTCCTTGCGCTCGGCCAGCCAGCCGTCGTACACCTGCGCATCGGTCGCGTCAGGCGGACTGCCCCTCAAGGCACGCAGGCCAGCAATGTCGGGGATGGATTCGATGTCGAAGACGAGGACGGGCCAGCTCATGGCGCGCACTTTAGCAGGCCCTCATGTGGCAGGCCGTCACGCAGCGGTTTCAGAACAGCGCGTCGCGGTCGATGCCCCGGCGCGTGAGATGGCGCTTGAGCTTGACGAGTGCCTCGTTCTGGATCTGCCGCACCCGTTCACGCGTCAGCCCAAGCCGGTCACTCAGGACTTCCAGCGTTTCCGGGTCGCGGTCGTGCAAGCCATAGCGGCCTTCCAGCACTTCCTGTTCGCGCTGCGTGAGCGTTTCGATCCAGCCGGCCAGCAGACGCTCCATCTCGTGCGCATGCGTCACGCCGGCAGGGTCGGCGCTTTCCTCGTCTGCAACGCTGTCGGCGAGCGTATGTTCGTCGCCGCCGGCATCGACGGCCGCATCGAGCGACTTCGGTGTTTCCGTCAACGCCATGAGTTCGGCGATCTCGTTCACGTCGCGGCCGAGGAAGGATGCAATGTCCTCGACGCGCACGCCATCAGGTCTGCGTGCGAGCAAGGCCTCGTCGTTCTCGAGCGCGCGCCGGGCACGCAACACCTGCTGCAACTCGCGCACCACATGCACCGGAAGACGGATGGTACGACTCTGGTTCATCAACGCGCGTTCGACGGATTGGCGGATCCACCAGGTCGCATAGGTCGAGAAGCGAAAACCGCGCTCAGGCTCGAACTTGTCGATGGCATGCATCAACCCGAGATTTCCTTCTTCGATGAGATCGGCCAGCGGAACACCGCGCCCGAGATAGCCCTTCGCAATGCTCACCACGAGGCGCAGGTTGTGCTCTATCATCGACTGCCGCGCCGCGAAATCCCCGTTGCGCGCACGCGTGGCGGCTTCGAATTCCTCTTCAGGGGTGAACAGTTCGGTGCGGCGAACCTCACGCAGGTAAAGCGTGAGGATGTCCCCCGCTTCACCGAGCGCTTCTTCGGCCGCCTTGGTCACGCGCTGCTCGCGCGCGTCTTCTTGCGCATCCGGCACTGCAGTCTTGCGGTGACCGTTGCGCGCTGCCATCGCTACCTCGACGGCAGATAGCGCGCCGGATCAACCGGCTTGCCTTGGCGGCGGATCTCGAAATGCAGTTTGACGCGATCTGCGTCGCTGCTGCCCATTTCGGCAATCTTCTGGCCCTTCTGCACGTTCTGCTCTTCCTTCACCAGCAAGGTCTGGTTGTGGGCATAAGCCGTGAGATAGGTGTTGTTGTGCTTCAGGATGATCAGGTTGCCGTAGCCACGCAGGCCCGCACCGGCATAGACCACGCGCCCTTCGGCAGCGGCCAGCACCGGGTCGCCCTGCTTTCCGGCGATGTCCAATCCCTTGTTGCGCACTTCGTCGAAGCCCGCGAGCACGGAGCCGCTGGCGGGCCACATCCAGGGAAGTTCGTCAGGCCCCGATGCCACAGGCGCGGCAGGCGCAGCGGCCGGTGCAGGCGCGGGCACAGCGGCTGGCGCGCTACCGGGTGCAACAGGCGTTGCCGAGCCGGAAGTGATCGGTCGCGTGACAACGCCCGATTCGCTGGCGGCAGGCGCTGCAGCCGGGGCCGTGGATGGCGACACGGCAGCAACTGCGGCGGTCGGCGGAACGACACGCAGCACCTGCCCCACTTCGATGAGGTTCGGGTTCTCGATGTTGTTCCAGCGAACGATGTCGCGCCAGGCTTGTCCGGTGTCCAGGCCGATACGCATGAGTGTGTCGCCCGGCTTGACCGTGTAGTACCCCGGCTTGCCTGCGTTCTCGAAGCCCGGCGGCTGTTTGGCTGCGGGCTCCACGACAACCGCCGGAAGGGGACGGGCCGCCGAACTGCCACGGTCTTCGACCGGCGCACGCTGGGGCCTGGAAGTGCACCCGGCCAGGACCACGCCCACCAGCAAAAGCACTGCCAAATTCTGTCCCCGGCTGCGAATCACGCGCATAAATGTTTCCTTCAAGCGATGCCCGATTTTAGAGGGACAAAGTGGACCGTCTCAAGAACACTTTGTTGCAGTCCGTGTGTCGTTTTGTCAATCACGACAAGGGCTTGCTGACCTGTCGCCGACTGCATCGGCGCGACGATACGGCCGCCTACGGCCAGCTGGTCGATCCACGCCTGCGGTACTGCTTCGCCGCCCGCAGCCGCGATGATGGCAGCATATGGCGCACCCTTCGCATACCCCAGCATTCCATCGCCCATGAGCAAATGCACATTGGCCAGACGGAAGTGGCGCAGGTTCTCGCGCGCCTTGTCGTGCAGGCCGCGCAAACGCTCGATGCTGTACACCTCGCGCACGACCTGGCTGAGGACCGCGGCCTGATAACCGCAGCCCGTGCCGATCTCGAGCACGCGCTGTGGTGCCTTCGCATTCGAATGGGCATTCGCATCCGCTTGCGACCAGAGCGGCGCATCGAGCATCAGCTCGATCATCCGTGCCACGACACTGGGCTTGGAGATCGTCTGCCCCAAACCGATCGGCAGGCTCGTGTCTTCATAGGCCTGCCCGGCCAGGGCAGAGTCGACAAAGCGATGACGTTCGACGGCCCCCAGCGCGGCCAGTACCTTGTGATGACTTACGCCCTGCGCAGCAAGCTTCTGGACCATGCGTGCACGCACAGCCCCTGAATCGAGGCCAACGCCGCTGGGTGCAACTGGTGGCGTTCGCGGCTGCAGTGTCGCCGTCACCTTCTTTGCCGGCACGGGTGAACTGCCCGGCAACTTCGCGGGAAACGACGGACGACGTGTCGTCACGGCGCGCCCTCGTTGGCGTCGGAAATCTTCGAGACGGTCTGTGCCCAGTAGCGCAGGTTGTCGTGATCGGTCAGGTCGACCTGTAGCGGCGTGACTGCAATGTGACCGTTGGCAGTTGCATGGAAGTCCGTGCCCTCCGCATCGTCCTTTGCCGGGCCGGCGCTGCCGATCCAGTACATCGTCTCGCCGCGCGGACTGTCTTGCGTGATGACGCGTTCGGCCGCATGGCGACGCCCCAGCCGGCAGATCTTCATGGGCTTGAGTTCAGCGATGGGCTTGTTCGGAATGTTCACGTTGAGCAGCCAGGGTGAACTGCCCAGCAGCTTCTGCTGGTCCATCTGCTGAACGAACTCGCGCGCCACCTGCGCAGCGGACTCCACTTCGCGCCAGCCCTTTTCGATCTGCGAGAACGCAATGGCGGGAATGCCGAAAAGGTAGCCTTCCATCGCAGCACCTACGGTGCCGGAGTAGATCGTGTCGTCGCCCATGTTGGCGCCGTTGTTGATGCCCGAGACGATGAGATCGGGCCGGTAGTCCAGCAAGCCGGTGAGTGCGATATGCACGCAGTCGGCCGGCGTGCCATTCACGTAGCGGAAGCCGTTGTGCGACTTGTGAACATAAAGTGGCGAATGCAGCGTGAGCGCATTCGACTTGGCGCTGTTGTTGTGCTCGGGGGCGACGACTTCGACTTCGGCCACCGTCTTGAGCGCTTCGTACAGCGCGACGATGCCCGGAGCCTGGAAGCCATCGTCGTTGGAGATGAGGATTTTCATGGGCAGGAAAGAGTGCCCCAAATTGTAGGTCGCGACCGGGACAATCCTGTCCCCGGGCTGCTCCTATGATGGACAGCCACATTCCAACAGCAACCTGGAGACATCCATGCACGCATGGCTTTGCGAGAACCCCGTCGGCGTCGACGCACTGACCTGGAAGGAACTGCCCACGCCCGAACCCAAGGCGGGTGAAGTGCGCATCGCCATCGAAGCGGCAAGCCTGAACTTTCCCGACCTGCTGATCGTGCAGAACAAATACCAGATGAAGCCGCCCCTGCCCTTCGTCCCCGGCTCGGAGTACGCAGGCGTCGTCGAGGCCGTGGGTGAAGGCGTGACCCATCTCAAGCCCGGCCAACGTGTGGCGTGCCTGTCGGGCACGGGTGGCTTCGGCACACACACCGTCGCGCCGGCTGCGCTGTGCATGCCGCTGCCACCCGGCTTTCCCGCCGTGGATGCGGCCGCGTTCATCATGATCTACGCGACCTCGCACCATGCACTGGTGGACCGTGCACAACTCAAGGCCGGCGAGACCGTTCTGATCCTCGGCGCGGCGGGCGGTGTGGGGACGGCTGCGATCCAGATCGCCAGGGCTGTCGGTGCGCGTGTCGTCGCTGCGGCATCCACCGACGAGAAGTGCGCGCTGTGCAAGCAGCTCGGCGCGGATGAGACCATCAACTACAGCCAGGGTGATCTGCGTGAGGCCATCAAGGTGGCCACGGGCGGCAAAGGGCCGGACGTCATTTATGACCCAGTTGGCGGTGACTTCGCGGAGCCCGCGTTCAGGTCCATCGCGTGGCGCGGACGCTATCTGGTGGTGGGCTTCGCGTCCGGCCCGATCCCCTCACTGCCGCTGAACCTGACGCTGCTCAAGGGCGCGTCGATTGTCGGCGTGTTCTGGGGAGACTTCGCGCGCCGCGAGCCGAAGGCCAACGCCGCGATGATGGCCGAGCTTGCCGGCTGGTATACGCAAGGCAAGGTGAAGCCGGTCATCGACCGCACCATGCCCATGAGCGAACTGAAGGCGGCATACGCACACATGGGCTCGCGCGGCGTGAAGGGAAAGCTCGTAATGGTGAACCAGCCCGCGGGCTGATCAGCCGCACAGGGTTTGGTCAGAAATCCGGCTCGGGCTTTTCAAGCAAGGTGCGCACGCGCGGCGTCGTGCAGTACAACTCGATCACCAGGATGCGCGTCATACCCTGAGACTCGGTGCGGAGCGAGCCTTCGAAGCGGTTGTGCAAGTCGTCGCCCCACACCTTGCTGCCGATCTTCGGCTGCCAGTCGTCGAGGATTTCGAACACGGTGTAGTCCCGTTCCACCTGCGCGGCGGCACGCCCAGTTTGCGGGTTGTAGGCAACGATGGTTCCGGCGAGCATGCGGCGAGTCTATTGAATCGCGTGCAGGCCGGCAACCTAGAATCGCCCCCATGCTTCACGACCCTTGGCTTGAACGCTGGATGCCCCTGCTGATGGAGCGCGCAGGCACCGGCACAGTTCTCGAAATCGGCTGCGGCCATGGCGACGATACGATCACGCTCACTGCGGCCGGCCTGCGCGTCAAGGCGTTCGATCTTTCGCGTGCATCAGTTGCAATCGCAAAACTGCGAGCTCCTGCTGCCAGTATCGAGCAACGAGACATCCGTGATCCATTTCCCCTGGCAAAAGGACAAGCCGCTGCAGTCATCGCCAGCCTGTCGCTGCACTACTTTCGCTGGCAGGACACCCTGGCCATCGTGGAACGCATCCGCCATGTCCTGCAACCCGGTGGCCTGGTGCTCTGTCGGCTCAACTCCACCGAAGACCGCCACTTCGGCGCCAGCGGCCACCAGGAAATCGAACGGAACTACTACAGCGTTGACGGAGAGCCCAAGCGCTTCTTCGACGAAGACTCGACCCGCACCTTGTTTTCGCAGGGCTGGCGCGTGAAGTCACTCGAGCATTTCGTCACTCGCAAGTATGTGAAGACCAAGGCACTCTGGGAGATCGCGCTCGAGAAGGCGGAGTGACCAGAGCGTCGGCCAAAGAAAAAGGCACTGCAACCTCTTGATTGCAATGCCTCGTGTTCTTGGGGTGGCTGATGGGACTCGAACCCACGACGACCAGAATCACAATCTGGGACTCTACCAGCTGAGCTACAGCCACCGTAAGCCCGTGATTATAGCGGGAACTGGTTACTGGATCGTGCCGGCCGGCAATTCGGCAGGGCGGGGTACGTTGAACTTGACCTTGAAGCGCTCTTTCAGCAGCTCGTAGTACGCCAGGTTCTCGGCAGCGCCGATGGCCTGCGTCACCTGGCCCGAGGCTTGTTGCATCGCCTGCTCGGGCAGCTCTTCGCGCGGCAGGGCCTTGTTGACCTTGATGACGACGTACTCGTCACCGATCTGCTGGCCCACGAACGCGGGCAGCGCCGACGGTTGCGCACGCAGTGCAGCATTGATGAGCTCGGGCGGCGTGTTGCCAGACATGGCGCGCGAAATCGGTGCCGGTTTTGACAGCCTGGCGTCTGCCTGGGCCGGGGTTGCCTGCCACTCCTTCAACCTGGCTTCACCATCGGCTTTGGCCAGTTCGGCTGCGCGCTGCTCCAGCAACGTGGTGCGCACCTTGTCTTTCACTTCGGCGAGGGGCAGCGTACGGGCAGCGGTGTATTTCACGATGCGACCGGATGCGAGCTGGCTCGGGCCGATCTCCACCGCCTCGGTGTTGCGCTGCCGCTCGATGGCGTCCGGGCGGAACAGCGCAGTCAGGAAATTGCGCGAAGCGAGAGCACCCGACACGTTCGGTGCAGCAGTCCGGGTGACGCCCTTGGCCGTCTGGATCTGCAGCTTGAGCTTGTCCGCCACGGGTTGAAGGCTGTCCGACTGCTCGTACACGGTGTTGGTGAAGGTCTCCGCGATTTCGCTGAACTTGCGCTGCGCCTGCTGCGTGCGGTACTCGGCTTCCAGCGTCGGGCGCGCCTGTTCGTAGCTGCGATGCTCGGGCGCGCGGATGTCCGTCAGGCGCACGATGTGATAACCGAACTCGGATTCGACAACGCCGCTGATGTCACCCTTGTTCTTCAGGCCGAACGCAGCATCTTCGAGCGCCTTGCTCACGAAGCCACCGCGCGGGGAGAAGTCGAGGTCACCACCATTCGGCGCGGAGCCGGGGTCCTGCGACTCCTTCTTCGCCACCTCGGCAAAGGTGTTGGGCGCCTTGCGCACTTGCGCGAGCAGCTCTTCGGCACGCGCCTTCGCCTTCGCGCGGTCGGCAGACGAGGCGCTCGCAGGCGACTCGATCATGATGTGGCTGGCACGACGCTGCTCCTTCGCGGCTTCGGCGGCGAGGTTCTGCTCGTAGTAGGACTTGAGGTCCTGCTCGTTCACCGTGATGCTTTTCTTCACGGCCTCTGCGTCCAGAACGACGTATTCGATGTCGGCTTCCTCGGCAGCCTTGAACTGCGCTTCGTTCGCCTTGTAATAGGCCTCGATGTCCGCGTCCGTCAGCGTGACCTTCGACTTGTACTCGGCCGGCGAGAAGCGCACGAACTGGATCTCGCGGCGCGCGAGCGCGGCATCGAGCGTGGCGTCCGTCAGCGACTTGGGCGCGAAGGCCGTGCCCCCGACGCCGAACAGCACCTGGCGGTGTGCAAGGTCGGAACGCAGCTTGGCTTCGTACATCGCAGGCGTCATGTTCTGGCTGGTGACCAGCTCCTTGTAGCGCTCGGTGTCCACCGTGCCGTCGGGCCTGCCGATGGATGGGTCCGAACGCAGCACGCGTGCGAGCTTCGCGTCGGTCGTGTTCAGCAGCATCTTGTCGGCCGCTGCCGCGAGCACGCGGTCGCGCACCATGCCTTCGAGCGTGAAGTAGCGGTACATCGGGCTGTCGAGCAGCGCGGTGTCGACGTTCGGGTTGGCCATGCGCGCCTGGTCGACCTGGCGCTGGTGCTCTGTGTCCCAGTCCTGCTTCTTGATGCTGTGACCTGCAACCGTGGCGACCGTGTCACCACGGCCGTCGAAGATGCTGTAGCGGTCGAGCCCGCCGACGACGACGAACGACAGGATGATCAGCACGAGCAAGGGAAGCATGACGTACTTGCTGCTCTTGCGGATGAACTCGAACATGGCGAATCTCTCTCTGACTTGAAACACAAAAGGCGAACATCGTGTTCGCCTTTGTCATTGTTGGTGGGTGCTGACGGGATCGAACCGCCGACCTACGCCTTGTAAGGGCGCCGCTCTACCAGCTGAGCTAAGCACCCCACCGAAACTGATGTGTCAGTTCAAGGCATCTTTCAATGCCTTGCCCGGACGGAACTTGGGAACCTTGGCGGCCTTGATTTTAATCGTAGCGCCGGTGCGGGGGTTGCGGCCGCTGCGGGCTGCGCGCTTGCCGACTGCGAACGTGCCAAAGCCGACGAGGGAAACGGAGCCGCCCTTCTTCAGGGTCGTCTTCACGGCACCGATGGTGGATTCGAGTGCGCGCGTGGCTGCTGCTTTGGAGATGTCGGCGTGCTTGGCGATATGTTCAATCAGTTCTGTCTTGTTCACAAGGAGCCCCTCGTTGAGAGTGTGTTGATCGGGTTGTAGCTTGTTTTCCCTGACCCTTGATCGCGTCGATCAGGGGCTTTCAGAAACCTGCATGGGCGGTACGCGCTGCCGGAAAAACATTAGAGCCAGTGGCTCGCATGGTGTCAATACGACATGCGGCTTTACAACGGCGCGGCCCCGGATTCTAGTGGCTTTTGTTGATTCTTCACGCCCCGATCGACAAGGTCTGCAAGGTCACGTTACAAAGCTTGCGCGATCGCACGTCCCAGATCGCTCGTGCCCGCCTTGCCGCCGATGTCCGGCGTGCGTGGCGCACCGCTTTGGGGATCGAGCACCTTCTCGATGGCAGCGAGCACTGCGTCGTGTGCATCCTTGTGGCCGAGGAACTCCAGCATCATCGCGCCACACCAGATCTGCCCGATGGGGTTGGCAATGTTCCTGCCTACAATGTCCGGCGCGGAGCCGTGCACGGGTTCGAACAACGACGGCGTCGTGCGGTCGGGGTTGAGGTTCGCACTCGGCGCAATGCCGATGGTGCCCGTGCACGCCGGGCCCAGGTCGCTGAGGATGTCACCGAACAGATTGCTCGCCACAACGACATCGAAGAAGTCGGGGCGTTGCACGAAATGCGCGGTGAGGATGTCGATGTGGAACTTGTCGAGGTTCACACCGGGATAGCTCTTCGCCATCTCGGCCACGCGCTCGTCCCAGTACGGCATGGTGATCGCGATGCCGTTGGACTTCGTGGCGCTCGTCAGATGCTTCTTCGGACGCGACTGGGCGAGCTCGAACGCGAACTTCAGTACGCGGTCGACACCGACGCGCGACATCACGGTTTCCTGCATCACGATCTCGCGCGGTGTACCTGCATACATGCGGCCGCCGATGCTGGAGTACTCGCCCTCGGTGTTCTCGCGCACGATGTACATGTCGATCTCGCCGGGCGCACGCGCGCTGCCGTCCCGACGCACCACGGGCGCGATGATGCCGGGCATCAGGCGCGCGGGGCGCAGGTTGATGTACTGGTCGAACTCGCGACGGAACAACAGCAGCGAACCCCACAGCGACACGTGGTCGGCGATCTTCTCGGGCCAGCCGACCGCACCGAAGAAGATGGCGTCGTGTCCGCCGATCTGGTCCTTCCAGTCGTCAGGCAGCATCTTGCCGTGCTTCTCGTAGTAGTCCCAGCTCGAAAAATCGAAATGATCGAACTGCAGGTCGATGCCGAACTTGCGGGCTGCAGCATCCATCACGCGGATGCCTTCGGGCATGACTTCCTTGCCGATGCCGTCGCCGGCGATGACTGCGATTCGTTTCCTGGACATGATTTTTCCTTCGATTGGATGTCTTGAAGAGGCTCAGCGCTGGAAAAAGCCCAGGGCTTCCTTCAGCAATTCGTCGGGCGCTTCTTCTGCGATGTAGTGACCGCATGGCAAAGCCTGGCCGCTGACCTGCGTGGCGCGCTCGCGCCACAGCGCCAGCACGTCGAAATTGGCGCCCACGACGCCATGCCCACCCCACAGCACACGCAAGGGCACCTGCACCTTGCGGCCTTGCTGGATGTCGGCACGGTCGTGGTCGAGATCGATCGTCGCGCTGGCGCGGTAGTCCTCGCACACCGCGTGCGCGCTGCCCGGAATCGCCGCGCAACGCTCGTATTCCGCGAGTGCCTCGGGCGCGAAGGCGGACAGTCCCGCATGCCGTTTTCCCATCACGCTGCGCACGTAGCGCACCGGGTCCGATTCGATCAGCGCTTCGGGCAGCGGCGGCGGCTGGATGAGGAAGAACCAGTGCCAGTAAGCCGTGGCGAAGCCCAGCGACGTCTGCTCGTACATGGCAAGCGTGGGCGCGATATCCAGCAGCATCATGCGCTGCACGGCATCCGGATGATCGATGGCGAGACGATGCGCCACGCGCGCGCCCCTGTCATGCGCCAGCACCTGGAATTGCGTGAATCCGTAGTGGCGCATGACGTCCATGGCGTCGTTGGCCATCGCGCGCTTGGCATGCGCAGCGTGGGTTTCGTCACCCTCGATGCGCATGGAATCACCGTAGCCACGCAAGTCCATCATCACCACGGTGAAGTGCGCGGCCAGGGCCGGAGCCACGCGGTGCCACATCGCATGGGTCTGCGGATGGCCATGCATGAGCAGCAACGCGGGGCCCTGCCCGCCCTTGCGCGTGTGGATGGGGCCGTCGGCAGTCGCAACGGTGTGGGGGGTGAATGTCTCCAGCATGTTCGTTCGCTTTCTTTCGTGCATTGTGCCGTTGGCGCCTGATCGGCATCAAGCAATAATCAGGCAATCAATTATTTCCAATCAGGAAATTATGGAACGAGCCGATCTGGAACTCATCGTCGCCATCCGTGAGCAGGGCAGCCTCTCGGGCGCCGCGGCCCGGCTCGGTATGGCGCCGCCCGCAGTCACCAAGCGGCTGGCAGCACTCGAGCAGCGACTGGGGCAGCAATTGTTCCAGCGATCCACGCGCCGCGTGAGCGCCACTGCGGAAGGCGAGGCCGCATGCGAGCGGGCGCGTGGGCTGCTGCAGGGCTTTCGTGAACTCGAGGACGAATTGGGTGAGCGCAAGTCGGAGCCCGCCGGCGCGATGCGGCTCGTCGCAACGATGGGCTTCGGTCGCGTCTGGCTCGGGGCGGCACTGGCGCGCTTCCAGCTCCGGTACCCGAAGATCTCGTTCCAGTTGCAACTCACGGAACATCTGCCCGACCTTGCCGCAGAAGGGTTCGATGGCGCGATCTGGCTCTGGTCCGTCAGCGACCAGCGCGTGGCATCGCAATGGGTGTCGCGCAAGCTTGCGCCGAACCGCCGTGTTCTGGTGGCCGCGCCCTCGTATCTGGAACGGGTGGGTGCGCCCGCGGAGCCAGCCGATCTGGCTGCGCATGAATGCCTGGTGGTGCGCGAGAACGCCCGCACTGGCGAGCGCTTCGACAGCTGGCAACTCCAGCACGACCGGGGCACGTCCGCCCGCGTCCGTGTGCAGGGCAGGCTCACCACGAATTCCGGCGAACTGGCGCGTGACTGGTGCCTGCAAGGACATGGCATCGCGCTGCGCAGCCAGTGGGACGTGGCGTCGCTGCTGGACAGCGGCGCGCTCGTGCGCGTCCTCCCGGAATGGGCCATGCGTGATGCGGACATCCACTGGCTCGCACCGTGGCAACCCAAAATGCCGGTGCGCCAGCGCTTGCTGGTGGACTTCCTCGCCGGAGAATTTGCAGTGGAGCCCTGGATGGGCACGCGCCGGACGACCCCGGCAAAGGCTAGCGCGCGGCGCGCACCACCAGGCTCACGCCGAACGCGGTGAGCGCGGTGCCCACGATGATGAGTGCGGTGATGGGCTCGCCGAACAGCAGCCACGCCAGCAATGCCGTGCATGGCGGCACCAGGTAGAGCAGACTGGTGACAGCCGTCGCCGCACCCCGCTGGATGAGCATGTAGAGCAGCGAACTTCCGCCCAGCGTGAGCACGAGCACGGACCACACCATTGCGCCGGTCAGCTGACCGGTCCAGTGCATCGTTTCGGGCTCGAGCAACGCCAACGGCGCGGACACGACGAAGGCCGCAGCCAGTTGCACCATGTTGGCGGTACGCACGTCACACGGCGCAACGAAACGCTTCTGGTAGAGCGTGCCTGCAGTGATGCTGAGCAGCGCCAGCACGGAAAGCATCAGCGTGACCAGCTGGACCTCGCCCATGCCGAGCTTCTCCCACACCACCAGGGCCAGACCCGCAAAACCCAGCGCGAGGCCGCCCCATTGTTTCGATGAAACCTCACCGCCGCGTTGCGACACCCAGATGGCCGTGAGCACCGGCTGCAAGCCGACCAGCAGCGCGACGAGACCCGCACCCATGCCGAGCTTCACTGCTGCCCAGACACCCCCGAGATAACCGGCATGCATCAGCACGCCGGTGACGGCCAGATGAAACCATTGCCTTCGTCCGGAAGGCCAGGCGGCCCGCGCAGCCAGCGCCCACACCAGGAAGCACGCCACGGAGAGGATGTAACGCACCGAGAGGAATTTCAGCGGCGGCGAATGCGGCATGCCGTAGCGCGCCACGATGAAGCCCGTGCTCCAGATGAGCACGAAGATGACGGGCATCGCCCGCACGAGCGCGACCGACTGCCGGTCGTTCATTTCGCGCGCGCGCGAATCTCGGGAATCGCCTTCTGCAGGTAGTAGACCATCGACCAGACGGTCAGGATGGCCGAGGCCCAGATGAGCCAGGTGCCCCACAGGTTCGTATCGATGAAGCCGAACAGGTTGCCGTGATACAGCAGGAACGGGATCGCCACCATCTGCACCGTCGTCTTGAGCTTGCCGACCATGTGCACCGCCACGCTGCGCGACGCGCCGATCTGCGCCATCCACTCACGCAGCGCGGAAATGGCGATCTCGCGGCCGATGATGATGAGCGCGACGAACACGTCGGCGCGGTTCAGGTGCACCAGCACCAGCAGCGAGGCACAGACCAGGAACTTGTCGGCTACCGGATCGAGAAACGCGCCGAAGGCCGAGGTCTGGTTGAGCTTGCGCGCAAGGTAGCCGTCCAGCCAGTCCGTGAGCGCGAAGACGACGAACATCACCGTGGCCACCAGGTTCATGGTGGCGGGAGCGATGGGCAGGTAGAAAACCCCGACGATGAGCGGAATCGCGACGATGCGCGTCCAGGTCATGATCGTGGGGATGGTGAGGAACATCGTGCGATTGTGTCACGCCGCCAGCCGGCGTCAGCGCAGTGCCTGATAAATCTGCTCCGCCAGATCATGGGAAATGCCCTCGACCGAAGCCAGATCGTCCACGCTGGCCGCGGCCACGCCGCGAACGCCACCGAAGCGTTGCAGCAGCCTCGCCCGCTTGCGCGGGCCGACACCGGGAATCTCTTCCAGCTTGCTGCCACCCACGCGCACCCGCGCACGCTGCGCGCGCATGCCGGTGATGGCGAAGCGGTGCGCCTCGTCGCGGATCTGCGCAACCAGCATCAGCGCGGCGGAATCCTTGCCCAGGTAGACCTTATCGCGACCATCGGCGAACACCAGCTCCTCCAGCCCGACCTTGCGGCCCTCCCCCTTCTCGACACCGACGATCAGCGCCAGGTCGAGCCCGAGTTCGGTGAACACGTCGCGCGCCATCGACACCTGGCCCTTGCCGCCGTCCACCAGCACGAGGTCGGGCATGCGCGCCGTGGCACCAGCTGTTCCGTCCGCGCCTTCACGCATCGCCTCGGCAATCTTGCTGTAGCGGCGCGTGAGCACCTGGCGCATGGCGGCGTAGTCGTCGCCCGGCGTGATGCCTTCGATCTTGTAGCGGCGGTATTCACTGCTCTGCATCTTGTGGTTCTGGAAGACCACGCACGATGCCTGTGTCGCTTCACCCGCCGTGTGGGAGATGTCGAAGCATTCGATGCGCAGCGGGTCGAGGTTCTCCAACGCGAGGTCCAGCGCATCGGCCAGCGCGCGCGTGCGTGCCTGTTGCGAGCCCTCTTCCGCCAGCAGGCGCGCCAGCTGGATGGACGCGTTCTTCTCCGCCATCTCGAGCCACACGCGCCGTTGCTCGCGCGGCTGGTGCACCGCCGAGACGCGCACGCCGCCTTGCTGTGACAGCGCCTCGAGCAGCGCCTTGGCGATGGGTTCACTCACAACGAGCGTCGGCGGGACAGGCACATCGATGTAGTGCTGTGCGATAAACGCCTCGAGCACCTGCGCCTCGACGGATTGCGGCTTGATGCTTTCGATGCTGGCCCCCTCGTCGGCGGCATCCGCCCCTTCGGCCACTTCACCTTCGTAGATCTCCCGCGCATCCTCGACATGCGCGGGAAAGTACGCCCTGTCGCCCAGATGCCGCCCGCCGCGCACCATGGCCAGATTGACGCAGGCGCGGCCGCCCTGCACTTTCACGACGAGGATGTCCACGTCCTTGTCGGACACGTTGTCCACCGATTGCTGGTGCAGCACGCGCGACAGCGCCGTCATCTGGTTACGGATTTCCGCCGCCTGCTCGAACTCGAGACGTTCGGAGTGGGCCATCATGCGGGCCTCCAGCGTTTCCAGCACGGCCTGCGTGTCGCCTTCGAGCAGGGACTGCGCGTTGGCCACGTCGTGCGCATAGTCCTCGGGCGTCACATGCCCCACACAAGGGCCCGAACAGCGCTTGATCTGGTACAGCAGGCAAGGCCGCGTCCGGTTGTTGAAAACCGTGTCTTCGCAGGTGCGCAGGCGGAACACCTTCTGCAGGAGCAGGATGGATTCCTTCACCGCCCACGCGCTCGGATACGGCCCGAAGTAGTGGTGCTTGCGATCAACCGCGCCGCGGTAGTAGGACACGCGGGGAAACGCCGCCGCGCTCTGGCCCACGTTGTTGCGACTGGCCGATTCACCGGCCGGGCTTGCAGCAGGCGTCGCTGCGGGCAGCGCTGCGATACGCAGGTACGGATAACTCTTGTCGTCGCGGAACAGGATGTTGTAGCGCGGCTTGAGCGTCTTGATGAGGTTGTTTTCCAGCAGCAGGGCCTCGGCCTCGGAGCGCACCACCGTCGTCTCCATGCGCGCGATCTTGCCCACCATGTGGCCGATGCGCGTGCCGCCATGGGTCTTCTGGAAGTAACTGGAGACACGCTTCTTCAGGTTACGCGCCTTGCCCACGTAGAGCACGGCGTCCTGCGCGTCGAAATAGCGGTACACGCCCGGCAGCGGAGGCAGCGCAGCCACCTCGGCCAGCAGTTCGGGCGTGTGCACGGCTGCGGAATCTGTCATCCCCGTATTGTGGACAATCCGCGGCATGACTGCTCCGCTCACGTGGGACATCTTCTGCAGGGTTATCGACAACCACGGCGACATCGGCGTGTGCTGGCGGCTGGCACGCCAGTTGGCCGACCGCGGGCATGCGCCGCGCCTGTGGGTGGACGATGCGTCCGCGCTGGCGTGGATGGCACCACACGGCCACGCAGGCGTGGAAGTGCAAGCGTGGGACGGCGACACCGCATTCGGCGAAGCGGGCGACGTGGTCATCGAAGCTTTCGGCTGCGAACTCGATGCGCACTACCTCGAAGCGATGGCCCGCCGGGCAGCCGCCGGCCATGCGCCCGCGTGGGTCAACCTCGAATACCTGAGCGCCGAAGACTGGGTAGAACGCAACCATGGCCTGCGCTCGCCCGTGTTCAGCGGGCCGGCTGCGGGCCTGGACAAGTATTTCTTCTATCCCGGCTTCACCGGCGGAACCGGCGGCCTCCTGCGTGAAGACGACCTCGAAGCGCGGAAACGCAACTTTGACCGGGCGGCCTGGCTGCTCGGCCATGGCGTGCCATGGCACGAAGGCGATGCCGTGGTCAGCCTCTTCTGCTACGAGCCGGCAGCCCTGCCCCGGCTGCTGATGCATCTGGGTGCTGCTGGCCGAACACATCTTCTCGTGACGGCAGGACGAGCCACAC
Source organism: Variovorax sp. VNK109 (assembly GCF_049445855.1). Lineage (NCBI taxonomy): Bacteria > Pseudomonadati > Pseudomonadota > Betaproteobacteria > Burkholderiales > Comamonadaceae > Variovorax > Variovorax sp. VNK109. Next base: position 282,756 of record NZ_JBMSDV010000002.1, on the reverse strand, counting down.
AGGCGGTGAAAGCCGCACTCCACCACGCGGCCCCCTCGATGCGTTTACCGTCGATCAGCTGGCTGCCCGCCATGCCGCAAACCGAATTCGACCATCTGCTGTGGGCAAGCGATCTCAACCTCGTCCGTGGCGAAGACTCGCTGGTGCGCGCCCTCTGGGCGGGCAAGCCGTTCGTGTGGAACATCTACCCCCAGGACGACGCCGCGCACCACGCCAAACTGGCCGCGTTCCTCGACTGGATGGACGCGCCAGCCTCGTTACGCGACTTTTCGTTGGCATGGAACGGCATCGTCAATCCCGAGCTGGCTGTGCCGGATCTCGCCGGATGGCAAGTGGCCGCAAAGCAGGCGCGCCTGAAGGCCCTCGCACTGCGGGACCTGTGCACACAGCTCGAATCCTTCGTCCTGCGGGTGCGAATGCGTTAAAATACGCAGCTTTGCTGGCGTTGCGCCCTACGCGCACCAACAGCACCCCGCCGCACACAGGGCGCGGCGTTCGGCAGGTTCCATGCGCATCTGCCTGCGCCACGCGCCCGGCGGCCCACCACTGAAGAAACGACATGAAAATCGCTCAAGAAATCCGCGCCGGCAACGTCATCATGCACGGCAAGGATCCTATGGTCGTGCTGAAGACCGAATACGCCCGCGGCGGCCGCAACGCCGCCACCGTGCGCATGAAGCTCAAGAGCCTGCTGAACAACTTCGGTACCGAAGTCGTGTTCAAGGCCGACGACAAGATGGACCAGATCATCCTCGAGAAGAAGGAGTGCACCTACTCCTACTTCGCCGACCCCATGTACGTGTGCATGGACACCGAATACAACCAGTACGAAGTCGAAGCCGAGAACATGGGCGACGCCCTGAACTACCTCGAAGACGGCATGCCCGTCGAAGTGGTGTTCTACGACGGCAAGGCCATCTCGGTCGAACTGCCCACCAGCGTGGAGCGTGAAATCACCTGGACCGAGCCCGCCGTCAAGGGCGACACGTCCGGCAAGGTGCTCAAACCCGCCAAGATCGCCACCGGCTTCGAAGTCGGCGTGCCGATCTTCGTGGCCCAGGGCGACAAGATCGAAATCGACACACGCACCGGTGAATACCGCCGTCGCGTCTGAGGCGCAACGTCACGACAAAGGGCTCCATCCGGAGCCCTTTTTCTTTCACCTTCGAGATTTCCCCGGCTCATGGACCTGATTGAACGCATCGCCCGCATCATCGTGCCGGTGTTCTTCGTGGTGGCGATCGGCTTCTTCTACGGACGCAAGACCAGGCCGGACCTCTCCACCTTCAATCGCATTGCCCTGGACGTGCTGGCCCCCCTGCTCGTCTTCACCGCGCTGGCAGATCGCAGCTTCCGCCTGCAGGACCATCTCTGGCTCCTGCTCGGCGGCACCATCGTGATCCTGGGCTGCGGCCTGCTGGCCTGGGGACTGGCGCGTGTCACGGGCACGCAGCCGCGCACGCTCGTGCCGGTCGTCATGGCCAACAACTGCGGCAACATGGGCCTGCCGCTGGCGCTGCTGGCCTTCGGCCCCGCCAACTTCGGCGCGGCCGTCGCACTGTTTTCGCTGAACAACCTGCTCCATTTTTCGCTGGGAACACGCATCACGAGCCGCGATGCGCGCACGCGTGACCTGCTGCTGAGCCCATTGATGCTGGCCACCCTGCTCGGCTTCGCCAGCACGGTCTCCGGCATCCGCCCGCCCGATCTGGCCATGTCGGGCATGAAGTTGCTGGGCGATGCCACGTTGCCGATGATGCTGTTCGCCCTGGGCGTGCGGCTCACCAGCCTTCGGCGCGCGGCCCTGAAGCTGGGCCTGCTGGGCGCGCTCGCCCGGCCGATCCTGGGCCTGCTGATCGCCATTCCGCTGACCTGGGCCATGGGCATGGAAGGCGACCAACGCGCGCAACTCATCCTGTTCTCCGCGTTGCCGCCGGCTGTCATGCAGTTCATGCTGGCCGACCGTTACAGGCAGGAGCCTGAGAAAGTCGCGGCGATGATCATGCTGGGCAACGCGCTGGCGGTCGTCTTCGTGCCGCTGGCACTCGCAATTGCCCTGTAGCGACAAGCTTGCACGGCTGGTACGACAATCGCTTCAGGCAACAAGCCACCACTGATTCATATGGAAAACACCGAAAACCTGACGGAAAACCTGTCCGAACGCCGCCTTGCAGATGCGTGGGCCGAGCTGCAGGCGCATGCCAATTCCGGCGAGCCGCTCGACGCCGACGCGTACCGGCTGGCTTTTGCCGACCCCGAATTCCTGCTTCGCCGCGAGACCCGCGGCATCCGCTTCCAGCTCGAGATGCTCAAGCCCGACCTCGCCCAGGCGGCGCAAGGCATCGACAACACGGTCGTGGTCTACGGCAGCGCACGCTTTCCCGCCCCCGAGACGGCGCAGGCGGCTCTCGCCGCTGCAGAAGCCAGCGGCGACGAAGCGGCGCTCACGCTGGCGCGCCGCCACGTGCGCAACGCCCACTACTACGACCAGGCCCGGTTGTTCGGCCGGCTCGTCGCGAGCTACAGCGCCGAGCGCCCTGTGCAGGAGCGCATCTACGTCTGCACCGGCGGCGGCCCCGGCATCATGGAAGCCGCCAATCGCGGCGCGCATGAAATGGGCGCACTCACCGTCGGCCTGAACATCGCATTGCCGCATGAGCAGAGCGGCAACAAGTACGTGTCCCCCTCGCTCAACTTCAAGTTCCACTACTTCGCGTTGCGCAAGATGCACTTCATGATGCGCGCGAAGGCGCTGGTTGCCTTCCCGGGCGGCTTCGGCACGCTGGACGAGGTCTTCGAAGTCATCACGCTCGTGCAGACGCGCAAGGCCAAGCCGGTGCCGATCATCCTGTTCGGCAGTGACTACTGGAAGCGCCTGCTGAACCTGGAGGTTCTGGTGGAAGAAGGTGCGATTTCCCCGGAAGACCTGGACTTGTTCCAGTACGCCGACACGCCCGAAGCGGCATGGGACGGCATCCGCAAGTTCTACCGGCTTTGATCGGCCGGTCGACCTTCTGTCGCCACCCCGCACGCGCGTCTAGACGCTTGCTGCCGGCCTGAGTTGCCAGGCTGAGCGGGTGGCCACCCCCACCACCGCGCCAACGATCCAGAACACACCCGCGACGCCGATGACGGCCCCCAGGGCGCCGAACAGCATGGGCATCGTCACGCTGGATGCATTGATGGCCATGAGGCGCAAGCCCAGCGCCTCGCCGTGCCTCGCTTCGGGGGTGATCTGGTGCAGGGTGCTCATGACCATCGGCTGCACGGAGCCCAGTGCAATGCCCAGCAGCACCGAACACGCGCCCATGGCCAGTGCCGAATGCAGCAGCGGATAGATGGAGAACAGCACAGCCGTCATCAGCATTGCGCCCGAGATCACCGCCCACTCGCGCAAGCGCTCGGCCAGGATGGGCAGCGCCACGCGGACCGCTGCTGCAGCCAGGGCAAAAGCGCCGAGGATGGAGCCGATCACAGACGCGCTCAGACCACGCTCGTGCCCGATGATGGGCACGACGAAGGTATGGACGTCCCAGCATGACGAGAGGATCCAGTTGACGATGAGCAGACGCCTGAACATCGGCTCGCCCAACAGGTCCCACGCCCGACGCGGCCCGTTGGCGTCCGCCACCACGGGGGGCAGCTCCTTCACCCGGTGCACCCACCACCACGCCGCCAGCGGGAAAACCGCCATCAGCAGGAACGCGGCACGATAGCCCGTCGTGTCACCCGCCGTGGTGCCGGCATGGTCGATGAGCAGCCCCGCGCAGAACGGCCCGATGAAGTTGGACACCGCCGGCCCGAGCGCCAGCCAGCTGAACACCTGCTTGAGTTGTGTCGTCGAATGCACCGCGCGGCCGACATGCCGCTGCAAGGCAATGGTGGCCACGCCGGTGGCCCCGCCGCTGGCCAGTGCCGCAATGCACAACACCGGATACACCGGCCAGATCACGGCAACGCCGGCGCCCAGAACGGCCACCACGATGGACCATCGCACCGGTTTGCGCAGACCGTTGAGGTCGGCGAATCGACCCGCGGGCAATGCCAGGAACACCTGCGTGAGCGCGAACAGTGCAAGCAGGAAGCCGACCGCCGCAGGGCTGAACCCTTCACGCAGCGCCAGCAACGGCGTGGCCATGCGCAGGCCGGTCATGCAGGCATGGATGCAGACCTGCGCGGCGATCAGCCGGACGAGTTCCGCGTTCAAGTCTCTTCAGCCTCCGCTCCCGGCGGGATGAGGCGCGTGCTTTCGGCTTCGGGCAGGGCTTCGACGTTGCGCAGCGCCCGGCTCATCACGCGGCTGCGTTGCTCGGCACTGCTGAGCGTGTTGAGCACGGTCTCGGTCTGGTTCTTCACACGCGTGAGCACGTCACCGAACTTGCCGAACTCCGTCTTGACCGCACCCAGTACCTGCCAGACCTCGCTGGAGCGCTTCTCCAGCGCCAGCGTTCGAAAGCCCATCTGCAGCGAACTGAGCATGGCCAGCAGCGTGGTCGGCCCGGCGAGTGTGACGCGGTGGTCGCGCTGCAGGGCGTCCATGAGGCCGGGTCTGCGCAGTACTTCGGCGTACAGGCCTTCGGTCGGCAGGAACAGGATGGCGAAATCCGTCGTGTGCGGCGGCTCGATGTACTTCTCGCTGATCGACTTGGCCTCGAGGCGGATGCGCACCTCCAGCGCCTTGCCCGCTGCGTCGGCCGCGATGGCATCGGCACGCTGCTGCGCGTCCAGCAGGCGCTCGTAATCTTCGTTGGGGAACTTCGCGTCGATCGGCAACCAGAGCGGCGTGCCGTCGACCGATTTGCCCGGCAGCCGGATGGCGAAGTCGACGTTGTTGCGACTGCCCGGTCGCGTGACCACCTGTGCGGCGTATTGCTCGGGCGAGAACACCTGCTCCAGCAACGCGCCGAGCTGCGCTTCGCCGAACATGCCGCGCGTCTTCACGTTGGTCAGCAGGTGCTTGAGGTCGCCGACGCCTTGCGCCAGCGTCTGCATTTCACCCAGGCCCTTGTGCACCTGTTCCAGCCGCTCGGCCACCTGCTTGAAGCTTTCGCCCAGACGCGTTTCCAGCGTGGATTGCAGTTTTTCGTCCACCGTGCGACGCATCTCGTCCAGCTTGGTGGCATTGGTCTGCTGCAGTTGCGCGAGCTGCGCTTCGAGGGTCGCGCGAACCTCGGAAATGCGGCGCGCGTTCGCGTCACTCAGTGCCTGCAGCTGCGTGGTGAGCGTGTCGCCCAGCGACTTCTGCAGCAGCGTGAGCTGCTGCGAGAAGGCGTCGAGTTGCGCGTTCTGCGTGCGCGTGGCCTCCGCGCCCTGTTGCACCAGGGCCTGCTGGAAGGTCGAAATGCTCTGCGCCAGTTCGGCACGCGTGGCGCGCGAGGTGTCGGCGATTTCGCGCCGCACTTCAGCCTCGGAGCGCTGCGTCGCTGTCTGGATGGCGCTCTGCACGAGAGGCTGGAGGCTGGCCACCAGCGCGGCTTGTGCAGCCTGCCCGGCCCCATCGTCCTTGCGCCCGCTGCGCAGCAACAGCACCGCGAGCAGCACGAGGTTCAATGCGCACAGCAGCGCCAGTATCCAGAGGACGAGCGGAGATTCCATGAACAGGTGCGCCTCAGCCCTTGATCACTTGCGGGTTGAGTGGTGTCAACGGCTTGTTCTTTGTGAGATAGCCGATCAGGTTGTCCGCCGCCAGGTTCGCCATCGCCTTGCGCGTGGGAATGGTGGCGCTCGCGATGTGCGGCGTCAGCACCACGTTCGGCACGTCGAGCAGCGCGGGGTTGAGCTTGGGCTCGCCCTCGAACACATCCAGGCCGGCAGCGGCGATCTGTCTGTTTTTCAGGGCAACGGCGAGCGCAGCGTCATCCACGATGCCGCCGCGTGCGATGTTGATCAGGTTGGCCGTCGGCTTCATCATCGCGATTTCGGCCGCGCCGATGGTGTGGTGCGACTGCGGCGAATACGGCACCACCAGCACGACGTGATCCGACGTCTTCAGCACTTCTTCCTTGCTGGCATAGGTCGCCTTGCATTCGGCTTCGGTCGCCGCGTCCAGGCGCGAGCGGTTGTGGTAGATCACCTTCATGCCAAAGCCGTGCGCGCCACGGCGTGCGATGCCCTGCCCGATGCGGCCCATGCCGATGATGCCCAGCGTGGAGCCGTGGATGTCAGAGCCCGCGAACATGTCGAAGGACCACTTGGTCCAGAGGCCGGCACGCAGGTAATGCTCGCTCTCGGTGACGCGGCGCGCCGTTGCCATGAGCAGCGCGAAGCCGAAGTCCGCCGTGGTTTCCGTCAACACGTCGGGCGCGTTGGTGCCGAGCACGCCGCGCGCGGTCATCGCGTCCACATCGAAGTTGTTGTAGCCCACGGCCATGTTGGCGCAGATCTTCAGGTCCGGACTGGCAGCCAGCACCTCGGCATCGATGCGCTCGCTGCCCGTGGTGAACACGCCCACTTTGCCCTTCAGCTTCGCGATGAAGTCAGGTTTGCTCCAGATTTCGTCCGACGGGTTCGACTCCACGTCGAAATGCTGCGAGAGTTTCCCGATCACCTCGGGAAAGATCGCCCGCGCCACGAGCACCTTGGGTTTGGTCATGTTTGCTACTCCTCAACGGAACCAGATGAATGTCATTGCGATGAACAGCGGGATCAGGATTGCGCCCGACCACAGCATGTAGCCGAAGAAGCTGGGCATCTTCACGCCACGGTCTTCGGCGATCGCCTTGACCATGAGATTGGGCGCATTGCCGATGTAGGTGTTGGCGCCCATGAACACCGCACCGGCCGAAACCGCAGCCAGCGTGGGTGCAAGCGTGGTCATGAGCGCCTGCGGGTCGCCGCCTGCGGTGTTGAAGAACACGAGGTAGGTCGGTGCGTTGTCCAGGAAGGAACTGAGCGCGCCGGTTGCCCAGAAGTACATCGCAGGAATCGGCGTGCCATCAGGCCGCGTGACCGCAGACACGATCGCCCCGAACGGCCCCTGCGCGCCCGCCTTCAGCATCGCGATGACCGGGATGATGGTGAGGAAGATGCCTGCGAAGAGCTTGGCCACCTCCAGCATGGGGCCCCACGAGAACTGGTTGTCCTCATGCACCTTGGCGCTCGTGATCTGCAACGAAAGCAACGTGATGCCGATCAGGCCGATGTCGCGCACGATGCCGGGCAGGCCGACTTCGGTTCCTGCGATGTCGAACACCACGGGCGACTTCCAGAAGCCGCTGAGGAGCACAAGGCCGACCACCCCGCCCAGCAACAGGAAGTTGACGGCGCCGTCGAAAGCGAGGCGCGGCGTGTCCGGCGTCGGGTCCATGGGAAGCACACCCTCCTTGCGGTAGTACCAGGTATCGAGCACATGGAAGATCACCAGCAAGGCTCCGACGAGGAACAGCGTTTCGGGAAATATGTGCTTCACCGTCCAGAAGAAATCGACGCCCTTCAGGAAGCCGAGGAAGAGTGGTGGATCGCCCAGCGGCGTGAGCGAGCCGCCGGCATTCGACACGATGAAGATGAAGAACACGATCACATGTGCGCGATGCACACGGTTGTCGTTGGCGCGGATCAGCGGGCGGATCAGCAGCATCGACGCGCCGGTCGTGCCCATGAAACTCGCCAGCACGGAGCCGATGGCCAGGATGGCCGTGTTGAGCGCCGGGCTGCCATGCAGGTTACCGCGGATGTGGATACCGCCCGCGACCGTGAACAGCGCCGTCAGCAGGATGATGAACGGGATGTACTCGGCCAGCAGCGCGTGCACGAGGCTGGTACCCGCGACCTGCAGCCCATACATCAACGCGAACGGCACGAGGAACACGAGCGCCCAGGCGGCCGCCACCTTGCCGAAGTGGTGATGCCAGAACACCGGCGTCAGCAATGGCATCAATGCAATGGACAACAGGATGCCCGCGAACGGCACCCCCCACAGCGGTGAAAGTTTCGAACCATCGAAATCGGCCGCCATCGCCAACCCCGGCAACGCCATTGCCCCCAACGCGCATGCCCAACGCAAGCCTGTCTTCATCTCTGTGTCCCCACTTCAGTTGTCGGTTGTTGCAAGCCCGGCATCACGCCGGCTGCGGGATGTCGAACACCTGCCGCAGATAGGCCAGATAGCGCTCGTCGTCGCACATGTTCTTGGACGGCGTGTCCGACAGCTTGGCCACCGGCTGCCCGTTGCAGCGGACCATCTTGATGACGATCTGCAGCGGCTCGTGCGCAGGTGGATCGCCCAGGTCGTTGGTGAGATTGGTGCCGATGCCGAACGCAAGCTGGCAGCGACCCTGGAACTGGCGATACAGCTCGATAGTGCGCGGCACCGTCAGGCCGTCGCTGAAGATCAGCGTCTTGGTGCGCGGATCGACCCGGTTGTTCGTGTAATGCGCGATCATGCGCTCGCCCCAGTTGAACGGGTCTCCGCTGTCGTGGCGTGCGCCGTCGAACAGCTTGCAGAAGAACATGTCGAAGTCGCGCAGGAAAGCGCTCATGCCGTACACGTCCGACAGTGCGATGCCGAGGTCGCCGCGGTATTCCTTCGCCCACGACTCGAAGCCGAACACCTGACTGTCGCGCAGGCGCGGGCCGAGCGCCTGGCAGGCCTGCAGGTATTCGTGCGCCATGGTGCCCAGCGGCGTGTAGCCGAGTTTCATGGCGAACAGCACATTGCTCGTGCCGGCGAACTGGCCCGTCGCACCGGTACCCAGCTGGGAAGCCAGCGTGGTCAGCACTTCCTCGTGCCACGCCTTGGAGAAACGGCGGCGCGTGCCGTAGTCTGCGATCTTGAGCTCGGCCAGACCTTCGCCGCGCAGTTGCGCGATCTTGGTCGTGAGACGGCTGCGGCCTTCGGCCAGGTCAGGGCGCTCCTGCGTGTTGCGGAAATAGACCTCGTTGATGATGGCCAGCACGGGGATTTCGAAGAGGATGGTGTGCAGCCACGGGCCCTTGATCGACACCTCGATCTCGCCATTGGCCTGCGGCACGATGGAGATGTACTTCTCGTTGAGCCTGAACAACGCGAGGAAGTCGACAAAGTCGCTCTTGATGAAGCGCATCGAGCGCAGGTACGCGAGCTCGGCGTCCTGGAAGTGCAGGCTGCACAGGCCACGGATTTCCTCGCGGATCTCGTTGACGTAAGGCGCAAGCTTGACGCCAGGGTTGCGGCAGCGGAATTTGTACTCCACCTGCGCGCCGGGAAACTGATGCAGCACCACCTGCATCATGGTGAATTTGTACAGGTCGGTATCGAGGAGACTCGTGATGATCATGAAGACTCTGGAACTGTGGCCTGTCTTGTCCCGACAGGGCCGCCGTGTGGCGACGCCGCATTATCGCCCGCCCCCGCCCACCCTGTAGGCTCGGGATTACGCCCGGCTCCCTGCCCGTCCTACCGCGCTCCTGCGCCCCAGCTCCTAAAGTGGCGTCACGGGTATCGCACCCCTCGAGTTCAACTACTTCACAGGAGATCGCAAATGAAAAAGACCCTTCCCCTCATCGTTGCCATGGCCTGCTCTTTCGGCTTTGCGACGGGCGCTTCCGCCGTGACCAAGGACGAATACAAGGCACAGGAAAAGAGCATCGAAGCGACCTACAAGTCCGCCAAGGAACGCTGCGACTCGATGAGCGCCAATGCCAAGGACATCTGCATGGCCGAGGCCAAGGGAGCGGAAAAGGTCGCCAAGGCCGAACTCGACGCCCAGTACAAGCCCAGCCCCAAGGCAACCGCCAAGGTCGCCGAAGTCAAGGCAGACACAGCCTATGAAACCGCCAAGGAAAAGTGCGATGACCTGGCCGGCAATGCCAAGGATGCCTGCGTGAAGGACGCCAAGGCCGCCCATGCGAACGCCAAGGCCGACAAGCGCGCTGGTGGCTGAGCTTGCGTCATGACACCCACTGCGTGAAGGACGCCACGTCCTCACGCGGTGTGTGGAAGCTGTTGACCAGCGCCGACTCGTCCGCGTGGCCCAGGGCCATGCCACAGACGAGCATCTCATTGCCCCCCGCACCTACCAGCGGCAGGATGATCTTCCCGTAGTTGTTCCATGCTGCCTGCGGGCACGTGTGCAAACCGCGCGCACGTGCGGCGAGCATGATGTTCTGCATGAACATGCCGTAGTCGATGAGGCTGCCGCGCCCCATCACACGATCCAGCGTGAACATCAGGCCAACGGGTGCATCGAACAGGCGGAAGTTGCGCTGGTGTTGCGCGTGCATCTTGTCCTTGTCGGCGCGGGTGATGCCCAGCAGACCATAGAGACTCCATCCGTTTTCCCGGCGCCGGTCGATGTAGGGGCTGATCCACTTTTCCGGGTAGTAGTCGTACTCTTCCTTGTACTCGCTCGCGAGTTCGGGATTGGCGCGGATCGCGTCGTGCGCTGCACAGACCTTGTCGACCAATTCATCGCGCTTCGCACCCGCCAACACATAAACCTTCCAGGGCTGGGCATTGGTGCCGGACGGCGCCCTGCTCGCAACGCGGAGGATGTCCATGATCGTCTCGCGCGCGACGGGTTCCGGCAGGAACGCGCGTGCCGAAAAGCGGCTTTCGATGGCGGCGTCGACGCTCGCAGGGTCTTTCACGACGGTACTCACCTGGCTTGTCACTTCACTTGTCACTTGAGGGTCTCCAGTACGGCTTTGAGTTTCTCGGGAAGGGTGACCGGCCTGCGCGTGGCCCGGTCCACATACACATGAATGAAATGCCCGCGCGCGGCCGTGAGCGGCTTGCCGGCGATGAACAGCCCGATTTCGTAGCGCACGCTGGATTTACCCATGTGCGCCACGCGGATGCCCGCGTCGACAGCCTGCGGAAAAGCGATCGGTTCGAAATAGTTGCACTGCGTCTCGATGACCAGGCCCACGGTTTCGCCATGGTGGATGTCCAGCGCGCCCTGTTCGATCAGATGGGCATTCACCGCCGTGTCGAACCAGCTGTAGTAGACGACGTTGTTGACATGACCGTAGACGTCGTTGTCCATCCAGCGGGTGGAAATGGAACGGAAGGCGCGGTAGGCCTCGCGCGGCTCGGGGGCAGGTCTGGCTTCGCTCATTGCAGAAGATTCTGCCAGCCAACCCCGAAACGGCGCTGTCGCCCGTTTTCTAGAATTCCACTTCTAATTTGCTGCACCGCAACAAAAAGGGCTTGTAATCGGCGTGTCGGTGCCTAAAATCCAGTTCATGCTGCACCGCAACAAAGCTGAGAACGGCTTTGGGTCGGTTCAGCGCCGATCCACCATCACCACCACCAGGAGCTAGAGATGTCGTTGACTGCAGAACAAGTTGTTGCCTCGAACAAAGCCAATATCGAAACGCTGTTCGGCCTGACCAGCAAGGCCTTCGAAGGCATGGAAAAGCTGATCGAACTGAACGTGACCGCCTCCAAGGCTGCCCTGGCAGACGCTGCCAGCACCACGCAAGCCGCCATGGGCGTGAAGGACGCACAGGAACTGCTGGCCCTGCAAGCCGCCCTCTTCCAGCCCCTGGCCGAGAAGACCGCCGCCTACAGCCGCCACCTGTACGACATCACGTCCAGCACGGGCGCTGAATTCGGCAAGGCTTTCGAAGGCAAGGCCGCCGAAACGCAGAAGGCTTTCGTCGGCATGGTCGACAGCGCCGCCAAGAACGCACCGGCCGGCTCCGAAACCGCCGTCGCCGTGTTCAAGAGCGCCGTCACCGCCGCCAACAACGCTCTGGACTCCATGCAGAAGGCCGTGAAGCAGGCCACCGACATGGCCGAAGCCAATTTCAACGCCGCTGCGGCCACCGCCGTCAGCGCCGCCAAGGCACCTGCCGCCAAGAAGCGCTGAGCAGAGCCTGACCGGTTGTCTCCTCGGGTCCCCTCGGAACCTCTCGGGTTCAGGGATCCCTTCAAGGGCCTCATCGAAAGATGAGGCCTTTTTTTTCTGTCCGTGCGCTGCGGCTACTTGCGGCCCCAGCCCTCGATCAGCGCCCTGAGCTGCGGCGCCTGCTGGCGCATGGCAACCCGGCCGGCCTCGATCACACGGGCGCGAGTGCGGAAGTCCGCCCCGCCCACGCCCGTGAGCGACGGGCGGATCACCACGTCTGCGTCCTGCAGTTCGTAGCCGTTGATGCTGCGGCCCATGATGGCGAAAGTCTGCAGCAGCAACTGGATGGTGTCGGCCGCCGAATTGCCTTCAGGGGACGCGGAGATGTCCACCGCAATCACGATGTCCGCACCCATCTGGCGTGCGTACCGTACCGGCACCGGGGCGACCAGCCCGCCGTCCACATACTCGCGGCCGTTGATGCGCACCGGCAGGAACACCGCCGGCACGGCGCTCGAGGCACGCACCGCCGTGCCCGTGTCGCCCCGCCGGAACAGGATGCCCTGCCCGCTCTGCAGATCGGTGGCGACGATTCCGAGCTGCAGCGGCATGTCTTCGATGAGCCGGTTGCCTACTTGTGCGTTCACATAGCGCGCCAGCGCCTCGCCACGGAACATGCCGCGGCTGAAGAGCGGCAGCGTCCAGTCCGTGAGGGCGGCCTCTTCCATCGCCTCGGCCACCTGTTGCAGTTGCGTGCCGTTGCGCCCGCTTGCGTAGAGCGCCGCCACGAGACTGCCCGCCGACGTGCCCACGACGAAGTCCGGCCTGATGCCCGCTTCCTCCAGCGCCTGGATCACGCCCACGTGCGCGAAGCCGCGCGCCGCGCCACCGCCCAGCGCCAGCCCGATGCGCGCCGGCTTGCGCACGGCTTCGACGGGAGTTGGCGGCACCGCCGTCGGCGGGCCGGACGCCACTGGCGCATTGGCGCAACCCTGTAAAAGCGCCGCGACCAGCAGCAGCGCACCGGCGAAAACTCTACAAATCCTGCGGTTTTTATCGAGAATGATTTTCATTTGTTTTAGTATTGCGCGCGCATCCGGATCGACAGTCAATTCAACAAAAGGAAGGCTTTTCAATGCCCGCTCTCATGCCCGCAACATTCCCGTACATTGCCGGCGCCCTGCTGCTTGCCGCAGGCGCCACGTCGGCCCAGGAGCAGGTGGTGAACCTGTATTCCGCGCGCCACTACAGCACGGACGAAGCGTTGTACAGCAACTTCACCAAGGCCACGGGCATCAAGGTCAACCGCGTGGACTCCGACGACGCCGGCATCCTCGCCCGCCTGAAGGCCGAAGGCACGGCCTCCCCCGCCGACGTGATTCTGCTCGTCGATGCAGCGCGCCTTTACAAGGGCGAAGTGGATGGCCTGTTCCAGCCCGTCAAATCCAAGGCGCTGGACGACGCCATTCCTGCGCAGTTGCATGGCCGCGCAGCCGACGGCAGCTCGCTGTGGTTCGGCTATTCGACCCGTGCGCGCGTCATCGTGTACGACAAGGCGTCGGTGAAAAAGGAAGACGTGGACACCTACGAGGAGCTGGCCGACCCGAAGAACAAGGGCAAGCTGTGCATCCGTTCCGGTTCGCATCCGTACAACCTGTCGCTGTTCGGCGCGGTGACCGAGCACATGGGCGAGCAGAAGGCCGAAGCCTGGCTCAAGGGCCTGGTGGACAACATGGCGCGTGCCCCCAAGGGCGGCGACACGGACCAGATCAAGGGCGTGGCCGCCGGTGAATGCGGCATTGCCGTCACCAACAGCTACTACCTCGCGCGCATCATGCGTTCCGGCAAGCCCGAGGACAAGGCGATCATGGAGAAGGTGGCCGTGGTGTTCCCCAACCAGCAAACGTGGGGCACGCACGTGAACATCGCAGGCGGCGCACTGGCGAAGAACGCCAAGAACCGCGACAACGGCATCAAGTTCCTGGAGTACCTGGCCAGCCCCGAAGCGCAGAACTACTTCGCCAACGGCAACAACGAATGGCCCACGGCCAAGGGCGTGAAGGTGACCAACCCGGCGCTGGAGGTCATGACCGGCGGTTCGTTCAAGAGCGAAACCATTCCCATCGGCAAGGTCGGTGCCAACCAGACCAAGGTGCAGCAGATGCTGGACCGCGTGGGCTTCAAGTAAGGACCCGCCACCACGCCGGCAGCAGGTTACGCACCTCTGCCCGGCCGAAACGGTCGTCCATCAGGTGGATCACGCCGACGTCATCCGGCGTGCGGATCACACGGCCGGCAGCCTGCACCACCTTCTGCAAGCCCGGGTAGAGATAGGCGTAGTCGTAGCCCGCGCCGAACACGGTCTGCATGCGCGCCTTCATCTGCTCGTTCACCGGGTTCACCTGCGGCAGGCCCAGTGTGGCGATGAACGCGCCCACCAGCCGGTCGCCGGGCAGGTCGATGCCTTCGGCGAACGGACCGCCCAGCACGGCGAAGCCGATGCCCTGCCCACCGTCGACGAAGCGCGCGAGGAACGCGTCGCGCGCGGCCTCGCCCATGCTGCGCGACTGCCGCCAGATCTCGATGTCGCCCGCGTGCGCGGCGAGTGCGTCAGCCACCTGCTCCAGATAGTCGTAGCTGCTGAGGAACGCGAGGTAATTGCCTGGCCGCTCGCGGAACTGTCGCGCCATAAGCGCCGCGACAGGTGCCAGCGAGCGCTGGCGGTCGCCATAGCGCGTGGAGATGTTCCGCGCCACCTGCACGCGCAACTGCTCGGCCCGGAACGGCGACTCCACCTCGATGGCCACCGTGTTGTCCGGCAGACCCAGCAGGTCGGTGTAGTAGTCCGTCGGGTTGAGCGTGGCGGAAAAAAGAACCGCGCAATGCGTGTGCGCGAACCGGTCCTCCAGAAAAGGGCCCGGCACGACATTGCGGATCGCAAGGGTCGAGTCCACACGTGCAGAAGGCGTGCTGCCGGCCTGCGCCAGCGTCACGTCGAACAGCGAATGCGCGCCGAACTCGTCGGCCATGCGCGAGAAGTGGAGCAGGTCGAAGAAGAACTCCTGCAACGCCACATCCGTCGGCTCCGCAGCCGCGCCTTCGTGCTCCGCGAAATCCGCGCACGCCTGCTGCAAGGCATTGCGCAAGCGCTGGGGAATCGTGTCGTGGACCCGATACGTCTCGACCTGGTCCCGCGTGACCTCGGCCCACGCGCGAGCCAGCTTGTCCAGCGCCTTCTTCAATGGCGCGGGCGCGGCCTTCTTCGCTGCCGACAGCGATGCGCGATCGAGCTCGGCCGAGTACATCCTGCGGGCGCGTTCGACGAGGTTGTGCGCCTCGTCCACCAGGATGGCCGTGCGCCATTCGCCCTCCTGCGCCATCGCGTGCAGCATCGCGCTCGCATCGAAGTAGTAGTTGTAGTCGCCCACCACCACGTCGGCCCAGCGCGCCATCTCCTGCGACAGGTAGTAGGGGCAGACGCCGTTCTCGAGCGCCACGTCGCGCAATTCATCGCGGCCGGTCGCCTGTTGCTCCACCACCTGCTGGCGTGCCTGGGGCAGGCGGTCGTAGAAGCCTTTCGCCAGCGGACACGAGTCACCGTGGCAAGCCTTCTCCGGGTGTTCGCACGCCTTGTCGCGTGCGACGAGTTCGACCACGCGCAGCGGTTTGCGTGCGGTCAGCAGCCCCAGCGCATCCAGCGCCAGCCGACGGCCCGGCGTCTTGGCCGCAAGGAAAAACAGCTTGTCCAACCGCTGCCCTGGCATCGCCTTGAGCAAGGGAAACAGCGTGCCCACCGTCTTGCCCAGACCGGTGGGTGCCTGCGCCAGCAGGCGACGTCCACCGGCTGCGGTGCGGTACACGGCTTCGGCGAGCTGGCGCTGTCCGGGGCGGAACGTCGCATGCGGGAACGCGAGGCTGGCCAGCATTGCATCCCGCTCGCGTCGATGCGCGGATTCCTGCAAGGCCCAGCCGAGAAAGCGCTCGCATTGCTGTTCGAAAAACGCGCGCAAGGCCGGGGCTGTGTGCAGTTCGCCCAGCACCGTTTCTTCCTGCGTGACGATGTCGAAGTACACCAAGGCCACGTTCAGCTCGGCCAGCCCCAGCTTCTCGCACAGCAACCAGCCGTACACCTTCGCCTGCGCCCAGTGCAGCGCGCGGCGGTTCGCCTTCATTGCAGCCAGATCGCCAGTGTAGGTCTTGATTTCCTCCAGCCGGTTCGCCGTCGCGTCATACCCGTCCGCCCGCCCGCGGATGCGCAGGTTGCGCCACTGCCCGGTGAGCGTCAGTTCCGTCTGGTAGTCCCCGCTGCGCCGCGACGCCACAAGCTTGTGGCCGAGGATTCCGTCTTCAGCGGTGGGTGACGGCGTGAACCGCAAGTCCAGATCGCCCGCCTTGGCGGTGAACTCGCACAGCGCGCGCACGGCGACGGCGCAGACCTCAGGCACAGCCGAATCGTTGGCGGCAACAACGGGTTCGAAATCGATGGGCGGGGGTGCCATGACCCCGTCAGTTTAGCCCGCAGGCAAAGCAGAGACCGCAGGCGTCTTGAACGCCGCGCGCACGCGCGCCGCCGGGAACACGATCGAGAAACTGGACCCCGTACCCAACGTGCTCTCGATGCGCAGCTCTGCGCCATGGCGCTGCACCACGTGCTTCACGATGGCCAGGCCCAGCCCGGTGCCACCGGTCTCGCGCGAACGGCTGCGGTCCACGCGATAGAAGCGTTCGGTCAGGCGCGGGATATGCTCTGCCGCGATGCCCGGGCCCGAGTCCTGCACGCAGTATTCGGCACGGCCATCGGGCAAAGTGCGCCACGTGACCTGGATACGCCCACCACCCGGCGTGTAGCGGATGGCGTTGCTCAGCAGGTTGGACATGGCGCTCTGCAGCTCGGGCAAGGCACCAGCCACTTCCACACCCTCGCCGCCGGAGAAGCCGAACTGGTGGCCCTGCGGCGTGAGTGCCTGCGACAGACCCTTGCCCTCTTCCTCGCATTGCGCCATGAGTGAGCGCACGGATATCCATTGCCCCGTCGGCGGTGGCGGGCTGCCTTCCAGGCGCGAGAGCGTCAGCAGGTCGTTCACCAGCGTCTGCATGCGTTGCGACTGCTGCGCCATCAGCCCGAGATAACGCGAGCGCTCGGCCTCGGACAGCGGCAGCGTCTGCATGGTCTCGACAAAGCCGGCCAGCACCGTGAGCGGCGTGCGGATTTCATGCGACACGTTGGCCACGAAGTCGCGGCGCATGGCGTCGGCCTGCTCCAGCGCGGTGATGTCACGCGACAGCAGCAGACGCCGGTTGCCGGCATACGGATGGACCTGCACCGACAGCCGCAACGGGTGCGCGCCGCCACCGGACGTGGTGCCCGGCGGGCCGTTCAACACGACCTCACGGCTGTAGTTCCAGGACGCAAGGTAGGCCGCGAACACCGGATCGCGCACGAGATTGCCTACGTGCTGCATCACGTCGCGCTGTGCATCGACGCCGAAATGTTGCGCTGCGGTCTGGTTGCACCATTCGATGCGCCCTTGCTCGTCGAGCAGAACCACGCCGCTGGGCGAGGCCTGGATGGCTGCCAGGAATTCCTGGAGGCGGGTTTCCGCCAGTTGCGTCTGTTGCTCGCGCGTGCGCATGAGACGGCGCACACGCTCCGAGAGATCGCCCCAGAAACCCGCACGCACCGGGAAGCTCGGCGGCTCGCTGCGCAGGCCTTCGAGCACGCGCGATGCGCGCCAGCCGTCCACCGCCACCCAGATGACGGCAGCAACAACGGCCGCAGCAATCTCCCAGCGCCAGTCGCCCAGCAGCCACGCCAGCAAGGCAGAGACGATGACGACGATCAGGAACGAGGCGAGGCGCAGAAGCATGGAACCATTATCGGCGCGGCACGCCTGGGGCACGGAGCGCTGACAAGCCCTTAAAGGGAGGAGACTTGCGAGGTCAGCCGGTAACCCGCGCCGCGCACGGTTTCCACCATGCGGGCCGCTTCGCCCAGCGATTCACGCAGCCGCTTGACGTGGACGTCCACGGTGCGCTCTTCGATGAAGACATGGTCGCCCCACACCTTGTCGAGCAGCTGCGCGCGGCTGTGCACGCGCTCTGCGTGCTTCATCAGATAGTTGAGCAACTTGAATTCGGTCGGCCCGACCTTGAGCGGCTGGCCTTCCCACGACACGCGGTGCGTTGCCGCGTCCAGCACCAGCGCGCCGATGGTCACGCTGTCGCCGACCTGCTCGGGCGCACGGCGGCGAAGCACGGCACGGATGCGGGCCAGCATCTCCTGCGTGGAAAACGGCTTGGTGATGTAGTCGTCGGCGCCCGCGTCCAGCCCCGCCACCTTGTCCGGCTCGTCGCCGCGCGCAGTGAGCATGAGGATGGGAATGACCTTGGTGCGTGCGTCGCCGCGCCACTTGCGCGCCAACTGCAGGCCGCTCTGGCCCGGCAGCATCCAGTCGAGCAGGATGACGTCGGGCAGCACGGCGTCGAGCTCGCGCTGCGCCGAATCGCCGTCTTCCGCCCAGATGGGGTCGAAGCCGTTGTGGCGCAGGTTGACCGCGATCAGCTCTGCAATCGCGGATTCATCTTCGACGATCAGGACTCTGGGGTGACGCTTCATTTACTGGACGGCCGACTCGATTTCCTCCATCGAAGTGTGCCGGACATCGGCGCCCTTGACGATGTAGATGATGAATTCTGCAATGTTCTTGGCATGGTCGCCAATCCGCTCGATCGCCTTGGCCAGGAACAGCAGGTCCAGGCTGGCGGAAATCGTACGCGGATCTTCCATCATGTACGTGATGAGCTTGCGCACGAAGCCATCGAACTCGCGGTCAATCAGGTCGTCTTCCTTGAGGATGCTGACGGCTGCGGCGGTGTCAAGCCGCGCGAACGCGTCCAGCGCCTTGCGCAGCAGGCCCGAGGCCAGGTCGGCCGCGACGCGCAGGTCGGTGGACGGCAGCGAGCGTGCATTGCCGCTTTCGATGATGGACTTGACCATGCGCGCGATCTTGTTCGCCTCGTCGCCCACGCGCTCGAGATTGGCGGTGGTCTTGGAGATGGCGATCAGCAGGCGCAGGTCACGCGCGGTCGGCTGGCGGCGCGCGATGATGGAAGAAAGCTCGCGGTCGATCTCGATCTCTGCCGCATTGACGCGGTGTTCCATCTCGGTCACCTGGTCGGCGGCCTCGGCGCTGAACTGCGACAGCGCATAGATGGCCAGGCCGATCTGCGACTCGACCATGCCCCCGAGTTCCATGACGCGGGAAGAAACACTGTTGAGTTCGCTGTCGA
Organism: Variovorax sp. VNK109; assembly: GCF_049445855.1. Taxonomy (NCBI): domain Bacteria; kingdom Pseudomonadati; phylum Pseudomonadota; class Betaproteobacteria; order Burkholderiales; family Comamonadaceae; genus Variovorax; species Variovorax sp. VNK109. The sequence goes on along the minus strand of NZ_JBMSDV010000002.1, from coordinate 263,695 downwards.
ACTGCGTGGAAAGATGTTTATCTGGCATATGAACTCCTGATTGATTGACTTGCCGAGAACACCATGGAACTGGCTTGGCCAGGCCGTTGGTGTTGCCCCCTCGAGGGGGAGGCGACCGAAGGTCGCTTCGGGGGTGTCATCCAAACCTTCCGGTGATGTAGTCTTCGGTCTCTTTGCGCTGCGGCTTGAAGAACATCTGTTCCGTCGCACCGAATTCGATCAGGTCGCCCAGGTACATGTAGGCGGTGTAGTCGCTGCAGCGTGCGGCCTGCTGCATGTTGTGGGTCACGATGACCACCGTGTATTCGCTCTTGAGCTCGGCGATGAGTTCTTCGATCTTGGCAGTGGAGATCGGGTCGAGGGCCGAGCAGGGTTCGTCCAGCAGCAGGACTTCGGGCTTGATGGCGATGCCTCGCGCAATGCACAAACGTTGCTGCTGGCCGCCAGAGAGGCCAGAGCCGCTCTGGTTGAGCTTGTCCTTCACTTCGTTCCACAGGGCGGCCTTCTTCAGGGCCCATTCCACGCGGTCGTCCATGTCGGCGTTCGAGAGATTCTCGAACAGCTTCACGCCGAAGGCGATGTTGTCGTAGATCGACATCGGAAACGGCGTGGGCTTCTGGAACACCATGCCGACCTTGGCGCGGATGAGCGCAACGTCCTGCTTGCTGATCAGCAGGTTCTCGCCGTCCAGTTCGATGGCGCCTTCTGCGCGCTGTTCGGGATACAACTCGAACATGCGGTTGAAAGTGCGAAGCAACGTGGACTTGCCGCACCCCGAAGGCCCGATGAACGCCGTGACCTTCTTCTCGGGAATGTTCAGGTTGATGCCCTTGAGCGCATGGAACTTGCCGTAATAGAAGTCCAGGTTCTTCACAGCGATCTTCGGCGCAGGCGTCACGACAGTGGTAGTAGCAGATGGGTTCATTCAGTTCTCCATTCGAGGGCCACCGCGGAGCCGGCTTCGCCGGCCCGCTTGTAGCGCCCCCTCGAGGGGGAAGCGCCGCAGGCGCTTCGGGGGTGGTTCATAACTTTCCGCGGGTCAGCACGCGGGCCAGGATATTCAGGCCGAGCACGGCGACGGTGATCAGGAACACACCGGCCCAGGCCAGTTGTTGCCAGTTCTCGTACGGGCTCATCGCGAACTTGAAGATGGTCACCGGCAGGCTGGCCATCGGCTCGCCCAGGTTGGACGTCCAGAACTGGTTGGACAGCGCAGTGAACAGCAGAGGCGCGGTCTCACCCGAGATGCGTGCCACGGCCAGCAGGATGCCCGTGACGACACCGGCGCGTGCGGCGCGCAGCGTGATCGACAGGATGACCTTCCACTTCGGCGCACCCAGTGCGTAAGCCGCTTCGCGCAAACCGGAGGGCACGAGCTGCAGCATGTTTTCGGTGGTGCGGATCACGACGGGAATCACGATCAGCGCGAGCGCCATGGCACCCGCCCAGCCCGAGAAGCTCTTGAAACGCGCGACGATCACTGCATAGACGAACAGGCCGATCACGATGGACGGTGCCGACAGCAGGATGTCGTTCACGAACCGGGTCACCGAGGCGAGCCAGCCCTTGGGGTTGTACTCGGCCAGATAGATGCCGGCCATGATGCCGATGGGCGTACCCACGAACGTGGCCAGGCCCACCATCAGGAACGATCCGAAAATCGCGTTGGCGATGCCGCCGACTTCGTTGGGTGGCGGCGTCATCTGCGTGAACGTGGCCATGGTGAGGCCGCCGACACCAAGGCGGACGGTTTCCCACAGGATCCAGATCAGCCAGAACACGCCGAAGGCCATGGCAGCGAGCGACAGCGTCAACGCGACCTGGTTGACGATCTTGCGTCTGGCGTACTTCGCCTGGCGGATGCGCGACATGTCGGCCGCAGCGAGAAGGCGCTCACCGGTGGTCATGACTTCGCTCCTTCGCTCTTGCGCAGTTGAGCCAGCAGGATCTTGGACAGCGACAGCACGACGAAGGTGATGAAGAACAGAACGAGGCCCAGGTACATCAGCGCGGCCTGGTGCATGCCAGTGCCGGCTTCCGCGAATTCATTGGCGAGTGCCGAGGTGATGCTGTTGGCAGCTTCGAAAACCGACAGCGAATTCAGCTGGTTCATGTTGCCGATCACGAAGGTGACAGCCATGGTCTCACCGAGTGCACGGCCAAGGCCGAGCATGATGCCGCCGACGACGCCGGCCTTGGTGTACGGCAGCACGACCTTGGAGACGACCTCCCAGGTGGTGGAGCCCAAGCCGTAGGCCGATTCCTTGAGCAGCGCGGGCGTCACTTCGAACACGTCGCGCATCACCGAAGCGATGAACGGGATGATCATGATCGCAAGGATGATGCCGGCCGACAGGATGCCGATGCCCACCGGCGGGCCGGAGACAAGCGCACCCAGGTAGGGCACGCCGGTCAGCAGCTTCTGCAGCGGCTGCTGTACGTAGGCGGAGAGGATGGGCCCGAAGACCAGCAGGCCCCACATGCCGTACACGATGGACGGCACTGCGGCGAGCAGTTCGATGGCGGTGCCCAGCGGGCGCTTGAGCCAGCCGGGCGAGAGTTCGGTCAGGAACAGCGCAATGCCGAAACTGATGGGCACCGCGATCAGCAGTGCGATGAAAGACGTGGCGAGCGTGCCATAGATCATGACCAGGCCGCCGTATTCTTCCTGCACCGGATCCCATTCCGCGCTGGTGAGGAAACCGAGACCGTATTTCACGATGGCCGGCCATGCACCTGCGATGAGCGACAGCAGGATGCCGATGAGCAGCGCCAGGGTGAGCAGCGCCGCACCCTTGGCGGCCCAGCCGAACAGGCGGTCGGCCATGGGACCGGACCGCGCCGGGGATGAAGAAGGAGGGGTTGTCATGGGACGGCCCTGCGCACGGACCGAGAGGTCCGGCGCCTGTTCTGCGGGGAGTGCCGAAGACACTTGGTTGTTCCGCGTTGTGATGGTTCGAAGGGTGCCCGATTACTTGTAGGCCACCGGCTTGCCGTCGGCGCCCACGACCTTGCCCCACGACGTGCGGATGATGGACTTGACGTTGTCGGGGAACGGCACGTAGTCGAGATCGATGGCAGCCTTGTCGCCGTTGGTGTAGACCCAGTCGAAGAACTTCAGCGCGGCGGCGGTCTGCGTCGGCTTCTCGGGCTTGGCGTACACCAGGATGAAGGTGGCCGTGGAGATGGGCCACGAATCCTTGCCCTTGGCGTTGGTCAGGCTCTGCGAGAACGACTTGGACCAGTCGATGCCGGCGGCCGCGGCCTTGAAGTTGGCGTCGTCCGGTTGCACGTAGTTGCCGTCCGCGTTCTGCAGGGCGACGTGCGACATCTTGTTCTGCTTGGCGTAGGCGTATTCGACGTAGCCGATGGAATCCGGCAGGCGCATCACGAAAGCGGAGACGCCTTCGTTGCCCTTGCCGCCCGCGCCGGTGGGCCACTTCACGGCCGTTCCGGTGCCCACGTCCTTGGCCCAGGCGGGGCTGACCTTGGTCAGGTACTCGGTGAAGGCGAAGCTGGTGCCCGAACCGTCAGCGCGGCGGACCACGGCGATCGGTGCGTCGGGCAGCGTCACGCCCGGGTTCAGCGAGGCGATGGGCGCTTCGTTCCACTTGACGATCTTGCCCAGATAGATGTCGGCCAGCACGGCACCAGTCAGCTTGAGCTGGCCGGGTTGCACGCCCTTGATGTTCACGACGGGAACCACGCCACCGATCACGGTGGGGAACATGACCAGGCCGTCCTTGGCCAGTTGTTCGTCGGTCAGGGGAGCGTCGGTCGCGCCGAAGTCCACGGTCTTGGCCTGGATCTGCTTGATGCCGGCGCCCGAACCCACCGACTGGTAGTTCACCTTGGTGCCGGTGGCCTTGTTGTAGGCGTCAGCCCACTTGGCGTAGACCGGTGCGGGGAAGGAGGCGCCAGCGCCCGTCACGTCCTGGGCTTGTGCCAGCGTGGACATGGACAGGACGGCTGCGGCCACCAGGGAAATCTTGGAAATCATTTGCATCAGGACACCTTTGGTTTGGATGAAAGGAGAGGAAACTTTTGAGGACTTGCGGCGACTGTAAAAACCATTTGTGACGCTGGCGTGACACAAATGGGGTGTCACGGAGTTTTCACGGAACCGTCACGGATGGCCCCTAGAGTCGTGCCACCTGATGTACCGGCGGCAACGTCCGCCCCCTTCCCCATGTTTTTCCCTGAATCCGGCCCCGGCCTGCAGCGACGTCGCCTGCTGCAGGCTTTTGGCGCTGCGGCCCTGGCGGCCACACCCGCCCTGGCCGCCCTCCCCGTTCTGGCCCAGTCGGGCAAATCCACCGCGACCCCCAGCGGCAAGCCGCTGGTCATTGCCCAGCTGGCCGACATGTCGGCCGAGCAGCAGGATGTGTCGCGCGACTTCCTGGCCGGCTCCCGAGCGGCCTGGCAGGACATCAACCTGCGCGGCGGGCTGCAGGGCCGCCCGGTCCAGCACCTGACGGTGGAGCTCGACGGCAGCACCGAGGCCATCAAGGGCGCGTGGCAGCCGCTGCGCGAGAACGGCGCGTGCATCGCCTTGTCCGGCACGACCGGCCACCGCATGGCCACGCTGGTCAGCGACTTGCTGCGGCAGGAAGGTGCTTCGCTGCCGCACGTGGCCCCTTGGCTCCAGAACAGCGGGGCCGATGTCGACAGCCGGACCTTCCCCATCTTCGCGGGCCGGCAGGAGCAGATTTCGCACGCCATCCGGTCCCTTTCGCTCATGGGCGTTCCCGAGATCGGCGCTGTCTATGCCACCGAGCTCGACCATTCGCTCTACCGCGGCGACGTGGAACGCACCGCCGCCGCGATGAAGCTGCCACTGCGTTCGCTACGGCTGGGTCCGGCGGATGTGGCACCGAACGCGCTGCCGACCATCGTGCTGTTCGTGGGAGGCACACCCGAGCTGGTCCGTTTCTGCCAGGGGTTTGCACGGCAGGCCAGCAGCCGCCAGCAGTTCATCGTGGCGCTGGCTGACGTGAACCTCGCAACGCTCGCCCAGGCGGGCATGCCGCGGAACACGCCCGTCATCGTCACGCAGCCGGTACCGGTGATCACCGCAAGCTCGCCGCTCGTGCGCGCCTATCGCGAGACGCTGGCCCGCCTGTTCGACGAAGCACCCACGCCGCAGAGCCTGGCCGGCTTCATCGCCGCGCGCTACACCTACACCGTGCTGTCGTCGGTGGAAGCACCGCTCACGCGCCAGTTGGCGCTGGCCGCATTCGCCAGGCGCAGCGACGTCGACCTCAACGGTTTCCATGTGAGCTACGACGCGCGCCGGCGCGGCAGCGGCTACGTGACGCAAAGCATGCTGACGATGGACGGACGGCTGCTCGGATGAGCGCTGTGCTCGCCCCACGTTCGCGCGCGAGGGATTGCGAGCGGCTACCATCCCGGGAGCGCCACAATCCATCCTCCATGCAGAACGGTACCCTCCTCGCCGCAGTCGATCTCGGCTCCAACAGCTTCCGCCTCGAGATCGGGCGACTCGATCACGGACAGGTGCACCGCACCGAATACCTCAAGGAAACCGTCCGCCAGGGCAATGGCCTGGACGAAGCGCGCAACCTCACGCCCGAAGCCATGCAACGCGGCTGGGACTGCCTGGCGCGTTTCGGCGAACGCATCGCCGGCTTCAAGCGCTCGCAGGTGCGCGCCGTTGCCACGCAGACGCTGCGTGAAGCGCGCAACCGCGACGAATTCCTCAAGCGCGCGCACCAGGTGCTGGGTTTTCCCATCGACGTGATTCCCGGCCGTGAAGAAGCGCGCCTCATCTACCAGGGCGTCGCGCACCTGCTGCCGCAGTCCGACGAGCGCCGCCTGGTGGTGGACATCGGCGGCCGATCCACCGAGATGATCCTCGGCCAGGGTCTCGAAGCCCGCGTGATGGAGTCCTACCGCGTGGGCAGCGTCGCCTGGTCGATGAAGTATTTCGCGCAGGGCCAGTTCACGCCGCAGGCTTTCCACACCGCGAACGTCGCGGCCAAGGCCGTGCTCGACGAAGCGCTGGATGCCTACGCCAGCCACCTGTGGGACGTGGCCTATGGTTCGTCCGGCACCGTGGGCGCGGTGGCCGACATCCTCGGGCAGAACGGTTTCCCCGAAGGCCGCGTGACGCGTGAAGGCCTGGAGTGGCTGGTGGAGCGGCTGCTGCGCGCGCAAAGCGCCGACCGCGTGCGGCTCGAAGGCCTGAAGGACGACCGCCGCCCCGTCATCGCCGGCGGCGTGAGCGTGCTGCGCGCCGTGTTCGAGCTGCTGGACATCGAAGAGATGGCCGCTGCGCAGGGCGCACTGCGCCATGGCGTGCTGTATGACCTGATCGACCGCGAGGAAGACCGGACCGACGCGCGCTCCACCACGGTGGACCGGCTGGCCACGCGCTTCGGTGTGGACATGGCGCAGGCGCGTCGTGTGGACCAGGTGGCCGCGCAACTGTTCACGCAGATCCGCGCGAGCACCAAGGCCACGGCGGCTGACACCGAGCGTCACTTGCGCAAGCTGCATTGGGCCGCGCGCCTGCATGAAGTGGGCTGCCAGATCTCGCACAGTGACTATCACAAGCACGGCGCGTACATCCTGGACAACGCCGACGCGCCCGGCTTCGCATTGCCCGAACTGCATCGCCTGAGCCTGCTGGTGCTGGGCCATCGCGGCAAGCTGCGCAAGCTCGAAGCCGACTTCACCGACGACGTGTTCGTGCACCAGTTGCTCGCGCTGCGCCTGGCCGTGCTGCTGTGCCATGCACGCCGCGACCCGGATCTCAAGGGCTTCAAGCTGGAAACGGCGATTGACGGCACCAGCCTGCAAGGACGCGCGGGCTGGGCACAGGCCTATCCGCAATCGGCGCATCTGCTGCGCGAAGAAGTGCAGGCCTGGCAGAAGACGCCGAGCCTGTTCTCTCTGAACCTGCCCTGAGCTTCGAGAAATCATTCACGGCGAACCCACGGGGTCGCGGTAGATGATTTTCCGGAAACTGTATATATTGTTTATATCGTTTATTCCGAGAAGCAATGTCATGGCAACTGCAAAGAAGACTCCCCTGAAATCCGTCGCGAAGACCAAAGCAGCCGTGGCTGCGAAGCCGGCCGCCAAAGCCACGCCGACGAAAGTGGCTGCCAAGCCCGCAGTAAAGCCGGTCGCCAAGGCCGCAGCGAAGCCCGCAGCCAAGGTGGCGGCCAAACCCACAAAGGTCGCCAAGCCGGTGAAAACCGAAAAGGCCGAAAAGCCGCGCAAGCCCAAGCTCGTGCGCGACAGCTTCACCATCCCCAAGACCGAATACGTCGTGCTTCAGGCGTTGAAGGAACGCGCAGAGCGCCTGACGCGTCCTGCGAAGAAGAGCGAGATCCTGCGTGCCGGTGTCGCTGCGCTGGCCGCCATGTCCGATCTGGCCTACCTGCAGGCGCTGGCCAAGGTGCCGGCCATCAAGACCGGCCGTCCGGGCAAGGACTGATCGGATCCCTGCTCAGAGAAGCTCCGGCGACTGCACGGTGACCACCACGGTCTGCTGCACGCCCGCACGCTCGCGCAGGCGCAGCCACCAGACGGCGCCTTTGCGCACGGTGCACTCCTCTTCCTTCAGCCCCACCAGCTGAGAAATCGTCTGCCCCAGCAACGGCTGGTGGCCGACGACCAGGAAGGTCTGGCGGCTCGAAGGCCATTGAACGAGTTCGAGTAGTTGTTCCACCGTACCATCGGGCGCGAGTTCATTGCGCAGCTTGTACTTGCGGCCCAGCGCCAGCACGGTCTGCTCGGTGCGCCGCGCCGGACTGCAGAGGATGCGCACGCCTTCAGGCAACTGCCGGTCGAGCCACTGCGACATGCGCGCGGCCTGCTTTTCGCCGCGTGATGTGAGGGAGCGCTCCAGATCGTTGCAGCCCTCTTTCCATTCTTCGGCCTCGGCATGGCGCCAGAGAATCAGGTCCATCCGCACTCCTTTGCCCGGTTTCAGCCGCCGCGCGGCGCATAGCGTTGCATCAGTGCCGCCTGCGCGCTGGGATACTTCCCTTCGCCCTTACCCCCGTCCTTGCCGACGCGGACATACTGGCCATCGGGCCCGAGGTCCCACGCGTCGTGGCCGTCGTACAGATAGGCCACCAGGCACTCGTCGATGATGCGTTGGCGAAGTTGCGGATCGGTGACAGGCCAGGCCAGTTCCACGCGGCGCAGCATGTTGCGGTTCATCCAGTCGGCGCTGGAAAGCATCAGTTCTTCGTCGTCACCATCGCGGAAATAGAACACGCGCGAATGCTCGAGCAGGCGACCGATGACCGAGCGCACGCGGATGTTGTCGGTCAGGCCCGGCACACGTGCCGGCAGCATGCACGCGCCGCGCACGATGAGGTCGATCTTCACGCCCGCGCGGCCCGCGCGCAGCAACGCCTGCATGAGCGCGTCGTCGGTCAGCGCATTCATCTTCGCGACGATGCGCGTGCTGCGCCCTGCCGTCGCGGCGGCCGTCAGTGCATCGATCTTCTCGATGGTGCGGCGGTGCAGCTGGAACGGCGCCACCCACAGCTTGTGCAACTTCGGCAGGCGGCTCTGGCTCGCGAGGTGAACGAACACCTGTTCGACGTCCGACGTGAGTTGCGTATCCGCAGTCAGGTAGCTCAGGTCGGTGTACAGCCGCGCAGTGACGCGGTTGTAGTTGCCGGTAGACAAGTGCGCATAGCGCCTGAGATGCCGCCCTTCGCGCCGCGTGACGAGCAGCATCTTCGCGTGCGTCTTGAGGCCCACCACGCCGTACACCACCTGCGCGCCGATCGATTCGAGCTGCTCGGCCCAGTTGATGTTGGCTTCCTCGTCGAAGCGCGCCTTCAACTCGACCACGGCCATCACTTCCTTGCCGCGGCGCACGGCTTCGCGCAGAAGCTCCATGAGTTCGGAATCGGCACCGGTGCGGTAGATGGTCTGCCGGATGGCCAGCACCTGCGGGTCGTTCACGGCCTCGCGCAGGAACGCCAGCACGGCATCGAAGCTTTCGTAGGGCTGGTGGATGAGCACGTCGCCCTGCTGCAAGCGTTCGAAGAATGACTGCCCGGGCGTCAGCGACACCGGCCAGGCCGGCGTCCACGCAGGGAACAGGAGATGCGGCGCATCGACCAGGTCGATCAGCTGGCGAAGGCGCACCAGGTTCACCGGCCCGTGCACGCGGTACAGCGCCTCATGCGGCAGGTTGAATTGCTGCAGCAGGAAGTTCGCCAGGAAATCCGAGCAGCCCGACGACACTTCGAGTCGCACCGCCTGACCGTAGTGGCGCTGCTGCAGCCCCTGGCGCAAGGCGGTGCGCAGGTTGCGCACGTCGTCCTCGTCCACCGCAAGGTCGGAATGGCGCGTCACGCGGAACTGCGAGAACTGCCCCACTTCGCGCCCGGGGAAGAGCTCGGCCAGGTGCGAGCGGATCATGCTGGAGAGCGACACCAGCAGCGTGCGCTTGCCCGACACCTTCTCCGGCAGGCGGATGAGGCGCGGCAGCACGCGCGGCACCTTCACGATGGCAATCTCGTTCTCGCGACCGAAGGCATCGCGGCCGGACAGGCGCACGATGAAGTTGAGCGACTTGTTGGCCACCTGCGGGAACGGGTGCGCCGGGTCGAGCCCCACGGGCACCAGCAGCGGCCGCACCTCGCGTTCGAAATACTCATGCACCCAGCGGCGCTGCGCGGCATTGCGTTCGCCGTGCGAGACGATCTTGATGCCGTGCTTCTCGAACGCCGGCATCAGCTCGTCGTTGAACAGCGCATATTGCCGGGCCACCAGCTCATGCGCTGCGGTGGAAAGCCCCGCATAAGAGTCCGTGGTGTAGAGGCCCTTGCTGTCACGGGCCTGCGCGGCAGTCAGATGCGGTGCAACGCGCACCTCGAAGAACTCGTCGAGGTTGGATGAAACGATGCAGAGGTAGCGCAGGCGCTCGAGCAGTGGCACCTCGGCGCGGCGGGCCGAATCGAGCACACGCTCGTTGAACGCGAGGATGCTGTGATCACGGTCGAGGAAGCGCACGGCCTGCCCGCCGGGCAGGACTGCGCGGGCCGCGACTTCCGAAGCCACGGGAACGGGCGGGGTCAACATGGATGACAGTGTTCAGCGGCTGGATGACAGTGATGTGACAACCCTGTCATCCGTGTGACGATTCTGTGACAACCCACCCCGCGCGTCCACCAGATGTCCGATGAACACCTGCGTCGCCTGTTGCCAGCTGAAATCGAGCGCACGCGCCCTCGCCTCGTGCCGCGACACGCCCAGCGCCGCAAAACTGGCCGCCTGCAGGTCTTCATGGAGCACGCCGCCCAGCACCCGGCCCGACCCGTCACCCAGCACTTCCAGCGGGCCGTCCACAGGATAGGCCGCCACCGGTGTGCCGCAAGCCATGGCCTCGAGCATCACGAGGCCGAAGGTTTCGGAACGGCTGGGGAATACGAACACATCGGCCGCTGCGTACACCTTCGCCAGTTTTTCGCGTGGCAGCACACCCATCCAGCGCACATCCGTGAAGCGCTGCTTGAAGCTCGCCTCCAGCGGCCCGACGCCGCAGACCACCTTGGTGCCGGGAAAATCCATCGACAGGAAGGCCTCGATGTTCTTCTCGTAGGACACGCGGCCCACGAACAGTGACACGGGGCGCGTCAATGCATCCAGCTCGTCATGCGCGGCCGGTCGTTCCGAGAAGCTGAACAGATTCGTATCCACCCCATGCGTCCAGCTGCGCAGGTTGCGGAAGCCCCGCTGTTCCAGCATGCGCAGCACGCCCTGCGTGGGCACCATCACACCCGACGACGCGCTGTGGAAATGCCGGAACAGCGCATAGCCCCACGACAGCGGAATCTTCGCCGCCGCATGGAGGATTTCGGGGAACCTGGTGTGGAACGCGGTGGTGAATTGCCAGCCACGTTTCCTGCAATGTCCACGCGCCGCCCAGCCCAGCGGGCCTTCCGTCGCCACGTGGATCGCGTCAGGGGCGATCTCGTCCAGCATGCGTGCCACCTGCTTGCCCGGGCGGATCGCCAGATCGATGCCCTTGTAGCCCGGGCACGGCCGCGTGCGGAACTGCCCGGGCTCGATGACCGACACCTCATGCCCCGCAGCCCGGATCTCGCGCACCAGTTCCACCAGCGTGGTCACCACGCCATTGACCTGCGGTTGCCAGGCATCGGTGACAAGCGCGATCTTCATGCGTTGACCTTTTCCAGCGTGACGGGGTCGGCGTAGGCGTGGATGGGTTCGGCTTTCGCCTCGCCCCATTGCAGCAGTTCAAGCCGGCCGTCGAAGTGTTCCACCAGCGCCGTGCGGCTCTCCACCCAGTCCCCGTCGTTGCAGTACAGCGTGCCGTCGATCATGCGCATCTCCGCGCGGTGGATGTGCCCGCACACCACGCCCTGATGACCACGACGACGTGCCTCGGCGGCGACAGCCACTTCGAAGTCCGTCACGTAGTTGAGCGCCGTCTTCACCCGGTTCTTCAGGTACTGCGAGAGCGACCAGTACGGCAGGCCAAGGCGCGCCCGCATCGAGTTCAGGTGACGGTTCAGGCGCAGCGTGAACTCATAGAGGTTGTCGCCCAGGTAAGCAAGCCACTTGGCACACTGGATGACGCCATCGAAGTAGTCGCCGTGGATGATCCAGAGCTTGCGGCCATCGGCGGTGACGTGCACGGCCTCTTCAAGCACCTCGACACCGCCGAAGGCGTTGCCAGTGAAGGCGCGGGCGAATTCGTCGTGGTTGCCCGGCACGTAGATCACGCGGCAGCCCTTGCGCGCGCGGCGCAGCAGCTTCTGCACGACGTCGTTGTGCGCCTGCGGCCAGAACCAGCGGCGGCGCAGTTGCCAGCCGTCCACGATGTCGCCGACCAGATAAAGGTAGTCGCTCGGGTGTGCCTTCAGGAAGTCCAGCAGCGCCTCGGCCTGGAAGCCCGGCGTGCCGATGTGCAGGTCCGAGATGAAGATGGTGCGGTAGCGGCAACGCGGCTCGCCGTCGTGTGCGTCGGCGGCGTCATCGACCACATCAGCCTCATCGCCGAGACCACCCTGCAGACCCGCAGCCCACGGGCCCAGCGGATCGAAAGCCGCGGGCCCGGCCCTCATGCGGCCCCCAGGAAGTGCTTGCGGTAGCGCGGCGGCAGATCGGCGATGCGCATGAGCATGGGCAGATCGGCGGTGTTGAAGTCCGGGTCCCACGCGGGTGCGCCGAGTACGCGCGCGCCCAGTCGCAGGTAACCCTTGATCAGCGCGGGCGGCTCCACCGGCAGCGTACTGTCCAGTTGCTCGATCGGCAGCGGCAGGCGCGGCAGCACGTGGTGCTCGATCGGCGCCATGTGCGTCTGCTTGAGCTGGTTCCAGATGCTTGCTGCGGCATCGCCGCTCACCACGCCGTTGTGCAGCATCGGGATGCTCGCGCAGCCGATCATCGTGTCCAGCTTGTTGCGCACCATGAATTCGGCCAGCGCACCCCACAGCGCAAGGATGACACCGCCCTGGCGGTGATCCGGATGCACGCAGCTGCGGCCCAGCTCGACCATGCGCTCGCGCAGGCTGCGAAGGCGCGTGAGGTCGAACTCGGTATCGCTGTAGGTGCTGCCCACGCGTTTTGCCTGTGCGGGTGTGAGCACGCGATAGGTGCCGATGACTTCGCCGCCTTCGGCGTCGCGCACGATCAGGTGTTCGCAGTAATCATCGAACAGATCGACATCGTGGCCGGCCAACGGCGTGTCCAGCCGGGCGCCCATTTCGCCCGCGAAGATGTCGAACCTCAGGCGCTGCGCCGCGCGGACTTCGTCCTGGTGCCGCGCCCAGGCCACGGAAATGCCGCCCCGCCCAGCTTCAGCTTGTTGAGCGCCGCCTGGATGAAGTGACCCCCTGGGAAGGCGGGCCGGCGACAGCGGGAAGGTCGGGTTGGGCAGTTCATTCATTGCATTCGCTCCTTTTCGGATTCATTTGCGAAGAAGCCCCGACTGGCGGGGCTTCTTGAGGTTGGTCAGGTGCCGACGATGCCGCCGTCCTTGCGGCGGATCACGACGGTGGCCGAGCGAGGCCGGCCGCCTGTCGGTCCATCCGGCCAGGTGCTGATGGCCTTGGGCTTAGTCGGGTCGCTTCTTTCGCTCGGGCTCTCGCCCGGGTGCTGGATGTTCACGAACAGTGTCTTCAGGTCGGGCGTGCTGGTGACACCGGTCACCTCGCAACCCGCCGGGCCGCTCAGGAAGCGGCGGATCTCGCCGGTTTGCGTGTCGGCTGCGAGCATCACGTTGTGGCCCATGTTGACCAGGTCACCCTTGCCCATGGCCGAGGTGGACATGTCGGTCTGGATCCACAGCACGCCGCGGCCATCGACCCACAGGCCGTCCGGGCAGCTGAACATGTCGCCCTTGATGTTGCCCTTGGCGTCGGCACGTGCGAGCGACGGGTCGCCAGCCATCACGAAGTGGTTCCACACGAAGCGTTCGCCGTGGAAGTCACCCTGCTCGCGCCAGCGGATGATGTTGCCCTGCGTGTTGTTGGCACGCGGGTTGGCCCCGTCCACGCCGTTCTTGCCGTCGGCCGTGCGGCTGCTGTTGTTGGTGAGCGTGCAGTACACCTCGCCGCGTGCCTGATCGACAGCCGTCCACTCGGGGCGGTCCATCTTGGTAGCGCCCAGCAGGTCGCTGGCCTGACGCGACTTGATGAGCACTTCGCCCTGGTCCGCAAAGCCGTTGGCCGCCGTCAGCGGGCCCTGGCCATGCACCAGCGGCAGCCACTGGCCCTGGCCGTTGGCTTCGAAACGTGCCACGTACAGCGTGCCGTGGATCAGCAGCTCGGCATTGGCGCGCGCACCGCCCGGCTTGATGGCGTCGCGGCTGACGAACTTGTAGATGTATTCGAAGCGCGAGTCCTCGCCCATGTAGATCACCGCGCGCTGGTCGCGGGTGACAGCCACCGTCGCGCCTTCGTGCGCGGCGCGGCCGAGCGCGGTGCGCTTCATCGGCGTGGAGCTCGGGTTCATCGGATCGATCTCGACGACCCAGCCATGGCGGTTGGGCTCGTTGGGGTGACGGCTCGCGTCGAAGCGCTCGTCATGTTCGTGCCAGCGGTAGCCTGCCGGGTCGCCCTTGCGCAGGCCCCAGCGGGCTTCATGCGCGTTCGGCGTGTCCGGACCCTTGAAGTAATTGATGAAGTTCTCTTCGCAGGTAAGGTACGTGCCCCAGGGCGTGATGCCGCTGCCGCAGTTGTTGAACGTGCCGAGTACCGTGCGGCCCGACGTGTCGGCGGCTGTCTTCATCATGGCGTGCCCGGCAGCGGGGCCCGTCACCGTCATGGGCGTGCGCGCGGTGATGCGGCGCGCCCAGGGCGAGGGTTGCACCACTTGCCATTGGTTGTCCTTCAGCTCCACCTCGATCACGGCGACGCCGTGCGCGGCCTGCGCCTTGCGCACTTTCTCGGCGCTCCAGGTCTTCATGCCATCGGCATGCAGCAGGCCGTCGTCGGTGTACTCGTGGTTCATCACGAGCAGGCCGCTTTGCGAACCGTTGATCGCGAAATAGTGGATGCCGTCGTGGTGCATGCCCATCTGGGCTTCCTGCTCGGCGGCGGTGTTGGTACCGTCGGGCTTGAACTTCGGCATTTCACCGGACAGGCCGACCGGGTTGCCCCACGGCGCGATGACCTGCGCCACGTAGCCCTCGGGCACGACGATGCTGTCAGCCGTGGAAATGGCGATGCTCTTGAAGCCGATGCCCTTGGGCGCATTGGCCAGCGGGCCCGACGCAGTGGCACAACCGGCCAGACCGGCGAACAGGCCCGACGCAGCAGCGGCCACGCCGCCCTTGACGAACAGGCGGCGTGCCGGATCGGACACTTCGTGGATGTTGAGGTTGGAAGACCGGTTGGAGTCTTCCATCGTGGAGAAATCTTTGCTCATGGGGTCGGACGTTTTTCAGTGATGTCCGAGAGCATCGCGGGCGCGCGTGACACACTCATTGCGATGGTGTGTCAAATCGATGACACCGCCTTCAAGCCGCCTGCATCAGGCGGCCAGCGTCACTTCTTTTCGGGGTAAAGCGGCAAGCGCGTGCCGCCCGGCGTGGTGGGCGGCATGGGCGGGTCGGCATAGGGCGGACCGCTCCTGGCGCCAGCCTTGGCTCCGGCATTCGCGTTGATGCACGGGCCGACGTAGCGACCCGACAGCAGCGTGGTCACCTGGACGTTGGGTGCGCTGGTAGAGCGTGAAACGATCTTGCCGGTGATGCGCGTGTCACCGAAATCGAGCCGGCCTTCCGCGTGTGCGACCTCACGGCCATGCACACACTGCAGTTTCCAGGTCATGTATTCGGGCGTGCTTCTGGAATCGCGGATCGAACAGGTCACGCCCTGCGGAATCTGCAGCAGCTCGTCCGTATTCGTAGGCGACAGGCAACGCTCGTATTCCATAGGCCCGGTCGACGGGCCCTGCATGTTCGTGATTTCCATGGCCGCGCCGATGCGCCAGTTGCCTTCCTTGATACGCGGCTTCACACCGTCCTTGGCAAAGCTTGCTGATGATGCGCCGAGGAACAGGAGGCTGGCGGCAAACGCCACCTTACGCATCGACGGGCGAAGCATCACTGCTTGACCTTGAAGGGTGTCTGCATGCGGACCACCGCTTCGGAGCTCACGGGAATGCGATAGCCGCCGACCACCCAGTTGATCACCGGAATCTCGGTGTCGAGCCAGTCCTGCGCTGTTTGCATGATGTCAGTGATGAAGGACAAGTCCGCCCCGACAAATTCGCCTGCAGCCTCGACTTTCGCGATCGGCCCGGCGACCACGTTCTTCAACCGCGCGCAGTCGGCACTGGAAGGATTGAATCCGGTGGCTGCATCGCCGTACAACATGCCGCCAGGTGTCCGCAGGCCCTCCAGGCCATTCACCAGCGAATAGAACACGAGGTTCGCCAGGGGCACGATGAGCTTGGCGCAATAGGTCACGCGGATCTTCAGAAGATTCGCATCCTGCACGTTGACCTTCGAATTCGCAAAGACGGTGTCCGGTCGGTACAGCAGGTTGTCGTTCGGGATGATCAGGTAACCCGGGTAGGCAGGATCTGTCTTGAGCAGGCCTGCCGCCTGGTCTTTCTTGAGATCGGCATCCGGCGGCGGATTGATGCGCTTGATGCTCGTGACCATCGGGTTGAACGCCTCGATCGCGCCGACGGCGCGGCCGCGGAGCAGGTCTCCGAATGTCGGGCCTGGCGTGAAGAGCGGCGTCATGGCGGCGCCGAACGCGTCCTTCACGGCATTGGTGCTGCCATTCTTGAGCGCGCCCTGCCGCGCGGCGGCGAAGGTCGCGTAGTTGACCTGGCTCTTGATCTGGTAGAGCAACCCGAACTGGATGGTGCCCAGCACCAGCAGCAGCAGCGACGGCAGGATGATGAGGTACTCCACCATCGACTGGCCGCGCTGCTTGCGGGTTGCATTGAGCTTGCGGAATGCGCGCATGTGCATCTCCCGGTGTTCAGGGGGTCTTGGGTCTCGCGGCCGGGCGGGGTTCCCCTTCCAGCGCAGACAGGCGGCTCAGGTCTTCGAGCAGTGAATCGATGCGTTTTGCCATGGCTTCGTCATTGGAGTCCACGGTCACCTGCGCCTGAAGGAGTGCGGCATACGCTTCGCGCAGCTTGATCACGCCCAGGTTATGCCAGGCGCGCGCGTGCGAGTTGTCGGCCAGCAGCGCTCGGTTGTAGGCACCGGCGGCGGGCTCGGGCAGGTTGTTGCTCGCATAGAGGTTGCCCAGACGGAACCAGGTGTCCGCGTCGTTCGGGATCTTGCGCAGCAGGCTCTGGAAAAGCGCTTCCGAGCGCGAAGCCTCGTTCTCCTGGCCGGCGAACTGCTGCTTGTTCAGCAGTTCGATGTTCGCGCCCATCGAAGGCGTGCCGGCCAGCGTGGTGCCGGTGTTGGGGCGCGACGCGCAGCCACCCAGCACGAGTGCCACCACCACACCACCGGTCAACAACAGTTTCTGCATCAATGTCTCCACTCGAGGCGGTCGCCCACCGCGAGCTCGAGCCGGTCGATTTCGCCAGCCGGTAGCTCCAGCGTGGCACGTGCGCCAAAGGCAAACGCCATGCGCAGCGGCGCCACGCGACGGCAAAGTTTCACGATTTTCTCACCCGCATCCACGAACACCACATCGAGTGTGTAACCCATGCCGATGGTGTGCACCGACGAGCACGGGTCGATCAGCAGTGCCTCGCCCTGTTTCAGCGGCGGCCGGCCCAGCAGGCCGCGCATGCGGTCGAGCGCACTCTCGGCTCGCCATGCGGAAGGAATCAGCACCTTGGACTGGCGGTACACGGCGCCCCGGGACATGCTCACGGCTTCAGACGATCCCCGACGTAAGGAACTTCATCGCAATCGGGAAGCCCAGGATCAGGAAGGTGAGCGGGAAGATGAACACCAGCAGCGGGAAGATCAGCTTCACCGGCGCTTCCATGGCCTGCTTCTCGGCACGCTGGAAGCGCTCGCTGCGGCGCTGTTCGGCCTGCGCACGCAATGCAGTGCCCAGGCGCGCGCCCATCTTCTCGGCCTGGATGGTGGTGCCCACGAAGCTGGTGATCTCGCTCATCTGCATGCGCGCCTCCATGCGACGCAATGCGTCGGCACGCGGCACGCCCGCGCGCAGGTCGCGCACGACCAGGTAGAACTCGTGCTTGAGCGGCCCTTGCGGGCCCTTCTCCATCGCCTGGTTGATGGCACCCGTCATGTTCAGCCCGGCTTCCACCGCCATGGTGATGTAGTCGAGATACGTCGGCAGCGTCTTCTGCACCTGCACGACGCGCTTCTTGCGCACATCGCCCAGCCAGATGGACGGGTAAAAAAAGCCCAGCAGCGTGATGCCGATCAGGATGCCGGGGGAGTTCTTCTCCAGCGCGCCCAGTGCGAACCAGGTGAAGCCGAAGGCCACCACCATGCAGATGAAGCGCAACGCAAAGAACTGCTCGGCGCCCATGAGGAAGCTCACGCCGGTCAGTTGCAGCTGTTTGGATGTCTTCTCCAGCGCGCTCGAGGGAATGAACTTGCCGATGTGGTATTCCATGAAGCGCACCAGCGGCCAGGCCATGCGCAGGATGGGTGGCAGCGTATCCAGATAGGCGCGGTCTTCGGTCGGCACCTGCTGCTTCAGGCGCCCCAGCGCGAACACCATGCACAGGACGGCCAGGCCGAACGTCATGGCGATCGCAAAGATGATGAGTGTGTTGCCCATGATGTCAGACGTCGATGTTCACGATCTTGCGGATGAAGAAGTAGCCCACGAACTCCATGACGATGATGACGAGCAGCGTGATCCACCCGTACCAGGTGGTGAACAGCGGCTCCATCGCTTCGGGTTCCATGTATTTCAGGATGAACATGAGGAACAGCGGCAGGCAGGTCATCACGATGCCCTGCATGCGGCCTTGTGACGTGAGCGCCTGGATCTTGCCCTCCATGGTGAGCTTGCGGCGCAGCGTGTCGGCGATGCCTTCCAGCGTGTCGGCCAGGTTGCCGCCGACTTCGCGCGAGATGCGCATGCCGGCCACCACCATGATGAAATCCTGCAGCGGCATGCGCCGCTCCATGTTCTGCAGCGCCGTGTCCAGGTCCACGCCCAGGCGCTGCTCGCGCAGCATGAGTTCGAACTCCTGCGACACCGGCGGTTGCGACTCGGACACCATCGACTCGAGCGCGACGTTCAGGCTCGCACCGGCACGCAACGTACCGGCAACCATCAGCAGTGCGTCGGGCAGCTGCGCCTCGAACTTCTTCTCTCGGCGCTTCTTGATGAAGGCCACGAGGAAGCGCGGGCCGATGACGATCACCACCGCAGCGCCCAGAGCGATCACCGGGTTCTCCGTCATCACGTACAGCGCGGTGGGTACGAAGACGAAGGCCAGCACGTTCATGTAGAACAGCCTGGTCGCGTCCACGAAGATGAACATCTCCGACAGGCTGCCGGCCGCCGTGGCCTGCAGCGTCTGCTTCTGCTTGCGAAGGCCGCTCTCGGCAATCTGGATGATCGTCCAGATGATGACGATGGCAGCGATCGCGACGACACCGATGACGAGCGACAGATCCACTTAGAGCACCCGGTCTTTCTGGAAGATCGACAGATCGACCGGGATGCCGCGCTCGGCCAGGCTCTGGTAGAGCTCGGGGATCGCGCCAGTGGCGAAGAAACTTCCCTTGATTCGGCCATCCGGGCCATAGCCCGCCTGCTTGAACAGGAAGATGTCCTGCGTCTGGATGACGCCGCCTTCGATGCCCGTCACCTCGGTGATGTGTGTCACGCGCCGGCTGCCGTCCGGAAAGCGGTTCTGCTGCACGAACAGGTGCACGGCCGACGAGATCTGCTCGCGGATGGCCTGGATCGGAAGGTCCAGGCCCGACATCAGCACCATCACCTCCAGGCGCGCAATACAGTCGCGCGGCGTGTTGGCGTGGGCCGTGGTGAGCGAGCCGTCATGGCCGGTGTTCATGGCCTGCAGCATGTCCAGTGCCTCGCCGCCACGGCATTCGCCGACGACGATGCGGTCAGGACGCATGCGCAGGCAGTTCTTCACGAGGTCGCGGATGTGGACCGCGCCCTTGCCCTCCACGTTCGGCGGGCGGGCTTCGAGCGACACCAGGTTGGGCTGCGAGAGCTTCAGTTCGGCCGCGTCTTCCACGGTGACGATGCGTTCGTCATCGGGAATGAAGTTGGACAGCACATTGAGCAGCGTCGTCTTGCCCGAGCCGGTACCACCCGAGATGATGATGTTGGTGCCTTGCTCCACCGCGACTTTCAGGAAGGCCATCATGTCCGCGGTGACCGAACCGAACTTCACCAGGTCGTCGCTTTGCAGCTTGTTCTTGGCGAACTTGCGGATGGTGATGTTGCAGCCCTTGAGCGCGAGCGGCGGGATCACCGCGTTCACGCGCGAGCCGTCCTTCAGGCGCGCGTCGACCATCGGCGACGATTCGTCGATGCGGCGGCCCAGCGGCGCCACGATGCGTTCGATGGCCTGCAGCACCGCGTTGTCGGAAGTGAAGGTCACTTCCGACTCGGTGAGCTTGCCGCCGCGCTCGATGAAGATTTCGTCGAAACGGTTGACCATGATTTCGGTCACCTTGTCGTCGGCCAGCAGGTCTTCCAGCGGACCGAGGCCCACCACCTCGTCGATCACCTGCTTGGACAGCTCGGCCTTGTCGACACCGGCCGGAATGTCGCGCGACTCGGCGATGATTTCATTGATCAGCGTGCTGGTGGTCGAGCGGAGTTCCTTCTCTTCCATGCGCGAGACGTCGACCCGGCGCAAGTCCATCATGCTGATGAGCGAGGCATGCACGGCCTGGCGGGCCTTGGCCATGCGGATCACGCGATCGTCGGCCTGCACACGCGCCATCGTGCGCTGCGTCATGTTGGGGTCGAACTCGGGCGCGTCGACGGCCGGCGCATCCACGCGCTGCTCCTTCAGGACCGGTGGCCGGGCCTGATGCACTTCGTTCGTGACGGCGGCCGCAGCCGGCGGTGCAAACGACGCGGCAGGTGCGGTGCCACCAGCTCCGCCGCCTGGCAGCGGCGCACTGGTGGACAGCGGCTTGGGCTGGTAGGCCGGCATGGGCCGGCTCAGCGTAGCCGACAGCATGGCCTCGATGGACGGCTGCGCGGGGGCCGCGCGGGCGATGGCCGCATCGGACACCGAAGGCTTCCCGTCTCCGCCCTTCACGCGCAGCTCGTAGCCGCCGATGAGGATGACATCGTCGTCCTTGAGCGGGCCATAGCTGCCATCCACGGCTTCGCCGTTGACCTCGGTCACCGACAGGCCACCGTGGTCCTCGAGATAGAGCTTGCCGTTGCGAAAGACCACGGAAGCATGGCGCTTGCCGATGGTCCATCCCTTCAGCTGCACAAGGTTGTCGTCCGCCTTGCCGATGGTGGCGACCTCGGTCTGGCACTGGAAGACGTTGCTGTCGCCCTTGCTGCTGGTGACGTTGATGGTGAACATGGGTTCAGTCCTGCTTGCGTTCAGTCGACGATGCCTTTTTTGCCCAGCGTGCCTTCGAAGCGCTCACGCATGGCCTTGGCCTTGTCCAGGCGCTGCTGGTTGGCGGTCGAATTCGGGTCGATGACGATCGGCGTGACAAACACCACGAGGTCCGTGCGGCCCGCCGTGAAGTTGGTCGAGCGGAACAACGCGCCCATGACGGGTACGTCGCCCAGCCAGGGGAACTTGTCCACCGCATTGGCCATGGTCTCGTTCACCAGGCCCGAGAGCACCACGGTCTGGCCGCTCTTGAGGTTGATGTCCGACGACGTGGAACGCACCGTGAAGCCGGGGATGCCCTGCACCACGACGGACGCGTCGATGGCCGACACTTCCGTATCCAGCTTGGCCTGGATGTTGTTGTTGTCGTCCACCACCGGATTGATGTTCAGCTTGATGCCGTAGTCCTTGAACGTGACGCTCACCTGGCCGGTGGGCGACGTGACGGGCAGCGGCACCTGGCCACCGGCCAGGAACTTCGCTTCGCCGCCGGAGCGCGTGGCCAGTTCGGGCGAGGCCAGCATGCCGGCGTCGCCGTTGCTCATGGCGAGGTTGATGGTGGACGAGATCGTGCTGGCCAGGCCCAGGTAGATGCGCCACGGCTGCGAGCTGATGGACAGCGGTGCATTCGAACCCACGCCCGGCTGGAAGGCCGGCGCGGTCGACGGGACGCGGAACTGGCTGTTGGTCAGCACGTCGCCGGTGATGGCGGCGGCGGGGCCGTTCATCGACGTGGCCCACTGGATGCCCAGGTTCTCCAGGGCATTGCGGCGGAACTCCATGAACTGGACCTTGATGTACACCATCTTCTTGAGGGTGACTTCTTCCTCGCGCACCAGGTTGACGACCTGCTTGTAGTTGTTGGCCACGAGCTCGATGCGTTTGAGGTCCGTCTTGCTGGCAGCACCGGACAGGACCACCTGGTCGCCGACCACGTCCATCTTGATGCCGGGCAGGTCGCTGATGAGCTGGCGCACGTTGCGAACCAGCACATTGGTGTCGGAAGCATTGATCTTGACGCGGTACTTCTTCACCACACCGTTGGACCAGATGAACAGGCTGGTGTCACCGGCGGCTTCGCCGAGCAGCAGCACCTCGCGGCCGTCCAGCACGGTGGCCGTGATGAGCGCGCCGTTGCCGACGGCGACACGCGTCACGCCCGACAGCGGGATGGTGCGGGCTTCGCCGACGAACAGGGCCATGTCCTGCACCGTTTCCTCGGCCATGGTGGGCATGGGGGACGTGCCGGGCGCGGTCGTCACCGGCACCGGCATGGGCGGCGCGGGCGTGCCCGGCATGTTGTTCACCGTCACGGTGGCCTTGGCCTTGGGCGGCGGTGCCTTGGGGGCGGTCTGCGGCTGCGCCTGCGCGCCGACGACGGCCAGCGAAAGCAGCGGCACCAGACAGGCCAGCGCGCGTTGCTGGAATTGCGAACGTTTGATCTGCGTCTTCATGATGTTTTGTCAGCCTTGTTGTCGTTATCGAGCGGCGGGCGTGCCGCCGGCGCTGGAAATGTTCACGCCACCGGCGTTGGCCGGAACGCCGGGTGGCAGTCCGCTCGTGCCGCCGGGGAAGCCGGGCAGGCTGTTCATGCCGGGAATGCCAGGCATGGTGATGTTGATCGGGGGCGCCGCGCCACCGCCGGCCTTGCCACCGAGGATGTACTCCACCTTCACGCCAGCGGGCGCAGGTGCGGCCTTGCCGCCTTTGGCCTTCACGCGCGACTGGCCGCCCGTGAGTTGCGCCACGGTGAGCGGGCCGTACGGATCAATGGCCTTGTCTTCCGGCGAGCGCAACGTCACGCGAATGCGGCCGGACTGCTGGGCCAGCGCGATGTAGCCGGCTTCTTCCGGCGTCACTTCCACGGTGACCGTGGCGTAGTGCATCGACTCCGGCGTCTGCTGGTTGGGCGGCGGCTCGGCCACGCCGACGGCGCGCTGGCCGGTGGCGATGACCTTCACGGCCTGCAGGAACGGGAAGATCTGCTGGCCACCCGAGGTGGCCGACGTATCGGCCGAGATCAGGTTCAGGTCGATGAAGTCACCGGCCTTCAGCATCTGCGAGATGGAATTCAGTTCGTCGATGTCGACGGTGATCGCGCGCATGCCCTTCGTCAGGGTCGCGGAGAACTCCTTCGGACGATCGTCCACGACGTCCGCGCGCATCAGCGGGCGGCCACGCTGCACGTCGCGCAGCAGGGGGCGTCCCTTGATCTTGTCGAAGTCTTCGGCAGGGATGGTGTCCCAGTAAGCGAGGTCGGCTGCGATCTCACGACCGGCCACGATGCCTTCACGCAGGACAGTGCCCTTGGCGAGGTCGGACGTGGGGACCACGACCATGACCTTGTCGCCGCCACGCGCCTTTTCCATCAGCTGTGTCTGGATCGCCTCTTCCCTGTTTCGCAGGTAGGTGACGGAGAGCCAGGTCGCCAGCAGGCCGAGCACGAGGGCCATGCCTACCAGCAGCCACAGGCGATTGATCTTCATTTTTCCAAGTCGGATCGCCATTTACAGGTCCTTTTTTTGAAGTCGTTCAGAACAGGTTGAGATTGGTTGAATAGCCCAGGGCGTACATGAAGCCCTGATACGCGCCCTTGATCGCATTCGCCAGCTTCTGGATCACCGAATCGCCGCTGGTCGTCTCGATCAGGATGAGGATCGAGAAAGACGTGACGATGATGTACTCGACCATCGACTGCCCGCGCATGCGTGCGCGGCGGGCCATGGACAGGGAGCGGTTGCGGATTTTTTTCATGGTCGGTCCACCACGTTGGCGACGACGCCCACGGTCCCGTTCGGGCCGGGCGAGATGACGAGATTGATTTCCTCGAAGCCGCGCTTGAGCACCATCACCTGGTGCACGCCCCGCGTGCTGTCGGCCTTGCCCTGCATCACCTGCGTCCAGCCCCGTTGCCGGAACGCATCGACGTAGAAATTCTGGTTGGCCGCGATGTTGGAGGTATTCGTGAGCACCACGGTGCGCGAGTTGCGGATGCCGTCGACGAACTCCACGTCCTGCAGCACCTTCGAACCGGGCAATGCCGGGAAAGTGGTCACCTGTGCGTTGCGCCGCTCCATGGTGCCTTGCGCCTGCGAAACGGCCAGCAACGCATAGCTGCCACTGCCTTGCGCACGCACCTGAACGGTGTTGAGGCACGGGCCGTCGATGGTGGAGATCACGCGCCAGCCGGGCGCCTTGTCTTCGCGCGAACCCGGGCGCTTGTCGGTGGCCAGCGGCGCCCAGAGGTCGCGGTAGTAACCGATGAGCTCATCGACCGACAGTTTCGATTCGATGATGCGCATGGTCATCGCCGATCCCTGTACGCGCATGTCGGGTGCGACCATCTCGACGCGCGCGCCGTAGGGCGTGTTCGGCACGCGGCAGGTCAGCCCGGCGGAGAACGCAGGCAGCGTCGCGAATACGAGGACGGCGGAGGCGATGAGCTTCATGTCATGGCCCCGTCAAACGGTCGGGCGGCACGATGTCCGGCTCGATCTTGCCGAGCTCGAGGAAACAGAATTCAGGCGTGAACAACGCGAACACCACACAACCGGCGATCTGCAGCGCAGGCCCGAGGTTTTCGTCGCCCACCAGGCCGAGCGGTGCAATGCCGGCCGTCATGGTTTTCACGTGCGCGGAACCGCTGGAGCCCCAGCCGTTGGCCAGGATCGCGTTGTGGTCGCGGAAGGTCAATACGCCCGGATCGAACTTCCCGTTGGAGGAACCCTGGCGCAGGCTGGCACCGATGGGCAGCGTGGTCACCGGGATGGCCGCGGTACCGGTATAGAAGCCGCGCGTTTCAAGATCGAACCCGAGGATGGACGTGAATGCGTTGATGGTGTCCAGCACGTCGCCGGTGGCTATGTCCGGGCTGTCGCCGATGGTGACCGTGTTCTTCGCGTCCGTGTAGTTCTGCAGCATCTTGCTGCCGTCACGGTTGCGCCACATCCAGCGCGCGCCGTCCGTGCTGTAGCTCGTGGCGTTCGCATCGGCGCTGGTGATGAGGCCGCCGAAATTGATGATGCGCTGCCGTGCCTCGGTCTGGATGTTGGCTTCGGTCTTGCCCTTGCCGGGCCAGTTGTTGCTGGACGACGCCGCGCCGTACCAGACGGTGCGCTCCCAAGCAGCGTAGCGCGCGCTTTGCGCAGAAGCAGCCTTGATGTCCGAGTACTTGCCCAGCATCGGCACGATAAGGAACAGCGGCATCAGGAAGAGCACCGCGCCGACGACGAATTCCGTCATCGCCTGGCCGCGCTGGCGCAGGAAGCTGGTTCGGCGTGGTGTGCGTGTCATAGGCCGAACAGCGACTTGGAAAGGATGGAGGCCGCCTGTTCGGCGATGCCGTTGGGCTGCAGGCGCGCCTGCCAGTACGGGCTGTACAGGCTGCCCCACTCTGTCTTGTTGTCGGCGCGGCGCATGCCGCCGGTGGAGATGTCCGTTGGCCGCTTGAAGTAGGCCTCGGACCGCGAGAGCGCGCGCATGTACTCGGTGTTGGACGGCGGCGGCAGGGCCAACTGGCCATCGTCGCTGCCGCCGATGCGCATCGTTCCGCCAGCCACGCGATTGGGCATGTTGTTGGACGTGGTGATCGAAGGCAGCGGCCGCTCGATCTCGAGGATCCACGGTGGCGCCACGTCGTTGCGGTTGGCCGGCGTGCTGGCCGCATTGCTGGTGGCAGCCGTCGCGTTGCCCTTGATGTCGCGGTAGTCGCGGATACCCGAACCGCTGTTGAGCGTGCTGCCTGCGCCCTTGCCGGTCTGGATCCAGGCCGGGACGATGGTTGCAGGGTTCAGCGTGTGCGCAGCGCCGAAGTGCAGCAACGCGGCAGGGTCAGACGCCGTGTTGCTGCCATTGCGGTGGTTCACGTTGGCCGTGAACGGGTTCAAGCCTGCAGCTTGCGCCCACGACGACTGGCCCGTTGCGGCTGCGCCGCTGCCGAACGCGGACAGCGGCGGGATCAAAGGAACGCAGATCGGCAGCGGGATGAAGAACGGCCCGGGCACAGTCACGCAGAAGATCATGAACAGACCCGTGGCGTCCAGGCTGGTGTAGCCCTTCAGATGAGTGCTGGCGTTGCCCTTCGCGTCCTTCAGCGTGCTGCCGCCGGAGTGGAACTGCATCATCAGCAGCGGGCCGGGGCCGTAGGTGAAAAGCCGCAACGGGTCGAACAGGAACGGCAGCGGCCAGATGGGCGGCAGCGAGCGGTTCTTGTAGAAGATGTCCATCGACGCCTGCGTGACATAGGCCATGCGGTAGTCGCCGTCCTGGTCATTGGACGGTTTGTAGGTCTTGGAGAAACCGAGTTGCTGCGCGGCCGAATACAGGATCGACGCCTCGCCCAGCATGGACACCTGCGCGTCGGGCTCGTTCGCCTCGATCACTTCGCGGATGAGGTCGTAACCGATGGAGGCGCTCATCGCGATGTGATACGCGTCCGACGCCCCGTTCAGCAGGTTGATCAATGTGTCGACCGCGAGTGTGGCGGCTGGTGCGGCGGCATCGAGCGCCGATTTCATGCCGCTGCCGATGGGACCGATGATGTTCGCCGGCACGGTCCACATGAAGCCGAGCGCGGACATGTTTGCTGCGCTGTCGGCGATGTTGCTCAGCGGGCCGTTGTAGTTGTCGTCCAGGTTGCGCGCCCAACCGGTGAGGCTCACGATCTGGGCGACAGACACCTGGTTGGCGATGACGCCGCGGTTCATGTACGCACTGAAGTTCAGTTCGCGCGCATGCGCCACGGCAGCACTGTAGGCAGCGGCGTCGGCCGTGTTCTGCAGCTTGATGCGGTGATAGCTCAGCTGGCCGACGTTGTACGTGGCCAGCGTCACCAGCAGAAGGATGACCGTGGTGACGGCAATGAACACCAAAGCCTGTCCACGCTGGAGGCGCGCACTGGCACCCCTGGCGAAGCTGGCTCTGCTGTTTCTACCCGTATACACGTCGCGCACCCCTCATCTACTGCTCAAGAGCGGACCGTTAGGCCAAAAGACACCCAATCCGCACCATTTCGCAATGGTGCAGAAACCGAGAAACGGCCGTCTTCAGTTAACGGCCGCGGACTTCAGAGAAGAATTACTTCTTCTGTTCGTCGCCGTAGTTGCCCAGCGTGACCTTCTTCTCGCCGGACGCCTTGGCAGCGGTCGATGCGTCGGAAGCAGCCTTCTGGCCGTCCTTCGCCGAGCCACCGGCCATTTCAGCGGCCATGCCGGAAGTCTGTGCACGGATCGTGCCGCCGAAGAAGCTGTACACGCCGATGGCGGCGACAGCGATCAGCGCGACGATGATGATGTATTCGGTCATGCCCTGACCGGCTTGCTTCTTGGATTGACGCAGCATGCTCATACTTACTCCTGATAAAAATAAACTCACCGTTAAATCACTCATTGCCGGCGGTTCAACCGCTTGATTTCCGTCCGGCGCGAGAGCCTCTTTCCTGTTGTTCTTCCTCTGAAAAACGCAGCGATCGTAGCATCGAACCCCTAAAACGTGTTCTTTTGTAACGTCGCCTTTTTCTTATTTTTGGGACACCTTGCTCGCGCACGAAACACGTTGCTGCGCGAGACTTCCTTCTGCCGGCCGCAGGCGAGTGCCGGAGCCCCGCAGCTGGATCAGATCCGAGTTGGATTGACCGGCACGCGTCACATTGCGCGTGCTTTGTGATTCGTCTTCGCACGGCGGTGGCTCGTTGCGCGTACTTTCTGCCGACCGGGACTGGCCTGTCGCCTGCTGCTGGCCGCCGGCGTTGTTGTTGCTGCCCGAAGAAGAGGACGCGGTCTGCGACGAAGACGTCGAAGAACCGTCGTCGTCATTGGCACCGGCCGCACCACCCGATGCACCACCGGCGAATTCGGACGACGAACTGCTGCCGGAGCCACTACCGGAACCGCCGCTGCCCTGCCCGCCTCCGCCCGACTGGTTGTTGCTGCTGCCGGCCTGGTCGCTGCTGCCCTGGTTGTTCTGGTTGCTGCCGTCGGCAAGGCTGCTGCCCTCCGATCCGGACGACGAGGCATCGCCGGACGCGCCGCCGGTGAAACCGTTGTTGCCGTTGTCGTTGTTGTTGCCGGCGACGTCAGTGGACCCGTTGTTCGTATTGCTGGTGTTCGTGTTGCCGGAACTGTTCGTCGTACCCGAGTTCGTCGTACCGGTGGCGCCCTGGTTTCCGGGCGTGCCGCCATCTGCGGTGTTGGTCGGGCTGTCGCCCGTTGGCGAGGGGTCGTTGCCCGCGAACACACCGCCGTCGCCCGAATCGCCCGGTGCATTCGGGGTCGACGGGGTGTTGCCCGGTGTGGCGCCGCCGGTGAAACCGTTGTCGTTGTTGTTGTCGGTACTTCCGGGTGTATTGCCAGGCGTATTGCCAGGCGTGTTGCCGGTGTTGTCACCCGGTGTCGAGGTGCCCGGATTGTTGTTTGCGGTTTCCGTGCCCGGATTGACGTTCCCGGGGTCATTGCTTCCCGGAGGCGGGTTGCCACTGAAATCGCCACCGTCGTCGGGGCCGGGGCCTTCGGTGACCGGGCCGGGACCATCGCCGTCAGGCGTGCCGGGGTTGTTGGCGTTGCCAGGCGGATTGTTGACAGGCGGGTTGTTCCCGGGCGTGTTGTCGCCCGTCTGCGTATCCGGCGGATTGCCCGGGTCGTTCGGCGTGGTCGGGTCGCCGCTGAAATCCGGGCCCGGGTTGGGATCGGTCGGGTCCGTCGGATCTGACGGATTGGCGCCCGGCGCAGGCGTGCCCGGAGTGCCGGTATCCGTCGGCGTCTCGGGGTCGCCCGGTGTCGGTGTCGGATTGCCAGAGAAGATCGGACCTGGATCCGGATCGGTCGGATCATCCGGATCGGAAGGCGAAGGACCGCCGATGTCCGGGCCTTGCGGATTCGGATCGTTCGGTGTCGGGTCAGGATTGGGGCCGCTCAGCTCCGGGCCGTCCGGATCGGGGTCGGACGGCGTGGGACCGGTGACTTCGGGACCTTCCGGATTGGGGTCTGGATCCGGGCCGCTCAGGACCGGACCATCCGGATCGGGATCGGACGGCGTCGGGTCGGTGACTTCAGGACCTTCCGGATTGGGGTTCGGGTCGGGGTCCGGCTCGCTCAGGACCGGACCGTCCGGGTCGGGATCGTTCGGCGTCGGGTTGGTGATGACCGGGTCGTCCGGATCGGTCGGGTTGCCCGTGAACACACCGCCCGATTCGATCGGGTCGTCGTCGTCCGACGTGTTGTCGGGCACCTGCCCTGTCGTGTCGGGCGGATCGGACGGGTTGGGCTGGTTACCGGGCTGGCCGTCAGGATTGCCGGTGGACTGCGTGGGGTTGTTGACCACCGTGGTGGTGCCTTCGCCGCCCGGATCGGTGTTCTCGGCATTGCCACCGCCGTCCGGACCTTCCGGCGGCGCGTTCGGTCCACCCGGCTCGGAACCGTTGCCGCTGCTGCCCGGGGTCGTCGGGCCACCGCCGCCTTCATCGTCACCGCCGCCACCGTCGTCGCCACTGCCCGTCGTGTCGGGCGGCAGACTGCCACCCGTGCCGCTGCCCGTGCCGTTGATGACGACGTTGCGGTACTGCGGGTTGTCGTTCGTACCCATGTTGTACGAATCGCGGATGTAGATCTTGCCCTGCGTCATGCGCGGCAGGCAGGCCACGCCCTGCACGCAGGGCACGGCGGACACGGGCACCTGGTACGGTGCGCTGGTGCCGACGCCAGTCGTCCAGTAAGTCGGCGCACCGCCGCTGGAGTTCAGGTAGTTGTAGACCCTCGCCGTGGTGACGAAATACAGGTCCATCTTGCCCAGGCTCATCTGGTCCGGGTTGTTGTTGAGCGTGCCGATGCTGATGTTGCCGTTGTAGTCGTCGCCGCCGATCATCAGGGTGGCTTCGGGGTTCAGCATGTTCAGGATGCCGCTGGGCCCGCCGATGTAGTACGTGAGACTCGGATCGGGGGCACCAGGCATGGCGTAGGCCACCTGCACACCACGGTTCGCGTCCAGCGGGCGGAACTGCGCGTAGGTGTCGGCCTTGGTGAAGAGCGAATTGGGCGACGCCTCGATCTTGTCGGCGATGAAGATCAGGTCCTGGCGTGGTGTGGCCGTGTTGTCCGTGCGCGTGCCGTCGATCAGGTAGGAATTGTTCGAGCGGTTGTCCAGCGCCTGGATATAGATGTTGCTGGACGTGATGCGCAGCGCACCCACCGGCTTGGTAACGGCCGGCACCACTTCGCCGTTGTAGGGGTTGGTCGTCTCGTCGGTCAGCGCACCGGCAAGCACCACACGCAACTGGCCGGCGCCATGCGCACTGTTGTCCACGTCGGCCATGCGGCCGCCCAGGATGGAGAGCGTGCTGATGTCCGTCTTGACGCGGAAGTAGCCTTCATCGCGATCGCCCGCCAGGGCGAGCTGGTTTCCGCGCAGCAGTCCCGAGCCCTCGGTCTTCACCCAGCCGTCGCCATTGGTGTTGACCGCGATGCCCGAAAGTGAGTACGAAGACACCAGACCGTTGATGGTGATGTTGTTGTCGGCCGTGATGCCGATGCCGTACAGCGGCACCGCGGCCACGCCGCCGGCGCGAACTGCAGACGAACTCAACGTGAGGTTATCGACGGTGACGTTGCGGCCGTACACACCGATGCCGCCGGCGTTCTCCACCGTCTTGTTGACGTCGACGTAGCTGATCGAGCCGTCATCGCCAACCACTTGCCGCTCCTTCGTCTGCGTGACCTGGATGTTGGCGCCCGTGAGATTGAGGTCGCCGTTGCCGCCATCGCCGAGCGCGGCATTGATCAGCACGCCCGGCTGCGAAGCTGCGCTCACGACGATGCCGCTGCCGGAGGCGATGGTCACACCGTGCTTGCCGCCGAGGTTGACCTGGCCCCGGCCTTCCGCCGATTGCACGTTGATAGAGCCGATGGAAGCAGAACCCTGCGTGGCCTCGACGTCGACAAGGCCGTAGTGGGTGGTCTGCGCAGCGGCGATCACGCCGCCCTGGTCGGTTGCACGGAGCGTGCCGGTGTGGCTGATGTTGCCGCCCGTCGCCTTGAGTCGCACGGATGCTGCTTCGACCCCGGCTCCGCCACCTCCCGTGGCAGTGATATTCACGCCCGACGCCTGGATGCCGTTGTTGGCCCTGACGTTGATCGATGCAGCGCCGGTCGCCGAACCCGTGGCCGACAAGGCTCCGGTCAGGGTGACCTTGTCGGCGTCGAAATCGGTGCCGCCGATGTTGATGGCTGCGCCGGCTGCACTGCTGGCCGTGACGGCGCCGACTGAAAGATCGTGGGTGCTGGCAAGCGAAACCGCTGCAGTGCCGTTGGTCGCACTGGAGGTCAGCGCGCCCGTCGTCGTGACCTGCCGGCCTGAAATGCTGATGCCAGCGCCGCCATTGGACGCCGTGGCGCTGACGTTGCCATTGACCTGGACATCATGGCCGCCGGTGAGCGCGACGGTAGCCGAACTGGTGGATGTTGCAGAAACAGTACCTGCAACCGTCACCTTGTTGTTGGACGCGATGTTCACCGACGCAGAACCACCGTTCACCGTCACGTTGTTGACGGTGAGGTCGTTGTTCGACCTGAACTGCAGCGAGCCACCGTTCGTGGAAGCGCTGATGATGTCTACATCATTGCTGGTGTTGGTCAGGTTGACCGACGGCGCATTGACGATGCTGACTTCATTGGCCACGATGCGGGCACCCTGGGTCACCGTGGCCGTGTTGTTGCCGTTGTAATTGAGCGTGTTGTTCGTCTCGAGCACACCGGTGTTGTTGATCGTCGTCGTGCCGGACAGCAGGATGTTGCCGTCTCCGGCATTGATCGCGCCCGTGGAGATCGAAGTACCGGCGGACAACGACACGTTGCCGTTGTTCGACTCGATCTGGCCATTGGAAATCGACGTCACCGCCGTCAGGTTGACCGCGCCGCCGTTCGAGTCGAGGCGCCCGACCGCAATGCTGCCTGCCGATTGCAGCGTCAGGTCACCACCGGACGTGGCCATGGTGTCGGCCGCGTTGGCGAACACGATGCTGCTGCCGGCATTGGTCGTGCGCAGCGTGACGTGGCCGCCGTCAGCACCACCGTTCTGGTTGAACTGCATCGTGCCGCCACCGAAGTTGCCCAGCGTGATGCGGTCCGCCGCTTCCAGCAGGATGTCGGTGTTAGCGCCAATTTCCTGCAGCTTGCCACGCGAAATCGTGCTGGTATCACCGCCTGCAGCGCCAGCCATGATGGTGCCCGTGAAGCCGTCGTCCAGCGATCCCGTCGGGGCTTCCGGCGTCGAGGCATCCTCATTGGTGATGGTGATACGCGTCGGATCCAGCAGCAGCGTGCCCCGCACACCCGACGCCGAGCGCAGATCCGCCGTACCGTTGAACGCAAGGTATTCCTTGCCCGAGACTTCCGCATCGCCGCCGCGGCCGGTACCAGAGCCCGTCGCGGAAATCGAACCGTCGAAGCGCGTGGAGTTGTCGGCCCACACGACTGCCGAGCCGCCCTGTCCCGCCGTGCCGTCCGCACGGATCCTGGCTGAGCCGGCGACATAGGTGTAGTCGGAGACGACGTTGATACCGCCGCGCGATGCGATCTCGCCGCCGCGGTACTCACCGCCCACTCGCACCGTGCCGCCCGAGGCGCCGCTGGCATCGACCACGGCGCCGTCCATCAGGCCGGTCTGCACGCCTGCCACGACGATGCGGCCGCCGGCGCCGTCGCTGCCGCGCGCGATCGCGCTGCCAGCAAGCGCTGCAGTGCCGCTCGCATTGGTCACTTCGATCAGGCCGCCGCGCGCGCCCGAGGCCTGGATTTCGCCGGTGGACTGCGTCACGCCCGACGAGGCGGAGAGGATCACGACGCCGTCGCGCTCTTCGATGCTCGATGCGCGCAGCACGCCGCTGTTGTTCACCACCATGCCGGTGAGCTCGCGCGCGCCGCGTGCGGAGAGCGCGATCTGCCCGCCGTCCGCCGCGATGACACCGGCGTTCTCCACACGTGCCACGGCGCGCACGGCATCGCCCTGCACGGAGAAGCCCACAAGGCCGTCAGGTCGCGTATCGATGGTGACGCGGTCTGCCGATGCCAGCATCACGCTGCTGCCCGGCGCGTTGATCCGGCCCGTCGCCGTGTTGCGCACGCTGTCTGCTGCCAGCAGCGCATAGCCACCGTCGCGGATGGTGATGGTGCCGGCGTTCTCCACCGAGCCGCTGCCGCCACGCGTGAAGCTGTAGTAGCCGTTGAGGAAATCGTTGTCCGAGATGGACATGGTGGTGGCCACGAGACCCCCGGTGTCGATGCGCGATCCGACACCGAAGAACACGCCGTTCGGGTTCACCAGGAATACGTGGCCATTGGCCGACATGGACCCCAACAGGTTCGACGGATCGCTACCCACCACGCGGTTGAGCACGACGCTGGACGACGACGGTTGCACGAAGCTCACGGCGGCATTCGAGCCGATGGAGAACGAACCCCAGTTGATGATGGCCTTGTCGGAATGCTGGTTGATGGTCTGCTGCGTCGCCGTTTGCGTGACGGAGGCGGAGCCCGCAATGACGTTGGGTGCGGTGGGCAGCACATCGGCGCGCGGGCGCGCGGCCATGACAGCAAGGGCCAGTGCAACGGCAACAGCGATCGGGCGCAGTGCCGACGGTTGCCTTACAGATGATCCTTGCACATTCAACATGTCATTCCTCAGTCATTCAGAACGCCAATGTCATGGAAGCCCACAACTTCGGTTTGGTGTCGCG
Organism: Variovorax sp. VNK109; assembly: GCF_049445855.1. Lineage (NCBI taxonomy): Bacteria > Pseudomonadati > Pseudomonadota > Betaproteobacteria > Burkholderiales > Comamonadaceae > Variovorax > Variovorax sp. VNK109. The sequence goes on along the minus strand of NZ_JBMSDV010000002.1, from coordinate 229,962 downwards.
ACCCAGCACTTTCAGCAGCGGCCTCGCGTACTCCACCTTCACCTGCCCCTTGTTGCCCAGGTAGTGCGTGAGCCCCGCACCGACGGAAGACAGCCGGTCGAAACCCAGGAACCCCTTGTTGCGCACACCACCGATATCGCCGAAGACGGAGAGATATCCCGGCGTGCCCGCCACCATCCACTGCCTGCGCAACTCCAGAGTGAGCAGGTAGCCGACATCGCCACGCAGGGACGACGACTGGTAACCCCGCACACTGTCCGGCCCGCCGATGGAGAACTTTTCCGTGTCGGGCAAAAGCTCGTTCGCCACCACACCACGGCCCCTGAAATAGAAGTCCCAGTTGCGCGTTGCGCCGGTGAGGTAGGTCAGTTCGCCGTCCACCTTCACGAAGTCCCGGTTCTGCGCGCCTGTGGCATCCGTTCCCTTGCTGACCATATTGGTCGACATCGCCACGCTCAGAGCCGTGGCCGAGGAGTCCGAGCCCACGCGGCTCGCATAGACCGAGGCGGTCAGCAACGGGAGTTTCGCTTCCGAAAATGGTAGACCCAACACGTTCTGCCGGGTGGTCGTCTCGCGCCATTGCAGCGCACCCATGACATTTTTCGCCCGCGACCGCACGAAGGGATAGGAAATCGTGGCATCAGCGCTACGCACCTGGCCCGAAATGCCGAGCGGCGCGAACGCGCCGGCCAGGTCATAGTCCGTCGCGGTGCGCGAGAACGCGATGCGGATGCCGTCGTGCCCGATGGGCACCGAATAGGCCAGCCGGTTGTAGCGGAAGAGGTTGTCCTCGGACCGCATCGCACGGATGTTGAAATGGTCGCCCAGCGTCAGGGGGTTGAAGATGTCGAAGCCGGCATCGACGCGATTGGCACCGATCTCGCGCTTGCCGCTGTTGTTCGCCCCGAGCGAAACGCCCACGAAGCGCTCCTGCGTTTCCACTTCCACGGCGGTCGTGCCGAACTGCTGGCCCGGCGCGAGCGTGGCGCGCGCGCGCAGGCCCGGCAGGTCGTTGAGCAGCAGCAACTGGCGCTCGAGCACTTCGTCGGTCACCAGTGCGCGCGGCGTGCCTTCCAGCAGCGGCTGCAGGTACGGCTCCAGCATCGACTTGCGATAGCGGCCCTGTCCCTTGAACGCCACGGACTCCACCGTGCCTTCGATGATCTGGATGGTGACGAGCCCGTCCTCCACGCGCTGCGCGGGAATGAAGGCGCGCGCCACGGTGTAGCCGTTCTCGCGGTAGTAGGTCGTGATGAAGTCGGCAATGCGGTCGAGCTCGGCGAGCGTGAGCTGCATGTCCAGATAACGCTCCACCATGCGGCGCAGCAATGCTTCGCTGAACACCGTGTTGCCGGTGAAAGTGAAGCCGCTGACGAGGAAGCGCCGTGTCTCTGCGCGCTGGATGGCCGGCGCGTTGCGCGGGAAGATGACTTCAGCGGGATTGGAGAACGAAGGAACGCGTGAGCCCGGCACCGTGTCCTGGATCGCACCCGGAGTCGGCACCGGCTGGGCGTGCGCGACGCTGCAGGCCAGGCCTGCCAGCATCGGCGCAATGGCCAACGCGATGCCGCGCACGCGGCAGGATTGGACGCCATCCGTTTGAAGGGATGGCTGGCTCTGCATGGTCATGCGGCCGCAGGATCAGGAGTTGGCCGCGCGGCGGGGTTGCGCCAGGCGGCGCGTCAGTTCGTCGCGTTCTGCGGGCTGAAGGCGGCGCACGGCGGCATCGCGGTTGGTCACGCCATTCTTGTTGCCAGACTCGGCCGACAGCGAGAACCAGTACGCCGCATCGACATAGCTGCGCTGAACGCCACGGCCCGTGCCGTACAGCACACCCAGGTTGTTTTGCGCAGGTGCATAGCCCTGCTCTGCTGCAGCGCGGTAAAGACCGGCGGCGGCGACTTCGTCCTTGGGTGCAAGCACGCCCTTTTCGTAGACGACCCCGAGGTTGTTCTGTGCCTTCGCGAGACCCAGACCGGCCGCGCGGCGGTAGAGTGCAACGGCGCCCTGCGGGTCCTTCGGCGTGCCGCGGCCGGTTTCCTTCAGAACGGCGAGGTTGTTCATGGCGCCGCGGTTGCCGTTGCGCACGGCGATCTCGTACCAGCGCACGGCCTCGGTCGGGGTCTGGACACCGTTGATGCCGCGGTCGTAGAGCACGGCCACGTTGTATTGCGCATCGCGATTGCCGGCCTGCGCCGACTTGAGATACCAGTCGCGCGCCGTCGTGAGGTTGGCGGTAACGCCCCAACCCTTTTCGTACAGCACACCGAGGTTGTTCTGCGACTGCGGATTGTTGCTGTCTGCAGACCAGAGGCGATGGGCCTCTGCATAGTTGCCGTCGCGAACGGCTTTCAGGCCATCTTCGAGATTGCCTGCCTGGGCAGACAGGGCCACCAGCAGCGGCAGACACAAACCAACCCGGACAACTGCTCTCAGCATTGGATTCCCCTCGTCAACAAGGACCTCGCAATCACTCTGGAACAGCGGTGAATATGCGACTGGATGCGAGTAAATTCACGTCGTCTGGGCTATCGCCAACCGGGTGCATCTACTAGAATTTTGAGAATAACACATGCAACTCGATGTAATGTCATCACTTCTTGTGACAGGGGCGTGTGTTACATAACGGTGTGCCGAAGTTGGCAGGAATTTGGAGTCAGAAACCGATGTCAGACACGACCGATCGCGCAGATTTCCAGAAGGTTTTTCCCCAGTTGTTCACGCGTCTCTCGAAGGACGGCGCGGAACATCTCATGCAGAACGTGAGCCGCGTGGACTTCCATCCGGGCCGCAATGTATTCCGTGACCGGATGCCAACAGATGCGGTGTACTTCGTGCTCTCCGGCGAAGCAGAAATCTTCGTCGAGAAGGACGACCGCACCGTGCCGCTGGGCAAGATCGGCGCGGGGGCGTTGCTCGGTGAAATCTCCGTGCTGTCGCGCGAGATGATCGCAAGCTCCACCGTGCAGGCATCGCAACGCATGTCGACATTCAAGCTGATGCACCAGCCGCTCGAAGGCCTGTTGATGTCCGACGACACCGGCCCTGCCTTGCTGGAGTTGTTCTCCGAAACGCTGGCCTCGCGTCTTCGCGCCACGGCCCCGGCCTGAACCCTTCACACGGAACTGTCATGACCCTGCTGCCTTTCCTCCAGGACCTGCCTGCATTCGAGCGTTTCAGCGAGTCGGAACTCGATGCATTCGTCGCAAGTTCGCGCCTCTACGAATTTCCCGAAGGCCATCGTTTCTCCAGTGAAACCGAGCCTGGCGAATCGACTTATCTCGTCGTCACGGGCCGCGTGCGCGTGTTCCACCACGACCAGTTGCTGAAGACCACGCTGAGTGCGACCGAAGTCTGCTCCGGCGAGATGTTCAACCTGCTCTCGCTGATGGATGGCCTGTCCATCAGCACCACCGCCGTGGCACTCGAGCCCTCCATCGCGCTGGAATTTTCGCGTGAAGGCTATGCACTGTTGAAGAAGTCGGTGCCGCGTGTGGCCCACCAGATCCAGTACATGATCGCCATCCAGCTGGCCAACGCGCTGCAGGCACGCAATGCTGCACTGCGCGAACGCCTCTGAGTTGTTGCTCCGGGATCTGAGCCGCGCGCTCTCGCGCACACTCCTCGGCTTTTTCGCCGCCTCGCTGCTGTGGGGCTGCGCCCCATCGCGACCCGAATACGTGCTGGGCGCCAGGCTGCCCACGATCCACGACGACCCCAATGAAGTTCCTGCGCTGCCGACGCGCACGGTGCCATCGCAAGCAGTAGCGCCGGCCCCGCTGCCACCGCTTGCTGAGGCGACTGCCACCGCAAACACGGCGGATGCCCGGGCGCTGGCACCATCCGCGCCATCATCCGTGGCTGCCGTGGCGCCGGCCGAGTTCTGGACGCGCCTTCGCAGCGGCTTCGCCGTGCCGCCGCTCCCGGTCGAAACTGTCGCGGAATTCCATCGCGCGTACGGCACCCGGCCCGACTTCCTTGCGCGTGCCACACAACGCGGCGCACCGTATCTGCCACACATCGCCCAGCAACTTGTGCAGCGCAACATGCCGGCGGACCTGGCGTTGTTGCCGGTGATCGAAAGCGCATTCGAGCCACGCGCGCTTTCGCCGGCCGCCGCCGCCGGCGTGTGGCAATTCATTCCCGAGACAGGTCGGCGCTACGGGCTGCAGCGCAACTGGCTGCGCGACGACCGGCGCGATGTCTTCGCCGCCACGAATGCCGCGCTCGACTATCTGGGCGATCTCTATCGCATGTTCGGCAACTGGCACCTCGCGCTGGCCGGCTACAACTGCGGTGAAGGTTGCGTGGCACGCGCGTTGTCGCAGGCGCGCGCAGCGGGCGCGGGACAGGACTTCACCAGCATCTCGCGCTGGCTGCCCGCAGAGACGCGTGCGTACGTGCCGCGTTTCATCGCCGTGCGCGACGTCGTCTATAACGCGCCAGCGTTCGGCCTGACGTTGCCTGCCGTGGACAGCTCTCCCCGCGTGGTGCGCATTTCCATCGACCGCGATGCGGATCTCGCAAGCATTGCTCGCGCTTCCGGCATGCCATTGCCCGAGCTGCTGAACCTCAATGCAGGCGCACTGCGGCAAGTGGTCACGCAGGGCCAGTCCATCTGGATGCCAGAGCACCGCGCAGCAAGGCTGGCGAGCGGCCTGCAGGTGAAGGACGACGGGTCGCTGGCCATCATGCAACTCAAGCCGTCGCAGGCGCGCGCCAACGAACGCCTGGCCGCATTCGCTGCGCGTCACAACACGACGGCGGAACAACTGCGTGACATCAATGGCATCGCGCCGTCGCTGCACGTCATCCAGTCAGGCACATTGTTCGTGCCTTTGCAGTCGGGTGAGCAGGCAGTGCCGATCCAGGTGTCGGCATGGCCCGCATTGCGCATGCAGGGCGAGGAGGCAGTGGCCGCCCGTTCATCGTCACACGCGGCAGACCGTGACAGGGCCCTGCTCGCGGCGCATCCGCACTGGGTGGAAAGCGGCTGGACGCCGGGCCGGCTCCGCACACTGGGCGGCAAGCCGAAACGCTAGGGGCCGGGGCTCAGTCCAGCCACTTCTGCATGAAGGTGGCCTGGCCCATGGCGGGATCGAGCACGTAGCCGGCAAAGCCCACGCGCTCATAGACGCGCATGGCGCTGGTGTTGCCCTGGAGCACTTCGAGCGTGAGCTTGCAGGCACCGCGCCCGCGCGCCATGCGCTCTACCTCCGCCAGCATGCGCTGTGCAACGCCCTGCCCGCGATGCGCCGGTGAAACGATGACGTCGTGCACATTGACAAGCGGGCGCGCAGCGAATGTCGAGAAGCCTTCGAAACAGTTCACAAGGCCCACGGCATCGCCTCCCAGCCACGCGATGACGCTGAAGGCCTGCGAACGCTTCGCGAGCTCCGGGACGAGGTTCAGCCTTGCAAACTCTTTCAGCGGCGCGCCGCCTCCAGCCGTGTCCCGCGCGTACACATCCAGCATCGAAACAATGGCCATGGCGTCGGCAACGTCCGCATAGTCTGCGCGCCGGATGACGATGTCGTTCGGCTGCTCCACAATCAGACGGGCTCCAGCGGACGGTGCGGCCCGACCGGCAGTTCGACCTGGATCGCGTCGCCTTGCATCACATCGCCGCCATTCAGGACGACGCCCATCACGCCTGCCTTGCGCACCAGTCCGCCTTCGGGCGTGCGATCGAGCACCGCGTGCATGAGGCCCGACTGGAAACGGTCGATCTGCGCGCACGGATTGCGCAGACCCGTGAGTTGCACGAGCACCGAGTTCCCGATGCGCAGGCGTGTCCCGCTCGGCAGCGCAAGCAGGTCCAGCCCTTGCGTGGTGATGTTCTCGCCCAGATCGCCGGGCTTCACGGCAAATCCCTTACCCGCGAGTTCGTCGAACAGTTCGGCGTGCATCAGGTGCACCTGTCGCAGGTTGGGTTGGTTCGGGTTGCGTGCCACGCGCGAGCGGTGCTTCACCGTCACGCCGGCGTGCGCGTCTCCCTCGATGCCGATGCCTTCGATCAGCGACAACTTCTTTTGCGCCTGCTTGCTGAAACTGTGCGTGCCGCTCAGATGAAGACCGACGACGGAAGCAGGTCCGGTACTCATGACGCTTTCACCACATCGGCCAGGCGCTGCGCGCCCTGCGCTGCGCGCGCGGCGTCGGCCGCCTCCACCATCACACGAACCACCGGCTCGGTCCCACTGGCGCGGATCAACACGCGACCCGCATTGCCGAGCTCGGCCTCCACGGCTTTCGTTTCTTCCATGAGCCGCTCGTTGGACTTCCAGTCCTGCCCCGGATGAAGGCGCACGTTGACGAGTGTCTGCGGGAAAAGATTCACGCCACGAAGTAGCTGCCCCATGGTCTGCCCGCTGCGCACGCAGGCCTGCAGCACCTGCAACGCGCTGACGAGACCGTCACCCGTCGTGTGCTTGTCCAGCGCGAGCAGGTGGCCCGAGCCTTCGCCGCCGAGTAGCCACTTGTGCTTCTCGAGTTCTTCCAGCACATAGCGGTCGCCCACGCGCGCGCGCACGAACTTCACGCCGCGCGATTGCAACGCCACTTCCACCGCCATGTTGGTCATGAGCGTGCCCACCACCCCGGGCACGACTTCGTCGCGCGCGAGGCGATCGGCCGCGAGCAGATAAAGCAGCTCGTCGCCGTTGAACAAGCGGCCCGTCGCGTCCACCATCTGCAGCCGGTCGGCGTCGCCATCGAGCGCGATGCCGTAGTCGGCATGGTTGGCTTTCACGGCACGCACGAGCGCGTCAGGATGCGTCGCGCCGACTTCGTGGTTGATGTTCAGTCCGTCCGGCGCACAGCCGATGGCCACCACTTCGGCGCCCAGTTCATGGAATACCTTGGGTGCGATGTGATACGCAGCGCCATGCGCGCCGTCCACCACGATCTTGAGGCCTCGCAGCGTGAGGTCGGTGGAGAACGTACTTTTGCAGAACTCGATGTAGCGCCCTGCTGCGTCGTCGAGCCGGCGCGCCTTGCCGATCTCGGAAGAGTCGGCCCACACAGGGGCTTCCTCGAGCGCGGCCTCCACCGCGGCTTCCCATGCATCGTCGAGCTTGCTGCCCTGCGCGCTGAAGAACTTGATGCCGTTGTCCGGGAAAGCGTTGTGGCTGGCGCTGATCACCACGCCCAGGCTCGCACGCTGCGCACGCGTGAGGTAGGCCACGCCGGGCGTGGGCAACGGGCCGAGCAGCACCACGTCGACACCTGCCGAGTTGAAGCCGGATTCGAGTGCGCTTTCGAGCATATAGCCGGAGATGCGCGTGTCCTTGCCGATGAGCACCGTCGGGCGGGACTCGGTCCGCTTGAGCACGCGCCCGACCGCGTGCGCCAGTCGCAGCACGAAGTCCGGTGTGATGGGCGGCTGCCCCACGGTGCCGCGGATGCCGTCAGTGCCGAAATATTTGCGGGTCATCTGTCTGTCTTTCTTCCTTTTTCTCTCGCACGCCGTGTCGGGGTCTGGCAATGGTCCTGCATGGCCCGCCAGACCTTCAGCGCTGCCACCGTCTCGCGCACGTCGTGCACGCGCACGATGCGCGCACCGCGATCGACCGCGAGCACCGCTGCCGCCACGCTGGGCGGCATACGGTCGCCCACCTCCAGGCCCGTCACCGCCCCAAGTGACGACTTGCGCGACCAGCCCGCAAGTATCGGGTATCCGGCGGCCAGGATTTCCTGCTGGCGCGCCAGCAATGAGAAGTTCTGCGCAACGGTCTTGCCGAAGCCGACACCGGGGTCGAGCACGATGCGGCTGGCAGCCACACCCAGGTCTCGCAGCGCCCTCGCCTGTCCGCGCAGGAAATCGACCACCCCAGGCACCACCTCACCCTCCATCGGCGCGACCTGCATGGTCTGCGGGTCGCGGTGCATGTGCATCAGGCACACGCCGCAGCCCGGGTGGCCGGCGACTGCCTCGCGTGCGCCGGGCCGGCGCAACGCCCAGATGTCGTTGACGATGTCCGCGCCGGCGTCCAGCACGGCGCGCATGACTTCAGGCTTGTAGGTATCGACGGAAAGCGGCACGCCGAATTTCACCGCCCCCTGCACCACCGGCAGCACGCGTGCAAGCTCTTCGTCCAGTTCCACCGCCGGACTGCCGGGCCGCGTCGACTCGCCGCCGATGTCCAGGATATCCGCGCCATCGCGCAGCAATTGTTCACAGTGCGCCAGCGCAGCGGCGGTGCTGGCGTGACGCCCGCCGTCCGAGAAGGAATCGGGCGTCACGTTGACGATGCCCATCACGCGGGGCGTGCCGAGCGAAATCCGAAAGCGGCTGGTCTGCCAGATCGACTGGTCTGTCATGGCATCTGCAAAAGAAAACGGGGCCGCGAGGCCCCGTTCCGTAATGGTCGAACGAACACGCCAGTCGGCTGATCAGGCCGCCGTGGGCGCGGGGTCAGGCTTGACGGCGGGCGATCCGCCGCTGCCACCACCTGCCGGCGGTGTGCGCGGCGTGAAGTCCTTCGGCGGACGTGGCTCACGACCGGCCATGATGTCATCCAGCTGCTCGGCGTCGATGGTTTCCCATTCGAGCAGCGCCTTGGCCATGGCGTGCATCTTGTCGCTGTTCTCCTCGATCAGACGACGGGCCAGGCCGTACTGCTCGTCGATGATGCGGCGCACTTCGCCGTCCACCTTCTGCATGGTCTGCTCGGAGATGTTGGTGGTCTTGGTGACCGAGCGGCCGAGGAAGACCTCGCCCTCGTTCTCCGCATAGACCATCGGGCCGAGCGCCTCGCTCATGCCGTACTTCATGACCATGTCGCGCGCCAGATTGGTGGCACGCTCGAAATCGTTCGAAGCGCCGGTGGTCATCTGGTTCATGAACACTTCTTCGGCGATGCGGCCACCGAACAGCATGCTGATCTGGTTGAGCATGTAGTCGCGGTCGTAGCTGTAGCGGTCGTTCTCGGGCAGGCTCATCGTCACGCCCAGCGCACGGCCGCGCGGGATGATGGTGACCTTGTGCACCGGGTCGCACTTGGGCAGCAGCTTGCCGATGAGCGCGTGCCCCGACTCGTGGTAGGCCGTGTTGCGGCGCTCTTCCTCGGGCATGACCATGCTCTTGCGCTCGGGGCCCATGAAGATCTTGTCCTTGGCCTTCTCGAAGTCCTGCATCTCGACCACGCGCGCATTGCGGCGTGCGGCCATCAGCGCGGCTTCATTGCACAGGTTGGCCAGGTCGGCACCGGACATGCCGGGCGTGCCGCGCGCGATGATGGACGCGCTCACGTCCTGGCCGATCGGCACCTTGCGCATGTGCACGTTGAGGATCTGTTCGCGGCCGCGGATGTCAGGCAGCGTCACGTACACCTGGCGGTCGAAACGGCCCGGGCGCAGCAGAGCGGCGTCCAGGATGTCGGGGCGGTTGGTGGCAGCCACCACGATCACGCCCAGGTTGGTCTCGAAGCCGTCCATCTCGACCAGCATCTGGTTGAGGGTCTGTTCGCGCTCGTCGTTACCGCCGCCGAGACCCGCGCCACGTTGGCGGCCCACAGCGTCGATTTCGTCGATGAAGATGATGCAGGGCGCGTTCTTCTTGGCGTTCTCGAACATGTCGCGCACGCGGGCAGCGCCCACGCCGACGAACATTTCGACGAAGTCGGAACCCGAGATGCTGAAGAACGGCACCTTGGCTTCGCCGGCGATGGACTTGGCCAGCAGCGTCTTGCCGGTGCCGGGAGGGCCGACCAGCAGCAGGCCTCGCGGAATGCGGCCACCGAGCTTCTGGAATTTCTGCGGATCCTTCAGGAAGTCGACGACTTCCTTCACTTCTTCCTTGGCCTCGTCGCAACCGGCCACGTCGGCGAAGGTGACGGTGTTGTTGTTCTCGTCCAGCATGCGGGCCTTGGACTTGCCGAAGCTGAACGCCCCGCCCTTGCCGCCGCCCTGCATCTGGCGCATGAAGTACACCCACACGCCGATCAGCAGCAGCATCGGGCCCCAGCTGACGAGCAGGCTCACCAGCAGGCTGGGCTCTTCACGCGGCTTGACGTCGAACTTGACGTTGTTGTTGATCAGGTCACCCACGAGGCCACGGTCGAGGTAAGTGGCGGTGGTGCGGATCTTGTTGCCGTCATTGTCGACAGCGACGATCTCGGTGCCGCCCTGGCCTTCCTGGATGACGGCGCTCTTGATGCGGTTGGTGCGCACCTGTTCGAGGAAGTCCGAATAGCCGACTGCGCCGGCACCGGCTGCACCGCGACCATCGAACTGTTTGAACACCGTGAACAGCACCATCGCGATGACGAGCCACACGGCAATTTTTGAGAACCACTGGTTATTCAATCGAGGCTCCGAATCAAGGGGCGGGAATCAAGGGCGGCATGAGGGCCGGACAGGACCTAGTTGCGCCCCATTTTAGGTGTTTCAAGGTACGCAAAGGGTGGTTTTACCCCCTCCGGCCATGGTGGCAGAAGGGAATCCGTTACTTTTCGTGCGTTTTGGCGTCGGCGTTGCGGGCTGGTCGCAGGCCTACTTGAGCCCGATTCCCACAAGGAAAGTCTCTGACGACTTGTCCCGCGAGGCCTTGGGCTTGACGGGTTTGACGACGCGGAATGTTTCCTTGAACAGCTTGGCCAGCTGGCTGTAGCCGCTGCCGTGGAACACCTTGACCACCAGCGCACCCTCGGGTTTGAGCTGCAACTGGCAGAACTCCACTGCCAGCTCCACCAGATGCGCGATGCGGGCCGCGTCGGCCGATTCGATGCCCGACAGGTTGGGCGCCATGTCCGACACCACCACGTCGGCCTTGCGGTCTCCCACAGTGGCCCGCAGCTTCGCCAGCACCTCGGGCTCGCGGAAATCGCCCTGCAGGAAGACCACGCCTTCGACGGGCTCCATCGGCAGGATGTCCAGCGCCACGATGGTGCCGTTGAGCTCGCCCACGGCAGCGCCCTCGGGTGACAGGCGACGGCGCACGTACTGGCTCCACGCGCCGGGGGCAGACCCCAGGTCCACCACCAGATGGCCGGGTTTGATCAGCCCCAGCGATTCATCGATTTCCTTGAGTTTGTAGGCCGCACGGGCGCGATAGCCATCTTTCTGGGCCATCTTCACGTAGGGGTCGTTGACGTGGTCGTTCAACCATGACTTGTTGACCTTCTTGCTCTTTGTTTTTACTTTCATTGGCCGGTATTTTCTCAGGTAGCGCCCTCGAAAGCGGGATTCCTGGAAAAAGTCAGTCCGCGATGTCGCTGTCGATCAGGGCTTCGATCATGGCCGCCATGGCTGCGCGCAACGCGCTGCCCCCATGCAGATTGCCGTGCATGGTGCCAGTCCAATGAAGTGTTTCGCCCCCATCGATGCTGATCCGGGCGTTCCACGTCGGCTCCGGACCGGCGTTGTAGCGCATGGTGTAGCGGTAGAGCCGTCCATCCACGTCACGGAAATGCTCAGCTTCCTGAAAACCCTTCTCGCCGGAATTGGCCACGTGATCAGTCACCTGAGGCGATTCCAGCAATCCGAACTGCGTCCCCACATCCCCGGAGATTCCAAGAAACATCCGGCGATGGTGTTTGCCGCCCTGCCAGTCGAAGCCGGTCACGTAGATGTCCGTCGCCGTCCGGGGCATGGCGATGAAGTTCATGCCGGGCTCGTACATGGCATGTTGACGAAGCCTGTCGTTCAGCTTGACGAGAAATTCCGTCTCGTCAAGATTCTTTTTGGTCATTTCCAGGCCTCTGGCAAAACACAGCCACCATCACGATGGCGGAACAGACATCCCGGGGCTTGACTTGCTTCATCGCCCGCCAACCCCCTGCAGCCCGGATAATACGGCCATGCCCCAAATACAACTCACGCCCGCCCAGCGGAAGGTGCATCGCGCCGAAGCGCATCATCTGGACCCCGTCGTCATGATCGGCAATGACGGGCTCACCCCTGCCGTCGTCCGTGAAACCGATGCCGCGCTCAACGCACACGGGCTCATCAAGATCCGCGTCCTGGGCGACGACCGCCTCAAGCGCGAAGAAACCTACCAGGCACTGGCCGACCAGCTGAACGCCGCGCCCATCCAGCACATTGGCAAGCTGCTGGTACTGTGGCGTCCCGTCAAGCCGAAGGAGAAGGTCGAGGACGAAGACCGCATGGCCGGCCCGCGCGACTTCAAGGTCCTGAAGTACAGCAAGCGTGGTGGCCAGCGACCTGAAGTGCGCACGCTGCGCGTGCTGGGCAACCAGCGCCTGACCCCCGGTGGGCAGGTCAAGCGCGCCAAACCCAAACAGAAGTCCGTCAAGAAGCGCAATCTGGGTTGAAGCCGCCGTGCAGCGCAACGTCATCTGCATGAAGTGGGGCACGAAGTACGGCCCCGAATACGTGAACCGGCTCTACGCCATGGTGCGCCGGCACCTGAGCGGCGACTTCCGCTTTGTCTGCCTGACGGACGACTTCAACGGCATCCGCCCGGGGGTGGACTGCTTCCCGATTCCGCCGCTGGACCTGCCTCCCGGCATTCCCGAGCGTGGCTGGACCAAGCTGGTGTCGTTCGCGGCCGACCTGCACGGGCTGAAGGGCACGGCACTCTTCCTTGACGTGGACGTCGTCATCGTCGGCAATCTGGACGAGTTCTTCACGCTGCCGGGCGACTTCCTCATCATTCACGACTACAAGCGTCCGTGGCGCGTGACCGGCAATTCGTCGGTGTACCGGTTCGAGCTGGGAGCGCACCCCGACGTGCTGGAGTACTTCCGCTCCCATGTGCAGGAAGTGCGCGAGGAATTCCGCAACGAGCAGGCCTATCTGTCTGACTTCCTGCACAAGCAGGGCAAGCTGCAGTACTGGCCCGACGGCTGGTGCCCGAGTTTCAAGTACCACAGCATCCCGACCTGGCCCACCAACTACTGGAAGCCGCCCGAGGTGCCGAAGGACGCTCGCGTCATCATCTTCCACGGTGAATGCAATCCGCCGGACGCACTGGCCGGCCGGCGCAACCGGCGCTTCCGCTACATCCGCCCGGCGGGCTGGGTGGCGGAGCACTGGCGGGAATAAACCGTCAAAGCTTCAAGCAGGCGTGCGGCCCTTGCGCCAGATCAGCGCCGTGGCGCAAAGCCACTGCACGGCATACATGCCTGTGCCTACCGAATGCCAGAGTTTGAGGTTCTCGCGCGCCACGATGCGTGGAGCGACGGCGTATTCGACAAGCAGCGCCAGCAAGGCACCGGCGACCACCAGCATCAAATCCGTCTGCGCCTTGCCTTCGAGCGCGCCTTCAGCCGTCGTACGGATGTGGATGATCAGCAAGAAGGCGCAGCCCAGCGTCACCCAGGTCTGCGCCGAGAACAGCTTGGCGGCCATGGCACCTGCTGTGGCCGGCGTCGCCAGATTGGCGAACAGCATCGGCACGACGAGGAAACCAACAGTGGTCAGGCTGCCCCACCACAACGCGGCGGCCAGCAGGGCCAGGCGATCTTTCACGTCAACGGCTTTCCGCTTCAGACGTAGTGGACGGCAACGATCTCGTAGCGCTTGGTGCCGCCCGGGGCCTGCACTTCCGCCGTGTCGCCCTCTTCCTTGCCGATGAGCGCGCGCGCGATGGGGCTGGACACGTTGACACGGCCGAACTTGATGTCCGCCTCATCCTCGCCCACGATCTGGTACTTCACCGCTTCGCCAGACGCCTCGTCTTCCAGTTCGACCGTGGAGCCGAACACCACCTTGCCACCGGCGTCGAGCGCTGACGGGTCGATGACCTGCGCGGCCGACAGCTTGCCTTCGATTTCCTGGATGCGGCCTTCGATGAACCCCTGACGGTCCTTGGCCGCGTCGTACTCGGCGTTTTCACTGATGTCACCCTGCGCACGCGCTTCGGCGATGGCATTGATGATCGCCGGACGCTCGACGGTCTTGAGGCGGTGCAACTCCTCCTTGAGCTTTTCCGCGCCGCGCCTGGTGATGGGAATCGTGTTCATGTTTGTCTATCTCCAAAAGCAAACCGCCGAACGTTGCCGTCCGGCGGTGTGTGTTTCACGGCCATTATGCCGGGAAACAATCCAAGATCAAGCGGCGCGGATCAGGCCGCAGCCAGCTGCGCGTGCATCTCCTGCACCGAGCAGACGTCCAGGTTGTCCATGTACTTCATGCCTTCGACGGCCGCTTCCGCGCCGGCGATGGTGGTGAAGGTCGTCACGCGCGCGAGCAGCGACGAGGTGCGGATCGCGCGCGAATCGGCGATCGCATTGCGGCGCTCTTCCACGGTGTTGATGACCAGCGTGATCTCGTTGTTCTTGATCATGTCCACCACGTGCGGGCGGCCTTCGGTCACCTTGTTGACCGTGATGCAGGCAATGCCCGCCGCCTGGATGGCAGCAGCCGTGCCCTTCGTGGCCACGATCTCGAAGCCCATGTCAGCCAGCTGGCGCGCCACGTCCACGGCGCGCGGCTTGTCGCTGTTCTTCACGGTGAGGAACACCTTGCGCGCTTCGTCCGTCGGACGCGGCAGGCGGGTACCGGCGCCGAGCTGCGATTTCACGAAAGCTTCGCCGAAGGTCTTGCCCACGCCCATGACCTCGCCGGTGGACTTCATCTCGGGACCGAGGATGGTGTCCACGCCCGGGAACTTGACGAAGGGGAACACGGCCTCCTTCACGCTGAAGTACGGCGGCGTCACTTCCTTGCCGATGCCCTGGCTGTCCAGCGACTGGCCGACCATGCAGCGCGCCGCCACCTTGGCCAGCTGGATGCCCGTGGCCTTGCTGACATAAGGCACGGTGCGCGAGGCGCGCGGGTTCACTTCCAGAACGTAGATGACATCCTTGCCGTCGATCTGCTGGATCGCGAACTGCACGTTCATCAGGCCGACGACGTTCAGCGCGTGCGCCATGGCGGCCGTCTGGCGCTTGAGCTCGTCCACCGTTTCCTTGGACAGCGAGTACGGCGGCAGCGAGCACGCGGAGTCCCCGCTGTGAACGCCGGCCTGTTCGATGTGTTCCATCACACCGCCGATGAAAGTGCGCTTGCCGTCGGACAGGCAATCCACGTCACACTCGATCGCATCGTTCAGGAAGCGGTCCAGCAGCACGGGCGAATCGTTGCTCACCTTCACGGCTTCGCGCATGTAGCGTTCGAGGTCGCGTTGCTCGTGCACGATTTCCATCGCGCGGCCGCCCAGCACATAGCTCGGGCGCACGACCAGTGGATAACCCAGCGCCTGTGCCTTGGCCAATGCCTCGGCTTCGGTGCGCGCGGTGGCGTTCGGCGGCTGGCGAAGGTTGAGCGCGTGCAGCAGTTTCTGGAAGCGTTCGCGGTCTTCAGCCGCGTCGATCATGTCGGGGCTGGTGCCGACGATGGGCACGCCGTTCGCTTCGAGATCGAGCGCAAGTTTCAGCGGCGTCTGGCCGCCGTACTGCACGATCACGCCGTGCGGCTTTTCCTTGTCCACGATTTCCAGCACGTCTTCGAGCGTGAGCGGCTCGAAATACAGGCGGTCCGAGGTGTCGTAGTCGGTGGACACGGTTTCGGGATTGCAGTTGACCATGATGGTCTCGTAGCCGTCCTCGCGCATGGCGAGAGCGGCGTGGACGCAGCAATAGTCGAACTCGATGCCCTGGCCGATGCGGTTGGGGCCGCCGCCCAGCACCATGATCTTCTTCTTGTCCGTCGGCTCGGCCTCGCACTCGTCGTCGTACGTCGAGTACATGTAGGCGGTGTTGGTCGCGAACTCGGCAGCGCAGGTGTCCACGCGCTTGTAGACCGGGCGCACGCCCAGCTTGCGGCGCTTCTCGCGCACGGCCTTGTCGGTGGTCTTGAGCTGTCGGGCGAGGCGGCGGTCGGAGAAGCCCTTCTGCTTGAGCATGCGCAATGTGCGCGCGTCGAGCTCGTCGAGCGACATGGTTTCGAGCTTGAGCTCGATCTTCACGATCTCCTCGATCTGCACGAGAAACCACTTGTCGATCTTCGTGAGGTCATGCACCTCGTCGATGCTCATGCCCTGGGCGAAGGCGTCGCCCACGTACCAGATGCGGTCCGGACCGGGCTCGCCGAGCTCCTTTTCGAGCACTTCGCGGTCCTGGGTCTTTTCATTCAGGCCGTCCACCCCGACTTCGAGGCCGCGCAGCGCCTTCTGGAAAGACTCCTGGAAGGTACGGCCCATGGCCATGACTTCGCCCACGCTTTTCATCTGCGTGGTGAGGCGGCTGTCGGCCTGCGGGAACTTCTCGAACGCGAAACGCGGGATCTTGGTGACCACGTAGTCGATCGAAGGCTCGAACGATGCAGGCGTGGCGCCCCCCGTGATGTCGTTGCGCAGTTCGTCGAGCGTGTAGCCCACGGCCAGCTTGGCCGCAACCTTGGCGATCGGGAATCCCGTGGCCTTGGACGCGAGCGCAGACGAACGCGACACGCGCGGGTTCATCTCGATGACGATCATGCGGCCGTCGGCGGGGTTCACCGAGAACTGCACGTTGGAGCCGCCCGTATCCACGCCGATCTCGCGAAGAACGGCCAGGCTGGCGTTGCGCATGATCTGGTATTCCTTGTCGGTCAGCGTCTGAGCGGGCGCCACGGTGATCGAGTCACCCGTATGCACGCCCATCGGATCCAGGTTTTCGATGGAGCAGACGATGATGCAGTTGTCCGCCTTGTCGCGGACCACTTCCATCTCGTATTCCTTCCAGCCGAGCAGCGACTCTTCGATCAGCAGTTCGTTGGTCGGCGAGGCTTCGAGGCCGCGTTTGCAGATGACTTCGAACTCTTCCGAGTTGTAGGCGATGCCGCCGCCGGTGCCCCCCAGCGTGAAGCTGGGGCGGATGACCGTGGGAAAGCCCACCGTCTTCTGTACGGCCCAGGCTTCATCCATGCTGTGGGCGATGCCCGAGCGCGCCGAACCCAGGCCGATGCGCGTCATGGCCTGCTTGAACTTCTGGCGGTCTTCGGCCTTGTCGATGGCCTCGGGCGTCGCCCCGATCAGCTCGACCTTGTACTTGTTGAGCACGCCGTTGTGCCAGAGGTCGAGCGCGCAGTTGAGCGCCGTCTGGCCACCCATGGTGGGCAGGATCGCGTCCGGTTTTTCCTTGGCGATGATCTTCTCGACCGTCTGCCAGGTGATCGGCTCGATGTAGGTGACGTCGGCCGTGGCCGGGTCGGTCATGATCGTCGCGGGATTGCTGTTGATCAGGATGACCTTGTAGCCCTCTTCGCGCAGCGCCTTGCAGGCCTGCACACCGGAGTAGTCGAACTCGCAGGCCTGGCCAATGATGATCGGGCCGGCGCCGATGATGAGGATGCTCTTGATGTCTGTGCGCTTAGGCATTGCTCTTCTCCGCCTTCTTTTCCTTGTGCGTTTCCATGAGTGCCGTGAAGCGGTCGAACAGGTAGCCGATGTCGTGCGGGCCGGGTGAGGCTTCCGGATGGCCCTGGAAGCAGAACGCCGGCTTGTCGGTACGCGCCAGGCCCTGCAACGTGCCGTCGAACAGGCTCACGTGGGTGGGACGCAGGTTGGCGGGCAGGGATTTCTCGTCCACAGCGAATCCGTGGTTCTGGCTGGTGATGGAGACGCGGCCGTTGTCCAGGTCTTTCACAGGATGGTTCGCGCCGTGGTGGCCGAACTTCATCTTGAAGGTTTTCGCGCCGGAAGCCAGCGCCATGATCTGGTGGCCCAGGCAGATGCCGAAGGTCGGGATGCCGTCCTCGATCAGTTCACGCGACGCGGCGATGGCGTAGTCGCACGGCTCCGGGTCGCCCGGGCCATTGGCGAGGAACACGCCGTCCGGGTTGAGCTTGCGCACTTCCGCAGCCGACGTCTGTGCCGGCACCACGGTGATCTTCGCGCCGCGGCTCGCCATCATGCGCAGGATGTTCTTCTTGACGCCGTAGTCGAACGCGACGACATGAAAGCGTGGCTCCTTCTGGGTACCGTACCCGGTGCCGAGCTCCCACTCGGTCTGCGTCCACGTGTAGGGCTTGGTGACCGAGACCACCTTGGCCAGGTCCAGACCCGCCATGCTGGGCGCGCCCTTGGCGGCAGCGACGGCCTTGTCGATGAGGGCCTGCGTGGCTTCTTCGCCTTCGGCGAGCGCCAGGATGCAACCGTTCTGCGCGCCCTTGGTGCGCAGGTGGCGGGTGAGCTTGCGGGTGTCGATGTTGGCAATGGCCACGGTGCCTTCACGCGCCAGGTATTGCGACAGCGTCATCGACGCGCGGAAGTTGGAATGAAGCAGCGGCAGATCCTTGATGATCAGGCCGGCGGCATGGACTTTGTCGGCTTCGATGTCCTCGGTGTTGACGCCGTAGTTGCCGATGTGCGGATACGTCAGTGTGACGATCTGCTGGCAGTAGCTCGGGTCGGTGAGGATTTCCTGGTAGCCGGTGATGGCGGTGTTGAACACCACTTCACCCACTGTGGAGCCGGGGGCTCCGATCGAATTGCCGGTAAAGACCGTGCCGTCTGCAAGCGCGAGGATGGCGATGGGCGAGACGGGAAGCACGGGGTAACTCCAGTTATGGATACGCCCAGCACTCGCTCTCATCCGTCGGAAATCCAGTGGATTCGAGCACGTTTTGGTGAAGGTGGTTCGGCGGAACGGCGCTAGGCGTGGGTGTTGGCAGGTAAACCCGTCGATTATAGCCTGCGCCGCTGCACCTTCTTCGGGCTCAGCCCTTTGCCGCCGCGCTGGCATGAAGGCAGATGGCAGCGGCAGCGGCCACGTTCAGCGATTCTTCTCCCCCGGGCTGTGCGATGCGCACGGACAGGCTGGCACGCGCTTCCAGACCGGGGCTGACACCCTGCCCTTCATGGCCCAGCACCCAGGCGCAGGGATCGGGAAGCGCCACCTTGTGCAGCCATTCCCCGCGATGGGAGCTTGTCACGACCAGCGGCATGTCCAGCCCGTCCAGCTCCGGCTCGCTCAAGCCTTCAAGCAACGCCAGTGTGAAGTGCGCCCCCATGCCCGCCCGCAAGACCTTCGGTGACCACAAGGCCGCGGTGCCCTTCAGCGCCAAGACCTGCCGGAAGCCGAAGGCAGCCGCACTGCGCAGGATGGAGCCGACATTGCCGGCATCCTGCACCCGATCGAGGATGACTGTCGCCACACCGGTTTGCGGCGCCGCAGCATCCGGCAACTTCAACACGCCGCCCATGCGCGCGGGAGATTCGAGGTTGCTGATCGCGTCGAACAACGCGTCTGGCAACACGACCACTTGTTCGACGCCCTCTGACCATGCCGGGGGAGCCTGCGGATGGAAAGACTCCGCATACACGACCGTCTGCGGTTTCAGGCCCCGCGACTGCGCGGCCCTGTACAGGTGGTCGCCCTCGATCCACACGCGCCCCTGCCGGCGCGGCGCCGCGTTGTCCTGCGCCAGCTTGCGCAGGTCCTTCAACCACGGGTTGTCCCGGGAGGTGATGTGCTGGATGCGGGGTGGCTCGCTCATTGCACGGGAGCCCTGACGGCACCATGCACCGGCGCGAAGCTGCGGCGGTGCGCTTCGCACGGTCCGTGTTCCCGCAGCGCGATCATGTGCTGCTCGGTGCCGTAACCCTTGTGGCTGTCGAAACCGTAGTTCGGCCAGCGCTGGTGCAGTTCCAGGCAGAGCCTGTCGCGGTGGACCTTGGCAATGATCGAAGCAGCCGAGATCGACTGCACCAGCGAATCGCCCTTGACGATGGCCTCGGCCACCACACTCAGTGCAGGCAGGCGGTTGCCGTCCACCAGCACCTTCACGGGCTTGAGGCGCAGGCCATCGACGGCCCGGCGCATGGCCAGCATCGTTGCCTGCAGGATATTGAGCGTATCGATCTCTTCGACCGAAGCTTCACCGACGGCGCAGCACAGCGCCTTCGCACGGATTTCGTCGTACAGGCGGTCACGACGCATGGCCGTGAGGGTCTTGGAATCGGCAAGACCCCTGATGGGATTCAGGTCATCCAGGATGACGGCGGCCGCAATCACCGGACCGGCGAGCGGCCCGCGGCCAGCCTCGTCGACGCCGGCCACAAGCCCGGGCACGTCCCAAGCCAGCGTGGACTGCTCAGCCTTCAAGAACTTTCTGGATCGCATCGGTTGCCAGTTGTGCGGTGTCGCGCTGCAGCTCATGATGCAGCGCCACGAAGCGCTGCTGCAAGGCCTCGATTTTCTCAGGTGCGGCCAGCCAGTCCAGCACAGATTGCGCCAAGGCCTGGGGGGTGGCGTCGTCCTGCAACAACTCGGGCACGACGAAGTCGCGGCACAGGATGTTGGGCAACCCGACCCAGGGCTGGAGTTTCTTGCGCTGCATGATCAGCCAGGAGAGCCCGTTCATTCGGTACCCGATGACCATGGGCCGCTTGAACAGCGCGGCTTCGAGCGTCGCGGTGCCGCTGGCGATGAGCGTGACGTCGCAGGCGGCCAGCGCGGCGTGCGACTGGCCGTCAAGAACCGTCAGCCTGTCGCCCAGACCGCTTTGGCGGGTCAGCGCGTGCACGCGCGCATGCAGCGACGGCACGGCGGGCAGCACGAAGCGTGTTTGCGGTGCCTTGGCCGCGATCAGCTTCGCGGCCTGCAGGAACAGTGGGGCGATGTACTGGACCTCGGACGCACGGCTGCCCGGCAATATCGCGACGACCGTGGCGTCCCGAGGCAGGCCGAGCGCGGTGCGCGCTGCGGCGCGATCCGGCTCCATCGGTATCACATTTGCCAGCGGATGGCCCACATAGGTGGCTGCGATGCCTTCTTGCGCGAGCAATTCGGGCTCGAACGGAAAGATGCACAGCACATGGTCCACACTGCGCTTGATCTTGTGGATGCGCTCGGGCCGCCAGGCCCAGATGGACGGACAGACGAAATGCAGCGTGGGAATGCCTGCCTTCTTGAGATCGGCTTCGAGATCGAGATTGAAGTCCGGCGCATCCACGCCGATGAACACTCGCGGCGGCTCCTGGAGCAGACGCTGTTTTAGTTCGGAGCGGATACGCACGATGCCCCGGTAGTGGCGCAGCACCTCGACGTAGCCGCGCACGGCCAGCCGGTCGCTCGACCACCAGGCCTCGAAGCCCTGCATCTGCATGCGTGACCCCCCGATACCGACGGCTTCTGCGCCTGGCCAACGTCCGCGCAACCCCTGCAGCAGCAGGCCGGCGAGCAGATCGCCAGAGGCCTCGCCGGCAACCATGGCGATCCGGGGCTCTGCACTCATCGGAAGGTCAGCGGACGATGCCGCGTTGGGCACTCAGGCCATCGAGGAAGGTGAGCATCAGCGCCACATCGGCCTCACTGCCCGGGTGCTCTGCCGGCAGCGCCGCGATGCGTTCGCGCGCCTGCGCAACGGGCAGATTCTCCCGGTACAGCGCCTTGTGCATGGCCTTGACGGCCGCGATGCGCTCGGGGGAGAAGCCGCGCCGGCGCAGGCCTTCGAAATTCATCGAGCGCGCACCGGCCGGATGGCCTTCGCTCATCACGAACGGCGGCTGGTCGGCCAGCAACACCGAACCCATGGCCGTCATGCCGTGCGCGCCGATGCGCACGAACTGGTGGACGCAGGTGTAGGCGCCGAGGATCACCCAGTCGCCCACCACCACATGGCCGGCGATCTGTGCGTTGTTGGCGAAGATGGTGTTGTTGCCCACCAGACAGTCGTGCGCGAGATGGGTATACGCCATCATCCAGTTGTCGTCGCCCAACCGGGTCACGCCGCCGCCCTGTACCGTGCCGATGTGATACGTGCTGAATTCGCGGATCGTGTTCCGGTCGCCGATCACCAGTTCACACGGCTCGCCCTTGTACTTCTTGTCCTGGTTGATCGCGCCGAGCGACACGAACTGGAAGATGCGGTTGTCGCGCCCGATGGTGGTGTGACCCTCGATCACGGCGTGCGGACCCACCGTCGTGCCTGCCCCGATCCGTACGTGCGGCCCGATGACGGAGTACGGCCCGACGGAGACCGAACTGTCGAGCCCGGCAGCCGGGTCGATGATCGCAGTCGGATGGATCAGCGGCGTGGTCATGAACGGCTGGCTTACGCCTCAGGCGATCGAACGCATCGTGCACATGAGTTCGGCCTCACAGGCCACGTCTTCGCCCACGCGCGTGACGCCCTTGAATTTGAAGATGCCGGCCTTCATGCGCTCGAGCGTGATGTCCATGACAAGCTGGTCGCCCGGCTCCACCGGTCGCTTGAACCGCGCGCCGTCGATGCCGGCGAAGTAGTAGACCGTCTTGTCGTCGGGCGCCTTGCCCAGCATGTCGAACGCCAGCAGCGCAGCCGCCTGCGCCATGGCTTCAAGCATCAGCACGCCCGGCATCACCGGCCGATGAGGAAAGTGCCCCATGAAGAATGGCTCGTTGATCGTGACGTTCTTCAACGCCTTGATGCGCTGGCCCTTTTCGAGCTCCAGCACGCGATCCACCAGCAGGATGGGGTAGCGATGCGGCAGTTGCTTGAGGATCTGGTGAATGTCCATCATGAATTCTTCGATTTTTCGAGGGCGCGAAGGCGTTCGCGCAGCGAATGCAACTGCTTCAGACTCGCTGCATTCTTTTCCCAGGACGCATTGTCGTCGATGGGGAACATCCCGGTGTACTGCCCCGGCTTGAGGATCGAGCGCGTGACCACGCTCGCTGCAGAGATGTGCACACGATCCGCGATCTCGAGATGGCCGAGCACGATGGCACCGCCGCCCACCGTGCAATGCGCGCCGATCCGCGCACTGCCCGCCACACCCACGCATCCGGCCATGGCGGTGTGCGCGCCGATGCGGACGTTGTGCCCGATCTGGATGAGGTTGTCGAGCTTGACGCCGTCGGCAATCACGGTGTCGTCGAGCGCCCCACGGTCGATACAGGTATTGGCACCGATCTCCACGTCGTTGCCGATCTGCACCGCGCCCAGCTGCTCGATCTTTTCCCAGGCCCCGTCGTTCGGCGCGAAGCCGAAACCATCGGCACCGATGACCGCGCCCGCGTGGACGATACAGCGCTCGCCGATGGAACAGTTTTCGCCGACCGTAACCCGGGACTTGAGAACGGTGCCGGCACCGATTGATGCACCGCGCTCGACCACGCACAGCGGGCCGACCCGCGCGGTCGGATGGACGTTGGCTCCCTCCTCGATCACCGCACTCGGATGAATGGCAGGCCGACCCGCAGGCTCGATCGCCTGCCGCCAAAGCTGCGTGACCCTGGCAAAGTACAGATAAGGCTGCTCAGTCACGATGCAGGCACCACGTGCCAGGGCCAGGTCCCGCTGCTGCGGGCCGACGATGACGCAACCGGCGCGCGACGCGGCCAGTTGCTGCTGGTATCTGGGGTTGCTGAAGAAGCTCAGCGAGACAGGAGACGCTGACTCCAGCGGAGCCAGGTTCTGGATGATGAGGTCTTCCGGGCCGTGCAGTTCACCGCCAAGGGCCTGGACGATGGAGCCGAGACGCAGCGCCACGCCAGAGCGCCCCGGGCTTATTGCTTGGCCGGCGCCGTACCCGAAGCCGCGTTCAGCGCCTTGATCACCTTGTCGGTAATGTCGTGCTTGGGATTGATGTAGATGCCTTCCTGAAGGATGGCGTCGTACTTCTCGGCCTCTGCAACTTGCTTGATCACGCGGTTCGCGCGCTCCAGCAGTGCCTGCAGCTCTTCATTGCGGCGGGCGTTTGCGTCTTCCTGGAATTCACGGCGCTTGCGCTGGAAGTCACGATCCTGCTCGACCAACTGGCGCTGGCGGGCAGTCCGTTGGGACTCCGACAGCGTGGGCGCCTCGCGCTCGAACTTGTCAGAGGCAGCCTTAAGAACATTGCCCTGCTCCACCAGATCGCGTTCACGCTTGGTGAATTCCTGGTCGAGCTTGGCCTGGGCAGCCTTGGCCGAGCTGGCTTCTCGCATGACACGGTCCGGATTCACGAAACCAATGCGGAATTCCTGCGCCTGCACGGCGACGGACATGAAGGCCACACCGGAAACGAACAGCAGGCGGGCGAAGACATTCATAAGCTTCATCAAAAAGATGTACCGATCTGGAATTGGAATCTCTGGATTCTATCCCCTGGCAACTTGCGGATGGGGTTCGCAAAGGCAATACGCAGGGGGCCAAGGGGCGAAATCCAGCTGATGCCGACGCCAACCGACGCGCGGAGGGAGTCCGCATTGATGGGGTCGTTTTCACCCCAGACACTGCCCACGTCGACGAAGCCGAACATACGCAATGTACGGTCGTTGCCAGCACCCGGCAACGGCGCGATCACCTCGGAATTCAGGGTGAACTTGCGCGATCCGCCAATGGCAGCCTGGGTGATTGCATCCTTGGTGCCGATCGACGATTGCTCGAAACCGCGCACCGATCCGAGGCCACCCGAATAGAAGTTCTTGAACACCGGATAAGGCCTGCCGCCCATGCCCTTGCCCCAGCCCACCTCGCTATTGAAAGCGAGTGTAAATTGCTTGTTCAATGGAACATATTGCTGGAACTGGTAGTTGGCCTTGATGTAGCGGGTATCGCCTCCGATGCCCCATTCGGCATTGACGCGCTGATAGCGCCCACGCGTCGGCACGAGCGAGCTGTCGCGGTCATCGCGCGCCCAGCCGATGGTGAGGGGAACGCTCGTGCTGGTCTCGCCGAACTGGTTCACATATGTCTGATAGACCTGCGGCATGTTCGTGCCGGGCTCGATCGTCGTGCGCTCCACGCCGCCACCGAAGAAGACCGTGTCCGTTTCACTGAAAGGAACGCCGAAGCGCAGGCTGGCACCGGACGTCACCAACGCGTAGTCGCCGTCCACCGCGTAATAGGGACGCGTCGTGCGGTGATAAAGGTCTACCGTGCGCGAAACGCCATCGTTGGTGAAGTACGGATCGGTGGTGCTGAAAACGTAGGTGCGGTTGTACTTGCTCGTGTTGATGTCAACGCCAAGATAGTTGCCGGAGCCGAACGCATTTTCCTGCTTGATGCCGAACGACAGTGCCAGCTTCTCCGCATTCGAAAAACCCGCGCCCAGCGTCAGGCTGCCGGTGGGCTTCTCCTCGACGGTCACGTTGACGTCAACCTGATCAGGCGCGCCCGGCACTTCCTGCGTTTCGATGCCGACCTCGCGGAAGTACCCCAGGCGGTCCACCCGGTCGCGCGACAGCTTGATCTTGTCACCGTCGTACCAGGATGACTCGAACTGCCGGAACTCGCGACGGACCACTTCGTCACGCGTGCGGCTGTTGCCTGCCACGTTCACGCGACGCACGTAGACGCGACGCGCCGGCTCTGCCTGTAGCACGAACGCAACGCGGTTGGTCGTGCGATCGATCTCGGGACGCGCCTCCACGCGGGCGAACGCGAAGCCGAAGTTGCCGAAATAGTCACTGAAGGCCTTGACCGTCTCACTCACCTGGTCGGCGTTGTAGGCTTCACCGGGTTTGATGGTGATGAGCGATTTGAATTCGTCGTCACGACCCAGGTAGTTGCCCTCCAGCTTCACGCCCGAGACGACATAGCGCTCGCCCTCGGTGACGTTCACGGTGATCGAGATACCCTGCTTGTCCGGCGAAAGCGCAACCTGGGTGGAGTCGATGCGGAATTCGAGGTAGCCGCGCGTCAGGTAATACGAGCGCAGCGTTTCCAGGTCGGCGTTGAGCTTGGTGCGCGAATAGCGGTCGGACTTGGTGTACCAGCTCATCCAGCCACCGGTATCCAGGTCGAACAGACCCGTCAACGTCGATTCGCTGAAGGCCTTGTTGCCGACGACGCGCACTTCCGTGATCTTCGAGGGCTCACCTTCGACCACGGTGAAAGTGACGTTGACCCGGTTGCGCTCGATCGGCGTCACCGTCGTCACGACTTCGACGGCATACAGGCTGCGGTTGATGTACTGGCGCTTGAGCTCCTGCTCCGCGCGGTCGGCCAGCGCCTTGTCGAACGGACGGCCATCGGTCAGGCCGATGTCGCGCAACGACTTCTTGAGCGCGTCCTTCTCGAATTCCTTGGTGCCGACGAAATCGACCTCGTTGACCGTAGGACGTTCTTCAACGATCACGACCAGGACGCTGCCGTTGACCTCGAGGCGCACGTCGGTGAACAGGCCCAGCCCGAACAGCGTCCGGATGGCCGCAGTGCCCTTGTCGTCGTTGTAGACGTCGCCCACACGCACCGGGAGCGACGCGAAGATGGTGCCCGGCTCGACGCGCTGGAGACCTTCGACACGGATGTCGCGGATGGTGAAAGGATCTACGGCCCAGGCGGTGCTGGCTGCCATTGCCATGGCGGCCACCGCGGACACGGTGCGCACGCGGAAGCGGCTGAGTTGTTTTTTCATGGACGCAGATTGTGCCTGCTGCGCGGATGCGCCAGAAGGTCAGGTTGAACCAAACAAGCGTGTAACGTCGTTGAACATCGCAATCGACATCATGACCAGAAGCACCGCGACGCCCGTGCGCTGCAGCCGCTCCATCCAGGCGTCAGAGACGCTCTTGCCGGTCACGCCCTCCCAAAGATAATACATCAGGTGTCCCCCATCCAATACGGGCAGAGGCAGCAGGTTCAGCACTCCCAGGCTGACGCTGATCAGGGCCAGGAACACCAGATACTGGGTCAGGCCCAGGCTGGCCGACTTGCCGGCGAAATCGGCAATGGTCAGCGGGCCGCTGAGGTTCTTCAGCGATGCCTCGCCAATCACCATCCGCCCCATCATGCGCAGCGTGAGCAACGACACTTCCCAGGTGCGCACCACGCCATTCCAGAGCCCCTCGATCGGGCCATGGCGCACCGTGAGCAGCGCCGGCGGCGAGCCGACGAAGGCGCCGATGCGCGCCGTGGACTCGCCCTTCTCGGTTTTCACCTCGGTGGTGACCTGAAGTTCCAATGGGCTGCCCTCGCGTTCCACGCGCCAGGTGCGGGTCACGGGCTTGCCATCCAGCAGTTGGGCGCGGATCAGTTCGCGCAACTGCACACCATCCACGGCGGTCGTGTCACCGACGGAAATGACACGGTCGCCCTTGCGCAGACCGGATTTCTGGGCGGCAGAACCGTCCATGACATCACCGATGACCGGCTCGGTCCACGGCGCGATGATGCCGACGCGGCGGAACATCTGGACGTCGGCGTCCTTGACGGAAAGTGACGACAGCGGGAGCCGCACCTCCCGCTCGCCCCCCGACGCACCGGCGACGACCATGCGCAGGTCCTGGCCCTCCAGCGCGGCGCGGGTGAGCTGCCAACGGAATGTCTCGAAGGATTTGGTCTCGCGCCAGTCTTCGTCGTCTGCGGCCATGCGCAGGACCTGCTCGCCACCAATCAAACCTGCCTGTTGCGCAATGGAACCGGGCACAGGGCTGGCCAGCACAGCCTTTGGCTCCGAAACCCCATACCAGTTGACCAGCGAATAAAGCAGGACGGCCAGCAAGAGATTGGCGATCGGACCCGCCGCCACGATGGCAGCACGCGCCTTCAGGGGCCGGGTATTGAACGCCAGATGCCGCTCGGACGGGTCCACCGGACCCTCGCGCTCATCGAGCATCTTGACGTAGCCACCCAGTGGAATGGCGCCGATGACGAATTCGGTGGACTGGTTGGGCCGCTGCTTGCGGGGCCGCCATGTGTACAGCGGCTTGCCAAAACCCACGGAAAAGCGCAGCACCTTGACGCCGCAGGCGACCGCCACGCGATAGTGCCCGTACTCGTGCACAGCGATCAACAGGCCCAAGGCCACCACGAATGCAACCACTGTCAGCATGAGCATGACCCCCGTATTTATGGAATGCCGATGCGCCGGACTTCCTGGCCTGCCTTCCCGCGCGTCAGTGCGTCCAGGGCCAGCAGATCGTCCAGCGACCCCGGCTTGGAGATGGTAACGCCATCGAGAGTTGCAAGATTGACTTCAAGAATTTGATCGAAACGTATCCGGCCCGCCAGGAAGGCCTCGACCGCCACTTCGTTGGCGGCGTTGAGCACCGCCGTGGTGCCGGCCGGCGCCTCCAGCGCCTGCCAGGCCAGCCGCAGCCCCGGAAAGCGCACGGCATCCGCAGGTTCGAAAGTCATCGGTGGCAGCGACAGGAAGTCGAGCGCAGCCGCGCCACTGGCCACCCGTTCGGGCCAGGCCAGGCCGTAGGCGATGGGCACGCGCATATCCGGCGTGCCCAGTTGCGCGACCACCGAAGCGTCGTGATATTGCACCATCGAGTGGATGATGCTCTGCGGGTGGATCACGACTTCGATGCGACGCGGCGGCAACCCGAACAGGTAACACGCCTCGATGACCTCCAGCGCCTTGTTCATCATGGTGGCCGAATCCACCGAGATCTTGCGACCCATGATCCAGTTCGGATGGGCGCACGCCTGATCCGGCGTGACGTCATGCAGCGTTGCAGGGTCACGCGTACGAAATGGACCGCCCGACGCCGTGAGGATGATCTTCTCGACCCGCTCATTCCATGTGGCCGGATCGTCGGGAAGCGACTGGAAAATTGCCGAATGCTCACTGTCGATGGGCAGCAGCGTCGCGCCGCCCTGACGGACTGCCCCGAGGAACACCTCGCCCCCGAGCACCAGCGCTTCCTTGTTCGCGAGCAACAGGCGTTTGCCTGCGCGCGCTGCCGCAAGGCAGGGGGCCAGACCAGCGGCGCCCACGATGGCGGCCATGACGACGTCGACCTCCTCGTGCGCGGCCACCATCGACAGGTCCGCCGCAGACCAGAGCACTTTCGTCGGGAGACCCAGCGACTCGACCTGTCGCGCCAGTTCCCGCCCATGCGGCTCGCCGGTCATGACGGCGAATGCCGGGCGGAACTGAACGCATTGCTTCAGCAGCGCATCCACCTTGGTGGCGGCCGTCAGGGCAAAGACTTCATAGCGCTCCGGATGCCGGGCGATCACATCCAGCGTATTGGCACCGACCGACCCGGTCGCGCCCAGGACGACAACACGTTGTTTCTTCATGCAGTGGGCAGAGAGGTCAGCATCAGCGCCAGTGGCAGCGTGGGAAGCAGTGCATCCACCCGGTCGAGTACGCCACCATGCCCCGGCAGCAGGCCACTGCTGTCCTTCACACCGACACTGCGCTTGATAAGCGATTCCACGAGGTCACCAACAACGCTCATCGCGGCCATGAACAGCACGGCGAGCAGCATGAGCCAGAGGCCGCGCGATGCCAGGACCGAATAGAAACTCGGCACAGCCGACTGCCAGTGCGCATCCGCCCACACCCAGGCCAGTGCGACGAGCACCACGCCGGCCATGCCGCCCCAGACACCCTCCCAGCTTTTGCCGGGACTGATGGCGGGCGCGAGCTTGACGCGCGTCCATCGCAGGCCCAATGCCCGGCCGGCAAAGTACGCAAAGATGTCGGCCACCCACACGAGCAGAAGGATCGACAGCAGGAAGTTGATGCCGGCGATACGCGCCTGCGCAGCAGCAAGCCACGCCACGCACAGGACAGCGATGCCGCCGACGAGGCGTACCGCTTTCGGAACGCGAGGCCAGCCGGGAACGCCGCTGCGGATAAGCCATGCCCCCGCCAGCACCCAGGCAGAGCCTGCCAGGATCCACAGCCATGTGAGTTGCTGCTGGAGCAAACCTGCCCACCACGACGCCCCGCACAGCGCGAGACAGACGCCCGCCAGGACGAGCGACATGCCCTGCCCCAGCCCGTTGAGCTTGCCCCACTCCCAGCCGCCCGCCGCAATCAGCAGCAGCACCACCGCGCAGAACGGTTCCGGCGAGGGGTAGAACAACGCGGGCAGAAGGATGGCCAACAGGACGATGGCGGTGATCACGCGCTGCTTGAGCATGGATTTTTCCTCAGGCGGCCAGACGGCTGGCCTGCGTGGGCGCGTCGCCGGATCCTTGTGCCGAAATCTGGGCCGACGTCTTGCCGAAACGGCGTTCACGTCCGCTGAAAGAGCCCAGTGCAAGGTCGAGAGCCGCTGCGTCGAAGTCCGGCCAGAGCGTGTCACAGAAATAGAGTTCGCTGTAGGCGAGCTGCCAGAGCAGGAAGTTGCTGACGCGCTGTTCGCCGCCGGTACGGATCAGCAGGTCGGGCGGCGAAACGTGTGCCAGAGAGAGTTCGGCACCCAGCGCTTCTTCCGTGATGGGCACGCCGCGTGCAGCGAGCTTGGCCGCAGCCTGCACAATGTCCCAGCGCCCGCCATAGTTGAAGCAGATGTTGAGGACGAGTCGCGCGTTGTGCGCCGTCGAAGCTTCGGCCTGCGCAAAGCCCTGGCACACCTTGGCGGAAAGTGCTGCGCGGTTGCCGATGAAATGCAGGCGCACACCATTGGCCTGCAGCTCCGCCACTTCACGAGACAACGCACCCGCCAGAAGATCGAGCAGGCCCGACACTTCGTCTGCGGGGCGCTCCCAGTTCTCGGAAGAAAAGGCAAAGACCGTGAGCACACCGATGCCGCGCTCCATGCAGGCAGACACACAACGCTTCAGGGTATCAACCCCCTGCTTGTGGCCCGCCACGCGCGGCAGGAGCCGCCGGGTGGCCCACCGGCCATTGCCATCCATGATGATGGCGACGTGAAGCGGCGCTTCAGCCATGAAGGCGCGGATCAGGCCGTCAGACGGCCATGATCTCCTGTTCCTTGGCTGTGACGAGCTGATCGATCTCCGCGACATGCTTGTCGGTGACCTTCTGGATATCGCCCTCCGAGCGCTTCTGATCGTCTTCGGAGACCTGCTTGTCCTTGACCAGCTTCTTGACCGCCTCGTTGGCGTCGCGTCGCAGGTTGCGGATGGCGATCTTCGCGTTCTCGCCTTCGCTGCGCACGATCTTGGTCATTTCCTTGCGGCGCTCTTCGCTCATGGCGGGCAGCGGCACGCGGATCAGGTCGCCCATGCTCGCAGGGTTCAGGCCCAGATCGCTTTCGCGGATGGCCTTCTCGATCTTCGGGCCCATGCCCTTTTCCCAGGGCTGGACGCTCAGCGTGCGCGAATCGAGCAGCGACACGTTGGCCACCTGCGAAAGCGGCACCATCGAGCCGTAGTACTCGACCTGCACCGAATCGAGCAGCGCCGGATTGGCGCGGCCGGTGCGGATCTTGGCCAGGTTGTTGCGGAAGGCGGCGATGGACTGGTCCATCTTGGCCTCGGCGCCCTTGCGGATGTCCGGGATGCTCATATCGATCTCCTCACGCGTAGACGAGGGTGCCCTCGTCCTCGCCCATCACGACGCGCTTGAGCGCACCGTGCTTGAAAATGGAAAACACCTTGATGGGCAGCTTCTGGTCGCGACACAACGCAAACGCGGTCGCATCCATGATGCCCAGGTTCTGCGCGATGGCCTCGTCGAACGTCAGCTTGGAATAGCGCGTCGCGGTCGGGTCTTTCTTCGGGTCGGCCGTGTAGACGCCGTCGACCTTGGTTGCCTTCAGCACCAGCTCGGCACCGATCTCGGCGCCACGCAGCGCAGCAGCCGTGTCGGTGGTGAAGAAAGGGTTGCCCGTACCGGCTGCAAAGATGACGACCTTGCCCTCTTCGAGGTACTGCAACGCCTTGGGGCGGACATAAGGTTCGACCACCTGCTCGATGGCGATCGCAGACATGACGCGGGCAATCAGGCCCTGCTTGTTCATGGTATCGGCCAGCGCCAGCGAGTTCATCACCGTGGCCAGCATGCCCATGTAGTCGGCCGTGGCGCGGTCCATCCCGACCGAGCCACCGGCGACGCCGCGGAAGATGTTGCCGCCGCCGATCACCACGGCCACCTCGACACCCATGCGAGTGACATCGGCCACCTCTTCGACCATGCGGACGATGGTGGCGCGATTGATACCGAACTGGTCGTCACCCATGAGCGCCTCGCCAGACAGCTTGAGCAGGATTCGCTTGTGGGCTGGCTTGGCGTCGGACATCGATGGGCTCCTTGGTTCGGTCGTGAGTGTAGCGGGGTTCTCCGGCGGCGGGCTGGCTTCGCTGCGGTCTGCGGCGCTCAGGCTGCGCCCTTGGCAGCAGCCACCTGGGCAGCCACCTCGGCGGCGAAGTCGTCCACCTTCTTCTCGATGCCTTCACCCACGACGTACAGCGTGAACGCCTTGACGGTCGTGTTGGCGGCCTTGAGCATCTGGGCAACCGTCTGCTTGTCGTTCTTCACGAAAGGCTGGTCGAACAGCGAGACTTCCTTCAGGTACTTCTGCACCGAGCCCTCGATCATCTTGGCGACGATATCGGCCGGCTTGCCAGATTCGGCAGCCTTGGCAGTGGCGACAGAGCGCTCCTTCTCGATCAGATCGGCCGGCACGTCGGCGCTGGTCAGCGCAACGGGCTTCATGGCGGCGATGTGCATCGCGACGTCCTTGGCCGCAACTTCGTCACCGTCGAACTCGACCACAACGCCGATGCGCGTGCCGTGCAGGTAGCTCGCCAGTTTGGAGCCGGAATCGAAACGCTTGAAGCGGCGGAAGCTCATGTTCTCGCCGATCTTGCCGATCAGGCCCTTGCGGACGTCTTCCAGCGTGGGGCCGAAGCCGTCGGCACTGTAGGACAGCGCGCCCAGCGCAGCGATGTCGGCGGGATTGTTCTTCGCGATCAGTTCGGCGGCAGCCTTGGCCAGTGCAATGAAGCTGTCGTTCTTGGTCACGAAGTCGGTTTCGCAGTTCACTTCGAGCAAAGCACCGGTGGTGCCGTCGATGAAGCTGGAAACCACGCCTTCGGCCGTCACGCGGGCTGCCGCCTTGCCGGCCTTGTTGCCCAGCTTGACGCGCAGGATCTCTTCAGCCTTTTCCATGTTGCCGTCGGCTTCGGTCAGCGCCTTCTTGCACTCCATCATGGGGGCATCGGTCTTTGCACGCAGTTCGGCAACCATGCTTGCGGTAATTGCAGCCATCAAATTCTCCGTATTCAGTTCAAACGCAAATCAGTTGTAAAAAAGGGGCTACACGAGCCCCTTTCCGGAAGCTCGGAAGCGGACTCAGGCAGAGGCGCCCTCTTCGACTTCGACGAATTCGTCGCTGCCTTCGGACACGGCCTTGACCACGTCGTTCACGGCATTGGCGCGGCCTTCGAGCACGGCGTCGGCGATGCCACGTGCGTACAGGGTGACGGCCTTGGAAGAGTCGTCGTTACCGGGGATCACATAGTCGATGCCTTCGGGCGAATGGTTGGAGTCCACCACACCGATCAGCGGAATGCCCAGCTTCTTGGCTTCGGCAACGGCGATCTTGTGGAAGCCCACATCGATCACGAAGATGGCGTCCGGCAGCGCGGCCATGTCCTGGATGCCGCCGATGTCCTTCTCGAGCTTTTCGAGTTCACGGGCGAACATCAGCTGTTCCTTCTTGGACAGGCTGTCCAGGCCAGCTTCCTGCTGGGCCTTCATGTCTTTCAGGCGCTTGATCGAGGTCTTGACCGTCTTGAAGTTGGTCAGCATGCCGCCGAGCCAGCGTTGGTCGACGTAAGGCACGCCGGCGCGTTGCGCTTCGGT
Source organism: Variovorax sp. VNK109 (assembly GCF_049445855.1). Taxonomy (NCBI): domain Bacteria; kingdom Pseudomonadati; phylum Pseudomonadota; class Betaproteobacteria; order Burkholderiales; family Comamonadaceae; genus Variovorax; species Variovorax sp. VNK109. Next base: position 196,643 of record NZ_JBMSDV010000002.1, on the reverse strand, counting down.
TGCCAGGATTTCACGGGCCTGGCGCTTGGTACCGACGAACAGGATGGTGCCGCGGTTGGCAGCCAGTTGCTTGGCGTACTTCTGCGCTTCCTGGAACAGCGGCAGCGACTTTTCCAGGTTGATGATGTGGATCTTGTTGCGATGGCCGAAGATGTACGGGGCCATCTTGGGGTTCCAGAAGCGGGTCTGGTGACCGAAGTGGACACCGGCTTCCAGCATTTGACGCATGGTCGTGGACATGTATTAACTCCGAAGGTTGGGTCTAAAATCCAGCCCGAAATTGCAACGGGTGCAACACCTTGAGTGGGCTGGTTTGCGATTTGTTTTGCACTGGGTGGGGCCGAATGGCCGTGCCCGGCAGCAAAACCCAAAGAGTATAACACAGGGCACCATTCCTCCCCATGCTTCCCGACCTTCACAGCACCCGCCAGGCCATTGCCGCGGGCAGCACCACGGCAACGGCCGAGATCGAAAAATCCATCGCGACAGCCGCTTCGGCCAGATGCGACAAGGTGTTCCTCAAGACCAGCTTCGACACGGCTCGGGCAGCCTCTGCAGCAGGCGGCAAGCTCCCGCTGGCCGGCCTGGCCATTTCGGTCAAGGATCTCTTCGACATGGCCGGTGACGTCACTGCATCGGGCTCCGTGGTTCTGGGCTCCGCCGAACCTGCCGTGCAGGACGCCACCGCAGTGGCACGCCTGCGCGCCGCTGGCGGTGCTGTGCTGGGCCGGACGAACATGAGCGAATTCGCGTTCTCGGGGGTCGGCATCAATCCGCACTTCGGAACACCCGCCAACGTGGCGGACGGCAACGTCCATCGCATCCCCGGGGGCTCGTCGTCCGGTGCAGCCATCTCGGTCGCCACTGGCGCGGCCTTCATCGGGCTTGGCTCGGACACGGGCGGCTCGATACGCATTCCCGCGGCGCTCAACGGAATCGTCGGCTTCAAGAACACGGCACGGCTGGTACCGACAACGGGTGCACTGCCCCTGTCGACCACGCTGGACACCGTCTGCGCCATGACCCGCTCGGTGCGCGATGCCGTGCTGGCCCATGAAATCCTTTCAGCCACGAAAGTGGCAGTGGACACGCGCCCACTTTCCGAGCGCAGGTTCGCGGTCGCGCGCACCGTGATGCTGGATGGCGTCGAACCTGCCGTGGCCACCGCGTTCGAGCGCACCGTGCGCAAACTGCGCGACGCCGGCGCAAAGGTCGAGGAGATCGCTTTGTCAGCCATCGGCGAACTGGCGGGCATGCAGTCGGCCGCCAGCTTCTCGCCGGCTGAAAGCTACGCATGGCATCGCAAGCTGCTGGCTTCCGATGGGGACCGCTACGACCCCCGCGTCAAGGCCCGCATGGAACGCGGTGCCACGATGTCGGCCGCCGACTACATCGACCTGGTGCAGGCGCGCGCTCGCTGGATCGCGAAGATGCAGGACACGCTCAGCGGTTTCGATGCCGTGCTTTCGCCGACGGTGCCCATCGTCGCCCCCACTTTTGCCAGCATCGCACCCGGTGCGACGCGGGATGAGGAGTTCTTCCGCGTCAATGCCCTTCTCCTGCGCAATCCGGGCGTGATCAACATGCTGGACGGCTGCGCCATCTCCATCCCGTGCCATGTCGAGGGCGAACTGCCCGTCGGCCTGATGCTCTGGCACGCCGCCTTGCACGACGACCACATCCTCTCGATTGCCGCCCAGGCCGAGGCCCTGCTTTCATGAGAATTGCGATTGTCGGCGCCGGCATCATCGGTGTCACCACCGCCTGGGAACTCTCCAGCGACGGCCACGAAGTCACGGTATTCGAACGCCGCGGAGCAGCCGCCGAGGAAACCAGCTTCGCGAATGCGGGCGTCGTCGCGCCGGGCTACGTGACACCATGGGCCGCACCCGGCATGCGGCGCAAGGTCATCGGCCATCTTTTCAGCCGGCACGCCCCCGTCAAGCTCAAGCTGCCACTGGCGCCCGGCGATCTCGCGTGGATGTGGAAATGGCAGAGCGCCTGTAGCCTCGACGCCTATCTGGCGAATCGTTCCCGCCTGCAGCGGCTGGCCTTCTACAGCCGCGAGCGGCTGCACCAGATCACCGCCGACCTGCAGCTCGACTACGACCGCAGCGCCGGCTACATGGTGATGCTGCGCTCAGAGAAAGAGCGGCAACTCGCCCAACCCGGCCTGCAACTGATGCGCGACAGCGGCGTCAAGTTCCGCGAGATCGATGCAGCCGAGGCACGACAGCTCGAACCTGCCATCAACACGGACACGCAGTTTCTGGGTGCCATCCACCTGCCCGACGACGAAGTGGCGAACTGCCGGCAGTTCGCGCTGATGCTGAAGAACGAAGCCCAGCGGCTGGGCGCGCGCTTCGAGTTCCAGGCGGGTGTGAAACCACTGTCGGCCGCCGCTCCATGCGAGCTTGCATTCGAGGGTGATGCAGCGACCCAGCGCTTCGACGCCATCGTCGTGTGCGCGGGCCTTGCCAGCGCCGAACTCCTGCGCCCTCTCGGCCTGAAGATTCCGCTGGCGGCAGTCCATGGCTATTCGGTGAGCGCCCCAATCCGTGAGCCACTCAACGCACCGCGCAGTGGCATCATGGACGAGCGCTACAAGGTCGCCATCTCGCGCCTGGGCAATCGCGTCCGCGTGGCTGGCAGCGCAGAGATCGGCGGTTCGCCGCAGACCCATTCGCCCGCCGCATTGCGCACGCTCTACAAAGTGCTGCACGACTGGTTTCCGGGCGCGGCGCAACTCAGCGCGGGCGTGCAGGAATGGAAAGGCGCACGCCCCATGCTGCCGGACGGTCCGCCCATCGTCGGTTCGAGCGGCGTACCCGGCGTCTGGCTCAACCTCGGACACGGCTCCAGCGGTTGGGCCTTGAGTTGCGGCAGTGCGCGCGCCATGGCCGATCTGCTGGCCGGCAGGTCGCCTGACGTGGATCTCGAGGGACTGGGTATCTCGCGCTTCGCGCGTTGAGCGCGCACTGACACAATGGCCGGCATGCAGCGCATCCACACCGGCCACGGGCATTCCCTGCACGACATCGCGTCCACAAGGCGCATCGAGCACGCCGCTGCTGGCGCATTGCCCGACCATGCGCTGATGCAGCGGGCAGGCCTGGCAGTGGCGAAACTGGCCATGGCCCTGCAGCCACACGCCCGGCATGTCTGGATCGCCTGTGGCCCCGGCAACAACGGCGGCGACGGCCTGGAGGCGGCAGTGCATCTCCATCGAGCGGGCTTTCCGTTGACGGTCACATATCTCGGGAATCCCGATGACGCGCCGCAAGACGCGCATGCCGCATGGCAACGGGCGGGACACACAGGCGTGAGAATTTCGCGGGAACCGCCTCGTCGCGCAGATCTGGTCATCGACGCGTTGCTCGGCATCGGGGCAACCCGGGCGCCACAAGGACTCATGGCGACGTGGATCGACCACATGAGCCGCCATGCCAATCGTGTACTGGCGATTGACGTGCCGTCCGGCCTGAACGCAGATACCGGCATGCCGCTCGGCGCCGGGCTTGGCGCTGTCGTGCATGCGCACGACACACTCAGCCTCCTCACGCTCAAGCCTGGCCTGTTCACAGGCCAGGGGCGTGATCTCGCCGGTACCGTGTGGTGCGACGCGCTGGACGTCACCACGGACTCGGCGTTGCCAGTCGCCATGCTCAACGCCCATGAAATGGAAGACGCGCGCCCTCACGCCAGTCACAAGGGAAGTTACGGCGACGTGACTGTCGTCGGGGGCGCGCCCGGCATGGCGGGAGCCGCACTCCTGGCGGCACGCGCGGCGCTGCATTCAGGTGCAGGTCGCGTCTTCGCTGCGCTGCTGGACACATCGGCCAGCGTCGATGCCGGTCAACCCGAGCTGATGATGAGGGCAGCCAGCTCGCTGGACTACACGCAGTGCGCAGTGGTTTGCGGGTGCGGCGGCGGTGATGTCATCCGCCTTGAACTGCCCCGGGTTCTTTCAAACGCCCGGCAACTCGTGCTGGACGCCGATGCGCTCAATTCAATCGCCGCCGACGCGCAATTGCAGCACCTGCTTGTTGCGCGAAGTCGTCGGGCGGGCCTGCGCCCGACGGTGATGACGCCCCATCCTCTGGAGGCTGCACGCCTGCTGGAATGCAGCACCGCCGATGTTCAGGCCAACCGGCTCCAGGCAGCGCAGACCCTGGCTGGTCGATTCGGCGTCGTTGTTGTCCTCAAAGGCTCGGGCACGGTCATCGCTGCGCCCGGTGAGCTGCCGCGTATCCACCATGGCGGCAATGCCAGACTGGCAACCGCGGGCACCGGTGATGTGCTTGCGGGAATGATCGGTGCCCGGCTGGCACGCGGCGAAACCGCAGTCCGCGCCGCCTGCCAGGCCGTCGCCCGACACGCGCAACTTGCCGATTCATGGCCGGCGCAAGAGGTGCTGACCGCGTCGCGTCTTGCGCAACTCGCCGGGAGCGGCAACTTCCGCTAGTCCTGGCAACCCGTCTCTCAGCCGCGACCGGCGAAAGGCATCTTCGTCGCCATCACCGTGTGGAACATGACGTTGGCTTCCAGCGGCAGGTTGGCCATGTACAGCAGCGACTGGCCGACGATGGCCACGTCCATCAGCGGCTCCGGTGCGATTTCACCGTTCGCCTGCGGCACGCCCTTGGCCATGCGCATGGCCAGTTCGGTGCCGGCATTGCCCACGTCGATCTGACCGACGGCAATGTCGTGTTTTCTGCCGTCCAGCGAGGCCGTCTTGGTGAGGCCGGTCACGGCATGTTTGGTCGCCGTATAAGCGATGGACATCGGACGCGGGGTGGTCGCCGAGATCGAGCCGTTGTTGATGATGCGACCACCCTTGGGGCTTTGCGCCTTCATCACGCGGAACGCGTTCTGGATGCAATAGAACATGCCGTTGAGGTTGATGTCCACCACGTTCTTCCATTGCTCGATCGTCAGTTCATCGATGGGCACCGCGGGTGCGCCGACTCCGGCGTTGTTGAACAGCAGATCCACGCGGCCGAACTGCCTGACCACCGCATCGAACAACTCTCGAACCGACGCCGGGTCTGCAACGTCCGTGGGCACTGCGAGCGCGGCAGCTCCCGCGCCGGACTCTTCGATCACCTGAGCCAGCGGCTCTGGCCTGCGGCCCGCCAGCGCAACACGCCAGCCATCCTTGAGCAGCGCCAGCGCTGCGGCTTTCCCGATACCCGTGCCAGCACCCGTGACGATGGCAACTCTTCCTGATGAACTCATGTCTCTTGTTTCCTGTTTTCTGGTTTGCAAAACGCGCGGCACATCATCTCCGCGACTTGCGGCTTTTGTTCTTGGCGACAGCCTTCTTGACCGCCGCCTTGAGCGCCTGGATCGGCGACTTGGGCGCTCGGTCCGCCTTGCTGTCCGACTTGCCGCGCGAGGCGCGCTTCACCGACGCCTTGGTCGGCACGCCGGTTGATGCTCCCTTGTCCTTCATGGCGCGCTGCACGACCGGATCGTCGTTGTCGCGCACCAGGCGGAAGTCGATCTTGCGGCCGTCCAGATCGACGCGGCTCACCTGCACGCGCACACGCGTACCAATGGCATAGCGGATGCCGGTTCGTTCGCCGCGCAGTTCCTGGCGCGCCTCGTCGAACTTGAAGTACTCACCGCCGAGCTCTGTGATGTGAACCAGGCCTTCGACGTACATGGCGTCCAGCGTCACAAAGATGCCGAAACTCGTCGCCGCCGTGACGACACCGCCATATTCTTCGCCCAGATGCTCGCGCATGTACTTGCACTTGAGCCAGGCTTCGACGTCCCGGCTCGCCTCATCGGCACGCCTTTCATTGGCGCTGCAATGCAGGCCGGCTGCCTCCCAGGCCTGCTGCTCGGCGCTGGTCTTCCTGGGCTTGGCGCTGGGCTCCTTGACCCGCGCTGCAAGCCGGCGGGCAAGCTTGGCATGCGCTTCGCCCGGCGTAGGCAGCGCAGGCAACTGATAGCGCGACTTGCCCAGGATCGCCTTGATCACGCGGTGAACCAGCAAGTCCGGATAACGCCGGATCGGGCTGGTGAAATGGGTGTAGGCATCGAAGGCGAGCCCAAAGTGCCCGCTGTTGATCGGCGTGTAGATCGCCTGCTGCATCGATCGCAGCAGCATGGTGTGGATCTGCTGCGCGTCCGGACGGTCCCTGGTGGCCGCCGCAATGGCCTGGAATTCGCCCGGCTTGGGATCGTCGCTGATCGACATGCCCACCCCCGTGGTCTTGAGGTAGGCGCGCAGGATTTCCTTCTTCTCGGGTGTGGGGCCTTCGTGGACGCGGTACAGGCCCGGGTGCTTGCTTTGCGAGATGAAGTCGGCGCTGCAGACGTTGGCAGCCAGCATGGCCTCCTCGATCAGCTTGTGCGCGTCGTTGCGCACGCGCGGGACGATCTTCTCGATGCGGCCGTTCTCGTCGCAGATGATCTGCGTCTCCGTGGTCTCGAAGTCAATCGCACCACGCTGGTTGCGCGCGCCGAGCAGCGCGCGATAGACGTCGTGCAGATTGAGCAGGTCAGGCACGAGGTCCTTGCGGCGCTGGGCTTCGGGGCCGCGCGTGTTGGCAAGGATGGCCGCAACCTCGGTGTAGGTGAAACGCGCGTGGCTCCACATCACGGCCGGGTAGAACTGGTATGCATGCACCTCACCCTTTGCCGTGATCATCATGTCGCAGACCATGCACAGGCGTTCCACCTCGGGGTTGAGTGAGCACAGGCCGTTGGACAACTTCTCCGGCAGCATCGGAATGACGCGGCGCGGGAAGTAGACCGAGGTCGCGCGGTCGTAGGCATCGATATCGATCGCACTGCCCGTCTCCACGTAGTGGCTCACATCGGCAATCGCTACCAGCAGACGCCAGCCCTTGGCGCGCCCCACACGTGCGGGTTCGCAATACACGGCGTCGTCGAAATCACGCGCGTCTTCGCCATCGATGGTGACTAGCGGGATGTCCGTGAGGTCCACACGCTGCTTGCGGTCGGCAGGGCGAACCTTGTCCGGCAAAGCGCGGGCCATCGCCACGCAGGCGGGCGAGAACTCGTGCGGCACGCCGTATTTGCGAACCGCAATCTCGATCTCCATGCCGGGATCATCCACCTCACCGAGCACCTCTTTCACGCGCCCCACGGGCTGGCCGTAAAGACTTGGAGGTTCGGTCAGATCGACCACGACAACCTGCCCTGGCTTCGCGGTGCCCGTTGCGCCCTTGGGGATCAGGATGTCCTGGCCGTAGCGCTTGTCTTCAGGTGCCACCAGCCATACGCCCACTTCCTGCAGGAGGCGGCCGATGATGGGCTGCTCTGGGCGCTCGACGATTTCCACCACGCGGCCCTCGGGCCGGTTGCGCCTGTCATGCCGCACGATGCGCGCCTTGACACGATCGCGGTGAAGCACAGCACGCATTTCATTGGGGGGAAGGTAGATGTCCGATTCGCCGTCGTCGCGAACAACGAAGCCGTGTCCGTCGCGGTGGCCCTGGATGGTGCCCTCCACTTCGTCGAGCAGGCCACTGGAAGTACTGATATTTTTAATGATAGAATCTCTTTCTTTCCTGAAAACACATCGGGTTGCAGCCAGACTGCAGTCCGCTTGCCCAGGTGGCGGAATTGGTAGACGCACTAGTTTCAGGTACTAGCGAGTAACATCGTGGAGGTTCGAGTCCTCTCCTGGGCACCAAGTTTAAATACATCTTCGCGATGATCATAAGCCGCTATCCACAGCGGCTTTTTTGTTTCTGCATTGATGGGGCATCAAAGCGGAACAGCCACGAGATCGTGTCCCTGCGCAGCGACGATGCGGGCGCGCGTGAACTCACCGGCCTTCAGCGTCTTGCTGATCTTCTCGGGCGGCAACAGGCGAACGGTTCCATCGATCTCGGGTGCATCGGCGTACGAACGGCCGACGCCTCCTTTGCGGCCCATGGCAGGCGCCGAATCCACCAGCACCTGCATGGTCGCGCCCACCCGGCGCGCGAGCTTGGCTGCGGACACTTCTTCGGCCACAGCCATGAAGCGCGCACGACGCTCATCGCGCACTTCCTGAGGCAGCATGCCCGCAATACTGTTCGCGGCCGCACCCTCGACCGGGCTGTAGGCGAAACAGCCCGCGCGGTCGATTTCTGCCTCACGCACGAAGTCCAGCAGATCCTGGAACTCGGCCTCGGTTTCGCCCGGGAAGCCGGCGATGAACGTGCTGCGGATCACGATCTCGGGGCAGGCTTCACGCCATCGCTGGATTCGTTCGAGGTTGCGCTCACCGCTGGCCGGGCGCTTCATGCGCCTGAGCACATCCGGGTGACTGTGCTGGAACGGGACATCGAGGTACGGCAGGATGCGTCCGGTCGCCATCAGCGGGATGACTTCGTCCACGCTCGGATAGGGATACACATAGTGCAAGCGCACCCAGGCACCATACGGTTCGGCCAGATCGCCCAGCGTCTGCGCCAGTTCGAGCATGCGTGTCTTCACGGGCTTGCCGTCCCAGAAGCCGGTTCTGTACTTCACGTCCACCCCGTAGGCCGACGTGTCCTGGCTGATCACCAGCAGTTCCTTCACACCACCTTCGAACAGCGCTCGCGCCTCCTTAAGGACATCCCCCACGGGACGGCTGACGAGATCGCCGCGCATCGACGGGATGATGCAGAAGGTGCAACGGTGGTTGCAGCCTTCGCTGATCTTCAGATAGGCGTAATGGCGCGGCGTGAGCTTGACGCCGGCGTCACCGAAGGCATTCGGCACGAGATCGATGAAGGGGTCGTGCGGCTTGGGCAGGTTGGCATGGACGGCGTCCATCACCTCCTGCGTTGCATGCGGTCCGGTGACGGCCAGCACGCTCGGATGCATCTGCTTGACCAGATTGCCGCCGTCGTCGCCCGAGCGGGCACCCAGGCAGCCGGTGACGATCACGCGACCGTTGCCGGCCAGGGCTTCACCGATGGTGTCCAGGCTTTCCTTGACGGCATCGTCGATGAAGCCGCAGGTGTTGACGATGACGATGTCAGCGCCCTCGAAGGTCTTGGAGGTCTGGTAGCCCTCGGCACTCAGCTGGGTAAGGATCAACTCGGAATCGGTCAGCGCCTTGGGGCAACCCAGGCTGACGAATCCGACTTTCGGTGTTTTGTTCGTGGGGGTGAGAACTTCGCTCATCCCCGTATTGTCCCAGAGCCTAGCGCTTGATGCCGAATGCGCCCAGCATCTGCTCGGTCTGTTTCTGCATCTGCTCCTGCATCTGCACGAACACGTTCCTGGACTGCTCGACGTAGGCGCCCATCATGTTCTGCATCAGCGGTGCCTGGGCGTTGAGGAAATGCGTCCACATTTCCGGCGTGATGGTCTTGGACTGGTCGGTCAGGTTGTTCTGCAGGTCCAGCATGGCCTGCATGTTCTTCTCGAGGTAGGAACCCATGTATCCGTGCATGGCCTGGCCATAGAAGCGGATGATGTTGGCCAGCACGGCCTCGGTGAACATCGGTTCGCCGCCCGCCTCTTCTTCCAGGATGATCTGCAGAAGGATTGCCCGCGTCAGGTCCTCGTTGGTCTTGGCATCGCGCACGACGAAAACCTCGCTGGCCATGACCAGCTGCTTGACCTCGGCAAGGGTGATGTAGGTTGAAGTGTCCGTGTCGTAGAGCCGCCGGTTGGGATACTTCTTGATGACGCGCTGCGCCGGTTTGGGGCCCCCGGCCTTCTTGGTTTGCACTTCGGAACTCCTCGGCTGCACCCGTGACGGGCTGTATTGCGTGGCAACACATTCTAGGGATCAAGGTCCCCAAGGAGCCCAAGGTTTACCCTGACCGGGTCAGCGCATCATGGCCCAGACGAGCAGGCCCACGCCCGCCGCGCCGGCAATCCAGACGGCGGCGACGAAAACGTTCCAGAGCCGCTGCAGCTTGCGCTTGCGACGGTTCGCTGCGCGCAGCGGCTCGTCTTCCAGCCACTGTTCGACGAGGATGACGCTGCGGAGATCGAGCCGGCCGGAGTCGAGCTCTTCCTCAAGCGCAGCAATGCCGTGCTCAGTCGCATACTTCCGGACCTGGCCGCGCTCACGAAATCGCATATCCATACATCACCTCGACAACACCGTCTGTCGGGAAATTCTAGGCAACAAAAAAGCTACTCCGGGTGACAAATTTGTCTGTTACGCAACAAGATGTTGCAGGAGCCGGATGGCGTCAATAGATATGGGGACAGAAACGACAAACCCCGGACCAGTTCGGTTCCGGGGTTGATCTTGGTAGGCGCGATTGGACTCGAACCAACGACCCCCACCATGTCAAGGTGGTGCTCTAACCAGCTGAGCTACGCGCCTAAGGGTGTTCGAGAAGCGGAATTGTAGCATCACCTGCGGCGCGCCGAACGCACGCCTGACACCTCCGCCACGATGCCCAACACCTTTGCGAGCCGGCCCGAATCCGCCACCTCGACGGTGAACGTCATCCAGGCCGTGCCCTTGATGGATTGCGTCTGCACGCCGATGACGTTCATCTTTTCCTTGGCGAACACTTCCGAGATATCGCGCAGCAGCCCCTGCCGGTCGGCAGCTTCCACCGACACGTCCACGGGATACACGGCCGCCTCGGCACCGCGCGGCAAACCCCATTCGACGTCGATCACGCGCTCTTCACTGCGCGTGGCCATCTCCCGGAAGTTGCTGCAATCGGCACGATGGATGCTCACGCCTTTGCCGCGCGTGACGAAGCCGCGGATATCGTCAGGCGGCGCCGGCTTGCAGCATTTGGCGAGTTGCGTCATCAGCGAGTCGATACCGACAACAAGCACGCCACCCTTGGGTGTTTTTTCCGTGTTGCGTGACTTCTTGAGCAGCAGGTAGTCGTCGGGGGCAAGGGCAGGCTCCGGCGGCTTGAGCAGCGTTTCGATGTTGCGCAGCGAGAACTCGTCCTTGCCGACGACTTCGAACAGGTTGTCCGCCGACTTGAAACCCAGTTGCGACGCCAGGTCTTCCAGCTTGATGGCCGTCTTGCCCTCACGCTGCAGCAACTTCTCGACCGATTCACGACCACGCGCGATCGTCTCGTGCGTGATCTGCGCATTGAACCAGGCGCGCGCCTTGGCCCGCGCACGGTTGCTGACCAGATAGCCCAGGTCGGCGTTCAACCAGTCACGTGACGGCCCGCCCTCCTTGGCCGCGGTGATCTCCACCGTCTGCCCGTTCTGCAGGGGCGTATTGAGCGGCACCATGGCCCCGTCCACGCGCGCGCCGCGACAGCGATGCCCCAGGCTCGTGTGGACCGTGTAGGCAAAATCCACCGGCGTCGCGCCCTGCGGCAGTTCGACCACGGCGGCGTCGGGCGTCAGCACGTAGATGCGATCGTCGAACAGACCTTCGTTTCCGCCCTGCTCGCCGAGCATGTCGCGCTCCCATGCGAGCAGTTGCCGCAACACGGCGATCTTGGCGTCATATTCACTGGCCGCGGACACGCCGGAGTAGCCCTTGCTGCCTGCTTCCTTGTAGGCCCAGTGGGCCGCCACGCCGTACTCGGCATGGTCGTGCATCGCCTGCGTCCGGATCTGGATCTCGATCGCGCGGCCCGCCTCGTCGAGCACCACGGTGTGCAGCGACTGGTAGCCGTTCGCCTTGGGCCTGGCGATGTAGTCGTCGAACTCGTCAGGCAGCGGCTGGAACTGGGCGTGCACCCAACTCAAGGCTGCGTAGCAGTCCGTCACTTCAGGAACGACCACGCGCAATGCGCGAATGTCGAATACCCGGTCGAAATCAAGAGACTTGCCACGCATTTTCCGCACGATGCTATAGATGTGCTTGGGCCTGCCGTGCACGGTGGCGCGGATACCCTGGGCCTTCAGATCCTTCTCGAGACCTGCCCGCAACTGCTCGACGTACCCCTCGCGTTCGACGCGCTTCTCGTCGAGCAGACGGGCGACCTCCTTGTAGGTGTCGGGCTCGAGGAAGCGGAACGCCAGGTCCTCCATCTCCCACTTGATCTGCCAGATGCCCAGCCGGTTGGCCAGTGGCGCGAACACCTGCAGCGTCTCCCGCGCCAATTGCGGCGAGACGCTGGCCTTGCGTGCGGCGCAGTGGCGCAGCGTCTGCAGGCGCGATGCCAGGCGCAGCATGACCACGCGCAGATCGCGCGAGAACGCCAGCAGCATCTTGCGCACATTCTCGGTACGCAGCTTCGGGTCGTCGACGAGTTGCGCGGACTCATCGGCGGCACGCGCCTGCTGCTGTACCTTGACGAGCTTCGTGGTTTCGATGGCCAGCGCTGCGAAGCTCTCGCCGAATGCCTTCGCGATCACTTCGTGCGGCTTGTTCAGGTGGTCGCAGGCGTAGACCAGGTAGCTGGCGGCCTGCATTGCCTCGGAACCACCGATGGTCTTGAGGATTGCGGCAACGGCATCCGCGTGGGCCAGCGTGTTCTCGCCCGTATCGAGCATTTCCCCGGCGATCAGGGGTTCCGCGAAAGAACGCGCACGCGTCAGCGCATCCGCCTGCTCCGGCAGGCTGTGCGCCGTGGCCGCCACGAGTTGCGGCACCACTTCGGGCTGTTCGGCGGAGATGCTCTTCATCCGGTGGCCCGGCTCAGTCCAGCAGGAACGACAGTACCGGTTCGACCTGGGCAGATGTCACCAGCGTGGGCGCATGCCCCACGCCGTCGAACTCGATCAAACGGGCATGCGGCCCACGCTGCGTCATGGTCAGCGCGGTGTCGCGCGACAGCAGATCCGACTGCGCGCCACGCAGCAGCAGTGTCTGCGCCTTGATGCCGTCGTACAACTGCCACAGCAGCGATTCGCCTTGCGTGGCGGCTTCCTGCGTGAGTGCGCGGAACGGCACGGCGATCGCGGGGTCGTAGTGCAGCGTGACGGCTTCACCATCGGCCGCCAGGGGCTTGACCATGTGACGCGAGAGCGCCAGCCACTGCTCGCGCGTATGCGGTCCGAAGCTGGTGGAAATGGCCCACATCGCGTCCGCAGCCTGCTCGACGGACTCGAACCGGCCGGTATTTCCCAGATAAGTACCGATGCGTTGCAGAGCGTCCCACTGGATGACAGGCCCGACGTCGTTGAGAACGAGCTTGCGCACAGGCACGGGCAATGGCAAGCCGGGCTGCCCGCTGACGACGATGCCGATCAACCCACCCATGCTGGTGCCCACCCAGTCCAACTGCGTGATGGGTGCCTGCGCATGAAGCTGGCCCAACATGGCCAGCATGTCAGCGGCGTAAGAGGGAATCTGGTAGCCCGTCGGGTCACGCAGCCAGTCGCTCCGGCCGCGACCCACCACATCGGGGCACACCACCCGGATGGCGCCACCCGCACGCGCCACGATGGCCCGGGCCAGTTCGTCGAAGTCGCGCCCCTGGCGCGAGAGCCCGTGCACGCACACGACCACGCGCGGCGAGGAAGCGTCGCCCCACTGCGCGTACGCCATGCGATGACCGCCCGAGGCATCCGGGCAGGGAAGGTCGAGCAATTGGGGGTCGGTCATGAAAATGATGTTGGCGGCTTGATAATTGCTAAGCACCGCTCACAGGCCAGGTGCTTCGCGGCATCGTAATTCATCCGGAGAAACTCCATCATGCTCAAAGGCAAAACAGCTCTCGTCACCGGTTCCACCAGCGGCATCGGCCTCGGCATCGCCCGTCGCCTCGCCAGCCAGGGCGCCAACATCGTGCTCAATGGCTTCGGCGACGCCGAAGGACCCAAGGCGGAGATTGCCGCGCTGGGCGCCAAGGTGGGCTACCACGGCGCCGACATGAGCAAGTCCGCCGATATCGCCGACATGATGAAGTTTGCAGCCGCCGAATTCGGCCGCGTCGACATCCTGGTCAACAACGCCGGCATCCAGCACGTCGCCAAGGTCGAGGACTTCCCGCCCGAGAAGTGGGACGCCATCATCGCCATCAACCTGACGAGCGCGTTCCATACCAGCCGTCTGGCGATTCCCGCCATGCGTGAAGCCAACTGGGGCCGCATCATCAACGTGGCGTCCACGCACGGGCTGGTCGCGTCGGCAGGCAAGTCGGCTTATGTCGCGTCCAAGCACGGCATCGTCGGATTCACCAAGGCGCTGGCGCTGGAAACCGCAACCACGGGCGTCACCTGCAACGCCATCTGCCCGGGCTGGGTGTTGACACCGCTGGTACAGAAGCAGATCGACGACCGCGCCGCGCGCGAAGGCATCACCGTCGAGAAGGCCAGGCATGACCTGCTGGCCGAGAAGGAGCCTTCACTGCAGTTCACCACGCCCGAAGAGCTGGGCGACCTCGCCGTGTTCTTCTGCTCGCCCGCCGGCAATAACGTGCGTGGCGTGGCGTGGAACATGGACGGCGGCTGGGCAGCCCAGTAAGGCCCCCGACAAGGCCGCCTTCCCCGCTTACTTCATCTGCACCGATCCGGAGACGTTGACCACCACGGTGGTCTTCCCGGCCTCGACCGGCACGGCGGAGTCCATGGCGGCCTTGGCTTCCATGGCCATCATGCGCGGACGCGGCACGCCACCCTGATCGCTGCTGTTGATGCTGACTTCACGCAGTGAATACGTGCTGAAGCCGAAGCTGCGCGAAATTTCCTGCGCACGCTGCTTGAACTGGTCGATAGCCTGGGCGCGCGCGTCGGCTTCCACCCTGGCGCGCTGCTCGCGGCTCAGGCCAAAGGCCACACCGCCCATCGTCAGCGTCTGGATGCGGCCTGCGGTGCCGGTGATGCGCGAAAAGTCGCGCCCTTCCAGCACCAGCTCGGCGGAACCCTGCCAGCCGTTGATCTTGCCGTCGCGCGTGTAGCGCGGGTTCAGGCTGAAGTTGCCGGTGCGCACGTCCATCTGGCCGGGTTGCGCGGCCTTCTTCGCCTCGTTCAACGCCGTGTCGAGCGCTGCCTTGAGCTGCGCCTGGACCGTGTTCGGGTCGGCGCCTTCACGCGTGGTCGACAGCGTCAGCACCAGCAAGTCCTGCTGGACCTCGACCTGCCCGCTCGCGGACAGTTGCGCCACGTTTTGCGGCTCGGGAAGCGTCTGCGCGCCCGCCACGACGGCAGACATGGAAAGCATGCCAGCGATCAGGCAGGCGGCGACGGTCTTCTTCGGATTCAGATGCATGGATGTCCTTGTTGTTGAAATTCAGGCGAGAGCCCAACGCGCCGGCATACGAGCGCGGATGACAGGGGCGGGGTGACAGCGGGAATGCAACCCGGAAGCAACCCGCAAGCGTCAGGGCCGCGGACCGCCCGGCGGCCGGGGCTCGACGCGCCCATCCGCCGAGGCACCGTACTGCCGGCGCAGCTGCTCGCGCAATTGCGCCTTCTGCTCAGGAGAGAGACTGGGTGCACCCAGGCCGTCCTTGGACGCTTGCGACACACCGCCGCGTTGCGATTCGATCGCGTGGCGCAATTCCAGACGGCGCTGCGCACGCAGCGCGTCTTCTTCCTGACGACCCATCTCCGGGTTCGCGCCCGGGCGGCCCATGGATTGGGCACGGGCTGGCAGCAGCACGGGCAGCGCGAGAAGGGCCACAGCGGAAATAAGAAGAGGACGGTTGAACTTCATCGGTACACCTCAATGGATTCGGCATGAGGCAAGTAAACACCGTCTCCAACCGGCGCCTGCGAGTGAGGGCAACATATGTAACATAGTGTCAAACTGTGGGGAAAAACATGGTTTGTGAGACGTGAGAGGCCCAGAATCGGCGCTGTTACAAATTCAATTTGGCAACTCATGACACAAACCCAAGCCCGCACAGACAAGATCCTCGTGGTGGATGACGACGCCCGCATCCGCGACCTGCTCCGCCGCTACCTGACGCAAGAGGGATTTGAAGTCATGGTGGCCGAGGATGGCAAGGCCCTGAACCGCATCGTGTTGCGTGAAGCCGTCGATCTGATCGTCCTCGACCTCATGATGCCCGGCGAAGACGGCCTCTCGATCTGCCGGCGCCTGCGCGCTGCCAACGACCGCACCCCCATCATCATGCTCACCGCCAAGGGCGAGGACGTGGACCGCATCGTCGGCCTGGAAGTCGGTGCCGACGATTACCTTGGCAAGCCCTTCAACCCCCGCGAATTGCTGGCCCGCGTGCATGCCGTGCTGCGTCGCCGTCCGCCGCAGGAAGCCCCGGGCGCTCCGTCCACCGACAACGAGACCGTGACCTTCGGCCCGTTCTCGTTCGATCTGGGTGCCCGCACGCTGCGCAAGAACGGCGAGGAGCTGCAGCTCACCACCGGCGAATTCGCCATGCTCAAGGCGCTGGTGCGCCACCCGCGCCAGCCGCTGTCGCGCGAGAAGCTGGCCCTGCTGGCACGCGGCCGCGAGTTCGAACCCTTCGACCGCAGCCTGGACGTGCAGATTTCCCGCCTGCGCAAGCTGGTGGAAGCCGACGCCGCCGCGCCCCGCTACATCCAGACGGTGTGGGGCGTGGGCTACGTGTTCGTGCCGGACGGTGCGGGCTGAAGCAGGGGATCAGGCAGTACTCCCGCTAGACTGAGGCTCGATGCACGACCCGGCGATCGACGGCACCCAGCCTGCTCCCCTCGAAACCCTGCCTGCGCCACTGGAGATGCGGCCCAAGGTGGGGTTGAGCCTTTTCTGGCGCACGTTTTTCCTGCTGGCCCTGCTGCTCGTCGGCTGCACCGTTGCCTGGCTGCAGACCTTCCGCTCGCTCGAATACGAACCCCGCGCCATCCAGACGGCGCACCAGCTTGCGTCGCTGGTCAACCTGACCCGTGCCGCCCTGGTGTATTCGGACTCGATCGCCCGCGTGTCGCTCATCAAGACACTGGCCGACCAGGAAGGCGTGCGCATCCTGCCGCGCGAACCTGTGGACACCTACGAGCCGTTCACGAGTGACGCGCTGGATGAGCGCATCACCGAAGAACTGGTGGCGCGCCTGGGCGCCGGCACCACGGTAGCCAGCAGTGTCAACGGCGAACCCGGCCTCTGGGTCGGTTTCGTGATCGACGGCGACGCCTACTGGCTGCTGGTGGACCCCACCCGTTTCTCGCGCGTGGGTGGCCGCACCTGGCTCATCTGGCTGATCATCGCCGCGGCCCTTTCCCTGGCCGGCGCGGCAGTCATTGCCGGCCTGATCAACCGGCCGCTGAAAAAGCTCTCGTTCGCGGCCAGCCGCGTCCGCGACGGCGATTTCGCTGCCAGCAGGCTGGACGAACGAACCGTCACCAACGAAATCCGCGAGGTGAACATCGGCTTCAACCGCATGGCCGAGCAGCTCGCCAAGATCGAGCAGGACCGCGCCGTCATGCTGGCCGGTATTTCGCACGACCTGCGCACGCCGCTGGCCCGTCTGCGGCTTGAAACCGAGATGAGCGTGTCCGACGAAACCGCGCGCGCCCACATGGCAGCCGACATCACGCAACTCGACGCCATCATCGACAAGTTCCTGGACTACGCGCGGCCCGACCATGTGGAGCTGAGCCCCGTGTCGCTGCGCGAGGTGGTCGACCTTTGCACCTACGCGGTTCAGGAACAGCAGGACATCCGCGTGAAAGTGGACATCCCCGAGAACCTGAAGGTGATGGCGGACGATGTGGAGCTCGCTCGTGTCGTCTCCAACCTGCTGGAAAACGCGCGCCGCTACGGCAAGACGCCGCAGACAGGCGTGGCGACGGTGACCATGGTGGCGCGGGCGCGCGAAACATCGGTGCTGCTGCGTGTGCGCGACTACGGTCAGGGCGTGCCGCCGGACGTCCTCGCCAACCTGACCAAGCCGTTCTTCCGGGGCGACACCGCGCGCACCGAGGCAACCGGTGCCGGCCTGGGCCTGTCGATCGTGGACAAGACGATCCAGCGCATGGGTGGGGAATTCACCCTGTCGAATGCCAGTTCAGGCGGACTGGCGGCGCACATCAAGCTGCAGCGCGCTCGGTAAGGGCGGGCTCAGGCCTTGAACAGCAGCGCCACCGCCCGTGCCTCCATGGCACGCCCCTCGCCCACCGGGCCCATCTTCTCGGCCGTCTTGGCCTTCACGTTCACCTGACCGACCGCCACCCCCAGCATCTGCGCAATGCGTGCGCACATCGCGGGAATGTGCGGGGCCAGCTTGGGCGCCTGCGCGACGATGGTGCTGTCGACGTTGCCGATCTCCCATCCGGCCGCACGCACGCGGCGCGCCGCCTCAGCCAGCAGCACGGCGGAGTCGGCCCCCTTGAACTGCGCATCGGTATCCGGAAAATGCCGGCCGATGTCGCCCAGCGCGGCAGCGCCGAGCAGCGCGTCCGTGATGGCATGCAGCAAGGCGTCCGCATCCGAATGGCCCATCAGCCCCATCGTGTGCGGGACTTCGATGCCACCGAGCATGAGTTTGCGGCCGGCGACCAGCGCGTGTGTGTCCCAGCCTTCGCCGATGCGGATGTTCATGGGAATTCTTTCACTTTCGACTGTTGAGCACGGCCTCCGCAAGCGCGAAGTCCTCGGGGTAGGTGACCTTGAAATTCTGCGCGCTGCCAGGCACGAGCAGGGGCTCGAGGCCCATCGCTTCCATGGCGCCGGCTTCGTCGGTCACCTGCGTGCCCGCCTTCTCCAGCGCCTCGATGAGCGCGCCGATGCGGAACATCTGCGGTGTCTGGGCCAGCCATTTGTCGCTGCGGTCGAGCGTGGCTGAGACGCGTGCATCTGCACCGGCGGCCGCGGACTGCTTGAGCGTGTCGGCCAGGCGATGGGCCAGCAGGCCGCCCACCGCATCATGGCGACAGGCCGCGACCAGCGCGCGGATTTGCGCCGGCGTGACGAGGCAACGCGCGGCGTCGTGCACGAGCACCCAGTCATCGGCCTGCGCACCTGCGGTTTCATGGGCGAGCAACGCACGAAGGCCGTTCAGTACCGTGGCGGCGCGTGTGGCGCCGCCTGCGGCAAGCAGGTGTTCACCGGCGCCGTCTTGACCGGGTCTCCGGCCGAAATCAGGAAGGATGCGACGGAAAGCCTCATCGTCCGCGGCAATGACGACCCACAGCCCGGCAAGCTCGCCACGCAGGGCACGGAACGCATCGACGGTGTGCCGCACCATGGCCTGCCCGGCAACCAGCGTGTACTGCTTGGCCAGCGCCATGCCGGCGCGGCTGCCGGTGCCCGCGCAGGGGATCAGCGCGAACAGGCGCGGCGCATCTGCCGGCGTGCCGGACGGCGGATCGGACGGGAAATCGGGCTTGGATTCCGGCATGGCCAGGGGCGTTGGAAGCAGTCGGGAAGGGAATGTCAGTGGCGGCGGCCAGATTCTAGGCGCGACGCCCACGCGGGGCGGCCAGCCCACCTAAAATCGGATGCTTCACACCCCTCCCTTCTCCGGCGCGGGGTGTTTTCCATTTTTTGTTGCATTCCCAGCCGATGGATTTACCCAAACTCACACCGGGCAAACGTTTCACACTGCCCCGACCGGTCGGATCGGCGGACGCACTGTTACTTTCGAAACTCGCACTTCGAGAAAAAGTGGCGGGCAGGCCGACGGCCATCTTCACCGCCGACGCGACGGACGCCCAACGCCTGCTTGAAGAAATCCGCTTCTTCGAGCCCGACCTGCGCGGCGCGATCTTCCCGGACTGGGAGACGCTGCCCTACGACACGTTCTCGCCGCATCACGACCTGATCTCCGAGCGGCTCGCCACGCTCTGGCGGATCTCGCAGCGCAACAAGGAAGACGGCGCGGACATCATCGTCGTGCCGGCCACCACGGCGCTCTACCGCGTCGCCCCGCCTTCGTTCCTGGCGGGCTATACCTTCCAGTTCAAGGTGAAGCAGAAGCTGGACGAGGCCAAGCTCAAGGCGCAGCTCACCCTGGCTGGCTACAACCACGTCACGCAGGTCGTGAGCCCCGGCGAATACGCCGTGCGCGGCGGGCTGATCGACCTCTTTCCCATGGGCTCCAGCGTGCCCTACCGCGTCGACCTGTTCGACGACGAGATCGACTCCATCCGCACCTTCGACCCCGACAGCCAGCGCAGCCTGTATCCGGTGCCCGAAGTGCGACTGCTGCCCGGCCGCGAATTCCCCATGGACGATGCGGCGCGCGCGCGCTTTCGCAACCGCTGGCGCGAACTGCTCGAAGGCGACCCGACGCGCAGCCGCATCTACAAGGACATGGGCAACGGCGTGGCGACTGCCGGCATCGAGTACTACCTGCCGCTGTTCTTCGAGGACACGGCCACGGTGTTCGACTACCTCGGCGCGGACGCGACGGTGGTGCTGCACGGCGACCTCGAAGCTGCTTTCCAGCATTTCTGGCAGGACACGCGCGACCGCTATCGCCTGGTGCAGGGCGACCCGGAACGTCCCGTGCTACCGCCCGACGCGCTGTTCCTCAGCAGCGAGTCGTTCTACGAACGCGCGAACGCGCATGCGCAACTCTCCATCCGCCCTGCCCTGCAGGACGTGGCGGACAACGCGCATTTCCAGAAGCTGGACAGCCTCTCTGTCGTGCGCGGTGCCGACGAACCCCTGGCGCGCCTGGCTGCCCACATCCGCAACACCGCACATCGCGTGCTGCTGCTGGCCGAAAGCGATGGCCGGCGCGAGAGCCTGCTCGACTTCCTGCGCGCGGGCGGTGTGAGCCCGCCGGCCTTCGACTCGCTCGAAGAATTCCGGCAGGCAGCCGACGAGAAGATCGGCATCGCCACGTCCGGCCTCGCGGTCGGTTTCAGCTGGCTCGAGGAAGGCCTGGACTTCGTCACGGAAACCGAGCTCTTCGCAACCAGCGCCACCACGCGCCGCCGCAAGAAGCAGGAACAGGTCAGCGACGTCGATGCATTGATCAAGGACCTGAGCGAGCTCAACGTGGGCGACCCGGTGGTCCATTCCGCGCACGGCATCGGCCGCTACAAGGGCCTGATCAACATGGACCTCGGCCAAGGCAGCTCGGAGTTCCTGCATCTCGAATACGCCGACAAGGCCACGCTCTACGTGCCGGTGAGCCAGTTGCACCTGATCAGCCGCTACACCGGCGTCAGCGCCGACGAAGCGCCGCTGCACAAGCTCGGCTCGGGCCAGTGGGAAAAAGCCAAGCGCCGCGCCGCCGAGCAGGTGCGCGACACCGCCGCCGAGCTGCTCAACATCTACGCCCGCCGCGCTGCGCGCGAAGGCCATGCCTTCCGCTTCTCGCCGCAGGACTACGAGACCTTCGCCAACGACTTCGGCTTCGAAGAGACGGCCGACCAGCGCGCGGCGATCCACGCCGTCATCCAGGACATGATCAGCCCGCGCCCCATGGATCGCCTCGTCTGCGGCGACGTGGGCTTCGGCAAGACCGAAGTTGCCCTGCGCGCAGCGTTCGTCGCGGTCACCGGCGGCAGACAGGTCGCCTTCCTTGCGCCGACCACGCTGCTGGCCGAGCAGCACTACCAGACACTGGTGGACCGCTTCAGCAAGTGGCCGGTCAAGGTGGCCGAGGTTTCGCGCTTCCGCTCGGGCAAGGAGATCACGACCGCCATCAAGGGCATCGGCGACGGCAGCGTGGACATCGTCGTCGGCACGCACAAGCTGCTCTCGGAATCGACCAAGTTCAAGGACCTGGGCCTGCTCATCATCGACGAGGAGCACCGCTTCGGCGTGCGCCACAAGGAGGCGATGAAGGCACTGCGCGCCGAGGTGGACGTGCTCACGCTCACCGCCACGCCGATCCCGCGCACGCTGGGCATGGCGCTCGAAGGTCTGCGTGACCTGTCGGTCATCGCGACCGCACCGCAGCGGCGTCTGGCCATCAAGACCTTCGTGCGCAACGAGGGGCATGGCGTCATCCGCGAAGCGGTGCTGCGCGAATTGAAGCGCGGCGGGCAGGTCTACTTCCTGCACAACGAGGTGGAGACGATCGAGAACCGCCGCGCCAAGCTGGAAGAAATCCTTCCCGAAGCACGCATCGCGGTCGCCCACGGCCAGATGCCCGAGCGCGACCTCGAACGCGTGATGCGCGACTTCGTCGCCCAGCGCTACAACCTGCTGCTGTGCTCGACCATCATCGAGACCGGCATCGACGTGCCGACGGCCAACACCATCGTCATCAGCCGCGCCGACAAGTTCGGCCTGGCGCAGTTGCACCAGTTGCGCGGCCGCGTCGGCCGCAGCCATCACCAGGCCTATGCGTATCTGATGGTGCCGGACACCGAAGGCCTCACCAAGCAGGCCGCGCAGCGGCTCGACGCCATCCAGCAGATGGAAGAGCTCGGATCGGGCTTCTATCTCGCGATGCACGACCTGGAGATCCGCGGCGCAGGCGAAGTGCTCGGCGAGAACCAGAGCGGCAACATGCTGGAAGTCGGCTTTCAGCTCTACAACGAGATGCTGTCCGAAGCAGTCGCCTCGCTCAAGGCCGGCAAGGAGCCCGACCTGCTCTCGCCGCTTTCCGTCACCACGGACATCAACCTGCACGCACCCGCCCTGCTGCCGGACGACTACTGCGGGGACGTGCACCTGCGCCTGTCGTTCTACAAGAAGCTCGCGACGGCCAAGAACGCCGACCAGATCGACTCGCTGCTCGAAGAAATCGTCGACCGCTTCGGCAAGCTGCCCCAGCAGGCGCAGACGCTGATCGACGTACACCGCCTGCGCGTGCTGGCGCGGCCGTACGGCGTGGTGAAGGTCGATGCCGCGCCGGGCGTGACGAACATCACCTTCCGGCCCAACCCGCCGATCGATTCGATGCGCATCATCGACCTCGTGCAGAAGAACCGGCACATCAAGCTGGCGGGCAACGAGAAGCTGCGCATCGAACGCGAACTGAAAGAGCCGAAGGACCGCGCGCAGATGGTGCGCGACGTGCTGCGCAGTCTTGGCCAGCCGAAGGCGGTCGAGGCCTGAGCGCGGCGCGCCTCGACGCCTCTTGAACCGAACTCCAGTCAAACATGGACCCGTTTTGGGTCTATTTTTGATCTTGTCGGGTCGAACTCAGCCCGATACGATGGCCCGACTGCCGCAACTCGACGGCACGGCACTGGAGACAAGACTTGAACTGGAAGGGGCTTCGCACCGGCGAAAAGGCCATCCTGGACCACGTGTTCTGGGCCAGCGGCATTTCGCGTGACGCGCTCGCGACGGCGTCATCGTTCTCCAAGAGCCGCGCCAATGCAGCCGTCGCCGAACTCCTCGACCAGGGCCTGCTGGAAGAATCCGGCCAGCAGGTGCCCACAGGCGGACGCCGCGCCGAAGTCCTCCGCCTCTCCCGCAGCCTGGGGGTGCTGATCGGCGTGGCGGTCGGCGCCACCGGCCTCGAAGTCGGCATCCTCAGCCCCGACCTTGCCGTGCTCGCCCACCACAGCGAACCGGCCGACGTGCGCGACGGTCCCGGCCCGGTGCTCTCGCGCATCCGCACACTCATGCACGAGCTTCTCGCCCAATGCCGGATGGGGCCCAAGCAGGTCATTGCCATCGGCATCGGCCTGCCCGGCCCGGTGGACTTCGACAGCGGGCAACTGGTCAACCCGCCACTCATGCCGCAGTGGGACGCTTATTCGATCCGCGACGACATCGGCACCGACTTCTCCGCGCCGGTCTTCGTGGACAACGACGTGAACGTGATGGCGCTGGGCGAACTCTGGCGCATGCAGCGCAGCCTGCAGAACTTCCTGGTGGTGAAGGTCGGCACCGGCATCGGCTGCGGCATCGTCTGCCATGGGCAGGTCTACCGCGGGGCCAACGGTTCGGCCGGCGACGTCGGCCATATCTGCGTGGTGCCGGACGGCCCGCGCTGTCATTGCGGCAATTTCGGCTGCGTCGAGACGCTGGCCGCCGGCCCGGCCATCGCCGCCATGGCCACCGAAGCTGCACGCGCTGGCCAGAGCGACATGCTCGCCCGCATGCTGGCCGAGCGCGGCACGCTGCGCCTGCAGGATGTGGCAGAGGCCAGCCGGGCCGGCGACATGGCCGCGAACCAGGTGATCCAGCGTTCGGGGGCGCTCGTGGGGCAGATGCTCGCGTCAGTCGTCAACTTCTTCAACCCGTCGCATGTGTTCATCGGCGGCGGCGTGTCGCGCGTGGGGCCCCTGTTCCTTGCTGCGGTGCGGCAGAGCGTATACCAGCGGTCGCTGGCGCTTTCCACGCGCCATCTCGACATCCAGTACACGCCTCTGGGCGACCGCGCAGGCCTGATCGGCGCGGGCGTGCTCGCCATGCAGGAAAGCCTGCGGCAGGCGGAGGCGGCATGACGGGCGCATCAAACACGAGCGTGCGCGTCGAGCTCGTCGGCATCGACAAGAGCTTCGGCCCTGTGCAGGTGCTGCATGGCGTCAGTCTGATGCTGGAGCCGGGCCACGTGTACGGCCTGCTCGGTGAGAACGGCGCAGGCAAGTCCACGCTGATGAAAATCCTGTCGGGCTACGAATCACCGTCGGCCGGCGAGATCCGCGTGAATGACCGCGCCGTGGCGTTCGACGGGCCGCGCGCAGCCGAAGCCGAGGGCATCGTGCTGATCCATCAGGAATTCAACCTGGCCGAAGACCTGACGATCGCGCAGAACATCTTCCTGGGTCACGAGAAGCGGCGCGGCATCTGGTTGGCTGAAGACGAGATGCGTGCCGCAGCCCGCGCCGTCATGGATGACGTGGGGCTCAAGGCCGACCCGGACACGCGCGTGCGCGATCTCATCGTGGCCGAGCGCCAGCTGGTGGAGATCGCCAAGGCGCTGTCCCGCAAGGCCCGCGTGCTGGTGATGGACGAACCCACCGCCACGCTGACGCCGGGCGAGACGAACCGGCTGTTCGAACTGATGGCGAAGCTGCAGTCCGAAGGCGTGACCATCGTCTACATCTCGCACAAGCTCGACGAGGTGGAGCGCGTGACACGTGAAGTCGTCGTCATGCGCGACGGACGTCTCGTGGCGCAGCGCCCCACGGCCGAACTCACCCGTGCGCAGATGGCCAATCTGATGGTCGGGCGCGAACTGGCCGACCTCTACCCTCCACGCAACGAAGTTCCGGCCGACGCGCCCGTGCTGCTGTCGGTACGCGACCTGAGCGTGCCCGGGTGGGCCGAGGGTGTGAGCTTCGACGTGCGCGCCGGCGAGGTGCTGGGCTTTGCCGGTCTGGTCGGCGCGGGCCGCACCGAACTTTTCGAAGGCCTGCTGGGCCTGCGCGCACGCACAGTGCAGTCAATGCAAATTGCGGGCCGTGCCATCGCACCACGTTCGCCGCGTGAGGCCGCGGACGCAGGCCTGACGTACCTGAGCGAAGACCGCAAGGGCCGCGGCCTGCACGTGCGCTTCGGCCTGCGCGACAACCTCACGCTGATGGACCTGAAGCGCCACGCGAACCCTTGGTTGAGCCCGGCCAGCGAAGCAGCAGCGCTCGATGCCGCAGTGAAGGAATTCGGCATCCGCACCGGCTCGCTCGACGTACCCGCGTCCGCGCTTTCCGGCGGCAACCAGCAGAAGCTCGCCCTCGCGCGGGTGCTTCACCCGCAACCCCAGGTGGTGGTGCTGGACGAACCCACGCGCGGCGTGGACATCGGCGCCAAGCGCGACATCTACCTGCTGATCCGCCGGCTCACCGATGAAGGCAAGGCGGTCGTCGTGATCTCGTCCGAGCTGATGGAACTCATCGGCATCTGCCACAAGGTCGCCGTCATGCGTGGCGGCCAGCTGCGGGCCATGCTGCCGGCCGGACTACTGAATGAAGAGGAACTCATCGCCCATGCCACAGGAACCCGCTGAGGCCAGCCTCATGAAGAAGCTGAATCTGCATTCGCTCGGACCGGTGCTCGGCCTCGTGGTGCTGTGCGTCGCCGGCACATTGCTCAACAGCGAGTTCGCGACCATGGACAACGCGATGAACGTGCTCACGCGCACGGCCTTCATCGGCATCATCGCCGTGGGCATGTGCTTCGTCATCATCTCGGGTGGCATCGACCTGTCGGTCGGCTCCATGGCGGCGCTGATCGCGGGCGTGACCATCCTGCTCATGAACAAGCTGCTGCCGCTGGGCTGGCCTCCGGCCATGCTGGTTGTGGTCGGCATGGTATGCGCGGTGGTGCTGGGTGCGCTGTTCGGGCTCGCACACGGCCTGCTCATCACACGCGGACGCATCGAGCCTTTCATCGTCACGCTGGGCACGCTCGGCATCTTCCGTGCGTACCTCACCTACTTCGCCAACGGCGGTGCGATCACGCTGGAGAACGAACTCTCCGACGTGTACGGCCCGGTGTACTACGGCAGCCTGCTGGGCATCCCGATTCCGGTATGGGTGTTCGCCGCAGTCGCAGTCGCGGGCGGCCTGCTGCTCAACCGCACGACCTATGGCCGCTACGTGCAGGCCATCGGCTCCAACGAACAGGTGGCGCGCTATGCCGCCGTGGACGTGGACCGCATCAAGGTGCTGACCTACACGCTGCTCGGCGTGTGCGTGGGCATCGCCACGCTGCTGTACGTGCCGCGTCTGGGCTCGGCATCGCCTTCCACGGGCTTGCTTTGGGAGCTGGAAGCCATCGCCGCCGTGATCGTCGGCGGTACAGCGCTGCGCGGCGGTGCGGGCAGCATCAGCGGCACCGTGATCGGTGCGGTGCTGCTTTCGGTCATCAGCAACATCCTGAACCTCACCAGCATCATCAGTGTGTACCTGAATGCGGCGGTGCAGGGCTTCGTGATCATCGCCGTCGCGTTCATGCAGCGGCGGCGCAACTGAGTTTTCGCAGAGCGTGCTTTCCGTAGTTTTTCACCACCACCAACCAAGGAGACAAGAGAGATGAACACAAGACGTACCCACCTGCTGACCGCCATCGCGCTGGCAGCCGCTGCTTTCGCAAGCCCGGCGATGGCACAGAACAAGGTGAACCTCGGCGTCGCCATCCCGGCCGCCACGCACAGCTTCGCCGCCGGCCTGGTGTACTGGGCCAACGAAGCGAAGAAGGAACTGGAAAAGTCCAACCCGAACATCAAGGTCACCATCAAGACCAGCAGCGGCGCGCCCGAACAGGCCAACCAGCTGCAGGATCTGGTGACTGCCACCAAGATCGACTCGCTCGTCGTGCTGCCTTTCGAATCGGCAGCGCTGACCAAGCCGGTCGCGCAGGTCAAGGCCAAGGGCGTGTACGTGACGGTGGTCGACCGCGGCCTGACGGACACCAGCGCGCAGGACGCCTACGTCTCCGGCGACAACACTGCCTTCGGCCGCATTCCGGCCGAGTACCTGGTGAAGGCGCTGAACGGCAAGGGCAACATCGTCG
Organism: Variovorax sp. VNK109; assembly: GCF_049445855.1. NCBI lineage: Bacteria > Pseudomonadati > Pseudomonadota > Betaproteobacteria > Burkholderiales > Comamonadaceae > Variovorax > Variovorax sp. VNK109. Next base: position 169,531 of record NZ_JBMSDV010000002.1, on the reverse strand, counting down.
CGCTGCGCGGCATCCCGACCACCATCGACAACGAGCGCATGGATGCCTTCAAGGCCGTGATCGACAAGTCACCCGGCATCAAGCTGCTGGACGCCAAGCACGGCAACTGGAACCGCGACGACGCGTTCAAGGTCACGCAGGACTTCCTGACGCGCTTCAAGCAGATCGACGCCGTGTGGGCGGCGGACGACGACATGGCCTTCGGCGTGCTCAAGGCCATCGAACAGGCCAAGCGCACCGACATCAAGATCGTGTTCGGCGGCGCCGGCGCGAAGTCGATGATCAAGACGCTGATGGACGGCAGCAACCCGCTGATCCAGGCCAATGTGTCCTACTCGCCGAAGTTCCTGTACGACGCGATCAAGATGACCGCGCTCGCACGTGCCAAGGGTGAAAAGCTGCCTGCCACGACCATTGTCCCGTCGGTGCTGATCACCAAGGACACCGCGAAGAACTTCTACTACCCGGATTCGCCGTTCTGATCGCGACGGTGCACATGTGAAAGAAACGCCAGGAGAACCCTCATGAGAACCATCCAGGGACCGGGGATTTTCCTGGCCCAGTTCATCGGCCCGTCCGCACCGTTCGACACGCTCGACGGATTGGCGGGCTGGGCCGCTTCGCTGGGCTACAAGGGGGTGCAAATCCCCACGTCGGACCCGGCGATCTTCGATCTCGACAAAGCCGCCACGAGCGACACATATTGCGACGACATCAAGGGCCGCCTCGCGCAGCACGGCCTGGAAGTGACCGAACTTTCGACACACCTGCAAGGTCAGTTGCTCGCGGTGCACCCCGCGTACGACCTGCAGTTCGACGCGTTCGCGCCGAAGGCATTGCACGGCAAGCCGGCCGAGCGCACGATGTGGGCAGAGTCGCAACTGAAGCTCGCCGCGAAGGCGTCGAAGCGTCTGGGCCTGAAGGCGCATGCCAGCTTCTCGGGCGCACTGGCATGGCCATACCTCTACCCGTGGCCGCAGCGCCCGGCGGGACTGGTCGATGCCGCGTTCGCCGAATTGGCAAAGCGCTGGAAGCCGGTGCTCGACGCATTCGACGATGCAGGCGTGGACGTCTGCTACGAACTGCACCCGGGTGAAGACCTGCACGACGGCGTGACCTTCGAGCGCTTCCTCGATGCCGTGGACCAGCATCCGCGCGCGAACATCCTGTACGACCCGAGCCACTTCGTGCTGCAGCAGCTCGACTACCTCGAGTTCATGGACATCTACCACGAACGCATCCGCGCCTTCCACGTGAAGGACGCCGAGTTCCGTCCCAACGGCCGGCAAGGCGTGTATGGCGGCTTTGCCAACTGGATCGACCGCGCGGGCCGCTTCCGTTCGCTGGGTGACGGCCAGGTGGACTTCCGCTCGATCTTCTCGAAGATGGCGCAGTACGACTACCCGGGTTGGGCCGTGCTCGAATGGGAATGCTGCATCAAGCATCCGGAAGACGGTGCGCGCGAAGGCGCGGCCTTCATCCGCGACCACATCATCCGCGTGGCCGACCGTGCGTTCGACGATTTCGCAGCGAGTGCGGGAGATCCGGCGACGCTGTCGAACCTGCTCGGGCTGTCGAAAGAGAAATGATGGCAGGCAACGGCTTCGCAAAAAACAAAGACACGTCGCGACGCATCCGGCTGGGCATGGTGGGCGGCGGTGAAGGCAGCTTCATCGGCGCGGCACACCGCATCGCTGCGCGGCTGGACGACGAATTCGAGCTCGTTGCCGGTGCGCTCTCTTCCACCCCCGCCAAGGCGCACGCCAGCGCGACGGCCTTGCGCATCGCACCCGAACGCAGTTACGCCGACTACGGCGAAATGGCCCGCGCCGAAGCCACGCGTGAAGACGGTATCGACGCGGTGGTCATCGTCACGCCGAACCACTTGCATGTGCCGGTGGCGCTCGCGTTCGCCGAACAGGGCATCCACATCATCTGCGACAAGCCCATCGCAACCTCGCTGGCCGATGCGCAAAAGCTCGCGCAGGTGGTCCGCGAAAGGAATCTCCATTTCCTGCTGACACACACCTACAGCGGCTATCCCATGGTGCGGCAGGCGCGCGAGATGATCGCGGCCGGAGAACTCGGCGACATCCGCATCGTGCAGGTGGAATACGCGCAGGACTGGCTGGGCCAGCCCATCGAACAGCAGGGCAACAAGCAGGCCGCGTGGCGCAACGACCCCGCGCAGGCCGGGCCCGCTGGCGCGCTCGGCGACATCGGCACGCATGCTTATCACCTCGCCCGCTACGTCTCGGGACTGAAGGTGCAGGAGCTCTCGGCCGAACTCTCGACCTTCGTCGCAGGCCGCGCGCTGGACGACCACGTGCAGGTCATGCTGCACTACGAAGGCGGCGCACGCGGCATGCTATGGGCCAGCCAGGTTGCAAGCGGTGCGGTCAACGCGCTGCGGCTGCGCGTGTATGGCACGCAGGCGTCGCTGCACTTCGATCAGGAACGGCCTGAAGAACTCCGGTTCGCCCGCCAGGGTGAACCGGCGCAATGCCTGCGTCGCGGCCTTGCACCGGCCTCATCGGCGATCGCCGGCATGAGCCGCATTCCCGCCGGGCACCCCGAGGGCTATCTGGAAGCCTTCGCGCAGTTGTACCGGGACTTCGCCCAGGCATGGCGGAAAGGCACGGACGGCGCAAACGGCGTTGAGGGCCACATGCCCGGGCTGGACGACGGCATCGACGGCATGGCCTTCGTGGAGGCGGCGATCCGCAGCCATCGCGACGGCGCGAAGTGGACAAAGCTGCAGGCCATCTGACGTCGATTGGAGTCGCCTGACGCCTCTGTCGTGGCCGGATGAGAAAATCCCGGTCATGACTGCCTCCCCTGCCACCGAATTCGCCCCCGGCCTCACCGTCCGCATCTTCACGCCTCCGCTGCGACTGGACGCATTCAAGCTGATCGCATTCGACATGGACTCGACGCTGATCAACATCGAATGCGTGGACGAGATCGCCGACGCCGTGGGTCGCAAGGCCGAAGTGGCCGCCATCACCGAAGCATCGATGCGCGGCGAGATCACCGATTTCAAGGAGAGCCTGCGCCGCCGTGTCGCGCTGCTCGAGGGCGTGACGGTGGCGCAGATGGAAGCGGTCTACAAGGAGCGCCTCAGGCTCAACCCTGGCGCGGCAGAGCTCATTGCCGCCTGCAAGAAGGCCGGCATGAAGGTGATGCTGGTTTCCGGCGGCTTCACGTTTTTTGCCGAGCGCGTATGCGAGCGGCTGGGCATCGACTTCATGCGCGCCAACGTGCTCGACGTGGACGCCAATGGCGTTCTCACCGGCCGCATGGTGGACCAGCCCTGGGGCGACATCTGCGACGGCGAAGAGAAACGCCGCATGCTGCTGGCGACCTGCGGTGAACTCGGCATTCCGGCCCATCAGGCCATCGCGGTGGGCGATGGCGCCAACGATCTGCCGATGATGGGCGTGGCTGGCCTGTCCGTCGCGTATCACGCCAAACCGAAGGTGCGCGAACAGGCTATGGTGGCCATCGACACCGGCGGGCTGGACCGGCTGCTCGAGGTGGTGCATCCCTGAGCCGTACACCTTCCCTGCCCGGGTAGGAAACGTCCTGCAAGCACGGGGCTGCCTGCCCCACATGGGATTGCCACCATGCGGCCTAAAGTGATCCGCTGATCCATCAGACCAACCAGAGGACACCGACATGGCCACCACCGACCTTCCCGGCGCAGACGATGCCGCCGAAAACGCAGCGACGCGCAACATCCACAAGGCCAACACCCGGCTGCACGACAAGATCGACCAACTGTCGAGTTCCGCCCACGAGGGTGTGGACAAGGTCACCGGCAAGGCCACCGCAACGGCCGAAGCGTGGAGCGACCGCCTTCATCGCGTGACCGAAACGCCCGAACAGGCGCTCGAAGCCGCTCGCGATTGCGTGCGTGAAAAGCCGTTGCAATACGTCGCCATCGCCGCCGGCATCGGCGTGCTGGTGGGGCTGCTGTGTGGCGCGCGCCACCACAGCCGCTACTGACTCTGCTGAGACTGCTGACGCTGTGCGCCGTCGCTCAGGCCCGCTCGAGCTGCGGGCGGCCTGCCTGCACCACGAATTGCGCAAGCGTCTGCAGACCACTGTCGCGCCGCGTCACGTCATCGACCGCACGCAAGGTAGTAGTGATCTGCCGGGGCGTGAACTCCACGACACCGTAACCCCGCTTCTCGCCGTTCGCGTAGACGAAGTGGGGGTTTTCGGCAAGCCACTCGGCCTGCCTGGGGCTCACGCTCGTGCGCGAGGTGATGCTCGTTCCGCAGAATTCCACGCCGAGCGCGGCACTTTCAGCGCGCGTGTAGTCGGCCTTCACGTGGCCGACCCAGTTCTCGTGGACATCGCCACCCAGCAGCACCGGGTTCGCAACGCTGTGCTTCTGCATGGAAGCCAGGAACCGGTTGCGCGCGGGCGTGTAGCCGTCCCATCCGTCGTTCCACATGAATTCCTCCGGCCCGCGCCTGAAATCGCGCCGGCCGAAGACGCTTTGCTGGCCCACGACGTTCCAGGTGGTGCCTGCGGATTCTGCGAACGCGCGGTCCAGCCACGTCTCCTGTTCGGCACCGAGCAGCGTGCGGGCCGGATCGTTCCAGATCGCGCAGCGCTCCGTCGCCACCGACCCTGAACCCGCACGTCCTTCGGGCGTGCACGCTTGCGCGTTGCGGTATTGCCGGTCGTCCAGCAGGTGCAGCGTTGCCAGGCGGCCGAACGGCACACGGCCGTAGATGCGCAACTCGGCGCCCTGCTGCAGCCCTGCGATGGCGCGCGTGAGCACCGTGCTGCGCAGCGGCATGTGCTCGTAGTAGGCCTGGTAGGCGGCCGCACGGCGCGCGCCGAAATCCGCCACGGCCGGGCCGGCGTTGCCCGCGGCCACGCCGGCGTAGTCGTTCTGCACCTCGTGGTCGTCCCACGTGACGAGCCAGGGGCATGCCGCGTGCATGGCCTGCAGGTCTTCGTCGGTCTTGTGCAGCGCATAACGTGCACGGTAGTCGTCCAGCGTGATCACCCAGCCACCGGGCACGCGGCGCGCCGGTTCGCTCGCGCCGGGGTATTCGTAGATGTAGTCGCCCAGGAACATCACCACGTCCAGCGACTCGTTGCGCATGTGGCGGTAGGCGGCGTAGTACCCGTGCTCCCAGCGCTGGCACGACGCGTAGGCCAGCCGCAGGCGCGAGACCGCAGCCCCCTCGGCGGGAAAGGTGCGCGTGCGGCCGGTGGGGCTGACCCAGTCGTTGCCATGGCCACCGACCATGAACCGGTAGAAGTACCAGCGATCGGGTTCGAGCCCCTGCACTTCCACGTGCACGGAATGCGCAAGCTCGGGTGAGGCCTGCGCGACACCCGATTTCGCGATGCGCATGAATGCCTCGTCATGCGCGACTTCCCAACGCACTGTCACAGGTCCCTGCGACAGCGCGGACACGCCGGTGAAGCCGCCCGACACGAGGCGCGTCCACAACACCATGCCGTCGGGCGACGGCGAGCCACTGGCCACGCCGAGCGCGAACGGGTTGGACGAAATGCGGGGCTGGCTCCACGCACTGCGCGGCAGCCACAGCAGGGTCGCGCTGCCGGCCGCCAGTTGCAACAGCCGACGGCGGTTGACGGGGTCCGGGGAATTCTTCGAGTTGTCGTTCATGTGTCCTCCTGCACGGCCAGGCCTCACGGGTCGCGCTGGTTATACACGCGTGTCATGACGACCGCGTTGACAACCGCATCCTGCGCACGACCACGCGGACTCAGGCCTGCCAGACCCCGAAACCCCGCCTGCGCAGGCCGATGCCGAGCTCCACTTCCATGAGCTTCGCGTCGTCGTAGGGCATGGGATTGTGCTTCTCGTACAGCGCGGGCAGCAGGTGCAGCCCGTAGTCGCGCACGAAGACATTGGCCTGGATACCGGCCTTGTGCTTGTCGAAACGGATGTCCGGGTCCAGCCCCGTCATGCCGACATAGACGAAGGGCTGGCCGAGCTGGTAGTCTGGGTTCGCGCGGCGAAAGCGTGCGCTGTTCCAGACCTCATCGGACAGCTGCACAACATAGACGTGATAGCGGGGCCGCATCCCACACACTTTAACCAGGCTGGGTATAGTCGGCAGGGTTCCCCGCCCTGCAGCTCGTGACTTCCCCTCCGCCCGCATCCCCCACCGCGTCCCCCATCGAACCCTGGCACATCGTCGCAGCCGGCATGCTGTCGCTGGCCGTGGCCATGGGCATCGGGCGCTTCGCCTTCACGCCGCTGCTGCCAATGATGCTGCACGACGGCGTTGTGGACCTGCGGAAGGCCAGCTGGCTGGCCAGCGCCAATTACCTCGGCTATCTGCTGGGTGCGCTCCTGTGCACCGCGCAGCCCTGGATCTGGCGTCGCCTGGGCGGCCTTCCGCCGGTGCGCCACACCCTGGCCGTGCGCATCGGCCTCAGCGCCACCTGCGCACTCACGCTGGGTATGGCGCAGCATTTTCCGGCCGCTTGGCCGCTTCTGCGGTTCCTGGCCGGCGTGGCCAGCGCGCTGGTGTTCGTTTTCGCGTCCGGCTGGTGCATGGGCCAACTGGCGCGGCTGGGCGTGCCGGCGCGCGGTGCCTTGATCTTTGTCGGCCCCGGCGCGGGCATCATGCTCAGCGGCGTGGCCGCGTCGGCCATGGTGGCGGACGGCTGGCGCGCTGCGACGGGCTGGCTCGCCTTCGGCGTGCTGGCCGCCGTGCTGACGGCTGCGATCTGGCGGGTGTTCGCGCGCCAGCACGTGCTGCCCATCAGTGCACCCGCCCCCGTCGCCAGTTCGGCCGAACCCGCAGGTGAGCGCACTCACGGGGCTACCGAACTCGGCCTGCTCACCCTAGCGTACGGGCTCGCAGGGTTCGGCTACATCATCACCGCCACCTTCCTGCCGGTGATCGCGCGCGGCACCTTGCCAAACTCGGCATGGCTCGATCTGTTCTGGCCGATCTTCGGGCTGGGCGTGATGCTCGGTGCCGTCATCGCGTCGCGCATCCGCAATCCGGGTGATATGCGCATCATGCTCGCCGGCTGCTACGTCATCCAGGCGCTGGGCGTGGCCGCCGGTCTGGTCAGCCCGACGTCCGCCGGCTTCGCCATCGGCAGCCTGTTGCTCGGACTGCCGTTCACGGCCATCACCTATTTCGCCATGCAGGAGGTGCGGCGCGTGCGGCCGCTGGCTGTGTCGGCCTTCACCGGGCTGCTCACCGCCATGTATGGCTTCGGGCAGGTGGCCGGGCCGCCGCTGGCTGCGTTTGCGATTGCGCACAGCGCCAGTGCCACGCAAGGCTTCGACCTGTCGCTCGGTATTGCCGCCGCGTCTCTGGTGTTGGGTGCACTCATCTACGGATGGATGGCGCGTGCCTATCCCTATCCGCGCGGGCATTGATGGCCATGCAAGGCAGCTCCCCGTCCACACCCGTGCGCGTGCTCTGGATCATGTTGCTGGGCCTGATCAGCGCGTTTGCGCTGAGCCAGGCATTCCGCTCGCTCGCCGCGATGATGGCCACGCAATTGCAGGCCGAGTTCTCGCTCGATGCGCAGCAGCTCGGCGTGTTCGCCGGCATCTTCCATTTCGCGTTCGGTTCGATGCAGTTGTTCATGGGCATCGGCATCGACCTGTACGGCGTGCGGCGCACCCTGCTCACCGCATTCCCGCTCGCCGTGGCCGGTGCGGCCCTGTCGGCGCTCGCGCCCAGTTACGGATGGGTGCTGGTCGGGCAGGCGTTGACCGGCGTCGGCTGCGCGCCGGCGTTCCTCGTCTGCACGGTGTTCATCGCGCGGCACTTCCCTGCAAATCGCTTTGCGGCCGTCTCGGGTACGACCATGGCGATCGGCGGCATCGGCCTGCTGGCAACGGGAACACCGCTGGCGTGGGTGGTGCAGGAATGGTCGTGGCGCATGGGCTTCGGCGTGCTCGCCGTGTTGTCGGTGCTGGCGTGGATCACGGTGTTCGCACTCGTGCGCGAGCCCGCGACGGAAAGCCCGGAAGCAGCGGCACCTTCTGCCGCAAAGGAATCGCCATGGACCGCGCTGCGCCAGTTCGGGCGTCTGCTGGCCATGCCGCAAACGTGGGGCATCATGGCGCTGGCCTCCGTGACCTACGCGGCCTTCCTCACATTGCGCGGGCTCTGGCTCGGTCCGTTGCTGGTGGAACGCTACGGCATGACGCTGGTGCAAAGCGGCAACGTGGCCGTGGTCGCATCGCTCGTGTCGTTGCTCACCGCGCCGCTGTTCGGCCGGGCAGACTCCTTCTTTGCCGCACGGCGGCGTCGCTGGATCGTCGGCTTCGCGCTGGTCATGACGTTGCCGTTCGTGCTGCTGGCGTTCACGCAATCGGTCGCACTTGCCATCGCCTCCGCCATCGGCATCGGCTTCATCACCGGATTCATCATCCTGCAGTACTCCGACACGCGTGAGGCTTACCCACCTTCTATGACGGGCCGGGCGATGGCGGTGTTCACCATGGCCATGTTCCTGGGCATCGCGATGATGCAGTGGGTCACCGGGCTGGCTGCGTCATGGGCCTCGCAACACCAGTTCGACGCCTATGCGGCGGTCATGCTGACGAGTGCAGCGATGCTGGCGTCGGGTGCGGCGGCTTTTGCCCTGTTGCCCGGGCCGACAAAGAAAGATTGATCATCGGCAATTCACGACGCCGCCCTGCGCCACGCAGGTTCCCGAAGGGCCAATGAGCACAGGGCCTTGCCCGTTCAGGCGCGTGCCGTTCGAATCCCAGCAACCACCGGGATCGCAGGTTGTGAGTACGGTCGGTCGGGCGACCTGGACCGGGGGTGGGGCCATCTGCGCACGTGGTTCGGCGGGAGCCTTGGGCGGCAGGTCGGGATGCGGCTTTTCAATGACGGGCGGCGTCATCGCCGGTGGCGGCGGCGCGCGGCCGGACATTGCCGAATCGGCCGGCTGGTCGAAACAACGCGAAGCGACGACGCCACGCGAGCGCTCGAGTTCGATCTTGAGCTTGGCGGTGTTCCCTGTACCGCGATCGGCTTTGCGGTCGGCATCCACGGCAGACGTCGCAGCCTCGAGTTCACGTTGCGCACTTTGGCACCGTTCGGAATTCAGCCGGTCCTGCGCGTGAACAGGCATGCCCGACAAAAGAATCCATGCACCGAAGGCGACGACCGACGCTGCGAAAATCAACGCGGTCCCACGTTTCGATTGTTTGACCCACCGTGCACCCGGTGCACCGGCTGCGTCCGGCGCGCTCGGATGCGGCAGCGACTCGCCAGGATGCGGCGTCGGCTGCTGTTCGCCGGGCTTCTGGGGCGCTTTCTGCGGCGCCAAGGGTTCCGGCGTGGGCGGGTGCTTCGGATTGATGGACATGATGAAGAAGTATTCGACCGGGCTCGTGGCTGCGGTGTAGGACCGCGGCCCGGTTGCAGGTAAGCACCCGTATCGAAATGCTCGCGCATGATTCAGATCACGCTGCGCGCGTGAACTTCGCGTCACAGTCGAGTCATACGGGAATACGTCCGGTTTCTACAGAAAGTGAGGCACACCACATGTTCAAGCACATCATCCTGGCCACCGACGGTTCCGCCGCGTCGGAGCACGCCGCAGGCCTGGCCGTGGGCCTGGCCCGCGCGCACGGTGCGAAGCTGACCGCCCTGTACGTGGTCGACCCTTATCCCTACGTGGGCGTGGGCGACGTGAACCCGATGGGCTTCCAGTCCTATATGTCTGCTGCAATGCAGCATGCGGCTGAGGCCCACGCGCGCGTGGCAGAACTTTGCGAAGCGGGCGGCACGAAGGTGAACCTGGCCACACGCGTGGCAGAAGACGTCACCGCGACCCAGGGCATCGTCGAAACAGCAAAGACCGAAGGCGCGGACCTTATCGTGATGGGCTCGCACGGCCGTACGGGCGTTGCGCGTCTCATGATGGGCAGCGTGGCCAACAAGGTCGCGGCGGAATCGCCGGTGCCGGTGCTGATCGCCCGTTGAGACTCGTCTTGCGGGTCAGTCGTGCAGGGCCGATAGCTTCAATTCGCAGGAGCGGCCCAGCCACACCGCGCTTTCGCGATGGTCGCGGCCCCGGAATAGACATGGGCATGCCAGCTGTCGATGGCTGACGGTTCGAGGATCCGCATCCTGCTGATGTTGGTCCTTCGGACGGGCAACAGTGCCATTGCCGCACCCAAGGCCAGTGCCTTGGCTGGTGATGTACGCATGGGCGGGAAAGGAGAAGCCATGGCAGACCTTGATGTTTGTTTTGATCGAGTCTGCGCGCGCAATGCGTCGCGCTCCGGCGGTCAAAGCGGTAGCGAAGGGTAGGAATGCGGCGCATTGCAATGCCGGACGTGCGTACTGCCCCGCGCGTCACGAGCGTTTCTGGAAGAATGCCAAGCTCGCGCACCATGAAAGCCATCCTCTTCGTCATCGCCGTGTTCGCGGTTGCCATCGGCATTGCAGTGACCGCCGCTTCGAACCGCAACCTGGGTGAACACGCCGTGGCATTGCCGGCCGCCCAGGTCGCGGCTTCGGAGTCCGCCGGCGCCACCCATGCACGGGTGGTGTTCGCGGGTGGGTGTTTCTGGGGCGTGCAGGCGGTCTTCCAGCACACCGATGGTGTTCTTGCAGCGGTTTCAGGTTACGCAGGCGGCAAGGCTGGAGACGCCCACTACGGCATGGTCAGCACCGGCCGCACCGGTCATGCCGAAGCGGTGGAAGTCACCTACGACCCGCGCCGGATCACCTTCGGCAAACTGCTGCAGATCTATTTCTCGGTGGCCCACGATCCGACACAACTGAATCGCCAAGGCCCGGATGCAGGCACGCAGTACCGTTCGGCCATCTTCCACGTCACACCGACGCAGCGACAGGTGGCCCAGCAGTACATCGCGCAACTCGAAGAAGCACGGGTCTTCGGCGATGACCGCATCGTGACGCAACTCGTGCCACTGACGGAATTCTTCATCGCCGAAGCGCAGCACCAGGACTATGCGACGCGCCATCCGGGCGACGCTTACATCGCCACGTTCGACAGGCCGAAACTCGAAGCGCTGCAACGCCTGCTGCCCGAGGTGTGGCGGGACAAGCCGGTGCTGGTGATGACAGGGAACTGATCGTGCAGCGGCAAACGCATCGTTAGACTGAAACCAGGAGCCCACTTATGGAAACACAGGAACTGCATCGCGGTCGCCTTTTCGACCACCTGCAACTCGTCGTGCGCGACCTGCCCGCCAGCCAGAAGTTCTACGAGGCGGTGTTCGGCGTGCTTGGCATCCCCATGGGCGGCACGGGCGACGGCTATTTCTGGGCCGACGAACTCTTTGTCTCCACGGCCGACAGCCAGGCTGCGCAGGGCCATCTGACGGGTCGTCATCACTTCGCCTTCCAGGCGAAAGACAAGGCGATGGTGGAAGCCTTCCACCAAGCCGCGCTGGCCAACGGCGGCAAGGACAACGGCGCGCCCGGGCCGCGGCCCTACCACCCCGGCTACTACGCCGCGTTCGTGCTCGACCCGGACGGCAACAACATCGAGGCAGTCTTCCACGGCGAACACACGCGCAGCGCGCCGTCGGTGAAGATCACGTTCTGAACTGCCCGATGGGATCAGGCACGCGACATCGCCTGCCCGAGCCGGCCCACACCCTCTTCGATCTTCGCGACATCGGCTGTTGCGAATGACAGGCGCAGCGTGGAATGGTCGGGGTTGACGGCGTAGAACGGCGTGCCCGGCACGAAGGCCACGCCCTTCTCGATGGCGGTCTTGGCGAACTCGTTGCCGTCCTTCACCTTGCCGCCTGCACCCGTGAGGCTGGCCCAGAAGAACAGGCCGCCCTGCGGCTGCACGAAGCTGATGGCGTCGCCCAATTCCTTCTTGAGCGCACCGCCCATGGCCTGTGCGCGTTCCGCATAGACCTTGCGCACGCGTGCCAGCGTCGCGGGCATGCGGCCGGCCTTGAGGTATTGCGCGGCGGTGGCTTGCGCGAAGGTGCTGGTGTGCGCGTCGCTGAACTGCTTGCACATCGTCGCCTTGGCCAGCAACTCGGCGGGGGCGATCATCCAGCCCACGCGCAGACCGGGCGACAGCACCTTGCTCATGCTGCCGCAGTGCACGAGGTACTCGCGGCTGCCGGGCACCTGGGCGCTCAGCGCGAGGATGCTGGGCGGCGGGGCGTCGCCGAAGTACAGGTCGCCGTACGGGTCGTCCTCGACGATCAGCGTCTGGTGCTTCACGGCCATCTCGAGCACCTTCCTGCGCCGCTCGAGGTTCAGCAGTGCGCCGCTCGGGTTGCCGAAGGTGGGGATGAGATAGACGAACTTGGGCTTGTGCTCGGCGATGAGCTGCTCCAGCTGGTCGGTATCGACGCCGTTGCCGTCGACCGGCGCGCTGATGAGTTGCGCGCCATACAGGCGGAAGCACTGGATGGTGGCGAGGAAGGTCGGGCCTTCGACGATGACCTTGTCGCCGGGGCTGATGAGCGTCTTGCCCAGCAGGTCGAGCGCCTGCTGGCTGCCGGTGGTGACGATCAGGCCTTCGGGCGTCACATCCTTCGCGCCCTTGCTGGCCATGAAGGCGGCCAGCTGTTCACGCAGCGGGTTGTAGCCTTCGGTCGCGCCGTACTGCAGCGCAGCGCCGGGCTCGTCCGTCAGCGCCTTGTCGCTGGCTTCCTTGATGCCTGCGACATCGAACATCGCGCTATCAGGAAAACCGCCCGCGAAGCTGATGATGCCGGGCTTGCCCAGCAGCTTGAAGAGCTCACGGATGGCGGAGGTTTCGACGTTGTTCAGGCGGTCTGCGAATTGGATCGGCATGGTGGAAGCAGGAAGTCCTGGAGGGGTGTTAGCCTAGCGATGTTAGCGCGCCGCGTGCGGCGCGCCGTACCCTGGGGGCAAGCATGAAGATCGAGACGAAAACTTTGCCGGCCATGCGTCTGGCTTATATGCGGCGCACCGGGCCCTACGGCACGCCCGGTATTGCGCATACGTGGGAACGTTTCATGGGCTGGTGTGCCTCGCGCGGGCTCACGCAACCGCGCCGCGACACTTACGGTCTGAGCCTCGATGACCCGGCCACCGGCGCTTTCTCATGCTGGCTCTGCGTGCCGGTCGCCGCGCAGGCCTGAGAATGCAGACATGAAGCGCCTCCTGCTCGTTGCCACGCACATCGCCGCATTGGGCGTGGGCTTCGCGCTGGGCATCTACATGCTGCCCATCCTCATCGCGCCCGAAGCGCCCGCGCAAGCCCAGGTGGCCGCGCAGACCGGCGAAGTGCGATGGACCGCGCAGTTCCGCCGCGACCTGAAAGACAGCGACGCGCTCCATTGGGGCGAAGGCACCGTCACCGTCGGCGCGCAGGCCATCGGCTTCACAGGCAAGCTGGCCCCGGGCCCGGACTACAAGCTCTACCTCTCCCCCGAGTTCGTGGAAACCGAAGACGACTTCAAGCGCCTCAAGAGCCGCATGCAACGCGTTGGCGACGTGAAGACCTTCGAGAACTTCGTCGTGCCTGTGCCGCCCGGCGTGGACCCGGCACAGTTCACCAGCGTCATCGTCTGGTGCGAGACGTTCAGCCAGTTCATCACGGCGGCGAAGTACCGATAAGCTTCCGCCCTCGATAATCGCGGCCATGAAAGCCGCCGCTATCGAACCCTTTTTCGCAGCCCTCGAGGCCGCCAACCCCCAGCCCAATACCGAGCTCGAATACACCAGCGTGTTCGAACTGCTCAGCGCGGTGCTGCTGTCGGCGCAAGCCACCGACGTGGGGGTGAACAAGGCGACGCGCAAGCTTTTTCCGGTGGCGAATACGCCGCAGGCCATCCTCGACCTCGGGCTCGAAGGGCTGGAGGGTTACATCAAGACCATCGGCCTGTTCCGCAGCAAGGCAAAGCACCTGATGGAGACATGCCGCATCCTCGTGGAGCGGCACGGTGGCGAGGTGCCGCGCACGCGCGAGGAACTCGAAGCCCTGCCCGGTGTCGGCCGCAAGACGGCGAACGTGGTGCTGAATGTCGCCTTCGGCGAACCGACGATGGCGGTGGACACGCACATCTTCCGCGTCGGCAACCGCACGGGCCTCGCGCCCGGCAAGAATCCGTACGAAGTGGAAATGAAGCTGCTCGAACGCATTCCTGCCGAGTACATGGTGGACGCGCACCACTGGCTCATCCTGCACGGGCGCTATGTGTGCCAGGCGCGCAAGCCGCTGTGCTGGGAATGCGCCGTGGCGACTTGTTGCGACTTCACGCCGAAGACGCTGCGGCCCGACTGAAACTTCAGGAGAGGCTCAGAGCCAGATTTCACACCACTCGCCACAGGCCGGCGCCTGGCGCGGCCACTGGCCGGCACGGGTGACGTCGCTCACGCCCGAGGCGAGCAGCGTCACCGCGCGGATCACACCGGCGTGCGTGATCCACACCGCCTCGCCGAGCGCATTGGCGGTGGCGAGCGTGTCCACCATCGCGTTGCTCACGCGGCGCATGAATTCGCGCACGGACTCGCCGCCGCCCACGCGGTGCGTCGCAAAGTTGGCAAGCCAGGTGTTGTATTCCCTCTGCGAGATGTCGTCCCAGCGCTGACCTTCCCAGCTGCCGAAACTCATTTCGGCCAGGCGCGGGTCGGCGCTGGGCTGCAGGTCCGGGCGCAGGCCGGACAAGGTCTCGCCCAGTTGGCGGCAACGCCGCAGCGGCGAGCTGATGACGGGAAGATCCTTCGGCAGCACGACAGCAAGCGCGCGGGCCTGGCGTGCGGTTGCGGCCTCGTCGGCAGGCACGTCGATGGAGCCGTAGCAGGTGCCGGGCGAAATCAGCGGCAGCGAGTGACGCACAAGCCAGAGCTTCATGCCGCCACCGCCAGTCCGAAATAGAACGCGACTTCGCAGGCCTGTTGTGTTGCGCCGAGGCAATCGCCGGTGAAGCCCTGCAGCCGCCTTGAGAACAGACGCCACATCCACAGCCACGCGAGGCCGGCGAACGCCACGCCAGCCAGCACCTGCATGCCGTCGATGAACAGGCATGCGAGCCCGAGCCCTGCCGCCAGCCAGGCAGAGGCCGCGAGCAATGCGGTGTTGCCGATCTGGTCGGCCACCGGTTTCGATTTGGACGCGCCTTCGTCGCCCACATGCGGCAACGCACGCACCAGCAGCAAAGGGAATGCCCTCGACGCCACGTGCG
Source organism: Variovorax sp. VNK109 (assembly GCF_049445855.1). NCBI lineage: Bacteria > Pseudomonadati > Pseudomonadota > Betaproteobacteria > Burkholderiales > Comamonadaceae > Variovorax > Variovorax sp. VNK109. Next base: position 154,383 of record NZ_JBMSDV010000002.1, on the reverse strand, counting down.
CAGCGAGCAGGCCCGCACAGGCCAGCGCGACGTCGATGCTGCCCAGCAGCCCGAGCAACGCCACCTTGGCCATCAGCATGAGCGCCACGGCGATCGCGCCGAACGCGCCCACACGCGAGTCCTTCATGATCTCGAGCGCGCGCTGCCGCTCGGCGCTGCCGCCCAGGCCGTCGGCCACGTCGGCGAGGCCGTCTTCGTGGAATGCGCCCGTCATGAACACAGTGAAGCCGGTAGACAGCACGGCCGCCACCAGCGCGGCATATCCACCCGCGTGTGCGTTCTGTGGCAACGCCCACATGACGACGCCATACGCGAACGCTGCCATCAGCCCGACCAGCAGACCGACGCCGGGGAAGTGCGCCGCGCTCGCGCGCAGCATCTGCGGGCTGTAACCGACCCATGCGGCCACCGCACCGGTCACGGGGATCCGGGTGAAGTACTGCACGGCCAGCAGGTAATGGCGCAGCCCGTTCATGCCGTGGCCTCGGTGATGTCCCCGACGCCCGCAACAAGGTCGGCCTTGCCGGACACGCCGGCCGATTCGAAGCTCGCCATCTCGCGCAGCAGTGCGCAGGCCGACACCAGCAGGGGCCAGGCCAGCGCAGCGCCCGAACCTTCACCCAGCCGCAGCGACATGTCCAGCAGCGCGCGCGCAGGCTGCTGCGCCGACGCGCCGAGATGGCGCAGCATCAAACCGTGCCCGCACTCGCCGGAGCGGTGCGAGAACACACAGCGCTGCGTGACGAAGGGCTCCAGCGCCTGCGCCACCAGCACGGCGCTGCTGGCGATGAAACCGTCCACCACGATCACGCGCCGCTCTTCGGCCGCCTGCAACACCGCGCCGACCAGTGTGGCGATCTCGAACCCACCGAAGGCTGCCAGCACTTCCAGCGGTTGCGTGGCCTGCTCGTGGAACGCGAGCACCTGCTGCAGTACGTCCACCTTGCGCGCGAGCGCTTCACCGCCGAGCCCCGTGCCTGCCCCTGTGCATTCGGCGATGGGATGCCCGGTCAGCCGCGCCAGCAGCAGCGACGCCGCCGACGTATTGCCGATGCCCATCTCGCCCAGCAGCAGCGCGTTGCCCGGCAGACCGCGCACGATTTCGCGGCCGTTGGCGATGGCTTCGTCGCGCTGCACAGGCGTCATGGCCGGGCCGTCCAGCGAGTCCGCCGTGCCGTGCGCCACCTTGCGCAAGAGCAGCCCGGGCCGTGGCGCGAAGTCGTGCCGCACGCCGCAGTCCACCACGTTGAGCGCGATGTCGTGCTGGCGCGCGAGCACGCTCACGGCGGCCCCGCCGGCCAGGAAGTTCTCCACCATCTGCCACGTCACGTCGCTCGGGTACGCGGAAATGCCGCGCGCGGTCAGGCCATGGTCGCCCGCGCACACCAGCATCTGCGGCTGCAGGAGTTCGGGCGATTCCGTGCCGAGGATCAGGCCGATCTGCGCAGCCAGGGATTCCAGCCGGCCCAGCGAGCCGACGGGTTTGGTCTTGTTGTCCAGCTTGTGCTGCAGGCGCTGCGCGAGGGCAGCGTCGGTGATGTCTTGCAGGCTCATGGACGCCGATGTTGCCAGAGTGCTTCTTCAATTGCGTTACGACGTGCACCCGGACTGTTTTTCTGCGCGAAGAGCTAGCGACCGTCGTCTTTTGCAGTCGGCTGGCTCCCTATTCTCTTGATATTCGTCTTGAATTCAAACTTTGATTTGAATTTCTTTGTCATTTCAATCCTACTTGTACAAATAAGGTCATCAGCACTAGAATTCCATTCAACTTCGATTTGAATTCTTCGTCTATTCAAATTTTGATTGAAATGACCGACACCTTATCCACGACCCATGTCGAGCTGGCCACGGCGCTGGAGGCGCAGCGGCTGCGCCTGCGTCGCAGCCGGGGCGATCTGGTCAGCAGCACGGGCCTGTCCTACCAGTCGTTGCAAAAAATCCTGGAGGGCACGTCGGACTTCAAGGTGTCGAACCTGCTCGCAATCGCGCAGGCACTGGACATGGACGTCGCCCTCGTGCCGCGCGGTCTGGCGCCGGCCCTGCAGGCGCAGCCATCGCACGCCGCAGCATCCACCACACCTGCCGCCACGGTCGTCGCGACCGCTGCAGCGCCCAGTCTTGTCGGTGCCGCACTGGAGCGGCTACGCCCGCTCGAGCCCGGCACGCCGCGCGGCGAGAAGCCATGAACGTCGAGGTGCTCGTCATCCGCGTGCACGAGGTGCGCGTGGGCATCCTGTTCCGCTATGCGCCGGAAGGCGCGGCGCCGGTGATGCGCTTTGTTGCGGACGAAACCTGGGCGGCCGCGCGGCCGGGCACCGCACCAGTCCTCTCCCAGTCTTTCGTGGCCGCGCAACCCGAGCAGCAGCGCGCGCTGCTGCTCAACGTGCTGGATGCGCGCTTCAACGGTGTCGCCGGCCGCAAGGGCGACTGGCAGTTGCCCTCGTTCTTCCAGAACCTGCTGCCCGAAGGCGTGTTCCGCGATCACGTCGCACAGGAAGCCGGTTGCGCGCCCGATGACCACTTCCGCATGCTTGCCGCCTGCGGGCTGGATCTGCCCGGCGCAGTGACCGCGCGCTGGGAAGACGTGGACCGCGCCACGCTGGCCCGCCTCGTCACACAGGAACAGGACGCGCTGGAAATGAGCGTGGGCGCAGCGCCGTTCCAGGGTGCCGTGTCGCTCTCGGGCGTGCAGCCGAAACTGGCCGTGCTGCGCGACGCGAACGGCAGGTATGTCGGGCGGACGAAGATCCACCGCACGACAGGCGCTCCGGGCACGCAGGACGCACCGGACACGCATGTCATCGCCAAGCTTCCCGCCGTGGGCTACCCGCGCATGCCCGAGGTCGAAGACCTCTCCTTGCGCATGGCACGCGCCGTGGGCGTGAACACCTGCGCGCATTCGCTCGTGCCGCTGTCGCAGCTGATGGAGCCGCATCGCTACGACCTGGGCGACGAGGCGCAGCAGCACTTCCTCGCAGTCGAGCGCTTCGACCGGGCACCCGGCGGCGGCCTGCAGGCCCGCGTGATGTGCGAGGACTTCGCACAGGTGCTGAGCGTGCCGCCCGAAGACAAATACAGCCGCAGCTACGCCGAAATTGCCGCAGTGTTGCTCGCCCTGCCCGCCTGCGGCGAACCGGCCGTCCATGAACTGCTGCGCCGCCTGGTGGTGAACGAGCTCATCGGCAACGCCGATGCGCACCTCAAGAACATCGGCCTGATCTATCGCGACGGCCGCACGGCCGAACTCTCGCCGGCTTACGACGTCGTGGCCCTGTGCCTGTACGGCGTGAAGGCCGGGCACGCGCTGCGGCTGATGCCGGCGCACATCGCGCCCAGCCATGCCGGCGGTGAGCCACCCTCACTGCTCTCACCCGTGATGGCCCGCGACTTCTGCCGCACGCTGGGCATCGCGCCCGGGCCGGCCAGCGCCATCGTGCGGCAGACCGTACTTACCGCCGCCAAGACCTGGGCGTCGCTCATCCGTGCCTCGGCACTCACGCCGCAGCAGAAAAGCACGCTGCTCGAACGCGTGGGCCGCCACGTGCTCACGCGCCAGGTGCTGGGGCGCAATCCGCAGTTGGCAGATGAGTGGCGATCCGGCGGTGAAGTGACGCAGCCTGAAGCGGCGCGCGCTACTTGAGCAAATCTTCCAGCACGCCAGGCACGAAGTGCGTGTCGATGTAGTCGGCAAGCCCATCGAACACTGCGTCGAGCGTGCGAGACCCGGCGCCGAAAAGTGCCTGCATCACTGCGGGGTCTTCGAACAGGCCATGCAGGTACACGCCGAGCACGTTGCCCTGCCCGTTTTGCCAGCCGAGGATCTGCGCGCCGTCCGAGGTGTTCGACACGACCGGTTGCGCCATGTCGCCCGCATTCGCCATGGCGGCGTGCTGCACTGTTTGTCCGTGGTGGATTTCATAGCCGCGCACGTCGAGACCGGCGAGCGCTTGCCACTCGCCCCGCACATCGCCGAAGCGCGCCTGCGAACGCAGGACGGTCTTCTCGCGTGCGAAGGCTGTCACCAGCGGCAGCAGCCCGAGCCCCGGCCCGTTGCCGTCGATGCCTTCGGTGTCGATCAGCGCTTCGCCCAGCATCTGCAGGCCGCCGCAGATGCCGAGCACTCGCCTGCCGTTTGCGGCATGCGCAGCGACGGCCGCATCCAGCCCTTGCGCGCGCAGCCAGGCGAGATCGCTGCCGGTGTGCTTGGAACCGGGCAGGATGAGCCAGTCCGCACCGGCGCAATCGGCCGGCGTGCGCACCCACACGAGTCGCACGCCGGGCACGTTCTTGAGCGGCTGGAACTCGTCGAGGTTGCTGATGCGCGGATATGCGATCACGGCAATGGTCGTCATTACAGCCCCGGTGCTGCGCGAGCGGTCGTCGAACACGCCATCTTCCTCGGGCAGACCATGCTGCCACCACATGGGCAGCGTTGCCACCGTCGGAACACCGGTCATCTCCTGGAGCATCCGCGGCGCGGGTTCGAGCAGGGCCGCGTCACCACGGAACTTGTTGAGCACGAAGCCGCGCAGCAGCGCGCGGTCTTCAGGCGGCAGCAGCGACCACGTTCCGAATAGGTGCGCGAAGGCGCCGCCACGGTCGATGTCCGTCACCAGCAGGCAGGCCGCCTTGGTGTGTTGCGCCACGCGCATGTTGACGATGTCGCTGGCCTGCAGGTTGATCTCGGCCGGCGAACCGGCGCCTTCGATGACGACGACATCGTTGTCCGCCATCAACGCATCGAGCGCGTCGCGCACGGCAGGCCACACCCGTTCGCTGCGCTCGTGCCAGGGCGCGCGCGAGAGCGCTTCATCCACCCTGCCGAGCAGGACCACCTGGCTGCGGGTGTCTGCCTCGGGCTTGAGCAGCAATGGATTCATGCGGACGTGCGGTTCTGCGCGTGCGGCCAGCGACTGGAAGTACTGCGCGCTGCCGATCTCGCCTTCACAACCATCCATGCCGGCGACGACGCGCGCGTTGTTGCTCATGTTCTGCGCCTTGAACGGCGCGACCTTCAGACCCTGTCGCGCATACCAGCGGCACAGGGCCGTGGCCAGCCAGCTCTTGCCCGCGCCGCTGGTGGTGCCGAGCACCATGACAGCCCGGGCGCGTTTGGCAGGCAGGTTCATGCGCGCGCGACCACGGGCACCACGGCCCACTGCCCCGCCACCTCGTGGATGCCGATGCGGCCGTCGAATACCTCGACCATCGCCTCGCGCGTTGCGGCATCGCCGCTGGCGCCTTGGTGCACGATACGGCCCGCACGCATGACGACGATCTCGTCGGCCTGCAACGCCATGCCCAGTTCATGCAGCACGCTCACCACCGTGCAGCCGTCCTGCGCCAGTTGCCGCACGATGCCCAGCCAGTCGGCCTGGTGCGGGGCATCGAGGTTGGCGAGCGGCTCGTCCATCAGCATCACGCGCGCCTGCACTGCCAATGCGCGCGCCAGCAGCACGCGTTGCCGCTCACCGCCGGACAGGTTGCCAAGGGTGCGGTGACGCCATTCCCAACAATGGGCAAGGCGCATCGCATGCTCGACGATGCTCGCGTCTTCGGCCGTGGGTACCGACAGCCACGACTGGTGCGGCAACCGCCCGAGCATCGCGACGTCGTACGCCAGCAAGTCGGCGCCGGCTTCCTCGTTCTGCCCCAGCCAACCCAGCACACGGGCGCGCTCCCTGCGCGGGCAGGTAGCGATGTCGCGGCCCTGCAGGCGCACGCCGCCTGCCAGGACATGGCGCGCCGGCAACACATGCGCGAGCGCCCGCAGCAGCGTCGTCTTGCCCGCGCCGTTGGGGCCGACGATGGCCGTCCAGCGTCCAGGCGCCATCGACACGCTCACGTCGTGCAGCACCTCGGCATCACCCAGGCGAACACGCAGGCCCTGCGCCACCATCACCTCGCCGGAATCGATCGCGCCGCCCGCTGCGCTCATGAAGACCTCCGGTGCATCAGCACGAGCAGGTAGCCACCGCCCAGCACGGCCGTGAGGATGCCCACGGGCAGTTCCTGCGGTGCCATGAGCCAGCGCGCGAGCACGTCGGCTGCCAGCAGAAGTGCGCCACCCGTTATTGCGGAGAGCGCCAGCAGGCTGCGGTGCGCGGGCTTCAGGGCCGTGCGCACCAGATGCGGCGCGGCCAGGCCGACGAAGGCCACCAGCCCCACGTGCGCAACGGCTGCGCCGGTGGACAGCGCGAGTGCCACCACGAGAACGCCACGCACCACGGGCAGCGGCACGCCGAGACTGAGCGCGGTGGTCTCGCCCAGGCTCAGGGCATCGAGCGCGCGCGACAGCGGCAGCGCGAGGACGAGTGCGACAGCCAGGGCCACCGCTGTCATCGCCACGCTGCTCCAGCCGAGAAAACTCGTGGTGCCGAGCATGAAGGTCTGCATCGCGCGCAGGATGTCGGGCGACCACAGCGCCACCAGCGACGCGAGCGCGCCCAGCACCACGCCAACCACCACGCCGGCCAGCAGCAGCCGCAAGGTATGTTGCACGCCCTGCGCCAGGGTGAGCGTGATCAGCACCGCGCCGGCCGCGCCTGCGAAAGCAAAACCCGTCATGCCCAGCTGCGCGCCGATGCCTGCTGCCGCCGGCGATACGCCGAGCCACGCCAGCAGCACGGCCACACCGAGCGTCGCGCCCGACGCGCTGCCCAGCAGGAACGGGTCGGCCAGCGGGTTGCGGAACAGCCCCTGCGCGATCGCACCCGACAGGCCCAGCAACGCACCTGCGAACCAGGCACCGAGCGTGCGCGGCAGACGGATGTCCCACACGATGGCGCCGGGCACCGCACTTGCGCCCCAGGGCGGTTCCCAGCCCATGCTGCCCACGGCCACGCCGAGCGCGGTCAGGAGCGCGGTGAACACCAGCAGCACGCCGGCCAGCCGGAACGGCGTCATCCGCCTTGCCGTCATTTCGAGACTCCGCCGGCTGCCGCGTTCAGCTTGCCGTTCACGCAATCCGCCATGATCTGCGCGCCTTCGGCCATGCGTGGACCGGGCCTCACGAGCACGTCGCCCTGCGCCATGGAGAAGCGGCATACCCGACCCGAGCGGATGGCGGCGATGCGCGGCCAGCCCGGCCGTGTATCGAGCGACACGCTCTTCACGTCCGACACCATGATGAGTTCGGGGTCCGCACGGACGACGAACTCGGGATTGACCTGCGGGAACGGCCCGAGGGCTGCCGGCACGATGTTGCGAAGGCCCAGCCGTGCCAGCGTCTGGCCGATGAAGGACGATTCGCCGGCCGCATACGGGGCGCTGTTCACTTCGAAATACACACGGGTGCCGCGCGACGCCGCGGGCACGGACTGTGCCGCCGCATCCACGCCAGCATCGATGCGCCGCCAGATCGCCTCGGCCTGCGCGGCGCTGTCGGCCAGGCCGAGCAGGGCCGCCGTCCTGCCCAGCACCCACTGCACGTCCGCATGGGTGCGCGGCTCCAGCGCCGCCACCGGAATGCCCAGCGACTGCAGACGCCCGAGCACACGCGACGAGGTTCCGAGCAGCACGACATCGGGCTTGAGTGCGACGATGCGCTCCACGCTCGCGTCTTCCAGCCCCCCCACGTGCGGCAGGGTACGCACCTGCGCCGGCCAGTTGGAATAGTCGTCCACGCCAACGAGCCGGTCACACGCGCCCAGCTCGCAGACGGTTTCGGTGAGCGACGGCAGCAGCGAGACGATGCGCTGCGGCGCGCGTGGCAGGGTGACCTGCACGCCGCGGCCATCGGTGATCTGGATCCGCGCCTGTGCATGGATGGAAGGCAGCCATGCGCAGGCGCACAGCAACACCGCGCAAAACCGCGATGAAGGCCGCGAACGCCATGAACTCGATGCTGCATGCGTGCCCCACCTTTTCACGCTGCCATCTCCTTGACGGTCAGCGGGCAGCCGGCAGCCATGAGCGTCACGCGCGCGCAGGCCTGTGCCACGGACTGGTTCAGGTTGCCCAAGGCATCGACGAAGCGCCGCACATCGCGACCGAGCGGAATCACGCCCAGGCCGATTTCGTTGCTCACCAGCACGATCGGCCCCCCGCAACCGGCGATGGCAGTGGACAGCGCCAGCAACTCCTGCTGCAGCGCTTGCGCATCCGGCACGCCGTCGTCCGCAGGCATCAGCCACTGCGTGAGCCAGAGCGTCAGGCAATCCACCACGACCAGGGTGCCAGGACGGCTGTGCGCCGTGATCGTCGCCGACAGATGACGGGGCTCTTCCACCGTACGCATGCCGGGTACCCGCAAGGCACGGTCGGCCCGGTGCCGCGCGATGCGCTCGCGCATTTCGTCGTCGTGCGCCAAGGCTGTCGCGATCAACACCGCTTCGTGCGCCGGCGACTGCGCCAGCCAGCGTTGCGCCAGAAGTTCGGCGCGGCGCGACTTGCCGCTCTTCTGCCCGCCCAGGATCAATTCGGCGTGCGCGACGGACAACAACTCAGCCATGTTTTTCCGCCCACTCGTTGACGATGCGATGCAACTGGTGGACGCCGTCGGTCAACGCCGCCGGGCCCGGCTGCAGGATGTCGGCCGACTTGATCTCGAACAGTTGCCTGTCGCGCACGGCATTGACGGCCTCCCAGCCGGGGCGGGCAGCCACCTTCTCCGCGCGGAATTTCTTGCCGCACCACGAGCCGATGACGATGTCCGGGTTGCGGCGCACGATCTCCGAGCCGTCCGCAATGATGCGGTTCTTGCCCAAGGGCTCGCGCGCAAGTTCGGGGAAGCAGTCATCGCCGCCGGCAATCCCCATGAGTTCCGACACCCAGGCGATCGCGCTGATGTGCGGTTCGTCCCACTCTTCGAAGAAGATGCGCGGCCGGCGCGACAACGCGGCGGCCGAACGCGCGATGGCATTCAGTTCCTGCCGCATGGCCTCGATGCGGGCAAGACCATCGTCGGCCCGCCCCACCATCGCCGCCACCTGATACAACATCTCGAAAATGCTCTGCACGCTGCGCTGGTTGAACACCGTCACCTGGATGCCGTGGCGGATGAGCGCCGAGGCAATGTCCGCCTGCAGGTCGGAGAAGCCGAACACGCAGTCCGGCTCGAGCGCAAGGATCTTGTCGATCTTCGCGCTCAGGAAGGCGCTGACCTTGGGTTTCTCTTCACGTGCGCGGCGCGGGCGCACCGTGTAGCCCGAGATGCCCACGATGCGCCGCTCCTCGCCGAGCAGGTACAGCCACTCGGTTGTCTCTTCCGTCAGGCAGACGATGCGCTGCGGACCCTTGGGTGATGTGAGGTCCGCAGCGCCCATGTTGCTCCGTCCGGTGCTCCGTCAGAAGCTCACGCGCACAGCCGCCGTGACCGTGCGACCCGCTTCGGGGTAGATGCCGTTCGTGACGCCGGCAACGCAACTGAAGGCCTGCGAGTAGTAGTCGCGGTCGAACAGGTTGCCGACCCCCAGCGAGAATTCCACGTTCTGCCACTGGTAGGCATAGCGGACGTCGGCAGTCGTGTAGGAAGGCATGGAGCACTGGTTCGCCAGATCGGGATGCTGCGAGGATACCCAGTTCACGCCGCCACTCAAGCGGTGGTTGGCGATGGGCGTCCAGTCGGCACGCAACGTGGCGGTGCGGCGTGGCACCAGCGGCACGTCGGCACCCGAGTACGGGCCGCTGCGGAAGGTGGCATTGCGCCACGCGAGGTTCGCGCGCAGGTTGACCGTCTTCGTCGCGGCCCAGCTTCCGTCGAGCTCCAGGCCCTGGCGGCGCGTCGGGTCGAAGTTCACGTTGGCGCCAAACGGACCGAACACGCCCAGGCCGGCGGGGTCGTAGCCGATCTCGTTCTCGAGCGCGCTGCGGTACAGGCGCGCTTCGAGCTTGTAGCCGGCCTGCGCCCAGCGCGCGCCGAGTTCGGTGTCCTTCGAGGTCTGCGGCACGAGCGCGACGGCGTTGAACGGCATTTCGTCGGCATTCGCCAGGCGGTAGCTCTTGCCGATGCGGCCCCACAGCGTGAGGTTCTGCGACAACGGCTGGCTCACACCGAGTTCCCAGGCATGCAGTCGATCGTTGATCACATCGGTGGTGTCGGTCGTTTCCTTGTCGAAGCGCTCGGTGCGGTAGCCCAGCGACACGCGCGTGCCGGTCGGCAGCGTGATGTCGTCCTTGACGTACCAGGCACGCGAGTGCTGTTCGGCCACCGAGCCGAACGCGCCGAACACGGTGCGGTCCCAGCTGTTGTAGTCGGTACCGAACACGAGGGTGTTCTGCATGCTGCCGAATTTTGCTTCGTTGCGGGCGCGCAGGGAGAAGCTGCTGGCGTCGACGTTGTAGTCGTACGGGCCGAAGCCGCTCATGCTGCGCAACGTCTTGTCGCGCTTGCCGGCGTCAGCAGCGATCTGCCAGCTGCCGAACTGCGCTTCGGCAAACACACCGGTGCGTTCGTTGCGGATGCGCCCGTAGTCGCCCGGCGTGTTGGTCTGCTGCGGATTGGCTGCGTACTGCGCCGCAGACAGCGAACCGGGAAGGCGGCTGTCCAGCGAGTCCTGCGCGTAGCGCGCGCCGATGCGCACGTTGCTGCCTTCCCACTGCACCGTCGCAGCGCCCGCGTCCGTTTCGGAGCGGAAGTTGTCGCGGTGGTTGTCGCTTTCGCGCTTCTGGCCCGACACATCCAGAGAGAAGCCGCCTGCGGCCACGGTGGCGTTGGCGCTGAGTTCACGCGTGCTGTTGGAGCCAAAGCCTGCGTAGATGGACGCGCGGTTGCTGCGCTCCTTGCCGGCCGACGCCTTGGTGGTGATGACGATCACGCCGCCCGTGGCGCCTTCGCCGTACAGCACGGCGCCGCTGCCGCGCAGCACTTCGATGCGCTCGACCGTGTCGATGGCGATGCCCGACAGGCGCGGCGAGGACAGGTCGCCTTCATTCAGGCGCACGCCATCGAGGACGACGACCTGGTTGGAATCGGCCGTGCTGCCGAAACCGCGCAGATCCAGCTGGTAGTTGCCGCCGCCATATGAATCCTGGCGGCCCACGATGCCCAGCAGGCGCATGACGGCTTCGTTCACCGTGGTCGCGCCCGAGTCGCGGATGTCCTGCGCCGTGAGCACGCTCACGCCCAGCGGCAGCGAAGCCGCGGGCTCGGCGAAGCGCGTGGCGGTGACCACGGTTTCAGGCAGGGTGGATTGGGAAAAAGCTGCGGTGCTGCACAGGGCCGTGCTGCATGCAGCAGCGCAGGCTGTGGCCATGCGGCTCAGGCGCACGGCGCCATGCACGCGGGGGATGCGGATAGTCATGATTTGAGAAACACAAACAAGTGCCCTCGCCGGCTTCCCCGCCGGCGCATGGGCGACACGGCCCCATCCGGATGAACCAGACAGGACCCACCTTGTTGGCCGGTATCCGGGCTGATGGAGCATCCGTCATCGCCTTCCCAGGCGCCTTGCGGCGCCCAGTGGCGGTGTGATGACGGCTGGCCTTGCGGCCGGTCCACTTACCGTTGCGGGGGCAGCGCAGGTTAGGCCGTGACAAAAGCCCTCCTGCTTCCCGTTGAACTGCGGCATGAGAGCCACACCGCGAGCACCAACCCTGCGATTTTACGTTCAGAATCTGTTGCAAACCCTACAATTCATTCACTTATGGCCAGTTCCTCCCAAATCGACCAGATCGCCGAGCGCGTCGAGCGGCTGCTGCTCCGCCACGAGGAACTGCAGCGCACGAACGCCTTGCTGGTCGAGCAGATGCAGGCCCTCACGCAGGAGCGCGACTCCCTGAAATCACGCCTGAGCGCCGCCCGCTCGCGCGTCGACGCATTGCTCGAACGCCTGCCCGAAGTGAGCCAGAAGGAGGCCTCTTCATGACCGCGAAGCAACTCGAAGTCCAGATCATGGGCCAGAGCTACCTGCTGGGCTGCCCCGAAGGCGGCGAACAGCAACTGCTCGACGCGGTCGAGCGCGTGGATTCGGCCATGTGCCGCATCCGCGACGCCGGGCGCATCAAGGCACGGGACCGTATTGCCGTGCTCGCCGCGCTCAACATCGCCGCCGACGCGGGGGACCGTCCCGCCGCCCCGGCAGTCACCATTCCCGCGCGCCCGCACGCCGAGGGCGAAGAGGCCGACGATCCACGGCTCGCAGCCCTGCTCGCGCGTCTCGACTCGACCCTGCAGGACGACGGGCAACTCCTCTGAGCGCGTGCTTTTTTCGGGCGGGCAGGTCTACAATGGGCTCGTCTGCAGTGCGCGCCGGGCTTTATATTTCCTTGAACCAATGCTCTTATGAGCCCGGGCTTGGTACATTGCGAAGCGGGCGTGATCGTCTCGCGTCAGATGAACCCGAAGCCTCGCTGCCCTCGCCCACCTGAACCCCTGCGTTCAGGATGACGGTCCGGCGGCACTTGCAGACACCCTCCTCCCTCTTTCCATCCATTCCCCGCAGTACGTTTCCCATGCCCATCGAACCCCTGCTCATCGTTGAACTCGCCGTGCTCGGCATCGGCACCGGCTTTCTTGCGGGCCTGCTGGGCATCGGTGGCGGCATGCTGATGGTGCCCTTCATCACCATCATCCTGTCCAACCGCGGCGTGGAGCCCAGCCTGTCGGTGAAGATGGCGATCGCCACGTCCATGGCGACCATCATCTTCACGTCGATCTCCAGCGTGCGTGCGCACCACAAGCGCGGCGCGGTCCGCTGGGATCTGGTGAAGGGCCTCGCGCCCGGCATCGTCATCGGCAGCCTGATCGGCAGCATGGGCGTGTTCGCGCTGCTCAAGGGTTCTTACCTCGCCATCTTTTTCGCGCTGTTCGTGGGCTTCTCGGCCACGCAGATGTTCCTGGACAAGAAGCCCAAGCCCACACGGCAAGTGCCCGGCACGGCAGGACTCATCGGCGCCGGCAGCGGCATCGGTTTCATCTCGGGCCTGGTGGGCGCGGGCGGCGGCTTCATCAGCGTGCCCTTCATGACATGGTGCAACGTCGCCATGCACAACGCGGTCGCCACCTCCGCCGCACTCGGTCTGCCGATTGCGCTGGCCAACGTGGCCGGCTATGTCGTGTCGGGCCAGGGTGTGCAGAACCTGCCGCCGGCGTCGTTCGGCTACATCTGGCTGCCCGGCCTCGTAGTGATCGCGGTGTGCAGCGTGTTCACCGCGCCGCTCGGCGCGAAGGCAGCGCATGCACTGCCGGTCAAGAAGCTCAAGCGCGTGTTCGCCAGCGTGTTGTACGTGCTGGCCGCCTACATGCTCTGGAAGGGTCTGACTTCCTGAGCGGCCGCGTTCCCCCGTTCAGGCCTTGAGCTTTTCGCGCAGTCGCTGCGCGTTGGCGGGCGCGGCGATCTTGGCGGTATTGTCGAAGAAGCAGAACACGTCGCGCGCTGCGCGCTTCGGCGCTGACGTGGTGGACATGAGCTTCGCACCCCGGTGCTGCGAGCCTTTCGCCCAGCTGCGAATGCGGCGCGCCCAGTCGTCGAGTTGCTTTTCCGCATAGCCCGATTCGTAAAGCGCGTTCGCGCCGTGCAGGCGCACGTAGACAAAATCAGCCGTCAGATCCTCGTATTCGGGCCAGCGACCACCCGTGTCGGCCACGACGAGCGCGGCCTTGTACTTGCGCAGCATGTCAATGAATGCCGGATCGACGAAGCTGTCGTTGCGCACCTCGATCGCGTGGCGGAACTTCTGGCGCGCGCCGGGCTCCAGCGACTCCTTGCCGTGCATGCGCGACGAGCGCTGCTTCGCCAATGCCTTCGCCTGCGCTGCCGTGTGCGGCAGCAGTGCGAGGAAGGTTTCGAATTTTTCCGGGTCGAACCGCATGCCCGGCGGAAACTGCCAGAGGATGGCACCCAGCTTCGGCCCGAGCTCGAACAGACCCGAGGCCATGAAGTTCGCCATGGGTTCGAGCGGATCGTCCAGGCGACGGATGTGCGTGATGTAGCGCGGCGCTTTCACCGTGAACATGAAGCCTGCGGGCGTGTCCTCTGCCCAGCGCGCATAACGCTCGGGGGTCTGCAGCGAATAAAACGAACCGTTGAGTTCGATGACCGGCAGCGCGCGCGAGGCGTATTCGAGTTCACGCGCCTGCGTCAGCTTGTCGGGATAGAACACCCCACGCCAGGGCGGGTAGCGCCAACCGGAGATGCCGATGCGGATGCGGCCCGCTTTTGCCGTCGGCTTCGCTTTTGGGGGTGCAGACGTCATCGGTGCGTTCCGGCCCGCTCTGCGAATCAGGCCGCCGCAGGATCGATCTGGGCGACCGCCTCGTCGATGGGCGCCTGCTGCGTGGCGCGAACGAGGCGAGAGACTTCCACGCCGTCCTTCATGAAGACCAGCGTCGGCCACAGCTTGACGTTGAATGAACGCCCCAGCGGCTTGCCAGCGCCGTCCTCGATCTTGTAATGGCGGACGCCTTCATGCCCGTCCAGCGCGGCAGACAGCGGCGCCTGCACCGCCTTGCAATGCGGGCACCAGGGCGCGCCGAATTCGACGATGGTGGGCCCCATGAGCGCGTCGATCTCGGCGCGCGGCGGTTCGGTGGCAGCGTAGGTGTGGTTCATGGCTTCATGCTAGCCGGATCGGCCAGGCGGCGATGCAGGACGGGACTGACAGATCTGACGCCAGATCTTCGATGTCAGATCTTGAATGCTCGGCGGATGTCTTCCCGCACCAGATCCTGGTATTCCGGATGCTTGCGCAGGTAGCCGGCGATGAACTGGCACACGGGAATGACGTGCTTGCCCTGCACGCGCACATCGTCCAGCACGTGCTTCGCCAGCCTGGAGCCCAAGCCCTGGCCCTCGAACGCAGGCAGCACTTCGGTGTGCGTGAACATCAGCGCGTCGGTCAGCACGTTGTATTCACAGAAGCCGGCGAGCTGGCCGTCGGAATGGATTTCGTAGCGATGCTTTTCGGCGTTGTTGGTGAAGGTGATGTCGGCCATGCGGACTCTTGCAGCGAAAGGTTGGACACCCGGCCGTTATAGCAGCTAAGGAAAAGAACTACGGCGTGGTGCACCAAGGCGCCATGTCGTGCGCCAGCCCCATCCACAGTGCCCACGCCGACATGCCCGCCAGCGCCGCGCCGGCCACGCGGACGCCCCAACGCCCGTCGCCCCATGCGCGCTTGCCCCGGCCCGCTTCACCCAGCCTCAGCCAGAGCCACGGGCCGACCGTCAGCGCCACGGCGCTGCCCAGTGCGAACAGCGCCATCGTCATCGCGCCTTGCACAGCCGAGCCGCTAAGCGCCGCGACCAGCAGGGCCGAGTACAGCAGGCCACACGGCAGCAAGGCCCACAGCGCGCCCACGATCACCGGCGTACCGAGCGCGGCCGTCGTGCCAGCACCGCGCACGCGCTGCCAGACCTTGCGCGCCCCCAGCTCCAGCCACACCGGCTGGCGCGCGCGCACCAGCAGCACCAGTCCCATGAGCATCGCCGCCACATGCAGCAGCGTCCACGCAGGACGCAGCGCCGCCGACTGCGTGCCCAGCCAGCCGACGGCCTGCATCGACGCTGCAGCCACGCCGCCAAGCGCCGAATAGCCGAGCAAACGCCCGGACTGGAAACCCCAGAGCGCCATGCCGCGCTGCGGCCCGGCCACCTTGCCCAGCGCGGTGCACGCCGCGCCGCACATCGACAGGCAATGCGGCCCGCCGAGCAGCCCCATCAGCAGCGCGGTCAGGGCGAGCGAAGCGGAGGGCAGCACGGCAACCCCGTTCAGATGATGCGCGAGAACCGCGCACGTGTGCGATCGGCCTGCAGGTAACGGTCGAACACCATGGCCACGGCACGCACGACAAACCAGCCCGTCGCCGTGACCTGGATGCCGGTGTCGCTCACCGTCACCATGCCCTGCTCTTCCAGGTCTTTCAGCGCCTCGAGTTCGGCCCTGAAATAGCTGGAAAAGTCGATGAGCCACGCCAGGTTGATCGATTCATGGAGCAACTGGCCCTGGCACATGAGCGCCATGATCACCGCGCGGCGGATCAGGTCGTCGCGCGTGAGCGCAAGGCCACGCACCACGGGCAGCCGGCCCTGGTCGAGCAGGTCACAGTATTCGCCCATCGTCTTCGCGTTCTGGCTGTAGGTGGCGCCCACACGCCCGATCGCCGACACGCCCAGGGCGATGAGGTCGCAATCGGGCTGCGTGCTGTAGCCCTGGAAATTGCGGTGCAGGCGGCCCTGCCGCTTGGCCACCGCCAGCGCGTCGCCCGGCAGCGCA
This sequence comes from Variovorax sp. VNK109, assembly GCF_049445855.1. Taxonomy (NCBI): domain Bacteria; kingdom Pseudomonadati; phylum Pseudomonadota; class Betaproteobacteria; order Burkholderiales; family Comamonadaceae; genus Variovorax; species Variovorax sp. VNK109. The sequence continues at coordinate 138,229 of NZ_JBMSDV010000002.1, read as the reverse complement.
AAGTGGTCCATGCCGATGTACACATAGCCCGCGTCGCTGAACGCGTCGAGCGCGCTTGCCAGCATCGAGACCTTGCCGCCCGCGCCCGGCAGTTCGGCGACGGCGATGCGCCGTTGCGGCTTGAAGCGCTCGGGCAGGTGCGCGTAGGCGTAGAGCGCGATGCGGTCCGGCCGAAGTTCGCACACCTGCGCCAGCGTGCGGCTGAAGGATTCCGGTGTCTGCTGCGGCAGGCCGTAGATCAGGTCGACGTTGACCGAGTCGAAACCGTGCTGGCGCGCGGCCTCCATGAGTTCGAACACCTGTTCGACCGGCTGCACGCGATGCACGGCTTTCTGCACGGCAGGGTCGAAGTCCTGCACACCGAAGCTCAGTCGGTTGAAGCCGAGTTCGGCCAACACGGCCAAGCGCTTCGCGTCCACCGTGCGTGGGTCCACCTCGATGGAAAACTCGCCGCCCGGCGCCAGCGCGAAGTGGCGGCGCAGCATGGCCATGAGTTCGCGCAATTCGTCGTCGGACAGGAAGGTCGGGCTGCCGCCGCCCAGATGCAGCTGCGTCACCGTCTGACCGGTGCCCAGGTGCTTCGTGTGCAGCTCTGCCTCGCGGGCCAGATAGCGCAGGTAAGGCGCCGCGCGGTCGTGGTGCTTCGTGATGATCTTGTTGCAGGCGCAGTAGTAGCAGAGCGATTCGCAGAACGGCACATGCACATACAGCGACAGAGGCTGCGTCATGGCCGCGGCCCCGTGCCGACGCTGGGTCAGCGCCTGGGTGTAGTCATCGGCCGTGAAGGCTTCCACGAAACGGTCGGCCGTCGGGTAGGAGGTGTAACGGGGGCCCGAAACGTCGAAACGGCGCAGCAGATCGGGGGTAACGGCGTTCATGGGGTGCTTTCTGATGGTGCACCGTGACTTTGCCGCAGCCGACCGGACCGTTCCTTGACATGGATCAACCCGGGCTCACACCGCTGCCGGGACAATTTGCTTCATATCAGGAGTGACCATGCACGACGCGCCCGTTTTCACCGCACAGGACCCGAAGGTTGTAAGCTTGAGGCCCCTTCCCGTGGCCGCACGCATGACGCCCCAGACCATCAAAGTCGCCTGCTCCAACTGCAACCTGCGCGAGCTGTGCATGCCCGTGGGCCTGCAAAAGGAAGAGATGGAGCGCCTGGACGACCTGGTTGCCACCCGTCGCAAGGTCGCACGCGGCACACCCCTGTTCCGCAACGGCGAGGAATTCACGTCGCTCTACGCCATCCGCACCGGCTTCTTCAAGACCTGCATCGCCACCGAAGATGGCCGTGACCAGGTGACCGGCTTCCAGATGGCGGGCGAGATCATCGGGCTGGACGGCATCGTGAACGATCGCCACACCTGCGATGCGGTGGCGCTGGAAGACGCGGAAGTCTGCGTCATGCCCTTCGACCGCATCGAGGACCTGTCGCGCGAAGTCACCGCGCTGCAGCGCCACGTGCACCAGATCATGAGCCGCGAGATCGTGCGCGAACACGGCGTGATGTTGCTGCTGGGCAGCATGCGCGCCGAAGAGCGGCTGGCGGCGTTCCTGCTGAATCTCGTGCAGCGCCTGCATGCGCGCGGCTTCTCGCAGTCCGAACTCGTGCTGCGCATGACGCGCGAGGAAATCGGCAGCTACCTCGGCCTCAAGCTCGAAACCGTGAGCCGCACCTTCTCGAAGTTTGCCGAGGAAGGCATCGTGGAAGTGAAGCAGCGCCACGTGCGCATCCTCGATGTGGATGCGCTCAAGCGGCTGGTGAATCCGCCTTCCACCGCCTGCAATTGATCAGGATATCTGCCGGGCTTTTCCATCCGTCGCGCAGGCGTGCCGCGCGCAGTCCTCGGGTCGCTCGTCCACCGGCACCGGGCAGCGATTCACCTCGAACGGCGACATCGACAGCAAGGTCGTCAGTGCGCTCGACGCCATGGTGATCGCCCAGAACGCGAAGAACGCCAGCGTGTAGACGCCCTGACGCGAGAGCGTGACGGGCTGGCCGAACCAGTGAAGGTCGCCCGGGTCCACCGTCGCGAACACCAGCATCTCCAGCACACCGGCCATCAGGAACGCCGGCCAGGCGATCCACATCAGGCGTTGTTTGAGCATGGCGGGCTCCTACGGGCGAGTGGCGGCTTGCGCTGCAGGCTTCACGGGCAAGTCGTCCGTCGGCGTGGCCGCGTGGTTGCGCGCATGCATGGCAGGCGACAGGCTGCGCTCGGCCAGCGTCCTGTTGATCTCGATGCCCTTGCGGTAGTAGTCGGCATCGACCACCGGATCGGGCGACGACAGCGCGATCCACGCCGTGACGAGCCCGGCCACCACCACGATGGCCGGACCGGAGATGACGAGCCAGACGTGGCCGAACTTCCACCATGGTTCTGCGGGCTTTGCAGGTGATGCAGCTGCTATTGCGGGTCTGGCCCCCGGCATGCGGGGCGTCATCGTGTTCTTTGACATGGCGTGTCTCCTTCGTGGTGATGTCTTGAATGGATGTTCAGCGGGGTACCAGGAAAACGGCCTTCTCGGACACGTGTGCGCTGTCGCCCAATGCCTGCACGTCGATGTGAACCGGATGCGAGCCCGATGCCGCGCTGCCATAGGGAATCTGCAGCCGCACCGGAACCCAGCGCGACTCGGCGGGGCCGACTTCCACATCGGTGTCCGATGCGACGCCCAGGCCTTCGAGCCCGCCCGCGCTGATGCGGTAGGTCTGCGGCTTCTCGGTCGCGTTCATGATCTGCAGGCGATAGACGTTCTCCAGCCGCCCACCGTCGACGATGCGCGAGAGCGATGCACGGTCGCGCACCACGTCCACCTTGAGCGGCGTGCGCAGCACCAGGCTGCCCAGCAGCGCGAGCGTGACGACACCCAACAGCAGCGTGTAGACCAGCACACGCGGCCGCAGCACACGCCGCCAGATCTGGCGCGACGTGCCACCGGTGGCCAGCGCGTTCTGCGTGGAAAAGCGGATGAGGCCTCGCGGGTAGTGCATCTTGTCCATCACGGTGTCGCACACATCCACGCAGGCGGCGCAGCCGATGCATTCGTACTGCAGGCCGTTGCGGATGTCGATACCCGTGGGACACACCTGCACGCACAGGGAGCAGTCGATGCACGAACCGAGGTTCAGCTTCGCGAGTTCGGCCTTGCGCGAGCGCGATCCGCGCGGTTCGCCACGCGCCGCGTCGTAGGTGACGATGAGCGTGTCCGCGTCGAACATGGCGCTCTGGAAGCGCGCATACGGGCACATGTACTTGCACACCTGCTCGCGCATGAAGCCGGCATTGCCCCAGGTCGCAAAGGCGTAGAACAGGATCCAGAAGGTCTCCCACGGACCGAGCGCGAACGACGCCACCCCGGCGCCGAGTTCGCGCACCGGAGAAAAGTAGCCGACAAAGGTGAAGCCTGTCCACAGCGCGACCAGCAGCCACAGGCCGTGCTTCGCGCCCTTGCGCGCGAACTTCTCCAGCGACATCGGGCCTTCGTCGAGCCGCATGCGCTTCAAGCGATCGCCCTCGGTCCTGCGCTCGATCCACATGAAGATTTCCGTGTAGACCGTCTGCGGGCAGGCGAAACCGCACCACAGCCGCCCCGCCACCGCCGTGAACAGGAACAGCGACAGCGCGCTGATCACCAGCAGGCCGGTGAGGTAGATGAAGTCCTGCGGATACAACACCAGGCCGAAGATGTAGAAACGCCGCGCGCCCAGGTCGAACAAGACAGCCTGGCGCTGGCCCCATTCGAGCCACGGCAGCCCGTAAAAGACGAGCTGGGTGAGGAACACGAAGGCCCAGCGCCAGCGCGCGAAAAGTCCGGTGACGGTGCGAGGGTAGATTTTTTTCTGCGCCTCGTACAGCGACACCATCTCTTCGTTGGCTGCCTCGACGACCGGCACACCCTGCGGCGCGCCCGGCGCCGAGGCCACCGGGATGATGGGAATGATCTTGCGGGATGACATGCTGGCTCGCGCCTTCAGGGCTTGTTCGACAGGCCCCAGACGTAACCGGCCAGCACCCGGATCTGCGCCTCGGTGAGCTTGTCCTTCTGCGCGGGCATCTCGCTGACCTTGCCGGTGTTGATGATCGACACGATGGCCTGTTCGCCCCAACCGTGCAGCCAGACGTTGTCTGCCAGGTTCGGCGCGCCGAGCGCCGGGTTGCCCTTGCCCTGCATGCCGTGACAGGCTGCGCAGGCGCTGAATTTCGACTTGCCCAGCGACGCACGCAGGCTGTCGTGCGGACTGCCCGAAAGGCTGAGCACGTAGTTCGCCACGTTCTTCACGTCGTCGGGCGAACCGACGGCGGCGGCCATGGGTGGCATGGTGCCGATGCGCCCGGCAGTGATGGTCTCGCGGATCTTGTCCGGCTCGCCGCCGTGCAGCCAGTCCCCGTCAGTCAGGTTGGGGAAGCCCTTGCTGCCGCGTGCGTCCGAGCCGTGGCACTGCGCGCAGTTGTTCATGAACAGGCGCTCGCCGATGGCATGGGCCTGCGGGTCTGCGGCGATCTCTTCGGGCTTCATCGCAGCGAAGCGCGCGTAGATCGGCTCGAGTTCCGCGTTGGCCTTGGCCACTTCGGCCTTGTATTCACCGGCGGTCGTCCATTTGAATGAACCCTGGTGCCTGCCCAGGCCCGGGTAGACCACGAGGTAGCCCACGCCGAAGACGATGGTCAGCACGAACATGACGACCCACCACAGCGGCAGCGGATTGTTCATCTCGGTGAGGTCCTCGTCCCAGACGTGTCCCGTTGTGTTGTCGCTGGACGCGGCCACCTTCTTGCGGGCCGTCACCCACAGCAGGACCACACAGCCCACGATGCCCAGCACCGTGATGCCGGCCACATAAAGCGACCAGAAATCATGCGTGAAGTCGCTCATGGCTCATTCCTCCTCGAAGGGAAGTTGCGCGGCTTCGGCGAAGCGGCCGGCGTTGCGGCGGGCGAAGGCCCAGACCATGATGCCGATGAAGGTCGCGAAGCAGGCGATGGTCGCGGCCACGCGGAGAGTCGTGATGTCCATGTTCTTTCCCCTTACTTGAGCGCACGGCCCAGCGATTGCAGGTAAGCCACGAGGGCGTCCTGCTCGGTCTTGCCCTTCACTTCGTCGCCACCCTTGGCAATCTGCTCATCGGTGTAGGGCACGCCCACCATGCGCAGCGCCTTCATCCGCGGTGCGACGACGGCGGGGTCGACCTGGGTCTTCTCCAGCCACGGATAGGCCGGCATGTTCGACTCGGGCACCACATCGCGCGGGTTGTTCAGGTGCACGCGGTGCCAGTCGTCGCTGTAGCGACCGCCCACGCGTTGCAGGTCGGGACCGGTGCGCTTGCTGCCCCACTGGAACGGATGGTCGTAGACGAACTCACCCGCCACCGAGTAGTGGCCGTAGCGCAGCGTCTCGGCGCGGAAGGGGCGGATCATCTGCGAGTGGCAGTTGTAGCAACCTTCACGCAGGTAGACGTCGCGCCCCACCAGTTGCAGCGCGGTGTACGGCTGCACGCCGGTGACTGCTTCGGTCGTGGACTTCTGGAAGAACAGCGGGACGATTTCCACCATGCCGCCGATGGCCACCACCAGCAGGATGAGCACGATCATCAGCAAGTTGCTGGTCTCGACCTTCTCGTGCGAGAAGCCAGGTGTGTTGCCCGTGATGTTGTTTGTGTTGTCAGCCATGATGTTTTCCTTCAGGCATGCGCCGCTGCGGGTCGGGCGGTCGCGGTGTTGGCGGCGTTCGGGATCGCCACGCTCACCGAGCGGCCGGAGATCGCGGTCATCCAGGTGTTCCAGGCCATGACCAGCATGCCGCCCAGGTACAGCGCGCCACCGGCAACGCGGATCACGTAGAACGGATAGGTGGCCTTCACGCTTTCGACGAAGGTGTAGGTGAGCGTGCCGTCGGTATTGATGGCGCGCCACATCAGGCCCTGCATCACACCGGCGATCCACATCGCCGCGATGTAGAGCACGATGCCGATGGTGGACATCCAGAAGTGCAGCTCGATGGCGGGCACGCTGTACATCTTCTTCTGCCCGAAGAGGCGAGGAATCAGGTAGTAGAGCGAGCCCATCGAGATCAGGCCCACCCAGCCGAGCGCGCCGGAGTGCACGTGGCCCACGGTCCAGTCTGTGTAGTGGCTCAGCGCGTTGACGGTCTTGATGGACATCATCGGGCCCTCGAACGTGCTCATGCCGTAGAACGAAAGCGAGACGATGAGAAAGCGCAGCACCGGGTCGTCACGCAGCTTGTGCCACGCGCCCGAGAGCGTCATGATGCCGTTGATCATCCCGCCCCAGCTGGGTGCGAGCAGGATCAGCGAGAACACCATGCCCAGCGATTGCGTCCAGTCGGGCAGCGCGGTGTAGTGCAGGTGGTGCGGGCCGGCCCACATGTAGGTGAAGATCAGCGCCCAGAAGTGCACGATGGACAGGCGGTAGCTGTACACCGGCCGCTCCGCCTGCTTGGGGATGAAGTAATACATCATCCCGAGGAAACCCGCGGTGAGGAAGAAGCCCACTGCGTTGTGGCCGTACCACCACTGGATCATCGCGTCCTGCACGCCGGCGTAGGCGGAGTAGCTCTTCATCCAGCCGGCCGGCACTTCGGCGCTGTTGACCACGTGGAGGATGGCGACGGCAAGGATGAACGCGCCGTAGAACCAGTTGGCCACATAGATGTGCCTGACCTTGCGGATGCCGATGGTGCCGAAGAACACCACTGCATACGCCACCCACACCAGCGTGATGAGGATGTCGATCGGCCATTCGAGTTCGGCATATTCCTTGCCGGTTGTGAAGCCCAGCGGCAGGCTGACCGCAGCAGCGACGATGACGAGTTGCCAGCCCCAGAAGGTGAAACTCGCGAGCGGCCCCGCGAACAGGCGGACCTGCCCCGTGCGCTGCACGACGTAATAGCTGGTGGCAAACAGTGAGCAACCGCCGAACGCGAAGATCACCGCGTTGGTATGAAGTGGCCTCAACCGGCCGTAGCTGAGCCAGGGAATGCCGAAGTTGAGTTCGGGCCAGGCCAGCTGCGCGGCGATGATGACGCCGACCAGCATGCCCACCACCCCCCAGACCACGGCCATGATCGAAAACTGGCGAACGACCGTGTCGTTGTACTGATTCTCAAGCTTGGTTTGCGGATCCATCGTGACACCTTTTGATGAGTGCCATCAGTGTCCCGCCGGGGTCACGCGCGGGTATTGACGTGCGTCAATTGCCGCGCAATCGGTGCTCAGTCGCCGCGAAGAATGCGTTCGCCTTCCTGGTCGACGCCGTCGAACTGACCGTGCTCGATGGCCCACCACAGGCCCACGAGGATGCACAGCACGAGCAGCACCGACAGGGGAATCAGGACGAAGAGGATATCCATGCGCCATGGCCTTTCATGCCGGTGTTGAAAGGCGCGAAAGCCGCGCCGCGTTCGCCACGACCAGCAGCGAACTCGCCGCCATGCCGATGCCCGCGAGCCAGGCCGGCAGCCAGCCCATGAGCGCCAGCGGCACGCACAGGGCGTTGTAGCCTGCTGCCCAGGCGAGGTTCTGCCGCACGACGCGAAGCGTGCGGCGCGCGAGTTGCACGGCCTGCGGCATGCGCATGAGCACGTTGCCCATGACCACGAAGTCGGCATGCGCCTGCGCCAGCGGCACAGCAGGGCCGAACGCGAACGACACATGTGCACCGGCAAGCACAGGGCCGTCGTTCAAGCCGTCGCCGACCATGGCCACGCGACGGCCCTGCGCCTGCCACGCTCGCAGCTGCGCCAGCTTGCCGTCGGGACTGCACTCGCCCAGCGCTTCGTCGATGCCGAGTTGCGCAGCCACGCGCTGCACGCTCTGCTGCCGGTCGCCGGACAGCATGACGACGCGCAGGCCCATGTGATGCAGGGCGTCGACCGCCTGCTTCGCATCGGGCCGCACATTCTCCGAAAGCGCGAAGGTGGCCAGCCAGCCCGACGTATCCGCGAGATGCACGTGGATGTCCTGCACATCGTCGCCCACCTCCCTGATGGCATCGACGCCACAGTGGCGCGCAGAACCGAGGCGCACCTCGCGCCAGCCGCCGGTATCGGTCGCCACACGGCCGGTCAGCCCCGCGCCGGCCTGTTCGTGCACGTCACGACTGGTGCGGGCCGGGCCCGTGCAAGCCGCCACCAGCGAGCGCGAGAGCGGGTGCAGCGAATGTGACGCGAGCGACGCTGCGATGGCCAGCGCCTCGTCATGCGGAATGCCTTCCCGCGCGTGCAGTGCGGCCAGTGCCATCCCGTCGCTCGTCAGCGTGCCTGTCTTGTCGAACACCACCGTGTCCACTTCGGCCAGCGCCTGCAGGGCCTGCAGATTCCGCGCCAGTGTGCCGTCGCGTGCCAACCGGCCGGCAGCAGTGAGCATCGCCACCGGCGTGGCCAGCGACAGCGCGCATGGGCAGGTGACGATGAGCACCGTGGCCGCCAGCATCAGCGCATGCCCTGGTCCTGTGGACCAGCCGTGCCACGCGGCGAACAATGCCGCTGCCAGCACGGCCCACAGGAACGGCCGCGCCACGCGGTCGGCCTGTTCCGCCAGATGCGGCTTGTGCGTCGATGCGTCCTGCATCAGCTGCACGATCTGTGCGAATCGCGTGTCATCGCCCACGCGCGACACCGCCACTTGCACCGGCGCGGACAGGTTGTGGCTGCCGGCCATCACCTGTGATCCGCAAGGGCGTTGCACCGGACGCGATTCGCCCGACAGCAGTGCCTCGTCAACCAGCGCGTCGCCATGCACCACGGTGCCGTCCGCCGGGAACGACTCGCCCGGCAGCACGCGGATGACATCCCCCGCCGCAAGCGTGCGCGCTGCGATGCGCTCGAACGTGGCGGCATCGCCCGTGCCCTGCACCACGCGGTCCACGCTGTCCGGCAAACGGTTGAGCAGGGCCTCGAGCGCGCCTGCCGTGCGCTCGCGCAGCCGCAGCTCCAGCCATCGGCCGGTCAGCAGGAAGAAGACGAACATGGTGAGCGAATCGAAATACACCTCGCCGCCCATCACACCCTGCGGCTCGAAGGTGGCTGTGGTGCTCACCACGAACGCGATGGCCATGCCCAGCGCCACTGGCAGGTCCATGCTCACCTGCCGGTGCCGCAGGTCTCGCAGCGCGCCCCTGAAGAAGGGCCCGCAACTGAACAGCACAACGGGCAGGGTGAGCACCCAGGACGCCCAGCGCAGCAGCGTGGCGATGTCCTGCGTCATGTCGCCCGGGCCGGACACATAGGCCGGCACGGCGTACATCATCACCTGCATCATGCAGAAGCCTGCGACTGCCCAACGCCAGAGCATGAGACGCTGCTCCTGCTGGCGCAGTTCACGTGCGCTGGCGTCGGACGCGGGCACGGCGTCGTACCCGGCCTGCCGGATGGCGTCGAGCCATTGCGAAGGCCTGGCCAACGCAGGCTGCCACACCACATGGGCACGCTGGCTGGCCGCGTTCACCCGGGCCGACACGACGCCGGGCACCTGCTGCAACGCGTCCTCGATGGTGAGCGCGCAGGCGGCGCACCACATGCCGCGCACGACAAGTTGCGAGCTCCACGAGACTCCTGCGCCCCGCTCCGAGCCTGCCGGCAAGGGACTGCCGAACGACGGCCACTCGGCCGGGTCGTCGAGCAGCAGCGCGTTCGCGGGTGTTGAAATGACGCAGGCCATGGTGTGGTCACGAAGGTTACGGTTTGCTCCGCATGCATGCCTTGATGTGGATCAAGCACAGGCCTGCCGGTCGCGCGTAATCTGCCTTCACAGTCAACAACCCAAGGAGATCACCATGTACAAGCGCATCCTTGTTGCCACCGACGGCACCAGCCTGTCGAAGAAGGCCGTGAAAAGCGCCATCGGGCTCGCAGGGCTCTCGGGTGCGGAGCTGGTCGCCGTGAAGATCGTTCCGCGCTATCCGCAGGCGTACTTCGAAGGCGCCGTGACCATGAGCACCGACGACGTCGGCCGCATCGAAAAGCAGTGGTCCGATGAAGCACAGGCCGTGGTGGACGCCGTGAAGGCAACGGCCGCGGCCCAGGGCGTGACGGCACGCGCCGTCACGGTGAAATCGGACCTCGTGGCCGACGCCGTCATCGCCACGGCAAAGAAGTACAAGTGCGACCTGATCGTCATGGCGTCGCATGGCCGGCGCGGCATCAAGCGCCTGCTGCTGGGCAGCGAGACGCAGCATGTGTTGACGCATTCGCCATTGCCGGTACTCGTGCTGCGCTGATCTGCAGTCGTCTTTCGACAGTGTGGGTACGACTGCGCCTACATGGGTGCAGCGCCCTGCCGCACACCGGTTCGCATCCGCGATGCGTAGACTGGCCCGGAATCCCGAAAACATCCGGAGACAGCGATGTCGTTTGCAAAACTGGTGGGCCGCGCCGCAATGGCGCCGTTCTCGAAAGCCCTGCCCGCCATGGGCGACACGGAGCGCGCCGCGTTGGAGGCCGGTACGGTCGGGTTCGAAGGCAACCTGTTCGCCGGCACACCCGATTTCGATGCGCTGGTTCGCGTGGGCCCCAACAAGCTCACACCACAGGAGCAGGCGTTCCTCGAGAACGAAGTGGTGCAGCTGTGCGCCATGCTCGACGACTTCGCCATCGACGAGGCGCGTGACCTGCCGCCCGGGGTCTGGCAGTTCCTGCGCGAGAGACGCTTCTTCGGGATGATCATCCCCACCGAATGGGGAGGCCTCGGCTTCAGTCACTACGCGCATGCCGCAGTCGTGACGCGCATCGCCACGGTGAATGTGTCGGCAGCCGTCACGGTCATGGTGCCCAACTCGCTCGGTCCCGCCGAACTGTTGCTCCATGAGGGAACGGAACAGCAGAAGCGTCACTACCTGCCTCGCCTGGCCGACGGGCGCGACCTCCCCTGCTTCGGCCTCACCTCGCCGTATGCGGGCTCCGACGCGGCGTCGATCCCGGACCGTGGCGTGTTGTGCGAACGCGAGTTCAACGGCGTGATGACGCGCGGCTTCCTCGTCAATTTCTCCAAGCGCTACATCACGCTGGCACCGGTGGCAACGGTGGTGGGCCTGGCATTCAACGCGATCGACGAGTCGCTGCCGCCCGATGCTCAGAACCGCGGCATCACCTGCGCGCTGATTCCCGTGCCACAACCCGGCATGACGATCGGACGCCGTCACCGGCCCATGAACGGGTCGTTCATGAACGGCCCCATCGAAGGCAACGACGTGTTCGTGCCGATGGACTGGGTCATCGGCGGCGAAGCACAGGTGGGCCGAGGCTGGCAGATGCTGATGCAGAGCCTGGCCGCAGGCCGGTCGATCTCGCTGCCTGCGCTGGGATCGGCGATGCAGCAGACCTCGCTGTTCGTCGCGAACGGGTACGGACGCATCCGGGAGCAATTCGGCTTGCCGATCGCGCGCTTCGACGCCATCGCCGGCGTGATCGGCAGCATGGCGGCGGAACTCTACGCCACCGACGCGGCGCGCCGATTCACGGCTGCCGTGCTCGACCAGGGCGAACGGCCCAGCGTGGCGGGTGCCATCCTGAAAGTGCACCTCACCGAAGCGGGACGACGCGCCGTGAACCACGGCATGGACATCCTCGGCGGCAAGGGCATCATCGCCGGACCTTCGAACCTGCTCGGCGTCGCTTACCGGCAGGCCCCGATCGCCATCACGGTGGAAGGCGCGAACATCCTCACGCGCTCGCTCATCATCTTCGGGCAAGGCGCGATCCGCTGCCATCCGTGGGTGCTGAAGGAAATGCAGGCCGTCGAGAACAACGACGCGCAAGCCCTGGGTGAGGCGCTGCTGGGCCACGGCAAGCATCTCTCACGCAACCTCTGGCGCAGCATCTTCGGCGCGCCACTCGTCGGCACGCCGCCCGCGGATCTGGAAAAGGAGGCACGGCTCATCGCACGCCTGTCGGCCCGCTACGCGCTCACCTGCGACCTGGCGATGGGGTTGCTCGGCGGCAAGCTCAAGCGCATGGAACTGCTGTCGGCGCGACTGGGCGACGGCCTCGCGCACCTGTACATGGCCAGCGCCTGCCTCTGGCGCTACGTGAACGAAGGCAGTCCGGCGATGCTGCCCTTCGCGCGCGCCGGAATGCGTCAGCAGCTCGACGCCGCGCAGGAAGTGATGGCCGAGCTCTACGCCAACCTGCCCTTCTCCGCGCGCACTGCGCTGGGCGGCGTGGCACTGAACCGCACGCACCACCTCGCGCCACTGCGCGATGTGCAGTTGCTCGAACTCGCGAAGCTGCTGCGCGAAGATCCGCGCCTGGCCATGCAGCTGTGCCCCGACCTGAGCGTGCCCGCGAGCGGCGGCCTGCTCGACCTGATGAAAGCGCTGGAACTGGCGCAGCAACTGGGTGACGAAGTCGCGCAGCTCAACAAGGTGCTGCGGCGCACGAATTCGCTGGAAGAAGCGGCCTCGCAGTCATCGCAACCGGAACTCGCACTCGCCTATCTCAAAGCCGCAGACCGTGTGATCCAGGTGGACGACTTCGCGCCCTGAGTCGCGCAAGACAATCAGGCAGTCTTGACGAACAGGTCCTTGTGCTGCGCGCGCAGCAGGTTCTTCTGCACCTTGCCCATGGTGTTGCGCGGCAATTCGTCGACCACAAAACATCGCTTGGGGATCTTGAAGTTCGCCAGCTTCTGCTTGAGCGCCGCGACGATGCCGTCGGCGTCGAGCTTCGCGCCCGGTTTGGCGATGACCACTGCCACGCCCACTTCACCGAAGTCAGGATGCGGCACGCCGACGAGTGCGCTCTCGGCCACGCCGGGCATCTCGTTGATGTAGCCCTCGATCTCGGCCGGGTACACGTTGTAGCCGCCACTGATGATCAGGTCCTTGCTGCGGCCCACGATGGTGACGTAGCCGCGCTCGTCGTACTTGCCCACGTCACCGGTCCTGAACCAGCCGTCGTTCGTGAACTCCTCCTTCGTCTTCTCGGGCATGCGCCAGTAGCCCTTGAACACGTTCGGGCCCTTGACCTCGATGCCGCCGATTTCGCCGGTGGGGCAGGCTTCGCCCTTGTCGTCGCGCACGCGCAGGCCGACGCCGGGCAACGGAAAGCCGACGGTGCCGCCGCGCCGTTCTCCCTGCTTCGGGTCGTAGGGGTTGGAGGTGAGCATCGCCGTTTCGCTCATGCCGTAGCGCTCGAGGATGGTGTGGCCGGTACGCTCCTGCCATTCGGTGAAGGTCTCGATGAGCAGCGGCGCGGAACCCGCGATGAACAGGCGCATGTTGCGCACCGACTCGCGGTTCAGGCCCGGCTCGGCCAGCAGGCGGACATAGAGCGTGGGCACGCCCATGAACACCGTCGCCTCCGGCAGCTTGCGCATGACGACCTTCGGGTCGAACTTCGCGAGCCAGATCATCTTGCTGCCGTTGAGCAGCGCACCATGCAGCGCAACGAAGAGTCCGTGCACGTGGAAGATCGGCAGGGCGTGGATGAGCACGTCGCCCTTCTTCCAGCCCCAGTAGTCCTTGAGCACCTTCGCGTTGGACAGCAGGTTGCCGTGCGTCAGCATCGCGCCCTTGCTGCGGCCGGTGGTACCGCTGGTGTAGAGGATGGCGGCCATGTCGTCCGCCTTCTTCACAGCCGGCGTGTGTTTGTCACTGCAATGCGTGGCGCGCTCCAGCAACGAGCCGGTGCGGTCGTCGTCGAGCGTGAACACATTCTTCGTGCCGGCCTTGAAGGCGATCTTGCTCACCCAGCCGAAGTTGCGCGAGGTGCAGACCACCACCGATGGCTCGGCGTTCTCGATGAAGTATTCGATCTCGGCGCTCTGGTAGGCAGTGTTGAGCGGCAGGAACACGTAGCCTGCGCGCAGCGTGGCCAGGTACAGCATCATCGCCTCGACCGACTTCTCCACCTGCACGGCCACGCGTGCGCCGGCCGGCAGCTTCAGCGACGCGAGCAGGTTGGCCATCATGGCCGTGGCGCGATCGAGGTCCCGCCAGCTGTAAGTGAGGCCGCTGTCGGTTTCGACGGCAATGGCGTCCAGGTCTTGCGGGAAAGCGGCGCGCAGCGCGGCAAAAAGGTTCTCGTTGCTCATGGCGTTCGGGTCGGAAGAAAGGAGGAACTGGATATTCAGAAGACGGGCTTGCGCTTGTCGATGAAAGCCGCAATGCCTTCGCGGTGTTCGCGGCTGTCCGCGTAGCCGTAGGCCTGCGCATCGGACGGCGGGCACGGCCCACGCAATGCGCGCAGCGCCTGTTTGTTGAGCCGGGCGGCTTGCGGCGCGAGCCCGGCGATGCTTTTCGCAATGTCCAGCGCGTGCGTGGCCACCTGCGCATCGGCCACGACCTGCTGGACGAAGCCGCGCGACTGCATCCTGGGCGCATCGAGCACGGCCGCCGACAGCAGCATTTCGCGTGCGGTTGCGTCGCCGGCGGCGTTGCGCACGAGCCAGGCCTCGCGTGGCGCCATGGGAAAACCGAGCCTTGCGATGGGCGCACCGAACTTCGACGACGCGCCAGCGACACGCAGGTCGCAGCAACTCGCGATCTCCACGCCCGCCCCCATGCAGGCGCCTTCGATCTGCGCCACGAGCGGAACGTCGCAGTCCAGCATGGCGGCAAGACCACCCCACACATCATCTTCATGAAAGGCGCGCAGCGAGTCCGGCGAGAAGCGGAACTCCGGGTATTCGGCGATGTCACCGCCGGCGCAGAACGCAGCGCCCTCGCCCCGCACGATGACGCAACGAACACCGGTACGTGTCTGCAACGCGGTGAAAACGTCGCGCAACGCGCGCCACATGGCGCGCGTCATCGCATTCAGCCGCACGGGGTTGGACAGCGTGACCGCCACCACGCCTTCGGCATGGGGATGGTCGGAGACGATCACCTGTCCTGCCATGCGCCCTCAGTCCAGCTTCGCGCCGGACGCCTTCACCACCGTCGACCATCGCTTCACTTCGGCGCTCACGAAGCTGCCGAACTGCTGGGGCGTGAGCGTGCCGAACTCCGCACCGTTGCCCGCCCAGATGGTCTTGAGTTCATCGGACATGCCTGCACGCTTGAGTTCGTCGACGATGCGCGTCTGTACATCGGCCGGCGTGCCCCTCGGTGCCCACATGCCGTACCAGGTCGTCACGGTGTAGTCGGGCAGGCCGACTTCCGCGGCGCACGGCACATCGGGGAATGCCGGGTTGCGCTTGTTCCCCGACACCATGAGCGCCTTGATGCGGCCGCCCTTGATGTGTGCGGCAGACGAGCCCAGGCCGTCGAACATCATGTCCACGTTGCCCGCAATCAGGTCCTGCAGCGCAGGGCCCGCGCCGCGATACGGGATGTGCGTGATGAAGGTGTTGGTCTGCTGCTTGAACAGTTCGCCCGCCAGGTGGTGCGACGTGCCGCTGCCGGCCGACGCGTAATTGAGCTTGCCCGGGTTGCGGCGCGCGTGCTCGAGGAACGCCTTCATGTCGTTCGCCTCGATGCGCTTGGGGTTCACCACCACCACCTGCGGCACGTTGGCCAGCAGCGCGAGCGGGACGAAGTCCTTCTCGATGTCGTAATCGAGCTTGGGGTACATCGAAGGCGCAATGGCGTGGTGCACCGCGCCCATGAAAAGCGTGTAGCCGTCGGGCGCGGCCTTGGCGGCAATGCTCGCTCCGACCGTGCCGCCCGCACCACCGCGGTTGTCGATGATCAGTTGCCGCGACGTGAGTTTGGCGAACTGCGCCGACAGAGGCCGCGCGAACGCGTCGGTGCCGCCGCCAGCGGGGAACGGCACGACGACCGTCACGGGTTTGGTGGGCCAGGCGCTTCCTTGTGCGCGGACCCACGGGGTGGCGGCGGCCACCGAAGCGGCCGCCAGTCGCAGCGCATCGCGCCGCTTGAGGCTGAAATTCATCTCTTGTCTCCTGTCGTTATGGAAGCTGTTTTCGATGCGGAAGCGCGGCGCTCTGCGGCACCGTCGGGGAACACTGATTGTCATGTCAGGCAGAGGCTGTCGATCTCGCCGGATGCTGGGACTTTCCCTTGGGCCAGCATGTGGCGGTGCTTGTCCAGGCGCTTGAGGTCGTAAAGGTAATTGACCATGAGGCCGTACGACTGCTTGAGTCCTTTCGCAGACGGGTCGCCCGCCCAGTTGAGCCGCTCGACCCGCGCGCCATTGCCCAGGTGGAAACGCGCCACCGGGTCTGCCGGCTTGCCGTCTACCAGCGAACGGGCCAGGTATTGGGCAGCACATCGGACGATGAACTGGCGCAGCGGTGATTTGGGCGCCAGCGCGAGCACGTCGTCCATCGCCGCGAGCACGTGCGACGGGCCGGGCGGGGCGAAATCGACGACCTTGCCGAGCTCGGCGCGCTGCTTGTCGTCCAGATGTTCGATCTGCGCGGCCAGGTTCTTCGCCAGCCAGCTCTTGAAGCCGGGGATGGGGGACAGCGTGGCGAAGGTGCGCAGCTTCGGGAATTCGGCGCGAAGCTCTTCCACCACGTGCTTGATCAGCGAATCGCCAAAGCTCACGCCGCGCAGTCCCGTCTGCGTGTTGCTGATGGAATAGAAGATCGCCGTGGTGGCGCGCGTCAGGTCCGACGCCTCGGCAGATTCGTCCAGCAGCGGCGTGATGCTCGCGGTCACATCGTCCTGCAGCGCCACCTCGACGAAGATCAGCGGCTCGTCGGGCAGGCTGGGATGGAAGAAGCCGTAGCAGCGACGGTCGCTGTCCAGACGGTTCTTCACGTCCGACCAGCTGCGGATGTCATGCACCGCTTCGTACTTGATGAGCTTTTCGATCAGCGACGCTGGCGAATCCCAGCTGATGCGGCGCAGTTCCAGAAAGGCCACGTCGAACCAGGTGGAGAACAGCGATTCGAGTTCGTCGTCCAGCGCCAGCAGGCGCGCGCTTTCGTCGCCCTTTGATTTGAGATGCGGCAGTAGTTCGGCGCGCAGATCCACGAGGAAGCGCATGCCGTCGGGGAACGAGGCGAAGCGCTGCAGCAGCCGTGTGCGCGGAGACACCAGCGCGCGGCGCAGCCGGATTTCGGCCCGGCCCTCTTCGGGCGTTCCCACGGCCGCCTCATACTGTTCACGCGCCCCCTTCACCTTGGCCGCGTCGGGGGCGAACTGTTCGCTGATCAGCAGCCAAACGTCGCGCCGTTCGGCGGGCGTGGTGGTGGCATACCACTCGGCCACGGCCTTGGCGCGACGCCCGCCCTCGACCTCGCTCACGCGCAGGTCGACGATGGACTGGAGTTCGGTCAGCGTGCGACGCAGGATGCGGGGGGACAAGGCCTCCTGATCACGCCGCAGCGTGGCCTTCAGGCGCTCGCGCGTGCTGCGCAGTGCGGGTGAGGCGGCTGCACCACCTCCGCTTTCACCAGGTGCGGCGCGCAGCAGCGAGACACTGCGTGAAATCCACGTGGGCGTGTTCATGCGATCACCTTGGACCGTTGCGCGCGGGCGAGGCTCGTGAGCGCCTCACGCTGGCGGTTGAGATGGGTGCGCATGGCCGCTTCCGCGCCTTCGCTGTCCCGCGCCTTGAGCGCCGCCAGCACGGCCATGTGTTCGCTCAGGCTCTGCTCCAGCCGGCCCGGAGCGTGCAATTGCTGAAGGCGCGCCAGCTTCACGATCTTGCGCAGGTCGGTGATCACCTGCGCCAGCCAGCGGTTGTCGGCCAGCATGATGATGGCTTCATGGATGGCGTAGTTGGTCTCGAAATATTCGTTGATGCGCCGCGCCTTCGCATTGCGCGCGAGCTTGTCATGCAGGATGTCCAGCGCGGCGATATCGGCGTCCGTGGCATGCAGCGCGGCTTCATAGGCACAACGGCCTTCGAGCAATGCGATCACGGGAAATATTTCGTCCAGGTCTTTTTCGGTCACCTGGTTGACGAAGCAGCCGCGGCGCGGCTCGTGGCGCACCAGACCTTCCGCCGTCAGTACCTTCAGCGCTTCGCGCAGCGGCGTGCGCGAGATGGAGAGCCCCTCGCACAGCGCCACTTCGTCCAGGAAACTGCCAGGCGCAAGGTCGCCCCCGAAAATGCGCTCGCGCAACTTCGCGGCAACCTCTTCATGCAGGGAAAGCGGAGCGGGTGTGGAAGGGACGAGACGCATAATTTTCCGTAATTACGCGTAATTATGATCAGCACCAGCAAATACCCGCAAGGGGGGCCGCACGGATTTTCAAGACGTTTCGGCTGGAAACAACAGCCAACTGGCGCCAAAACGCGCCAACTTGTTCGCGAGTCGCAATCAGTTTGTCCGACGGCTCGCCCAGACCCACATCGCCACGCCAGCGACGATCATCGGCAGCGAAAGCCACTGCCCCATGCTCATGTCGAGCGCGAGTATTCCCAGGAAATTGTCGGGTTCTCGGAAGAATTCCGCGATGAAACGGAACACACCGTAACCGACAAGGAATGCGCCGCTGACCTGCCCCATCCTGCGCGGCTTGCGTGCATAGATCCACAGGAGGATGAAAAGCAGCACGCCTTCCAGCAGGAACTGGTACACCTGCGACGGATGGCGCGGCAGCATCGAGCCGCTTTGCGGGAACACCATGCCCCAGGGCAGGTCGGGGCTGGAGAAGCGGCCCCACAGTTCACCATTGATGAAGTTGCCGACACGGCCGGCGGCCAGACCCGTAGGGACACATGGCGCGACGAAATCCATCACCTGCAACCAAGGCCGCTTGCGCGTGCGCGAGAACCAGACCATGGCCACCAGCACGCCGAGCATGCCGCCATGGAAGCTCATGCCGCCCTGCCAGATCGCGAAGATCTCGAGCGGATGCGACAGGTAATACGCCGGCTTGTAGAAGATGCAATAGCCCAGCCGCCCGCCGGCGATGACGCCGGCCACGCCAAGGAACAGGATGTCCTCCACGTCCCGCCGCTGCCACGCCCCGGGCCCGGTGATGGACGCATACGGCTCGTGCCGCAGACGCAGGATGCCCAGCGCCATGAAGAGGCCGAATGCGGCCAGATAAGTGAGGCCGTACCAATGGATGGCCAAGGGGCCGATCTGCAGGGCAACGGGGTCGATCGCGGGATACATCAGCATGGCGGTTATTGTGCCTTCACGAATTCGACGAAGCGCGCGAGTGCCGGCGCGGTGTTGCCGGCCGGCCAGATCAGGCTGGTTTCGCAGCCCGGCAGCGCCCGCCGCCGCCCGGGGGCGCCGGGCTGACGATAGACCACGCCGCTGCGCTGGAACTGCGTGACACTCTGGGGCACCCAGGCCAGCCCCAACCCCGCCGACACAAGGTTCACGATGGTCTGCATCTGGATCGCCTCCTGCGCGACCTTCGGCGACTGTCCGGCCGCGTGGTACAGCGCGATCAGTGCGTCGTACACCGAAGGCAGGATGCGCCGCGGAAACAGCACGATCGGCTCGGCCAGCACGTCGGCCAGCGGCGGCGACTCGAGCCGTGCAAGCGGATGCGACTGCGGCAACGCCAGGACCAGCGGCTCCGTCGCGACCACGCAATGCGACAGCCCCTCCGGCGCAAAGCCGGGGGAGTGGAGCACGAAGCCGGCATCGGCCTCGCCCCGCGCCAGCAGTTCGAGTTGCACGTCGCCGGTGGCCTCCAGCAGTTCCAGTTGCACGAGCGGATGGCGCTCCCGGAACAGCCGCACCCATTGCGGCAGCAGATCGAAGCCGACGGTGGACACGAAAGCCAGGCGCAAACGCCCCGTTTCCCCCGCTGCGGCAGCGCGCGCCTGCGCTGGCAGCGACTGCGCGCGCGCCAGAAGTTCGCGCGCCTGCGGCAGCAACACGCGGCCTGCCTCGGTGAGTTGCACGCTGCGTTTGGTGCGCTCGAACAGTTGAACGCCCAGACGCTGCTCCAGCAGCGCGATGGCCTGCGTCAGCGGGGGCTGCGTCATGTGCAGGCTGCGGGCGGCACGGCCGAAGTGCAGTTCTTCCGCCACGGCAACGAACTGCCGCCACAACCTGAGCTCGATGTTGGCGTCACTCATATGCCAAACATATTAATTCATCGTCGAAAACGGATTGGAAAGAATGAATAAAGCGGCGCATACTCGGCGCTCCCCGGACACACGAGTCCCCCACGAACGAACGAACGACCCGAGAGACACAATGACCACCAAGAAAGTCATCCCCCTGC
Source organism: Variovorax sp. VNK109 (assembly GCF_049445855.1). Taxonomy (NCBI): domain Bacteria; kingdom Pseudomonadati; phylum Pseudomonadota; class Betaproteobacteria; order Burkholderiales; family Comamonadaceae; genus Variovorax; species Variovorax sp. VNK109. The sequence goes on along the minus strand of NZ_JBMSDV010000002.1, from coordinate 118,151 downwards.
GCAGCGCCAACATCACCGAAGGCAAGGCCCGCGCGCCCAACCGCTCCATGTACTACGGCATGGGCTACAAGGAAGGCGACTTCGGCAAGCCGATGGTCGGCGTCGCCAACGGTCACAGCACCATCACGCCCTGCAACTCCGGCCTGCAGAAGCTGGCTGACGCGGCCATTGCCGGCATCGAAGAGGCGGGTGGCAATGCGCAGGTGTTCGGTACGCCCACCATCTCCGACGGCATGGCCATGGGCACGGAAGGCATGAAGTATTCACTGGTCAGCCGCGAAGTCATCAGCGACTGCATCGAGACCTGCGTGCAGGGCCAGTGGATGGACGGCGTGGTCGTCGTCGGCGGCTGCGACAAGAACATGCCCGGCGGCATGATGGGCATGCTGCGCGCCAACGTGCCGGCCATCTACGTCTACGGCGGCACCATCCTGCCGGGCAAGTGGAAGGGCCAGGACCTGAACATCGTCAGCGTGTTCGAAGCCGTGGGCCAGAACGCCGCCGGCAAGCTCAGCGATGAAGACCTCAAGGCGATCGAGCAGAACGCGATTCCCGGCACCGGTTCGTGCGGCGGCATGTACACCGCCAACACCATGTCGTCGGCCTTCGAGGCGCTCGGCATGAGCCTGCCCTACTCGTCCACCATGGCCAACCCGCACGACGAGAAGCAGAACTCGGCCAGGGAATCGGCCCGTGTGCTGATGGAAGCCATCCGGAACGATCTCAAGCCGCGCGACATCGTGACGCGCGAGGCGCTGGAGAATGCGGTCACGACCATCATGGCAACCGGCGGGTCCACCAACGCGGTGCTGCACTTCCTGGCCATCGCGCATGCGGCCGGCGTGGAATGGTCGATCGACGACTTCGAGCGCATCCGCAAGAAGGTGCCGGTGATCTGCGACCTCAAGCCCAGCGGCAAGTACCTGGCCGTGGACCTGCACAACGCCGGCGGCATCCCGCAGGTGATGAAGGTGCTGCTGAACGCCGGCCTGCTGCATGGCGACTGCATCACCATCAACGGCAAGACGATCGCCGAGAACCTGAAGGACGTGCCGGACCAGCCGCGCGCCGACCAGGACGTCATCCGCACGATCGACAAGGCGCTCTACAAGGAAGGCCACCTCGCCATCCTCAAGGGCAACCTGTCGCCCGAGGGCGCAGTCGCCAAGATCACCGGGCTGAAGAACCCCGTCATCACCGGCCCGGCGCGCGTCTTCAACGACGAGCAGTCCGCGCTCAAGGCCATCCTCGACGGCAAGATCAAGGCGGGCGATGTGATGGTGCTGCGTTACCTCGGCCCGAAGGGCGGTCCCGGCATGCCCGAGATGCTGGCACCCACCGGCGCGCTCATCGGCGCGGGTCTGGGCGAAAGCGTGGGCCTCATCACCGACGGCCGCTTCTCCGGTGGCACCTGGGGCATGGTGGTCGGCCACGTGGCGCCGGAAGCAGCCGCTGGTGGCAACATCGCGTTCATCGAGGAGGGCGACTCCATCACCATCGATGCGCACAAGCTCGTGCTGGAACTGAACATACCGGAGGAGCAGCTCGCCAAACGCCGCGAAGGCTGGACGGCTCCCGAGCCGCGCTACACACGCGGTGTGCAGGCCAAATTCGCGTTCAGCGCATCGAGCGCCAGCAAGGGCGCGGTGCTGGACGATTTCTGATCCTTCGTCCGCCTGCGGCCTCAAAAAACAATGACGGGCGCTTCAGTCGCGGCTCTTGAAACCTTTGAGAGCATCCCGTTGCTTCTGGAGACGATCCTTCTTGCGGTTCTCCATTTTCTCCATCGCCCTGCGCTTGGTGCGGCCAGAAGCATCGGACCAGTGCCACCAGGCGACGGCCAGCAAAAAGGGGGAGAGGATGATCCACCAGCTCCAGGTCGCGACGAAAGTCAATTCCATGTACTTGAGCACGATGAAGACAATGCCAATCACCAGGAACAACATCACGTTTCTCCGCAGCGGCTCATGCCGCAATTTCTGAAGGTCAACCAGCGTTACTACAATGCCGTTTGAAAGACTGTACCGCAACCCACGAGGCATTCCAATGAAACATCTCACGCTGGTTTTCTCTGTGCTGGCCACTTTGGCAACTGCCCAGCCCGCCCTGGCCGATCAGGCGCTGGCCACGTCCAAGAATTGCATGACCTGCCACGCCGTGGACAAGAAGCTCGTCGGCCCCTCGTACAAGGACGTCGCGGCGAAGTACGCCAACCAGAAGGACGCGGCAGACAAGCTGGCCGTCAAGATCATGAAGGGCGGCTCCGGCGTCTGGGGCGCGATCCCCATGCCGGCCAACCCGCAGGTGAATGAAGCGGACGCGAAGAAGCTGTCTGCATGGATCCTGGGGCAGAAGTAAGTTCTGTCACTCAACCATCCAGAGAAAGGCCGCAGCAATGCGGCCTTTCTTTTTTGGATGTCCCCCGGAAGCTCAGTTCGTCTGGGCCAGTTGCTCCAGGATCGCCGGGTTTTCGAGCGTCGACGTGTCCTGCGTGATGGCCTCACCCTTGGCGATGCTGCGCAACAGACGGCGCATGATCTTTCCGGAGCGGGTCTTGGGCAGGTTGTCGCCGAAGCGGATGTCCTTGGGCTTGGCGATCGGGCCGATTTCCTTGGCGACCCAGTTGCGCAGCTCGGCGGCGATCTGTTTCGCTTCCTCGCCCGTGGGGCGCGCGCGCTTGAGCACGACGAAGGCGCAGACGGCCTCACCCGTCACATCGTCCGGCCGGCCCACCACGGCAGCTTCGGCCACCAGGTCGGTCTTGGACACGAGGGCCGATTCGATCTCCATCGTGCCCAGGCGATGGCCCGACACGTTCAGCACATCGTCGATGCGGCCGGTGATGCGGAAGTAACCCCGGTCGGCACTGCGAACCGCACCGTCGCCCGCAAGGTAGATCTTGCCGCCCATCTCCGGCGGGAAGTAGCTCTTCTTGAAGCGGTCCGGATCGCCCCAGATGGTGCGGATCATCGACGGCCAGGGGCGCTTGATGACCAGCATGCCGCCCGAGCCGTTGGGAATGTCGTTGCCCGTCTCGTCCACGATGGCAGCCATGATGCCGGGCAGCGGCAGCGTGCACGAGCCCGGCACCAGCGGCGTCGCGCCTGGCAGCGGCGTGATGACGTGGCCGCCGGTCTCCGTCTGCCAGAAGGTATCGACGATGGGGCAACGCTCGCCGCCCACATGGCGGTGGTACCACATCCATGCTTCGGGGTTGATCGGCTCACCCACCGAGCCGAGGATGCGCAGGCTCTTCAGGTCCCAGTTCTTCGGATGCACTTTTTCGTCGGTTTCCGCCGCCTTGATGAGCGAGCGGATGGCCGTCGGCGCGGTGTAGAAGATGGTGACTTTGTGCTTCTCGATCATCTGCCAGAAACGGCCCGCATGCGGGAAGGTGGGAATGCCTTCGAAGATGACCTGCGTGGCGCCCGCCGCCAGCGGGCCGTAGGCCACATACGAATGGCCGGTGATCCAGCCGATGTCGGCCGTGCACCAGAACACGTCGTCGGGCTTGAGGTCGAAAGTCCAGTCCATCGTCAGCTTGGCCCACAGCAGGTAGCCGCCGGTGGAGTGCTGCACGCCCTTGGGCTTGCCCGTGGAGCCCGAGGTGTAGAGGATGAACAGCGGATGCTCGGCGCCGACGTACTCCGGTGCGCACTCGCTGCCCTGCCCCTTGAGCACCTCGTCGAACGTCTTGTCGCGACCGGCGACCATGTTGCAGGCCGTGGCAGTACGCATGTAGACCAGCACGGTCTTGAGTGTGTCGCAGCCGCCCAGTGCGATGCCGTCGTCCACGATGGCCTTGAGCGGCAGTTCCTTGCCGCCGCGCATCTGGAAGTTGGCGGTGATCACGGCCACCGCGCCGGCATCGATGATGCGTTCCTGCAGCGCTTTCGCCGAGAAGCCGCCAAACACCACGCTGTGCGTCGCACCGATGCGCGCGCACGCCTGCATGGCGATCACGCCTTCCACCGTCATCGGCATGTAGATGATGACGCGGTCGCCCTTCTGGATGCCCTGCGCCTTCAGTGCATTGGCGAACTGGCTCACGCGGGCCAGCAGTTCCTTGTAGGTGATCCGCGTCACGGCGCCGTCATCGGCCTCGAAGACGATGGCGGTCTTGTTCTCGACGGGGGTACCGATGTGCTTGTCCAGGCAGTTGGCGCTGGCATTGAGTTCGCCGTCGTCGAACCACTTGTAGAACGGCGCACTGGATTCGTCGAGCGTGCGGGTGAACGGCTTCTTCCAGACGACGTTTTCGCGGGCCAGGCGTGCCCAGAAACCTTCGAAATCCTTCGCGGCTTCGGCACACAGCGCGTCGTAGGCGGCCATGCCGGAAATCCGGGCTGCCTTGACCACGGCATCGGCCGGGGGAAACACCCGGTTCTCGACCAGCACCGATTCGATCGCGGAAGAAGAGGAACTCATGTTGCGGTCTCCTGTTTATGGGTACGGGTTTCCGTATTGAACCCGCTTTTGCGGCGTAATGTCCGCGTCGGCACTTACAAGCCACTGACACAGTATGGTGGCATCCTACCTAGTGGAAACCCGGCCCGTCCCGTGGGCTGGCCCTACAATGCGCGCTGCCGCCCCAGGTATTCGAATCGAGCCCGTCATGACCGATCCCGCAACCGGTAAATCTTCCCCCCTGCGCCCCCTTCCCAACCTGATTTTTGCCAGCCGTTGGCTGCAGTTGCCGCTGTACCTCGGGCTGATCGCCGCGCAGGCCGTGTACGTGGTGCACTTCCTGAAAGAGCTATGGCATCTGGTCGAAGCCGCATTCGGAAACGAAGCAGCGCTTCAGCTGCTGATCACCAGCATCGGCTACAAGACCACAGCCCCCATCACCTCGCTCAACGAGACGGTCATCATGTTGGTGGTGCTCGCGCTGATCGACGTGGTCATGATCTCCAACCTGCTGATCATGGTCATTGTCGGCGGCTACGAGACGTTCGTCTCGCGCCTGAACCTCGAAGGCCACCGCGACCAGCCCGAGTGGCTGAGCCACGTGAACGCCTCGGTGCTCAAGGTGAAGCTGGCGCTCTCCATCATCGGCATCAGCTCGATCCACCTGCTCAAGACCTTCATCAACGCGGACAACTACACCGACAAGGTGTTGATCGCCCAGACCGTGATCCACATCGCGTTCCTGCTCTCGGCGATGGCCATCGCCTATACCGACAAGATGATGTCGACGACCGCCTACGGCAACAAGCCGCACTGACACCGCGCCCGCTTCAGCGGCCCACCATGTTGCCCGGCACCACCCACTGGTCGAACTGCTCGCCCGTCACGTGACCCGAGGCAACAGCCGCCTCGCGCAGGCTCGTGCCTTCCTTGTGCGCCTTCTTGGCGATATAGGCCGCCTTGTCATAGCCGATGTGCGTATTCAGAGCCGTCACAAGCATCAATGACCGCTCGACCAGTTCCGTGATACGTTCACGGTTGGGTTCGATGCCCACGGCGCAGTTCTTGTCGAAACTCAGGATTCCGTCGGCGAGCAGGCGCACGCTCTGCAGGAAGTTGTGCGCCACGACCGGACGGAACACGTTCAACTCGAAGTTGCCGCTCGCGCCGCCGATGTTGATGGCGACATCGTTGCCGAACACCTGAGCGGCGAGCATGGTCACCGCTTCGCTCTGCGTCGGGTTGACCTTGCCGGGCATGATCGACGAGCCCGGCTCGTTCTCGGGAATGGTGATCTCGCCGATGCCGCTGCGCGGGCCGCTGGCGAGCCAGCGCACGTCGTTGGCGATCTTGTTCATGCTCGCGGCCAGCGTCTTGAGCGCGCCGTGCGCGTGCACCAGCGCGTCCTGCGACGCCAGCGATTCGAACTTGTTGGGCGACGTGACGAACGGCAGGCCGGTGATGCTGGCGAGCTCCTTCGCCACGCCTTCCGCGTAGCCCTTGGGCGCATTAAGGCCGGTGCCGACCGCCGTGCCGCCCAGGGCGAGTTCGTACAGGTGCGGCAGTGCATCACGCACATGCCTGCTGCCGTGCTCCAGTTGCGCGGCCCAGCCGGAAATCTCCTGCCCCAGCGTGAGCGGGGTGGCGTCCTGCAGATGGGTCCGGCCGATCTTCACGATGTCGTCGAAATCCTTCGCCTTTTGCATGAGCGTTTTCTTCAGCACGTCGATGGCGGGCAGCAGCTTGTTGGTCAGCGCGTCGACCGCCGCCACGTGCGACGCTGTCGGGAACACGTCGTTGGACGACTGGCTCTTGTTCACGTCGTCATTCGGGTGCACCAGGCGGGCCTCCCCGCGCTCGCCGCCGAGCAGCTCGCTCGCACGGTTGGCGATCACCTCGTTGAGGTTCATGTTGCTTTGCGTGCCGGAGCCGGTCTGCCAGACCACCAGCGGGAACTCGTCGGGGTGCTTGCCGTCGATGACTTCCTGTGCGGCGTCCACGATGGCTTGCTTCTTCCTTGCGTCGAGCAGGCCGAGCGCGTGGTTGACGGTGGCGGAAGCGCGCTTGACCTGGGCGAGCGCACGGATGATCTCGCGCGGCTGCTTCTCGGTGGAGATGTCGAAATTCTGCAGCGAACGCTGCGTCTGCGCGCCCCACAACTTGTCGGCGGGCACCTCGATCGGGCCGAAAGTGTCTTTCTCGGTACGTGTCTTCATGATTTGGCTTGACCTGTCAAAATAGCGGGCTGGGGACAGCCTGGCCCGGACACTGGCAAGCATAGCCCCGAATAAAAGCAATTCTCATCTGATGGGTGTTGCCACACACGAAGCCCCACGAAGCCCGCAAAGAGCCCACGACGCCATGACCACCATCCACCAGGACGACCTGATCGAGTCCATCTCGGCTGCACTGCAGTACATCAGCTACTACCACCCCACCGACTACATCGCCCACCTGGCCCGAGCCTACGAGCGCGAGCAATCGGCGGCAGCCCGGGACGCGATCGCGCAGATCCTGACCAACAGCAAGATGAGCGCGACCGGCCAGCGCCCGATCTGCCAGGACACCGGCATCGTGAACGTGTTCCTCAAGGTCGGCATGAACGTACGCTGGGAAGGCTTCACCGGCAGTCTGGACGACGCCATCAACGAAGGCGTGCGCCGCGGCTACAACCATCCGGACAACACCTTGCGCGCATCGGTCGTGGCCGATCCGCAGTTCGCGCGCAAGAACACGAAGGACAACACGCCTGCCGTCATCTTCACCGAGCTGGTACCCGGCGACACGCTGGACATCACCGTGGCGGCCAAGGGCGGTGGCAGCGAGAACAAGAGCAAGATGGTCATGCTCAACCCGGGTGATTCGGTGGTCGACTGGGTGCTCAAGACGGTGCCGACCATGGGCGCCGGCTGGTGCCCGCCGGGCATGCTGGGCATCGGCATCGGCGGAACCGCCGAGAAGGCCGTGCTCATGGCCAAGGAAAGCCTGATGGACGACCTGGACATGTACGAGCTGCAGGCCAAGGCGTCGAAGGGCGAGAAGCTCACGCAGGTGGAAGACCTTCGCCTCGAACTCTACGAGAAGGTGAATGCGCTGGGTATCGGTGCGCAGGGCCTGGGCGGACTGACCACGGTACTCGACGTCAAGATCAAGATGTACCCGACACACGCGGCGAGCAAGCCCGTGGCGATGATTCCCAACTGCGCGGCCACGCGCCATGCGCATTTCGTCATGGACGGTTCGGGCCCGGTGTACCTGGATGCCCCCTCGCTCGACCTGTGGCCGAAGATCGACTGGAAGCCGGACTACAACAAGAGCAAGAAGGTCAACCTGAACACGCTGACGAAGGAAGAAGTCGCCAGCTGGAAGCCGGGCGACACGTTGCTGCTCAACGGCAAGATGCTCACTGGCCGCGACGCGGCGCACAAGCGCATCCAGGACATGCTGGCCAAGGGTGAGAAGCTACCGGTCGATTTCACCAATCGCGTCATCTACTACGTGGGTCCAGTCGATCCGGTGAAGGACGAGGCCGTCGGCCCCGCCGGCCCGACCACCGCCACACGCATGGACGGCTTCACCGAGATGATGCTGGCCCAGACCGGCCTGATCGCGATGATCGGCAAGTCCGAACGCGGCCCGGTTGCCATCGAGGCGATCAAGAAGCACAAGAGTGCCTATCTCATGGCCGTGGGTGGCGCTGCGTACCTCGTGTCCAAGGCGATCAAGACTGCCAGGGTACTCGGCTTCGCGGACCTCGGCATGGAAGCCATCTACGAATTCGACGTGGTCGACATGCCGGTGACAGTGGCCGTCGACGCAGGCGGCACGAGCGCCCACATCACCGGTCCGGCCGAATGGCAGAAACGTATCGCCACCGGCGAGTTCAAGAACATCGCCGTCGCTGCAGCTTAGTACAGGCTCATGACCGACGCGCCCATCGGAATCTTTGACAGCGGCGTCGGCGGCCTGAGCATCCTGTCGGCGCTGCGCGCCGCTTTGCCGCACGAGCATTTCATCTACTACGCAGACAACGCGAATGCGCCGTACGGGGAGCGCGACGAAGGCTTCGTCCAGGAACGCTGCGCGGCGATTGCCGGTGACCTGATCGGGACGCACGGCATCAAGGCGCTGGTGGTTGCATGCAACACGGCGACGGCAGCGGCCATACAGCAGTTGCGCGACATCTGGCCCTCGCTGATCGTGATTGGCGTCGAGCCGGCACTCAAGCCCGCCGTTGCGCTGACCCGCACGCGACGCATCGGGGTCATGGCCACACGCGGTACGCTTGCCAGCGCCAAATTCGCCACACTGCACGCCGGTCTCAAGGCCGAGGCGCACTTTGTGCTTCAGCCGTGTGATGGACTGGCCGAGGCCATCGAACTCGGCCAGACCCCCCTGGTCCAGGAACTGTGCGAGCGCTACACGAACGCCATGGGCAAGTTCGGCAGCGGTGCTGCACAGATCGACACGCTCGTACTCGGCTGCACGCACTACCCTTTTGCGGCGGACACCTTCCTGAAACTGTTGCCCGACGAAGTGCAACTGGTGCATCCGGGGCCCGCGGTAGCACGCCAATGCGCGCGCCTGCTTCGAGGGGCGGGCCTCGCCCGCTCGAGCGGGGCCGGCGGCGTGCAGTGGCTCAGCAGTGGTCCCATCGAGCCGCTGCAGCGAATGGCAGCGGCTCAATGGGCCTGAGCCGGCCCACTGGCTTCAGGGCTTGCGCACACCGGTGAAGCGGAACTCCACGCGCCGGTTCGGCTGCAGACACTCGGTCAACGCACGTGTCGCCACTTCGCCGACGCAGGAAGTCTTGACGGGCTCGCGCTCGCCGCGACCTTCGGTCGTGATGGTGCCGGCCGCCATGCCACCCTGGACCAGATAGGCCTTGACCGTGGCGGCACGGCGTTCGGACAGGCGCTGGTTGTAGGCATCGCTGCCCAGGCGGTCGGTGTGCCCGATCAGGTGGATGCCGTCGATCCGCACGAACTGGGCGCGCGCTTTTTCGAGCACTTCATCGATCTTCGCGCGGCCTTCGGTCAGCATGTCGCCGGTCTGGTACTTGTCGAACCGGAAAAGCGCGTCTGCTTCGATGGCAATGATCTCTTCCGCAACCGGCGGGACCGGCTTCACCGCCTGGGGCTTCACAGGTTGCGGACAGTTGTCCGCCTGACGCCTCGCCTCGGCAGCAAACTCCTCCGCCTGCGCAATGATTTCGCCGGTATGCCGCTTCATCTCGAACTGGCGGTGTTCATGACCTGCCTGGACCAGATAAACCTCGAGGCATCCAGTCGCCGCCGCCGCGCACGAGAATCCTCGCGCGCCCTTGAGATCGCTGGCTTTTGCCCAAAGGTCTTCACGGAGTCGGTGGGCTCCGTCCACCAACGGCGTGTCCAGACCCACAGCCTTCTGCCCCGACTCCAGGCCTGCGACGATCTTTTCCGACTCGGACAGCGCAGCCTGCGGGAAGTCCGTGCGATCGTTGCGGTGGTATTCGTGGAACGACACATCCAGCCAGCACTGCGCCTTGGCCGTCGCATAGTCGCTGCCCTTGATGGCCTGCTTCTGTGCATTCAGCCGGGCCTGCAGCGCTTCGTAGGTCTTCTGGTCCTTGTAAATGACTTCGTCACTGATCCGCTCTACCTGCGGGAACAGGATGGCCTTCAGCCCACCTGCAGAAGGCGCCGATGTCTGCGCCGCCGTGACCAGGCATGTCGTGGCGACGGCTCCTGCAACGGCCGCTTTCACAGTGCCGGATATCGTTCGTCTGTTTTTCATGCGTGCCTCACTTGCCGCCAAAGAGGGTTTCGTCGAATTTGAAGCGCAGGCGCAGGTACAGGCCGCGCGCGGTGTACTCCGATGCCGTCAGGTCGCGATCGGTGAAGCCGGCAACGTTGTAGCCCAGCGAGACCCAGAGGTTGCGCTGCACCTGATAGCCCGCCTCCAGTCCGAACGCCCATTGGTTCGTCCTGGACTTCGGGCTGTACAGCGTGGCGACCAAGGCACCCACATCCCATTTGTCATTGACGTCGTAGGTCACGCGCCCCGAAGCGAGCAAGGCGGAATACGAGTCATGCACGGTACCGAATCGCTCGTCGACATACTTGCCGGCAAGCCGGCCGGTGTACCACCATTGCCTGTGGGGGTGGTAGTCGGCGTGCGTGGAGAAGATGTGAACCTTGCGCTCCTCGCTTTCGGTCAGCGCATCGTTGCGCTCGAGCTTGTACTCGTAGCGCGCCAGCGCGTTGACGCGGTTGGTGTCGGTGTCACGGTAAGCCACCCCCACCTGGAAACGGTCCTGCAGCTGATCGCCGGTCGTCCTGTTGTCAAGCAGGTAGAGATAGTTGCGGGCCAGCAGCGTCCAGTCGCGCGAAAGCTTGCGTGCGACCATGGCCGTGGAAAGCCACGCCTGGTTCCCGTCAAGCACTGCGGAGGGATCGAGCTTGCGCCATTCGATCCGTCCGCTCGCCTTCCACAGCGGATTCGGCGTGTACTCGACACCGAACGTGAGGGCCGTGGATGACTGGCCGTCTCCATCGAAGACCTTCAGGCGTTCCGCGCCAGCCTGCAGTCGCACCCCTTCCGCAACGGACCAGGTGTTGCGAACGCCGTTGGCGGCCTGCAGCTGTCTGTCACCGATGGCATCGCGCAGACGGTACTCGCTGTAGACCTGACCCTCGTTCGAGAACCCTGCATCGACGCCGACGATGAACGCATTGCTGCTTTGCGCCGGGTCCAGCGAATAGTACGACTGCATGCCCGTCTGGTCTTCGTAGCGCGCGTAAAGCTTGCTGCGTTCGGCGAACTGGTAATCGGCACCCACCGCGAATCGATGCTTGTTGCTGTCCTCGACGTCGCGTTCGACTTCACCGTACAGCGCCCATGGCTCGCCCGGTCGCCATGTCAATCGACCCCGCACGCTGGTCGTATCCTGAGGTATCGCGTTGGCCTGCAAGGTGGGGCTGTAGGCCTGTCCGTTGATCAGTGCGGTACCGCTCAGCGGATCGACCGCATTGGCACCGGGGTTGTAGAAGCCGCCACTGGGATTGCCGACCGATCCGATGGATGTGTTGGCGGCGTTCGACAGCGTGTAGCCGACGTTGCCGTCTTCCTTCACGCGCTTGAGCGCAATGTCGGCTTCCAGCGTGTCGGTGATCTGGTGGCGCACGCCCACCTGCGCAGCGCTGCGCTGTCCGTCGTTGACATCATCCCGCGAATGCAGGAGTTCGCCGTAGACCTTTGTATCGTCAGTCACGGCACCAGTCGCCTTGGCACCGGCTTCGGTGCGGCCGGCAGCCAGGCCCGACGAAGGATTGTTGAATCCGTCATCCGTCCTGATCGCATAGGCGCGCGCTTCCACCGCCCCGGATTTGTGTCGTAGCTCGACGCGTGCCGCATTGCCGGAAACATCGCCCACGGGCTGCGTGCCTGCAGCGGTCGAGAAGCTGTTGATGCCGTTGGTGTTGGCCGTGCCGTCGGTGCGTGCGATTTCCGCGACGATGGACGTGTTCTCACCCAGTTTGACGCCCACGTTCGCGCTACCCATGCGGTAGGGCGCCAAGGGGTTGTCCTCGCGCACATACGAGCCGCCGAGTTCCACGCGTTCGCTGAGCTGGGCCTGTCCATCCAGCCCGATGGTCCAGAACTTCTCACCGCCCTGATCCACTTCGTAGGTCACTCGTACCGACACCGGATTCAGGTTGGCATCGACGGTCGGAATCGGACGCGTGAACAACAACTGTCCGGAGAACGGTTCGAAAACATAGTCGGTGAATCGCGTCATCGGCGTGACCGACAGCACGACATTCGGCTGGTTCCGGTCACGGACGAGAATTTCGACCTTCTCGGTGTTCTGCAACCCGTTGTTGTTGCTCACCGAATACGGGCCCGACACGCCGCGCCCCGGCAACTCGTCGATCACCTGCCGGACGCTGTCGTACATGCCGAAGACGTTCGTCGTGATACCCCCGGCTTCGTAGTGGTGCTTCACACCGGTTACCGAGCGGCTGTAGTTGCCGAGTTGGCGCAGCGCCAGCGGTGCGGTATCACCTTGCCCGATGCCCTGGGTGAAGCCATCGGCAGTGGTGAAGTCACCATAAAGCAGGTACGAGCGGTTCTTGTCTACACGTACGTACAGCCGGTCCGACGTGCGTGCGTCGAAGCCAACGATGGAACTGTCGCCATACACCGGGTAGAACTCGTCCGGATTGATGTCGCGGAACAAGCGGTTGCGCGTTTCCTTTTCCGAATCGTAGGCGAGCGTCAGCAGGTAGTCGCCCTTGATCTTCCCCTTGAGGAAAAACGCGGTGCGGACACCTGCGTGGCGCTTTCCGTTGTCCCATTCGCGGGACCAACGCTCGAGCTCGTATTCGAACCCGTCGTTCTGCCGCACCGGATGCAATTCGGACGACTTGAACTTGCTGACGTTGATGATGCCTTCGACCAGGCCAACGGCAACCATGTCGCGCAGTTCGGGCACGAAATTGACCTTGCCCTGCACATAGACGTCACCGGCCATGGCACGGATGGTGACTTCCTGCGGGTCATGCGGCGCAAGCAGCAGGAACTTCGCCACGCCGTCCACCACCTTGAATTGCACGCCCTTCATGACGCGATCGGCGTCGATCCGCCCCGGAGCGGATTCGTCCGTATCCGCATGAGGCAGCTGGATGCGACCACCGCTGACCTCCAGCGTCACGAACTGCGTCCCCTTCATGAGGTTGTCTCGCGCGTCGTAGAGCTTGAGCGTCACTTCCGTCGGGGTTTGACCGTCTGCGGGAATGTCATTGCGTGCAACTTCGAGCCGGATCGCGCCGGTGCGCACGCGCAGTTCACCCGTCAGCGGCCGATCGAGCAGTTCGCGCAGCCCCGCATCTTTCGGGTTGGCGATGACGACCGACTGCGCGAATGCTGCCGGTACCGTCATCGGGAATGTGGTGGCGAGCGCCACCGCAATCAGGCTCTGGCGGCCCAGGTTCTTGGATTGATAGCGTTTCATCGTCTGGCTCCCTCTCACTGCCTGACTTCGTGCCGCGGTTCGGGCACGGGCTGGTCAGCCGTGTTGTTCACGCCCTGCTTCGGTGTCGCCGGCGTAACCGGCGGCTCCTTGCGGGACTCGAACACCAGGGCGGGCTGTCCAGTCTTCTTCTCGGTTTGCGGTGCAGACACTTCGCCTTGCGAGCGACGGGCCTTCACCTGGTTGAGCACGGAGTCCGTCGGATTTCCGATGATGAAATCGCCCCGGTGCAGTTCGCCGCGCTTGATGTCCAGCCACAGGCTGTTGCCGTCACCCAGATTGCGGTTGCTCGAAGGAACCAGCCTTGCGCCTCGCGGCAGCGTGGATGGATCGACCTTGATCACGTTGCTGCGCGGGGGCAGGCCGCAGAAGCTGTACTTGCCTTCCACGTCCGTGATGAAGTTCGTGCCGTCGATCAGGTACAGCCGGACTCCCGGAACTCCAAGTTCCTCGATGTCCTGCAGACGGTTGTCGTTGGTGTCCACGTAAACCTTGCCCAGCAGACAGGCTTCGTCGGTGAACACGCCCCCGGTCACCTTGACCTTGAACTTCGAGACGTTGGAAACAATGGGGCCGGAGTGCGCCTGGGCGCGGTTGATGCCGTCGCCTTGCTGCGAACCCACACCCACACGAACCCTGTAAGTCAGCTCGTAGTCCACATTGACCGGCACGTTGCCGATGGAGAACGTCAGGGCCGGACCGGGCGAGCCCGCAGGATCCGCCAGCGTGGCGTTGTTGAGGCGCGCCGTCCCCGGGATGTACCGGAAGCCGGCTGGCAACACGTCATCGACCTGCACGCCCGGAAGAATGGCGGGACCATTGTTGTTCCGGATGCGGATGGTGTACTTGAGGCTGTCGCCCACTTCGACCACCGACGTCGATCCGACCTTCGCGATCACCAGCCCGAAGCCGTTGGCCGGGTCCACAGGGATGTGGTTGTGCACGATGCCCCAGGTGCCCGAGCCCACGGTCAGCAGCAGGTGGTACGTCGTCGGTTCCAGGCCGACCGGCGCGCTCGCCTGGGGCTGGATCAGGTGCGTACCCAAGCCTGAGCTTGCGGTGAACGCGCCAGATGGCGGAATGAACGTCGAGACGAACTTGTGGTTCGGAATCGAGGCAGGATCGATGCTCAGCGAGAACTGGCAGGAAGCCGGCGAGTCCGGTGTGAAGAAGAACTGGTACATGCCCAGCACGTTGGTCGGCATCGAGATGCTGTTGCCACTCACGGTGTAGCCGCCCAGGCCCGCGTTGACGATGTGCAGCGCGGGATCGAAGCCGGTACAGACGCCCACGGGGCTCAGTGTCACGATGGCATTCGCAATCACGTTGCGGCCAGCGGAGTCATAGACCACGCCACTCGGATCGACCGGAAGGTTCGCGCAATCGGTACGCGCACCGGCCGTGACCGTCGCTTCGATCGCACCACGCTCCTGCGGCCACAGGCGCAGTCCGGCCTGATTGCCACCCGCCGTACAGCTGGGCTCCGGCACTGACCAGGCCACACCCGTCTGCGGATCGCGGAAGACGATCTTGTACGGCTGGTCGGCAACGAGGTCTTCGATCGTATAGGTGCCGTCGGCCGCCGTCGTCGCGGTTCCAACCTGTCTCGGCGCACCACTGCTCATGTCGTAGGCGGTGACGAGCCAGCCTTGGAGGGTGGCGTCTGATCCGTCGTATTCACGGGTGGTAGCGCCCTTGTCGAACCACACACGCCCACCCAGCGAGCCGGGGAGCTTGATGAGGATCGGATCGGCGTCGGTGTTACCGGGCGTATTGGTGGCGCGGTTGCCCGGCGTCACGAACACGGGAAGCTCGCTGCCGCCGCTGACGGTCACGTTGTTCACCAGCGTGCCGTTCAGGCCTGCAGCAACATTGACACCGAAAGTGATGCTGAACGGCGAGCCTGCCAGCGGTGTGTTTGCCGGAATGACGGTCGTCGTTGTACACGTCGCCACAGCCGTACCCTGGCCAGAACACGACCACATCGGATTCACACCAGTGAAGCCATCGGCCGCCACAGTCAGTCCCGCAGGGAGCGTGTCCGTCACCGTCACGATGCCGGAGGTCGCCACGTTGCGCAGGTTGCCCACGTTCAACGTGATGCTGCCCGGGTGACCCGCCGTGAACTCGATGGGTGCGTGGGTCTTGCTCACGACGAGGTCGGGCGAGGACACGGACGTCACCGTGACGGTGTCGGTCACGGGTGGCAAGGTGCCGGTCGGAGGCGTGACCGTTGCGGTCGCAATGTTGGTCACGGAGCCGGAAATGATGTCCGCCGCCGTCACCGTGTAGCTTGCGGTACAGATGGTGCTGACAGCCGGGGCCAGCGTCGTCACCGGGCACGCAGCACCCGCGGGGATGCGGTCATCGGCGACGACCAGATTGCTCAGGGTCACGTTGCCGGTGTTGCGGACTTCGTACTCGTAATTGACGACGTCGCCGACGTTCGCATATGGGAAGCCCGACACCGCGCGCTTGTCCAGCGTGAACGACGGAGCACCTGCCAGTACATTCAGCGTACGGGTGTCGTCGTCGGTCACAACGGTATTGGCAGGGTCGCGTGCCGTGGCGGTGGCCACGTTCACCAGTGGTGCACCGGCGTCCACCTCAGCCTGCGTCACGGTATGGGTGTAGGTATTGCACGTGACGGTGTTGCCGGGTGCACTGGTCGTGAGCGTGGTGGACGGACACGTGAGCGTGGTCGGCGCACCACCATTGAAAACGTCCGTGACAGCCAGGTTGCTCAGGGTCACATTGCCGGTGTTGGTCACCACCACCGTGTAGGTGATGACATCGCCTGCATCGAGAAGGCCAACTGCGCCCACATCCGTGGTGATGGCAGAAGACTTGGTGACCTGGATGGCCGGCGCGGGCGCGCGGTTCACGAAATCACATGTCAGCACATCACCTGTGACAACGCTGGCAGCAGGAATGGTATAGGTGGAGCCCGAGAGCGAACCGACCGTCGTACCACCTGTGTTGGCGCAGGTGGCGGACTGCACGGCCCAGCCGGCGGGCAGCGAAGACTCGTTGATCGTCACGGCTGTACCAGTCGCGACCACATTGAAAGCCTGAACACCGGCTATGCCCGTATCGGCATCCACCTGAACAGCGGCGCCCGCCGCCGCAGTGCTCGCAGAGCCCGTGGTTTGCGCAGTGTTCGTCAGCGTGAAGCCGAAGGGGCCGCCCACGCCGCCTGTCGTCGTCTTGCGCAGGATGAGGGTTGGGGGGTTGTTGACCACCTGGATCGGCGCGGTCGCAGCATCAATGTTGCAGACGGTCGTGCCGGAGGACGTCGCGGTCGCAGCAGCAGAAGTCCCGGCGACAGGAGGTGTTGCCGACAGGTCGCACGCCGGCAGTGTGTTGGTGTAGTTGCCAACCGCAGTTCCACGGATTGCCACCTGGATTTCACAGAACTGACCTGCAGCGAGCGTGCCGCCGGACCAGCCCACACTCGTAGAGCCAGCAGTCGCACCATTGACCGTACCCGAGGCGCATGCGCCAACCGTCACCAGATTGGGCGTTGCCGCGACGACGATGCCCCCCGGAAGGTTGTCGACCAGCGCCACATTGGTCATTGGCGCACCGCCCGTAGACGGATTGGTTACACGCAGCGTAAGCACCGAAGTCTGCGACATATCAATTGCCGAAGCACTGAATGATTTGGCAACAACCGGTGCGGCGTAGACTTCTAGCTCGTCTGTCGCATCCGCCGTGTAGATGCCACCTTCCAGGCTGCTCACATCCGTCGGCTGAATCGTGTTGACCCAGTGCGGTGCGGCGCTGACGACATCCGACGTCACGCGGACGCGGTAGCGGCATTCGCTGAATGCCGGCAATGTCAAACCAGTGCTCGTGATGGTGTTGCCGCCTGCGGGCGCGTTGACGTTCAGACCCGAGCAGTTCGTACCGGCAACGGGTTGCACGATCGTCACCGGCGACGCCACACGGATCTGCGTCGGCATGTTGTCGGTGATGCTGATGTTGTTGGCAGGCGCGCCATTGGCGTTGTAGACGCGGATCTCGAGCTCACTCGTGCCACCGACCGGGATGCGATTCGGAATGAACCGCTTCTCCACGCCGACACGCGGTTGCACCACGAGGTTTGCGCTGAAAGGCGTGGCCGTCGTGGCGCCATTGGAAGAGCGCACATCCCCCACTTGCAGCGTGTTGACAAGTGTGCCGGTCTGGAGAGCCGTGACACGCACAGTGACGGTACAGCTCGCTCCACCCGCAAGCTGGGCACCGGTCATGCTGACCGTATTGCCCAGCGCATTCGCAGTCACGACAACCGTGCCCCCAACGCCGGGCGCGCAAGTGGTGCTCTTCACCACAGGGTCGGCAACGATCATTCCTGAGGGAAGGTTGTCCGTCACGGAAATGTTCGTCAAGGCACCCTCAGCCCCTGCGTAGGGGTTGGTCACCGTGATCGTGAGATCGGAAGTACCGCCGCCAAGGATGGTGGAAGGATTGAAGGCCTTTGTCGCCGATATGGACAAGGCAAGCGAACGGAAGCCTGCCTCAGCGGCGTCCGCATTCGATACCTGAACCCCGCTTCCCGCGACGGTCGCGGTTACCGCCCCGGTACTGATTTTGTTCGGGCCTGGGAAAGTGCCCCCGTGATTCCAGTCTGCGCCGGGATATCCATTCGGCTCATAGACAATGCTGAGGACATCGAGGGAAACAGAGCACGTGCCGTCTACGCCACCTGCTTGTGCCGGCACGGTACCGCCAGAAAGCGTGAAGGAATTGCGATAGATGCCGGAGTCGATGCCAATCGTTCCACCACATGTGTTGACGATATTCGGAACGGCTGCCACACGCATGTAAACGTCACCGTTGAACAGAGGCATCTGATCAATGAACGCGAGGTTCTGAAGGGCAGCCGTGCTCGAATTGCTGACAGTCACCGTCAATCGGTTGATGCCTGTGTTGTTTGCCACGAGAGCTTGGGAGAATGACTTGGCAACCCGCAGTGGCCCCCGTACGGCAACCGTCGCCAGATCAGCACCGGGGGTGATGGTGGTAATGCCGTTCCCAGGTGTACCCGCGGGAGCAATCGAAGGCCGGAATCCCGATCCGCTTGCGGGAGAAATGAGGTTGCGGTGCCGCCCAATGGATGTTGCGGTCACCTCCACCTGGATAAAGCAGTTGATGGTCCCATTCACTTGTCCGTCTTCGGATTGGCCGAGAACACTCAGGTTCTGAACGGTGAAGCCATTACCCGACGGGTGCGGTGTCAATGTTGGAGGCACCGGCGGCGTGGAAAATCCGTTGGCAGCATTGAAGAACGTGTTGCCAGGTTCACCACAATTGAGAAAGGAATAGTTAAGCGGCGTCGCCAACACAAGGTCGCTGGCAATTCCCTCGGTCGTCGTCGGCTGGAAGGTATCGACGAAAGTACCGCCGGTGGCAGAGAAGCCGTTCCCGTTCCGCAGCATGATGAGGTACTTGGCCTTGCCACCAGGATCGATGACGTTGGAGTCCGGATATGTGAGCCATTGCCCCAGAGGGTTCACCGAGTACTTGATCGATCGCAATTCGAAAGCCGTATCAATTGGAAGAATCGTGTGCGTCCAGGTGGCCTCAGTGGAGTTGGTGACAGGCGTGCCGTCAGTCAGCGTTCCGGTAACAGCCCCAACCGGTACGCGATTCGTGCTGCCAACGACAGCGTCGTTGGCCAGTACCGAGTTGAGTGAGAACGTGCACGTCCCACCAGAAGCCATAGAGATCCCGGAAACAGAGATGCCAGCGCCGCCCGGAAGAACCGTTCCACTCGCTGCTCCGCCACAACCCGCAGAGAAAGAAAAACTGCCTGCACCGGTCACCCGGTAGTCGAGAATGCTGTTTCCGTTCGCATCCGGAAAGTTGTCGACAAACGAGACGCCATTGACCGCTTGGCTGTACGGGTTGAAGAGGGTCCAGCTGGAAGTCGCCGTCTGCCCGAGAACCACACCGCTGTTGACCGCGCCCAAGCCACTGGCTTTGCTGATCGCGAGGCCGTTCTGCGCCGCCAGTTGTGCGCTGCTGCCAGCACCGTCCGTGCCCGGTCCCTGATCGGTGGTTGTGCGCCCTGTCGGAATGGTGTTCGTATACAACCCCTCCGCCGTTGCCCGAACAGGCACCCTGATGGAACAGTTGCCCCCCGCAGGCAATGCGCCACCCGAAAGGACAACGCTACCCGAGCCCAGCGTTGCCGTCAAAGTGCCACCGCAGTTGTTGGTAACCGAGCCCGCGGCAATGACCAGCGTTCCAGCACCCGCCGGCGTCCGCGTGACATCCGTCGCAAAGATATCGGACAGGCTGAGGCCAGTGACGGCAAACGCATTTGGATTGACGAGCGTCACTTCCATCATCGACGACTCGCTGACAGCGATCGTCGATGGCGTGAAGCTCTTGTAAGTAAGAAGGCGCTGCGAGGCCGCCACAAGGAGTGTGGCTGCGGCCCCTGTACCGTTCTGCGTGGCAGAGCCGTTGACTGACGCAGTGACGGCGCCCGCGGCAATTGCGTTTGTCTTTCCACCGGAAACGTTGGAAGTGACCTGGACAACGATCTGACAGGAGGTCGGACCCCCGGCCGTCGCAGGGGGAATCGAGCCGCCGGTCAAAGACAACGAGGTCGCAGGCCCTGAAGCCGGCGACAAGGTTCCACCACAACTGTTGGAGGTGATGGACGTCCAACTCAGATTGGCCGGGAAAGTGTCGGTGAAAGCAAGATTTGTCTGCGGTCCAGCCGCATCCGTGTTTTCCAGCGTGATGGTCATGCTGGTCGAGCTGGCAGGAACGATGGACGTCGTACCGAATGCCTTGCTGACAAGGATGGTGTTCTGCGCAAATGCAGGCGCCGAGACAAGAAGGAGGAGTGCAGAAGCAAGCATTGCCCCTCGTTGGAGCATGCATCTGGCTCTCTCCCTCAAACGGTGGCCAGCTAGGATCCAGCCCCTTGAGGAGGCTGGCGATTGATTGTCTGGAGTTTCCATACCCTGGTTCCTTGCCTGTCTTGCCAAGTCATGACCTTCCGGTCTCGCTTGGACGGTCCTTTACTGAGATGGCCGGAATTCTGGGGATTGGCAATCAAAGATTCATTGCGCTTTTCTCTCGATTTCTTGCAAAACCTCTCGGGAAAGAAATTGATTTAACAAATGAAAATCGCGTGCATCGGCCAAAGGCCAATGCACGCGATTCCTCGAAAACTTTGCTTCAGATCTGAAGAAGATCAGGCAGTCAATGCATATCCGGTTCCTCTCACAGACCGCAAGGAAAGCGTCACACCATGTCGCGAAGCCTTTCGCCGCAAGCGGCTTGCCAGAACATCGATGCGGTGCGGCGCATACTCATAAGGATCTCCGCCGATTGCAGCAATGAGCTTCTCGCGGCTGACCGGCTCATAAAGATTTTCAAAGAGGCAGGAGATGAAGGCGCGTTCGAGTCTGGTGAGCTCCACCTTGGCGCCCTGTGCGTCGTTCAGCACCCAGCCGCCGTTGGACAGATGCCATTGACTTTGCGGTGGTGCGGGTTGCTGCTCTGCCAGTCGACGTTCCAGTGCGTCGATGACCGCGCTGATTTCCAGCATGTCCACGGGCTGCTTGCCCAGGCAGATGTCTGCGCCTGCAGCCATGGCGCGCACGCGCTGCGCGACTGAATTCTGGTTAGAGAGAAGAATGATTCCGATGTTGCCTGATGAGCGCAGCTGCGCCATGAGCTCGAATGCCGTGTCGTCGGGAAGATCCGCATCGAGCACGACGATCCGGCACTCGCTGGGTTGCCTTGTCCTCTGGAAGCAGGCTACGCTACCGTGCGTTTCGGGTACGCGGCCGTTTTCGCCCAGCCCCCGTGAAATCTTCTGGCACAGAAGCGCGTCTGCGCTGATCAGCGAAGTCTGAATCCGATATTGACTGCTCATAATCCGCGTCACCATGGAAATTGGAATGGCACGGATGATGCGGCCAGCCCCCTGCAGCTTGAAGGCGGCAAATGTCAACAATCGTCAACCGGGCGGGTAAGTGCGCTGAAAATTGAGAATTCTTCACACAATGCGGGGCATCATGCCGCCTCGCCTGCTCGCCGGTACGCCTCTTACATGGCGCCGCTGGCTGCGGCCCGGCCGCGTGCGACATCGACAAAGCGCAGCAGCACAAGCCCCATGGCGAACAAACCCGCTGTCGAAAGAATGGCCAACCGCTGGTTGCCGCCGGTGGCCCAGGTGATGACGCCGTAACTCAATGGGCCGATGATGCTCGCCAGCCGGATCGCAAAGGTCCACAGCCCGTAGAACTCGGCCAGCTGCTTCGGGGGAGCGAACATGCCCGCGAGTGCACGCCCGGCGGACTGGCTGGAGCCCATGCAGAGGCCGGCGATGGTGGCGGCCCACCAGAAGTGTCCCTTTGTCGTGGCGGCAGCTGCGATGACGCAGGTGGCGATCCAGCCCACCAGCGTGATGCCGAGGGCCAGCTTGTGGCCGATGCGGTCCTGCCAGTAGCCGAAGGCAAAAGCGCCGCCCGCTGCCGCGAAGTTGAGCACGAAGATCAGCACCATCGTTTCCTGCTGCTTGAAGCCGATGACGGCTTCCGCGTATATGGCGGCAAGCGTGATGGCGACGGCAACGCCGCCCTGGTAGAACACGGCGCAGGCCATCAGCCACATGAAGTCCTTGTAGCGTCGAGCCTGCCTGAAGGTGTTCTGCAGTTGCTTCA
This sequence comes from Variovorax sp. VNK109, assembly GCF_049445855.1. Taxonomy (NCBI): domain Bacteria; kingdom Pseudomonadati; phylum Pseudomonadota; class Betaproteobacteria; order Burkholderiales; family Comamonadaceae; genus Variovorax; species Variovorax sp. VNK109. The sequence goes on along the minus strand of NZ_JBMSDV010000002.1, from coordinate 96,038 downwards.
GCGATGCCTTGAGGCCGCTCGTTTGCAATGCATTCGGGTTGGGTACGGCGCGCTCGCCCAGCAGACGGAACGTGACGACGGCAGCAAGCCCGTAGATGGTGGCGGTGATGAGCATCGTCACGGGAACGAAGTGGCTGGCAGGCAGGCCTTGCGATTGCGCCCACAGCACGTAACCAAGGCTCAGCCCCAGGGACAGCATGCCGCCGAAATACCCGAAGCCCCAGCCCCAGCCACTGACCTTGCCCAAGGCATCGGGTTTTGCAAGCTCGGGCAGGAACGCCGCTGTCAACGACTCGCCATAAGTGAAGAAGACGTTGGAAATGATGATGAGCACCATGGCGACTGCGACACCTGACACGCCGCTGAAGCGCGGTGTCAGTGCCAGTGCGGCCGTGGCCAGCACACAGCCGATGGTGAACAGCATCAGCAACCGCTTCTTCGCGGCGCGCAGGTCGGCATAGGCACCGATGCTCGGCATGGTCAGGATGACGATGGCGTAGGAGATGCTGAGGGCCAGCGTCCACGCGAACGTGGCCCATTCGGCTTTCTGCGCGATGCCGCCCACGAAGTACGCGGCGAAAACAGCGGTGAGTACGACGGTGGTGTAGCCGGAGTTCGCGAAGTCGTACATCGCCCAGCCAAAGACTTCGCGCTTGCGAACGCCGGGGTTCAGTGCATCCTGCGAAAAAAGCGCCATGCTGCGTCTCCTGATGAGGAGCACAGCATAGCCGAGGCGTCAGACGCCAAGAAGACGTTCAGTGGAGATGACGCGGCCTGCGGCCACCGCCGCCATGGCCCGGGTTGCCCGGGCCGCTACCGGGACCGCGCGGAGGCTTGCCGAGTTCGAGCGAGCTGACGAGGTCGTCGAAGCGTTGGCTGAACAACTTGTCGATCTCGCCGACCACGCCGCCCAGCTCCGCTCCGTCGAAGTGGCGTTCCATGAGATGCACCACGTCCTGGACCAGCAGGTCACGCTGCACCTGCATGATGGCTGCGGGCGTGGGGCCGACGAACAGCATGACGAAGTCGTCGCGCGAATCGCGTCCGGCGTCTTCGTCTTCCTCGTCGTACTGGGCGTCGTAGAACGTGACTTCGATCGCAGCACCCTGCTCGGCCAGTTCGTTCAGGCTCATGCACATGTCGTCGAGCGACTGGCGGAAGTCTTCGTCGCCACCGACTGTCCAGCACATCTGGAGCAGATGCTTCTCGGTATGGAACTGGATGCCGGGCTCTTCTTCATACACGCTGCCAGCGCCATCGGCCAGCGAGCGGGCGCCCGCATATTTCCACAGCGGCTTCAAAGCGTCCTGGATCTGCTCGTATTGCACGTCCGCGCGCAACGGCACATCGCCATGAACGTGGATCTCGAAAGGGGCCTCGTAGCTGCTGGACATATGTCTGACCTTTTTTGCCTCACCGGATATGGTGCCTCGAACCGGAATCGAACCGGTACGCCCCCTCGCGGGAAAGCGGCGGATTTTAAGTCCGCTGTGTCTACCAATTTCACCATCGAGGCGGTGCACGGTAGCGGCATTGTGAAACAAAACAGCCCCGACAACAGGGTTGGCGGGGCTGTAACCTGGAGGCGCGAGCCGGAGTCGAACCGACCTACACGGATTTGCAATCCGGTGCATAACCGCTTTGCTATCGCGCCAGATCCGTCGCTTTCAAGAAAAAAGGGAAGTATGGACTTCCCTTTTTGCATGGAAGGGTCGGGCCCTTCAAATCTGGAGCGGGAAACGAGTCATGCATTAGAGCGCTAAGTCTCTGTTTCCCAATCACTTTCTCCACTGTGGTGATTAGTGAAGAACTCAATTATAGCCTTGTTTTTCGCCCTCGGCAACAAAGTTCATCCAACCACTTCCACCAGCGTCCAAGGATGGTCCATCCACCCGTCGTTACGCCTGATGCGTCGAGCTGCTCAGCGGGTTTGAACCGCCCCGAAAATCTGGAGGCTCCATTCCTTGAGAAGATGGAGCTATGAGCAGAGCAAGCAAGTTCTCCCCGGAAGTCCGGGAACGGTCGGTGAAGATGGTGCTGGAGCACCAAGACGAGTACGAGTCGCAGTGGGCGGCGATCGTGTCGGTGGCGGCCAAGGTTGGCTGCACGGCCGAGACGCTGCGAGGCTGGCTTCGCCAGCACGAGCGCGACACGGGCAAGCGTGACGGCGTAACGACGGCCGAGAAGGAGCGCATCAGGGCGCTCGAACGCGAGGTGCGCGAGCTGCGCCAGGCCAACGAGATCCTACGCAAGGCGTCGGCGTATTTTGCCCAGGCGGAGCTCGACCGCCCCTTCAAACGATGAAGCGATTCGTCGATGAGCAGCGAGACGTTCACGGGGTCGAGCCGATCTGCAAGGTGCTGCAGATCGCCCCGTCGACGTACTACGCGCATGCGGCCAGGCAGGCCGATCCGGAGCTGCGATCGCAGCGGGTGAAGACCGACGAGATACTGATACCCGAGGTGCAGCGCGTGTGGGACGACAACTACCAGGTCTACGGGGTACGCAAGGTCTGGCGGCAGCTGCGGCGCGAGCGAGTCGACGTTGCGCGCTGTACCGTGCAGCGGCTGATGAAGCGGCTTGGGCTGAGGGGCGTTGTTCGAGGCAAGGCCGTGCGCACGACGGTGAGCGATCCGAAGGCGCCGTGCCCGCTCGATCACGTGAAGCGGCAATTCAAGGCCGATCGGCCGAACGCGCTGTGGGTCAGCGACTTCACGTACGTCTCGACTTGGCAAGGATGGGTCTACGTCGCTTTCGTCATCGACGTGTTCGCCCGTCGCATCGTGGGCTGGAAGGCCTCCTGCTCGATGCAGACGGACTTCGTGCTCGACGCGCTCGAGCAGGCGTTGTACGCGAGGAAGCCGGTCGGCCCGGATCGCCTGATCCACCACAGCGACCGAGGCGTCCAGTACGTGTCGATCCGATACACCGAGCGGCTGGCCGAGGCGGGCCTGGAGCCCTCTGTGGGCAGCGTGGGCGACTCGTTCGACAACGCACTGGCCGAGACCATCAACGGCCTCTACAAGGCCGAGGTGATCCATCGGAAGTCATCCTGGCGCACGCGCGACGAAGTCGAGTGGGCCACGCTCCATTGGGTCGACTGGTTCAACAACCGCCGATTGCTTGAACCGATCGGTAATATCCCGCCGGCCGAAGCCGAAGCCAACTACTATTCGCAACCCAACGAGTCCGTCATGTCGGCGTGACTCAACCCAAGGAGTCTCCGGGAAACCCGGGGCGGTTCAGGTTCGCTATCGAACTCCAACTTGCGACGATCATGACTTGCGCTCGCTCCGCAGGCAGCGCGGGGTGGTGTCGCGTGGACTGCCTGGCACCTGGACGGCTGTAGGACACGACCGCCGGCATCGGAACACCGCAAGTACTCATCTTTACATCGCTGCGGCTAACTTCGCCGGAGCGCAACGCGGCGCCAGTGTAGTGGCAGCCAGCCTCAACGAAGGCGTGCAGCAATCCGGTTCATCTGCTCGATCTCCGCGCGCTGGCCATCGGAAATCGCTTGGCATAGGTTGACGAGTTCCGGATCTGAGAGCTGCGCCTCGCGGCACATGAGGATAGCTCCCGAATGGTGCGGGACCATAGACGCGATGAACTGTCGATCGCCGATTCCGGTTTGAGCACGGGTAGCGGCAAAAGAACCGAGTGTGAGAACGGCAAACAAGCCGTACAGCACGAGATTGAGCCGCCGGTTTGGAAACATGCCGGGCATTGTCGCTAGCATGAAGATGCCCATTGGCGCCCACATAGTGACCGCCATGTAGAGCATGTTGAGATTGTTTCTGAAGTCCCTAGCGCCGTCGATCATGCTGAACATTACGAAGTACATGACGACGAGTCCCAACACCATGTTCACCCAGAACTTGGCGTATGGTCGGCCGTGCTTACCCATCTGACCGGATGTGTGATGTTGATGTTCATGGGAATGTTCAGCCATCTCCGTCTCCTATTTGCTGGGGCAACCTGGCAGGGTCACTGGTACTGCGGCAGATACTTTGTCGATATATCAGCATGTGGAGCGATGCATCACTAACCGCTGATTTCCAGTCCCCAACTGGACGTAGGGGCGTCGAACGCTTCAACTCGCGGGTCTTGAACCGTCTGGATATCAGACCATACCAAATCGGTCTTGATGGGCTTTGCGCCACCTATGACGCTGGTACCGTGAGCGCCAATATCGAGCTTGCGTCCTCATCGCTCGATGGGCCGGCAACTGATCGATTCTTGCATATCAAGCAAGACAAGGCCACCTGCGGCGGACGCCAATGGCCTCCTCCGCCTTCGCTTAGGGCATCGCCTCAAGCGTCCGTCGCAGGCCATAACGACACAACAGCCCTTGGGCAAGAAAGGAGCCGGTGATGTAGCGCACCCGAAAGGAGACGAAGACATGCACAAGGACATTTCAACATCAAAGGTGTTCTATCGTCCCATCGAGGCGGCCATCCGATGGGCTGGGTTGCTGCGGTATCTGCCGATGATCCTGGCCACGATCGCGTCACCGCGTGTCCTGCCTCGGTCGCTGAACTGCCCTCGATGGAATGAGTGCCGGCTGCACTCGGAACGTATCTATGACGGCATCCTCAACGGAGAGCTGCCCTACGGCAAGAACGGGATCACGCTCAATGATCCGAAGCTGCTCAATTCTCTAGATCTGACTGTTCGCCATGTCGATCTGAAACGCTGGATGCGCACCCACTACCCCGAGCACCGGCCAGGATTTCTGTTCAGCCGTGGCGAACGCATGGCGCATCCTTTCATCACCATGGAAACAGGACAGGCGATCCTCGTGGAGCGGCTGGCCCTTCAGGCCGCGCTTGAACAAGCCCGACGTGAGATGCGAGAACTGCAGGAGCAGCACGACACGCTACTCAAGCAATCCTCGGTGCTGTTGGCATCCAAGCAATGCGAGATCAGCGAACGGGCGGAAACGACCTATCTCAACATCATTGGTGGGATGTTGACGCTGATGCTGAGCCAGTCGCCTTCAGGCGTGCCCTATTCCAGCTTCAAAACGCAGGAGGCCCTTGTCTCTGCATTGGTCGCCCACTACGGCGGCACCATGGGCATCACTGAGCGCACCTTAAACGGAAAGTTCGCCAACGCTAAGAGGTACGTCCGTAGCGCAAGCGCATGAGGTTATCCAGCTTGTATGTGCAATCGCGGAGATTGCATTTGCAATGTCTTTCCGCAGCCAGGTCTATTGAATAGAGGTCACGCCAACAAACGCCACCGAGCGTTCAGGAGTGACCGCCATGTCGCAGACCCCTGTACTCCCGCCGATCGAGCGCCGCATCCTGCGGCTCGATGAAGTCGAAGCCAAGTCCGGCTTCAAACGTGCCCACATCTACAACCTGATGAAGAAGCGCGAGTTCCCCCAGGCGCTGCGCCTGGGCGTGCGCGCTGTCGGCTGGGATTCGATCGAAATCGACCAGTGGATCGCCGAGCGCCTCAACCACCGGACCTGACCCGCTCTCCCGCGGACTTCCCATTCCCAGCCGGAGAGCGCCATGCAGGTCGTATCCATCATTTCAACGAAGGGCGGCGTCGGCAAGACCACGACGGCCGCCAACCTGGGCGGGCTCGCCGCGGACGCGGGCCTGCGCGTGCTGCTGCTCGATCTCGACGTGCAACCCACCTTGTCCTCCTATTACGAGTTGGCGCATCGCGCACCCGGCGGCATCTATGAGCTGTTGGCCTTCAACGAGCGCGACCTCGGCCAGCTCGTGTCCCGCACGGTCGTCGCGGGCCTGGACCTGGTGCTGTCCAACGACCATCGGGGCGAGCTGAACACCTTGCTGCTGCACGCGCCGGACGGGCGCCTGCGGCTGCGGCATCTGTTGCCGGTGCTTGTTCCCCTCTACGACCTGGTGCTGATCGACACCCAGGGCGCGCGCTCGGTGTTGCTGGAAATGGCGGTGCTCGCTTCCAACCTTGCGCTGTCGCCCGTCACGCCGGAAATCCTCGCGGCCCGCGAGCTGCGGCGCGGCACCATGCAGTTGCTCGAAGACATTGCGCCGTACCGGCACCTGGGCATCGAGCCGCCGCCGCTGCATCTGCTCATCAACCGCGTCCATCCGGTGTCCGCCAATGCACGGCTGATCCAGCAGGCTCTGCGCGACCTCTTTCAAAACCATGCCGGCATCCGCGTGCTGACCACGGACGTACCGGCCATCGAAGCCTATCCGCGCGCCGCAACGCGCGGCCTGCCGGTGCATCGGGTCGAAAACCGCCAGCCGGCCGGCAGAGTCGCCCCGGCCGCGCTCGATACGATGCGCGCACTCGCGAGCGAGTTGCTCCCACAATGGCAGGACCGACTGGCTCAAGTATCCGGCCGCCCGCAGCGACCTCTTGATCCTGGGAGGCCCCATGGCGAACGCACATGAGCTGGCCCGCGGGCATAAGCGGCTGCGCGCCCTGATCGAGTTCGCGGTCGGTGAAGGCTGGCACGTCAAGCGCACGCCGGGCGGGCACCTCAAGTTCACCAAGGCCGGCTGCGCGGCAATCTACACCAGCTCGACCGCGAGCGACCACCGGGCCGAATTGAACGCCCGTGCCCAGATCCGCCGCGCCGAGCGAGAAGCCCGCTTGGCGCCGGTCGGCGGTCGCGGGGACTGCGAGGGGTACGGCCATGGCTGACATGACCTCGCAGGACATGGCCGGCAAGCTGCTCGCGGCCGGCTTCGAGCGCAGTGGCCCAGCGGCTACGGCCTTGACCGATCCGATCGCCGACACACCCATGGTCGTGACGCTGGACCAGTTGCGGCCCTACGACCATGACCCGCGCATGAAGCGCAACCCCGCCTACGAGGAAATCAAGGCGTCCATCCGCGAGCGCGGCCTGGACGCGGCGCCGACCATCACGCGCCGGCCCGGCGAGGACCACTACATCATCCGCAACGGCGGCAACACGCGGCTGGCGATCCTGCGCGAACTCTGGTCGGAGACCAAGGAAGAACGCTTCTTCCGCATATCGTGTCTGTTCCGGCCATGGCCGGAGCGCGGTGAAATCGTCGCGCTGACCGGGCATCTTGCCGAGAACGAACTGCGCGGCGGCCTCACATTCATCGAGCGCGCGCTCGGCGTCGAGAAAGCACGCGAGTTCTACGAGCAGGAGAGCGGCGCCGCCCTGAGCCAGTCAGAGCTGGCCCGCCGCCTGGCGGCCGATGGGTTTCCCGTCCAGCGGTCACACATCACCCGCATGGCCGACGCGGTGCGCTACCTGCTGCCCGCCATTCCCACTGTGCTCTATGGCGGCCTGGGGCGCCACCAGGTCGAGCGGCTGTCGGTCATGCGCACGGCCTGCAAGCGCACCTGGGAGCACTATGCCAAGGACCGCACGCTGCCGCTGGACTTTGACAGCTTCTTTCAGGAGGTGCTGGCGCAGTTCGACACGCAGGGCGACGAGTTCGCGCCGCAGCGCGTGCAGGACGAGCTGATCGGCCAGATGTCCGAGCTGCTGGGCGTCGGCTACGACGTGTTGGCGCTGGATCTGACCGAATCGGAAAGCCGCCACCGGGCGCTGGTCAGCGATCCGACGCCACCTGCGGCGCCGCCGGCGTTGCCTTCGCCCACCGCCAGCACGCCGACTCCCCCGGGCGCAGCATCGTCCATTGCCACGCCTGCACCAGCGGCCAGTCCATCACCCGCCAGCCCAGCGGTGTCCGAGCCCACTTTGCGCCACGACGACACGGCGGCTGGCGCAGCGGCCACGGGAAGCCAGGCGGCCGCACCGGGCGATCTGCTTCGCGAGCACATCGTCTCGCCGGCACCGACGACCGAGCGGCTGCAGTCGATCCAGCGCATGGTCGCCGACCAGTTGGGCGATGCGCTGCCGCCCGACTTCTCGGCGAGCGTGCTGCAGTCCATCCCGGTGCAAGCCGGCGGGCTCTATCCGATCTCCGACGTCTGGTACATCGACGCCGGCCTGGACACGCCCGATCGGCTGCGCATCCACATCGCGCAGTTCGCGCGTGAAATTGCCGGCGAGGCTGGCCTGGACGAGTGCATCGAGGACCGCGCCGACGGCATCGGGTTTGCGTGCCGCGCCCACGGCCAAGCCCCGTCGCCGCTCGGCCGCGCGGTGCTGACGCTGCTCGCTTCCCTGACGGGTCAGCCCGTCGCCGAAGCGGGCGTGGACGGCGCGCAGCTTGCCACCGACCTGCCGACCCTGTTGCATGGCCAGAGCCAAGGCCATGGCAGCGGCGCAAGCCGCTTGAGCGACACGGCTTTGGTCAAGCTATTTCGGCTGCTCCGTCTGGCGCGGCGTCTGCTGGACCTGGAAGCCGGCTCCTCGGCGCCCGGGACGTGAGCGAGGGAGGCCGCATGTCCACATCGCATCCGCTCAACCAGGCCGTGATTGCCCAGGCGCTGTATGACCTTCGCAACGGCCAGCTGCGCCGCTGCAAGGCCATGGGCTTCGGCGAGGCCGAGCTGGATGCGCTCAAGCATCCCGCGCTGATCAGCGTGCTGGCCAACGCCAGCGTCTCGTGGTGCTCGGTCACGGTCAACCGCGAAGTGCTGCAGCGCCTGCTCAACCAGGCACAGGACGTGGAGAAGGAAATCGCCACGGTCGATCGCATGCTGCGGTTGGGGGGCAGCACGGAGATGGTCAGCCGCTTCTATGGCCTGACCCATCAGGAAGTCGCCTTGAGGCGGGAGATCCTCGGCCTGCCCAAGCGCAAGGGGCGCCACCCCGTCCTGGACGAGACTCAGGACACCGAACTGTGGCGGCAATGGAAAGCCATGACCAGCAGCAGGAACGTCGATCTGGAGGACGAGACCTCAGTTCTCGATGCGGCCATGGACCTGGCCGAGGGCATGTCACTGCCGCTCTCGGTGGTCTGGGCCGCGATCAGGAACTGGGTCGATCAGGGATTGGGCTAGGCCATGGCCGTGGACGACACCGCCCCACGAGCCCAGCGCCCTGGCCCCATCGCCCTCGCCGACCTGTTCGACGCTGCGCTGAAGGACCTCACGCCCAAGCCAAATCCCAGCGCGCCAGCGCCCATGGCAGTGCCCACGCCTGCGGCGTCCGGCGACGCCTTCCTGTTCAGTGGCAATCGGCATGAGAGCGTGCCGCGGCGGCTGTTCCTCGACCGCCGCCTGACACCGCTGGAGCGCAACGCCTGGCAGGTGTTCCGGCTGATGCTCAACGACGACGGCGTCACGGCGTTCCCGACCTATGAGCAGTTGCGCCCCTGGCTGGCGTCCATGCCCTGCGCGGGACAAGCCTCCCACGAGACCGTCGCGCGGGCGCTGACGCTGCTGCGCCTGACGCGCTGGCTGAGCCTCGTGCGGCGACGGCGCGACCCCAAGACCGGCCGCATCCTCGGCAACCTCTACGTCCTGCACGACGAACCCCTGACACCGTTCGAGGCCATGCAACTCGACGCCGACTACCTGGCCCTGGTCAGCCAGTCGCTGGGGCATTCGGCCAAGGCCGTTCAGGTGGTGGGACTCAATACCCTCCAGGAGATCGCGGACGACCCGATGTTGTCCGGACGCACCTTGCCGTCGCGGCTGCAAGTGCTCGCCGAGCGCCTGGCCGACCAGGGCATCACCGCCTCCGAAAGTTATCCACAGGAGGATGCGATCCACGATTCCGAAGAAGGGCTCACAAGCCTTCTTCGGAATGGCGAACGCCCCTCTTCGGAATCCGAAGCAGGGCCGAAACCCGCGCCAGACGGCGCTCTTCGGAATCCGAAGCAGGACCGTACAGTACGTAGTAGTCGTATTGATGAAGTACGTACTACCGCGCAGGCGCGCGCGCTGGGCGACCTGCAATGGCCCAAACGCTTCACGGATCTGAAAGCGGAACAGCAGGCCGGCGTCAGGATGGCGTTGCAGCAAGTGGACGCTGCCCTGCGGCAGGCCGTGCTGGACGAATGGGCCGCACGGTGCGGCAAGCATGGCATCCGCAACCCCGCCGGATATCTGTTCGGCATCATCCAGCGCGCCATGCGCGGCGAGTTCAATGCCTGGGCCAAGCAGACCGGCCCGGCACCGCCAACACCATCGGCGACGCGAGCGCCACCATCCGAGCCGCCGCGCAACGTCGTGCCGCCCGAGGTGGCCCGGCAGCACATCGAGCGCCTGCGCGACCTGCTGCGCAAGACCTGAGCGCAGGGCTTGGCAAAGCCGTGAAGTAGACGTCTATGGCGGTCAACAGAACGGTCCCCAGGGGACGGCTGTGCGGTGAAGCGCCGGGCGACGGCGCGACCCGCTGCGCGAAACCTGGGCAAAGCGCCTTGGCAAGGCCATGAAGCAGACCTCCATGGCGCTCAACGGAACGGTCCCCTGGGGACGGCTGCGCGGCGAAGGATCGTGTCGAACGGCAGCGCGACGTGCGGTGCAGCACGCATACCGTCAACAACCGAGGACGGGAACGCCGACGTAAGTGCCTATCTGCGGAGCGGTCCCCAGGGGACCGTTGCGCGCTGCACCGCCAGCGCGCACAGAACCGGGGCCGGCTCATTTCGGTTTGTTGACTGACTGCCTTCCGCCGCATGCGGATGCTGGCGGCTCCCTGTCCACCAGCGAGCGATCACCATGGCAACCAGCAACGAACCATTGCAACTCAACCTCGGCTCCCTGCGCAGCGCGATGTCGCTGACGCTGCACACCCACCACGCCTCGCGCATCTGGCATGGCCGCGCCGCCGCTGAGGGGCGACCTGGCATCGTCGGCCTGAACGGCTACATCGCCGTCATGAACAAGATGAAGCGCGGCTCGGAGCAGGACGACCCGTACAGCGACTGGTGGATGCTGCGCATTGAAGACAAGCTCGACCAGACCAAGACCACGCTGCAGACGCTGCGCGAACAGGTGGACCAGGCCCTGGCCGGCGTGCCCGCCGCGTTGACCCTGGGCGAGAATCTCAACGTGCAGCCCGTCAAGCTGCCGCTGTTCGTCAATGCGCAGTTGGGCTTTGCCGCCGTCTATCTCCTGGCCGACTACGACGACATCGCGCGCAAGCTGATCCTCGCCCACCACACCGCGCTGATCGACCGCAGCACTTTGGAGCGCTGGCTCAACGAGGGCGCGCACGCGCTGCGCAGCCTGTTCTCGCTGGCCCAGCAGTACCGCTACTCGGGCTGCACGCGCGACGACTTCGCGGCGAAGAATGCCGCAGCGCGGGCCGCGCTGGAGAAGTTCGGCGAGTTGCCGCAGGACGTCCTCGAAGGCACGCACCGCTCGAAGTTTGCGCCACCCATCGTGCGCCGTGGTCTACAACAGCGCGGTGAGAGTCCTGCCGCAGCCGCTACCAGCGCCGATGGTGATGCGGCCGCTGCTGCCGACCCGTCCGAAGGCGCAGCCACTGCCGGCGAGGACGAATCCGCATGAGCGATCTGTACCAGCCGACCCGCTACTTCCGGGGCCTGCAACAGGGAGCCTTCATGCGCCTGGAGCACGCGGCCTCTCTAAAAGGCCTTTTAAAGCCTTTTAAAGGTAAAGGGGACTTGGAGGCCTGGGCCAGCCAGTGCTTCGCCATGCGCGACGAGTTGATCGGCCTGGCGCAGCGACAAGTGCTGCAACAGGCCAGTGGGCATCCCTTCCACCTGCTGCCCGTGGAACTGGCCCAGCAGACCACTGGCGCGGGAACGACGTTCCTGCGCTGGCGCAGGCACGACCGCTCGGCCATGGGCGTGGCCCTGTGGCAGGAGCTGATGGCGAGCACCAGCACGCCGGTCAACCTGCTGGCCGACCTGCACGCGATCGAGCTGCAGCGCATCACGCTGAACATGCAGATCAGCCTGTTGCACACCCTGGGCAGGCAGGCCCAGGAGTGCGCCAGCAAGGCCGCCGAGGCGGAAGACGCCTACCTGCGCCGGCTCGCGTCCATCCCCCCCGCAGTGCGCGATCGGTGATCGCGTCGGGCACCCCAGCACGCGCCCGGCGGCAGTGAGGCGCGGGTATTTCAACCACCACGGAGATCACACCATGAGCACGCATTTTTCCGGCGAAGGCAACATCGGCTCGCCCCCCGAGTACCGGGAGTTCCCCAACGGCAACGACGAACCGCGGCGCTTGCTGCGGCTGAACGTCTATTTCGACAACCCCGTTCCCACCAAGGGCGGCGACTATGAGGATCGCGGCGGCTTCTGGGCGCCGGTGGAAATCTGGCACCGCGACGCCGCGCATTGGAAGGACCTCTACCAGAAGGGCATGCGCGTGCTGGTCGTCGGCCGCATGGAGCGCGAACCCTGGACCGACAACGAGGAGCAGCCGCGCGAGACCTGGCAGATCAACGCGCGCAGCGTCGGCATCCTGCCGTTCCGCATCGAGTCCGTCGTCCTCAGCCCCAAACCGCAGGAGACCGCGCAGGACGCGCAGCCCAAGCCCCAGCCCGCCCAGGAACCGGCTGCGCCGAAGGAGACCAAGAGCAGGAAGTGACCCAGCATGGGGGCGGCCGCGGCTCTTCGCCGCCCCCCATGTCCTCGCGAGCTATCCCCTGGGGATAGCTCCACCGACGTCCACCGGCTTCCACGCGCTCCCGAACATCGCGGCTCCCGGCCAGCACACCACCGGCTGCACGCCATCCCCGCCGCAGCCATCCCATCTCGTGAAAGCGGTCGCCACCGCATGCGGCTTGTTTGCTGCTGCTTCCGCAGGCGCTCGGCATCCTCGATCCCGGCAACTCCATGAACAACGGGAAGCGGATGGACGGACATGCGGCTGTTTCTGTGCGAGAAGCCCTCCCAGGGCAAAGACATCGGCCGGATTCTCGGCGCCACCCAGCGCGGTGAAGGCTGCCTCAATGGCTCCGGCGTCACGGTCACCTGGTGCATCGGCCATCTCGTCGAAGCAGCAGCACCCGAGGTCTATGACGCGGCGCTCAAGCGCTGGTCGCTGGAGCAGTTGCCCATCATTCCCCAGCAGTGGCGGGTCGAGGTCAAGCCGAAGACCGCCACGCAGTTCAAGGTCGTCAAGGCGCTTCTGGCGAAGGCGACCCACCTTGTCATTGCCACCGACGCCGACCGCGAGGGCGAGCTGATCGCCCGCGAGATCATCGACCTGTGCGGCTACCGCGGTCCCATCGAACGCCTGTGGCTGTCGGCGCTCAACGATGCGTCCATCCGCACCGCGCTCGCCAAGCTGCGGCCCTCGGCCGAGACACTGCCGATGTATTACTCGGCGCTGGCGCGCTCGCGCGCCGACTGGCTTGTGGGCATGAACCTCAGCCGGCTGTTCACCGTGCTCGGGCGGCAAGCCGGCTACGACGGCGTGCTGTCGGTCGGGCGTGTACAGACCCCGACGCTCAAACTCGTGGTGGACCGTGACCGAGAGATCGCGGCCTTCGTGTCCGTGCCGTACTGGGCCATCGACGTGTCCTTGTCCGCAGGCGGTCAGACGTTCACCGCGCAGTGGGTGGCACCCGATGCCAGCGCCGACGACGCCGGCCGCTGCCTGCAGCAGCCCATCGCACAGCAGGCCGCGCAGCAGATCCGCGCCGCGGGCAGTGCCCAGGTGGTGTCGGTCGAAACCGAGCGCGTGCGCGAAGGCCCGCCGCTGCTGTTCGACCTGGGCACCTTGCAGGAAGTCTGTTCCAAGCAGCTTGGGCTGGACGTGCAGGAGACACTGGAAATTGCCCAGGCCCTGTACGAGACGCACAAGGCCACGACGTACCCGCGCTCGGATTCGGGCTACCTCCCCGAAAGCATGTTCGCCGAGGTGCCCACGGTCCTGGACAGCCTGCTAAAGACCGATCCCACGCTGGCCCCGATCATGGGCCAGCTCGACCGCACCCAGCGCTCGCGCGCCTGGAACGACAGCAAGGTGACGGCGCACCACGGCATCATCCCGACGCTCGAACCCGCGAACCTCTCCGCCATGAGCGAGAAGGAGCAGGCGGTGTACCGGCTGATCCGGGCGCATTACCTGGCCCAGTTCCTCCCGCACCACGAGTTCGACCGCACCGTGGCGGACCTCTCCTGCGGCCAGCAGAAGCTGGTGGCCACGGGCAAGCAGGTCTTCGTCAAGGGCTGGCGCCTGGTGCTGGCCGAGCCAGAACGTGAAGGCAGCGCCGACGAGGACGGCGATGCCCCGCGCAGCCAGGTGCTGCCCGCATTGCGCGACGGGATGGCATGTCAGGTCGCCGGGGCCGACATCAAGGCCCTCAAGACGATGCCGCCCAAGCCCTATACCCAGGGCGAACTGGTCAAGGCGATGAAGGGCGTTGCGCGTTTCGTGACCGACCCGCGCCTGAAGCAGAAGCTCAAGGACACGACGGGCATCGGCACCGAGGCGACGCGGGCCAACATCATCAGCGGGCTGATCGCCCGCGGCTACATCGTGAAGAAGGGACGCTCCATCCGCGCATCGGATGCGGCGCTCACGCTGATAGACGCCGTGCCCGCGGCGATTGCCGACCCCGGCACCACCGCCGTCTGGGAACAGGCGCTGGACATGATCGAGGCCGGACAACTCACCCTGGATGTGTTCATCGGCAAGCAGGCTGCATGGATTTCGCAGTTGATCGCGCAGTACGGCAGCACGTCCCTGTCCATCAAGGTTCCCCAAGGACCGGCTTGTCCGCAGTGCGGCGCACCCACGCGCCAGCGCACCGGCAAGAGCGGCCCGTTCTGGTCGTGCAGTCGCTACCCCGCCTGCAAAGGCACGCTGCCGGTGGCAACCGGCACGTCCAGGCGTGGTGCCTCGCGTCCACGCCGTACCAGTGGCGGTGGCTGCAAAGGCGCCTGACCGCCCCCGTTCCCCGTGAGCCATGCCCGCCATCGGCGGCGTGGCCCGTGTCCCGCATGCCCTGCGGGACGCCCCAGCGCGCAACGCCTTCTTGCTCCGTGTGCGCGTCCCGTCCGGCCGTCCCCGGCCGCGGGACCTGAAGGTGGCTTCTCCGCGAACCGCACCCCGCGCGTTCTCCTCGTCTGCATTCCTTCCGCCGCTGCGAAGGGTCCCCCGATGGCTTGCCTGTGCGAGCCATCCGGAGACCCTTCGCGGTCAGCGGTATTCGGTGCCGGTGCCCGCCGGCGCAAAAACGGGCGCCCTTTGTGCGCGGATGTGCGCCAGACGATGCCGGCCCCAGCCACGACATGGGCCGGGTGTGATTGCTTGATGAGCAGACGGTTCTAGCGACGACCGGGCCTGCCAATCAGCCCACGGGTGGTTCTTCTTTCCTCCCGAGCCGAAGGCCCCTGGGGCCTTCGGCGCCTTTCTCCTGCCTTTCAACGCCCCGGCCAGGGCGATGGCCCTGCGCCATACGAACAGGAGACCGACATGCACCCGAATCTTTGCGCACCGCCGCGCAACACGCCGCTGCTCTACGGCAGCGTCTGCAGCGGCATCGAGGCCGTGAGCCTCGCCTGGCAACCGCTCGACCTCGAAGCCGCGTGGTTCGCCGAGATCGAGCCGTTCCCGAGCGCCGTGCTCGCCCACCGTTACCCCCGCGTGCCTAACCTGGGCGACATGACCGCGATCGCCCGCCAGGTCCGCGCCGGCACCGTGCCAGCGCCCGACATCCTGGTCGGCGGCACGCCGTGCCAGTCGTTCAGCGTGGCCGGCGCGCGCCAGGGGCTGAACGACCCACGTGGTGCCTTGACCCTTGCCTATGTGGAGCTTGCAAATGCCATCGACCAAACCCGCCACCAAGACCGCCGCCCGGCGGCAACGCTCGTCTGGGAAAGCGTCCCCGGCGTCCTCAGCGACCGCAGCAACGCCTTCGGGCACTTCCTGGGAGCACTGGCTGGAGAAAGCCGTGCGCTCGAACCGCCAGGGCAAAAATGGGCGCACGCAGGTTGTGTGTCTGGACCCCGGCGCCGCATCGCCTGGCGCGTGCTCGATGCTCAATATTTCGGCGTCGCCCAACGGCGCCGTCGCGTGTTTCTTGTGGCAAGTGGTGGAGGTGGCGTCGATCCCGCCGAGGTACTTTTTGAGCGCGACGGCGTGCGCGGGGATTCTTCGCCGGGCTTCGTGCCGTGGCAAGACGCTGCCGGCGCTGCTGGATCGGGCGCTGCGGCAGCAGGCGGGTACTCGGGATATGCAGGACTGAAGCAGCCCTACGGCAAGGCCACGGTGACGTTCGGATTCGGCGGGGGCAACACCGCAGGCCCCATTGACGTCGCGGCCTGCCTGACCGCGGCACCTGGCCCGAAGAACGACTTCGAGGTCGAGACCTTCGTGGCGCAGTCCATCGCGGGCAGCATCAGCCACACGCTCAGCACCGCCAACGGCGGCAAGGGCTGCAGCGAGGACGGCACCGGCAAGGGTGTGCCGATCATCGCCTTCACCGCCCAGGGCTGCGGAGCCGATGCAACGATGGCCTGGGCACCGACGCTGCGCGCGGGCGGGCATCGCCTCAGCCACGCGAATGCCGGCGTCGTGCCGGCCATCGCGTTCGCGCAGAACTCGCGCGGCGAGCTGCGGCTGGAATCCGGCCACGGCCAGCTTGCCGGGACGCTCTCCACGGGTGGCGGCAAGCCGGGCCAGGGCCGGCCGATGGTGATCGGCGTGGCGCTGCGCGGTCGCACCGAAGGCCTGGCCGCTGAACTGGGCGATGGCGTCTCGACCGCGCTGCGCACCAGCAGCGGCGGTGCCGACAAGCCCCATGTGCTGGCACCGGACTTCGAGGCACATTTCCGCTACGACTGGAACGACCCCGGCCCGGGCGACTGGTCGCAGTGGCGGGTACGTCGGCTGATGCCTGTGGAGTGCGAGCGGCTGCAAGGCATGCCCGACGACTACACGCTGGTGCCGTACCGCGGCAAGCCCGCCGCCGACGCGCCCCGCTACAAGGCGATCGGCAACTCCATGGCCGTGCCGTGTGTCGCGTGGCTGGGCCAGCGGCTGTTGCAGTGCCCGCACAAGACGGGATCGAGCGCTTCGGATTGATGCACGACGCGGCCGGCGGGCCGCGTGATCCTCCCTCCTGCATTGCCGACGCATCGGCAACAGCCAGCAGCCAGGGTGTCAAGGCTGCCGTGGGTTCCTCCCACGCCACCCGCCAGTTCGCCCCGGCATCTCTCCGGCGAACGCTGCCCACCGGGCATCGATGCCACCTTCCTCCAACCCACGGGATGTATGCCGCGTCCCGTCAGGGGCGTGTCGTCAACCCGGTCGATAACAGGACTTCCTATGGACACCATCACCCGACAAGACCGCATCACGCTCAAGAACCTCAAGGTCGCGGATTTCGCGAGCGAGGAAACGCTGTGCTTCACCGCCACCGTCATGTTCGACGGCAGGCCCATCGCCGAAGCCCGCAATGACGGACACGGCGGCTCGACGTTCGTGCGCCCGCTGCAAGGCCAGGCCGCGCTGCTGGCCCAGGCCGAGGAATTCGCCAAGAGCCTGCCGCCGGCATCGCTCGACGTCGAACGCGAGGACGACGAGCCGCTTCTCATCGACATGACGCTCGACTTCCTCGTGGACCAGTTGGCCGATGCCATGCATGCGGAGCGCAAGCTGCGCACCGCGTTCAACCGCGACATCGGCAACAAGGTGCTGTTCATCAAGGACGGCCGGCTGCTGTTCCTCAAGGGCATCAAGCTCAAGGCCATTGCCGACCGCGCGGCGTATTTCGCAAAGCTGCGCAGCCGACAGGACCAGCCCATCATCATCCTGGCCGAGCTGCCAGCGGACGAGGCATTCGCCATCTGGAAGCAGCATGTCCTGGGTGACAAGCCCCGCTGATCCAGCCTCACCGCACCGTCATGACCGCCCCGCACTCGTTGCGGGGCTTTTCTTTGTCCTGCGCACATCAATCGGGGCTGGACCAGATGCCGATTTCCAACTGACGTGGCGCGGCACCCTCACGAAGCTGTCCGCATGTCCGCTGATTCGTCAGCACATGCCAGCAGCCAGGGTTTCAGGCTGCCGCGGGGTTCTCTCCGCGCAACCCACCAGTCCGCATCGCATCCATTGCGCGGACGCGCGTTCCCAAGACGCTGATGCTTTTTTTTCAACCGCGTGCGGGAGCTGCCATCCCGTGAGGGACAGGGCCCCGCTTTTCCAAGGAGCCCATCCATGTCCCAGCAAGCCTCTTTCGGCCGATTCGGTCAATTGGCCTTGACCTACTGCGGCAAGTTCCTGCCGCTCGAAGTCCTGCACAGCGCCGCCGGCCACTACATCGGCACGCGCGATACCGAAGGTCCCGTTTCGCGGGAATCTCGTGAGTACTTCCGCAGCCATGCTGCGGCTCAACGTGCCCTCGAAAGAGGCGGCTGGTCCCAGCTCGCCATTCCCTGATCCAACTGGAGGAATCACGTCATGAACCAGCTACTGCCGCAGGAAGTCGTCGATCAGATCGTTCGGGAAGAACGGCATTTCAGCGCTGCGCCCCAAGCCTTTTTTGAGGCCTGGAAGCGTGGTGTCGAAATCGCCGGCCCGCAATGGTTTGGCGATGGCACCCGTGAAGGTCTGAACCAGGCCAAGAGCAAGTGGGATC
This sequence comes from Variovorax sp. VNK109, assembly GCF_049445855.1. Classification (NCBI taxonomy): domain Bacteria; kingdom Pseudomonadati; phylum Pseudomonadota; class Betaproteobacteria; order Burkholderiales; family Comamonadaceae; genus Variovorax; species Variovorax sp. VNK109. The sequence continues at coordinate 77,626 of NZ_JBMSDV010000002.1, read as the reverse complement.
TGCGTCCCGACATGCTGAGGCTCAACGACGCCCTCGGCGTCCTGAGCAGCGGGGAACGCATGTTCCTGTCCGCGATGGTCAGCTTCTACAACGCGCGCGAGGGCGGTGCCATGCTCAAGCGCTGCCACTTCAACGGGTTGTCGGACTTCGACGGCCTCGATCTGCCACGTCGCCAGGTGATCGCCGACCTGCTGCTGAACTACAGCGGTTGGTGAGCCGGTCCCTGGCACACCTTCATCACTGCGTTCACGGGACCCCATGAGGGACATGCGCCTCGTTCGAGGCCATGTCCCTCGCGTTTTCTCCCCGCCCAGCGCCATCCGGCATCAGGCGGTTTCCCCTGCGGATGCCATCGTCCGCAAGGGCTGGCTCCGTTCATTCATCGAAAGGAGCCTTCATGGCCAACAACTACTACGAAGCCACCGGCGTTCTCGTGCTCGACCGTGTGACGCCCGTCATCCAGGCGCTGTTCGGCGCCTTCGCGCTGGACGAGAGCCACCCCGGCAACGGGCAGGCCTACATCGCCCAGATCGCCGAGACCACCAATCCGCAATGGCCGGACGTGCTCGATGGCCTGGAAGACCTGGCCACGCAACTCGGTATTCCGATGCCGGACGACGAAGGGCTGTCGATCCCGCCGCTGCTCGAACTGCTCGCCGTGCACTTCCGTGCCGATGAGGACGAAGAGCTGGGGAACTTGATCGACCGTCATTCGTTCGAGGACACCGCCGATCTCGACGCATTGTTTCTGATCGCCACCCGGTTCGATGACGGGCACCACCTGACCGCCATCCAGTTCGAGGGCTGCTGGTACTGCAGCAAGCCGCGGCTGTTCGAGTTCGGCGGCAACGGCTGCTACCTGAGCCGCGAGGTCCGCTTCATCAGCTCCTCCTCCCAGGCCCTCCAGCTCGGCGACCAATTGCGCAAGACCATTGTGGCCGCCGACATCGAAGAGGCTTCGGCCCTGATCGCGCTGGAGACCATCAATCTGCTGGCGGGCGTCAGCGACGAGCCATTCCGCATGAATTTGCGCCGGCGCGTCGCCGAGCGATTGGCCCAAACGCCAACGATCAGCGTCACCTGACGCTGTTTCCTTTCTTTCCACCCACCGGGGTCAATTCCCGGTGGCGGGGATTTGCTCCATCATTATTCTGTTGGAGAAATCCCATGTCCCAGAATCCCAATCCCTTTCTACGCGGCTACTGGAATCTGAAAATCGTCCGCACGCTGTCCATCAGCTACGAGGACGGAAGCCCGCATGTCTGGCGAAACATCCACCCGAGCCAGCAGCACCTCTGCGACGCGGCGCTGGTTTCTTCTCCTTGCATCATCACCAGCGACTTCGCGGTGGTCAGGACTGGCACCGAACCTGTCGGCGCCGCACTGATCGCCGAATGCGACGCGGCTGAAGGGGGCAGCGGCGAAGGCATGGTGGGTGCCGTGGTGTACGCGATCCACGGCGACGACTTCGACGGCCGCCCCGTCCACATTGGCGACACCTATTCGGCCGAGGCCGCACGGGAAGTCGTGCAGCGGTTGAGCTTCGAGACCGGCTACTACAGCCGGTGCTGGGAAATCAACAGCGCGCACATCAGCCGCGAAACCGGCCAGTACCTGGCCAACCTGGCTGACCTCGCGACGCCGGAGGCCTTTTTGTTCATCGCGTTCCGGATTCCCTACAGCCCGGCGATCGGCGTCAAGCTGATCTCCACGCCCTGGACGGACCAGCACCTGCAGGACGTCGAGGGGATCGCCGCCGAGCAGCTTCGGCAGGAGCACCGCAGCAAGGGCATGCCGGACGAGCTGGCACAGATCCTTGAACTGGCCGGCCAGGCCGACGTGCGCATCCTCATCCTCGATGCCGACGCACCCGTGTTGCCGGGCCTATCGCTGGCCGGCGAATAGCTGCCACACACATCCCCGGCCTTCCTTGTCCTCACCGCATGCCGGCCCGGTCTCCCGCCAGAGAGCCGGGCCGGCGCACTTTCACAGGAGCGATCCCATGTTCCCCGACCTCATCACACCCGCATCCGACTTCGAGCACCAACTCGGAGCCTGCGTCAACGCCATGAGCCAGGAAGATGCCATCGGCCAGATCCTGGTATTCGAGCGCATGAGCGGCACGCTGCACATGCGCCATATCGCCAGCGCCGACCTGGTGGACACCGACGTGGACGACTACGAAATGGTCGTCTTCGACGGTGGCAACACAAGCGGCGACACGTGGAAACACGTGTTCTTTCCGCGTCAGCGCGAGCACTACTTCGTGTACCAAGCCTGATTCCTCCAGCCCCTTTCGAGGGGCTTTTTCTTGCCCGCAGCACAGGAAAACGGTTGTGGTGCGGTGCCGTTTCCTGCGGGCAGGCAGACCGCCCCAGGGCCATGCTTGCCCCATGTTCGTCGGCGTTGCCGGCACATGCCCAGGCAGTCGAGACCTTCGAGGCTGCAAGCGCGGGAAACCGTGCTGGTCGTTTCTTCCTACGGACCTACCGCGTCCATCCACGCCACCCACAAGGGACCTCTCCCTTGCGGGCGGGGAATCCCTTGTTTTTCCTCAAGGAGTTTCCCCATGGATCGTTCCCTCATCAAATCCATGATGCCTTCGCTGGTCGCAGGCCATGTGCCCCGCAACGTGCGGTCGTTCAAGTACCGCGTGTTCGATGATCAGCCGCTGTCCTCAACGCTGGGCTTCGCCATCGACCCCCAACCCTTCGACGGCAAGGTGGTCGCCGCGACCGACGATGCCATCGTCGTCAAGCTCAAGCCTTCCGAGTTCGCGGTGCTCGATCCCAGCCTGGTGACCACGGTTCCTGCCGAAGGCGCCAAGGTGCATGTCCAACCCTATGCCCGTCGTCGCTTCGACGGACTGCGCGCGGACACGCCGGAGGTCATCACCGAGGAGACTTCGGACGGCACGCCGTACACCATCACGAGGCACATCCTCGGCTCGGCGCCGGCCAAGCTGCCCATTCCCACGCCGCAGTGCATGGAGTTGGGCCAGCTCATCGAGCAGTTGGAGGAGATGCCGGCCCCCGATCGCTTCCGGCGCATCACCCACATGCTGGTGGATGCCGGTGCCCGCGACTTCACCTGGGTCGATCCCACGCCCTCCAAGATCATCGAGACCCCGCCGGCGATCAGCTTCACGGTCTCGACCGCGAAGTTCGAGGGCCGGGTGACGATCCTCTACGACCGCGGCGGAGACACCTACGTGGTGGAACTGCACCGTCAGAACGGTGAATCGGTCGAACTGGTCGATCGGCACGACGAGGTGTATTTCGACATGCTCGGCGAAGTGCTGGAGAGGCTCATCGACGACGGGCGCTGGCGCCAGATCGACGTGAGCATCCTCGACGCGAAAGCGGCCCGCAAGCGCCAGGCCGTCCCGGCATGACGCCCCGCAGCGAAACCGGGCGGTCCTGCGGCTGACCCGAGGCATCCGCCACGGCGTTCCAGCCGTTCCGGCCGCGTGCACTACAGGCCCTTCATCCCATCGGATGGAGGCCTTTCTCATTCTTCCACACAGGAGATTTCATCCATGTCACTGCGATTCAAAGGCGCTGACCTGCGCCCCGTGCTGACCGAAGCCATCGCCAATCAGGGGTCGTCTCAGAAAACGGAAAAAAATCGTACGCTAAGAGCCGAAGTGGGCCCTTTAGCAGCAATGCAAAGCTGCGATCAACGGGCAGGAAACATTGCCATGGTGCGCGTTGCACTCTCTCACTAGCGTCGACAGGGCCTCTTCCATCCGCGTGAGGTCCGCCATGCGTGCGCGCACATCGGCCAGCCGGTGAGCAGCCAGTTCGGCCGCCTCGCTGCAATGGGTGCCGTCCTCCAGTTTCAGGAGCTGGCCGACTTCATCCAGGCTGAATCCCAGGCGCTGGGCTGACTTCACGAACTTCACCCGCGCCACGTCCGCCTGCCCGTAGCGGCGGATGCGACCGTAGGGCCGCTCCGGCTGGGGTAGCAAGCCCTTGAGCTGATAGAAGCGGATCGTCTCCACGTTGACCCGGGCTGCCTTGGCGAAGGCCCCGATGGTCAGATTCTCTTGAGCGTTCTCCATGGCGCTTGACTCCGTAGTTGACTACGGAAGTAACGTTACAGCATCAAGCGAAGTCCCGGAAGGAGAACCTTATGTCGGAACCCAAGAACGGCCGCGGCGCACTGGCGACCGGCGGCGTCGCGGCCGTCCTCGCCTCGGCCTGCTGCCTCGGCCCCCTTGTCCTGGTCGCGCTCGGCTTCTCTGGCGCGTGGATCGGCAACCTGACCGTGCTGGAGCCGTATCGGCCGATCTTCATCGGCGCAGCGCTCATCGCGCTGTTCTTCGCCTGGCGCAGCATCTTCCGACCAGCCCATGCCTGCAAGCCCGGCGACGTTTGCGCCGTGCCCCAAGTGCGGACTGCCTACAAGGTGATCTTCTGGATCGTGGCCGCCCTGGTTCTGGTTGCCCTCGCGTTTCCCTACGTCCTGCCGCTGTTCTACTGAAAGGAGATCACCATGAAGAAACTCACCACCCTCACCACCCTCATCGCCCTGGCCGCCGCTCTAAGCGCGCCCGCCTGGGCTGCCACCAAGACCGTCACCCTGTCGGTGCCCGGCATGACCTGCGCCGCGTGCCCGATCACGGTCAAGACGGCTCTGTCCAAGGTCGCCGGCGTCGAGAAGGCCGAAGTCAGCTTCGAGAAGCGGGAGGCCGTCGTCACCTTCGACGAGGCCAAGACCAATGCCGACGCCTTGACCAAGGCCACCGCAAACGCGGGTTACCCGTCCAGCGTCAAGCAGTGAGGGCGTAATCATGGCCGAGGCGATCACCCTCCACATCGAAGGCATGACCTGCACGTCGTGCGCCGAGCACGTCCAGCAGGCTTTGACGAACGTGCCCGGCGTGCGCGCGGCCTCGGTGTCCTATCCGCAGCGGCAGGCCGAAATCGAGGCGGATGCAGGCGTGAGCGTGGCCCCGCTGGTTGCCGCAGTGGCCACGCTCGGCTATCGCGCACGGCTTACCGACACGCCGAACAAGCCTGCCGGCCTGCTAGACAAGGCGCTGGGCTGGCTCGGTGGCGAAACGAAGCATGTTGGCGGTGAACAAGCGCTGCACGTGGCTGTGATAGGCAGCGGCGGCGCGGCGATGGCGGCTGCCTTGAAGGCCGTGGAGCAAGGCGCCCGCGTCACGCTGATCGAGCGCGGCACCATCGGCGGCACCTGCGTCAATGTCGGCTGCGTGCCGTCCAAGATCATGATCCGCGCCGCGCACATCGTCCACCTGCGCCGCGAAAGCCCGTTCGATGCTGGCCTGCCGGCCGCAGCGCCCGCTGTACTGCGCGAGCGGCTGCTGGCCCAGCAACAAGGCCGCGTCGAGGAGCTGCGCCATGCCAAGTACGAAGGCATCCTGGCAAGCACTCCGGCCATCACCGTGCTGCGCGGCGAGGCCCGGTTCAGGGACACGCGCACGCTGACCGTGGCGACCGCTGACGGCGGCACGCACGAGGTGAACTTCGACCGCTGCCTGATTGCCACCGGCGCGAGCCCGGCGCTTCCGCCAATCCCGGGCCTTGCGGACACACCCCACTGGACCTCCACCGAGGCGCTAGAAAGCAGCTCGCTCCCCGAGCGGCTGGCCGTGATTGGTTCCTCCGTGGTGGCGGTCGAGTTGGCGCAAGCCTTCGCCCGGCTGGGCAGCCAGGTCACGATCCTGGCGCGCAGCACGCTGTTCTTCCGAGAAGACCCGGCCATCGGGGAAGCCGTAACAGACGCCTTCCGCGCCGAGGGCATCGAGGTGCTGGACCACACCCAGGCGAGCCACGTTGCCTATGCGGGCGGGGAATTCGTGCTCGCCACCGGGCAGGGGGAAGTGCGCGCCGACAAGCTGCTGGTCGCCACCGGTCGCGCGCCGAACACGCGCAGCCTGAACCTTGAAGCGGCAGGCGTCGAAGTCAATGCGCAGGGAGCCATCGTCATCGACCGCGCCATGCGCACGAGCGCACCGCACATCTTTGCTGCCGGCGACTGCACCGACCAGCCGCAGTTCGTCTATGTGGCGGCGGCGGCCGGCACGCGCGCCGCGATCAACATGACCGGCGGCGACGCGGCGCTGGACCTGACGGCGATGCCGGCGGTGGTGTTCACCGATCCGCAGGTGGCGACCGTGGGCTACAGCGAGGCGGAAGCGCACCACGACGGCATCGAGACCGACAGCCGGCTGCTGACGCTCGACAACGTGCCGAGGGCGCTCGCCAACTTCGACACGCGCGGCTTCATCAAGCTGGTGGCGGAAGCTGGCTCAGGGCGGCTGATCGGCGTACAGGCGGTCGCGCCGGAAGCGGGCGAACTGATCCAGACGGCCGCGCTGGCGATCCGCCACCGGATGACCGTGCAGGAGCTGGCCGACCAGTTGTTCCCCTACCTGACCATGGTCGAGGGACTGAAGCTCGCGGCGCAGACCTTCAACAAGGACGTGAAGCAACTGTCCTGTTGCGCCGGATGAGGAAAAGGGAGGTGTTCGATGAACGCCTACAGCCGCGCCAACCGCCGCATCTACGCGGCCTTGTCCGATCCCCTGTCGGCCACCCACCGGCACCGCCTCGACGATCTGCTCAAGCGCCACGACAACGGCAAGACGACCTGGCTGGCCTGGCTGCGCCAGTCGCCCGTCAAGCCGAACTCGCGCCACATACTCGAACACATCGAGCGCCTCAAAGCCTGGCAGGCGCTCGACCTGCCTTCCGGCATCGAGCGGTCGGTGCACCAGAACCGCCTGCTCAAGATCGCCCGCGAAGGCGGCCAGATGACGCCCGCCGATCTGGCCAAGTTCGAGGCACAGCGCCGCTACGCGACCCTGGTGCGCTCGCCATCGAGGGCATGGCCACCGTCACCGACGAAATCATCGACCTGCACGACCGCATCCTGGGCAAGCTGTTCAACGCTGCCAAGCACAAGCATCAGCAGCAGTTCCAGGCGTCCGGCAAGGCGATCAACGCCAAGGTGCGGCTGGCCACCTCGATCAAGCAGGGCACGGTGACGGCCTCGCTGATGCTCAGGAAACTCGGCAGCTACCCGCGCCAGAACGGCCTGGCCGTGGCGCTGCGCGAGCTGGGCCGCATCGAGCGAACGCTGTTCATCCTGGACTGGCTGCAAAGCGTCGAGCTGCGCCGCCGCGTGCATGCCGGACTGAACAAGGGCGAAGCCCGCAACGCGCTAGCCCGCGCCGTGTTCTTCAACCGGCTGGGCGAAATCCGCGACCGCAGTTTCGAGCAGCAGCGCTACCGGGCCAGCGGCCTCAACCTGGTGACGGCGGCCATAGTGTTGTGGAACACGGTCTATCTGGAACGGGCCTCAAACGCCTTACGCGGTCACGGCCAGACTGTCGATGACGCCCTGTTGCAGTACCTGTCGCCGCTGGGCTGGGAGCACATCAACCTGACCGGCGATTACCTCTGGCGCAGCAGCGCCAAGATCGGCGCGGGCAAGTTCAGGCCGCTACGACCGCTGCAACCGGCTTAGCGTACGATTTTTTCCGTTTTCTGAGACGTCCCCAATCAGTGCCGCATTGTCCTGGTCAAGGATCAGGGCGTGTACTTCCTCGCCGAGCGTGGGGAGCGTCGCCCGGATGGGCGCCAGGCACTGCTCGCCTACGCCGTCGGATGCAACCCGGACACCGACCCGTTCGATGACTGGTGGCACCTCGCCGGCCGCGAGCTGGGCGGCGATGACTTCGCGGAGTATTTCGACCCGAAGGACGGCCTGTTCACGCGCCTCCAGCACTCGGCGGACGATCTCGTGCTTTCCGCCACCGCCACGCACCTGTCCTTAGCAGTGGTGCCTCCCGCCTGACGCGGCAACCGCCTCGCAGCCCCCGCATCGGGGGCCTTCTTTTGTTCGCACCGCCGCCATCGCCGCGCGTGCGCGTTTGTCTCCAGCCGCCGAGGCACGCCCCGCCGGCCACAACGCCGGCATGCCACCGGAGACAACCGCATGAACACGCCATCGACCTCGCCGAGGCTGCACCTCCTACCGGTGTCGCTGCGCACGGCCAATGCATTCGTTCTGTCGCACCATCGCCACCACCGCCCGGTCCAGGGCGCGAAGTTCGCCCTGGCCGTCACGCTGAGCGACAGCGACCTGATCCACGGCGTGGCCATTGTCGGCCGCCCGGTCGCGCGGCACCTGGACGCTGGAAGTCACGCGGCTGTGCACCGACGGCACACCCAGCGCCTGCAGCAAGCTCTACGGCGCGGCCTGGCAGGCGGCAAGGGCGCTGGGCTACATACGCCTGCTCACCTACACCATGCCCGACGAAGGTGGCGCCAGCCTGCGCGCCGCCGGCTGGCGGCTGATCGGCGCGCGCGGTGGCGGCGCCTGGAGCCGTCCCGGCCGTCCGCGCGCCGATACCCCCGAGCACCTGCGCGGCGCCAAGTGCCTGTGACAGGCGCCGGGTGGCGCGGACAAAGGGAAGCGCCCGGGTGCCGATTGATTGCTGCCGCGCGCGCGAGGCCCCGCCATGCTGGCCCCATGCCTGCTGACGTCGTCAGCGACATGCCAGGCAACCATCGGTCTTCGAGGTTGCGGCGCAGTTCCCACTGCGTGACCGAGCCAGCTCGCACCGCATCCTTCCGCGAGCGGCCACCAGCCTCTGGTGGCGGATGCTTTCGCCTTATCAACCCACCGCGGGGTCACGCACCTTCCCCGCATGCGTGGGCCGGTGTGTCTCCGCTTCATCCCAATGGAGATTCACCATGAACACCACGTCCAACGAGAAATCGTATTTCGACCTCCACACCTCGGGCATCGGCTACATCCAGCGTGTCCGTGAAGTGCCCGTCCGGGGCGGCCGCCGTGCGCAGCCTTTCCTGGCATGCACCATCGCCGCGCTGGTCGGCCCCGCCCGGGACCCCAGCTACCGCTACTTCGACGTCAAGGTCTCGGGTGCCGAGGCCAAGAAGCTCGTTCAGCGCTACATCGGCGTTGACGATCCCAAGCAGCGCCCGCTGGTGCGCTTTCGCCTCGGTGACCTGTGGGGCGATGTGTACATCCGCGACAAGGGTGAGCAGAAGGGTCAGGCCGCCGCGTCCCTCAAGGCGCGACTGCTCAAGGCCGAACTGATCGACCGGGCCGAACTGGCTTCGATCGAGCAGCACGAGTTGATCACCCGCGGCATCGGCTATCTCAATCGTGTGAAGGACGTCACCCCAAAAGCTGGCGACTCGTTCCTCTCTTGCACCGTCGCGGCACTGGCCGGGCCTGTCGATGAACCGGAGTATCGGTACTTCGACACCATCGTCGCCACCCCGGAAGCCGAGCACCTGGTTCGCCGGTGCGTTCAGGCCATCGAGGGTGACCGCAAGGTGCTGATCGCCTTCCGTCTGAACGACATGAAGATCGATCCGTACATCCGCACCAAGGGTGAGCACGCCGGGGAACCGGCCGCCAGCCTGGAATCGACGCTGGTCCACATCGGTCTCATCAAGATCGACGGCACCCAGGTCTATCCGACGAGCCAGGCGCAAGCCGAGGCGCCGCCGGCCGAAGACGCATCCGCGTCCGAAGCCGACGATGCCATCGACACGGCCACCGAGCCCGCCGAGCGCGAGCCCGAGGCGCAAGTCCAGGAGCAGGAGCCGGCATTGGCTGCTTCGTTCTGATCCGGCACGGCCTCTCACGGGGCCTTGTCGCTTTTCCTCCCCACGTACGCCGCGTCCCCAGGACGCGTGCTTGCGCATTTCATCCCCCGAGTTCCGCGTGGTCTCACGGCCACGCGGTTGTCGAATTTCTCAAAGGAGATCAGCCATGTCTCTGGTATCCCGCTTTGCTCCGCAATCCCCGATCCTGCGCTCTGATCGCCCACTCTCGGACGACCGCATTCGTGCCGTCGTTCCGTCGATCTTCGCCGACGCTCCACATGGGAGCCGGTCCGATCGGTATGCCTACATACCGACCTCGACCGTGCTGACCAAGCTGCGCCAGGAGGGCTTCGAGCCCTTCATGGTGTGTCAGACGCGCGTGCGCAACGAAGACCGGCGCGAGTACACGAAGCACCTCATCCGACTTCGCCATGCAAGCCAGATCAACGGCGACGAGGCGAACGAGATCATCCTGCTCAACAGCCATGACGGCACGAGCAGCTATCAGATGCTCGCCGGCATGTTCCGGTTCGTCTGCCACAACGGCCTGGTTTGCGGTGACACCACCGCAGACATCCGCGTTCCCCACAAGGGCGACGTGGCCAGCCAGGTGATCGAAGGTGCCTACGGAGTCCTCGAAGGTTTCGAGCGCGTGCAGAACGCGCGCGATGCGATGCGCACCATCACCCTCGATGAGGGCGAAGCGGAGGTCTTTGCGAACTCTGCGCTCGCACTCAAGTACGACGATCCGGCCAAGTCCACGCCTGTCACCGAGAGCCAACTGCTGGCCCCTCGGCGATGGGACGACCGCAAGAACGACCTGTGGGCCGTCTTCAACCGCGTCCAGGAGAACCTAGTCAAAGGGGGCCTGAACGGACGCACGGCCAACGGCCGCAATCAGCGCACCCGTCCGGTGCAAGGCATCGACCAGAACCTGCGCCTGAACCGGGCGTTGTGGCTGCTGGCCGAAGGCATGCGCCAGCTCAAGGCGTGATGCCACGCGGACCTCGCCCACCTCGGGCGAGGCCATTTCCTCTCATCCACCGGGTGCCGTCGGCGGCCCGTCATTCATCATCAGGAGAACCATCATGGCAACCCCATCGGCTTCCGAGAAATCTGTTGCGCCCATCGTCGTCCCCGGCCAGCTCACGCTGCGTACCATCCGCGGCAAGAACGGCCCGTTCACGGTTGGCCGCCTCGCGACGCACCTCGGTACTTTCGAGGTCAAAGACCCGGAGCTGGAGCAGTACCCCGAAGGCAAGTACGACGGGGAATTCATCATCAGGTACATCTTCCCGAAGTCCTATCCGGTCGGCGGCGGCATGCGGTTCGAGATCCGTGCCAGCCTCGACGGCATGACGCTCAACGGCATCGACAAACTCAGCCGCGACGAAGCCCGCAGCTTCGCCACCCAGGACGTCGATCCGCTCGATGAAGAGCAAGGGGCGCAGCCTGCGGCAACGCCGGCCAAGCCCACCAAAGCGTCCAGGCCCGCCAAGCCCGCACCCGTGCAGGCGTCCGCGGACCCGCTGGTCGATACCACGCCCTTCGGCGTGGATGCGCCACCGCCTGCTACGGCCGCTGCCCCCGGCAGCACCGAAGACGGTGACGCCGCGCTCTTCGGCCTGCTGTGGCCGCTGGGCGAGTCCGTGAAACTGGATTCGACCATCGACCGCCGCACCCTGCGCGCGCAGATCGCCCGCCTGGGCGAGCTGGGCTACGCGCTGGACTTCAAGACGCAGGAGTGGAGCCGCCAGGCCGAACCAAAACCTGCGTGATCGCAGACGCCGCATGCGCGGTGTTCTTCATCCACCCGCCGGGGTTCCTTTCCCATGCGGGGGAGGCCCTGGCCATTTTCTGGAGGTCTCCATCATGTCCACCATCGCTTGCGATACCCCGCGTTCAACGCTGGATGAACCCGCGTGGCGGGACCTTTGCAAAGCGGCCGCCGCACACGCCCAGCGCGGTTGCGGCTTGTCCTACGACCACTACGTGACGCTCTTCAGTTCGGCGATCGACGCACAGGCCAATCGTTTGCCGGATGAGCAACGTGCTCAGGCTCTCGAAATCGCGGCCCAGGAATGGGACTACGCAACACCTGCCGAACGGCAGGAAACCCAGGACTGGAATGCGGAGCATGGCTATTGCTCGCACGGGATCGAGTTCGGCTACTGCCCGGCCGGTTGTGATCGAGACGATGACGACTGGGATTGAGGGCGACGCATAGGTTCCTTCGCCGCAGATGCGGCATTCCATCACCCGCTGGGGGTTCTTCCCCACGGGGAGGCCTTCAGCTCAACTTTTCGAGGAGGCCTCTCATGGGCTGGTATTTCTCAAACCAATCGCGGTCCGAACTGATCGCGGAACTGATCGCACCGCAAGAGACCGAGCGCGCCAGCGTCAAGGTCATCGCTCACACCCTGCGCGGCAACGTGCTGTGGTCCGTCGCCGAAGTGACCGCCAAGGTCGAAGGCGTGCATCGTGATCTCGCACCGGGCCAGTCCCTGCGCTACATCCGCTGCGATCTGCTTGAACGAAGCGGCGGCCAGTGGGGCTACAAGTCCTTGGACGAGTCCATGCACCCGTACTACTACACGTGCCCGCTGTCCTATCTGGACCTCGCACCGGAGCAGTCCGCCGACTGGCGTGCAGGCGTTCGCGCCTACCACGCCCGGCGGCGCACACCCACGGCATCCGCGGCATCCGCCGCGGCGTCGATGGCCTGAGCCAGGAGGAACCGACATGGACCCGATCCTGGCAACGCTTCCGCCCTCGTTGCTGGCACTCGTTGAAGGGAGTTTGTCCAACGACGAAGTGTCCTCCGACGAGGAAATGCTGGCGTACTTCATCGACAACGGCCTCACCGAGGACCAGGCACGGCAGGCACTGACCTACCGCGACCAGTACCTCAACAACATCTACCTGGAAGGCTTCACGCCGATCACTTCGGCGGACGAGCCGCTTCACTTCAACCCGCACACCCGGCAGTTCGAGCCGGACTGAGCGGTTTTCTTCCACCCCCTGGGGCAGTACTTGCCCCAGCGGGCGGTGCTGTTCCCGTTCATCCGAGGACACCACCATGCCCGCAAACACTTCTTCCACGCTGTACCGCATCGACGAATGCCCGGACGTGATGGCCGACGCCTGCGTCGGCGATGACCAGGGCAACCTGATCTTCCTGTCCATCTGGGCGCGGGACACCGCCGTCCAGCAGTTCCTCGCTCGCCTGACCCTCGGGCGCGACGAGCAGGGACTGGACCAGTTCCACGTCATCACCGACCAGGGCGGCAGCGTCCCGGTATTCATCGGCAACGTCGATCGCCTGGAAAAGCGCATCACGCGCGCGTACCGGCGGACGCTGTTCGGCTCGCTGTCCAACGTGTGGCTGTTCGACCGGCGCTGCGTCAAGCCCGACAAGGCCAACGCCAGCGCATTGGCACTGCTGCCACGCGACAGCGCCCACAGGCTTGACCGCCTGTGGATGCTGGTGCGGGACACCTGCCCGTTGCCGCTGCTCGATCACTGGCGCGAGACCGTGCTGGAACTGCTGCAAACCCGCGAGATGCTGGCCCGCCTTCCGTTCGCCCTCGGGCCGCTGGAAGGCCATCGGCTCGCCATCGACGTGCCGGCGCTGACCCTGGCGCTCGGCTCCCTGATCCGCAGCGACGCGCTCACCGCCTATCCGTATCCGGCCAAGATTTGGACGCCGGAAGCGGTAGCGGCTTGACCCACCCTCGGAGGCACGTCTTGGCGTACTTCCGTGTTTCATCCCCGCCAACCAGGAGACTTCCATGGCCCTCATGTTCCCGCGGCTCGCCCGCAATTTCGTCAAGAACGGATATTTCCCGACCGACGAACCCACGCTCGAAAGAGCGCTCAACGCACTGATGCCCAGCGACGGGCCGATGTGCATCCTCGATCCCTGCGCCGGCGAAGGCGTGGCGATCGCCGAAGCCGCCCATGCCCTCGGGCGCGAGCAGGCAAAGGCGTTCGCCGTCGAGTTCGACGCGGAGCGGGCGCGCCATGCCCGCGGCCTGGTCGATCACTGCCTGCACGCGGACCTGATGGACACGATGGTCTCCAAGCAGTCCTTCGGGCTGCTCTGGCTCAACCCGCCGTATGGGGACCTGTCCAAGGACGTCAACGGCAACATCGGCTATCAGGGCCAGGGCCGTGCCCGCCTTGAAAAGCTGTTCTACCAGCGCACGCTCTCGCTGCTGCAATACGGCGGCGTGCTGGTTTTCATCGTCCCCGGCTACGTGCTCGACGCGGAGTTGGTCGGCTGGCTGACGCGCCACTACACGGACCTGCGCATCTACCGAGCGGTGGAGACGCAGTTCAAGCAGGTGGTGATCTTCGGACGCCGGGTGCGCCAGCGCGAGCAGGTGCCCGATGGCGTCAAGGCCGTGCGCAATCTGCTGTTGCAGGTAGGGCAAGGCGAAGTCGAAGCCGAGGAACTGCCGAGCGAGTGGCCGTTCCTGCCGTACATCGTCCCCGCCAGCCCGGCCGAGCCAGAGCATTTCTTCCGCGTGACGATGGAGCCCGAGCAGTTCGCCGATGAGGTTGGCAGGCTGCAAGGCTTGTGGCCATCGCAGGACACGCACCTGGGGGCTGCGCAGCAATCGCTGCGTCCACCGGCGCGGGCCTTGTCCCGCTGGCATCTCGCCCTGGCTCTGGCCGCGGGTGCGATCTCGGGGGTTGTGCGCTCCAAGACCGGGCGCGTGCTCGTCGTCAAAGGTGACACCCACAAGGACAAGACGCTCCAGCGGGAGTTCACCGAACGCGAAGACGGCTCCATCGCCGAGACCCGCATCCTCACCGACAAGTTCGTTCCCGTCATCCGCGCGTGGGACATGACACCTGGCTCCGCGACACGGGGCGAGGTGTTGACCATTCGCTGATCCACCGGACGCGCTGCCGTCCTGCTGTACCAACTCGAAGGAGAAACACCATGATCCCCAATCCGTTCAAGCGGCCTGCGCCGCACAAGCAACCGTTGTTCGCACCGAGTACGTTGAAGTTGAGCGAGAAGGTGCATTGGCTGGCCCGGCGAGGCCTGATCGACCCCTTGGCCTATGTCCAGCGCCATGTGCGCGGGGACTGGGGCGAGATCGATGAGGCCACACGCCAAGCCAACGACGTGGCGATCCAACAGGACAACCTAATGATCTCGCAGTTCAGGATCACGCCGGACCTGGCGCTGATCGTCAAGACCAGCGAGGACCACCAGACCACGGTGGTCCAGCTTCCCGAAGAGCGGGACCTGATCTGAGGCCCCACATCGTCATCCTCATCCACCTGACGGAGCCACTTCACTCCGGCAGGGGTGTCGTGGCTCAATGACTCATCAAGGAGGAGCCCATGGCATCGCATCGCATCGAAACCTACTGCCAGCGGCTGGCGTTCCCCATCGGGGCGCTCATCTTCAGCAGAGGTGTTGACCGCCTGGTCCGCGCGGGTCGCCTGGACCCGATCCCGTACTTCAGGCGCCACACCCGTGGCGACTGGGGCGACGTCAACATCCAGCAATGGCAGACGAACAGCAGCGCGCTTCAATCGGGCGCGTCGCTGGAATCGCACTACGTGATCCATCCGGGGCTCGCCATTCGCATCGTCACCGATTCGCAGCGCTGCGCAACCGTCATCGTGCTTCCGTCCGAAGACTGAGCACGGTTCACCTGCGGGCCGCCCAGGCCAGCACCTTCAACCACCCTCAGCCACGCGTCGATTCTCTTCCCACCACGGGGCATGCCATTGCCCCGCTGGGGGGTGGTGCATGCCCCATTTTTCTTTGGAGCATCACCATGTCCCTCGATCTCGAAACCACTGCCGCTGAATCCGCGCCCGTACAGGGCGAACTGCTCGACGCGGAATCTTCCCCTCTGACCCTGAGCCTTCAGGATTTTGTCGGCGAGTTCGGCGACGAACTACTCGACGCCCTCAACAGCGCTAATCCGCCGGTCTATACCGGCCAACCGCAGGCGCACCGGCAACTGGTGGTCGCCAGCCTCAAGCGCAAGCTGTTCCCAGCCCAGGCCGAAGTCGTCCACGCCGCCGCCGAGCTGCTGATCGACCGTGGCGAACGTGCTGCGATCGTCAATGGCGAGATGGGCTGCGGCAAGACGACCGTCGGCATTGCCACGGCCGCCGTGCTCAACGCCGAAGGCTATCGCCGCACTCTGGTGCTGTCGCCGCCCCACCTGGTTTACAAGTGGCGGCGCGAGATCCAGGAGACGGTGGCCGGTGCCAAGGTGTGGGTACTCAACGGGCCGGATACGCTCGTCAAGCTCATCAAGCTGCGCGAGCAGTTGGGCGTGCAGCCCACGGGCCAGGAGTTCTTCGTCCTGGGGCGCGTCAGGATGCGGATGGGCTTTCACTGGAAGCCTGTCTTCACCACGCGGCGCACCCGCCACGGCGACGTGGCGGCCTGCCCGGACTGCGGCACGGTCATCACCGACCTCGACGGCGAGCCGGTCAACCCGATCGCGCTCCAAGCCGAGGAGTGCCGCAGGAAGTGCGGCCACTGCGCCGCGCCCCTGTGGACACTGATCCGCCCGCGCAGTCTGTCCGGCAGCGACCAGTCCTCGGCCGTGCTCAAAGCCTTAAAGCGCATACCGACCATCGGAGAGGTCACCGCGCAGAAGCTGATGCAGAAGTTCGGTGACGGGTTCCTGGCGTCGATGCTCGGCGACAACATCCATGAGTTCATCAACCTCATGGATGGCAACGGCGAGCTGGTGTTTTCCGACCGTCAGGCCACGCGCATGGAACGTGCGATGGCCAACATGGAGTTCGGCTTTGGCGAGGGCGGCTATCAGCCGTCCGAGTTCATCAAACGCTACCTGCCGCAAGGCACGTTCGACCTGCTCATCGCCGATGAGGCACATGAGTACAAGAACGGGGGCAGTGCCCAGGGCCAGGCCATGGGCGTGCTGGCGGCGAAGGCTCGCAAGACCTTGCTGCTGACCGGCACGTTGATGGGCGGCTACGGGGACGACCTGTTCCACCTGCTGTTCCGAGCCCTTCCGGGGCGGATGATCGAAGACGGCTACCGCCCGACCACGAGCGGCAGCATGACCTCGGCTGCGATGGCGTTCATGCGCGATCACGGGGTGTTGAAGGACATCTACTCCGAGAGCACCGGCACGGCGCACAAGACGGCCAAGGGCACCAAGGTATCGGTGCGCACGGTCAAGGCCCCGGGGTTTGGCCCCAAGGGCGTGCTGCGCTGCATCCTGCCGTTCACGATCTTTCTCAAGCTCAAGGACATCGGTGGCAACGTCCTGCCGCCGTATGACGAGGAGTTCCGTGAAGTCGCGATGGACACGGCGCAAGCCGCGGCCTACCGCGATCTGGCGGGTCGGCTGACCGCGGAGCTGAAACAGGCTCTGGCGCGACGCGATACGACCTTGCTGGGTGTGGTCCTCAACGTGCTGCTGGCCTGGCCGGATTGCTGCTTCCGGTCGGAGACCGTGGTGCATCCGCGCACGCGCAACACCTTGGCGTTTGTCCCGGCTCAGTTCAACGAGTTCGAGATCAGCCCCAAGGAGCGTGAGCTGATCGACATCTGCAAAGCGGAGAAGGCGCAGGGCCGCAAGGTTCTGGCCTACACGGTCTATACCGGCACGCGGGACACCACGTCGCGCCTGAAGGTGCTGCTGGAGCAAGAAGGCTTCAAGGTGGCGGTGCTGCGCGCAAGCGTGGATGCCAGCCGCCGCGAAGACTGGATCGCTGAGCAACTGGATCGTGGCATCGACGTGCTCATCACCAATCCCGAGCTGGTCAAGACGGGATTGGACTTGCTGGAGTTTCCGACGATCGTGTTCATGCAGTCGGGCTACAACGTGTACTCGCTCCAGCAGGCGGCACGCCGCTCCTGGCGCATCGGGCAGAAGTTGCCGGTGCGCGTGATCTACCTCGGCTACGCCGGTTCTTCGCAGATGACCTGCCTGGAACTGATGGCCAAGAAGATCATGGTCTCGCAGTCCACCTCGGGCGACGTGCCCGAATCGGGGCTGGATGTCCTGAACCAGGATGGTGATTCCGTCGAGGTCGCACTGGCCCGGCAACTGGTCGCCGCCTGAACTTCACGCAATGCCGACGACCGAGAGGTCGTCGGCTCTTTTTTCAGCGCCTCGCAGCGTCAAATTGCACCTTGCCGTACACGCCTGGACAGTGATTCAGCGCTTTCCTTGCGCTCGCTGTAACGATCCACCAGATACGGCGCCACGTCGCGCGTGAGCAGCGTGAACTTCATCAGTTCTTCCATCACGTCCACCACGCGGTCGTAGTAGGCCGAGGGCTTCATGCGTCCGGCCTCGTCGAACTCCTGGTACGCCTTGGCGACCGAGGACTGGTTCGGGATGGTCAGCATCCGCATCCAGCGGCCCAGCACGCGCATCTGGTTGACGGCGTTGAACGACTGCGAGCCGCCCGATACCTGCATCACCGCCAGCGTCTTGCCCTGGGTCGGGCGCACCGCGCCGACCGACAGCGGAATCCAGTCGATTTGGGTCTTCATCAGGCCGGTCATCGCGCCGTGGCGCTCCGGCGAACTCCACACCATGCCCTCGGCCCATTGCACCAGTTCGTGCAGTTCCTTGACCTTCGGGTGATCGGCCGGCGCATCGTCCACCAGAGGCAGCCCGGACGGATTGAACAATCGGGTCTCGCCGCCCAGCGCCCGCAAGATGCGTGCGGCTTCTTCGGCTGCGAGGCGGCTGAACGAGCGTTCGCGCAGCGAACCATAGAGCAGCAGGAAGCGCGGCGCGTGCGTGGCCCGTGCCGGCGCGAACAGATGTTCGGTGTCCGGTTGCTGGAACAGCGCCGTGTCGATGTTCGGCAGGTCGAGACGAGATTCAGACACGGCGGCCGTCCTGATCGACCACCGGCTCGCCGTCTTCCTTGTTGAACGCGCCGCGCTGCGGCTGCGGCAGCAGGTCCAGCACGGCTTCCGAAGGCCGGCACAGGCGCGTGCCTAGCGGCGTGACCACGATAGGCCGGTTGATGAGGATGGGATGCTGGAGCATGAAGCCGATCAGGTCGTCGTCGCTCCACTTCGGGTTGCCCAGGTCGAGGTCGGCATAGGGCGTGCCTTTCTCGCGCAGCACGTCTCGCACCGGCACGCCCATCGCCGCGATCAGCGCCTGGAGCGTGTCGCGGTCGGGCGGCGTTTTCAGGTACTCGATGATGGTCGGTTCCTCGCCGCTGTTGCGGATCAGGCCCAGCACGTTGCGCGAGGTGCCGCAGGCTGGGTTGTGGTAGATCGTGATGGTGCTCATGGATGCCTCTTGGAGGTTACGAAGTGGTCGCGCGGCGTTCGTACCAGCCGCGTGAGCGATTGACCACGCGCACCACCAGCAGCATGACCGGCACCTCGATGAGCACGCCGACCACTGTTGCGAGTGCTGCGCCGGAATGGAAGCCGAACAGGCTGATGGCGGCGGCCACGGCCAGCTCGAAGAAGTTGCTGGCACCAATCAACGCGGATGGCCCAGCGACGCAGTGCTTTTCGCCCACCTGGCGGTTGAGCCAGTACGCCAGACCGGAATTGAAGAACACCTGGATCAGGATCGGCACCGCCAGCATGGCGATCACCAGCGGCTGCCGGATGATGGCCTCGCCCTGGAAGGCGAACAGCAGCACCAGCGTCAGCAACAGCGCGGCGATGGACAATGGGCCGATGCGTTCCAGTGCCCTGTCGAACACGGCCTGCCCCTTGCGCAGCAGCGCCCGGCGCCAGAGCTGGGCCAGGATGACCGGAATGACGATGTACAAACCCACCGACACCAGCAAGGTGTCCCACGGCACCGTGATCGACGACAGGCCCAGCAGCAGGCCGACGATGGGTGCGAAGGCGAACACCATGATGGTGTCGTTCAAGGCCACTTGCGACAGCGTAAATACCGGATCACCGCCAGTCAGCCGACTCCAAACGAAAACCATTGCGGTACACGGTGCAGCAGCCAGCAGGATCAGGCCGGCGATATAGCTGTCGAGCTGATCGGCGGGCAGCCAGTCGGCAAAGACGTGGCGGATGAAGATCCACGCCAGCAACGCCATTGAGAACGGCTTGACGGCCCAATTGATGAACAGCGTGACCCCCATGCCCCGCCAATGCTGGCGCACCTGGCCAAGCGCGGCGAAGTCCACCTTCAGCAGCATGGGGATGATCATTACCCAGATCAGCAGGCCGACCGGCAGGTTGACCTTGGCAATCTCCATGCGGCCGATGGCCTGGAATGCGGCGGGCGCGAACTGGCCCAGAGCGATCCCCGCGATGATGCACACCGCCACCCATAGCGTCAGGTAACGCTCAAAGCCGCTCATGGCGGAGTTTGCTGGCGCGGGGCCGGCAGTATCGGTTGCGCTCATCGGGCGGGCCTCACTGGCGGCCGATGTCGCGCAGTTCACGCTGCAACGACATGGCATCGAGACTCTTGATCGGAAGCGACAGGAACAACTCGATACGTCGGCGCAGCGTCATGGCGGTATCGAAGAACGCCTTGCTTTGTCGTTCCAGGGTGCCTTCCACGGCTGCCGGGTCAGGCACGCCCCAATGCGCCGACACCGGCTTGCCCGGCCACAGCGGACACGCCTCGCCGGCTGCGTTGTCGCAGACGGTGAAGATGAAATCGAACACCGGCGCATCGGGCTTCACGAACTCGTCCCAGCTCTTGCTGCGGTAGCCCGTTGTCGGAAGGTGCAGCCGCTCCAGCGTGGCGAGTGCCAGCGGGTGAACTTCGCCTTTCGGATGGCTACCTGCAGACCAGGCGTGAAACCGCCCTTGGCCCATGTCGTTGAGGATGCCTTCGGCGAGGATGGAGCGGGCCGAATTGCCCGTACAGATGAACAAGGCGTTGTAAGTGGTATCGGTCATGGTCAGCAGCAGGTCTTGGATGGAGAAACCTCGCATACGCCACCTTGGCAGCAATGCTCGGTCAGGTAACCGATCAGACCGTCCATGCGGCCGTACTCGGCGCGATAAATCAGGTTGCGGCCCTGCTGCTCGATGCTGACGAGGCCAGCATGGGCCAGTTCCTTCAAGTGGAAGGACAAGGTGTTGCGGGCCACGTCGAGCTGGTCAGCTAGCGTGCTCGGCGTCAGTCCGCCCGGGCCAGCAACGACCAAGGCGCGGAACACGCGCAGGCGCTGGGTGTGAGCCAGGGCGTTTAAGGCGGAAATGGCTTGATCCTCTTTCATGATTCGATAATACAACATTTATAGAATTAATGTGCAAACCACAGTTGGATTTGCGGGTTGCGCTATGTGTTGGACTGCAAAAGCGGGCACCCCCCAGTTCGCATTCCTGACTGACCGCGCAGCCGCGCGCAGCCAAGGTATCGGCATCGCAACAGAAGAGCCGATGCCATGCCTGCAATCCATGTATCCCGGTGTCTGGTCGGTACCAGCCTCCTGGCCGCAGCCTTGGCCAGCGGCTGCGCGACCACGCCACCGCCGCTGGCCGCCAGCACCGTCGAGGACGTCCCACCCGCGCCCGAGGCTGCACCGCCCGAGTTCATTCCCGTCGTGCGCTATGGCCGCTACACCCTGGTGGAGCTGGCGCCGATGGCGGCGCAGCGCGATCTGCTGGTGCAGACCATCGACGTGTCCATGCCCGAGGAGGTCCGCGCCACGGTCGGCGACGGGCTGCGGCATGTGCTCAAACGCAGCGGCTACCAGCTTTGCGAGACCCCGCATGCGGTGATCGAGCTGTACGCGCTGCCGCTGCCGGCGGCGCACTTGCATCTCGGCCCCATGACCTTGCGCGATGCACTGCTCACCCTGGCCGGTCCGGCTTGGGAACTGCACGCCGATGACCGGACGCGGCAGGTCTGCTTCGAGCGGCCTGGTCGCGACACCGGTGCCGAGCCGGTGTCCGAGCCGCCTGCTGCCGAGGCCGTGCAGACGTTCCCCTTTGCGGGAGGCCAGCCATGAACGCGGCACAGCCGCTCCGGCGCCCGACCGCCGCCGTGGTGTTGCAAAGCCTGCTCTGGCTTTGGCTGCTGGGTCTCAGTGTCTTCGCGATCCTGGGCCACCAGACGATGACCGATCAGGCCGACCAGCAGCAGCTCGATGTCCGGTTGCAGCGCCTCGAAGCCCAGGTGACCGGGCTGGCCGAGACCACGCGGGCCTTGCAGCAGCAGCCCGCAGCCGCCACCGCCGCAGGCCTGCAAGACGCTCGGCAGGCAATGGAGGCGCGCATCGTTCAAGCCGAACAGGCGCTGGGTGGCTATGCCACCGCCGAGGACGTTCAGGCGCTGCGTACCGAAGTCGAGCAGATCAAGGTGCGCCAAGCGACTGCGCGTGCAGCGGCGCCTACCCAGCGGCGCACCCCGAGCCAACCGGCCACCGCCAAGTCCGAACCGCCGCCGCTGCCATTTCGTGTCGTCGGCGCTGAGCTGCGCGCGGGTCAGCGCAGCGTGTCCGTCGCCCCGAGTGCCGGAGATTTCACGCCCGATCAGCTCCAGGTGCTGCTGCCGGGTGATGCGCTGGGTCCGTGGCGCCTGCAGGCGATCGAGGGCAATGCCGCGGTGTTCCAGGCCGGCGACCAGACCCGTCGCGTGGCGATTCCTTGACCGGAGCCCACCACATGAAGCCGTCGATCATCCTGTACGCGTTCCTGCTGGGCTCGATGCAGTTGCCCGCCTGGGCGCAGCAGCCCGCCACGACCCCCGCCCGCAATGCGCAGAGCCAGGAGCGCCCGCTGGCCGCCCGCATCCTGGACGACCGGGTGGCAGGCGAATGGGGCCTGCAACCGCAGGAATGGGCGCGCTATCGCGACTTGATGGATGGGCCGCTGGGCATCTACTCGCCAAATCTGGACCCGCTGTCCGCCCTGGGCATCGAGGCGCGCACCGACGAAGAACGGCGGCGCTACGCAGAGCTGCAGGTGCAAGTCGAAGCGCGCCGCGTGGAGAAGCTGCTCGCGTACCAGCGCGCCTACGACGAGGCCTGGCAGCGCCTGAACCCCGGCATGCAGCGGGTGAACCTGTCTGACGAGAGGCCAGGCGCCGCCGCTGCGCGGGGCAGCGGTCGCACGGCAGTGTTCATCAAGGACGGCTGCGCGGCTTGCGGGCAACTCGTCCAACGCCTGCAATCCTCGGGTGCCGAGTTCGACCTTTACATGGTCGGCAGCCGCCAGGACGATGCGCGCATCCGCGACTGGGCCAAGCGCGCCCAGATCGACCCGGCCCGGGTGCGCAGCGGCGGCATCACGCTCAACCACGACGGCGGCCGCTGGCTGTCGCTGAGCCTGCCCGGCGATTTGCCTGCGGTTGTGCGCGAAGTGAACGGCCAATGGCAACGCCAGCCGTAACGGCGCTGCTGCGCGCACTGGCGCTCACTGCGGGCCTGTTCGCCTGCGCCGCCCATGCCCAGGAGGTTCCGCCACCGGCCTACCAGCTTGCCGCACAGCGCGCGGGCATTCCCTCGACGGTGCTCTACGCCGTGGCCTTGCAGGAGAGCGGCATGCGACGCAATGGACGCATCGTCCCATGGCCGTGGACCCTGAATGTCGCCGGCCAGTCGCGGCGCTTCGCCACCCGTGCCGATGCCTGCGCCGGTTTGCAGCAGGCGATGCGATCTACGCCACCCACGCGCATCGACGCGGGCCTGGGCCAGATCAACCTGGGCTACCACCCGCACCGCTACACCCATGCCTGCGACTTGTTGGACCCGTACCGCAATCTCGCCAGCGCCGCCGAGATCCTCAAGGAGCAGTACACCCCCGGTGAAGACTGGCTGCTGGCCATGGGCCGCTACCACCGGCCCGCGGGCGGTGAGCCTGCCGCCCGCTATCGACGCAGCGTATCCCGACACCTCGCCCGCGTGCAGGGCACGCACTCAATCGCCACGGCGCGAGCCGTGCGTCAGGAGTCGACCCCATGACGAAACCGCTCTGGACCCTGCGGGGCCTGCTCGCGCTGCTGGCGGCGCTGCCGTTGGTCGCGCATGCCGCCGAACCGCTGATCGTGGTCGAGGACCGCGGCGGCGCGTCGGCGCTGCCGTACTACGAAGCGCTTAACCTGCAGCCACGCGCCAACAGCGCGTTGCGGCCTCCCATTCCGACGCCGCAGATTCCCGCCACCCCCGCTGACGAGGCAGCGATGCTGCCGGTACGCAGCGCGAAGCTGATGCCCGGCTTCGTCGCGCGGCGCGTGATCGAGGCACCGGGCCTGCGGCCTTTCGTGGTCATCGGCGACGATGAGACCTCGCAAGCCTGGCTGCGCCGTCACGCGGCGTCGCTGCACGACCGCGGCGCGGTCGGCCTGGTGGTCAATGTCGAGACCGCGCAGGCTTTGGCGCGGTTGCGCGCACTGGCGCCTGGCGTGCCGATGGCCCCCGTGGCCGGCGATGATCTGGCCGAACGCCTGGGCCTGCGGCACTACCCGGCGCTGATCACGGCGACCGGCATCGAGCAATGAGGCCATGTCGGGGAAACAGCCCGTCGAAGTCCTGTTGCGCCCAGCGGTGGAGCTATACACCGTCGCGGCATGTGCGGGCGCCGCGTTTCTGTCCCTGGTGGCCCCGTGGTCGCTCGCGCTGAGCCCAGCCATGGGCGTCGGTGCCGCACTGGCGTTCGGCGCCTATGGCGCGATCCGCTACCGCGATGCGCGGGTGATCCTGCGCTACCGCCGCAACATCCGGCGCCTGCCGCGCTACGTGATGACGAGCAGGGACGTGCCGGTCAGCCAGCAGCGCCTGTTCGTGGGGCGCGGTTTCCTGTGGGAACAGAAGCACACCCACAGGCTGATGCAGACGTACCGGCCGGAATTTCGCCGCTACGTCGAGCCAACACCGGCATACCGGCTGGCGCGACGCCTGGAGGAGCGGCTGGAGTTCGCACCGTTTCCACTGTCTCGCCTCGTACGGCTCACGGGCTGGGATGTGTCATTCAACCCCGTGCGGCCACTGCCACCGGTAGGCGGCCTGCCGCGATTGCACGGCATCGAACCCGACGAGGTCGACGTCAGCCTGCCACTGGGTGAGCGCGTCGGCCATTCGCTGGTGCTGGGCACCACGCGCGTGGGGAAGACGCGGCTGGCCGAGTTGTTCGTCACCCAGGACATCCGTCGCACGAATGCAGACGGTGAGCATGAGGTCGTGATCGTCATCGACCCCAAGGGCGACGCGGATCTCTTGAAACGCATGTACGTCGAAGCCAAGCGAGCGGGTCGCGAGGGCGAGTTCTACGTCTTTCACCTCGGCTGGCCCGAGTTCTCTGCACGCTACAACGCGGTGGGGCGCTTCGGACGCATCAGTGAAGTCGCCACGCGCATTGCCGGGCAACTCTCCGGCGAGGGCAACAGTGCAGCGTTCCGCGAGTTCGCATGGCGCTTCGTCAACATCATTGCGCGCGCATTGGTGGAACTGGGGCAGCGCCCGGACTACATGCTGATCCAGCGGCACGTAATCAACATCGACGCGCTGTTCATGGAGTACGCCCAACACTACTTCGCCAAGACCGAGCCCAAGACCTGGGAGGTGATCGTCCAGATCGAGGCCAAGCTCAACGAGAAGAACATCCCAAGGAACATGATCGGGCGCGAGAAGCGTGTGGTGGCGCTGGAGCAATACCTCTCCCAGGCGCGCAACTACGACCCTGTGCTCGATGGCCTGCGCTCGGCGGTGCGCTACGACAAGACCTACTTCGACAAGATCGTTGCATCGCTGCTGCCGCTGCTGGAAAAGCTCACCAGCGGCAAGATCGCCCAACTCCTGGCGCCGAATTACTCCGACCTGTCTGACGCGCGCCCGATCTTCGACTGGATGCAAGTCATCAGGAAGCGCGCCGTGGTCTATGTCGGCCTGGATGCGCTGTCGGATGCTGAAGTCGCCGCGGCGGTCGGCAACTCCATGTTCTCCGACCTGGTGTCGGTAGCCGGGCACATCTACAAGCACGGGATCGACGACGGCCTGCCGGGTGCCTCGGCTGGCACGCGCATTCCCATCAACGTCCATGCCGACGAGTTCAACGAACTGATGGGCGACGAGTTCATCCCCCTTATCAACAAGGGCGGCGGTGCCGGGCTGCAGGTGACCGCGTATACGCAGACGCTCTCGGACATCGAGGCCCGCATCGGCAACCGCGCGAAGGCCGGCCAGGTGATCGGCAACTTCAACAACCTGTTCATGCTGCGGGTTCGGGAAACCGCCACCGCGGAATTGTTGACCCGTCAATTGCCCAAGGTGGAGGTCTATACCACCACCATCGTCTCCGGCGCGACCGATGCCTCGGACATCCGCGGGACGACGGACTTCACCAGCAACACGCAAGACCGCATCAGCATGTCGAGCGTGCCGATGATCGAGCCATCCCACGTCGTCGGCCTGCCCAAAGGCCAATGCTTCGCGCTGCTGCAGGGTGGTCAGCTCTGGAAGGTCCGGATGCCACTGCCAGCGCCTGACCCCGATGAAGTGATGCCGGCGGACTTGCAGCAACTGGCTGGGTACATGCGTCAGAGCTACAGCGAGGCCACGCAATGGTGGGAGTTCACCAGTTCCCCAGCCTTGCAGGAGGCTGCCTTGCCCGACGACCTGCTGGATGACGCCGCTCCGGCCGAGCCTGACGCGGTGGCCACCGGCGCCGACGACAGCACCGGCGAGGCCGCACCATGAAGGATGCCGCCTCGACCGCGCAGCGGGAGCAGAACCAGCGCCAGGGGCTGATCGTCGGCACCATCACCTTGCCGTTCAGGCTGCTCGGGGTGCTGATCGGTTCGCTGCTGTTCTCGATCGTGGTGGAGTGCGTCGGCATGCACCTGTTCTGGAAGGACCAGGGCTGGCGCCACTCCCAGCAGATGCTGCAGTACGAACTCGGGCACCTGTCGAACCACTTCACGCGCAGCGTGGTGGTGCAGGAGCCCGGGCGCACGGCGCACGAGCTGGTGGATACCGGGTACGGGTGGGTGTTCGTGCGCTCGGGGTTGCTGGAGCGCATGAGCCAGACCGCCGAGCGCGCCCGTGCGCCCAGCCGCGAGCCGACGCGCAACTTCCGCTATTACATCAGCCAGGCCTATGTCTGGGCCGAGAGCTACCTGATCGCCGCGGCCTTCACGACGCTCACGTTCCTCGTGCGCCTGCTGGTCCTGGTGCTCACGCTGCCGCTGATCCTCACTGCGGCATTCGTCGGCCTGATCGACGGCCTGGTGCGGCGGGACGTGCGGCGGTTCGGCGCGGGCCGGGAATCCGGCTTCATCTACCACCGCGCGAAAGCGAGCCTGATGCCGCTGGCCGTGCTGCCCTGGATCACCTACCTCGCGCTGCCGATCTCGGTGCATCCGCTGCTGATCCTGCTGCCCAGCGCAGCCTTGCTGGGACTGGCCGTGAGCCTGACCGCGGGCAGCTTCAAAAAGTACCTCTAGGCCATCAATCCGGTCGCTTCCGGGTTCCTATTGTTTGCGGCCTGAAACAGCCCTGATCTCCACGATCAACCCATTGCTGATCACACAGGAATGGCGCGATGTTGGCTTCGATCTGGCTGCGCGCCGCGCATCGCGGCGTGCCCACTTTTCTCGTGACGGCCCTCGTGCTGGGCCGGTCCCCGATGGCCTTGGCCGAGTCCCCGGCGCAGCGCCAGGAGTTGGTCGCCGCGCTGCGCCAGCTCGACGCGCTGGAACGCACCGTCGCGGACAGCGCCGCGCATACCCCCATCACACCGGGCGAGCGCTACCACTTCGATTACCCGCGGCTCCAGGCTGACTTGGCGCGCGTGCGCGCCGGCATCCAATTTCACCTGACGCCATCGCGCGCTCAACCGCGCGCCCCCTCCGAACTGGCCGGCGAATACCGCACCGAACGGGCGACCGAGCCGCTGCCGGCGACGACTGCGGAGGGCAAGCAATGAACGGCGCCCAGGTCTCGGCATTTCAAGCCAACAGCGGTATCGCGCCTTCCGCGATGGCGACCGTTCTGGTCGGCGTCGTGTTCGCGGTCCTGCTCGTGTGGGGCGTCTGGGCCATCCGAACGGCCTACGTGGGGTGGTCCGAGAGCCGCCTCAACCAGCGCCAGTTCCTCGGCGTCTGCATCCGCTTCGTCGCGATGTACCTCGTCCTGAGTTTCTTCCTTCTGTCCTGACCTGAAAGGCCCGACCATGCACAACCGCAACCTCACTTCCCGTTTTGCCCAGCGCGCCGCCGTGGCCCTGGGCGCCGCCGCGCTGCCGGCGCTGTCGTTCGCGCAAGGTCTGCCGCAATTGGAGAACCCCACGCGCGGCACCGGCAACGGCATCATGGAGACGATCCGCAACTACGGCTACGACATCATCATGCTCGTGGCCCTGCTGGTGGTGGCGTCGATGTTCATCGGCGTCTGCTACCACGCCTACGGGACCTACGCGGAGATCCACACCGGCCGCAAGACGTGGGGCCAGTTCGGCCTCACGGTCGCTATCGGCGCCGTGCTGCTTGTGATCGGCATCTGGCTGCTCACCGAAGCCACCGGCATCCTGTAAGCGAGGCCGGTATGTCCGAGCAGCAGCACGTCCGTGCGGACGGAACGGTCACCTTCCTTCCGCACCGGCTCAACCGCCATCCCGTTGTGGTGCGCGGCCTCACCGCTGACGAACTCTGGATTTGCTGCGGCCTGTCCGGTGCCGCCGGCCTGCTGGTCGGCGCGCCGCTGTCCTGGGTGTTCCGCACGATCGCGCTGGCGCCGACCTTCGTCGTCCTGGGCGTGGCGCTCGGCGTCTTCATCGGCGGCGGCATCCTGCGCCGCCTCAAGCGTGGGCGTCCCGACACCTGGCTGTATCGGCAACTGCAATGGCGCATCGCCACGCGCCATCCGCTGATGGCCGGCTGGGTGGGTGGCCATGTGCTGATCTCGCGCTCGGGCTTCTGGTCCACCCGCAGGAGCATGCGATGAGCCGCTTCAAAAACGAGATCACCCACCTGCAGGCGCACATCAAGACCTTGCGGCTGGCCGCGGGCGCGCTGGTCGTCGTCGCCCTGGTCATGGGCGGCGGCTGGTGGAGCGCGCCGCGCGACCTGACCATCCACGTCCCGCCCGACCTGCGCTCTGGCAGTACCCGCAAGTGGTGGGAAGTGCCGCCCGAATCGGTCTATGCGTTCACGTTCTACGTGTTCCAGACGCTGAACCGCTGGCCAACCAATGGCGAGGAAGACTACTCGCGCAACCTCCACACGCTCTCGCCGTACCTCACCCCGTCCTGCCAGGCCTTCCTGCGGGCGGACTATGACTACCGCCGCTCCACGGGCGAGCTGCGTCAGCGCGTGCGCGGCATCTACGAGATTCCCGGCCGCGGCTATGGCGACGACCCCACGGCGCGCGTGCGCACCGTGTCCGATCGCGACTGGGTGGTGACGCTGGACATCACGGCGGACGAGTACTACGGCGCCGAGCAGGTCAAGCGCGCCCTGGTGCGCTATCCGATCAAGGTCACGCGGGTGGACGTCGATCCCGCCCGTAACCCGTTCGGCCTGGCGCTGGACTGCTACGACGGCGCGCCCCAGCGCATCAGTGCACCGGAGCCGACGCGCCCGGCGCCGAGTGGCCTGTCTCCGCAAGCGCCTCAAGGAGGAAACACCCCATGAAGCACCCTGTACTCGCGCTGCTGGGGCTACTGGCCGTGGCCGCGGCACCCGTCGCCCATGCAGTGGAAATCCTGCGCTGGGAACGCATGCCACTGGCAGTGCCGCTGAAGGTCGGTCAGGAACGCATCGTGTTCATCGACCGCAACGTGCGCGTGGGCGTGCCCGCGGGCGTGGGCGAACGCCTGCGCGTGCAGAGTGCGGGGGGCGCGGTGTACCTGCGCGCCAGCGAGCCGATCGAGCCCACGCGGTTGCAACTGCAGGACGCCGACACGGGCGCGCTGATCCTGCTGGACATCGCAGCCGAACCACCCAAGGACGGGGAAGCCGAGCTGGAGCCGGTGCGCATCGTCGAGGGTGACAGCGCACCGGGACGCTATGGCGAGCAGGCCGACAGTGCCGAGGCCCCGGCACGCGCCCAGGGCCAAGCAGGTGCGCGGACCGCGCGGCGCGAAACTCCGGTCCCTGTCGTGCTGACGCGCTTCGCCGCGCAGAACCTCTACGCACCGCTGCGCACCGTCGAGCCGCTTCCGGGCGTCATGCGGGTCAACCTGCCCCGCGACCTCGACCTGGACACACTGATGCCAACGCTGCCCGTGCGCGCGGTCGCACTCGCGTCGTGGCGCCTGGAGGACCAGTGGGTCACTGCCGTGCGCCTAACCAACGGCAGCGGCGGCTGGATCACGCTCGACCCGCGCGTGCTGCAAGGCGATTTCCTCACCGCCACCTTCCAGCACGAGGCGCTGGGCCCGCGCGGCACGCCCGAGGACACGACCGTCCTGTACCTGGTCACGCGCGGCCGCGGTCTCGCGCAGTCGCTGCTGCCGGCGATTCACCGCTTCGACCCGGCCGTGCATCTGCCGCAGCCGGACGGCGACGAGAACACCAAGGAGGCCCGCCATGCGCAGTAACGGCCTGCTCAAGTGGCTGATGATCCCTGTTGCCATCCTGGTGCTGTTCGTCGGTATCCGGCTGTTCTCGGGTGGAGGCAGCACGGCGCCACCCGCGGCGGACAACGGCGCCCAGCTCACGCCCGATGAAATGAAGGCGCTGGGCATCGAAGGCGACACCCCGCGCGACACCGTGGCGACGCTCGTTGCCCAAGTGAAGCAGTTGCGCACCGAGCTTCAGACCGCGCTCTCGGACAACAAGTCGCAGCGTGAAGAGAACCAGCGACTGCGCCAGCGCGAGAACTCCATCGACCAGCGCATCAACTCGGCGCTCGAATCCGAGCGGTCCAACCTGCGCCGCGACCAAGAGCAGGCGGCCAGCGCGCGCCAGCAGACCGAAGGGCTGCTCGCCGACCTGCAGCGGCGTCTGGACAGCATCGGCGGGCGCGGCGGCGGCCATGCGGACCTGCCCGTGGGCCTGGGGCTGCAGGGCGGCGACGAGGCAGGCATGGAGGGCGGCGTGCGGTGGGTCGAGCCGGACGACGCAAAGCCCGCCGAGGGGCGCAACGGGGGGCGTGGCGCGAGCGGCGGCATGAGCTTCCCCACGAGCTTCGGCCCGGCGCAGAGCACGCTCGAAACCACCGCGGAAACCGTGGCCAACGCGGGCGCCCGCGCCGCCGGGGTCAAGAGTGCCAAGCCGGTCTACACCGTGCCGACCAACTCCACGCTCATGGGTTCGGTCGCCATGACAGCGCTGATCGGCCGCGTGCCGATCGACGGCACGGTCAACGATCCCTATCCGTTCAAAGTTCTGGTCGGGCCGGACAACCTGACCGCCAATGGCATCGACATTCCCGACGTGGCCGGCGCCGTGTTCAGCGGCACCGCTTCGGGCGACTGGACGCTCTCGTGCGTGCGCGGCCAGGTGCGCAGCATCACGTTCGTCTTCCACGACGGCACGATTCGCACGATCCCCGAAGACCGCGAGGGCAACCAGCAGAACAACCAACAGCGCGATGGCTTGGGCTGGATCAGCGATCCCCACGGCATTCCTTGCGTCAGCGGCGAGCGGCGCAGCAACGCCCAGCAATACCTCGGCTCGCAGGCCCTGATCACCGCGGCCGGCGCCGGTGTGGCCTCACTCATCGAGAGCGACAGCGGCCGCATGTCCTATGTCGGCTCGGACGGCTCCATCGGCACCGTGGGCATCACCGGCCAGGAAGCGGTCGGCCAGATTCTGGCGGGCGGCGTGCGGGACATGTCGGCCTGGGTCAACAAGTTGTACGGCCAGGCGTTCGCCGCCGTCTATGTCCAGCCCGGCGCCAAGGTTGCCGTCCACCTCGAAAAGCCGCTCGCCATCGACTTCGATCCCGAAGGCCGCAAGGTCGATCACCGCGCAGGAGAAAGCCATGCACTCGAACTTGACTAACCTGGCCCGTGGCCTGGCACTGGCCCTGGCCGTCGCGGTGCTTGGCGGCTGCGCCACCAGCAAGGAAAAGCTGCTGACCCACGGTGACCGCACGATGATGGACATCTGGCAGCAGGAGGCCGGCGACGGCGGTGGCGCAGCCGGACGGAACGCCGGCCGCCAGCTGCTCGATGCGCGCCAGAGCCTGCGTCGGCCCCTGACCGACGCCGACGTGCAGGTCGCACCCGTCGAGCAGATGCGCTACACGCGCACCGCGCGCAATGAGGTCCACCGCCAGTTCCAGCGTCTGCCCAATCCCGATCTCGTCATGTACGTGTATCCGCACCTGGCGGGCACGGACCCCGTGCCGGTGCCGGGCTACACGACGGTCTTCCCGCTCAACCAGCGCATCCAGTACGCCATGCCAGGCGAGCGCGTGGAGGCCTACTGATGCGGTGGAAACTTCCCTGGCCTAAGCCGGCCGCGCCGAAGCTGGCCGCATCCGGCGCTGGTGATGATGAGCAGCCGGACGGCTGGCAGCGCCACGTCGAGGCCTTGCGGCAGGTCGGCATCCCCGAACCCGGCTCGGCAGTCCGGGGCCGCAAGCCGGCGACGGAGGCCGACGAGCAGGCGCTGTACGACGTCGCACCGTCCTTCGTGGAACTGCTGCCCTGGGTGGAGTTCTTGCCCGAGTCGAAATCGATGCTCCTGGAGGACGGCCAATCGGTGGCCGCCTTCTTCGAGCTGGTGCCGCTGGGGACCGAGGGCCGGGAACCCGGCTGGCTCGCGCACGCCCGCGACGCCTTAGAAAACGCGCTCCAGGACAGCTTCGATGAACTGGACGAGAACCCCTGGGTGTTGCAGCTCTACGCCCAGGACGAACCGAGCTTCGACCAGTACATGCAGACGTTGCGCGACTACGTGCAGCCGCGCGCCCGTGGCACGGTGTTCACGGAGTTCTACCTGCGGTTCTTTGCCCACCATCTGCGCGCGGTGGCCAAGCCCGGTGGCTTGTTCCAGGACACGGTGGTCACACGCTTGCGCTGGCGCGGCCAGACGAGGCGTGTGCGCATGGTCGTCTATCGCCGCGTGACCGGACAAGGACAGGGCCAGGCAAACCGCCGGGGCCAGACACCCGAGCAGATGCTGAACATCGTCTGCGACCGCCTGTGCGGCGGGCTGGCGAACGCCGGCATCCAGGCTCGCCGCCTGGGTGCGGCAGACGTCCATGACTGGCTGCTGCGCTGGTTCAACCCGCGTCCGACGCTGCTCGGGCCTGGGGTCGAGGACCGGGAGCGCTTCTATGCGTTCGCGCGCTACCCCGCCGACACCGAGGCTGGCGAGATCGAACTGGCGAGCGGGCGGGATTTTAGCCAGCGGCTTTTCTTCAGCCAGCCACGCTCGGACGTGGAGCATGGCACCTGGCACTTCGACGGCATACCGCACCGTGTGTTGGTCACTGACCGGCTGCGCATGCCGCCCGGAACGGGACACCTGACTGGCGAAACCCGCAAGGGCGATGCGATCAACACGCTGTTCGATCAGATGCCCGAGGACACGACGATGTGTCTGACCATGGTGGCGACGCCCCAGGACATTCTCGAATCGCACCTGAACCACCTGGCGAAGAAGGCAGTCGGCGAAACACTGGCATCGGAGCAGACGCTCAAGGACGTGCAGGAGGCGCGCTCGCTCATCGGCAGCGCGCACAAACTCTACCGCGGCACGCTGGCCTTCTATCTGCGCGGACGCGACGAAGCCGAGCTTGACCGGCGCGGTCTGGACCTCGCCAACGTGATGCTCAACGCGGGGTTGCAGCCCGTTCGCGAGGACGATGAAGTCGCGCCGCTCAACAGCTATCTGCGCTGGCTACCGTGCTGCTACAACCCCGCGCAGGATCGGCGAAACTGGTTCACCCAACTGATGTTCGCCCAGCATGTGGCGAATCTCTCGCCGGCGTGGGGTCGCAGCCAGGGTACGGGCCATCCGGGCAACACGTTCTTCAACCGCGGTGGCGGGCCGATCACGTTTGATCCGCTGAACCGCTTAGACAGGCAGATGAATGCCCATCTATTCCTGTTCGGCCCCACCGGCTCGGGCAAGAGCGCCACGCTCAACAACCTGCTGAACCAGGTCACGGCCATCTACCGGCCGCGCCTCTTCATCGTGGAAGCCGGCAACAGCTTCGGGCTGTTCAGCGGCTTCGCCAGGCGCCTGGGCCTGACGGTGAACCGGGTCAAGCTGGCCCCCGGATCGGGCATCAGCCTGGCACCGTTCGCGGATGCCCGCCGGCTGATCGAAACACCCAGCGACGTGCAGACGCTCGATGCCGATGCGTTGGACGAAGACCTGCCACCGGATGCCTCGGTCATGGAGGCAGACGAACAGCGTGACGTGTTGGGCGAGTTGGAGATCACGGCACGGCTGATGATCACCGGCGGCGAGGACAAGGAGGAAGCCCGGATGACGCGGGCCGACCGTTCGCTGATCCGCCAGTGCATCCTCGACGCCGCCGAACACTGCGTGGCTGAGAAGCGCACGGTGCTCACTCGCGACGTGCGCAACGCGCTGCGCGCCCGCGGTCAGGACTCGACGCTTCCCGAGATGCGGCGCATGCGGCTGCTGGAGATGGCGGACGCGATGGACATGTTCTGCCAAGGCACCGATGGCGAGATGTTCGACCGCGATGGCACGCCGTGGCCCGAGGCCGACATCACGCTGGTGGATCTGGCGACCTATGCCCGCGAGGGCTACAACGCGCAGCTCTCCATCGCCTACATCAGCCTGATCAGCACGGTGAACAACATCGCCGAGCGCGACCAGTACCTGGGTCGTCCGATCATCAATGTGACCGACGAAGGCCACATCATCACGAAGAACCCGTTGCTCGCGCCCTACGTCGTGAAAATTACCAAGATGTGGCGCAAATTGGGCGCCTGGTTCTGGCTGGCGACCCAGAACATCGACGACCTGCCGCGTGCCGCAGAGCCCATGCTCAACATGATTGAGTGGTGGATCTGCCTGTCGATGCCGCCCGATGAGGTCGAGAAGATTGCACGCTTCCGTGAACTCTCACCAGCGCAGAAAGCGCTGATGCTTTCTGCGCGCAAGGAGGGGGGGAAATTCACCGAGGGCGTGATCCTGTCGAAGTCGATGGAAGTGTTGTTCCGCGCGGTGCCGCCGAGCCTTTACCTCGCGCTTGCGCAGACCGAACCCGAGGAGAAGGCCGAGCGCTACCAGCTCATGCAGCAATACGGCTGCACCGAGCTGGAAGCCGCCTTCAAGGTGGCCGAGAAGATCGACCAGGCACGCGGCATCGAGTCGCCCGCCTTGGAACTGTCGTAAGCCGGAGAACGCCATGGAACACAAACATCCTTCCATCCCGATGCAGGTGCAGGCGTTCCGCCGTCGGCGCTGGGGGACCCGCTGGCCGTGGGCGTTGGCTGCAGTGCTGGTTGCGCTGCTGCTGATCTGGCTCGTGTCCCGTTCGCCAGGCGGGTCCACACCTCAGACTTCGGCGCCAGTCAGCGAGACACAGGTGGCAGGGCCTCCGTGGCAGATGGGCAATCCGGAAGGTCGTTTCACACTGACGCTGTACGCGGACCTCGAATGCCCGTTCTGCCGGTCCTATTTCCCTGTGCTCAAACGTTGGGTGGCCGGCAATGCCGACGTGGCCTTGCAATGGCACCACCTGCCGTTGGCCGCACATGAACCGGCCGCTTCTGCCGAAGCGCGTCTGGCGGAATGCGCCGGCGAAGCCGGCGGGCATGCCACCTTCTGGCAAGCCGTCGAGTGGGTATATGCCCACACGCGCAGCGACGGCCAGGGCTTGCCCGAGGACCTGCGCTACCCCGACCTGACGCCAGCCATCGAGCAGTGCATCGCGAGCGAGCGGCCCGACGCGGCGATTCGTACCCAAACTGCGGAAGCCACGAACAGCGGCGTGACCGCCACGCCGTCGCTGCGGCTGCACGATCGCGAAAGCGGCAAGGCGATCCTGCTGCAGGGTCCGATCGAGGGCGATGCCTTGCTGTCAGCCATGGACATGCTCGCCGCCGGCGATCCCGCCACCACACCCACATCGGAAATGCCTGCCGACGTCGTCGGCGACATGCCCAGGTAGCCCCGGTCTTCAAGGCTACGGCGCAGTCCGCTGCGCTGACCGCAACCCGTTCGCCTCGCGTCCTGGCCGCGAACGATCACCGCTACCGCGGTGATGGATGCACCTTGTTCGTTCCCCAGGAGGGCTTGCCCTCCCAGGGCGCGCGCCCTCCGATCTCACCGTCTGGAGGTTCGCCATGTCTTTCGTCGTCAATGACTCCTACCTGGAGTCGCTTTCCGCCATCGCTACCCAACACGAGGACTGGATCATCCAGCAAGCCATCGTGCTGCTGGAGAGACGGATCTTCAAAGCTGGACCGTGCCTCAGCCGACCGGCCGCTGTGCGGGACTACCTGCGTCTGAAACTGGTCGCTGAGCCCAATGAGATATTCGCCGCTGTGTTCCTGGACAGCATGCACCAGGTGCTGGCCTACGAGCCGTTGTTCAGGGGCACGATCAACTCGACATCGGTCTATCCGCGTGTCGTCGCGCAGCGTGTGCTGGAGTTGAATGCCGCCGCGGTGGTCTTCAGCCACCAGCACCCCTCGGGCATCTCCGAACCGTCGAGCGCGGATCGCATGCTGACCCAGCAACTGCAGGTCGCGCTGGCGCTCATCGATGTGCGGGTACTGGACCACATCATCGTCGGCCAGGGTGCCCCGTTCTCCTTTGCGGAGTCCGGCCTGCTGTAAAGGTTGCACTGCTTCGTTGATCAGCGCGGAGGCTTCGGCCTCCGCTTTTTCTTCGCAGCGACGCAAGCAGGTATGCGGGGTGGCCGCGATGCGCATTGTTTGTTGGGGCCGCGTGGGGTTCGGCGTTTGACTATGGCCCTGATCAACTTCCGGGGCGCATGACATGCCAGCAGCTTTTACCCGGTTCGCACCAGGCTGGCGAACCCTTGGCCTGGCCGTGGCGCTGCCGGCATCTCTGGCCGTGTTCAGCCCGGCCACCTTCGCCGCCGACGTGGTGGTCGTCACCGACAGCCGCCACCCGGTCAAGACCGCCGGCGGCGAGCGGCTGATCGAGTTGGACGAAGCGCCCCGGATCGAGGCCGAGCTTTCCGCGGATCTGCCGGCCGACCCCGAGCGGGCAGCAGCCATCGTCCGGCAACGACTGAACCAAGGCGGCACCGATCTTCAGCGCCGCATCGGCACCGCCTACCAGGGCGTCGCCGATGCATGGAGCCTGGGCGTCGCCGCCATCCCGGCCGTCGTGGTAGATCAACGCTATGTGGTCTATGGCGAGCCGGACGTGGCCCGGGCGGTGTCCCGCATCGAGCAGTACCGGAGGACGCAGCCGTGACCCATCGCCCATTCGACTTGCTGCGCCGCCTGCGCGTCGCCGTGGCCTCGCTGCTGTTGGTCAGCGCCACCGGCAGCTACGCCCTGAACACCGCCACCATCGTGTCCTCCGTCATGTCGCCGGACTGCCTGGAATACCGGGTGGTGGGCATCTGCTACTGGCTCTACTGCACCTGGACGGGCTGCACGGTGCGCACGTCCACCAAGGTCCGGCACTACGTGCCCGATGCGGTCGTCTCCAGCTACAGCAACACCGGGGAGAACCCCTGGGTCGAAGTGCAGGCGATGAGCACGCCCAACCCATCCGCACAGGCAGGTGGGGATGGGACCACGAACGAAGACCACGAAAACAACCTCGCCAAATTCAAGAACAGCGATGTCATCGGCCATCCTGGCGGCGAGGTATTCAACCAGTTCGCATCGTCGTCGGGCTATTTCTGCCAAGGCGCGGGCACGGCCTTCATGCCGTATCTACTCAGCACGCTGGACACGCTGGCTTGGCGCTACAACGTGCCTGAAATGGCCTACCCGGAGGCGTTGATTCCGGGCATGCGCGAGGTCGGTGCGCGCACCACGATGAATCTCTGGGGCAACGTCTATCCGCGCGGCGGCTTCCTGCACCAGACCGACGACCAAAAATCCGGGGCTGTGGTGGCCCAGCGCGCGGGCGATGTCGTCACGCGCCGCGGGCAGATCCACGTGTACCAGCCGCTGCTTGCCAACGCCCGCGACGGCTACTGGCCGGCCGGCGAGCTGATGGAGGGTGATGCCTCTACGGGCAAGTGGCAGGAGCTGACGCCGCGCCTGTCCAACACCTGCGTGGTGTTCCCGCACAGCGGCACGCTGACCCAGGCCCAGCAAGGCGACTACGCCTGGGCGCTGTGGCGTCCCTATGCGTGCTGCGAACGCCGCGGTCAGGTGTTCCTGGGCAGCGTCGATTTCCTCTGAGGTGCCACGATGAAGCGTCCTGAACCGATGAACCTTTCCGCCAAGGCGTGCCGCCTGCTGCGCCCGACGGCGCTGGCCGGCACGCTCGCTCTGGTCTGCGGCATGGCGTGGGCGCAGGTCGGATACCAGAACAGCGGCCCCGTCCTCGGCGATGACGTCATGTACTCGATCGGCGGTGGCAGTGCGGTGTCCATGGGCCGCGCGGCCGGCATGCGTTCCATCGGGGTCGGCGTGGGGTGGAACAGCAACCTGATCTGCGGCGACATGAGCATCCAGACCACGCTGCGCAATCAGCTTAACGGCATCACGAACGGCTTTCAGCAGATCATGAGCAACGTGATCCAGAGCGCGACCAGCGCGGTTGCATCGCTGCCGGCGCTGATCATTCAGCGCGCCGATCCGGGCCTGTACAACCTGCTGACTAACGGCGTGCTGCAGGCGCGGCTGGACTTCGACCGCTCCAAGCTGACGTGCCGCGCCATGGCGGAGAAGATGGCCGAGACGGCGGGTGGCCAGCTTGGCTGGAGCCAGATGGCCGAAGGCATGGCCCTGCGTGACGCGGTTGGCAGCAACGATGCCGTATCGGCCGTCGAGCAGGCCGAGACGCGCCGCGGCAACGACGGCGTGCCCTGGGTGGGCGGCAGCAATGCCGGTGGCGCGGGCCAGTCCGCCATCCGGGTGGTCGGCGACGTCACCCGCGCGGGCTACAACCTGGTCAACGGTCGCGGCGTGACGGACACCTCCTCCATCGCGTCCACCAGTTGCGCGAGCCTGTCCTGCCAGACCTGGACGTCGCCGCAGCAGGCGACCGAATGGGCCACGCGCGCCCTCGGAGAGCAGGTGCAGCGCACGTGCGACTCCTGCACTAAGACCGAGACGGTGCCCGGCGTCGGGCTGACGCCGCTGATCCAGGAGGAGTACGAAGCCAAGCTGGAGGTCTTGCAGGAGCTGGTTTCCGGCACGCGTAATACCACCTTCGAGAACTTGCGCGAGGCCGGCAGCACGTCGCTGCCGATCACCCGCGGCGTGATCGAGGCGCTGCGCGACGAGCCGGACCAGGACCTGCTGGCGCGGCGCCTCGCGTCCGAAGTGGCGCTGTCATCGGTGCTGGAGAAGGCGCTCCTGCTCCAACGCACGCTGCTCACGGGCAAGAAGGAGCCCAACGTCGCAGCCAACGAACTTGCGGTGCAGGCCGTGAACCATGAGAGCGACACGCTCGACCGGGAGATCCGCAACCTGAAGACGGAATTGGAGCTGCGGCGCGAACTGGCGAACAACTCGCCGATGGCCATCATCCAGCGCCACGGCACGCGGGCGGCCGGCTCGCGCGGCATCTACGAGGGCGATCCGGTACCCGACCGCCTTGACCAGTTGCAGAAGGGCAATCCCGGAGCCAGGCCATGAACGCGGAGCGCATGGCCTGGCGCCCCTTGCGCTGGCTCTTCAGCCGGCGCGCGGCGACGGCGCTGCTGTGGGCGGTGGTGCTCGTCGCCGCTGCGGTGGGTGCCAACATCGCCGGCATCTACCTGGTCGGCAGCGTGGCCGGATGGGAGCGGTGGCTCGCGGCCGCATCGGGCTACTTCTTCGTGTGGCGGCTGTGTCTGTACGGGGCCACGGTTTACGGGTGGCTCTGGATGCGCCGCCGGCTGCTGGCGCGCGAAGACCAGGACGGGGCAGATGGGCAGGCACGGCGCCGCCTGATGCGCAGCGAGATCGCGGGCGTCGTCGCCATCGTCGTGCTGGAAGCCAGCTTGTTGATGCAGGCCGCTTGAGGGGATCGAGGCCATGACGCTTTTCACGACCGACTACCTGGAGTACTACCTCACACTCGTTTCCTGGATCGTCAACAACGGCATCTGGGCGGTCCTCGTATCCAGCGGGGTATTCGCGCTGCCTTTCGTCGCCATCGTCGTGCAGGAGTGGTTGAAAGCTCGTGCTGAAGGCGCCGACGAGGGCAATAAAGGCGTGCTGAGCGCCGCCCGCATCGAGAACCGGGTCTTCGTCGCCATCGTGGTGGTGATGTTCGCCGGCATTCCGTTCATCGACGTGGACCTAAACACCATCCAGTACGACAGCTCGCGCTCGGCCCAGTGCCAGGTCAGCGTGGCGCAGCCCGCGGATACCGGCTGGTCGCAGTCCTTCAGCACCATCAACAACCAGTCGGCGAAGGTGCCGGTGTGGTGGGCGTTCATGCACGCGCTCTCGCGCGCCGTCACGGGCGCTTCGGTGGCGGCAATCCCGTGCGGCACGGACCTGCGGCAGATGCGCATGGAGATCGACGCCACGCGCATCGATGATCCGGTGCTGGCTCAGGAAGTAGCGGATTTCTCTCGGGATTGCTATGGGCCTGCACGGGCCAAATTGTTCATGCAGCGCCCTCAACTTGATGAGCAGCAGATGCACGACGTGACCTGGATCGGATCGCGGTTCTTCACCGACACGAACGGGTACTACGACACGTATCGCTCCAGCACGCCGCGCGATGACTGGCCCTATGACAGCAACCGCGACGCTGGGCTGGCCCAGGTATCCAGTGGCGGTGGCTACCCGACCTGCAGGCAATGGTGGGCTGATGGCAGCAATGGCCTGCGGGCACGGCTGCTGGGACAGGTGGACCCGAGCCTGCTCAATCGCCTGGCGGGCTGGGCTGGCTTCCTGAGCCGGGCCGAGGTGGACAATTCGGTGATCCGCGCGATCGCGTCACCGCGGCAGCAGAAGCTGAACCAAGGCAGCGTCTATACCGACTACGGCGGCCAGATCGACAAGACCTTGCCAAACATCGTGACGCGGGCTACGGGAGACGTTGGAATGGCAGTTGGCGCGATTGCCTCGTTTCCCGCGATGGACGTCGTGCGGCAGGCGCTGCCGATGGTGCTCGCCTTGCTCAAGATGGCATTGGTAATCTGCATCCCGCTCGTGCTGGTCGTGGGCACCTATGACTTGAAGACGGTCGTCACGGTCAGCGTCGTGCAGTTCGCGCTGTTCTTCACGGATTTCTGGTTTCAGCTTGCGCGCTGGATCGATTCGACGATCCTG
Source organism: Variovorax sp. VNK109 (assembly GCF_049445855.1). Classification (NCBI taxonomy): domain Bacteria; kingdom Pseudomonadati; phylum Pseudomonadota; class Betaproteobacteria; order Burkholderiales; family Comamonadaceae; genus Variovorax; species Variovorax sp. VNK109. The sequence goes on along the minus strand of NZ_JBMSDV010000002.1, from coordinate 36,775 downwards.
GACGCACTTTATGGCTGGGGGTTCGGCTGGAACCGGCCGCACACCAACTTCGACCCGCTGGTGGGGCTGAACAACGCCTTCGGCGACATGCTCCTGATGTTCGTCACAGGCACGATGTTTCTGGTCCTGCCGACGTTTTGGGTCGCTGCTTTGGGGTGGGTCGGAGTTAAGGCTGGGGTGATTGCTCAGAACCTTGCTGTCGGCTCCAAGGAAGCGCGTGATAGCGCCGGGTCAGGTGTAAACAAGGTAGCCGGCAAGGTTCTGTGACAAACAGGCCAAACCTCAGTCATCGAACGGATCGTTCGGGTCGTGAGGGTCGAGCCGCTGGCCATTGGAAGAATACAGGCCAAAGCCCGCCTCGCCATTGCGCAATTCATCCTGTTGCGTCCAGCGGTCTTCATCTCTAGCCGAATTGCCAGCCATCCATACCGCCGCAACGCCCAGCAGTAGCAACACCGCCAGCCAGAAGGTGGTGTACAGCAGCACCCCGAGCGCAACCAGCTTGACCACCCACACGAGCGCGGTGGCACCGGCCGCCGCCCCCCCCTTTGACACCAACCAGCTCGATGCCCGGCGTTCGCCGCGCACGTAGGCACGCCATCCGCGACCCAAGGTGCGGCCGAGTCGTTCTGCGGTACGGATGCGTGTCGTGGTGTTCATGGTCGTCTCCTGCTATTGAGCGATGCCTATTCCAGTTTGCTCCAATCCTGCTTGCTTGCCTGTATCAGCGCATGCCAGTCGTCTGGTGGGTTCCCGCGCCCGAGCATCTTCTCGAACACGACATACGGGTCCGATTTGCTACCCGAAGACCGCAGGGTCTGTTCATCGTTGACCCAGGCGTACACGATGACCTTCGCCTTCGAGTCATACCGGAAGAACAGCCGGAACCGCCGTCCGATCTTGGCCCTTCGCCAGTGGCGGTGGGCAGGTCCCAAGGTGTTGCCCTGGCGGTACTCGTCGCGTGCCGGATCGCCTGGCACCACATCCAAGATCAACTGGCTCAAGGCCCGGAAGAGCTTGACGTTGGCATTGGACTCGAAGCCCGTCGGGTCGTTCTCCTGCGCGCGCCTCGCGGTCGCATGCAGTTTCTGCAACTGCTCGATCACGCAGTCGTGGAAGAGCAGCGTCCAGCCATGCCGTTGCATCAGAGTTCCACTTTCCCGTCGATCTCCTCGTCCAGGTCCAGACCGTGGCCAGCATGCTCCAGCATGGCGCGGGCCAGATCCTCGGGCAGGCCCTGGACGTTCCGGCCAGCTTCGATGTCGCGGGCCAGCAGGCTCAGGAATGCGCCGATGGCGGGGTCCTCATGCTCGGCATCGACGCGGGTGACGACGACTTCGCTGCCCCGCAGATCGAACGCGAGCTTGCCACCGGCATCGACGCCGAGCGCCTGCCGGATGGGCTTGGGCAGCGTGATCTGGCCTTTGGAGGTCAGCGTGGCAACTTCGTGGATGGCAGGCATGGCGGCTCTCCTGATTGCGATACCCGCATGGTAAGGAAATTTCCTTACTTTGTCAACGTGAAGCCTCACGGCGTTCTCCGAGTCCAAGAATCGGCCCATCGTAGGGCGTGAACAGCCAGCCTTCCTGCATCAATCCGGCCCTGCTGCAACCCGCATTGGCGGTGGACGGTCAGCACCCGTCGCCCTATACCCAAAGGCTGTAAAGGGTCGAAATGGCAAGGGAATGGGGTGCAAGGGGAAAGGCTCTATCCCGAAAAGGCAAAAAGGCCTCCCGCTCGGCCCGCGACAGGACACCCGCATGCTCTCTCTGTTCCAGCGAAAACGGCCCCCGGTCGCTGCCCCGTCGCCAGCGCCCGCCACCGACCTCCCGAAAGGGTTGCTGCGGCCCGAATCGGCCGCATCGCTGCTGGCAACACCGCGCCGGCAGAAGCTGCTGGAACACATCTGGCAGCGCACGTCGCTGTCGCGGCGGCAGTTCGCCACCCTATACCGCACGCCGCTGGAGCACTACGCCGAGTTGGTCCAACAATTCCCCGCATCGGAAAGCCATCACCACGCTTACCCCGGCGGCATGCTGGATCACGGGTTGGAGATCGTCGCCTATGCGCTCAAGCTGCGGCAGTCCCATCTGCTGCCCATTGGCGCCAGTCCCGAAGACCAGGCGGCGCAGTCTGAAGCCTGGACTGCCGCAGTCGCTTATGCCGCGCTGCTGCACGACATCGGCAAGATCGCCGTCGATCTGCACGTCGAACTGGCCGACGGCTCGCTGTGGCACCCCTGGCACGGCCCGCTGCACCAGCCATACCGCTTCCGCTACCGCGACGATCGAGAATATCGGCTCCACAGCGCTGCGACAGGTTTGCTCTACCGCCAACTCCTCGACCGTGATGCCCTGGACTGGCTCAGTGGCTATCCCGACCTGTGGGGACCGCTGCTCTACGTCCTGGCCGGCCAGTACGAGCACGCCGGCGTGCTGGGCGAACTTGTCGTACAGGCCGACCGCGCTTCCGTGGCCCAAGAGTTGGGAGGCGATCCCGCGCGCGCTATGGCCGCCCCCAAGCACGCGCTGCAACGCAAGCTGCTGGACGGGTTGCGCTACCTGCTCAAGGAAGAGTTGAAGCTGAACCAGCCCGAAGCCTCCGATGGCTGGCTCACCGAGGACGCCTTGTGGCTGGTGAGCAAGACGGTTTCGGACAAGCTACGTGCGCACCTGCTGTCAGAGGGCATCGATGGCATCCCTACGAACAACACTGCGGTGTTCAACGTGCTTCAGGACCACGGCATATTGCAGCCGACGTCGGACGGGAAGGCGGTCTGGCGCGCGACCGTGACCAGTGCGACCGGCTGGTCCCACTCATTTACCCTGCTGCGTCTAGCTCCCGCGCTGATCTGGGAAGCTGGCGAACGGCCAGCATCGTTTACCGGCACGGTGGCAATCGACGCTGCGGCAATCGAGAAGGATGCTGGCTCGGAGGCTGCCCCGCCTATGACTGCCGCGAAGCCTGTCTTGGAAGAACAGACGACGCCACCTTGGGAAGGCAGCAGCCCCGCTAACTTGGCTTCACCGCCCGCAGTTCAGCCCCTGCCTGACGTCATGGAAGACATGCTGGCGATGGTGGGCTCCGGACACCTCCTTGCGACGCGACAGGATGCAGAGCCCGTCCCGGCCTTCGCAACGAGTTCGCTGGTACTGCCTGTGCCAGCGTCTAAATCTTCGGCATCGACACAGCAGCCTTCGGGCGAGCACTTCATGGGCTGGCTTAGGCATGGCTTGCAGAGCCGAAAGCTGATCCTCAACGATGCCAAGGCACTGGTGCATACCGTGGACGACACGGTGTTCCTGGTAAGCCCTGGGGTGTTTCAGCGCTATGTCCAGGAGCATCCTCAAGTTCCAGCACTCGCCAAGCAGGATGCCGTTGTCGACTGGCAATGGGTCCAGAAGCGCTTCGAGAAGCTGCAGGTCCATCGCAAGCAGCCCAGCAGCTTAAACATCTGGACCTGCGAGGTCACCGGCCCGCGCAAGTCGCGCAAGCTGCATGGCTACTTACTCGATGACCCTGGCCAACTGTTCGATGAGCGGCCACCGAACAATCCCTACTTGAAACTGGCATAGGTGCTAGATACGGGCCCATAGAGGCACTGGTTGCCTGCCGTGCGCGTAGCATGGATCAACCTCTCTGCTTCATAGAAACGAACGTTGGACACGGTTACGCCGCCGAGGCTGGCGACGTCGCCAACAATTGGCACACGTTCCGTGGCAAAAGGCTTGGCGACCACCGTCGTCGGGGTGGCTGTTCGTACAGATCGTTGTTTCATCATCGTCTCGGCGTGGATCATGTACTGCAGCAAGCACGCCTGCAGCCTCTAGAGTCGAAGAAGTCGACTCGTCTCAAAGCCGGGGGGTGCTGGTGGACAACAGCAAATCGAGGCGGTGTTCGACCAGCACCGCCTCGATGCTGCGCGGCGGCTGACCGGTCATCTGCTCGATGACACCGTCGGAGAACGGCGCCAGCCCGCGTTTGGACACCTCTTCGATGATCAGCGCCTCTCGCACCGTGGATTTCGGAAAGCCCGAGACCTGCAGATGCAGCGCCAGGGCTTCCTCACTGACGGGCACCAGGTCGATGCTGGCTCCGAAGATGATATTGATGCTGTTCACCAGCGCCTCGGCGGTGAGAGCCTGCGGGCCGGTGATCGCCAGCTCTCCGGGCGGAACAGGGTCCGCCCGCAGTACCGCCGCAGCGGTGCGCGCCACGTCCTCGCCCGCCACGTAAGGCAGTCTGCCTTGCGGCGCTGAGCAAAACCATTTCCCGCACCGAAGCGCCAGGATGATCCGCGGAAACAATCGCTCCATAGGCCAACTCACCCGCAAGACTGACAAGGCTAGGTTGCGAGCCTCGCATGACGGTTGGAGAGGTGTCACAGCGCAGCGGCCTGCCCGTATCCACGATCCACTTCTACGAGTCCAAGGGCCTGATCCAGAGCGAACGCACGTCCGGAAATCAGCGGAGATACTCGCCCGCTATCTTGAGGTATCTGGCCATCGTCAAAGTCGCGCAGCGGGCCGGACTATCGCTGGACGAAGTGCTCGACGCTCTCGGGCAGTATCAGCCGGGCGTTCATCTGACTGCTGCGCATTGGCGCCGTGTGGCGTCTAGGTGGCGTGAAGACCTTGACGACCGCATTACGCAGTTGATGCGGCTGCGGGACGAACTCGGGGGATGTATCGGGTGCGGTTGTCTCTCTCTCAAAGAGTGCCCGTTGCGTAATCCGGGCGACATACTCGCAGGCCAGGGGCCCGGTGCGCGTATCCTTGAGCGAGAATAGGCGGGACTTGTGAGATTGACAGTCGACTGAGTGGATCGCGCCGGCAGGGTCGACGTAGGGCGATGTATCCGCTACGCCGACCGCCGCAGTTCACGTCGTCTAAGTCGGCCGTGAGATTGCTGAAAATTCATTCGGCATTTTTGTGCAGCGAACAGTCCGCACGACCATTACCAACGAAGTGCGACAGGCCTCGTTCGCTTTCCTTGGGTCTCGTCTGTTCCTCACAGCGCGCAATCATTCGGACGTATTCAAAGGCCCCATGAGCGCAGCAATGATAGGGCAAGGAAGCGCCTCTCCCGTGTCTTCGCACCTCTCCAGCATGTCTCTCAGAGCGCCTCGCATGCGCTGAAGGTCGCCAACCTTCTCATCGATCTGGTCAAGGCGCCGCCGTGTCACCGTCTGAATAGCCCGGCGATTCCGCCCATCCTCCAGATCCAAGAGCGACTTCACCTCGTCCAGCGAGAACCCAAGGCTCTGAGCGCGCTTGATGAAGCCGATCCGCTGGATCATCGAAGCGGGGTAGCGCCGGAAGCTGCCGGCGTTCTTCGGGATCGGCAACAGGCCGCGTCCCTGGTAGTAGCGGATTGTCTCCACGCCGACGCCAGCGACCTTCGCCAGCCTGCCAACCGTCATCCAATCACCCAAACCTTCGTTCATCGAGCGATCCACTGTCTATTCACGAGCAACACAGAATAACGCAGTACCGCGTAGTTGACCCTTGCCTCCATTTGATCCAAATCAATTTCCCGCAGCTCAGTTGGGAATAGGATCACAGGTGTCAATGGGTCAATAGGCCGCACATGCGCACACTTCTCAACCACCGCAGGATTCGCGCCATCGCGTGGATGGTGCTCGGGGTATGGCTGTTTGCGCTCGGGGCCGGGGTGGCCAATGCCTGCCTTCTGGAGTCTCCGCAGCAACATCGGCATGCTGTCGGGTATGAGCATGTCCCATCGTCCGGGCATGGAAATCATGAAGGCCTCCATGGTGAGCACGAAGAAGGTTCCCACGACCCGTCGAAGGCCCCGTGCCTGAAGCTCTGCGGCGACGTCAACCAGTCCGCCATTCAGAAAGCACCAACCTTCGCGTTCGACCTCGTCGGTTTGGCGCCTCCCGCCTATGGAGACCAGCTGCTGGCTCCGACGTTGGCTCTGCGAGCCATCCCATCGAGGGGTCACCAGCGACCACCTCCCAAGCGGCCGTCGTGGCTGCTGTTCGAGCGTCTCGCGCTGTAGCGCCTCCTTTGAGTTGCCGTGTCGGTCACACCCGGCGCACAACTCATAAGCCTTGACTCTGTACCCGACTACGGAGTTTTCATAGGGCTTCGTCCGCTTGCGGCGACATCGGTTTCGCCCCAATGGCAGGCACCCGCGGCTAAAGGAGAGAGAAATGAAATTCACGCATTCGATCGCGGCCATCGTTGGCGCCGCACTGGTCACCTTGTCTGCGTTCGCGCAGGACAACCATCAGGCCCATCACCCCGCAGGTGCGAGTCCGACCGCGGCCGAGACGCCAAGGGCGCCGACCACCGAGGGCATGGATGCGCAACTGAAGTCGATGCAGGCCATGCACGAACGGATGGTGGCTGCGAAGACGCCTGCGCAGCGCAAGGCGCTCATGGCCGAACACATGCAGGCCATGCGGGCTGGCATGGCGATGATGGGCGCAATGAAGGATGGAGCCGAGTCGGCGCCGACAGCTGAGCGGCAGCAAATGCTCGAAATGCGCATGGACATGTGCCAGTCCATGATGCAGATGATGATGGACCGGATGCCTGAGCCGGCGAAGTGAGGAGGACGACCATGACAACTTCTCACCGCACCGGTCCAAGGTTTTCGCGCTCGCGATGGTTCCTGGGCTTTCTGGTCTTCCTGGCCGTGAGCATCTACATGCTGCTGACGGAACACCGCGGGCACTACCTGGCCGCGCTGCCACTGGTCCTCCTGGCGACTTGCGTCATCGCTCATGTGCTGATGCATCGCCATGCCGTACCAGGCGACGGTAGCAAGGCGAATCCACCGTACCCGGGAGAGCGCAAATGAACCACGATGCGCCCGCTTATGGGCTTTGGCTGCTCGTCCTCGTGAACTCGGCGGTCTTCATCATGTTCGCCTTCAGCTTCTTCAAACCGCAGACCTCGCGCGACTGGAGAACCTTCGGGACATTCGCAGCGTTCATTGTTGCCTTGTTCGTCGAGATGTACGGCTTTCCGCTGACGCTGTACGTGCTGTCCGGCTGGCTTCAGACCAAGTATCCCAGTCTGGACTTGCTGTCGCACAACAGCGGCCATCTCTGGTCGACCCTGCTGGGCGAGAGCGGCGACCCTCACTTCAGCCCGCTTCATATCGCGAGCTACATCTTCATCGGGGGCGGCTTCTGGCTTCTGTCGAGCGCCTGGACGGTGCTCTACCACGCGCAACGGCACGCCCAACTTGCCGTGAGCGGCCCATACGCCAGGATTCGGCACCCGCAGTATGTGGCCTTCGTGGCGATCCTTTTCGGCTTTCTGCTGCAGTGGCCGACGCTGTTGACGCTGCTGATGTTCCCCTTCCTCGTCGTGATGTATTCGAGGCTGGCTGTCAACGAGGAGAAGGACATGCGCAAGCAGTTCGGCGCCGAGTTCGACGCCTATGCCGCGCGCACGCCGCGCTTCCTTCCCTCCCTCTCGGACACGCGCCAGCGAGGCTGACATGAAGAAGACCCGCTGGCGTCAGCGCATCAATCGACCGTACCTGGCTGCAGCCTACGGACAAGGCGATGGCTGCGGCTCCCGCTCGGATGCGGACATGAGCGCCGCGCCCCGCCGGGCGTCGACACACGCAATGCTGATCGCCTGCGACCAGACCTAACGGAGAACCCATGGCAAAGAACAAGAAGGGCGCCAAAGGCGCCAAGCACAAGGCCGATGTGGACGGCACCGGCACTGCCCACGGCTCAGCGCGCGACGAGACAGCGACACGCTCGATCGGCCGCGAGGACTACGAAGCACAGTTGCACATGCTGCAGATCGAACTGGTGAAACTGCAGCGGCATTTCATCAAATGCAACGACCGTATCCTGATCCTCTTGGAGGGAAGGGACGGCGCAGGCAAGGACGGCAGCATCAAGCGGCTGGTCGAACACCTGAGTCCTCGGGAAACACGGGTCGTCGCGCTAGGAAAGCCCTCCGACCGGGATCGCACGGGCTGGTACTTCCAGCGCTACGTCCCGCACCTGCCAGTTGGCGAAGAGCTCGTGGTGTTCAACCGCAGTTGGTACAACCGTGCGGGCGTGGAACCGGTGATGGGCTTCTGTACCGCCGAGGAGCACGAGGAATTCATGAACTCAGTGCCCAAGTTCGAGGAGATGCTGGTCAACTCCGGTATCAAGCTGCTGAAGTATTACCTCGACATCGGCAAGAAGGAGCAGAGCCGCCGGCTCGGGGAACGCCGCCGTGATCCCCTCAAACAGTGGAAGTCGAGCCCGGTGGATGCCGTCGCGCTTAAGCACTGGGACGGCTATACACGGGCGCGCGACGAGATGTTCATGCGCACCCATACGGCCGCGGCGCCCTGGTCTGTCGTGCACGCCGACAACAAACGGTTGGCGAGGCTCAACCTGATCAGAGACATCCTCTCCCGGCTGCACTACGCCGGCAAGAAGCACAAGGTCATCGCTCCCGACCGGGAGATCGTCTTCGAGTTCTCGCAGGACTGCCTGGACTCGGGCCGACTCGCTCGTTGAGACCACGAACACAGCGAACAGGAAGAACAGCCATGAAGTCGATCAACGTTGAAGTCGGAGGGCTCGTATCGAGCCTGAGCGCGGAGGGAGTACGCCGCAAGCTGCTGCAGCTTCCCGGCGTCCATCATGCAGATGTCAACTATGTTGCGGGAAGCGCAACGGTCCATCTCGATGAGGGACAACTCAGTGTCGAGGATCTGCGCCAGCGCATCGCCGAATGCGGCTATCACTGCCGTGGCGAGCAGACGCCCAAGCACGTGTGCGCGCCCGCCGCTGGCGTCTCTGCCGACCCCAGCCATGCGGTGCACGGCCATCACGGCGCACCCGCACGTCAGGCGCAAGAGATGGGGCATGAGGGGCACCACGCGCATGCCCCCGCCACGGCCGCACGCGCGAAGGCTGCGGCCACGACGCCCGCCGCCCATGCTGCGCACCAGGCCCACGCAGGCGACCCTGCGATGGACGACATGATGCACGACATGGGCCACGGGTCGGGCTCGATGCAGGACATGGCTCGGGACATGCGCAATCGCTTCTTCGTGGCCCTGGTCTTCGCCATTCCCGTGTTCTTCTATTCCCCGATGGGGAAGATGTTCGGCGACTTCCAGACGCCGTTCGGGCTGGACGACAAGCTCTTTCTTTTCTTCCTCGCAAGTGCCGCGATCATCTATCCAGGTTGGCCTTTCTACGTGGCGGCGTGGCGCGCGCTGCGCAACGGCGTCGCCAACATGGCCACGTTGGTCGTGCTGTCGGTGGGCACCGGCTACCTGTTCAGCATCGGCGCGACCTTCTTCTACGAGGGTGAGGTGTTCTATGAAGCGGCATCGGTGCTGCTGGTCTTCATCCTGCTGGGGCACTGGCTGGAGATGCGCGCCCGCGCGGGCGCATCCGACGCGATTCGCGCGTTGATGGATCTCGCCCCACCCATGGCCACGGTCGTGCGCAACGGGGTGGAGACCAAGGTACCGACCGCCGAGGTTGCAGCCGGGGAACTGGTCGTGATCAAGCCCGGCGACAAGATCCCGGTGGATGGCGAGATCGTCGAGGGCGCGTCGCAAGTGGACGAGTCGATGCTGACGGGCGAGTCCATGCCGGTCAAGAAGGGCGTGGGCAGCACCGTCGTAGGCGCCAGCATCAACAAGAGCGGGAGCTTTCGCTACAAGGCCACGAAGGTCGGCGCGGACACGGCCTTGGCGCAGATTGTCAAGCTGGTCCAGGAGGCCCAGAACTCGAAGGCCCCCGGCCAGCTGCTGGCCGACCACGCATCCCAGTGGCTGGTGCTGGCGGCGATCGTGATTGGCCTGCTGACCTTCAGCGTCTGGTACTGGGTGATGGGACAGACATTACTGTTCGCACTCACCTTGACCATCACCGTGTTCGTGATCGCATGCCCTGATGCGCTGGGGCTGGCCACCCCGATGGCCATCATGGTCGGGACCGGGCTGGGCGCAATGAACGGCATTCTCTTCAAGAATGCGGCCGCATTGGAGAACGCCACCAAGTTGACGGTCGTGGTGTTCGACAAGACCGGCACCTTGACACTGGGGCAGCCCGATGTCGTCGAGATGGTGGCCGCGCCCGGTGTCGAGGAGACGCGGCTTCTGGCGACGGCCGCCGCGGTGGAGAAGTTCTCCGAGCACCCCCTCGCGCTCGCAGTGCTCAAGCGTGCGGAAGACATGCCGACGGAGGTCACCGAGAACTTCACCAACATCGATGGGCAAGGCGCACGGGCCACTATCGGGGGCGAGACGGTGCTCCTGGGCAACCGGCTGCTGATGCAGTCGGAACAGGTGGATCTGGCCCCCCTTGCCAGCGAGGCGGCGCGGCTGCAAGGCGGGGGGCGCACTGTGGTCCACGTCGCGCGCGGTGGCCGGCTGATCGGCCTCATCGCGATCGCCGATGCCGTGCGGCCGACCTCGCGCGAGACGATCGCCAAGCTGCAGGCACGCGGCGTGAAGGTCGCGATGCTGACCGGCGACAACCAGGCGACCGCCGAGCGCATCGGCAAGGAACTGGGTATCGACATCGTGCTTGCGGATGTGTTGCCCGGGCAGAAGGCCTCCAAGATCAAGGAACTGCAGCAGCAGGGTCACAAGGTCGGCATGGTCGGCGACGGCATCAACGACGCTCCGGCGCTGACGCAGGCCGACGTGGGCTTTGCGATTGGCGCGGGGACGGACGTTGCGATGGAAAGCGCCCAGGTGGTGTTGATGAAGAGTGACCCCTACGACGTGGTCGGGGCCATCGAACTGTCCCGGGCGACGCTGCGCAAGATGCACCAGAACCTCTGGTGGGCCGTGGCCTACAACGTGATCGCCTTCCCGCTGGCGGCCGGGGTGCTGTATCCGTTCACCTTGTCGCCCGAGGTCGCTGCATTGTCCATGTCGGGCAGTTCCGCGATCGTCGCGATCAATGCGCTGATGCTCAAGCGCACGCGCCTGCCGGGGATCAAGCGCGTGACGTCGCGTGTCAGTGTCCCAGCGGCCGCGTCAGCCTGAGCGGCGGGCCACCATGGTAGAGAGCCGCGCCATGCGATCACCGCGCGAATCCGGGCCCACCCGCCAGCAAGACCTCGGCGTCGCGCAGCTGGGTTGGCTCGCTGCGGCCGTATTCGTCGTCTCGGCCGGATATGGGGCACTGATGCCCTTGATCCCCGACTGGCTGCGGCCCTTGATGGGCGACGCGGATCCTGCGGCGCTTGCGCGCCATGTCGGCTACCTCAGCGGCATCTACACGGCGGGCATCCTGCTGGGTGCGCCCCTGTGGGGCATGCTGGCGGACAGGCTGGGGCGTGCCCGCGTGTTGCTGGTGGGCCTGATCGGCTACGTGGCCAGCCTGCTCCCGCTGCTGCGCCCCGAGTCCCTGGGCGTGGTCGGCATCTATGCGCTGCGCGGCGCGACGGGCTTTTTTGTGGCCGCGGTCGTGCCGGTGGTGCCGGCGCTCGTCGCGCAGTACACCCCAGAATCGATTCGCGCCAGGCGCTTTGCATGGCTGGGTGCGATGTCGCTGCTCGGGTTCCTGTTCGGCCCCGGCCTGAACGCCGCTGCAGAACGGCTTGTCGGCCTGGGCTTCTTGAGCGTGCTGGTACAGGGCTCATCGACCACGCTCGTAATCGCACTCTCGGCCGCGCTCGGCGCGCTGATGATGCTGGGCCTGGCCGCAACGCTTCCCGCACCTTCCTCCCTTGGAGAGGCGGACGCAGCCGATCACGACGGAGCACCCCGGAGCCGCTCCCTGGCGCTCTGGATTCTCAACGGTGTGGTCATGTTCGTGCTTGCCGGCTTTGAACTCGGCATCGTGCTGCAGGGCCAGCGCCACCCCGATCTCTCCTCCCGAGAGGTGTCGTTGATGTTCGCCGAGTGCAGTCTGGTGATGCTGGGCGTCAACGCGGTGCTGTTCTTCACCGGCCTGCTGGAGCGCGCCGACCCACGCCGCGTACTGGCCTGCGGCATGGTCCTGGGCATCGCCGGGCTCCTGATGCTGGCCCGCCATGGCAGCGAGATGTGGCTGTACGTCGGCGTGAGTTTCACGGCTGCGGGCACGGGTCTCGTGCTCCCCACCCTGGCCTACCTCGCTGCCGGCACCTCGGCGCGGCGGCTCGGTATCGCGATGGGAGGGCTCGCCGCGGCAGCCGGCCTCGGACAAACACTGGGATCGGCCGCCACCGGATGGCTATTCGGCGCTGTGATGCAGAGCACCTTTGCGTGGCTGTCGATTCCACTGGCCGCCACCCTCGCGCTGCTGCTCATTCCGCGGCGTTGGTGGCCAGCCAACCCCGTCCTGGTGAGCGCTTCACCGTCCCGCACTTTTCTCACTTCCACGGAAACCGAACCATGAGACTGATCCTGATGTCCCTGCTCGCAGCGCTTGCCCTGTCGCTGAGCGGATGCGGCTACAACGACTTCCAGCGGCTGGACGAGCAGACCAAGTCCGCCTGGTCCGAGGTGCTGAACCAGTACCAGCGGCGCGCCGACCTGATCCCCAACATCGTCGCGACCGTCAAGGGCGAGACCAACTTCGAGCAGGAGACGCTGACCCGGGTGGTCGAGGCCCGCGCGAAGGCGACCTCGATCCAGGCCACGCCGGAACTCGTCAACAACCCCGAGGCGTTCCAGAAGTTCCAGGCGGCACAGGGCGAACTGTCCGGCGCGCTGAGCCGGCTGCTGGTGGTGAGCGAGAACTACCCGCAACTCAAGGCGAACCAGGCTTTTCAAGACCTGCGTGCCCAACTTGAGGGCACGGAGAACCGCATCACCGTGGCGCGTGGGCGCTACGTGAAGGCGGTGCAGGATTACAACGTGCTCACGCGCAGCTTCCCGACCAACATCACGGCCAAGCTGTTCAGCTACGTCGTCAAGCCCAATTTCTCGGTCGCCGACGAGAAGGCCATGGCGGCGCCGCCACAGGTCGATTTCGGCGCCTCGTCGCCGGCGGCGCGCCCCTGACATGAGAACGCCCAGAACAGCGGTGCTCTCTCCGGCGGCCCCTCTTCGGCTGGCCCACGCTCTGGCCTGGCTGCTGCTGAGCCTGTTCCTTTCGGTCGCGTCCGCGCAGGAGTTGGTCGCCGTTCCCCCGCTGCAGGCGCGCGTCACCGATCTCACGGGAACGCTCGCCGCCGATCGTGTCGCCGCGCTGGATGCGCAGCTTCGGGCCTTCGAGCAACGCAAGGGCGTGCAGATCGCCGTGCTGATGGTCCGCTCGACGCGGCCCGAACCCGTCGAGCAGTACACCCTGCGGGTGGTAGAGCAATGGAAGCTCGGCCGTCGCAAGGTGGACGACGGCGCGTTGCTCCTGGTGGCCAAGGACGACCGCACCGTGCGCATCGAAGTCGGATACGGCATCGAGGGTGCGCTGAGCGACGTGGTATCGCGGCGCATCATCGACGAGGTGATCACGCCGCGCCTGCGCCAGGGCGATTTCGACGGCGGCATCGCCGCAGGCGCCGAACAGATCATGCGGGTGATCGATGGCGAGGCCCTGCCTGCGGCGGACCCACGGCGGCAGGGGCAGACCAACGACATCGGGCAGGCCTGGCCCTTCCTGTTCGTCGCGGCCCTGATGCTGGGCGGAGTGCTGCGCAACGCCCTCGGCCGCCTTCCAGGCTCCCTGGTCACGGCTGGCGTGCTGGGTGCCGCTGCGTGGCTGTTGGTGGGCACCTTCGCGGTGGCCGCGGTGGCTGGACTGGCGGGATTCCTCGTCACGCTGCTGGGCATCGGCATGGGTGGCCACGGCGGCCTGCACGGGCGCCACCGGGGAGGCGGCTGGCCGGGCGGAGGATTCCGCGGCGGCGGCGGCGGCTTCGGTGGCGGCGGCGCGTCAGGACGGTGGTGAGATGAACATGCAACGACTTCTTCGCCACCTTGCGACCACGGATCGCGCAGTCCGCCGCGCCTTCCCCCCGCGTGCCCTGGATGCGATCGAGCAGGCCATCCGCACGGGAGAGTTCCAGCATGGGGGCCAACTGCGCTTCGTGGTCGAGGGTGCGCTGGACGGATCGCCACTGTGGCGCAACCAATCGCCGGGCGAGCGGGCGCTGGACCTGTTCGCACGCCTGGGTGTGTGGGATACGGCGCACAACAGCGGCGTCCTGATCTACGTGCTGCTGGCCGACCGGGCCGTGGAGATCGTGGCCGATCGCGGCATCCATGCCTGTTGCGGTGCCGAAAGGTGGTCGGCTGTGTGCCAGCGCATGGAAGCCCAGTTTGCGCAGGGACGCTTCGAGGCCGGAGCCCTGGAAGGCATCGTGGCCGTCAGCCACCTGCTGGTGCAGCACTTTCCGCGGGGCGCGGACCACGGCAACGAGTTGCCGGATCGGCCGGTCCTTCTTTGAACGACAACATCCTTGGAGACCTACCATGCAACTTCAGTTTCTGGGTGCCACCGGCACCGTGACCGGTTCCAAATACCTGCTGTGCCATGGCGACGCGACCATTCTGGTGGACTGCGGCCTGTTCCAGGGATTCAAGCAGCTGCGCCTGCGCAACTGGGAGCCGCTGCCGGTCGCGCCCAAGACCGTCGACGCGGTCGTGCTCACCCACGCCCACATCGACCACAGCGGCTACCTGCCACTGCTGGCGCGACAAGGCTTTCGCGGCCGGGTTTACTGCACGTCCGCGACGCACGAGCTGTGCAAGATCCTGCTCACCGACAGCGGCCATCTGCAGGAGGAAGAGGCGAAGTTCGCCAACCGGCACGGTTTCTCCAAACACCAGCCCGCGCTGCCGCTGTACACCCGTGAGGACGCCGAGCGCTGCCTGAAGCTGTTCGCGCCACGTCCGTTCTCTCAGGACTTCGAGGCGCTGCCCGGACTCACCGCGCGGTTGACGCCTTCCGGGCACATGCTCGGCTCGGCCTTCGTGCACCTCAACGACGGCCGGCGATCCGTGCTCTTCTCCGGCGACATCGGCCGGCCCAACGACCCGGTGCTGCGCCCGCCGGTGCAGGTCCCCGGCGCCGACTACCTGCTGGTGGAATCCACCTACGGCAACCGCAAGCATGAAGCGTCCGACGCACTGGCGCAGCTGGAGACTGTCATCAACAAGACGGCCGCCCGTGGAGGGGTCGTGGTCATCCCAGCGTTCGCTGTCGGCCGAGCGCAGAGCCTGATGTACGGCATCTACCAGCTCAAGAAGCAAGGGCGCATCCACCAGCACCTGCCCGTGTACCTGGACAGCCCGATGGCCATCGATGCCACACGGCTGTACCACGCCCATCGCGACGAGCACCGGCTCTCGCCCGAGGAATGCGAGGGCATGTGCCATGCCGCGAAGATCGTCAACAAGGTCGAGGAGTCCAAGGCGCTCAGCGCCGGTCGTGGACCGATGGTCATCATCTCCGCCAGTGGCATGGCCACTGGAGGACGCGTGGTGCACCACCTCAAGTCATTCGCGCCCGACCATCGCAACACCATCCTGTTCGCCGGCTACCAGGCGGGCGGCACCCGTGGCGCCGCGATCGTGCACGGCGCGTCCACCGTCCGCATCCATGGCCAGGACGTGCCGATCCGCGCCGAGGTGGCCTCGCTCGACAACCTTTCCGCCCACGCCGATGCCGACGAGATCCTCGCGTGGATGCGCGGCTTCACGCAAACACCGCGCCGAACCTTCGTGACCCACGGCGAGCCGGAGGCGGCCGATGCGCTGCGCGCGCGGATCGACCATGAACTGGGCTGGTCGGTTGCCGTGCCCGAGTACCTGCAGACGGTGGATCTGGTATGACGGCGCACCTGCACGAGACCGGCACCGGCACCGGAGAGGATGGCGTGAACACGCTGCAGGCGTGGCGCACCGGCATCGACACCCATCAGGAGCCGGTGGTCTACATGCGGCGCGACTGCCCTGTCTGCCGGTCGGAGGGTTTCACGACCCAGGCGCGCGTGCAGCTGACGGCCGGCCGCCGCAGCATCGTGGCGACGCTCAGCGTCGTCGATGGGGATTGGCTGGCCGAGAACGTCGCTGGCCTGTCCGAATCGGCATGGGCGTCGCTGGGGGCGCAGCCGGGCCAGCTGGTCACGGTGACCCATGCACCGCCGCTGGATTCGCTCAGCCATGTCCGGGCCAAGGTCTACGGCAATGCCCTGGGCGATGCCGAGTTCAGCGCCATCATCTCCGACGTCGCGGCGGGCCATTACTCTGACCTGCATCTGGCCACCTTCATCACCGCCTGCGCCGGCGATCGCCTGGACCTCGCGGAGACCGTCTCGCTCACGAAAGCCATGATTGGCGTCGGTGACCGCATCGATTGGGGGCGCCCGCTGGTGGTGGACAAGCATTGCGTCGGCGGCCTGCCCGGCAACCGCACGACCCTGCTCGTGGTGCCCATCGTGGCCGCCTGCGGCCTCACGATGCCCAAGACCTCCTCGCGCGCCATCACCTCGCCGGCCGGGACGGCCGACACAATGGAGGTGCTGGCGCCGGTGAACCTGGATGTGCGAAGCATGCGGCGCGTGGTCGAACGCACGGGCGGCTGCATCGTCTGGGGCGGCTCGGTACGGCTCAGCCCCGCCGACGACATCCTCATCCGCGTCGAGCGGCCGCTGGACCTGGACAGCGAGGGCCAGCTCGTCGCCTCGGTCCTGTCCAAGAAGGCCGCTGCGGGCTCGACCCATGTGCTGATCGACCTGCCCGTGGGTGCCACCGCCAAAGTGCGCAGCGCGCAGGCCGCGGCGGCGCTCGGTCGGCGCCTGCAGGAGGTGGGCAGCGCCATCGGCCTGCACGTGGCCTTGCGCGTCACCGATGGTGAGCAGCCGGTCGGCCGCGGGATCGGCCCGGCACTGGAGGCCCGCGACGTGCTGGCCGTCCTACAAGGGACGCCCGAGGCCCCGGCCGACCTGCGGGAGCGAGCGTTGCGGCTGGCGGCGGACATCCTCGAAATGGGCGGTGCAGCGCCCGCCGGCGGCGGCCTGACGCTCGCCACGCAGGTGCTGGCCGACGGCCGCGCCTGGGCCACGTTCGAGGCGATCTGCGCTGAGCAGGGCGGCCTGCGCAGCATCCCGGTGGCAACGCATCGGCACACCGTCGCATCGCCGTCCACGGGACGGGTCTCCCGAATCGACAACCGGCTGCTCGCGCGGGCGGCCAAGCTCGCCGGAGCACCGACCGCCGCTGCCGCCGGCATCGACGTGCATGCGCGCCTGGGCGACCAGGTCGAAGCGGGACAGCCGCTCTTCACGCTGCACGCCCAGGCGCCGGGCGAGCTGGCCTATGCGCTGCAGTTCGTCCGCTCGCGCCCACCGATCTTCCAGATTTCGGAGAACCTATGAAACCTCTCGTTTTTCACCTGCCGGGCGACGAAGACTTCGCCGATGGACTGATCCGGGCGTTGGGCGCGCAGCGGGCTGCCCTGCAACTGCACCGGTTCCCGGACGGCGAGTCGCTGGTGCGGCTGGACGCCGACGTCACCGGCCGCACCGTCGTGATCGTGGCCAGCCTGGCACAGCCGGACGCCAAGGCGCTGCCCTTGTTGTTCGCCGCGGACGCAGCGCGCGACCTCGGCGCCACCCGCGTGTTGCTGGCTGCCCCGTACCTGGCGTACCTGCGTCAGGACCGGCGCTTCAACACGGGCGAAGCCATCACGTCCCGCACGTTCGCTGCGCTGGTGTCGACGGTGTTCGACGGTATCGTCACCGTCGATCCCCATCTGCACCGCTACCGCTCGCTCGGCGAGGTCTACCGGGTGCCGACCCGTGTGGTCCAGTCCGCGCCCGCCATCGCGGCCTGGGTCGCAGCCCATGTGGACCGTCCCGTGTTGATCGGACCCGATGCGGAAAGCGAGCAATGGGTCCAGGAAGTCGCGCGCTTGGCTGGCGCGCCGTTCACGGTGTTGCAGAAGATCCGCCGGGGCGACAAGGACGTGGAGGTCAGCCTTCCCGACACCGCGGCCCTGGCAGACCGCCAGCCTGTGCTCATCGATGACATCGTGTCCAGCGCGCGCACGATGATCCAGGCAATCGCCAGTGTGCGCAGCGTGGGATTGCCGCCACCGGTGTGCATTGGGGTGCACGCCCTGTTCGCCGCCGACGCGTACCACGCACTTCTTGCGGCAGGGCCCCAGCGGGTGGTGACCTGCGACACCGTGCCGCATGTCTCTAACGGCATCAGCGTGGTGGCACCGCTGGCGACAGCGGTGCAGGAACTGATGGAAGCCGGCGCGCCATGAGCCGCTGCGCCGCGCTCGCCATGACGCTCACGATCGAGGGGAGATGACTGCCCATGTGCTTTTCCGCACCCGCCAGTTTCACGGCCGCAGCGGTTCTGCTGGGCCTGGGGACCGTCACCATGCGCCGGGCCCGCTCACGGCGCGAACTGCCGTATGCCGCCATCCCGCTGCTGTTCGGGGTCCAGCAACTGCTCGAAGGCATGCTGTGGCTGACGTTCCCCGACCGCGCGCCCTTGCTGAACGTGGCGCTGACGCATCTCTACTCGTTCTTCTCGCACGTCCTGTGGCCGATCTACGTCCCGCTGGCTGCGCTGGCGCTGGAGAGCGTCCGTTGGCGCCGTCGGGTTCTGGTGGCCATTGCAGTCGCGGGCGCGCTCGTCGGTCTGTACCTGCTGGCGATGCTGGTGAAGCTGCCCATCACGGCCCGCGTGGTCGGCCAGCACATCCTCTACGACTCTCCGCACTTCTACGTGATGACCACGATGGCCCTGTATCTGATCGGCACCTGCGCAAGCCTGATGGTTTCTAGCCACCGGCGCGTGGCGGCTTTTGGGGTGGCCGCCTTTGTCTCCGCAATCGCCGCCTACATGTTCTATGCAACCTGGTTCATCTCGGTGTGGTGCTTCTTTGCCGCTGTGCTCAGCTTCATCGTGCTGTGGCAGTTCCGTGAGCCCCGAGCGAGGCTGGCCGTGCCATGACGAATCCTCCGGCCAGATTCAAGCCCGCACTGGCCTACGCGGACTGCGGCCGCACGCAGGGCCCGATGCGCCGCGCGGCGTTCTTCACGGTTCAGTTGCTCGACGGATTCGAGACCATGCGCGATGCGGTCGCCGGCCGGCTGCCGACGGTATTCGCGCAAGCGGAACTCGCGCAAGGCACCAAGACCGGGCACTTCATCGCCGCGTTCTGCATCCTGTCCCTGCACCGGGTAATCGAGGAGGGCTCATGACCGCACAAAACCGTCTGTCCGTTCTGTTCTCCGACATCGCACCGGCGGACCAGGCCGCGCTGCAGCAACGGCTTCCGACCCACTGGCACGCGCACTTCGTCCAGAACGAACGCCTGGTGGTATCCGATGTCGGCGATGAAGACACCGAGGTGCTGTGCGTCTTCGTGCGCACGCGCGTTGACGAATCGGTGCTCCGGTTGCTGCCGCGCGTGCGGCTCGTGGCAACGCGCTCCGCGGGCTTCGATCACATCGACCTGCAGGCTTGCCGCCGACGCGGCATTGCCGTGTGCAACGTGCCGGACTATGGGTCCGCCAGCGTCGCCGAACATGCCTTCGCGCTGCTGCTGGGCGTGGCTCGCCATCTGACACAAGCCCACGAGCGGGCGCGCCAAGGTTCTTTCGCTTACCGCGGCCTCACCGGCTTCGAGCTGGAAGGAAAGACGCTGGGCATCGTCGGGCTGGGCCGGATCGGGCGCCACGTGGCCCGTATCGCCCTGGGCTTCGGCATGGAAGTTCTCGCGTACGACCCGGCCCTCGCCCCATCGCTCGACATCACGGCAGCACCCATCGCCGGCGTCCGCGTGGTGACGTGGGAGCAGATCCTGCAAAGCAGCGATGTTCTGAGCCTTCATGTTCCGGCCACGCAGGCCACGCACCACCTTCTCGATGGCCAGGCCTTCGCGCGCATGAAACCGGGCATGGTACTGATCAACACGGCACGGGGTGCGCTCATCGACGACGCCGCCCTGCTGCACGCACTGGAGGCAGGTACCGTCGCCGCAGCAGGACTGGACGTGCTGGAACAGGAAGGGGATCTGTCTCCCGAAGTGCCCACGGGCTGCGGCGGACTGGGTTGCGATACCGGCTGGTCGGCATCCAGCCCACTGCTGACGCATCCGCGTGTGCTCGTGACACCGCATGTCGGGTTCAATACGTCGGAGGCGATCGCGCGCATCCTCGACGAGACCATCTCGAACATCGCAGCCTGGCATGCGGGCCGCCTGCGCAACAGGTTGGATGAGCCATGACGCGACCGAACCGCCCCGTTTCCACCGTGCGTCTTGCGGGCCGCCCAACGCAACGCTCGGCGCTGCGCCGGGCCACGCAGATCGCTATGGCCCTGAGCGGGTTCCTGCTCTGGGTGGCCTGGCACCGGGGCCTGATGCGCTGCGATACCCACCGGGCGGCCGACCGCTTCGCCGAAGTGCTGCAGCGATTGGGCACGACCTTCGTGAAGCTGGGCCAGCATCTCAGCCTGCGGGCCGACATTCTGGCGCCCGATGCGCAAGAGGCTCTGGCCAGCCTGCAGGCCAATGTGGCGCCGTTTCCTCCCGAGCAGGCGGTCCAGGAGGTCGAGGCGGCGCTCGGCCGCCCATGGCAGCAGCTCTTCGCACGCTTCGACATGCACGCGCTCGCCGCGGCCTCGATCGCCCAGATTCATCGTGCAGCCCTGCCGGACGGGACGGAAGTGGTGGTGAAGATCCGCCGCCCTGGCGCGGCCGAGCAGGCCGAGACCGACATGCGCATCCTGCGCCGCATCGTCCTGGTCATGCAGGGGCTCGTGCCCTCGCTGCGTCGCTGGGGGCTGGCAGCCATCGTGGACGAGGTTGCGGCCAACTTCCGCTACGAGATGGATTTGTCGCGCGAGGCAGCTTCCGTGCGACGTTTCGCCGACGCCTGGCGCGGCTCTGCCGACATCGTGATCCCCGACGTGGTGGACGGCCTGTGCACGCCGACCGTCATGGTCCAGCAGTTCAGCCACGGAGCTCACCTGCACGGTCTGCCTTCGTCCACCGCGGTGGCGGCCGCGGGCAAACTCGTGGACAGCTACGTCGCCCAGATCTTCCGCGATGGCTTCTTCCACGGCGACCCCCATCCCGGCAACGTCTTCGTGATGGACGATGGCCGCATATGCGTGCACGACTTCGGCATCGTGGGCCGGGTCGACGGCAACATGCGGCGGGCGCTGGTGGCGTTCGCCCTGGCCTTCGTCGAGCAGGATGCCGAATGGGTGGTCGATGCCTGGCTCGACCTGGGCCTGCTCGGCGACGGCACCGATCGGGCCGTGTTCGTGCCTGTCGTGCGTGCCCTGGTCGCAGACTGCGCACAGAGGCCGCTGAAGGACTGGTCGCTCTCAGGTGCTCTCGCGCAGCTCGTGGCGGCGGGCCGGACCCAGGAAGTCCGGCTGCCCAGGGACCTCCTCGTGCTCACGCGTACCCTGTTGTTGCTCGAAGGGACGGTGCGACTGCTGGCACCCGAGTTTTCCATCATCGAAGCCATCTCTCGCCACACGACCACGGGCGTCTTCGACGAGCCCAAGTCTGCGGCATCGCAGCGTCTGCCATATGAACTGGGGAACGCGGCCCACGCCCTGCCCTCCCTGATGGCGCGGCGTCTGCACAGCGTCTTGCGGCAGGGTGACCTGCTGCAACTGTCGATCAAGCCGGATGCCAGGATGCTGAGCGGGATCGACCGCCTCGGCCGTCGCGTCGCGCTGGCGCTCGTGACGCTCGGCCTGTACATCGCATCGAGCTTGTTGATGCAGCACGGCGTGGGCCCGCGCTGGGGCGACATGCCGGTACTCGCGCTGCTGGGCTATGCGCTGGCGATCCGGTTCACGTTTTCCATCGCGCGCAGCCGCGGCTGAGGCGCCTCATCAAGCAAGGAGTCAGGCATGAACAAGGTCAGAGTGGCGGTGAACGGATACGGTGTGATCGGCAAGCGGGTGGCGGATGCGGTCGCACTCCAGGAGGACATGGCGCTAGCCGGCGTCGCGGATGTGGTGCACGACTATCGCCTGCAGGTGGCCGCGCAGCGCGCTTTCCCGATTTACGCGGCGACCGCTGAAGCCGCACAATCGATGCGTGCTGCGGGGCTTCCTGTCGCGGGCGATCTGGCCGACCTGCTCGCCAACGCGGACGTCGTGGTCGATTGCACACCCAAGAAAGTCGCCGCGGTCAACAAGAGGGCGTACGACGCTGCCGGTGTGAAGTCCATCTTCCATGGCGGCGAGTCCCACGCGTTGACCGGTCATTCGTTCGTCGCGCAGGAGAACTACGCAACCGCGATCGGCCGCACCTCCACCCGGGTGGTGTCCTGCAACACGACGTCGATCGTGCGCACCCTGGGGGCGCTTCGGACAGCGGGCCTGCTCAAGCGAGCCCGCGGGACGCTGATCCGCCGGGCTTCCGACCCGTGGGAGGCGCATGCGGAGGGCATCATCAACACGCTCGTGCCGGAGAAGACGATCCCCAGCCATCAGGGACCGGACGCGCGCACTGTGATCCCGGACCTGGACGTCGTCACGATCGCGGTCAAGGCGCCGCACAACAGCAGCCACCTGCACACCTGGTGGGTCGAACTGACGAGGCCGGCCACGCGCGACGAGGTGCTGGCGGCCTTTCGCGCTGCGCCACGGATCGCGTTCGTGCGATCCTCGGATGGTCTCGTGGCCCTCAACAGCACGGTGGAACTGATGGCCGATCTCGGCCGCCCGCGCGGCGACCTGTGGGAGGTCGCGTTGTGGGAGGACGTGCTTTCGGTCGATGGCGATCAGGCGTACTACACCTACCAGGTCTTCAACCAGGCGATCGTAATCCCCGAGACCATCGATGCCATTCGCGCCTTGAGCGGCATCGAGACCGATCCCCAGGTGTCGATGGCGCGCACCGATGCTTCGCTGGGACTGCAGCGTGATTTCATCCGTGACCGCGTCCAGGTTCGACGATGAGTGAATTCGATGATCCCGCGCTGGTCGGGCTCGGGCTGGCACTCGCTTCGGGACTTCTGATCGGCCTGGAACGGGGATGGCAGCAACGCGAGCGGCCCGAGGGACATCGCGTCGCGGGCGTTCGCACCTTTGCGCTGATCGGCCTGCTCGGCGGCCTTGGCGGGCTGCTGGCCCAGCGCTGGGGAGCCGGCATGCTCATCGCGCTGCTCGTACTCGTCGGGGTGTATCTGGTGGTGGGCTACCTGGTGACGGCGCATATGCATGCCGTGATGGGACTGACCACGTCCGTCGCCGCCCTTGCGACTTTCGCCATCGGGGCGCTGGCGACCAGTGGCGCTTGGCGCGTTTCGGCGGTCGCCGCCGTGGTCGTGCTGGCGCTGCTGCGTTTCAAGCAGCTCT
The DNA here is from genome assembly GCF_049445855.1 of Variovorax sp. VNK109. Taxonomy (NCBI): domain Bacteria; kingdom Pseudomonadati; phylum Pseudomonadota; class Betaproteobacteria; order Burkholderiales; family Comamonadaceae; genus Variovorax; species Variovorax sp. VNK109. The sequence continues at coordinate 13,528 of NZ_JBMSDV010000002.1, read as the reverse complement.
TGCACGCCGGCGTCGGCAAGCTGTCCGAGGCGGAGATCAGCAGCGGCACGCAGTTGCTGTTGATCAGCGTGGTCGTACTGCCCGTACTCCCTGATCGTGGCTTTGGCCCCTATGAGGCGTTGAATCCCTATCGCCTTTGGTGGGCCGTTGTCCTGCTGGCAGTGCTGTCGTTCGCTGGGTTCGTCCTGATGCGCTCGCTCGGCAGGAAACGAGGGCTGGTATTCACAGCGCTGCTCGGCGGGATCGTGTCGAGCACCGCCACCACGGCCACGTTGGCGCGCTGGGCCGGGCAGACGCCAGGCTGGCATCCACTGGCAGCGGCGGGGGCGGCGCTCGCCTGCGCAGCCATGTTTGCGCGCATGGCGGCTCTCGTCGCCATCGCAGCCCCCGGCATCGGCTGGGACCCGGTGGTCATCTTCGTGGCCATGGCCGTGGCTGGCGGTGTTCTGGGGACGTTCCTGGCGGCGCGGTCGCCCGCCGACGACTTGCCCGAACTTCAGCTTGGCAACCCATTGCAGCTGCGCTCCGCGCTCCAGTTCGCAGCCTTCCTGGCCGCGGTGATGCTGGCAGGCCGCTTTCTTGCCGATCGCTTCGGGGATGCTGGCGTCATGCTGACCGCCGCTGCCTCGGGTCTGGTGGACGTCGATGCGATCACGCTCTCGATTGGCCGCCTGGTGACCGAGGGCGCCGTCACCGCCGCTTCGGCCACCCTGGCCTTGTTCATCGCCGCATCCGTCAATCAGGTCACCAAACTTGTCCTGTTGATGTCGCTGGGCGGTAGGGCGCTCGCATGGAGAGTGCTCCCGTCGTACGCGGCCATGGCTGCTGCTGGCTTTGCCGTCGCCCTGGGCTTGACCTGAAACAGCGATCAGCTATCGAAGGCCACCGATCGCGCCAGACTCTCCTGCGCTTCAAGGGCAGACAGCCTGCCCTTGAGCGCCGCCTGGATGACGCCGAAGGCGTCACCGCCCAGCGCCACCCGAAGCGGTGGCTTCTCGCTCGTGGCCGTGTCGAAGATCCGGTGCGCGATCTTCTGCGGATCGAGCGTGTACAACTCGTCACCCGCGTTCTCGAACATCGCGCGAATCTGTCCAGCGGGCGTGTCCTGATAGGCGGGGTTCGCCGGCGCGTACTGCAAATTGCGGCTGAAGCTCGTGCGAGCGCCGCCCGGTTCAATGAGTGTGACGAAGACCCCAAACCCCTCCAGTTCCTGGCGAAGGCATTCGCTGAAGCCTTCCAGACCCCATTTCGCGGCGTGGTAAAGACTGCTGGTCGGCAGGGAGCCTTGGCCACTGGCGCTGGAGATTTGGATGATCCGACCGGCTCGCCGTGTGCGCATGGCGGGAATGAAGGCCCGCGTGACGTGCACCGGCGCCAGCAGGTTGAGGCTGATCTGCCCTTCGATGTCCGCGTCGGAAAACTCTTCGGTGGCGCCGATGATGCCGCCGCCGGCGTTGTTGACCAGGACATCGACCGGGCGGCGGGCCTCGGCGCGCTGGACCACGGGTGCGATGTCCCCCTTCACGGTCACGTCGAGCCGTTCGACAACGAGCTGGTCACCGTAGCGTGCTGCCAGGTCGTCGAGCGTCTCGGGACGCCTGACGGTGGCCGTGAGGTCATCCCCCGAAGCCAGGATGATTTCAGCAAGATGGCGACCGATGCCGCTGGATGCGCCGGTGAGGAACCAATGTCTGGACATAAATGCACTCCTGTGGTTTACTTACCAACTAGTTTGTAAGTTAATGGCGCCCGTGTCAAGCGATGATGGGCGCTCGGATGAAATGTTGTTGAGGAGTAACGGCCCATGGCCAAGAGACGTCCCGCCGAGACCCAGCAAATGCTGCTGGACGCTGCGCTGGGGGAATTTGCCGAGAACGGGCTGGCGGGGGCACGAATTGACCGGATCGCGGCGGCAGCAGGCATCAGCAAGCCGATGCTTTATGTCCATTTCGGGGACAAGGAGGCTCTCTTCGACGCCGTGCTCAGCCGGGAAATCCTCGCCGCGGCGCAGGACGAGCGCTTCGATGCGGACGATCTTCCCGGCTATGCGGGGCGCACCTACGATTTGCTCACCGAGCGGCCGCACCTATGGCGGCTCATGACCTGGTTCCACCTGGAGCGAGGCCAAGAAGTGCTCCTGCTCCCCGCCGGTCACAGCGTACTGGAAGCCAAACATGCGGCCATCACCGCTGCCCAGGCGGAAGGACGCATCACAGCGGATTTCACGCCTGATGAGATCGTGCGACTGGTAGCGACGATCGTGCAAACGTGGTGCATGGCACCGGCGGCGAGGGATTCGCAGGAGCACGAGGCGCGCAGACGGGCGATTCAGTTGGCGATTGCGCGGATGCTTTCGCCTGGCAAATCCCCTCTCCAGCGCGGGAAAATGGTTGACGCCTCGCGCTGAACGCCCGGACAAGGAAGTGCTACTTGGCACGGGAGGACGACATTCAGGCGCGACGTGGCCATCGGTCCCACAGCCATTCGTCAGACATCCGAACCCAGTGCGACCTGGCAACGCACATGAAGAAGCAGAGTGCGTCGGCGCAATCAGCGTCCGGTCGTGGGTCGTGCTGGAAGGGGGTTAAGCCGAGACCGTGATGACGCGCGGGTCGCCACGCCCCTGCACGGCCGCCCACTCCTCGGCGCTCAGCAAGCTCTGCGGATCGACACCGAGCCCTTGAGCCGCCTCCGCCGCGACGTGCGCCCACGTGCAACGGTTCGCGAACAGCATGCCGGCCACATCGAGTGTCCCGCCGCGCGCCTGGTAGCCCAAGGCACGGGTCTGCCGCGCCCCTGTATCGATCCGACGCATCAGGCCCAGCGTCGGCTCGGGTCGCATGTGCGAGACGATGACGCGCACGGCGGCAGTCTCCGGGAACAGGGCGCGCAAGGCCTGGTCGCCGGCCACAAAGTCCTGCTCGCGTTCGTCGCGGGGTGCTCTGAAGCGGCCCGGCTCGATGACGCAGGTCACTGCGGTCCGATGTCCAGCGGCTTCGAGGCGCCGCGCCGCAAGCAGGGCCTGCTGTAGCTGGTATGCGCCGATGGCAACCAGCAACACGTCGGGGGCGTCGCAGGGCTTCACCACCCAACCACCCTGATCGACCAAGCGTTCGGCCTGCTCGGCACTCAACTGGCTGGCGACGGCCCGCTTGGGAACGACCAGCGTCCAGAACTGGCCATGCGAGGCGTAGGCCGCGCGCAGCGCCGCAACGGCACTGTTGGCATCGACCGGGAACAACACGCGCGAGGTGTCGGACATTTCGCCCAACAGCGCTTCGGCCAGCGTCGGATCCTGGTGCGACTGCTCGTTCTTGCCGTTCTCCCAGGTGTGGGACGTCGCAACCGTGACCACCGACAGCCATCCGGGTGGTGTGCCTGCCTGCGCCTGATGTCGCGCGAACAGGATTTCCTGGCGCAGCGCGCCCAGCATCTTGACGGCAAATGCCTCGTAAGAGACGACCAAGTTGATGCCGCCCTTGTTGCCCAGCGCCGCGCTGACCACCGCTTCTTCGTTGAGCGCCGTGATCACGGCGCCATCGACGGCCTCCGCCAGGCCCGGTTCGGGCGTGAAGACGCGGTGTTTGAGCAGGTCCAATGTCTGGCCCATGCGGTTGCTGCGCAGCTCGTCCGGATTGCCTACCCGCGGACGCAGCTGTGGGTTGGCTTGGACGAGGGCCGCGAAGGCTCCGTCGAGTGCCGCCATTGGCGAGACCTCGCCCTGGCCCGCAACATGCCACTGCGGAACCGGAAGTCTGGGGGCCGCCACCTGGCGGTGCGCCAGGGCATGGTCCCGCTCCAGGGGACGATGCTGCACTTCGTGCCGGCGCAGTAGTGCGACCGCTTCGTCGAGTTCGTGCGACGGCACGAAGAGAGCGCGAGCACCCTCGTTGAACTGCTGAAGCGCTATCTGGTCGACCCGGGGGTTCCCCTCCAGCGGCAGGTTGTGCGCGGCATTGGTTCCAGCACCGGGGAAGCCGAATCCCTTGGGCGCTTCGGCGATGGTGTAGTGGAGGGGTACCGGGTACTGAACGGTGCCCTGCGAAACTCCAGCCGCGCAGGCCGACAACCGCTCCTCCATCGCGTGAACGGCCCAGGCGAACGCGGCGGGGTCGGTGCCGTCGATCTCCATCGGGTCGAAGCCGTTCAGCCGCAGATGCTGGTGGAACCATTCTCGGCCCCCCTGCTGCTGCATGGTGCTGCGCTGTTCGATGCGGCGACCGTTGAGGATCATGAACGGTGCCACGAAGCCGCTGTCTTCTGCCCGCCACCAGCGCGGCGCCCAGTCACTGCCACGCTGCTCCTCGAAAGCGCCGTCGCTGAGGAACACCACCAGCCGCTCGCCGGGCAAGGGCATGTGCACGTACTGCAGTTCGGCAAAGCCGAGATAGCCGCCCTCGGACAGACCGCCTGCCGTATTCGGGCCGACGTGGCTGCCCAGCGGCGAGGCGGGACGCCCCTGTGCGTCGATCGCGTAGCTATAGAAATCCCGGGCAAAGCGCGTGAGGCCGCTTTCGCTGCGGTCGTATCTCTCGGCGTGGCGCGGCGTCATGTTGCCCACCAGAAGGTTGCAGGCATCGATGCCCGCGACGCAATGGCCCTGGCCCATCAACCAGCCACGCGTCAACCCACTGAGCGCGTTCGCGGCCAGGTAGCCGACATAGGCCGGCACGATGTTCAGCGCCCCACCGGTATGCCCCTCCGGCGTCTCCTTGAAATCCTCGGCTCTCATCTCCCGGCCATCGGGATAGACCCGGTCGGCATAGGTCATGTGAACCGTCAACCACATGCCTGCCACGGCCAGGCGGTCCGCCGACCAGAGCGTGCGATACACCGCGGTTGTGTCGCTCGCCTTGCCTTCGGCAACCAGCACCTGTGCGAGATCGTGGACTCGCAGTTGCGTGAGATCGTTGTGGGTGATGGGGCCGTGGCCGCGCGCCCAGCGGGCGAACTCGGGATCAGACTCGCGGAACACGCGGACGCGCTCGGCGACCCAGGGAAGCTCGTGGTTCATGTGGAAAGTCCTTGAGAGCCGGCACGCAGGTAAGCGCGACGGCGAGATTGGGAAGGCTGGCGTCTGTGATCGTCTTTCGCGCGCCAGCGGCACGGCCATCTAGCGTTCATGGCTGTGTTATCCATAAAGATCAGAGCGGGTCAAGGGCACGGGCCAGCTTCCGCCGTCGCGTTTGGACGCGACGATCTGGTAGATCCCAGTCCCCCCGGCCTCGAATTCCAGTGCACACGCCGCCATGTACAAGCGCCAGATGCGGAAGGTCACCTCATCGACCTCCCGCAAGGCCTCCTCCCGGCGCGCTTCGAGTCGCTGGACCCAATGACGCAAGGTCAGCGCGTAGTGGGGTCGAAGACCTTCGACGTCATGGATCTCGAAGCCGGAGCGCTCCATCCCTAGCTGGATATTGCTGACGCAGTCCAATTCGCCGTCGGGGAAGACGTAGCGGTTGATGAACTCGGTCGCGACGGTTCGGCTCCAGCCCTCCTCGTCATGGGTGATCCCGTGGTTGAGGAAGAGTCCTCCTGGCCGCAAAACCCGCTGGACCACCGCGTAGTAGGCCGGTAGGTTCGCGAGTCCCACGTGCTCGAACATGCCAATGCTTGACACCTTGTCGAAAACGGCCGTGCCTTCGAGGTCACGGTAGTCGCGCAGTTCAACGGTGACGAGATCCTGCAGGCCCTCCGAGCGGATGCGCTCGCGCGCGTATTCGAGTTGCTGTTGGCTGAGCGTGATGCCGTGCGCACGGACGCCATGTTCTCTTGCCGCCCAGCACACGAGCGCGCCCCAGCCGCAGCCGATGTCGAGCAGGCGTTCGCCTCGCTGCAGGCGCAGCTTGCGGCAGATGTGCTCCAGCTTGTTGCGCTGAGCCTGGTCCAGCGTGTCATCCGTCGCCTTGAAATAGCCACATGAGTAGACCCTCTCGGCATCGAGCCAGAGTCCATAGAACGCGTTGGACACATCGTAGTGAAAGGAGATCGCGGCCTGATCGGTTTGACGCGAATGGCGATGGGAGAAGCGACGTGCGACGCGCGAGGCCAGACTCCGCGAGGGCTTCAACCCGTCCTGGTCGGACACGCGCAGCAGCAGTGCGTCGCGCAACAGGGCCAGTTTGTCGCGCCAAGAGAGCGAAAACCTCTCGAAATGCGCCTTGAGCCCGAGCGCGGTGTACAGGTCTCCCTCAATGTCGATGGTGCCGCGGAAATAGGCTTCCGCCAGCAGCAGCGGATCCGGGCGCAGGACCAAGCGACGCAGCAGACCCGGGTCACGGATGATCAGGGTGTATTCCGGGTGCGATTCGAGCTCGTGCAAGAGCATATCGCCCAGACGCAACGCCGGCGGGCGCTCGATGCCGGCCAGCAGCCGGCGCAAGATCCGTAGCGCGGCGGCATATCCATCGGGCGATACGGTTCGATCCCGTGTCGTGAGGTGGCTCATTGGGGGCGCCTCGCTCGCTCGTGTGCAGCGGATGCTGCGAAGTGGATAGACGACTCATACTTGGCGCTGGCGTGATCGGCACGACCACAACCGCTGCACCGCATGTACGTAGAGCGTCGTGATGCCGGGGAATGTCGACGATGATCAGAGCGATTCATGCGCGTACACGACGGGACTTCGCGCGCACCGAATTGCGCTGAACGTCCGCATCCGCTCCTTCGATCAAACCGCAGACGGAATGGCCATCCGGGACGCCGTCCGGCAGCCGCTTCCAGTCGCGCTCTGCCTGCTGCATGCGGCGATGCAAATCTGTCGCCTCCTTCAGCCGCCGGGCCTGCTCGTCAAGCCGTTCGCTCAGCAGCGCCCGCGCGCGCGGACAAGGCGATGCACCGCGCTGGCTCATCTCGACAAACTCTGCAGCGTCCTTGAGCGTGAAGCCGAGGGCCAATGCATTGCGTATGAAACGAACCCGGGCGACGCTTCGATCCGAGAATGCGCGGTAGCCGTTCGTGCCCCGGCCATCGGGCACCACAAGCCCCACCCGAAGGTAGTGACGCAACGTGTCCGGTGTGACGCCTGCCGCCTTGGCGCATTCAATGAGTTGCATCACCATCCTCCAGCAAGGTTGTCTTGAATCCCTTCACTTTCGAGCGAGTTTGAACCCAGGTGCTGCACATGGGTCAAGGGCCCGGTGTCTGAACCGCTCCGTTTCTTCCTTCAACGTGCGGTTGGATGGGCAACTGGACCATCATCGGCGCGAGCATCAACGGGCGTGGCTCCCGGCCCGGAGGAAGACTTATCGTGGTCTTGTCCCAGTTCATTGCCTATACCAAACCACTTGCCTGGTCATTCAGCGCTCGGAACGTCTCACGCGCGATCGCTAACTGCTCGCGTGCTTGAACCACCAGCACGGCGACGGCGGATCGGGATGACTGCAACTGGGCGACTTCAGTGTTGGGCGAGTAGGCGCGATTGCGCTCTTCGTCTAGTTCCAGGCCGATGAACTCCAGGCCATCAACGATGCGCCGACGCAACGCGGCCGAATTTTCTCCAGCTCCGCCAGTGAAGGCCACAGCATCGCAACCGCCCATCGCGGCGGCGTAGGCGCCGATGTATTTGCGCACGCGGTACGCGTGAACCTGCATTGCCAGTTGGGCGGCTGCGACTCCTTCTCCCGCGCGCTTCTCCACAATCCGCAGGTCCGAACTCTCACCCGACAATCCTTTGAGTCCACTGTCGCTGTAAAGCGCCGCCTCGATCTGCGCCAACGTCAAACCCAGTGCGCGTGCGACGAAGCCGGGTACGCCAGGGTCGAGGTCTCCACAGCGCGTGCCCATCACAAGACCTTCAAGCGCGGTCATTCCCATAGATGTATCGACCGACCTTCCGCGATCGATCGCGCAGACGCTGGCGCCGCTTCCAATGTGGCAGCTCACGATACGAAGTTCTGACGGCGGCCGTTTCAGCTCGGTGCTGACGGCGGCCAGTACACCCTGGTGGGACAGGCCATGGAAGCCGTATCTCCGTACCCCTGCCGCGCGCCACGATGGCGGAACAGCATAGGAATGGGCGTATTCGGGCATGTCGTCATGGAAAGCGGTGTCGAAGACCGCGACGTGGCGCACGCCGGGCCAACGCTCACGGGTCAGGCGTATGCCGGCCAATGCGGCAGGATTGTGATGCGGCGCCAGAGCCGAAGCCTTGCCGATCTCGCGTTCGACTTCTTCATCCACGAGCACCGCGTTGCTCAACAGTGGGCCACCGTGTGCGACGCGGTGACCAATGCCATCGAGCGTTGTGACACCCGCCCTGTGCAAGTGCCGCTCGATCTCCTCGAAGGTCGCAGCATCCACCGCAGGATGATCAATCGCCGAGTCGATCAATGGCAAGGTACGAGCCGACTCGAAAACTCCGAACTTCAGGGTCGCACTGCCGGCATTGATGGCGAGGACGCGCATGTCGGAGCTCCGTCAGCGCCGGTCAGTGCCGACGTCGCCGCCATTGGCAACGTTCATCAGATCGAATTGCCAAGTTTCGCTCGGCGCTAGCAGCACGCGAGGCCGCCGATCAGGCCCATGCTTCCGATGCTGTAGCGCCGTTGCTGGCGTGGTGATACGGGAGAATCCAACTTTGATCCGTGCCTGGACGACGCTGAAAAGCGAAATCGGCCGTGGCAGGCGCATCGCCTCCGACAAGGAGCGTGCTGCTTGCGACCCGTGAGCGTCTCTTTTTGCAGCCACAGTGGAGGGTCGTTCAGTTGGCATAGGCCTGCTCGAACACAAGCTCAGCCCACAGGTCCCGGCTCTTGCGCCATGATTCCATGGCCTGCCCAATCGCGTCTGCACCAGTTCGCTCAAGCTGATACCAAGGATTTTCGACCCGATGGGGATCCTGCGCACTCCACTGCTCAAGCCATCGTTGCACCCATGGCAGCAGCGCCAGGGCCGGGGTCACCTGCTCGGACCAGACCTTGCGACTGACGCGCATGGGGTGCAGCGCGCGAAGTTCACGAGCCGAGTCGGGGGTGACGGCGAAGCGGACCCACGGCGACACCCACTGCGAATAGAAGCGCTCGGTGATCTCCGAGAGTGCTTCGACCTTGTCGAACCCCGCCGGGTTGGCGTCGTAAGGCAGGTCTTCCAGCCGCCGCGGCTGGAACTGCGCAGCGGCGGCCGACTCCGAAGAGGCGCTGTCCTCCAGAACCATCTCGTAGAGTCCAGGCTTGAGTGCCTGGATCGATTCGGCATGATGCAAGATGGCGCGGTGCTCGCGTCGCGCCACCCCCGCGGAGACGAAGATGCCAAGGTGGCCAACATGTTGGTGCAGCAGGTACACCACGCGCTGGCCCGCCGCCACCAGGTCTGCGGTCGTCGGATATACCGCTTTGAGCCAGCCGAGCGCCTGGTGGGGCGGTGTGATGTTGTCGCCGTTGGAGCAAAAGACCACCAGCGGTGCGCCAATGCGGCTGAGATCCGCGCGGCAGTGGCCATCGACCACGACCTCGCCGCTCTCCAGGTGATTACCTACGAAAAGATCGCCTGCGATCGACAACATTTCCTCGCGGGCAAGCTGGTAGAAGCCATTCCACCAACGCTCGAACTCCAGGAAGCGATCGCGCTCAGTCTCCGGCTGCGCGAAGAGCGTGTCGTATTTCTTGAACACGCCCTCGGGCCGCAACGCCTCGAAGTTCTGGACCAGCCAGGCACCGTCGAATCGCCCGGCGCCGAGGTCCGACGCCCAGTGCGCCGGCCAGATGCCGCCCGTGAACCCACCGAGCAGCCGCATGGGGTTGATGCCTCTCTCGCCTGCCCAGTACGACAGCGGCGAGCCATTGAGCACTGCCAAGGCGGCACGGTGCTCGCAGTGCGACAGCGCCAGCGTGATCGCCCAACCGCCTTGGCAGTTGCCGTAGACGATCGGGGCCTTGCCTCGGTGGCGCTTGGCCACCATGTCGATGAATGTGGCCAGGGTCTGGACGACTGCGCCCATGGTCTGGCCCTCGACGGGCTCCGGATCGAACACTACGAAGTACACGGGATGGCCTTCGAGCAGTGCCATGCCAACTTCAGAATCGCGTTTGAAGCCGCCAATGCCAGGGCCGTGGCCGGCGCGTGGATCGACCACCAGCACCGGCGCGGCGCCTTTGCGCACATGCTTCTCCAAGGCGTCGGTGCCACAGCGAGTGACACGCAGGAGCCGGTAGTTGCTCGCCGGTTGCAAGTCGTGGCCGTCAGCCACCTGCTCTGACTCGAAGTGGAGCAGCGGCGGCATACCCGCCGCTTCGTGTTCGGTCATGTTGTTGGCGCGCTGTCTCAGCGCTTCGCCGGACGCGACGGTCCGCCACAGCATGTCGCCCCAGTAGGCAGCAAAGAGCCCAAGCGGTGCGGCGGCGATACCCTGGGAGTTCGTGCGTGCGTCCATGGCGTCGATCAGCGGCAGCAGCAGCCGCCATGCCCCTTTGAACGGGCAGCGGCCGGCGCATGGGAGGCACCGGCACCCGCCGCAATGCCCGGCGAGGAATCAGCGGATGCCTCGTAGCCCGCGGCAGCTAAGGCCGCGATCAGCTCAGGCGTCTTCTGGGCCGTCTGGTCGCCGGTGACACTCGCTGCGCCGCGAGCGAGATCGACATGCACGTCTTGCACACCAGCTACGCGCTTGAGCGCCTTGCTGACCGAGTTCGCGCAGGAGGCGCAGGTCATGCCGGCAACCTTGAGTTCGATGGTTTCCATGATGATGCTCCGGTGGTTTCAGTGGTGGTGCCCGGACTGGTCGACGGATTTCGGGCGGCTCCGGTCGTCTGATTGGCGCGCAGGCGAACCCCCTTCATCGCCCCGAGGCGGCTGATCTTGATGGTCATGACCGCCATGTGCGCCGTGACTGCCATGGCCGAAGATGTGCATCAACGGACAGGCGAGGATGAAGAGGAAGGGAAGCAGTTGCAGAAGATGGGCGTTGTGGCGGTAGAACATCCAGGCAACGGCGGCGGCGAGGCCGAGCCACAGCAGCCACTGGTTGATGCGAGACCAGTTCGGGCCGTTTCCTGTGCTCTTACTTCGATCGGGCGGAATATTCATGGCGATGCTCCTTCGTGAAGTTGACCCTTGTCGATTGGCGAGATTCCCGCATTCGAGTGCCGTGCAGGGCGCTGATCAGGCCCATCCATAAAACAGGTATGCCAGAAGAATGGGGCTGAACACCGGAGATTTCCATGGCCCCGCTAAAAAGTCCTCGATAGTTTCTGAGCATGATCGACCCGTGCCAAATGTGGCTTGTTAAGCTCAGCATAGAGCTGAGGTGAAGGCAGTACCTTGATCTTGATCAAAAAGACTCTCTGTACCCAGCTACGGGGTACATACCCCGCGCAGCGAACCAGCAGACCAGCTCACCTCAGGGGCTCAGCGCACACCGCCAAGTGAGCGCGCGCCAGATGTGCCGAGCAGGCAGACGTTCGGCACCGATCGGAGGCTATCTACGAACGGTGTCCGGAACTGTGACCGGATCGCGGCCGAGCAAAGGCCCTCCCGTGCGGTGTGGACGTAGCGATGGGATACACAAGCGCATGATGTCGGCGCCTGCCGCTAGGACTGGGCACGTGGCAGTCACGGAGTAAGCGGCCGGCCATCCCACCTTGGCTAGGCATCGGTGTGGGATGCCGCTAGATTGGCTATCGGAGGTTCAGGATGCGCCGGGCACCGCTGAGCACTATCAGCGCAATGACTGCGCCAATCACGAGGTCAGGGTACGAGGAGCCCGTCCAAGCGACCAAAACACCAGCGACTATCACCCCCGCGTTTGCGATCACATCATTCGCAGAAAAAATGTAGCTTGCCGTCATGTGGGCGCCCCGATCCCGCTTCTTGGCGATCAGCACCAGGCAGGTGACGTTGGCGATCAATGCGACCAGCCCGATACTCATCATGAGCATGGACGCCGGCTCACTTCCCACAACTGCCCGCCGAACGACCTCCAAAAGCGCGCCAAGCGCAAGCACGACTTGCAACCAACCAGCGATGTGCGCTGCCTTCATCTTCAAGGCGGCGGCGCGGCCCACCGCATAGAGCGCCAGTCCGTAGACCGCCGCATCGGCGAACATGTCAAGCGAGTCCGCTATGAGACCTGTGGACTGGGCGATCAGGCCAACGATCAACTCAAAGACAAACATCGCACCGTTGATAGCGAGCAGCAGCTTTAAGGTCCGAGCCTCAGAGGCATTCCCCTCTGCGTCTGGGGCCGTAGACTCGTCGCTTTGCACGCTGTCCAACACTTGCGCGCCGAGGTTGAGAGGGATGAGACGGCCCAGCAGCTCTTGCGTACTTCCCCCATGCTGCACGGTGAGTACACGGTCCTTCAGATCGAAGTCCAGTGCCGCAACAGCCGACGCATCGGCCAGCGCCATCCGAATGAGATTCTCCTCCGACGGGCAATCCATCTTCGGCACGGAGAAACGCGTCTTCCACTGCCCGCCTTCGGTGCGCCTCTCGCTTGTCAGCAGAACCGCACCCAAGTTCAGGGGCGTCAGCTTCTGGGCGATCCTGGCGGGCTCGCCCGAGTGCACCACCCGGAGCTGCCGATGGGCCAGATCGAAGGTCATCGGCCCAACCCCGGTCAGACCACCCAGCGCCATGCGAATGAGGTTCTCCTCGGAGGGGCAGTCCATTCCCGGAACTGAAAATGTGCTCTCCACGGAAGCAATGGCGCTTGGGGCCTCGTCGACCGTCTGCGAATTGCAACTGCTCGAGCAGCTACTGCTTTGACATGTACTCATGTCCCGTATTAGAAACCCTCAAGTAGCTGTAGAGTCAAGCGGTAGGTAGGCAAATATGAAAATCGGTGAACTATCGTCATTGGCAGGGTGCTCCGTTCCCGCGGTGCGCTTTTATGAAGCAGAGGGCCTTCTGCAGGCGCCCCTGCGGGCCGCCAACAACTATCGGCAATATGGCCAACAGCATGTCGACAGGTTGGCCTTCATCGTTCGGTGCCGCTCGCTGGACATGTCGCACGACGATATCCGGGCTCTGCTGCAGTTGCAGGACGACCCCGCCATGTCCTGCGACGAGGTCAATGCCTTGCTAGACGATCAAATGCGCTTGGTAGAGCAGCGAATCGCCGAGTTGCAGGCGCTGCGCAAGCAACTGCGTGCCATCCGCAGTACCTGTGCGGGAGGGGTATGCGTTGGCGATTGCGGTGCACTTGAATCGCTGCGCAGCGCCACTGGGGCAAGCTGGCCAACCGTTCGCTGAGCGGAGCCTCAAATAACGACATTCAGCTCGGTGCGAACCAACGATGCGGTAGCAACTCGTGAACCAGGCTAACCCGTTGCGTCGGCAAGCGAGCCAAAACGTCCTTGAGATACGCATAGGGATCATGCCCATTGAGTCGTGCTGACTGGATGAGCGTCATGACGGCTGCTGCCCTCTGACCAGCTCGTAGGCTGCCCGCAAAGAGCCAGTTGCTGCGGCCAATGGCAATCGGCCGAATCTGGTTCTCGATCCAGTTGTTGTCCACGGGCAGCTGTCCGTCATCGACGAACCGGGTCAAAGCCTCCCAGCGCCGCAAGCTGTAGTCCAGCGCTTTGGCGCT
>NZ_JBMSDV010000001.1:733150-1496183 GCF_049445855.1 Variovorax sp. VNK109 | reverse complement strand
TGGCGACAACGTGACGATCACGGTGAAGCTGATCGCCCCGATCGCCATGGAAGAAGGCCTGCGCTTTGCCATCCGCGAAGGCGGCAAGACCGTGGGCGCCGGCGTCGTCGCCAAGATCATGGAGTAATCGGCCATGTCGACCAAACAGAAAATCCGCATCCGCCTCAAGGCGTTCGATTACAAGCTGATCGACCAGTCCGCTGCCGAGATCGTTGACACTGCCAAGCGCACCGGTGCCATCGTCAAGGGTCCCGTGCCCCTGCCGACGCGCATGAAGCGTTTCGACATCCTGCGCTCGCCGCACGTCAACAAGACCAGCCGCGACCAGTTCGAAATCCGCACCCACCAGCGTCTGATGGACATCGTGGACCCGACCGACAAGACGGTCGATGCCCTGATGAAGCTCGACCTGCCGGCTGGCGTGGACGTCGAGATCAAGCTGCAGTAAGCGAAAGCGGCTGCAGCCGCCCGGCAAGCGGGCGGGAATAACGCGGACTTGCCTTGACGGGCAGTCCGCGTTATACTTTCGGGCTTGCCCCAATTTCGGGGTAAGTTTCATTAACAGCTTTCACATCAAAACGTTGTCGCCAATTGCAGTGGCAGCGGTGAAGGATTTGGAGAAAAAACATGAGTCTGAGCAACTCCCTCGGGTTGCTGGGCCGCAAGGTGGGCATGATGCGTCTGTTCACCGATGACGGGGACGCAGTGCCTGTCACGGTGGTGGATGTGTCCAACAACCGTGTGACCCAGATCAAAACCGAAGAGAACGACGGCTACGTGGCCTTGCAGGTCACGTTCGGTTCGCGCAAGGCATCGCGCGTTCTCAAGCCGCAAGCCGGCCACCTCGCCAAGGCGGGTGTCGAAGCCGGTGAAATCATCCGTGAATTCCGCGTCGCTGCCGACACCGCTGCCCAGTACAAGGCCGGCGCTACCGTCCAGGTGGCTTCGCTTTTCGCTGCTGGCCAGAAAGTGGACGTGCAAGGCACCTCCATCGGCAAGGGCTTCACGGGCACGATCAAGCGCCACAACTTCAGTTCGCAACGCGCCTCCCACGGTAACAGCCGCTCGCACAACGTGCCCGGCTCGATCTCCATGGCGCAGGATCCGGGCCGTGTGTTCCCGGGCAAGCGCATGTCCGGCCATCTGGGCGACGTCACCGTCACCACCCAGAACCTGGACGTGATCCGCGTGGACGAAGCCCGTCAGCTGCTGCTCATCAAGGGCGCAGTTCCCGGCTCCAAGGGCGGTTTCGTCACCGTGCGGCCCGCCATCAAGGCGACCAAGAAAGAAGGGGCGAACTGATGCAGCTCGAACTCCTGAACGAACAGGGCCAGGCCTCGTCGAAGTTCGACGCGCCGGAAACCGTGTTCGGCCGTGAATACAACGAAGATCTGGTGCACCAGATCGTGGTCGCCTTCCAGGCCAATGCCCGCCAGGGCACCCGTGCCCAGAAGGACCGCGAGCAGGTCAAGCACTCGACCAAGAAGCCTTTCAAGCAAAAGGGAACGGGCCGTGCCCGTGCCGGTATGACCTCCTCGCCACTGTGGCGTGGCGGTGGCCGCATCTTCCCGAACAGCCCGGAAGAAAACTTCACCCAGAAGATCAACAAGAAGATGTACCGCGCCGGCATGGCGTCCATCCTCTCGCAGCTGGCGCGCGAAGGTCGCCTGGCCGTGGTTGACTCGCTGACGGTGGATTCGCCCAAGACCAAGGCGCTGGCCGCCAAGTTCAAGGCGATGAACCTCGAATCCGTGCTCGTGATCGCCGAGGAAGTCGACGAGAACCTGTACCTGGCCTCGCGCAACCTGGTGAACGTGCTCGTCGTCGAGCCGCGTTACGCCGACCCGCTGTCGCTGGTGCACTACAAGAAGGTGCTGGTCACCAAGGGTGCCGTCGACAAGCTCAAGGAGATGTTCGCATGAGCACGCCCAAGTTTGACGAAGGCCGCCTGATGCAGGTGCTCGTCGGTCCGATCGTGTCCGAAAAGGCCACGATGGTTGCCGAAAAGAGCAACGCGGTCACTTTCAAGGTGCTGCAGGACGCGACCAAGCCTGAAATCAAGGCCGCTGTGGAATTGATGTTCAAGGTCGAGGTCAAGGGCGTCTCTGTGGTGAACACCAAGGGCAAGACCAAGCGCTTCGGCCGCTCGGTGGGCCGTCGCGACAACGTTCGCAAGGCCTACGTGACGCTCAAGCCCGGTCAAGAGCTGAACCTGTCCGGAGAGGCTGCTTAATCATGGCTATCATCAAGATGAAACCGACCTCGCCCGGCCAGCGCGCCGTGGTCAAGGTCTCGCGTGATCACCTGTACAAGGGCGATCCGTACGCGCCGCTGCTGGAGCCCCAATTCCAGAAGGCCGGCCGCAACAACAATGGCCACATCACCACCCGTCACAAGGGCGGTGGCCACAAGCATCACTACCGTGTTGTGGACTTCGTCCGCAACAAGGACGGCATCCCTGCCAAGGTGGAGCGCATCGAGTACGACCCGAACCGCACGGCCCACATCGCCCTCGTGGTGTATGCCGACGGCGAGCGCCGCTACATCATCGCCCCGCGCGGCCTGGAAGTCGGTGCAACGCTGCTGTCCGGCGCTGAAGCGCCGATCCGCGCCGGCAACACCCTGCCGATCCGCAACATCCCCGTGGGTTCGACCATTCACGCCATCGAGCTGCAAGTCGGCAAGGGTGCGCAGATCGCCCGCTCGGCAGGTGCTTCGGCCACGCTGCTGGCTCGTGAAGGCACGTACGCCCAGGTTCGCCTGCGCTCGGGTGAAGTCCGCAAGGTGCACATCGAGTGCCGCGCCACCATCGGTGAAGTCGCCAACGAAGAACACAGCCTGCGCCAGCTCGGCAAGGCCGGTGTGAAGCGCTGGATGGGCATCCGCCCGACCGTGCGCGGTGTCGCCATGAACCCGATCGACCACCCGCACGGTGGTGGTGAAGGCCGTACCGGCGAAGGCCGTCACGCTGTTGACCCCTGGGGCAATCTGACCAAGGGCTACCGTACCCGCAACAACAAGCGCACGCAGGTCATGATCGTGTCGCGCCGCAAGAAGTAAGGGATAGCCAATGACTCGCTCTCTCAAAAAGGGTCCGTTTGTTGACCATCACCTCGTGGCCAAGGCCGACAAGGCCGTGACGACCAAGGACAAGAAGCCGATCAAGACCTGGTCGCGCCGCTCGATGATCCTGCCCGAGTTCATCGGCCTGACCATCGCGGTGCACAACGGCAAGCAACACGTGCCTGTGTACGTGACCGACCAGATGGTCGGCCACAAGCTCGGCGAGTTCGCCCTGACCCGTACGTTCAAGGGTCACCCGGCGGACAAAAAAGTCGTGAAGAAATAAGGATCTGACATGGAAACCCGTGCAACTCTTCGTGGCGTGCGTTTGTCTGTCGACAAAGGCCGTCTCATTGCCGACCTGATCCGTGGCAAGAAGGTCGACCAGGCCCTCAACATTCTCCAGTTCACGCCCAAGAAGGCGGCCGTGATCGTGAAGAAGGTTCTGGAGTCCGCCATCGCCAACGCCGAACACAACGACGGTGCCGATATCGACGAACTGAAGGTCAAGACCATCTACGTCGAACAAGGTGCGACGCTCAAGCGCTTCACTGCCCGCGCCAAGGGCCGTGGCAACCGCATCAGCAAGCCCACGTGCCACGTGTACGTGACGGTCGGCAACTAAAAGGCCTGGAAAGACTATGGGACAGAAAATCCATCCTACCGGCTTCCGCCTTTCGGTGAGCCGCAACTGGGCCAGCCGCTGGTACGCGAGCAACCGTGACTTCGCCGGCATGCTGGCCGAAGACATCAAGGTGCGCGAGTACCTGAAGGCCAAGCTCAAGAACGCCGCCGTTTCGCGCGTGCTGATCGAGCGCCCTGCCAAGAACGCCCGCATCACGATCTTCTCCGCCCGTCCGGGCGTGGTGATCGGCAAGAAGGGCGAAGACATCGAGAACCTGAAGAAGGAACTCGCACAACGCCTGGGCGTGCCGGTCGCCGTGAACATCGAGGAAGTGCGCAAGCCCGAAATCGATGCCCAACTGATCGCCGACAGCATCACCCAGCAGCTCGAGAAGCGCATCATGTTCCGCCGCGCCATGAAGCGCGCCATGCAGAACGCCATGCGTCTGGGTGCCCAGGGCATCAAGATCATGTCTGCCGGCCGCCTGAATGGCATCGAAATCGCCCGTACCGAGTGGTACCGCGAAGGCCGCGTGCCGCTTCACACCCTGCGTGCCGACATCGACTATGGCTTCTCCGAAGCCAAGACCACCTATGGCGTCATCGGCGTCAAGGTGTGGGTCTACAAGGGCGATACGCTGGGCCGCAACGATCTGCCCGCAGCCGTCGAGCCGCGCGCTGAAGAAGAGCGCCGTCCCCGCGGCCCGCGTCGCGATGGCCGCCCGGGCGACCGCCCGGCTGGCGACCGCCGTGGCGGTCCCCGTCGTCCGACCGGCACCAATGCCGCGCCGGCCGATGGCAGTGACAAACCCGCAGAGGCCACGGGAGCCGATGCACCGAAAACCGCCGTTAAGCGCGTCCGCAAGGTAGCCGCGCCAGCTGCAGCAGCTGACGGCGCCAAGACCGAGTAACCGGTCGCTCATCACGGAGTAGAAAAATGCTGCAACCCGCTCGCAGAAAATTCCGCAAGGAACAGAAGGGCCGCAACACTGGCATCGCAACCCGGGGCAACTCGGTGGCGTTCGGTGATTTCGGCCTGAAGTCCACCGACCGTGGCCGTCTGACGGCCCGCCAGATCGAAGCCGCACGCCGTGCGATTTCCCGTCACGTGAAGCGTGGCGGCCGTATCTGGATTCGCGTGTTCCCCGACAAGCCGATTTCCCAGAAGCCCGCAGAAGTGCGCATGGGTAACGGCAAGGGCAACCCCGAGTACTACGTGGCTGAAATCCAGCCCGGCAAGGTGCTGTACGAAATCGTGGGCGTGCCCGAAGACCTGGCGCGCGAGGCATTCCGCCTGGCCGCTGCCAAGCTGCCGCTTCGCACCACGTTTGTTGCCCGTCAAATCGGCGCTTGATCAGGAGAAGACCTATGTCCAAAGCCACTGAACAACTGCGCCAGAAAGACGTCGCCGGCCTGCAGGCCGAAGTGAAGGACCTGCAAAAGGCCCACTTCAACCTGCGCATGCAGAAAGCCACGCAACAGCTGGGCAATACCGGCCAGCTGCGCGTGACCCGCCGCAGCATCGCCCGCGCCAAAACCATCCTTGCCCAAAAGCAAGCCGCCAAGTAAGGAGCACACATGACGGAAGCTAAAAAATCCCTCAAGCGCACCTTGATTGGCAAGGTGGTCAGCGACAAGCGCGCCAAGACGGTCACGGTGCTCGTCGAGCGCCGCGTCAAGCACGAGCTGTACGGCAAGATCGTTGCCCGTTCCAGCAAGTACCACGCCCACGACGAAAAGGGCGAGTACAAGATGGGCGACATGATCGAGATCACGGAAAGCCGTCCGATCTCCAAGACGAAGAACTGGATCGCCACGCGTCTGGTCGAAAAGGCAATCGTCGTCTGAGCTGCACGGCACTACTGCTGCAACGCTTCTGGAAACGGCCCACAATGTGGGTCGTTTTCTTTTTTGGAGCTCAAGATGATCAAAGTCGGTGACAAACTGCCTGCGGCAACCCTGATGGAATACTCGGAAGTCGAGGGCGAGGGCTGCAGCATCGGGCCGAATCCGGTGGACGTCAGCAAGTCGGCGGCAGGCAAGACGATTGCGCTGTTTGCCCTGCCGGGTGCATACACGCCCACCTGTTCCGCCAAGCACGTACCCGGCTATGTCGAAAAGTTCGATGAGCTGAAGGCGGCAGGCGTGGACGAAATCTGGTGTGTGAGCGTGAACGACGCATTCGTCATGGGCGCTTGGGCACGTGAACAGAAGACGGACGGCAAGGTGCGCATGCTGGGCGATGGCAGCGCCGAATTCGCCAAGGCGACGGGCCTGACACTGGATTTGACGGCCCGCGGCATGGGTCTGCGCAGCAACCGCTACTCGATGCTGGTCAAGGACGGCGAGGTCGTCAGCCTGAATGTCGAGGCGCCCGGCAAGTTCGAAGTGAGCGACGCCGGGACCATGCTCGCACAGGTCAAGGCCTGAACGAGGGTGGGGCCCGGACGGGCTGCCTGTCAAAGATCTGCTTTGAGGTAGTGAGCGCCAGCTATCGGGTTGTGATAGTACGGCGGCACTTCCTCAAAGCCCAATTCTTCATACAGGGCGCGGGCGGATTCCATATCGTCCAGCGTGTCGAGCAGCACACTGGCATAGCCGGCCTGCCGCGCTGCATCCAGGATGGCTTCCGCCAGCTGTCGGCCCAGACCGAAGCCGCGAAACGCCTTGCGCACGTATAGACGTTTCATCTCGCACGCGTTCGGGTAGTCGACGTTGTCCATCGCGCGTAGCGCGCAGCATCCAGCGACGTCGCCATCCACCATCGCCAGCAGTAGCGCACCACGTGGATGTGAGTAGTCACCAGGCAAGGCGTGCAACTCTTCCTCGAAGCCCTGGAAGCCGAGATCGATACCCAGCGAGTTGGCGTACTCGCGGAAAATCTCGCGCGTGGCCTCGAGTTCCGCGGTCGTGCCAGGAACGAGAAGTCGGATGGTTGGAGAAGACACTGACCCCAGTGTAGCGGCCGAATCAGCCGCCGGTCCAGCGCACCATGCCCCAGACGGCGCCGCCGCAAAGCGCAAAAATCACCAGTGCCAGCAAACGCGATCGGGCGTCATCGCGCGCGGGTTGCACCTGCACTTCAAGCGGCTTGTCACCCGTGAGCATGGCTGCCGTGAGATTCCTTTTCTTGATCAGCAGATAGAACAGGACGGCCGCCACATGGAGGCCGACAAGCCCCGCCAGCAGCCATTGCCCGATGTCCTTGTGATAACGGGTCGCGGCGTCGACCGTGTCGCTGGACGCAAATTGCGCAAGCGGCCCTGCGAAGGAGATGGCATCGTCGCTCAGCATGCCCGTGCCCACTTGCGCAAGCAGGATCAGCAGCAAGGCGAACACGGACAGTGCGCCGGTTGGCGAATGGCCCGCTGCATGGGCCGGATCGCCGCGCCCCGCGAGCTGGCGGAAAGCGGCAGCAGGCGAATGGATGAAACTCGAGAAGCGTGACCAGCGCCCGCCCGCGAAACCCCAGACCAGCCGGAACAGCAGCAAGGCGAGCACCGCGTAGCCGAGCCGGAAATGCCAAAGCATGACGCCCGTGTAGGCTGTGACGAACAGGCCGACGCCGCAGAAGACGAGCGCCCAGTGGAAAAGGCGCGTGGGCAGGTCCCAGATGCGGGTTTTTGTTTGCATTGTCATTTCCCTCGTGGAGACTCATCGTGGCACGCTTGGGCGTGGGTGCGCAATTAGGCAGGGTTTCGTGATTTTGGTTCCAGACTGAACTTTTTGCGCACAGGCATACTCCTCAGCCAAGGCAGTCCCACAAACCCACGAAGGAAAAAAATCGATGAATGCAATTGCCTCCCTGGCCTTGGCTGCAGCAGCAGTCAGCCTGTCTGCACCGGTCTTTGCGCAGTTCGCCAACCCGCAGGACGCGATCAAACATCGCCAGTCCACGCTGAAGGAAATGCAGCAGAACTTCGCTCGCGTTGCCGGCATGGCCAATGGCCGCTTCCCGTTCGATGCAGCGGAAGCCGCTGAAAAGTCGCAGAAGGCGGCGGATCTGATCAAGCTGCCGTGGACCGGATTCGGTCCGGGCACCGAGGGAGGCAAGGCCAAGCCGGAAATCTGGAAGGAACAGGCGAAGTTCAAGGAACTGGCCGACGCCTCCATTGCCGAAATGGGCAAGCTGGCCGCCGTTGCCAAGACGGGCAATCTGGACAGCATCAAGGCCTCCGTTGGCACGACGGGTGCTTCGTGCAAGGCCTGCCACGACGCGTTCCGCAACTGAACGCGCCGAACTGGGCGCGTCCATCAGACAGAAAAAGCCGGCATCCGCCGGCTTTTTCTTTGGGCAATGAAGCAGGGCGCGTCAGGTCTCGGCCAGGAGCTTCTCTATCAGCTGGTGCAGTTCACCGAAGTCGGGCTCGCCGACATAGCGCTTGACGATTTCCCCACGCTTGTTGACGACGTAGGTCGTCGGCGTGAGCTTCACATCGCCCCAGGCTTGCGCCACCTTGCCCGTGTTGTCGATGGCGACCTTGAAGGGCAGCTTGCGTGACTCGGCAAAGTTCACGACGTACGCCGGCGGGTCGTAGCTCATCGCCACGGCGACCGTGTCATACCCCTGACCCTTGTACTTGTCATACGTGGAGATGACCTTGGGCATCTCGGCAACGCAGGTGGTGCAGCTGGTCGCCCAGAAGTTCACCAGTGTGACCTTGCCTTTCATGTCGGCGGTGGTCTTGGTGCTCCCGTCCAGCAACACGAACGTTGACTGGGGAGCGGCCGTCGCACCGCCGGCAAAATACACGCCGGCTCCGATTGCCAATACCGCCGCTGCTGCGGCAACATACAAGACTCGTTTCATTGAGGGCCTACACCATGGATCGCCGACAGTTTAATTCCGCCACCACTTCCGCGCTTGGTTCCATGGTTCTGCTGGCTTGGCAGCAGGCCCATGCACTTTCACTGAGCGACCTGACCGATGGCGAGGCGTCGCAGGGGCTCAAGACCGCGCTGGAGAAGGGCGCCGTCGCAGCTGTCAATCTGCTCGGCAGGACAGATGGATTCCTCGGCAACGCAAAAGTTCGGATTCCGCTGCCCGGTTTCCTGGAAGATGCGTCCAGGATCCTCAAGGCCATGGGCCGGGGCCCGCAGTTGGACGAGCTCGTGACGTCCATGAATCGCGCCGCCGAATCTGCCGTACCCATGGCCAGGGACCTGCTCATCAATGCCGTGAAGACCATGAGCGTGACCGATGCAAAAAACATCCTGACCGGCGGCGACACCTCCGTGACCAGCTTCTTCGCTGAAAAAACCCGCCAGCCGCTGAGCGGCAAGTTCCTGCCCGTGGTGACCAAAGCCACCGAAAAGGTGGGCCTGGCCGCCAAATACAACCAGGTGGCCGGCAAGGCGTCGGGCTTCGGGCTCGTCCGCAAGGAAGACGCCAACATCCAGCAGTACGTGACGGGCAAGTCCCTGGATGGCCTCTATTTCGTCATCGGCGAAGAGGAAAAGAAAATCCGCCAGGATCCCGTCGGATCCGGAAGCGCGATCCTCAAGAAGGTGTTCGGCGCGATCAAATGACGCGTCCGGAACGGAACGGGCCGGGTAGGGCGCGCAGGCCTCGCCCGTCGCATTCGTCAGAACGACTTCGCGAGCTCCAGCGTCAGCAGCGATGACAGTTGGGTGCGCAGCAGATCACGGCTGACACGCGTGTTGGTGTCGCTCATCCAGCTGGCGATGGCAAAGGTGTTCGAGTCATCGGCGATCTCCAGCAGTCCGAAGTTCGGGTTGTGGCGGCGCAGGTCGAGGATGAGGTTGTCCAGTTGCTCGTCACGCACGCGCTCGTCGACGATCAGCATGTGCGGCATGTCGATTTCCACGCAGCGCACCGCCTGGCGCGCTGTGGAGACGGTGTCCACCACCAGCCCCAGCAGCCCTGCCGCGTTCTGCACTTCTGCGCGCACGAGCGAGTCGGCCGTCGCCAGCAGGATGCGGTGACCGGCCAGGGGGCGCGTGCCACTGTGCACGCTGTCGACCGAGTCTTCGCCGGTGTCCAGTTCCAGCGTGGAAAGGCCTTCAAGCTGCTTGACGGTACGTGCGAACTCCAGCGTGACATGCGCCTCGCCTTCGCCGAATTCACGCTGCAGGCTCACGCCCATCGCGCGTGCGACCTGCACCAGCAATTGCCAGTTCATCGCGTTGCCGCGCTCGGACAGGTCGATGGTTTCATGGCTCACCACGGTCTGGTTCGCCTTGACCTGCAGGATGGCATGTTCCGGCCAGTTCTTGATGGACAGGCTCACGGTGAGCCGCTGCCCGAGTTCGATGCCCCACTCAAGAGCGGCGTCGATCAGGCTGGACAGCAGCCCCGGATCGACGATCACCTCCACCGGCTTCACCGTGCGAACGAGTTCCACACCCGCAAGCTGCAAGGCTTCCATGTGGTCGCTGAGCGCATCGTCCAGGATCTTGTCCAGGTGCAGGCGCTCGTGCGACTGCCGCAGCCGACCCTCGGACAGGCGGGCGATCTGCTGGCTCTGCCGTGCGACACGGTCGGCGGAATCGATGGCACGCCGCAGCTCGCCCAGCTGGACGCGGGAAATCTTCCGCGTCTGGGTGAATTCCTCGATGATCGATTTCATCACCTGCACGGGCTCGGACAACTGCGAGCCGATGATGCCGGCGAGCGCGTAGTCGGGTTGCTCCTGGGCCGGGGCGGGCTCAGTCGGCTCCGCCGCCGGGTTGGGCGCGGGAGGGGGGGTGTAACCCACCGTCTTGCTAACCAGTTCCATCTGAATTTTTTCTCTCTGCCAACGTTCAATTTTCGCCCGAACGGGGATTCAAGCACCTGCAGCGGGCGCTGACAACCCTGTCAACGCCCGTTCGAGAGACAAGCGGGCGGTTTGTGTCAACTCTTTGGCAGTGCCAAGCATCACTCATGCCCCGTATTTGACCACCGCGGGATCGCCACCCCGACGGGCTGGGATAATCTCGCCATGCGTTGTCTCCCGGCGCTGGCATCCCTGTCCCTGACCTTGTGTCTGGCGGGCTCGCTGGCCGCGTGTTCCCCCACCTACAACTGGCGCGAAGTCCGCATGGACGGCGCGGACCTGCAGGCCTTGCTGCCCTGCAAGCCCGACCATGGCGCCCGCCGTGTGGATCTGGGCGGCAATCCTGTCGAAATGCGCATGCAGGGCTGCGAGGCAGACGGCAGCATGTTCACCATTGCGTGGGTCGACGCAGCCGATGCGGCCCGCGCGGGCCCGCTTCTTTCGCAATGGAAGACGCAGACGCTGGCAACGTTGCGTGCGACCAAGGTGCGTGACGAACCCATCGCGGTGGCGGGTGCCGATGCGGCCGTGCCGGCCACGCGCGTGGCGCTCGTCGGACAGCAGGCCGACGGCAGCGCGCTGGCAGTCCGCGTCGCCTGGTTTGCACGGGGCGCGAAAGTCATGCAGGTCATGCAGCTCACGAACGGGCCGGATCGCAAAGCCGCCGGTGAAGCCGCTGAAACCTTCTTCTCGGGTTTGAGGCTTTCATGAACACCCCCGTCTCCGCCGTGTTGTCCCGGCCCGTCGCGGTCATGGTCTTCCTGGCCTTTGCCTTCGCCTATTTCTTCTCGGCGCTGGTGCGCGGCAGCACGGCCACGCTGTCACCTGCACTCACGGCCGAATTCGGCCTCAACGCCAGAGACCTCGGGCTTCTGGCGGGCGGCTATTTCCTCGGCTTCTCGTTCACGCAGTTGCCGCTGGGCGCGTGGCTCGACCGGCACGGCCCCAAGCGCGTGGTGCTGGGCTTTCTTTTCGTGGCCGTGGCAGGCTGCGCGGCCTTCGCGCTGGCGGACAGCTTTTCCGGCCTGCTGGTTGCGCGTGTGCTCACCGGTGTTGGCGTGAGCGCCTGCCTCATGGCTCCTCTCACCGGCTACCGACGCTGGCTCACGCCTGCCGCGCAGATGCGCGCCAACTCTTGGATGCTGATGACGGGCTCGCTGGGCATGGTTGCATCCACGCTTCCGGTGCAGTGGCTCCTGCCCATCACCGGCTGGCGTCCGCTGTTCCTCGCGCTGGCAGTTTTGCTGGCGGTGTCCATGATCATCGTGGCGTGGAAGGTGCCGCGCTGGGACGTGCAGCCGCATGGCGACGCGCCAGCGGGGTACGGCGCGATCTGGCGGCACCCGTACTTCCGCAAGATGATGCCGCTGGGCTTTTTCTGCTATGGCGGCCTGCTGGCGGTGCAGACGCTCTGGGCCGTGCCGTGGATGGTGAAGGTGGCGGGCTATACGCCACTCGCCGCAGCGACGGGCCTGTTCGCCGTGAATGTCTCCATGCTCTGTACGTTCTGGACCTGGGGCATGGTGAATCCGTGGCTTGCCCGGCGCGGCATCGATGCCGACCGCCTGCTCACGTGGTGCGTGCCGGTGCATCTGTTGTGCCTGCTGGGCATCATCGTCGCGGGGCCGCGGGCGGGCGCGCTGGCCCTGGCGCTTTACTGCGTGAGCTGTACCGTCGTCGCGCAGGCACACCCCGCGGTCGGTCTGGCGTTTCCTGCGGCGCTCGCGGGGCGCGCGCTTTCGGCTTACAACCTCGTGATCTTTGTCGGCGTGTTCGCCGTGCAGTGGGGCATCGGGCTGTCGATCGACGGCTTCAAGGCCATGGGCCTGTCCGAACCGCAGGCCTTCCGCGCAGCGCTGGCGTTGCTTCTGGTCTGCTGCGTGGGCGCTTATGGCTGGTTTCTCGCGGGCAAACCGCATAATCGCGATTCATGAACGGCATTTTCATCATTGCCCATGCGCCGCTGGCCCACGCCTTGCGGCAGTGTGCGCTGCATGTGTTCCCCGACTGCGGGCGCGGTGTGCTGGCAATGGATGTACAGCCCAATGTGTCGCCCGAGGAGACGCTCTCCGCAGCGCGCATCACGATGGACCAGCTCGGCACGGACAGCACACTGGTGCTGACCGACCTGTTCGGTGCGACGCCGTGCAATGTGGCGCAGAAGCTGGTGGACGGCGTGAATTCACGCCTGATCACCGGAGTGAATCTCCCGATGCTGCTGCGTACCGTGAGTTATCGCCACGAGTCGCTCGAGGCGCTCGTGCAACGTGCCGTGGTGGGCGGCACGCAGGGGGTGATGCAGGTGGCGATCACCGCACCCCAGAACCAGGCCAGACGAAAGAATGATCAGAACATCTACGACCATCAGCAATAAGCTGGGCCTGCATGCCCGGGCTTCGGCCAAGCTGACCAAGCTGGCCGGCTCATTCCCGTGTGAAGTGTGGATCGCGCGCGGCGAGCGCCGCGTCAATGCCAAGAGCATCATGGGCGTGATGATGCTGGCCGCGGGCATCGGCACGCAAGTCGAGCTGGAGACCAGCGGCGAACGCGAGCAGGAAGCGATGGATGCATTGCTCGCGCTGATCGGCGACAAGTTCGGCGAAGGCGAGTGACGCGATGACCTTCGCTGTCCACGGCCTTCCTGTCGCGCGCGGCGTCGCCATCGGGCGCGCCGTGATCGTGGCATCGAGCCGCGTGGACGTGGCGCACTATTTCATCGAGCCGCACCAGGTCGAGTCCGAAGTCATGCGCGTGCGCACCGCGCGCAACGCAGTGGTCGAGGAAATCCAGCGGCTGCAGGAAGACATGCCGCGCGATGCGCCGCCCGAGCTCACCGCGCTGCTGGATGTGCATCTCATGCTCCTGCAGGACAAGGAGATGGAGAACGGCGTCAAGCACTGGGTGAGCGAGCGGCTTTACAACGCCGAATGGGCCCTGACGACGCAACTCGAGGTGATCGCCCGCCAGTTCGACGAGATGGAGGACGAGTACCTGCGCGAACGCAAGGCCGACCTCGAGCAGGTGGTCGAACGCATCCTGCGCCACATGAAGGGGGCAGCGCTTCCCGTGGTCGCCACGCCGCGCCGAAGGACCCAGCAGGACCTGCTGCTGGACGACACGGTCGACGTGCCGCTGGTTCTGATCGCCCACGACCTCTCGCCGGCCGACATGCTGCAGTTCAAGCAGAGCGTGTTTGCCGGCTTCGTGACCGATGTGGGCGGCAAGACTTCGCACACCGCGATCGTCGCGCGCAGCATGGACATCCCTGCCGTGGTGGGTGCGCGGCTGGCGAGCCAGCTGGTGCGGCAGGACGACTGGGTCATCATAGACGGCGATGCCGGTGTGGTGATCGTCGATCCGTCGGCGATCATCCTCGCCGAATACGGCTTCAAGCAACGGCAGGGCGAAGTCGAGCGCGAGCGCCTTTCGCGGCTGCGCCACACGCCCGCCGTCACGCTGGACGGCCAGCACGTGGAATTGCTCGCCAACATCGAGATGCCCGACGACGCGACGGCGGCCGTCAAGGCCGGCGCCCAGGGCGTAGGCCTGTTCCGCAGCGAATTCCTGTTCATGGGCCGCAGCGGCAACCTGCCGGGCGAGGAGGAGCAGTACCAGGCCTACCGTCGCGCCGTCGAGGGCATGCAGGGCCTGCCCGTCACCATCCGTACCGTGGACGTCGGTGCCGACAAGCCGCTGGACCGCGCCCTCAAGGAAGAGGCGCACCTGAATCCGGCGCTCGGCCTGCGCGCGATCCGCTGGAGCCTGGCAGATCCGGCCATGTTCCTCGACCAGTTGCGCGCCATCCTGCGGGCGGCGGCGCACGGTCCGGTTCACATGCTCATCCCCATGCTGGCGCACGGTGTGGAGATCCGTCAGACGATCGCGTTGATCGAGCAGGCCCGTGCCGACCTGAAGGCGCGGGGCATCGCCTTCGGCGACGTGAAGCTGGGCGCGATGATCGAAATCCCGGCTGCGGCACTCACGCTCAAGCTGTTCCTCAAGTACTTCGATTTCCTCTCGGTCGGCACGAACGACCTGATCCAGTACACGCTGGCCATCGACCGTGCCGACGAATCGGTCGCGCACCTGTACGACCCGCTGCATCCGGCCGTGCTGCGCCTGCTCGCCGACACGATCGCCGAATGCAATGCGCAGGGCAAGGGCGTGAGCGTCTGCGGCGAAATGGCGGGTGACATCGCGCTCACGCGCCTGCTGCTCGGTCTCGGCCTGCGCAGCTTTTCGATGCACCCGGCGCAGATCCTGGCGGTGAAGCAGGAAGTCCTGCGCGCTGACACGTCGCGCCTGGCCGGCTGGGCGCAGCAGGTGCTGCACGCGGAAGAGCCGTCGCTGATGCTGACGGAGTGAGCGGCCACCGGCCCCTCGCTCAGTGCAGGTAGATCCAGATGGCCAGCGCGGTGATCATCGCGAACACCACCTTCACCAGCGTCACGGTTTCGCGCTTCGGCTCGGAGAATCGTCGCCAGAAGCGGAACACGGCTGTGGCGCGGTAGTCACCGAGCTGCTCGCGCAGGCGTGCACCATGGGGCTTCGCGGCGCGCGGCAGGAAGCCGCGCAGGATCGGCTCCACAGTGTCCAGCAGGGGCCCGATGTCCACCAGTGACGGCACCACCACGGCGTGATGGCAGTACTCGCAACGCGCCGAGCGCGTGGGCTCCAGCGCCGAACCGCAGCCCATGCAATGCCATGCCACATGCGACGCGGCTTCTTCCGACACCGGCTTGGCGTGGCGCACCAGCAGGGCTTCCATGAGGCGCGGCATGTCGATCACCACCAGGGGGCTTTCGCAGTGCTTGCACCGTTCAGCCAGTTCCGAGATGGCGCTGCCGCAATTGAGGCAGCAGGCCACACGCTTTTCCTCGGCCAGAGTCTGCAGGTCGCTGCGCGACATCGGGCGCACGAGGCCACGCTCGGCGAGCAGCAGGCTGAATGTCTGCAGGTGGCCGTGACGGCGTGGGCATTCGAGCGCAGCGAAGCGGCCGAATCGCGTGAGGTTGTTCACCGGCTTCAGCGGCGCATCGCAGCGCACGCAACCCAGCCTTGACGACAACGGCGCGCCGGAAGAAGAGTCGCCGGTGCGCATGAGCCGCAGCAACTGCACCCAACCCAGCCCCGACAGGCGGACCGATTCGAATTCATCGAACCACACCAGGTGGCAGTTCAGGCAGACGTCCGTGGGGACCGGCGGACCATAGTGACCTTCCAGCGGCGTGGGCTGCATCAGCGCGCCGCAGTTGGGGCAGGCAGGTGTTGCGTGCGGCGCCCGCCAGGGCGAGGCGCTGGGGGCGGAAGATGCCGCGGTCGTGTTCACGGCGGCGGCACTGCGCTTGTCAGGCGACCGGCTGGAGGCCGGCCATCTCGGCCTGGTGGTCGGCGTGGTAGCTCGACCGGACCATCGCACCGACGGCGGCGTGGGTGAAGCCCATCTCGTACGCCTTCTCCTCGAACATCCGGAAGGTGTCGGGGTGCACGTAGCGGCGCACGGGCAGGTGGCTCATGGTCGGCGCGAGGTACTGGCCGATGGTGAGCATGTCGATGTCGTGCTCGCGCATGTCGCGCATGACCTGCAGGATTTCCTCGTCGGTTTCGCCCAGGCCCACCATGATGCCGCTCTTGGTCGGCACGGTCGGATGCAGCGCCTTGAACTTCTTCAGCAGGTTCAGGCTGAACTGGTAGTCGCTGCCCGGGCGCGCTTCCTTGTACAGGCGGGGCGCGGTTTCCAGGTTGTGGTTCATCACGTCCGGCGGTGCGGCTTTCAGGATTTCGAGTGCGCGGTCGTCGCGGCCGCGGAAGTCGGGCACGAGGATTTCGATCTGCGTCGATGGGGAGAGTTCGCGTGTCTTCCGGATGCACTCGACGAAGTGGCCGCTGCCGCCGTCACGCAGGTCGTCGCGGTCCACGCTGGTGATCACCACGTACTTGAGCTTCAGGCGTGCAATGGTGCGCGCCAGGTTCAGCGGCTCGTCCTTGTCCAGCGGATCGGGGCGGCCATGGCCCACGTCGCAGAACGGGCAGCGGCGGGTGCATTTGTCACCCATGATCATGAACGTGGCCGTGCCCTTGCCGAAGCACTCGCCGATGTTCGGGCACGAGGCTTCCTCGCACACCGTGTGCAGATTGCTTTCACGCAGGATCTGCTTGATCTCGTAGAAGCGCGTGGTGGGCGAGCCCGCCTTGACGCGGATCCAGTCCGGCTTCTTGAGCACCTCGGCGTGCTCGACCTTCACGGGAATGCGCGAAAGCTTCGCCGCCGCCTTCTGCTTGGCAGAGGCGTTGTAGGTCTCGACGGTTTGCGCATCGCGCACGACTTCGGTGGTGCTCATCGTTGGCTCATCTTCTAGGGGGCCAGCCTGTTGCCGAGCTTCTGGCCCAGCACGGTGGCGGCTTCATCCCAGGTGGTCTGAACGCCGATTGTAGAAAGGTCCACGGTTTGCAGCCCTGCATAACCGCAAGGGTTGATACGGGAAAAGGGTTCCAGGTCCATCGCCACGTTCAGTGCCACGCCGTGGTAGGTACAGTGGCGGCTGACCTTGATGCCCAGGGCGGCAATCTTGCCCAGCCCCCGGAACGGGTTGCCGGCCGGCGCAGGGCCGGTCAGGGCTGCATGGGAAAACGGGTCGTCCAGCCGCACGTAGATGCCCGGCGCGCCGGCGACCCGGTGGCCCGTCACCCCGAAATGCCCGAGCGTGCGGAGGACGGCTTCCTCGATCCGGTACACGTATTCCTTCACGAAGTAGCCGGCCCGCCGCAGGTCGACCAGTGGATAGGCCACGACCTGGCCGGGACCATGGTAGGTGACCTGGCCACCGCGGTTGGTTGGGACCACGGGAATGTCGCCCGGAGCGAGCACATGGCTCGCCTGCCCGGCCAGCCCCTGCGTGTAGACAGGTGGGTGTTCGCACACCCACAGCGTGTCCGGCGTTTCGGCCGTTCGGCTCCCGGTGAAGGCCTGCATGGCCGCATAGGTGGGCAAGTAGTCCACCCGGCCGCGCATTTGCGTTTCCATGGGGCGCGGCAACCCTCAGAGGACGACCTTCACCATCGGATGCGTGGACAGCGTGCGGTACAGCTCGTCGAGCTGCTCGCGGCTGGTGGCCGTGATGGTGATGGTGACGCCCAGGTAGTTGCCGGCCTTGCTGTCGCGCAACTCGACGCTGGATGCATCGAATCCGGGGTCGAACTGCTTTGCGATGGCCGTGACCGCGTGCACGAATCCGTCCACCTTCGCGCCCATCACCTTGATGGGAAAGCGCGACGGATATTCGATGAGCGATTCGCTGCGGGGCGTCGAGTCGGTGGTGGTCATGGTTGGGCTTCCTGTTTGTAGATGGGGCCGACGCGGTCGTTTCCAATCGGCTTGCCGTGCAGCGTCGTGACGGGCAAGACGGCAGGCGAGGATTCCATGGGCAGGATTGTCGCGTGATTCACCTGCGAAGTGCCGCGGCCTGTGAAGTGACCCAGCGGCTTTTGCCCACCACAAAAGCCCTCTTTCGGGGCGCTTTCCTGATTGCTGTCTCAGGGCTTGTCGGAGCGCTGCGGGTTTCTACGTATAATGAAAAGCTTTGTGAAATTGCCTTGGCGCAAAGCGCAAGGCAAGGGTCGGTAGACGAGCATGGGGCGTCAACATGTCATCAATGGTGCGCACAATGACTTCTCCTGACCTGAAAGCAGAAGAGCCTGAAGAGGCAGTTGGAGGGTTCGGGCCTGATTTCAAGCCAATGAGCGCTGAAGAAGCGGCTCGATGGCGCAGGCGCCAGGTGCCGCTTTCGATGTGGCGCGTGGTGCTGATTCAGGCCGGGGCTGGAGGAGTCGCAGTTCTTGTCGCCTGGTTGTGGGGTGGTTCCGCCGCCCACGGCTGGTCGGCTGCCTGGGGTGCTTTGTCGGTGATCGTTCCCGCAATCCTGTTTGCGCGGGCCTTGTCACGCAGCGCCCTGAATGCTTCGCCTGCCACTGCGCTGCTGCGCTTGATGATTTGGGAAGCCGCGAAAGTCGTGGTGACGCTGGCGATGCTGCTGGCGGCTCCGAAGGTCGTGGCTCAACTGAGCTGGCTCACCATGGTGGCCAGCTTCGT
Organism: Variovorax sp. VNK109; assembly: GCF_049445855.1. Lineage (NCBI taxonomy): Bacteria > Pseudomonadati > Pseudomonadota > Betaproteobacteria > Burkholderiales > Comamonadaceae > Variovorax > Variovorax sp. VNK109. Next base: position 1,477,628 of record NZ_JBMSDV010000001.1, on the reverse strand, counting down.
GGTGACGATGAAAATGTATTGGGTGGTGTGGTGGCTGCAATCGCGGCAACCGGTCGCCCAGGGTCGAAATTGACACGGAACTGATTTATGGCTGAATCAACTGGAACGCATGCGCCGACGGCCGGTGAATACATCGTTCACCACTTGCAGCATCTGCAGAAGGACTTCTCCTTCCAGAGCACGAAGCAGACCAGCATCGTCGACTTCAGTGTCTTCAACCTGGATTCCGTCTTCTATTCCATCGTCCTCGGCGTGATCGGTTGCTTCCTGCTGTGGCGTGCCGCGCGCCGCGCCACGTCCGGCGTGCCGGGCCGCTTCCAGGCCGCTGTCGAAATCCTCTCCGAGATGGTCGAGAACCAGGCCAAGGGCGTGATCAAGAACGCCACCAGCCGCAAGCTGGTCTCGCCGCTCGCACTCACCGTGTTCGTCTGGATCTTCCTGATGAACGCGATGGACATGATCCCCGTCGATCTGCTGCCCTCGATCTGGCACACCGCCGGTCCGGCGATGGGCTTCAAGGACTATCACCGCGTCGTGCCCACGGCCGACCTGTCCACCACGCTCGGCCTGTCGGTCAGCGTGCTGCTGGTCTGCCTGGTCTACAACGTGAAGATCAAGGGCGCCGGCGGCTGGGCGCATGAACTCGTCGCGGCGCCCTTCGGCGACAAGATCTTCCTCTACCCGATCAACTTCCTGATGCAGATGATCGAGTTCCTGGCCAAGACCGTGTCCCACGGCATGCGGCTGTTCGGCAACATGTTCGCCGGCGAGCTGGTGTTCATGCTGATCGCCCTCATGGGTGGCGTGTGGGCCTGGCAATTCAATCCGCTGACGGGGGGCTTCTGGCTCGGCGTCGGCCACGTCATCGCGGGTACGGTGTGGAGCATCTTCCACATCCTGGTCATCACGTTGCAGGCGTTCATCTTCATGATGCTGACGCTCATCTACGTGGGCCAGGCTCACGATCACCACTGATTTTCGATACTGGTTTTTCGGTTTTCACTTTTCCACTACTTACCTGAAGGAGCAATCATGGAAAACATTCTCGGCCTCGTCGCTCTGGCTTGCGGCATCATCGTTGGTCTGGGCGCTATCGGCGCTTCCATCGGCATCGCGCTGATGGGCGGCAAGTTCCTGGAAGCTTCGGCCCGCCAGCCCGAGCTGATCAACGAACTGCAGACCAAGATGTTCATTCTGGCCGGCCTGATCGACGCCGCGTTCCTGATCGGCGTGGCCATTGCCCTGCTGTTCGCCTTCGCCAACCCCTTCGTCCTGGCCTGATGCGGCCTCAAGCCTCGTGCTTGAAAGGAATTGAGCCGTGAACATTAATTCGACCCTGTTTCTGCAGGCGGTCGTGTTTGCGATCCTGGTGTGGTTCACCATGAAGTTCGTCTGGCCGCCGATCACCAAGGCGCTGGACGAGCGTGCGCAAAAGATCGCCGACGGCCTGGCCGCAGCGGACAAGGCCAAGGCAGAGCTGTCCGCAGCGAATGCCAAGGTCGAGGCCGAACTGGCACAGTCCCGCACCGAGACCGCATCGCGCCTCGCCGACGCCGAGCGTCGTGCGCAGTCGATCATCGAGGAAGCCAAGGCCCGCGCCACGGAAGAAGGCAACAAGATCGTTGCCGCCGCCCGTGCCGAAGCCGACCAGCAGATGGTCAAGGCCCGCGAGACGCTGCGCGAGCAGGTTGCCGCACTGGCCGTCAAGGGCGCCGAGCAGATCCTCCGCAAGGAAGTGAATGCCGGTGTCCATGCCGACCTGCTGGGCCGCCTGAAGACCGAGCTGTAAGCGAGGAACCACCATGGCCGAAATCGCCACCATCGCCCGTCCCTACGCCGAAGCGCTGTACAAGGCTGCCGGGTCCGACGCGCAGGCATCCGCTTGGCTGGACGAGCTGGCCGCCATCGCCGGCAGCCCGCTGCTGCTGCAGTTCGCCGACAACCCGAAGTCCACGCCGGAGCAGGTGTTCGACGTGATTTCGGGCACGGCGCGCACGCCACTGCCCGACAGCGCGAAGAACTTCCTTCGCACCGTCATCGAGAACGGTCGCCTGGCCGCGCTGCCCGAAGTGGCCGCGCAGTTCCGTGCGTTGCGCAATGCGAGCAGCGGTTCGTCGGACGCCGTGGTGCACAGCGCCTTCCCGATCGACGCACAGCAGCTGGCTGAAGTATCGGCAGTGCTCGAGAAGCGTTTCGGCCGCAAGCTGAACGTCTCGGTGGTGCAGGACGAGTCGCTGATCGGCGGCATCCGCGTGGTCGTGGGCGACGAGGTGCTCGACACCTCTGTCAAGGCACGACTGGATCAAATGAAAACCGCCCTCACTGCCTGACCGGCAGCCGAGACCGCGCGAACCCAAGTAACCAAGGAAAGAGCCATGCAACTCAATCCCGCAGAAATCTCTGAACTGATCAAAAGCCGTATTGAAGGGCTGGCCGCCAGTGCCGACATCCGCAATCAGGGCACCGTGGTGTCCGTGACCGACGGTATCGTCCGCATTCATGGCCTGTCCGACGTGATGCAGGGCGAAATGCTGGAATTCCCGGCCACCAAGGACGGCGTGCCGACCTTCGGCCTGGCACTGAACCTCGAGCGCGACTCGGTGGGCGCGGTGATTCTGGGCGAATACGAGCACATCTCCGAAGGCGACACCGTCAAGTGCACGGGCCGCATTCTGGAAGTGCCGGTGGGCCCCGAACTCGTGGGCCGCGTGGTCAACGCACTCGGCCAGCCGATCGACGGCAAGGGCCCGATCAACGCCAAGATGACGGACGTGATCGAGAAGGTCGCTCCCGGCGTGATCGCGCGCAAGTCCGTGGACCAGCCGATGCAGACCGGCCTGAAGTCCATCGACTCGATGGTGCCGATCGGCCGTGGCCAGCGCGAGCTGATCATCGGCGACCGCCAGACGGGCAAGACGGCCGTGGCGATCGACGCGATCATCAACCAGAAGGGTCAGAACATGACCTGCGTCTACGTTGCGATCGGCCAGAAGGCTTCGTCGATCAAGAACGTGGTGCGCGCCCTGGAACAGGCCGGCGCGATGGAATACACCATCGTCGTGGCTGCCAGCGCTTCCGAATCCGCTGCCATGCAGTACGTGTCGGCCTACTCGGGCTGCACGATGGGCGAATACTTCCGCGATCGCGGCCAGGACGCCCTGATCGTTTACGACGACCTGTCCAAGCAGGCCGTGGCGTACCGCCAGGTCTCGCTGCTGCTGCGCCGTCCGCCGGGCCGCGAAGCCTACCCCGGCGACGTGTTCTATCTCCACAGCCGTCTGCTCGAGCGCGCAGCCCGCGTGAACGCCGACTACGTCGAAGAGTTCACCAAGGGCGAAGTCAAGGGCAAGACCGGTTCGCTGACGGCACTGCCGATCATCGAGACGCAGGCCGGTGACGTGTCCGCTTTCGTGCCGACCAACGTGATCTCGATCACCGACGGTCAGATCTTCCTGGAAACCGCGCTGTTCAACGCCGGTATCCGCCCCGCCATCAACGCCGGTATCTCGGTGTCGCGCGTCGGTGGTGCTGCGCAGACCAAGCTGGTCAAGAGCCTGTCCGGCGGTATCCGTACCGACCTGGCCCAGTACCGTGAACTGGCTGCCTTCGCGCAGTTCGCTTCCGATCTGGACGCCTCGACCAAGAAGCAGCTGGACCGCGGTGCCCGCGTGACCGAACTGCTCAAGCAGGCCCAGTACTCGCCGCTGCCGATCAGCCTGATGGGTGCAACGCTGTTTGCCGTGAACAAGGGTTTCCTCGACGACATCGACGTCAAGAAGGTCCTGTCGTTCGAGCATGGCCTGCACACCTACCTGAAGGACAAGCAGGCCGCATTGCTGGCCAAGCTCGAGTCCGACCGGGCCATGGACAAGGACGCCGAAGCCCAGCTCACGGCTGCCATCACCGAATTCAAGAAGACCTTCGCCTGATCGCGCAGTCTTCCAACGAATAAGGAGCCACCATGGCAACAGGCAAGGAAATCCGCGGCAAGATCAAGAACTTCGAATCGACGAAGAAGATCACCAAGGCCATGGAAATGATTTCCGTGTCCAAGATGCGCAAGGCACAGGAACGCATGCGTGCGGCCCGTCCCTACGCTGAAAAGGTGCGCGACATTGCCGCCAACCTGGGCCAGGCCAATCCCGAGTACGTCCATCCGTTCATGAAGACCAACGAGGCCAAGGTCGCGGGCTTCATCGTGGTGACGACGGACAAGGGACTGTGCGGCGGCCTGAACACCAACATCCTGCGCGCCGTCACCAACAAGCTGCGCGATCTGCAGGGCCAGGGCCAGTCGGCCGAGGTCGTGGCGATCGGCAGCAAGGGGCTCGGCTTCCTGGGCCGCATCGGCGCCAAGGTCGTGTCGCACGTGACCCAGCTGGGTGACAAGCCGCACCTGGACAAGCTGATCGGTCCCGTGAAGGTGCTGCTCGACGCGTATGTCCGTGGCGAGGTGAACGCCGTGTACGTCTGCTACACGAAGTTCATCAACACCATGCGCCAGGAACCGGTGGTCCAGCAACTGCTGCCGCTGTCGCAGGCACAACTCGAGGCGGAAGCCAGGGAGTCCGGTGCGCATAGCTGGGACTACATCTACGAACCGGATGCGCAGTCGGTGATCGACGAGCTGCTGGTCCGCTATGTCGAAGCACTGGTCTTCCAGGCCGTGGCTGAAAACATGGCGTCCGAGCAGGCCGCGCGCATGGTGGCCATGAAGGCCGCCACCGACAACGCGGGCAACGTGATTTCGGAACTGAAGCTGGTCTACAACAAGACCCGCCAGGCCGCGATCACGAAGGAACTGTCCGAGATCGTCTCCGGCGCGGCTGCCATCAGCGGTTGACGTCCACCAAATCGAAATTTATTGGAGCAAAAAATGGCTCAAGTCCAAGGAAAGATTGTTCAGTGCATCGGCGCCGTGGTGGACGTGGAGTTCCCGCGTGACCAGATGCCCAAGGTGTACGACGCCCTCAAGCTCGACGGTTCGCCGCTGACGCTCGAAGTGCAGCAGCTGCTGGGTGACGGCATCGTGCGCACCATTGCGCTCGGTTCCGCCGACGGCCTGCGCCGCGGCATCCTGGTGTCCAACACCGGCAACCCCATCACCGTGCCCGTGGGCAAGGCCACCCTCGGCCGCATCATGGACGTGCTGGGCAACCCGATCGACGAGCGCGGTCCCGTCGGCCAGGAACTCACCGCCTCCATCCACCGCAAGGCCCCGGCTTATGACGAGCTGTCGCCTTCGCAGGAACTGCTCGAAACCGGCATCAAGGTGATCGACCTGGTCTGCCCGTTCGCCAAGGGCGGCAAGGTGGGTCTGTTCGGTGGCGCCGGCGTGGGCAAGACCGTGAACATGATGGAACTCATCAACAACATCGCCAAGGCGCACTCGGGCTTGTCGGTGTTCGCCGGTGTGGGTGAGCGTACCCGTGAAGGCAACGACTTCTATCACGAGATGGCCGATTCCGGCGTCGTCAAGCTGGACGACCTGCCCGAATCCAAGGTGGCCATGGTCTACGGCCAGATGAACGAGCCCCCGGGCAACCGTCTGCGCGTCGCGCTGACCGGCCTGACCATCGCCGAGTCGTTCCGCGACGAAGGCCGTGACGTGCTGTTCTTCGTGGACAACATCTACCGCTACACGCTGGCCGGCACCGAAGTGTCCGCGCTGCTGGGCCGCATGCCTTCCGCCGTGGGCTACCAGCCGACGCTGGCCGAGGAAATGGGCCGCCTGCAGGAGCGCATCACGTCGACCAAGGTCGGCTCGATCACCTCCATCCAGGCCGTGTACGTGCCTGCCGATGACTTGACCGACCCGTCGCCTGCCACGACCTTCGCCCACCTGGACTCCACCGTCGTGCTGTCGCGTGACATCGCCGCGCTGGGTATCTACCCCGCCGTGGACCCGCTGGACTCCACCAGCCGCCAGCTGGACCCGCACGTCGTCGGTGAAGACCACTACGGTACGGCCCGCGCCGTGCAGGGCACGCTGCAGCGCTACAAGGAACTGCGCGACATCATCGCCATCCTGGGCATGGACGAACTGTCGCCCGACGACAAGCTGATCGTGGCCCGCGCCCGCAAGATCCAGCGTTTCCTGTCGCAGCCGTTCCACGTGGCCGAAGTGTTCACGGGTTCGCCCGGCAAGTACGTGCCGCTGGCCGAAACCATCCGCGGCTTCAAGATGATCGTGGCCGGTGAGTGCGATCATCTGCCCGAGCAGGCCTTCTACATGGTCGGCACCATCGACGAAGCCTTCGAGAAAGCCAAAAAAGTCTGACCACCCCCGAAGCGGCTTTGCCGCTTCCCCCTCAAGGGGGCGACACCGGTGGCCCGGCGAAGCCGGTTCCACGGTGTCACTGGCTTGAGGTGGTTTTAGGAGAATGTGATGAGCACCATTCAAGTAGAAGTCGTCAGCGCCGAAGAGTCCATCTTCTCGGGCGAGGCCAAGTTCGTGGCCCTGCCCGGTGAAGCCGGCGAGCTCGGCATCTACCCGCGCCACACGCCGCTGATCACGCGCATCCGGCCCGGCTCGGTCCGCATCGAGAAAGCCGACGGCACCGAAGAATTCGTCTTCGTGGCCGGTGGCATCCTCGAAGTGCAGCCCAACTGCGTGACCGTGCTGTCCGACACCGCCATCCGCGGCAAGGACCTGGACGACGAGAAGGCCGCCGCCGCCAAGGCTGCTGCCGAGGAAGCCGTGCGCAACGCCAAGAACGAACTGGACCTGGCCAAGGCCCAGTCCGAACTGGCGGTCATGGCGGCCCAGATCGCCGCGCTGCGCAAGTACCGCGACAAGCGATAAATCCTGCGGCAGGGGTCGCCCTCGCAGGAGAAAAGCCGCCCGAGGGCGGCTTTTGGCTTTCTGGCAGCGGCATATGGCAGGAGAAATGCGTCAGATGGCCGCGATCGCCCGCGTCCTACGCATGGCGTGCGTCGCCGACGCTAGGATGGCTCCATGGACCTCATCGTGGCAAGGCCGCAGGGGCTGTACTGTCCGGCCGGCGATTTCTACATCGACCCGTGGCGCCCTGTCGGCCGCGCCATCATCACCCACGCCCATTCGGACCATGCGCGCGTCGGGCACGGCCACTACCTCGCGCATGTGCAGAGCGAAGGCACGCTGCGGCATCGTCTGGGCGACATCAACCTGCAGACGCTCGAATACGGCGAGGCGATCGGGCACAACGGCGTGCGCGTCTCGCTCCATCCGGCCGGCCACGTGCTGGGTTCGGCGCAGGTCCGCATCGAGCACAAGGGCGAGGTCTGGGTCGCATCTGGCGACTACAAGCTGGAAGACGATGGCACCTGCACCCCGTTCGAGGCCGTGCCTTGCCACACCTTCATCACCGAATCGACATTTGGCCTTCCCGTCTACCGCTGGCCGGCCCAGCCTGAGCTCTTCGCGGACATCAACCGCTGGTGGGCGAACAACGTGGCCGAGGGCCGTGCGTCGGTGCTTTACTGCTATTCGTTCGGCAAGGCGCAGCGCATCCTGAGCGGCGTGGATGCATCCATCGGCCCGATCGTGACGCACGGGGCCGTGGAGCCGCTCAATGCCGTGTACCGCGCGGCCGGCGTGCGTCTTGCTCCCACGCAGCATGCGGCGGACATGAAGCCCGCCGAGCTCAAGCGCGCGCTCGTGCTCGCGCCGCCGTCCGCGCAGTCGACACCATGGCTCCGGCGTTTTAGCAGTTACTCCGATGCTTTCGCCAGCGGCTGGATGCAACTGCGCGGCACGCGCAGACGCCGCGGCGTCGATCGCGGCTTCGTCATGTCCGACCACGCCGACTGGCCCGGCCTTCTCAAAGCCATCGGAGGGACGGGCGCGCAACGCATCTTCGTCACGCACGGCAGCATTCCCGTGCTGGTGCGCTGGCTGCGGGAGCAGGGGCTGGACGCGCAGGGCTTTCACACCGAATACGGGGGCGACGATGACGACGACGGACCCGCCCCACCCGGCGAGTCGCACGGCGAACAGGCGAAGGGTGTTGCGCCGGATGAGGCCACATGAAAGCCTTTGCCGCGCTCTATCGCGAACTCGATGCGACCACCGGCACGCTGGCCAAGCAGGCTGCATTGCAGCGGTACTTCCGGATCGCACCGCCCGCGGATGCTGCGTGGGCCGCCTACTTCCTCGCAGGCGGCAAGCCGCGCCAGATCGTGCCCACCGCCTTACTCAAGCGCCTGGGCCGCGAAGCGGCGGGCCTGCCGGAGTGGCTGTTCGACGAAAGCTACGAGGCTGTCGGTGACCTTGCCGAAACCCTGTCGCTGCTGCTACCCGACCCGGTCGATTCGCACGAAGCAGGCCTCGCCGTATGGGTGACGCAGCGGCTGCTGCCCTTGCGCGGCCTGCCGCCCGAGGCGCTGGAACCGGAACTGCGCGCGCAGTGGCAGGCGCTGGCGCGCGACGAACGCCTCGTCTACTTCAAGCTCATCACCGGCAGCTTCCGCGTCGGCGTGTCGCGCCTGCAGGTGACGCAGGCACTGGCGGCGATTGCCGGAATCGACGCCAAGCGCGTCGCGCAGCGGCTGATGGGCTACACCGGCATCGGACATGCACCCACGGCCGACACCTACCGCGCACTCATCGCGCCGGAGACGGACAGCGAGCAGCAGCGCCAGACCAGTGGTCAACCCTATCCTTTCTTCCTCGCCCATGCGCTGAATGCGCCCGTGGAAGATTTCGATCGACTCGTCGGTCCGGCTCCGGACTGGCTCGTCGAATGGAAGTGGGACGGCATCCGCGCACAACTCGTGCGACGTGCGGGGCAGACCTGGGTCTGGTCGCGTGGTGAGGAACTCGTGACCGATCGGTTTCCCGAGCTTGTCGAACTCGGTGCAACGCTGTCCGACGGCACGGTGCTCGATGGCGAAGTGCTCATCTGGGGCGAAGCGCAGCAACGCCCGCAGCCTTTCGCGCAGCTGCAGAAGCGCATCGGTCGCAAGACGCTCGGGCCCAAGCTGCTGCGGGAATTGCCAGCCATCCTGCTCGCCTACGACCTGCTCGAATGGCAAGGCGACGACCTGCGCGCACAGCCGCAGGAAGCCAGGCGCGCAAAGCTCGATGCGCTGCTCGCGGCGTCGCCGCATCCCGCACTGAAGTCCAGCCCGGTACTGCAGGCCGGCAGCTGGCCTGCCTTTGCACGGATGCGCGAACAGGCAAGGGCGCTCGCCGTCGAAGGGATGATGCTCAAGGCACGCGAAGCGCTCTACGGCGTCGGCCGCACGCGCGATGTCGGCACCTGGTGGAAATGGAAGATCGACCCGCTTTCCGTGGATGCGGTTCTCATCTACGCGCAGCGCGGTCACGGCCGCCGGGCGAGCCTCTACAGCGACTACACCTTCGCGGTGTGGGACGCACCCGCCGGCGCGCCCGACCGCAAGCTCGTGCCCTTTGCCAAGGCGTATTCGGGCCTCACCGATGAAGAGATGCGCAAGGTCGACGCGATCATCCGCAAGACCACGCAGGAAAGTTTCGGCCCGGTGCGCTCGGTCACGCCGACGCTGGTGTTCGAACTCGGGTTCGAGGGCATCTCGCGCAGCACCCGGCACAAGAGCGGCATCGCGGTGCGCTTCCCGCGCATGCTGCGCTGGCGCATCGACAAACCGGTGGAAGAGGCCGACACGCTGGACAGCCTGGCGGCGCTGCTGGCTCAATAGCGGCATGACCGTCCCCACCGTCCGCTCGGCCATCGACACCTGGTTCGCCTCGCGCGGCTGGAAGCCATTCCTGTTCCAGAAGCAGGTGTGGGCGGCCGTGGCGCGCGGCGAGTCGGGTCTGTTGCATGCGACCACGGGCGCTGGCAAGACGTACGCTGTGTGGCTCGGCGCCTTGCTCGCCTTGGGCGCGATGAAGCCTGCCGGGCGGCGACGTGCAAAGAAGGACATTGCGGCGACGATGCCGATTGCTCCTGAAGCAGCTGCCAGAGCCGCAACATCCGAGCCGTTGCGCGTGCTGTGGCTCACGCCGATGCGTGCCCTTGCCGCCGACACGGCGCGCGCGCTGCAGCAGGCGCTCGACGCGCTGGGCCCCACGGGTGCCGGGAACCTGTCCGGCTGGGACGTGGGCCTGCGCACCGGCGACAGCAGCAGCGCCGAGCGCGCGGCACAAGGCAAGCGCCTGCCCAGCGTGCTGGTCACCACGCCCGAGAGCCTGTCGCTCATGCTCGCGCGCGCCGATGCGCGCGAGCTGTTGCGCACAGTGCAGATGGTGGTGGCCGACGAGTGGCACGAACTGCTGGGCAACAAGCGCGGCGTTCAGGTGCAGCTCGCGCTCGCGCGCCTGCGGCGATGGAATCCGGCGCTGCGCGCGTGGGGCATGTCGGCCACGCTCGGCAATCTCGACGAAGCCATGCACACGCTGCTCGGCCATAGGGGCGGCACGCTGGTGCAGGGCAAGGTGCACAAAGACCTGCGTGTCGACACGTTGCTGCCGCCGGCGGCAGACCGTTTTCCCTGGGCAGGGCACCTCGGACTGGCGATGCTGCCGCATGTGGTGCAGGAGATCGCAAACAGCAGCACTACGCTCGTTTTCACCAACACGCGTTCGCAGGCCGAAATCTGGTACCAGGCGCTGGTGGAAGCGCGGCCCGATTGGGCGGGCTCGGTCGCGTTGCACCACGGCTCGCTCGATCGCGGCGTGCGCGAATGGGTCGAGGCGGGCCTGAAGGAGGGCAGCCTGCGCGCGGTGGTCTGCACGTCGAGCCTGGACCTGGGTGTGGACTTCCTGCCGGTCGAGCGCGTGCTGCAGATCGGCTCGCCCAAGGGCGTGGCACGGCTGCTGCAGCGCGCGGGCCGCTCCGGCCATGCGCCGGGGCGTGCATCGCGCGTGACGATGGTGCCCACGCACAGCATCGAGATCGTCGAAGGGGCGGCCGCGCGCGAAGCGATTGCTGCAGGCCATATCGAGGCGCGACGGCCGCCGCACCAGCCGCTGGATGTGCTCGTGCAGCACCTCGTGACCATCGCGCTCGGTGGCGGCTTCGTGCCAGACGATCTGTATGCGGAGGTTCGCAGCGCTGCTTCGTATGAAAACCTGACGCCGGACGCATGGCAGTGGTGCCTGGACTTCGTGCGCCAGGGCGGCGCATCGCTGGCTGCATACCCCGACTACCACCGCGTGGTGCCCGATGCCGAAGGCGTGTGGCGCGTGCCCGATGTGCGGCTGGCGCGCCGGCACCGCATGAACATCGGCACCATCGTGAGCGACGCGAGCATGTCGGTGCAGTTCTGGGGCTCGGGTGGGCGGCTGGGCAGCATCGAGGAGAGCTTCGTCTCGCGCCTGAAGCCCGGCGACTGCTTCCTGTTCGGCGGCCGGCTGCTCGAACTCGTGCGCATCCACGAGATGACGGCGTTCGTGCGGCGTGCGCCGGCAGGTCGCCCGTCGGTGCCGCGCTGGAACGGATCGCGCATGCCCCTGTCCACCACGCTGGCCGATGCCACCGTGCGCCAGCTCGCGCGTGCCGCCGATGGCCGCTTCGACAACCCCGAGCTGCGTTGCGTCCGTCCGCTGCTCGAACTGCAGGCGCGGTGGTCGGCCCTGCCCACGCCCGGCACGCTGCTGGCCGAGACCTTGAAGACGCGCGAGGGCTGGCATCTCTTCGTCTATCCGTTCGCGGGGCGGCACGTCCACATGGGTCTGGCGAACTTGCTGGCCTGGCGGATCGCGAAGGAGGCAGCCGGAACTTTTTCGATGTCGGTCAACGACTATGGCTTCGAGCTGCTCAGCGCCACACCGCGCGACTGGGCCGGCCTGCTGCCTCGCCTCACCGCCGACGCCGACGACGAAGCCTTGCTGCACGATGTGCTCGCCGGCCTGAACGCGAGTGAAATGGCGCTGCGCCGCTTCCGCGAGATCGCACGCGTTTCGGGCCTGATCTTCCAGGGCTACCCGGGCGAGAAACGCAGCCAGAAGCAGCTGCAGGCCTCGTCGTCGCTGTTCTACGAGGTCTTCCGCAAATACGACCCCGGCAACCGCCTGCTGCAGCAGGCCGAGCAGGAACTGCTTGCGCAGGAACTCGAGCTGAACCGTCTCGCGCAAAGCATCGAGCGCATGCGCACGCAGACGCTGGTGCTGCGTGAACTCGAACGGCCTACGCCCTTCAGTTTCCCGCTGATGGTGGAGCTGTTCCGCGAGAAGCTGTCCAACGAGAACGTGGCCGACCGCATCGCGCGCATGGTGCAACAACTGGAGGCCGCTGCCGGTGGCACGCCGGCTTCGGCGACCGATGTGCGGGATGCACTGGCGTTCAGCCGTGAGGCGACCAGCGCGTCGGGCGTTCCATCGAATGGTTCGCCGAAGCCCGTGCGGGAGCGGCGTGCGCGCAAGCCGTCGCGACCGTTGCCGCGGCTGTAGGGTGGGCCCATGTCGTTGCCCCGAGCCGCCTCATCCCCCGAGCCCGGCGACGGACTGGTCGTCGAATGGGCCGGCGAGTCCCTCCGCCTGCTGCCGGGCCGTGCGCTTCACTGGCCCGCGCGCGAGGTGCTCTGGGTGGCCGATGTGCACCTGGGCAAGGCAGCGACGTTCCGTGCGCTGGGCCAGCCCGTACCAGCCGGCACGACGGCGGCCAACCTCGCACGCCTCGACGCACTGATGGCGGGCCGATCCGTGCGGCACCTCGTATTCCTCGGTGACCTGCTGCACGCCGCGCAGGCGCACAACGCGTCGCTGCTGACCGCACTGGCGGACTGGCGCGCGCGACACGCGCAACTGGCGTGCACGCTCGTGCGCGGCAACCACGACGACCGCGCAGGCGATCCACCGGCCCATCTCGCCATCGACGTGGTGGACGAGCCCTGGTTGCTCGGTCCCTTCGCCTGCTGCCATCATCCGCAGACGCATCCCACCCACTTCGTGCTGGCCGGGCATTCGCACCCCGTGTGCCATTTGCACGGACGCGGGCACGACAGCGTGCGTCTGCCCTGTTTCACCGCGCAGCAAGGGTTGGCCGTGCTGCCGGCCTTCGGCGAATTCACCGGCGGCCATCCCGTCGAGGCGCAGGAGGGCCTTCAACGCTATGCGGTCGGAGGCGGTGCTGTCTGGGCATTGCCGCAGGGCTAGGCCTACAATCGTTCGCAATGAACGCACCACCGCCCCGTCCCTCCAGTGATCTGCGTGAACACGCGGCCCAGCTGCTGGTGACGACCTCGGCGCTGGTGGACCTGAGCATGGACGATGCGCGGATCGTGCTCGATTACATGAAGCCTTCCCGCGTGGCCGCCGGTGCGGTCTTCATCGAAGAAGGTGAATCCGTCCACACCGACTACATGGTCCTGCTGGTGGACGGCGACGTCCGCGTCGACACCGGCGCGGCCGGCGCGGCGCGCGACAGCACGGTGATGACGGTCATCGGTCCCGGCAACCTGATCGGCGAGATGGGCATCATCGACGGTGGCCCGCGTTCGGCCACCTGCACCGCAGTCACCGACCTCATGGTGGCGGTGCTCTCGCGTGAAGCGTTGCTGAAACTCATCCAGGAGCATCCTGCCGTCGCGGCGCGGCTGCTGCTCGCCGTGGCCAAGCGCCTGTCCGACCGTTTGCGCGAGACCAACCGCAAGTTCAAGACGCTGTCGCAGGTCAGCCGTGCGTTGCAGCAGGAGCTGGACGCGACGCATGCCGTCAACAAACGCCTGCTGAGCTGACCCGGGCCGAGCATGCTGCAGCAAGCCCTCTCTTCGGCGCTTCGCAAGGATCCGGTCCCGTCTTCCCCCAGCCTGCTGGTCGCTGGCGCCACGGGCGTCATGGGCAATGAGGTGCTGCGCCGTCTTGTCGGCACACGCCGATTCGGCGCGGCGCATGTGCTGGCGAAGCGGGCCATGCGGGCAGGCCTGCCGGGTGTGCACCTGCTCGAATTGCCGGGCGACGAGCCGCAGGCCTGGCCGCCCCTTGCCGTGAAGACCGACGTCGCCGTCGTGATGTTCGATCCGCCACGCGCGCATTACGGCCGCGAACGCGCGTTGTGGACGCCGCAGCCTTCGCAATTGCCGGCGCTGGCCGGCTGGCTGCATGCCGGTGGTGTGCGCACGCTGGCCATCGTCCTGCCGCACGACCAGGGACGTTTGCCGGATGCCGTGAAGCACGGGCTTGCGAACCTCGACGAACAGGCCGTCGCATCCATGGGCTTCGAGCGTCTCCTGCTCGTGCGCTCCGCGCGCAAGCCCGGCGGATTGCCCGGGGACGCCAGAGCCCCGCAGAAGCTCGTGGCATGGATGCTCTCGATCTTCCAGTACATGCTGCCGACCTCCGAGCAACCGGTGCGTGCTGCCAAGGTGGCCGAGCTGCTCGACCTTGCGCTGCAGATGGCGCCGCCGGGCATTCACGTGGCCGCGCCGCAGACCGTGTGGCAGGCCGCGCAGGGCGATGCGGCAGCTGTGCTGGGGCGTTGGCTGAACGGCGCAGGGCCCGGCATGACGGGGCAAAGCACGGCAGAATCTGCGCCTTGAATCAGGCTCGAAACCCGAGATAAACGCATGTCCAAGGCCAAACTCCAGGCAGCCACCATCGGCGGAAGCGCCGACGATGTCGAAACCGCTTTCTACGAAGCGCTGCAGAACGCCGACCTCGACAAGCTGATGGCCTGCTGGGCCGACGAGGACGACATCGTCTGCGTCCACCCCGGTGGCCCGCGCCTGGTGGGCAGCGGCGCGATCCGCGCGGCGTTCGAAGCCATGTTCGCCAACGGCAGCATCAGCGCGCGGCCGGAGCGGGTGCATCGCGTGCACGCGCTGGGCAGTTCGGTGCACAACCTGCTCGAACGCATCGACGTGCTCACGCCCGAAGGCCCGCGCCACGCGTGGGTGGTGGCCACCAACGTCTATCACAAGACCGCGCAGGGCTGGCGCATGGTCGCCCACCATGCCAGCCCCGGCACAGCGCGCGAAGCTGAAGCGCCGGCCGAGCGGCCGTCCATGCTGCACTGACCCGGGATCCGTGCAGACAGCATGCAGGAGTACAGGGCGCCATCGTGGCTTCCGGGCGGAAATCTCCAGACCATCTGGCCCGCGCTCTACGGTCGCCGTTACACGGGTGCCGCACCG
The DNA here is from genome assembly GCF_049445855.1 of Variovorax sp. VNK109. Lineage (NCBI taxonomy): Bacteria > Pseudomonadati > Pseudomonadota > Betaproteobacteria > Burkholderiales > Comamonadaceae > Variovorax > Variovorax sp. VNK109. The sequence continues at coordinate 1,462,589 of NZ_JBMSDV010000001.1, read as the reverse complement.
CGCTTCACGCGTGAGCGCTGGCACACACCCGACGGCGACTTCATCGATGTCGACCATGCGGCCGACATCCCGCCCCTTCCGGGGCAGAAACTCCTGGTGCTGTTCCACGGCCTCGAAGGATCGTCGGCCAGCCACTATGCGCAGTCGTTCGCCGATTTCGCGCGCCAGCGGGGCCTTGCTTATGCGGTGCCGCACTTCCGGGGCTGCAGCGGCGAGCTGAACCTCGCGCCGCGCGCCTACCACTCGGGCGACCATGAAGAGATCGGCTGGATCCTCGAGCGCCTGGCCGCGCAGCATCGTGCGAAGGGTGGCGGTGAGCTCGTGGCGGTGGGCGTCTCGCTCGGCGGCAATGCGTTGCTGCGCTGGGCCGAAGAGGCTGGTGACGACGCAGCCCGGACCGCGCGTGCCGTGGCGGCCGTGAGCTCACCGATCGATCTCGCGGCCGGCGGGCATGCCATCGGCGTGGGCTTCAACCGGCAGGTCTACGGCCGCATGTTCCTCAACTCCATGAAGCCCAAGGCCCTGCGCAAGCTGGCGCAGCATCCCGGCCTGTTCGACGCCGACGCGCTGCGCGCCGCGCGCGACATCTACGCGTTCGACAACGTGTTCACCGCGCCGCTGCATGGCTACGCCAGCACCGAGGACTATTGGGCGCGTGCATCCGCCAAGCCGCACCTGAACCGCATCCGCATCCCCGCCCTCGTGCTGAATGCGCGCAACGACCCGTTCGTTCCGGGGCACAGCCTGCCGCACGCGCAGGAAGTCGGCCGCTTCGTCACGCTGTGGCAGCCCGGGCACGGTGGGCATGTGGGCTTTCCGGGTGGACGCTGGCCGGGGCATGTACACACCATGCCCGAAGCCGTCGGCGGCTGGCTGCTCGATCACATGTCGTAACCCAGGCCCCGCCTGGTGCGCGGGTTGCCGGGCACAATGACCGCATGGACGACATCGTCAGACAGGCCATCGCCAAGTGGCCCAACGTTCCCCATTGCTACGGCTGGCTCGGACTGGATGCGCGCGGCCACTGGTACATGCGTGACGACAAGGCCCAGGCCGCCGGTCCGTTCGCAGCGGCGGACGGCGGCACGCCCGCGTCGCGCGGCTCGCTGCTGCGGCACGAGAAACTCATCGCGTTCATCCATCGCAACTACGACTGCGATGCGCAAGGGCAGTGGTTCTTCCAGAACGGACCCCAGCGCGTCTATGTGGAGCTCGAAATCACGCCGCTCGTCTGGCGAGTGAGCGAGGACTTCGCTGTCACGGCGCACACCGGCCAGCCGGCCCGCGTGCAGCGTTGCCTCCTCGACGAAGCCGGGCATGTCTATGTCGAGGCGGAGATCGGCCTGGGTCTGGTGCATACGCTGGACGTACCGGTCGCGGCGCAGGCCGTCGAGCAGGGTCTGTGGGTGCCGCAGGAGGTGGCCTTGGCCGAATTGCCCCGGCGCTTCGGCTTCGTGCGGAGTCCGGCGGCGGTGCAGGCAGCGGCACAAACAGAAAAAGCCGGTCACTGACCGGCTTTTCTGGAGGGGCACGAACTGCCCTTGGGTTACTTGGCAGGCGGCGGCGAGGGCGAGGTCGGCGCAGCAGGCGTTGCGACAACGGCGGCACCGGCTGCAGGCGCAGCACCTTCCGCAGTCGCAGGAGCAGCAGGACGTTGCGGCTCGGCGAACTTGGCGCCGGCTGCGTTGGCCATGTAGACCACGGCACGGCCGATTTCCACGTCCTCGAAGTCGCCGCCGGCCTGCGGGGCCATGGCGCCCTTGCCCTTCAGGGCGGAGTTCAGCAGGGCTTCGTAACCGGTCTTGATGCGGGCGGCCCAGGCGCCGACGTCACCCAGTTTGGGAGCGCCGGCGGCACCGGTGGCGTGGCAGGCGGCACATTGCGCCTTGAAGACGGCTTCACCGGCCTGAAGCGGACGGTTGGCGTCACGGATCTCGATGGAGCCCACCTTCATGAGGCGATGGGCGACGCCCTGCGCATGGGCCTGCTCGCTCACGCCGCCGAGACTCATGGACGTGGGGTTCGGGCTGCTGGCGGGGTTGGCCGCCGACACCACGTACAGCACGAGGCCGATGATCACGAAAATGGGGACTACGAACGAGAAAAACACCGTCACCAGCAACTGCTTCGGTGTCTTGATCGGGCCGGTATGGGCTTCTTCGTGGGCGTTATCGCTCATTGGCGTCCTCAGAAATCGGGGGCTTGGCAAATCAACCTTTGATTATAGCGGTCGCCCCCGCGGAAAACGCCGTCAGCGCGGGGTGCCTGCCGGCGCGGCCGCCGTCGCCGCCGGGACGGGCTCCTTCCAGCCGCCGCCCAGAACCTTGTACGTCTGCACCTGGTTCTGCAGTTGCGCCAGTCGCGTCTGCACCACGGCCTGCTGGGCCGTGAACAGCGAGCGCTGGGCGTCCAGCATGTCCAGATAGCTCGCGATGCCGTTGCGGTAGCGCAAATCGGACAGCTTGAAGCGTTGCGATTCCGCCGCAGCCTGGGCGCGTTGGGCCCTCAGCTGCTCGGCCAGCGTGGCGCGACCGGCCAGCGCATCCGCCACTTCGCGGAAAGCGGTCTGGATCGACTTTTCGTACTGGGCGACTGCGATGCTGCGCGCCGCGTTCGCGGATTCGAGGCCGGCCTGGTTGCGACCTGCATCGAAGATCGGCAGCAGCAGTTGTGGTGCCAGCGTGAAGCCCCACGAGCCGCTCTTGAACAGGCCGTCGAGCTCGTTGCTGGCCGTGCCGACCTGCGCAGTGAGCGAAATGCGCGGGAAGAACGCCGCCCGCGCCGCGCCGATATTGGCGTTGGACGCGATGAGCTGCTGCTCCGCCTGGCGGATGTCGGGCCGGTTGACCAGCAGATCCGAGGGCAGGCCGGCGGGCACTTGGGGCAGGTCCAGCGCATCGGTCAGGCGCGCGGTGCCGCCGGCCAGCACACCCTGCGGCACGGGCTGGCCGAGCAGCAGCACCAGCGCGTTCTCGTCGAGCGCGCGCTGCCGTTGCACCTGCGCCAGCGTGGCGCGGGCCGATTCGGTCAGCGACTCGGCCTGGCGGTAGTCCAGCTCGGACGACGCGCCGTTGTCGAAGCGCAGCTTCGTGAGCTTCATCGACTCTTCGCGCGTCTCGACCGTCTGGCGCGTGATGGAGAGCAGTTCCTCGTCGGCCAGCAGCGTGAGCCAGTTGGTTGCCACGGCACTCACGAGCGTGATCTGTGCGGCCTTGCGGCCCTCGTCGGTGGCCAGATACTGCGCCAGCGCCTGCTCCTTCAGGCTCGCGATGCGACCGAAGAAGTCGATCTCCCAGGCGGAAAGGGCCAGGCCCACGCTGAAGCTGTTGGTGAGGTCGCCATTGAACGCGTTGGGCTGCCGCGATGCATTCGCCGCTGCGTTGATGGTGGGGAACTGGTCGGCCCGGCGGATCTGGAACTGCGCACGCGCCTGCTCGACGTTGAGCATGGCGACGCGCAGGTCACGGTTGTTCTCCAGCGCGATGCCGATCAACTGCTTGAGCCGCGCATCGGTGAAGTAGTCCTGCCAGTCGATGTTCGCCGCGGCGCTGGCCGTCTGGCCGGCGGTGGCAGCGGGGCTGCCCGGGAAGGTGGCTGACACCGGCGCTGCGGGGCGCTGGTATTCGGGAATCATCGAGCAGCCCGTGAGCACGGCCAATGCCAGCGGTGCCAGCATGAACAGGCGGCGCTGCGTATCGAGTTTGAAGTTGGTCTTAGTCATGGGGCTTTTCTCCCACGCCGGCCGCTGTCGCGTGCTTGGCGTACATCTCATGTTGCCGCTTGCTTCCCTTGAAGATGCCACGCACCACCACGAAGAACACCGGCACGAAGAACACGGCCAGCACCACCGCGGTGATCATGCCGCCGATCACGCCGGTGCCCAGGGCGCGTTGCGCGGCCGAGCCGGCGCCCGATGCGATGAACAGCGGCACCACGCCCAGGATGAACGCGAGCGAGGTCATCACGATCGGGCGGAAGCGCAGGTGCGCGGCCTCGAGCGCGGCTTCCACCGCCGTGCGGCCCTGCGCCTGCAGGTCTTTCGCGAACTCGATGATCAGGATGGCGTTCTTCGCCGACAAGCCGATGATCGTGATCAGCCCCACCTGGAAGTACACGTCGTTCGACATGCCCCGGAACAGGGTGCCCAGCACCACGCCCAGCACGCCCAGCGGAACCACCAGGATGACCGACAGCGGGATCGACCAGCTCTCGTACAGCGCGGCCAGGCACAGGAACACCGCCAGGATCGCGAAGCCGTAGAGGATGAGCGCCTGCGCGCCGGCGAGCTTTTCTTCGCGCGACTGGCCGGTCCACTCGAAGCCGAAGCCCTGCGGCAGTTGCGATGCGAGGCGTTCCATCTCGGCCATGGCGGCACCCGAGCTGTAGCCCGGCGCGGCCGAGCCGCTGATGCGCACGGCCGGGTAGCCGTTGTAGCGCACGGTCTGCATGGCGCCGGTGATCCAGCGCGTCGTTGCAAAGGCCGACAGCGGAACCGGCTGGCCCTTGCTGTTGCTGGCGTTGAGCTTGAGCAGGTCTTCCGGTTGCATGCGCGCGGGCGCATCGGCCTGGATCACCACGCGTTGCAGGCGACCCGCGTTCGGGAAGTCATTCACGTAAGACGACCCCAGGGCCGTCGACAGCGCGCTGTTGATCGACTCGAAAGGCACGCCCAGCGCGTTGGCCTTGTCACGGTCGATGTCGATGCGCAGTTGCGGCGCATCTTCCAGGCCGTCGGGGCGCACCTGCGTGATGATCTTGCTCTGCGCCGCCATGCCCAGCAGCTGGTTGCGCGCGGCGATCAGCTTCTCGTGGCCCTGGCCACCGCGGTCCTGCAGGCGGAAGGTGAAGCCCGAGGCCGCACCCAGTTCCGGAATCGGCGGCGGGCTCAGCGGATAGATGAACGCGTCGCGGATGCCCATGAGTGCGCCGAACGCGCGGCCGGCCAGTGCATCGGCAGATTGCCCCGGCTCCTTGCGTTCGGACCAGTCCTTTAGCGTCACGAAGGCGAGTGCGGCGTTCTGCCCCTGGCCCGAGAAGCTGAAGCCCATCACGCCGACCATGCTCTCCACTTCCGGCTGCTTGAGGATGAAGCCTTCGACCTGTTCCATCACGGCCTGGGTGCGCTCGATGGTGGCGCCCGGCGGCAGCTGGATGTTGACGAGCATCGTGCCCTGGTCTTCACCCGGCAGGAACGATGTGGGCAGGCGCGTGTAGACGAACGCCACCACGCCGATGATTGCGGCGTAGATGACCAGGTAGCGTGCAGCGCGCTTGAGGATGCGTGCGACCACGCTTTCGTAGCCCTTGGCGGTGCGCGAGAAGCTGCGGTTGAACCAGCCGAAGAAGCCCTTCTTTTCGTGGTTGTGGCCCGCTGCCACCGGCTTGAGAAGCGTGGCGCACAGCGCGGGCGTGAGCGACAGCGCCATGAACGCCGAGAACGCGATGGATGTCACCATCACCGCAGAGAACTGGCGATAGATGTTGCCGACCGAGCCGCTGAAGAATGCGAGCGGCACGAATACCGAGATCAGCACCACGGTCACGCCGATGATGGCGCCGGAGATCTGGCCCATCGCCTTGCGTGTGGCTTCCAGCGGTGACAGCCCTTCCTCGCTCATGATGCGCTCGACGTTTTCCACCACCACGATGGCGTCGTCCACCACGATGCCGATCACCAGCACCATGCCGAACATGGTGAGCACGTTGATCGAGAAGCCCAGCGCCAGCAGCATCGCGAACGTGCCGAGCAGCGCCACCGGCACCACGATGGTCGGGATGATGGTGTAGCGCCAGTTCTGCAGGAACAGGAACATCACCAGGAACACCAGCACCACGGCTTCCACCAGCGTCTCGGCCACCTGGCGGATCGAGATGCTGACAAAGCGCGAGCTGTCGTAGGGAATGGCGTATTTCACGCCTTCGGGGAAAAAGCGCTGGAGCTCGTCCATGCGTTGTCGCACCGCCTTGGCGGCGGCCAGCGCGTTGCCCGAGGGCGAGAGCTGCACACCGATACCGGTGGACGGCTTGCCGTTCAGGCGTGCGGAGGTGGCGTAGCTCTGGCCACCCAGTTCGATGCGGGCCACGTCCTTCAGGCGCACGGTGGAGCCGTCGGTGTTGGCGCGCAGCACGACGTTGCCGAACTGCTCGACGCTCGTGAGCTGCCCATTGACCACCACCGTCGCGGTGATGCCCTGGCCCGAGATGTTGGGCAGGTCGCCGATGGTGCCGGAGGCCACCTGTGCGTTCTGCGATGCGATGGCGGTGCGCACGTCTGCAGCCGACAGGTTGAAGCCGGTCAGCTTGGCCGGATCGATCCAGATGCGCATGGCGCGCTCGGTGCCGAACTGCTGGGCCTGGCCGATGCCGGGCAGGCGCTGGATTTCCGGGATGATGTTGCGCGACGCGTAGTCACCCAGGAACACCGGGTCGTGCGCCGGGTTGTCGGAAGACAGGATCGTGAACAGCAGGAAGTTGGAGCGCGACTTGTCCACGCGCACACCCTGCTGCGTCACCGCGGCGGGCAGGCGGGGCGAGGCGCGCGACAGGCGGTTCTGCACGTCCACCTGCGCCAGGTCGGCATTGGTGCCGGGCTGGAACGAGATGGTGATGCTGCCCGTGCCATCGGCCTGCGCGACCGATTCCATGTAGACCATGCCGGGCGAGCCGTTCATTTCGCGCTCGATCACCGACAGCACGCTGTCTTCCAGTGTCTGTGCGGAAGCGCCCGGATAGGCGGCATTGATGACGATGGCAGGCGGCGCCACCGGCGGATATTGGGCGATGGGCAGTTGCGTGATCGACACGACGCCCATCACGATCACGAACAGTGCGATCACCCACGCGAAGATGGGCCGATCGATAAAAAACTTTGCCATTGAGAGGGACTCCTTACTGCTTGGCCGGTGCCGGGGCAGCAGAGGTTTCTTCTGATTTGGCGGCAGGTTTCCATGGCACCGGCTTCACCGGCGCGCCACCCTGCAGCTTCTGGAAGCCGTCCACCATGACCTGCTCACCGGCCTTCAGGCCATCGAGCACCACCCACTGGTTGCCCTTGGCCGAACCGATCTTGATGGTGCGGGGGCTCACCTTGCCGTCGGGGCCGACCACCATCACCGTGTCGGCGTTGGCGGTGCGCGTCACGGCCTGCTGGGGCAGCGTGATGGCGTTGGTGGCCTGCGCCTGTTCGAGGCGCACGCGCACATACAGGCCGGGCAGCAGCGTGCCGCCGGGGTTGGGCACTTCGGCGCGCAGCGTGACCTGGCCCGTGGTGCTGTCTACCGTGAGGTCGGAGAACAGCAGCTTGCCGGGGCGCGCGTATTCGGTGCCGTCTTCCAGCACGATGCGCACGCTGGCGGCGTCCTGACCGCTGGCGCGCTTGAACTGGCCGGTTTCCATCGCGCGGCGCAGCTTCATCACGTCTGCCGCGGACTGCGTGAAGTTCACGTACATCGGGTCGATCTGCTGCACCACGGCAAGCTGCGTGGCTTCGCCCTGGCCGACCAGCGCGCCTTCGGTCACCAGCGCGCGGCCGATGCGGCCGGAGATCGGCGAAGTCACGGAGGCGTAACCGAGGTTGATGCCGGCCGTCGTCACGGCTGCCTTGGCCACGGCCACATCAGCCTCGGCCTGCTTCTGCGCGGCGACCGCGTTGGCGTATTCCTGCTTGCTCACCGCATTGGCTTCGACCAGCGGCTTGTAGCGCTCGGCAAGGGCCGTGGCTTGCTGCAGATTCGCTTCTGCGCGGGCCTGCGACGCCTTGGCCGATTCGGTCTGCGCGGCGTACGGCGCGGAATCGATGCGGAACAGCGGCTGGCCCGCCTTCACGTCGCTGCCTTCGCGGAACAGGCGTTCCTGCAGGATGCCGGCGGCGCGGGCCCGGACCTGCGCCACGCGCGACGCTTCGAGCCGGCCCGGCAGCTCGGTGATGAGGCCCACTTCTCCCGGGGTCACGGTCACCACGCCCACTTCGGCGGGCGGCATGCCGCCACCGGGAGCGCCGCCCTGCGGGGCGTCTTTCTTGCCGCAGGCCGACAGGAGCAGGGCGATCGCAAGAAGCAGGGGAACGGAGACGAGGTTTCGGGACGAGAAAGCAACAGGGGAGACAAGACGCAAGGCAGGCATGCGGTTCCTTCCGGGACAGGCGTTGTTATTGATACTGATGCCCAACAGCAGGAGCCCGCACGGCGGGCATCAACTGCAAAGGGGTTGGGGTTTTCGGCAAGCGGCGTAGTTTACATACATTTGTGAATGTATAGTTACGGCTTGGGCTTACAGAAACCCGGGTTTTACACCGGGACCACTGCAAGATTTTCCCCGTTCGTAACAAGATTTTGTCAGGAGACAGCCCGTGGTCCGCCGCACTAAAGAGGAAGCCCTCGCCACCCGCCATGCCTTGCTGGACGCGGCGGAGCACCTGTTCCAGCAGCGCGGCGTATCGCGGACCACGCTCAACGACATCGCCCAGGCCGCTGGCCTCACGCGCGGCGCCATCTACTGGCACTTCAAGGACAAGGCCGACCTCTTCAACGCCATGATGGAGCGCGTCACGCTGCCCATGGAAGAGTCGCTGCAACGGCTGGACGAATCGGACGACCCGCTCGTCAAGATCCGCAGCTCCATGACCGACGCGCTGCTCAAGGTCATCGAAGACCCGCAGGCACGCCGCGTGTTCGACATCGCCATGAACAAGGTCGAATACGTCGACGAAATGGAAGCCGTGAAAGAGCGGCACCTGTCCGCGCGCGACGAATGCGTCGCCCACCTGCAGGACGGCCTGCGCGTGGCCGCCCGCCAGCGCGGCGTGAAACTGCCCGTGCCCCACGCCATCGCCGCCCACGGCCTGCACGCCATGATCGACGGGCTCATCCAGAACTGGCTGCTCTCGCCCGGCGCATTCGATCTGGTCGTCACCAGCAAGCGCGCGCTCGACACCTACCTCGCCGGTCTGGGCCTCGCAGACAGTGGCGAAGACGTCCGTCCTGTCACCGCCAAAGTCATTCCCCTCCGGGCCGCACGCCGATAGGGGATAATGCCGGACTTGCCCCCAGGCGCCACACCTGCCGGGCCACGCGGCTGTAGCTCAGTGGATAGAGTATTGGCCTCCGAAGCCAAGGGTCGTGGGTTCGATCCCCGCCAGCCGCACCAGATTTCCCGGCCTGAACTTTACGGCTTATATGCGACTCCGTACGATCGTCTGATACGGTGGTGTGGCAATGACCCGAAATGCTATTTCCCGGGCCCGCGTGGCCGACGCTCTCACGGATGCCATTTACGATGCGGCGCTGGATCCGCAGCAGTGGCCCGTAGTCATGTCACATCTCAGGACGTGCTTTCGCAGCGAGGCGGAGACTTTCTATGTTCTGGATTTTGACACGCGGCGCCTCACGCGCGGCCATTTATCCGGGATCGACCCGGGTTGGATGGATCGGTTCGACGAGCTTTATTTCGCACCGGACAACCCGTGGACCGCACATTCGCTGGCGCTGCATCGACCGGGTGTAGTGCGCACCAACGAGCGACTGGACGACTACACGCGCGACCCTGGCGTTCTCTACCGTTCTGCTTACTACAACGAGTGGCTGTATCCGCAGGGCTTGCGCCACAGCTTGGGCAATACGCTCACGACCGACCGGCGTGGCATTGCCAATGTCACGTTGCTACGTGCTCGGGACCTGCCGAGCTTCAGTTCAGGCGAAGTGCGGCAGTTCGAGGGGTTGACTGGCCATTTCGCTCGCGCATTGCGTTTGCGCGAGCGGTTTGGTGAAACGAGTCTGCGGCGCGATCTGCTTGCGGAATCGCTTGACCGGTTGCGCGGCGGCATGCTCATTGTGGATGCGGACGGACGTCTGGTGCATGGCAACCGTGCGGCGATGGAGGTTCTGGCAAGACACGATGGCCTCACGTATCGCGACTGTCGGGTCGAGGCGGCACTCGATCACGACCGGGCGGCCTTTGCTGCGCTGTTGCGCGGTCATGCGCGCGAAGGCTTTGACGGGCAGTCAAGGGAGTCGCTTGATCTCCAGCGCAGTGACGGGCGCCAGCCTCCGATGCGCGTGCATGCGGTGGGCCTGCGGCTCCCGCTCGCTTCCGCTGATTCGTTCCGCCAGTGCGTGATGCTGGTACTGGATGACACCTCCGGTGTACAACCATCGCGCACGCAGGTGCTGCAGCGTCGATATGGCCTGACACTGGCGGAAGTGCGTCTTGCCAGCTGCCTGATGGATGGCCTGACGCTGCGCGAATCCGCAGAGCAGCTTGGCTTGACGTACGGCACTGCGCGCACACGGCTCAAACTGGTTTTCGGCAAGACAGGTACGCATCGCCAGGCTGAACTCGTCGGTCAGCTCACGCGCTTGACCGACTCGCCTCTGCGTGGGCATTGATCCTGCACTTTTCGCTCCTCCCTCCCAACTGGGAGGTGCGACCTGTGGCCGCAGGGCCTATCGTGCATGCAGTTCCATCTGCAAAGGAGTCACCGTTGTCCACGATCGCCTTGGTGTTGTCTGCCCCGCGCCGCCGGGCTGCCCGCATGTGCGGGCTGATGGCCGCGCTTGTTGTCTGTGCCGCGATGTCGACCGTTCATGCCCAGCCAGCGTTCGACGCAGCCGGCGTGAAGCCCGGTATGACGGAAGTCGAGGCCATAGCCGCAATCCAGGCCCATCGCAGTGGCGGACGGGTGCAGAAGCGCACCATGACCTACAGCTACAGCGATGGTGTGCAGCAGCTGAACACGCCGGCGTTCCTGTACGAGATCGTGGTGATGTATGACGGCAAGGAAGCGGAGAACTTCCGGCTCTACTTCGCACCCGCGCCGAGCGAATCGCGCGTGGTCGGTTTCACGCGGTCGGTGGTCGTTGCATCGCCTCCCACACAGGCTCAGCTGAGCTCGCAGCTCGGGCAGAAATACGGCACGCCCGTGGCGACCGGAAAGAACTATGCCGACCTGAACATGGTCTGGGGCGAACCTGGCAAACCCATGTGTTGGCGTACAACACCGAAGACCACGTCCATTGGTCAAGGCGAGGCCAGCGACATCGTAGGTCTGCTGAAGCGCCAGCAGGCCAAGGGCAATGCGCCTGCGGACCTTTCTCAGTGTGGTGTTGCTGCAAGTGCCACGCTGGTGGGTGAGCCTGTCCGCAGCCTCACGGTGCGCATCACGGACTACGGCGCGTGGGCATCGACACAGGCCAAGGCGCAGCAGTGGGTAGAGGGCATGCGGGAGGCAGCCGTCAAGTCACGTCTGGGCAAGGGGGCGGGGCCGAAGCTCTGATTCGCCGCATCAACGACAACTCACGTCTAGACCAGCATCAGCCTTTCAATCTTCTGATTCGCGCCCTTCAACTTCTTGAACAGCGCCAGCAGCAAAGCCTTGTCCATGCTGACCATGGCATCGGTGTCGGACCGCAGGGCTTCGATCACGGTCTTGCTGAACTCGGCGACGATGATCTTGTCGTCGGCGATGACGGTGGCGGACGTGGCGACGGTGCCGTCGGTGAAGAAGATGCCTTCGCCGAAGCAGTCGCCGGTTTCGATGGTGCCGACGAGTTTGCCGTTGCGGAACGCTTCGGCCGCGCCGTACAGGATCACATAGAACGCCTTCATGTCGTCGTCCTGCGAGGTGATGCGGACGTCGGAGTGGAAGGTCCTGATCTGCGCCATGTCGGAGATGTGCCGCAGCCACTCGTCGGCGACGGGCTGGAAGAAGGAGCAGTTGCGCAAGGCGTCGAACCGGGCGGACGGGTCTTCGGTCAGTTGCCTGGCGTGGGTCGCGAAATAGTCGTCGATGGCGTCGAACTCGTTCATGCGTGCTCCGCGTTCAGGCCTTGGGCGGCGGGGCCGGCATTTCTTCCAGCGACAGTTCCATCGGCGGCGGTTTGACTGCGGGGGCAGGCGCTGGAACAGGCGCTGGGGCGGACGCAGGCTCCGGTCGCTTGATGTTGACGACCAGCGGCCCGGTCGATTCCTCTTCCTCGGGTTCCTTGTCGATCTGCAGCGACAGCCCGCTGGTTGCGGCATCGCCGCCGGGCAGTTCTTCGCGGATGAAGCGTTTGCTGTTGAGCTTCAGGCGCAGCATCAGCTCGCTCTTGGCGTCCGAGTTGACCTGCGCTTCCTGCAGCGAAATGTCGCCCGCGTCGTAGAGTTCGTACAGGCACTGGTCGAAGGTCTTCATGCCCAGCTCGACCGACTTCTTCATGATGTCCTTGAGCTGGCCGATTTCGCCCTTGGCGATGGCATCGCGCGATGTCGAGGTGCTCAGCAGGATCTCCACCGCCGCCGCGCGCCCGCCCGACATATTGCGCACCAGCCGCTGCGAAATGATCGCGCGCATGTTGAGCGCGATGTCGTTGCGCACCTGCTCGTGCTTCTCGATCGGGAAGAAGTTGACGATGCGGTCGATGGCCTGGTTGGCGCTGTTCGCGTGCAGCGTGGCCATGCACAAGTGGCCCGTCTCGGCGAAGTTGAGCGCGTACTCCATCGTTTCGTGATCGCGGATTTCGCCGATCAGGATCACATCGGGCGCCTGGCGCAGCGTGTCTTTCAGCGCGTCGAACCAGCCCACGGTGTCGATGCCCACTTCGCGGTGCGTCACGATGCAGTTGCCGTGCGGGTGCACATACTCCACCGGGTCTTCGATCGTGATGATGTGGCCGTTGGTTTCGCGGTTGCGCACGCCCAGCATCGCTGCCAGCGTGGTCGACTTGCCGGACCCCGTGCCACCGACCAGCAGGATCAGTCCGCGCTTTTCCAGCACGATCGACTTGAGGATCGGCGGCAGGTTCATCTTGTCGAAGTCGGGAATCTCGGTGGTGATGACGCGGATCACCATGCCGCATCGCTGTTGCTGCGAGAAGATGTTGATGCGGAATCGCCCCACACCTTCCAGCGAAATCGCGAAGTTCTGGCCCTTGGTGTCCAGGTAGCCCTGCCACTGCTTTTCGGAGGCGATGGCGCGCGCCATCTTGGCCGTCTGGTCCGCGTTCAGCACGGTCTCGTTGAGCTTGGTGAGCTTGCCGTTGAGCTTGATCGCGGGCGGGAAGCCGGCCGTGAGGAACAGGTCCGACCCCTTCATCTGGACCATGGCCGCGAGCATCTTGTGCACGATGGCCTGGATCTGTTGTCTTTCCTGCTGTTCCATGGCTTCCCCTCAGTTGCCGTGACCGGATCTGTTGTCCCTACCCCAAGCCGGCATCGTATCGGAGGCGATGCGGATGTTCCACAAATTGTTGGAGCGACGTTCAGGAGAGTGCGTGAGGCGACGCAGCAGTGACGGCTTCTACGCCGGGGGCGGACTGGATCACTTTCAGACCCCGGGTGGCCTGCACCAGGTCCGGCGGCAACGCCTGGTCGACCACCAGCACCTGCACCTGGTCCCACGTCAGGCTGGTGATGAGGCCGGGGGTGCCGAATTTGCTGGAGTCGGCGACGACGATCACCGTAGCAGCCTGGGGGATGACGGTCTGCTTGAATTCGACTTCGAAGGGGTCGAAGTCGAGACAACCGCCCTTGGCGCTCAGGGCCGCAACGGAAAGCACGAAGAAGTCGGGGTGCAGCTGCGTGGCAAAGCGCAGGGCGTTGGCGCCCGCCAGTGTCATGTCGCTGCTGCGCAATGTGCCACCGGGGAGGAGCACGGTGTGACGGTCGCCGCTCTGGGCGAGCGCGCGCGCCACTTCCAGGGAGGGGGTGGCGATGGTGAGGCCGCGGCGCTCGGCCAGCGCCTCGGCAACGAAGCAGGCGGTGCTGCTGTTGTCCAGCACCAGGCTCGCGCCATCTGGCAGAAGGCCGAGGACCTGCTGCGCGAGCCGGCGTTTGGCCGCCACGTTGCTGCGCAGGCGTAGCTGGAAGGGCGATTCCTGCACGTCGCGATGCAGGCTGACGCCGCCATGGAATTTCTGGACGATGCCATCGTCCGCGAGCACCTGCAAGTCGCGACGGACGGTTTCACCGGAAACGGCGAGCCGCTGCGCAAGTTCGATGATCGTGATGGACGGTGTGGTGCGCAGGATCTCGACGATGCGTTCCTGCCGTGCGCTCAGCACCGGTGTAAGGCTCATGAAGCTGTCTCCTCGGGGCTCTCTCCGGTCCATATTCTCCCTGCAACGGCCCTGCCTGGCCTCATGCGCGTTCCGCGAGGGCCAATCCGCTCTGGCTGTCGAAAACCCGCAGCCGCGCGATGTCTGCCGTCAGTACGGTGGATTGGCCGGTTTCAAGGGCGACGTCGGGGGCTGCGCGCACGAGGACGCCGACGTCCCCGACCCGGATCTGGGCGTAGGCTTCGGCGCCCAGCCGTTCGACGCGCTGGACCACGCCGCTCCAGCGCAGCGGTGATGCCGCTGCGACTGCATCGTTGGCCGCCAGGCCGACTTCTTCCGGCCGCAAGCCCAGCACGGTGCCGGGGCGCAGGGCGTCCACGCCGTACCGGTCGCCGAGCCAGGCGCGGCCCGCGCCGTCATCCTGCGGCACCGGCAGGAAATTCATCTCCGGAGAGCCGATGAACGATGCGACGAAGCGGGTTGCCGGCGCGCGGTAGATGTCCATCGGCGCGCCCACCTGTTGCAGCCTTCCACCGTCCATGACGGCGATGCGGGTGCCCAGCGTCATCGCCTCGACCTGGTCGTGCGTGACGTAGACGATGGTGATGCCCAGTTCGTCATGCAGGCGTTCGAGCTCACCGCGCATGTGCGTGCGCAGCTTCGCATCGAGGTTCGACAGCGGTTCGTCGAACAGGAAGACCTTGGGCTTGCGCACGAGCGCGCGGCCGATCGCCACGCGCTGGCGTTGTCCGCCCGAGAGTTCGTTGGGTCGGCGCTGGAGCAATTCGGTGATCCGCAGGCGCTGTGCCGCGTCCTGCACACGCGCATCGATCTCGGGGCGCGAGAGCCTGCTCGTGCGCAACAGGCCGAACGCCATGTTCATGTACACGGTCATGTGCGGGTAGAGCGCGTACGACTGGAACACCATCGCGATGTCACGCTCATGCGGCTCGGCGTGCGTGACGTCCTTGCCGCCGATGACGAGCTTGCCCTCGCTGATGTCTTCCAGCCCGGCGATCATGCGCAGCGTCGTGGATTTGCCGCAACCCGAGGGTCCGACGAGAACCATGAACTCGCCTGCTTGCACCTCGAGGTCGAGGTGGTGGACGGCCGTGTGGTCGCGGTAGCGTTTGCAGATGCCCTGAAGTGAAATGGCAGCCATGATGTGTGTGCGGTGTGGATGAGAGGGTTATTTCAGGCCGGCGTGCATGAAGCTGTCGACGAAGCGGCGCTGGAAGATCACGAAGAACAGGAGCAGTGGCGAGATCACCACCATGGTGGCGGCCATGAGCCGCGGCCAGTCGGCGCCGCTGTCGGCCTTGGCAAGCAGTCCGAGACCAATCGGCAGCGTGCGCACACCTTCGCTGTTGGTGACGAGCAGCGGCCACATGTAGTCATTCCAGTGCGTGACCACGGAGATCATCCCGAAGGCGATCAGCGTGGGCTTGACCAGCGGCAGGTACACGTGCCACAGCGTGGCCCAGTGCCCGCAGCCGTCCAGGCGCGCCGCGTCGGCGAGGTCGTTCGGCACCTGGCGGAAGGCCTGGCGCAGCATGAACGTGCCGTAGCCGCTCGCGATGAAGGGCACCATCAACGCCCACAGGCTGTTGAGCAGGCCCATCTCGCGCACCGTGATGAAGTTGGTCAGGAAGGTCGCGTAGATCGGGAACATGATCTGCAGCAGGAACAGTCCGAACAGAAAGTCGCGCCCGGGGAACCGCAGGCGTGCAAACGCATACGCCGCGAGCGTGATGGTGGTCATCTGCGCGAGCAGGATGCCGCCCGTGACAAGCAGCGAGTTCAGCAGATAGGTGCCGAACGGCGCCACCGCCATAGCCGCGGGATAGTTGCTCCATTGCAGGGCCTGCGGCAGCAGCCCGGCGGCCGGATCGAAGATCTCGGCGCGCGTCTTGAACGAGGTCAGCAGCATCCAGGCCAGCGGGCAGAGCCACAGCACGACTGTGGGCAGCAGCAACCACTGCATCCAGCGCGAACGCCCGAAAAGCTTTTTCATCAGCATGTTCATCGTCCCAGGTAATGCACGCGACGGCCCAGCGTCAGCGCCACGATGCCGATCAGTGCGCCGACGACCAGCAGCAGGATGGTGGCGATCGCCGAGGCGGTGCCGATGTCCTGGAACTGGAAGGCGTTCTGGTAGATGTAGAACGTGAGCACGTTGGTGGCATCGGCCGGGCCGCCCTGCGTCATCACGAACACATAGTCGAAGATCTGGTAGGAGTGCAGCACGCCGATCACGACGACGAAGTAAAGCGTCGGCGAGATGAGGGGCACGGTGATGTGCACGAGCTGCCGGAATCCGGACACACCGTCGAGGCGGGCGGCTTCGTAGAGGTCACGCGGCACCAGTTGCAACGCGGCCAGCAGGATGAGCATGAAATACCCGGCGTACTTCCAGATGCTCATGAAGATGATGGCCGGGAGCGCCCACCTCGCGTCGTACAGCCATTCCAGCTTGGGCAGGCCGAGCCATTCCATCAGCCCGTTGATGGGCCCGTAGCCCGGCGCGTACAGGAATACCCACACCATGCCGGCGGCGACCGAAGGCACCATCACCGGATAGAAGAAGGTCGAACGGTACAGGGCCGTTCCGCGCAACTTGCGATCCAGTGCCACGGCCAGGAGCAGGGCGAGCCCTATGGAGGCCGGTACGGTGACCACCATGTAGACCACGGTGTTGCGCAGCGATTTCCAGAACAGTTCGTCGAGCCACAGGCGCCGGTAGTTGTCCCAGCCGATGAAGAAGATGTCTGTCGAGCCGAGTTGCACATCGAAGAAGCCGTACGCCATCGAACGGACGATCGGCCAGTAGGTGAATGCGGCCAGGAACACCAGCGACGGCGCGAGCATCACCAGGGCGGTGAGGGATTCGCGACGCCGCTGGCTGCGCACCGCCATCGTGGAGATGGCGGCCCCGGTTGGAGCCAGCGTCGTGGTCATCGTGTTGTCAGGTGCGGCGACGGGAGAGTCGCTGGATTTCGAGGTTGGCCTTGGCGGTGGCGTCCTTCAACGCGGCGTCGGGCTTGATCTCGCCGCTCAGCGAACGATCGATGGCGCTTTGCAGGAACGAGCGGACCTTGTGATAGCCGGGTACCTGCAGGAAGGCGCCTGCCACCTCCGCCGTGACGAATGCGGCACGCGACTCGGGCACCTTGGCCACGTGCGCCTTGAGCACCGGCGTTTCCCACGACGATTTGCGTGCGGCCAGGTAGCCGGTGTCCACGCACCATTGCGCCTGGTTGGCGGTATTGGTCATCCAGCGGGCGAAGGTCCACGCGGCGCGCTTGTGCGCGTCGGGTTGCTTCTTGGCGATGAGGATCGGGCCGCCACCCATGGTGGAACCCAGTTGCTTGCCCTTGGGCATCGGCACCACGCCCACCGGGAAGGACGAGGACTTGAGGATGTTGGTCATCGAACCGGTGGAGTGATAGAGCATCGCCGTGCGGCCGGCCATGAAGTCGTTGGCGGAACTCTCCCACGTCGATGCTGCCGGCATGTACTTGGCCTGCGCCATGCGCACCCAGAACTCCAGGGCGTTGAGGCTTTCCGGCGCGTCGAACATCACCTTTTCCTTGTTCCAGAAGACCAGGCCGTTCTGGCGCACGAAGCTCTCGAAGATCCAGTCATGCCAGCCGCCGCCGATGGTCAGCCCCCATTGCGAGACGGTGTCGCCCTGGCGCACCGTCAATGCCTTGGCCGCCGCTTCGAGTTCGGTCCAGTTGGTGGGCGGTTTCGCGCCCGCTTTTTCGAACGCGGCCTTGTTGTAGTACAGCACCGGCGTGCTGCACTGGAACGGCAGACCGTAAAGCTTGTTGTCCGACATGCAGGTGCCCAGGAAGCCGGGCAGGAAGTCCTGGAAGATGTCGTCGGCTTTGGCCAGTGCGGTCACATCTTCCAGGGCGTCCATGCCCAGGAACGTGGTGAGCATGGAATTGATCGGCAGCCAGCTGGCCGGCGGGTCGCCGACACCCAGTGCGGTCATGACCTTCTGTTCGGTGTTGTCGTAGCTGCCGGCGTAGATCGCCTCGACCTGGATGTTGCCGTGTGCGGCGTTGAAGCCGGCGATCATGGCACTGACCAGACGGTTGATGTCGCCCGACACGCCCACCGGGTACATGAAGGCGAGCTTGACTTGCTGCTGGCCCGAAGCGAA
The DNA here is from genome assembly GCF_049445855.1 of Variovorax sp. VNK109. Taxonomy (NCBI): domain Bacteria; kingdom Pseudomonadati; phylum Pseudomonadota; class Betaproteobacteria; order Burkholderiales; family Comamonadaceae; genus Variovorax; species Variovorax sp. VNK109. The sequence continues at coordinate 1,444,388 of NZ_JBMSDV010000001.1, read as the reverse complement.
CAGCGGCATGCCGCCGAGCATGGCGGCGGCGGAAACAGAGGCGCCCTGTTTCAGGAATTGGCGGCGCGGAGTGGGTGCGGAAGCGGAACTGGTCATTTCATGGCTCCAAGTGACGAGGGTTGATGGAAATGGCTGCAGGAAAGCAGGCACGCCACATGCTGCAATCCCAATGTGACAAACACATGAAATCCACATTTGCAATTTCTGTTCCACATTTTTCTGTGGAAGTTTGTTGAATTGAAGATAAACTGAGGATGTATGCCGAAGTCGTTACTGATTGCCCAACTTTCCGATGGCCATCTGGGCACGGGTGCGGACTTCCTGGGCGGTCGAATCGACACGCGGCTCGCACTGCGGCAAGCGGTGGCGCACGTGCGGGGGCTGGACCCGCTCCCCGATGTCGTGCTCTACACCGGTGATCTGGGCGAACGTGGCAATGCGCAGGAGTACGAGGCCATTGCGGCCGAACTCGCGCCGCTTTCCATGCCTGTGTACGCCGTGCCGGGCAACCACGATGCCCCCATCGTGGCGCGGCACGCCCTCGGAGCGTGCATGCCCGTCGGACCCGATGCACCGGACGGTGCATGCTGCTACCACGTGCAGCACGAGGGCCTGCATCTGATTGCGCTGGACACGGTTGTGCCGCGCAGTTCGCACGGCGCGCTCGACGCTGCCCGGCTCGACTGGCTGGCCGGGGTTCTCGGGACCTGCCGGGGCGAACCCGTCCTGCTGTTCATGCATCACCCGCCATTGCCGACCGGCATCGAAGTGATGGATGCCTGCAGTCTGATGGAAGGCGTGGAACCGCTGGCGGCGTTGATCCGGGCGCACGGGCATGTCCAGGGTGTGTTGTGCGGCCATCTGCATCGCCCGGTACAGATGACATTCGCCGGCGTACCGCTGCACGTCGCACCGTCGATTGCGCACCAGATCCAGCTTGACTTGCGGCCGGGTGCACCGCTGCGGGCGCGGCTGGAACCTCCGAAGATTTCGCTGCATCGATGGACGCCGGCACTTGGCCTGTGCACGCACTTGAGCTATACCGGAGACTTCGGAGAAGGACTACCGCTGTGATACGTGCGCAGGCCGGCCTCGAGCTGCACCATTTCCAGGATCTGAAGGCGCTGCTGGCTTGCGCGTCGCCAGCGCGATCGGGCGACGAGCTGGCAGGTCTTGCCGCCACCAGCCAGCAGCAACGCATCGCCGCGCGCGAGGCGCTGGCCGCCTTGCCGCTAAGGCATTTCCTTTCGGAAACGGTCGTTCCGTACGAGGACGACGAGGTCACGCGGCTGATCATCGACGGGCACGATGCAGCGGCCTTCGCGTCTGTTTCGCACCTCACCGTCGGCGGCCTGCGCGACTGGTTGCTGTCAGATGCGGCGGACTCTGTCGCGTTGCAGGCGCTGGCGCCGGGGCTGACGCCCGAAATGGTGGCGGCGGTGAGCAAGCTCATGCGCAACCAGGACCTGATCCTCGTCGCCAGCCGCTGTCAGGTGGTGAGCCGTTTCCGCAACACGCTGGGCTTGCCCGGGCATCTGGCAGTGCGGCTGCAGCCCAACCACCCGGCCGACAGTCCGGCGGGCATTCTTGCGAGCATCGTGGACGGGCTGATGTACGGCGCGGGCGACGCCTGCATCGGCGTGAACCCGGTGAGTGACAGCGTGCCCGAACTGGTGCGTCTGCTGCACCTGTTCGACGAGATCGTGCATCGGCACGACGTACCCACGCAGAGTTGCGTGCTCACCCACGTCACCAACACGATGCAGGCCATCGAGCAGGGCGCGCCGGTGGACCTGGTGTTCCAGAGCATCGCGGGCACCGAAGGTGCCAACCGCAGTTTCGGCATCCATCTGGGTTTGCTGGACGAAGCGCATGCCGCTGCGCAGTCGCTCGCGCGCGGCACGGTGGGCAACAACCTCATGTATTTCGAGACGGGGCAGGGCAGTGCGCTCTCCGCCGGGGCGAACCATGGCGTGGACCAGCAGACGCTGGAGGCGCGCGCCTATGCGGTGGCGCGTCGCTACCAGCCGCTGCTGGTGAACACGGTGGTCGGTTTCATCGGGCCTGAGTACCTGTACGACGGCAAGCAGATCATCCGCGCGGGCCTCGAAGACCATTTCTGCGGCAAGCTGCTGGGCCTGCCGATGGGTTGCGACATCTGCTACACCAACCACGCCGAGGCCGACCAGGACGACATGGACAACCTGCTCGTGCTGCTGGCCAGCGCCGGGCTCAACTTCATGATGGGCGTGCCCGGCGCGGACGACGTGATGCTCAACTACCAGAGCACGTCGTTCCACGATGCGCTGTTCGTGCGGCAGTTGCTGGGCAAGAAGCGCGCGCCCGAGTTCGATGCGTGGCTGCAGAAGCAGGGTCTGGTCGATGCGCACGGCGCGTTGCTGCCGGTGGAGCAGACGCCGGCGCTTGCCCGCGGATTCAGCCCGCTGCTGGGGATGCCATGACAAAGGAAGTTGCGCAGGATCCGTGGTCCGCCTTGCGACGCCATACACCCGCGCGCATTGCGCTGGGCCGCAGCGGCACGAGCCTGCCGACGCACGAGCTGCTGCAGTTCTCCTCCGCGCATGCGCGTGCGCGCGATGCCGTGCATGTGCCGCTCGATACGGCAGCGCTCATGCAGGAGCTCACGCAGGACGGCTGGGCGCCCGTCGTCGTGCAGAGCCAGGCGACTACACGACAGGACTACCTTCGCCGCCCCGACTGGGGGCGCAAGTTGCGGGCTGAGGACCGTGACGCGTTGCGTGGCGTGGCGCAGGCCGGGGACGGCGGTGGCGTCGACCTCGCGGTGGTGATCGGCGACGGGCTCTCCGCGCTCGCCGTGCAATCGCATGCGGCGACTGCGCTGCGCTCGCTCAAGGCGGCGCTCGGCGGGCCTGCAGCAGGAGCGCCGCTGACCTGGGCGCCGATCGTGGTCGCCACACAGGCGCGCGTGGCGCTGGCCGACGAAGTGGGCGCGGCACTGAACGCCAGGCTCGCGCTCATCCTGCTGGGGGAACGCCCGGGCCTGAGTTCGGCCGACAGCCTGGGGGCCTATCTCACCTTCCAGCCGCGTGTGGGGCGCACCGATGCAGAGCGCAACTGCGTGAGCAACATCCGGCCCGACGGTTTGTCGCCCGAAGCTGCGGGCGCACGCCTCGCTTGGCTCGTGCGGCAGTCGCTGCGCATCGGGCTCACCGGTGTCGGGCTCAAGGACAACAGCAGCGTCGAAACACTGGCTTCATGAGTCATCCCCATCCCGTCACACTGGCCCTGTTCGATCTCGATCACACGCTCCTGGATGGGGACGGTGACGATCTCTGGTGTCGCTTTGCGGTGCATCACAAACTGGTCGATCCGGCCGTTGCCCCGGAAAACGATCGCCTCGGCCAGGACTACCGCAAGGGCCTGGTCAGCGTGCAGACGTTCAGTGCCTTCTATGCGTCGTTGCTGGCCGGTCGGACGCCTGCCGAATGGGCGCCCTGGCAGGACCGCTTCCTGGCCGAAGTGATCCGCCACCGATTGCCCCCGGCTGCGCGCGCGCGCGTCGAGCATCACCGCGCACAGGGGCACACGCTGGTTCTGACAACGGCCAGCAATCGCGTGATCGCCGAGCGTTCCGCCACTGAACTCGGGTTCGAACACCTGCTCGCGACCGAACTCGAGCAGGAGGACGGTCGTTTCACGGGCCGTTTGCAGGGCATACCCAACATGCGCGAGGGCAAGCTCGTGCGGCTGCGTGCCTGGCTGGCGTCACGTGGATGGCCAGACTCGCTGCTGGACACTGCGTGGTTCTACAGCGATTCCATCAACGATTTGCCATTGCTCCAGGCAGTAGGCCTTCCGATGGCCACCAATCCGGACGCGAAACTGCGCGACCATGCGCAGCAGCATGGCTGGGGTGTGGTGCAACTGCTCTGAGAGCGTGGGCCGGGCGCTCACACCGACCGCATCAACCCGCCGTCCACACGGATGTTCTGTCCCGTGATGTAGCCCGCGCCTTCCGAGGCGAGGAAAGCCACGGTCGCTGCGATCTCTTCGCTCTTGCCGTAGCGCTTCATGGGCACGGTGTCCCGGCGCGCATCAGTCTGAGGCAGGCTGTCGATCCAGCCGGGCAGCACGTTGTTCATCCGGATGTTGTCGGCGGCGTAGGCGTCGGTGAAGAGCTTGGTGAACGACGCGAGCCCCGCACGGAACACGGCCGACGTCGGGAACTGCGCGACGGGCTCGAAGGCCCAGGCGGTGGAGATGTTCACGATGGCACCACCGCCGTTCTTCTGCATGTGCGGCGTGACCAGGCGCGTGGGCCGCACGACGTTGAGCAGGTAGACGTCCATGCCGCGGTGCCAGTCGGCATCGGTGATGTCGAGGATGGGTGCGCGCGGCCCGTGCCCAGCGCTGTTGACCAGTACGTCGATGCGGCCGAAGCGTTCGACGGTGAGGTCGACGAGCCGGCGCAGGTCGTCGTCGGACTGGTTGGAGCCGGTGACGCCCAGGCCCCCGAGCTCCCTGGCGAGCGCCTCGCCCTTGCCGGATGACGACAGGATGGCGATGTCGAACCCGTCCGCAGCAAGCCTGCGGGCGCACGCTGCCCCCATGCCGCTGCCGCCTGCCGTGATGATGGCCACTTTCTTTCCGCTCATGAAACGAAACCCCTTTGCCGAATCGGATTGCAATGGAGCGGCATCCTACGCGCCCGCTGAAGCCGGCGCCGCGTGCCGGAAATCGCCAATCCGACTACCATCCGGCTGCGGTTACACACCACGAACACCAGCCGGAAAGCGCCCGCCATGACCTATCGCCGATTCAAAGCCTTCGTCGCCTGTGGCGCGCTCGCTGCCTGCCAGTCGCCCATCATGGAGCCGGGCGATCCGCGCGTGAGCAATTCGCAGCACTTCGACGCCAAGGGCGGGGTGTTCGTGAACGAGGCGAATCCGCACGAGAAGCCCTCGAAAGGCTCGTGGGACATCTGGTCGCGATTCCTGTTCGGCAGCAAGGAAGGCACGGTGCCCAAGGACGCGATCCCGCTGCGCAAGCTCGACCGGGCGGCGCTCGACGCGTTGCCCGACGACGCCAACCACATCATCCGACTCGGCCATTCGTCGCACCTGATGAAGCTGCGCGGCAAATGGTGGCTGATCGATCCCGTGTTCGGCGAACGCACCTCGCCGTTCTCCTTCGCCGGGCCGAAGCGCTTCCACCAGCCGCCGCTTGCGCTGGCCGATGTGCCGCCGATCGAAGCGCTCGTGCTGTCGCACGACCACTACGACCACCTCGACGTGTTCACCATCGAGGCGTTGAAAGACCGCGTGCAACGCTACCTGGTGCCGCTCGGCGTGGGCGAGCGGTTGCGGCGCTTCGGCATCGACCCGGCGAAGATCCAGGAGTTCGACTGGTGGCAGGACGTGCAGGTGGGCGACGTCAAGGCAACGGCCGCCCCGGCGCACCATTTCTCGGGCCGCACACTGTGGGACCGCAACAGCACCCTGTGGGCGTCGTGGGCCTTCACGAGCGGCAACCAGCGCATCTACTTCAGCGGTGACTCGGCCTACTTCCCCGGCTTCAAGGAGATCGGGAAGAAGCTCGGCCCCTTCGACATCGCACTGATGGAAAACGGCGCGTACGACGCCTACTGGCCGTCGGTACACATGATGCCGGAGGAGACCGTGCAGGCGTTCAGGGACGTCGGCGCGAAGACGCTCTACCTCGTGCACAACAGCACCTTCGACCTGGCGTTCCATCCGTGGCGCGAGCCGATGGACCGCGTCGCCGCCATCGCCGAGAAGGAGGGCGTCGATCTCGCGACGCCCGTCATCGGCGAAGTGCTGACCGTGGGCGCGGCCCGCCAGAACCAGCGCTGGTGGAAAGACCTTCGCTAGCCCTGGGGATCAGCTCACGCGCGGAATCAGCCGCCGCTCGACCACATTGCCCGAGATGCTTTCCGAGCCGTCGCCGATCAGGTGCATCAGCGTCGGCACGACTTCCTCGGCCTTCGAAACGCCGAGCGAGCGTTCGTACATCGCCAGCTCTTCAGCGCTCGCCGAGGCGAGGAACACCGGTGTGGCCACCAGTCCGGGCGAGAGCGCGTTCACACGCACGCCGAAGGTCCGCAGTTCCAGTGCCGCCGATTTCACGAGGCCGATGATGCCCGCCTTCGTCGCTGCATAGGCGGCGGCGCCGGGCCAGCCGTTGGACGCGAGGCCTGAAGTGAATGCGACGATCGAACCCTTGTGCTGGCGCTTCATCACGGGAAAGAGCGCACGCATCAGGTGGAAGACGCCGGTGAGGTTCACATCGAGGTGCCGCTGCCATTCGGCGTCGGAGAGTTCGTCGATCGGCGTGCGCTTCTGGATGGCGCTGGTGAGCACGGCCGCGTCGATGCGCCCGGTCTGCACGACGAGCGAGGCCACGGCGGCGTCCACCGCCTTCGCATCGGCGATGTCCACCTCGGCGCGGATCAGCCGCTCGCCCTGCAGGCTGGCGAGTCCGGCCTTGTCGATGTCCATCGCCATCACGGTGGCGCCGGCGTCCAGGCAGGCCAGCACGGTGGCGCGGCCAATGCCGGACGCACCGCCCACAACCAGCACCGTGCAACCCGTGAAGTCATAGGTGACGTTCATGCCATCTGCTCCTCGCCTGCCTTCACGGCAGCCAGCGTCGGCGGCGGCATGCCGGTGATCGATTCATACAGCCTCGCGGCCTGGTCTGGCGTGCCGTCCATCGGCACGATGTACGCGATGTACTCGTCGGGCCGCACGAGCACGAGTGTCGGCCCTTCGAAGCCCATGCGTTTGCGCATGGCGTCGCCCGGATCGAGCAGGCTGCGGTCGCGCAGGCCGCTGTCGTGCGGCGCGTCGTAGCGCGAGACGACATGGTGGCGCAGCGCCGGCGACGATTGCGGCGGCACGACCGGGCGGCGCCGCGCATCGCAGAAGTACAGCGCGGTGAAGCGGCCGCTGCACACGTCGTGGATGCGTTGCTGGGAACCGGCGGGCGTGTGCACCAGGAAGTCGGGCAGGCGGTCGCCATCGCGCGCAGCAGGTCGCGTGCTGCGCACGACCATCGACCAGTCGCTTTTGCCGTGCACGTCCAGCCGCACGCCGAGCATGGTGCGCGTGGCGGCGTTGGACCAGTTGTTGTCGGACATGGCGAAGGCCGCGTCCGAGCGCTGGCTCATCGACATGCGGGCAGCCTCGGCCATTTCACCGGAGCCGTGTACCGCCAGCGGATGCTGCTCGCGCTCGTAGCCGTCGATCAGCGCGGCGTTGCCCCAGCCGCGCAGATACCATGCGAGACGCCAAGGCAGGTTGGACGCATCGAGTGCGCCGGTGTTCAGGCCCAGCGCCCACATCGGCGTGATGAGATGGGCCGCGTCGCCCAGCAGGATCACGCGGTCCTGCTGCCATCCGGTGGCCACGCGGTGATGCACGCGGTAGCTCACGCGGTTGATCACCTTCACGTTGTCGACATGGCCGATGAAAGACATGGCCTTGTCGCGCAACTCGTTCTCGGCAGGCTCGTCCACCCCCTCGGGCAGCGGATAGAGGAAGCGCCAGCAATGCGGGTGGCGGACCAGGATCATCCACTCCACCGGGTCGGCGAAGTAAGCGAGATACGGATAGTCGCGGGGGTTCTCGACGTCCAGGTCCACCGCGAGGTCGACCAGGCCGTACTTGACCGGCAACGACATGCCTTCGACGGGCACGCCCATCTGTTCGCGTACCGTGCTGCGGCCGCCATCGCAGCCCAGCAGGAACGAGCAACGCTCGCGCACTTCGCCTTCGGGCGTGTCCAGCCACAGGTCGACGCCGTCGCCCGATGGCTCGTAGCGCGTCAGCCTGTGCTTCATGCGGATCGTGACGAGACCGGTGCGCGCCAGCCGCTCGGCCAGGATCGGCTCCAGATCATGCTGGGGCAGGTTGATGACGAACGGATAGCGCGTCTCGTCCGACAGCGCGTCCAGCAGGACGGGATAGGTGGACTTCTGCGTGCGCTTGTCGATCTCGCCGATCTCGTCGACACGCAGCGCCTGCGCGAGCACCTCGTCGGCGACGCCATAGCGACGGAAGATCTCGAGCGTGCGGCTGAGGATCGTTCCGGCCTTGGTGTCCAGCGAGAGCTTCGGATCGTCTTCGTACAGCACGCACGGAATGCCGTAGTACGCGAGGCCGAGCGCGGTGGTCAGGCCCACCGGCCCGGCCCCGACGATCGCCACTGGCAGCTTCCCGGGGTTGGGACTGTTCATGTCTCGGCAGGTCTCAGGGCTTGATGGGCGGGTTGGGCAGGAAGCCTTCGACGTAGATGCCTTCGGCCGTGAGCTTGGTGCCGGGCACCTCGACGTTGTTGTTGATGAAGTCGACGGTGCGCTTCATCTTGTCCTTCGAGATCGTGCCGTAGCCCTTCTCGGTGACATCCGGCGTGACGGCCAGGCGGCGCAGCAGCTTGAGTTCTTCCACGATGACGCCCTGGTCGAGCGCCTTGAGGTACTTCACCTGGATGGCCGCGGCTTCTTCGGGGTTGGCCATCGCATCCTTCCAGCCACGCATGGCAGCCTTCACGAAGCCCTTCACGAGTTCGGGGTTGGCCTTGAGGTAGTCCTCTTTCACACCGATGCTGTTGGAGTACAGGTCGAGGCCGTAGTCACCGAGCAGCAGGCATTGCGGCTGCGCGCCGCCGGTCGCGGCGCGGCGGATGCCCGGCTCGCTCATCAGGAAGTTGTCGATGGCCTGCACCTTGCCGGCCACCAGCATCGGCACGCGCGCGGCACCGTCGATGTTCACGATCTTCAGCGTCGACGCGTCGAGCTGGTTCATGCGCATGAAGGCGGACCAGATCTTGGGCATGAACGAGGCCGTGCTCGAGCCGAGTTCCAGGCCGACGAGCTGCTTGGGCGTCGTCACGTTCGCGCCGGTGGTCAGCGTGAACACGCAGTACGGCGGCTTCTGGTAGCTGGTGGCGACGATGCGCACCGAGCTGCCCGCACTGCCGGCGGCCACGAGGCTGGGGACGTCGATGAAGCCGAATTCCGCGAGGCCCGACTCGACGAAGCGCACGGCATCGGCCGTGCCCTTGGAAGGCAGGATGGTGACGTTGAGCTTCTCCTCCTTGAAGTAGCCCTTGTCCAGGGCGACGTACCAGGGGGCGTGACGGCCGAGCGGAATGAAGTCGAGCACGAACTTCACGTCGGTCTGCGCAAAGGCAGTGGAAGCGGATGCGAGCGCGCCGGCGACCAGGGTGACCGTGGCGAGGCGTTTGAGAAGGGCTTTCATGAGGGAACCTTTCGAGGGTGGTGGCGCCTTGCGGACGCCGGGCTGGGTTGGGGGTGTCTCCTGGGCTTTCTGTGTTTACTTGCGCGATGCCTTGAGGATGCGTTTCTGCAGCGACAGCAGATGGGTTTCCATGGCCTTGTGTGCCGCCGTCGCGTCGTGATTGAGGATCGCCTTGAGGATCGCCTCGTGCTCGCGTTGCGTCACGTCCAGGTCCTCGTCCGGCATGATGGACAGGTGCCAGATCGTGTCGGAGCGCTCCTGCAGCGGGCGCTGCGCGTCGGTCAGGATCTTGTTGCCGCACGCGTCGGACACGATGGTGTGGAACGCGCGGTCGATCATGCGGAACGACTCGCGCTGCTGCTGGCTATGCATGGCCTTGGACTTCTGCAGCAGCGAGCGCAGCTCGTTCACCTGCTCCTTGGTGATGCGCTGGGCCGCGAGTGCCGCGATGTTGGGCTCCATGGCCAGCCGTGCTTCGAGCAACGCGAGGATGTCGTGCAGTGAATCGGAGCGCACGATGATCCCCTTGCGCGGGATGACTTCGATCAGGCCCTCGGCCTGCAGGCGATGGATGGCCTGGTGCACCGGCATGCGCCCGATGCCGGTGATGTCGCAGAACTCGGCTTCATTCATGAACGAGCCGGGCTTGAGTTCCAGCGAGAGGATCTTGGTCTTGATGATCTCGTAGGCCTGCTGCGACAACGGCACGCCCGGTGCCGCCGTGGCACGTGCCTTGCTTCGTGGTTTTTCAGGTCCGGTCGCCATGGATCGCATCCTCCTTGTTCGATGCTGTTGACATATTTCATGATATTTCACATGATATGTCAACGACGAACGGCATGGTGCCTTTCGCACAACAGGACTTTTCATGGCATTCGGGATCATTGAGAACGCCCGCAAGGTGTTCCCCGCCAGAGACCTCGGCAAGGGAGCGAAGCAGGATCTGGTGGCGCTGGACGACGCCAGCTTCACCTTCGAGGAAGGCGAATTCGTTTCGCTGCTCGGGCCCAGCGGCTGCGGCAAGACGACGCTGCTGCGCATCGTGGCCGGGCTGATCCCGCGCACGTCGGGCAACGTCATCGTGGCGGGGCGCGAAGTGACCGGCCCCTACGGCGACTACGGCTTCGTGTTCCAGGCGCCGGGCCTCATGCCCTGGCGCAACGTGCTGGACAACGTGCTCTTCCCGATGGAGGTGCTGCATCGCAACGATGCCAAGGCGAAGGCGCGTGCTCACCAGCTGCTCGAAATCACCGGCCTCGCGGGCTTCGAGAAAGCGCGCCCGCATCAACTCTCCGGCGGCATGCAGCAGCGCGTGTCGCTGTGCCGCGCGCTCATCCATGAACCGAAGCTGCTGCTGATGGACGAGCCCTTCGGCGCACTCGACGAACTCACGCGCATCGAGATGAACGACCTGTTGCTCACCATCCGCAACGAAACCCGCGCATCGGTGCTGTTCGTGACGCACTCGATTTCCGAAGCGGTCTACCTCGCCGACAAGGTGCTGGTCTTCAGCCGCCGACCAGCGCGCGTTGCGCTGCAGATCGAGACGGGCTTCGGCCCCGTGCGCAACCAGGGCCTGCGCTTCACGCCGGCCTTCTCCACCATCGAGCGCCAGGCCAGTGAGGCGCTGGGCATTGTCGGCATCGGCCACGAACAGGCATCGCCCAAGGTGGCAGCATGAACCGCGATTCAATCGAGAAGACCCTCTATCCCATCCTCGGCGTGCTGATCACGCTGGGGCTCTGGCAACTTGTCTGCATGGCGTGGAAGATGCCTTCCGCTGTCCTGCCGACGCCTTATGAAGTGGCCGCCGCAGTCGTCAAGCACTGGCATGCGCTGGTCACCGAAGGCTGGATCACCTTCAAGGCGACGATGTACGGATTCATCCTGGCGCTGGTGCTGGGCATTCCCATCGCGGTGGCCGTCTCCAGCTTCCGCTGGGTGAACCTCACGTTCTACCCGTTGCTGGTGGCGCTGCAGTCGGTACCCAAGGTGGCGCTCGCACCCATCCTGCTCGTGTGGCTCGGCACGGGCATGGAGTCGAAGCTGGCCATTGCCTGGCTGGTGGCGTTCTTCCCGATCATCGTGGACACGGCCGCCGGACTGCAGTCCACACCCAAGGAACTGCTGGAGCTGGCTCGCAGCCTGCGCACCTCGCGCTGGCAGGTGTTCTCGATGATCCAGTTCCCGGCGGCGCTGCCGTTCGTCATCACCGGCGCCAAGGTCGCCATCACGCTCGCCGTCATCGGCGCGGTGATCGGCGAATTCGTCGGCTCCAGTGAAGGCCTTGGCTTCCTGCTGCTGAGCGCCACGTCGCAGATCAACACGCCGCTCGCGTTCGCCGCGCTGTTCGCACTCTCGGTGCTGGGCATGCTGGTGTACGTGATGGTGGTCCTGTTCGAAAAACTCATCGCGGGCTGGCTGCCGCCCCCGCCCCCGGCGCACTGAAACCGCGCCCGAACCGAAACCTCATCCAAAGGAAGTCGTCAATGTCACAAACCGCTGCAGAAACGCTGGCCAAACTGCCCGGCGCTCCGTCGCTCGAAGAAATCCTCATCCACACCGGCCAGGTCGAATGGCGCGAGAAGTCGCTCAAGGGCGTGGCCGAGAAAATGCTCTGGCGCGACGAAGCCACGGGCGCGTCCATCGCGCTGATCCGCTTCGCAAAAGGCGCAAGCATTCCCAAGCCGCACAGCCATGCATCGAACCAGTTCATGTTCTGCCTGAGCGGCAAGTACGAGTACACCAGCACCGGCGTGACGCTGCTGCCCGGTTCGTTCTACTGCAACCCCAAGGGCAACGTGCACGGACCCACGCTGGCGCATGAGGAAACGGTGGTCGTGGAGATCTACGACGGCCCGCACTACCCGCAGATGCCCGACTGGTACACCGACGAGCGCGACGCGCACTGAGCATGGCCCAGGTCAAAGTCGAAACCGGTGCGCTGCTCGCGCTGGTCACCGAACTGTTCACTTCACTCGGCGCACCCGAAGCCGACGCCGCGCTGCTGGCCGATTCGCTGGTGACGGCGGATATGGAGGGAGTGGCGTCGCATGGCGTGATGCTGCTGCCGATGTACGTGGAGCGTGTGAAGACGGGCAGTGTGTCGCTGACCGCGAAACCCGTCATCGTCGAAGACCACGGCGGACTCGTCGTCATGTCGGCCGCGAACACGCTGGGCCAGGTGTCGTCACAACAGGCTGTCTCTCTGGCCATCGCGCGTGCGCGTGAACACGGTGTGTCGGTCGTCACGGTGCGCGACGGCTTCCACTTCGGCGCGGCCGCCTACTGGACACGCCGGTTCACGCGTGCCGGCATGATCGGCTTCGCGCTGTCGAACACCAGGCCGCTGATGCCTGCGCCGGGTGGTGCCGAACGTGTGGTGGGCAACAACCCGCTGTCGATCGCCTTTCCAGCGCATGAAGACAAGCCGCTCGTGGTGGACATGGCGATGAGCGCGTCGGCCATGGGCAAGATCCGCGTGGCCGCCTCACAAGGCCAGCCGATCCCCGAAGGCTGGGCGACCGATGCCGACGGGCAACCGACCACCGACGCGCAGGCCGCCATCGACGGCATGCTGCTGCCGGCTGCCGGGCCCAAGGGCTTCGGCCTCGCCGTTGCCATCGACCTGCTCTGCGGTGCATTGTCGGGCGGCGGTGTCGGTGCTGCGGTGCGGCCGCTGTACTCGAACCTCGATCAGCCGTACAACTGCTCGCACACGTTCATCGCCATCGACGCATCGAAGGTGGGCGGCGGGCAGGGCATCGACGCTGGCGTCGCCGCGTTCGCGCAGGGCGTGCGCGATTCGAAGGCGGCGCCGGGAACATCGCGCATCTACGCGCCGGGCGATCTCGAGCGCGCGCGCCGCGAAGCTTGCGGCACGCAGTGTCCCTTGCCGGCCAACCTGCCGGAACAACTCAACACGCTCGCGAAGGACGCAGGCATCGCGAGCCGCATCCAGACCCTCTGAAAGAAAGACAAGAGACCATGAAACAACAGATCACCTCCCCGCTGCTGGCCACGCCGAACGGCCACTTCTCGCAAGCCACCATGATCGAGGCCAAGGGGCGCATGCTGTTCATCTCGGGCATGACGGCCCGTGCGAAGGACGGCAGCATCACCGGCATCGGCAACGTGGAGCTGCAGACCCGCCAGGTCTGCGACAACCTGAAGGCGGCCGTCGAAGCCGCGGGCGGCACGCTCAAGGACATCTGCCGCGTGGACGTGTACGTGCGCAACATCGAGCACTTCAGCGTGATCCACAAGGTGCGCGCCGAATACTTCGAGGCGCCGTTGCCTGCCTCGACGATGGTCGAAGTCTCCAAGATGGTCTCGCCCGAGTACCTGATCGAGATCAGCGCGATCGCCGTGCTCCCGGACTGAAGGCACCCACCGATGACACCGATGAAACTCGGAACTGTCCTGGCGGGCGGCGACAAGCGCGTCGCCTGCATCTTCGGCGACGCGGGGACCGCCGTGCTCGCGCCGCGCGAACTCGGCGACGTCGTCAGCATCATCCAGGCGGGTGATGTTGCCGTCACGGCGCTGCGCGCACTCGAGAATGCGTCGAACGCCGAGCGCGTGTCGCTTGCGGACGCGAAGGTCCTGGCGCCCATCCAGCGCTTCACGCGCGACGTGCTGTGCACCGGCTGGAACTACTGGGACCACTTCTACGAAAGCGAAGGCAAGCGCGAAGGCCAGGACGTGCCCAAGCCTGATGCGCCGACCTTCTTCACCAAGGCGCCGGGCGTGGTCATCGGCCCGTGCGATGACATCGCGTTCGACGCAGCGGTCTCCGCCAAATGGGACTACGAGGCCGAGATCGTGCTGATCATCGGCAAGGGTGGTCGCAGTATCCCGCGCGACAAGGCCCTGTCGCATGTCTTCGGCTATTGCCTGGCCAACGACGTGTCGCAACGCGATCTGCAGCGCCGCCACGGCGGCCAGTGGCTCAAGGGCAAGAGCATCGACGGCACCATGCCCCTCGGCCCGTGGATCGTGCTGCGCGACGACCTCGACCTGCAGAAGACGACCATCGAATTCGAGCTCAACGGGACGCTGATGCAGCAGGCGAGTGCGTCGCAGATGGCGTTCCCCGTCGATGAGCTCGTGTCGGAACTCTCGTTCGGCATGACGCTCAACGCCGGCGACATCCTGCTCACCGGTACGCCCAGCGGTATCGGCAACGCGCGCACACCGCCCGTCTTCCTGAAGGAGGGCGACGAACTCATCGCACGCGCAACGGGTCTGGGCGAACTGCGCAACCGCATGCGCAAGACCGACCTCGCCGGCTACCAGCCGCTCTGAAAAGGAAAACCATGGAAACGCTACGCGTACAGCACCTGGCCGGCTACGGCCTGGAGGTCCCCGAGGTCGAAGTGGCCGAGCGCTTCTACACCGCGTTCGGGCTTGCGGCCACGCACGAAGGCGGCGCGCTGCAACTGCGCAGCCTCGAAGCCGGCCCCGCAGAAATGGTCGTGCTCAAAGGCGGCTCGCAGAAACGCCTGCACCACCTCTCCTTCGGCATCCTCGCCAAAGACCTGCCTGCGTTCGGCGAACACCTGAAGAAGCTCGGCACACCGCCCGTCACCCCGCCGTTCGGCGAAGTGCGCGACGGCCTGTGGTTCCAGGACCCGTGGGGCACCTGGGTCAACCTCGTGCCCGTGGAGCCCCGCCCCGAACCGTCGCTGGAACCCCAGCTGGTCACGCCCCGCGTGGACCGCCACCGCTGGCAGGAGCTGCGCCGCGAAGTGAAGCCCAACCGCCTGGGCCACATGCTGATGTTCACGCAGGACTGGGAGAAGACCGAGAAGTTCTACGCCGACGCGCTGGGCCTGCGCACCAGCGACCGCGCGGCGGGCAAGGTGTCGTTCATGGCGGGCGGGCAGGGCGTGCGTGATCACCACTGCTTCGGCCTGATCAACAGCACGCACCGGGGCTTTCAGCACGGCAGCTTCCAGGTGGACTCGATCGATGACATCGGCTTCGGGGCTCTGCAGATGCACAAGGCAGGCTTCACCGAAGGCTTCGGCGTGGGCCGGCACGCGCTGGCGTCCAACCTGTTCTACTACGCGCGGGACCCGTGGGGCAGCTGGATCGAGTACTACGCGGACATGGACAAGATCAGCGAGAACTGGGTGTCCAAGGACTGGAACGACCTGCCCTACATCTGGCCGAACTGGGCCCCGGAGTTCTGGGGCAAGGAAATGAACGCCAACCACGAAGCGCGATGATCGAACTCGACGTCCACACGCATCTCATCCCCGTGAACGCGGAGCGGCTGACCGGCATTCCCGGCGTGCGGTGGCTGCCCGAGGAGCAGGCGATGGTGATCGACGGGCACCGCGTCGGCATCAGGAGCCTGTTCCAGCCGCAAAAGCTCATCGACTGGATGGACACGCGGGGTGTGCAGCGTGCACTGATCTCGGTGCCGCCGCCCACATACCGGCAGGATCTGCCGCCCAGCGATTCCCTGGCGTGGGTGAACTACCTCAATGAAGAGCTGCTGGCGATCGCCAGCGCGAGCAACGGCCGCCTCGGCGCGCTGTATTACCTGCCGCTGGAGCATCCGGGGCTGATCGAGCCCTTGCTCGAATCATTCGATGCGCGCTTCGAAGGGATCGCACTGGCGGCTGGCGGACATCCGGATATCGTGTACTCGGAAGCGCATTACCAGCCGCTCTGGCAATGGCTCGAGGCGCGCAAGTCCTTCGTCTTCATGCACCCCGGGGCGTGTGGCGATGCGCGCCTCGCGCCTTTCTATCTCGAGAACCTGGTGGGTAACCCGTACGAGACGGGTGTCGCCGCCGCGCATCTGGTGATGGCGGGCATTCCGTCTCGCTACCCCGGCATCCGCTTCTGCCTCGCGCATGCGGGCGGCGTGTTTCCGATGCTGTGCGGGCGCATGGAGCAGGGCTTCACCACGAGCCGGCCGGGCGTCGATCTCGAACAGGAACGTCCGCTGCAGGCCGCACGACGCTTCTGGGCGGACTGCATCGCGCACCACCCCGGCGCGTTGCGGCTCGCGCGCGAGGTGATGGGTGAAGACAAGGTGGTCTTCGGCTCCGACTGGCCGTTCCCGATGGGCATTGATGACCCGTCGGGCGTGCGCTGAAGTCCGCCGGCTTCAGTCGCGCAGTGCCTTCGCGTGATGCGCGATGTGCTCGCCGATGAAACTCGCGATGAAGTAGTAGCTGTGGTCGTAACCGGGCTGCATGCGCAGCGTGAGCGGATGGCCCGCTGCGTCGCACGCGTTCTTCAGCAGTTCGGGCTTCAACTGCCCTGCGAGGAATTCATCGGCATCGCCCTGGTCCACCAGCAGCGGCAGGCGTTCCTTCGCGCCCGCAATGAGTGTCACCGCGTCGTGCTGTGCCCATTGCGAACGGTCTTCGCCGAGGTAAGCGGTGAAGGCCTTCTGCCCCCACGGCACCTGCGTCGGCGCGACGATCGGCGAGAACGCCGACACGCTGGCATAGCGGCCCGGGTGGCGCAGCGCGAGCGTCAGTGCGCCGTGCCCGCCCATCGAGTGGCCGGAGATGCCGCGCCGGCCGGTGGTGGCCACGTGGCTCTCCACCACCGCCGGCAATTCATCGACCACATAGTCTTCCATGCGGAAGTGCGGTGCCCACGGCGCCTGCGTGGCGTTGAGATAGAAGCCCGCGCCCTGGCCGAGGTCGTAGGCCGCATCGTTGGCGATGCCGTCGCCGCGCGGACTCGTGTCGGGCGCGACGACGATCAATTCATGCCGTGCGGCGAACTGCTGCGCGCCGGCCTTGGTGATGAAGTTCTGCTCGGTGCAGGTCAGGCCCGACAGCCAGTAGAGCACCGGGCACGGCTCGCCCGCGACGGCCTTCGGCGGCAGGTAGAGCCCGAACTTCATGTCGCAGCCCAGCGTGGTGGACGCATGCTTCCACACCTCCTGCCGGCCGCCGAAACTGGCGTGCTGTTCGACGCGTTCCATCGTCCCGTCCTTTCGCGATCAGTAGTGCACCACGGTGCGGATCGACTTGCCTTCGTGCATCAGGTCGAAGGCTTCGTTGATGCCGTCCAGCGCGCGGGTGTGGGTGACGAAGGGCGCGAGCTGGATGTCGCCTTTCATGGCGTCCTCCACCATGCCGGGGAGTTGGGAGCGGCCCTTCACGCCGCCGAAGGCCGTACCCAGCCACTTGCGGCCGGTCACCAGCTGGAACGGCCGCGTGGAGATTTCCTGGCCTGCACCCGCCACACCGATGATGACCGACTGGCCCCAGCCGCGATGCGCGCATTCGAGCGCAGCGCGCATCACATTCACGTTGCCGATGCATTCGAACGAATGATCCACGCCCCAGGTCGTCATGTCGACAATGACCTGCTGGATCGGCTTTTCGTGGTCCTTGGGGTTGATGCAGTCCGTCGCGCCGAAGGTACGTGCGAGTTCGAACTTCGAAGGGTTGGTGTCGATGGCGATGATCCGGCCGGCCTTGGCGTGCTTCGCGCCCTGGATCACCGCAAGGCCGATGCCGCCCAGGCCGAACACCGCCACCGTGTCGCCGGGCTGAACCTTGGCGGTGTTCTTCACCGCGCCCAGGCCCGTGGTCACGCCGCAGCCGAGCAGGCAGACCTGCTCGGGGTTCGCTTCGGGGTTGATCTTCGCGAGCGAGACTTCGGCCACCACCGTGTACTCGCTGAACGTGGAGCAGCCCATGTAGTGGTAGACAGGCTGGCCGTTGTACGAGAAGCGCGTCGTGCCGTCGGGCATGACGCCCTTGCCCTGCGTGGCGCGCACGGAGACGCACAGATTGGTCTTGCCCGATTTGCAGAACAGGCACTCGCCACACTCGGCGGTGTACAGCGGGATCACATGGTCGCCGGGCTTCACGCTCGTCACGCCTTCGCCCACCTCCACCACGATGCCTGCGCCTTCATGGCCGAGCACGGCGGGGAACAGGCCCTCGGGGTCGTCGCCCGAGAGCGTGAACGCATCGGTGTGGCAGACGCCGGTGTGGGTGATCTTCACCAGCACTTCGCCCTTGCGCGGCGGCTCGACGTCGATCTCGACGATCTGCAGCGGCTCTCCGGCCTTGAATGCGACGGCGGCACGTGATTTCATGGATGCTCCTTGGAAATTTCGGGGGTTTACTTCAGGTACGAACGCACGATGCGCATCAGCTGGTCGATCTCGGCCTGTGTGTCCACGGGCCTGCGGGTCGCTTTTGCAGTGGCCTTGCCCGGCGAAGCCTGCGGCCCGAAGGTTTCGCGCAGGTGACTCTCCAGCACTTCGGCCATCAGGCCGGTCGAGGCGCCGCGCAAGGCAGCCAGCTGCTGCAGCAGCGCGCCGCAGTCGGTCCCTTGTTCGACCGCGCGCTCCAGCGCCTCGGTCTGGCCCTTGATGCGGCGCAGCCGTTTGATGACGCGCTGTTTCTCTTCGAGTGAATGCGGCATGGGGTCGTTCAAATACTGGGGGGTAGTATAGCCACGCGGGAACGGCGATCGGGTCTGCGCGGGTGCGTGGCATCTTCCTTGCTGCGATCGCCATACTTTTGCCATGGGCCGCACCTTCCAGACGGAGACCGCAATGCAGATTTCTTCCAGGATGATCGATGCCGTGCTGGCGCCGCTGCAGTTCGCTGGCGACGCGACCCGGTTCGCGCAGGCCGCGACCTCTTCGCTTGGCGAACTGCTGGGCGCGCGCCGCGCGGTTCTCGTCGAGCGGTGCAGGGATGCGGATGACACCCGCACCGATCCGGCGCAGGTCCAGTTCGTCAATTGGCCGGACTGGTGCAAGCCGCACTACTGCCGGTACGAGCGGCAACGCGATCCGATCGCTGGCTGGCTCGATTCGGGGCGGGTGCGTGCAGACGGGGGCGTGGCCCGGCTGTCCGATCTGGTGCCGGGTCGCGAACTGGTCCACGCGCCGTACTTCGAAACGATGCTGAAGCCGTCCGGCGCCCGTCATGTGATCACGCTGGCGCTGCAGTCGCAGGGCGAGGTGGCCGGGGCGTTCAGCCTCGTGCGTGACGAGGCCGAACATGACTTCACGACGGGTGAGCGCGATCTCGCGCGGACGCTGGTTCCCGTGCTGGGGCTGGCCTATCGTGTGATGTCCGCTGAACGTCGCGTCCGGGCGCTCGAGCGGGCCAGCCAAGTCCCGACCGTCGCAGAGGCGCTGACGCCGCGCGAGCACGAAGTCATGACGCTGGCCATCCGTGGCCATGCCAACAAGGAGATCGCGCGCCTGACCGGCACGAGTCCCTGGACGGTGAAGAACCATCTCAAGGCCATCTTCCAGAAGACCGGCGCTCGCAACCGGGCCATGCTCAGTGCGATCATGCGTCGGGCCTGAGGGCGCGTGCCCTGCTTACCCGCCGTCACGTCCCGTCAACCACCCGCCATCAGTTCCTCCGCCGCCTGCAATCCCGACCAGTGCGACTGTCCCACGGTGCTGTTGGTGAGGTAGTCGCCACAGAATGCCACGCGCGGCAAGGCGCCGAGCGACCTGAAATCCTTCAGGCCGCGGATGAAGCCCTTCGGTCGCTTGCAGATGGCATGCGGCTGCTTGGAGATGAAGCTGTCGATCACGCGGGTGCCGCGCACCTGCGGCACGGCGTCTTCCACGTCGCTCCAGGAGATCGCCAGCAACTCCTCGTCGCTCGCGTGCGCGTGCTGGCGGCAACCCCAGTCCTTCCATTGCGAATGGGCGAAGGTTCTTCCGTTCCCCAGGTCGGTGAAGCGCAGGTTGCCGGTGCGCCGGAAGCCATCGGCCGCGGGCAGCACATAGGTGTCGAGCAGTTCGCCTTTGGGGCGGTCCAGCAGGTAGTAGACGATGTGGTGGCCCGCGTAGTCGATGCGGTCGAAGAAGTCCCGTCGGCGTGCGTCCAGTCCGGGCATGAGCCTGCTGACGTGGTTGCCGGGCACGGCCATCACCACGGCATCGCCGGCGATGAGTTCGGCGCTGTCGCCGCGGTGCGCCCGCACGCGCACACCGTTCGTGTCGTGATGCACGGCATCCACCGTCCAGCCGGTGCGCAGGTCGCAGCCCTCGTCCTGCGCGAAGTGTTCCTGCAGCGACCAGGTCAGGTGGCCGGCGCCGCGTTCCTTGAAGCTCCACATGCTGTTGCCGGCCCACGAAAGACGGCCGGACGAACTCCAGGCGGCCCAGCCGAGGGAGAAATCGTCCTCCCCATAGCCGCAGAACATGCCCATGCAGGGCTCGAGGAAGTAGTCGACGAAGGTGGGCGAGTAGCGGCGGAAATACTCGCAGGCATTCACGTCGTCCAGCGCCAGCGCGCTGGTGAGGTCGTGCGGGTCGCTGGCCATCATCTGGCGGGCCAGCACGGGAAGCGTGGCCAGCAGGCGTGCCTTCTCACCCAGGGGGATGGATGGATGTTTCGCGGCGCTGGTCATGTCGAATGCGCCGAAGTCGACGGCCTTGCCCCGCTTGACCAGCACGTTCCAGCGATGGGCGGCGGTGAGGTCGGCCAGCAGGCCCGGCTCGTAGATGCCGAGCTTGGTGGCCTGCTCGATGAGGTTGGTTTCTGCGCCGAGGAAAGCGAATGCGCCCGTCACGGCCCAGATGCCGTGCCATTGAACCGCGCGGCAGCGTCCTCCGGCTTCTTCGTCCTTCTCGATGAGGACGACTTCGTGGCCTTCTTCCCGCAGGCGGTACGCCGCTCCCAGGCCGGCGATGCCGGCGCCCACCACGATCACGCGCATGACTTGTTCCTTCGAATGCAGTTCAGCCCAGTCTAGGAATGCGCACGGCTGTCCGCCATGGCCCGAACGGGCTATGGTCCGGCGATGGCCGTCACCGGACACTCGTGCTGACCGGTCCCGCACCGGAGAGGAGGTCATCCATGCGTCCGATCGTTTCCAGCCTGTCCGAAGACCTGTCCCTGCGGATCGATGGCAGCCGTCTCTGGCACAGCCTGATGGATCTTGCGGAGATCGGTGCCACGCCCAAGGGCGGCGTCTGCCGGCTCGCGTTGTCCGACCTGGACCGGCAGGGGCGTGACCTCGTGATCGCGTGGGCCCGTGCAGCAGGCATGCGCGTGACGATCGACAGGATCGGCAACGTCTTCATGCGCCGGCCGGGACGCAACCCCGCGCTGCCGCCTGTGGCCACCGGCAGTCACATCGACACGCAGCCCACCGGCGGCAAGTTCGACGGGAACTACGGCGTGCTGGCCGGGCTGGAGGTGGTGCGCACGCTCAACGAACTCGGCATCGAAACCGAAGCGCCGATCGAAGTGGTGGCCTGGACCAACGAGGAGGGTTCGCGCTTCGTGCCGGTGATGATGGGATCCGGTGTGTTCGCGGGCGCGATCCCGCTGGAGCAGGCCTACGCCGCGCGTGACACCGAAGGCATCAGCGTGCGCGAGGCGTTGCAGGCCATTGGCTATGTCGGCGATGAGGAACCCGGGCAGCACCCCATGGGCGCGTACTTCGAGGCGCACATCGAACAGGGCCCGGTGCTGGAGCAGGAAGACACCACCATCGGTGTGGTGCTCGGGACGCTGGGCGTGCGCTGGTTCGACTGCACCGTCACAGGCATGGAGGCGCATGCAGGTCCGACGCCGATGGGCATCCGCAAGGATGCCATGCAGGTGGCCGCTGCGCTGATCCAGGAAGTGGTGGCAATTGCGCACCGACATCCGCCGCACGGGCGCGGCACCGTCGGCATGGTGCAGGTGTTCCCGAACAGCCGCAACGTGATCCCGGGGCAGGTGAAATTTTCCATCGACCTGCGCAACCACACCGACGCGCTGCTGGACGCCATGGCCGACGACATGCGTGCAACGGCCGCGCAGCTGTCTGCCAGCACAGGACTGGCGATCCGTCTCGAATCCGTCTCGAGCTATCCCGCGCAGCCCTTCCATGCGGACTGTGTGGATGCGGTGGAGCGGGCAGCGCAGGCGCTCGGGTATCCGAACCGGCGGATGATCTCCGGAGCCGGGCACGACGCGGTGTACACGGCTCGCCTTGCCCCGACGGGGATGATCTTCATTCCCTGCAAGGATGGCATCAGCCACAACGAGGTGGAGGACGCGAAGCCCGCCGATGTGGAGGCGGGTTGCAACGTGTTGCTGCACGCCCTGCTGGAGCGCGCAGGCATTGCACGGGGATGAGCGTCAGTCCGTGTCGCGGACGGCGTCCTTGCGCAGCGAGAGTGCAAGATCGTAGAGGGTGTTGCGTGAGCCGCCGGTCCATTGCGCGGCGATCTTCACGGCTGACTTGAGCGGCACGCCCTCGTCCAGCAACAGCTTCAGCGCGCGCGCGCCGGCATCGTCGCCGGGCTCCGTGACGGCCGCAGCGGCATGCACGACGACCACGAACTCGCCACGTGTGCGTTGCGTGTCTTCCTGCAGCCAGGCTGGCACATCCGAGGCAGGCAGGGTGTGGATGGATTCGAACTGTTTGGTGAGTTCGCGCGCCAGCGTGATCTCCCGCGTTCCGAGCGCGACGAGTGCAGTGGCGAGCGCCTCGATGCGGTGCGGCGCTTCCAGCAGCACGACGGCCCGTGGCTCGGCCGCGATCTTCCGAACCGCCGCGTCGCGCTCGGCACTGCGGGTGCTGAGGAATCCTTCAAAGACGAAATGACCACTGTCATGCACGAGGCCCGCCGCGCTGAGCGCCGTGGTGATGCTGCTCGCGCCGGGAAGTGGCAGCACACGAAGCCCTCCCGCCGTGACCGCGTGTGCGAGGCGCGCGCCGGGGTCGCTGACGGCGGGTGTGCCGGCATCGCTGACATAGGCCACGCGCTCGCCTGCGTGCAGCTTTTCCAGCACGCGGCCGGAGGCCTCGGCTTCGTTGTGCTGGTGCACGGCCAGCAGTTGATGCGACGACTTCTCGATGCCATAGGCGCGCAGCAAAGTCTGCGTGTGCCGCGTGTCTTCACAGGCAATCGTGTCGGCGATGGCCAGCACGTGCAGCGCGCGCAGCGTGATGTCGGCCAGGTTGCCGATCGGCGTCGCCACGACGTAGAGCGCGCCCTGCGGATAATGCTGGTGCCCTGCTGCCTCCCGGGCGGTGGCAAGGGCATTCGAGAACGATGCATTCAGGGTGGCGGTCAATGGGACTCCCGGCAGGAACAAATACCAAGCAGGTCGGCGATGCGGCGGAGTCCGTCGCGCTGGCACATCTTCGCCAAGCCGGCATGAAGCTGGTCGAGCGCAATTATCGGACGCCGGGACGCGGCGGCGGTGAAATCGACCTCGTCATGCAGGACAGGGATGGCACGCTCGTGTTCGTCGAAGTCCGGGCGCGTTCGACCAAGGCGCACGGCGGCGCGGGCGCGAGTGTCGGCGGCGTCAAGCAGCGGCGCATCATCTTCGCGGCGCGCCATTACCTCATGAAGCTGCGCGAGATGCCGCCGTGCCGCTTCGACGTGGTTCTGGTGGAGGACGAACTGGTCTGGCTCAAGGCGGCATTCGACGCGGCGTAGCCGGAGGCACCCGCCGCGCGTTGGCTTCTGCGGCGTTAGCTTTTGTGACCCCGGCCTACATCCGGTTTCACGATGCGGGGTTATCATCTTCG
The DNA here is from genome assembly GCF_049445855.1 of Variovorax sp. VNK109. Taxonomy (NCBI): domain Bacteria; kingdom Pseudomonadati; phylum Pseudomonadota; class Betaproteobacteria; order Burkholderiales; family Comamonadaceae; genus Variovorax; species Variovorax sp. VNK109. Next base: position 1,420,614 of record NZ_JBMSDV010000001.1, on the reverse strand, counting down.
GCCATGCTCGAGCAACGCATCCAACAGCATTTCATCGACAGCGCCGACCTGAAATACCAGGCCGGCCCCGTGCTCAGCAAATCCATTTCATCGGCGGTGCAGGCCATGCTGGCTTGCGTGACAAGTGGTGGCAAGGTGCTGGCGTGCGGCAACGGCGCATCGGCAGCGGAGGCCCAGTATTTCGCTGCGGCCTTCGTCGGCCGCCTGGAGCGTGAGCGGCCCGAGCTGGGAGCCGTGGCGCTGTCGGCCGACACGGCGGTGCTCTCCGGCATCGCGAGTGATTACGAATTCGCCGCTGCATTTTCCCGGCAGGTCCGCGCGCTCGGGCAGGCCGGTGACGTGCTGCTCGTCCTCACCGACGACGGCAATCCGGCGAACATCGTGGCGGCGGTCGAAGCCGCGCACGAACGTGACATGACTGTCGTGGCACTCACAGGCCATGGCGGTGGCCAGGCGGGTCGCCTGCTGCGCGAGACCGACGTGCACATCTGCGTGCCACACGACCGTGCGCCGCGCATCCATGAAGTCCACCTGCTCGTCCTGCACTGCCTGTGCGACGGCGTCGACAACCAATTACTTGGAGAACAGGAAACATCCGCATGAACATCCAGACCAACGCTTCGCGCCTGCCCTCGCGCTTCATCCGCCTGGGCACCGCCGTGCTCGCAGGCACGGCCCTCTCGTTCATGCTGGGCGCCTGCGCCCCCGTGCTGATCGGCGGCGCTGCCGTCGGCGGTGCGATGGTGGCGACGGACCGCCGTACCTCGGGCATCCAGCTGGAGGACGAAGGCATCGAGCTGCGCGCCGGCTCACGCATCCGCGAGAACCTGGGTGACCGTGTCCACGTGAACGTGACCAGCTACAACCGCCAGGTCCTGCTGACCGGTGAAGTGCCGTCCGCGCAGGACAAGCAACTGGTGGAGCAGGTGGTGAGCCGCGTCGAGAACGTGAACGCGGTCGTCAACGAACTCGGCGTGATGGGCAATTCGACGCTCACGCAGCGCTCGTCCGACGCCCTTGTCACCGGCAAGGTGAAGGCGTCGCTGGTCGACTCGAAGGACATTTTCGCGAATTCGGTGAAGGTCACGACCGAGCGTGGCACGACCTACCTGATGGGGCGCGTGACGCAGCGCGAGGCGGACCGCGCCACCGAAATCACGCGCGGCGTCGCCGGCGTGCAGCGCGTGGTGCGCGTGCTCGAGATCATCAGCCCGGAAGAGCTGCAGCGCATCCAGACCACGCCGCCCGCAAGCGGTACGACGTCGCCGTCGCCGCGCACGAACTGACCGTCGCTGAAGCGCTTACTTCAGCCGCGTGATCAGGCTGGAAGTGTCGAAGCGATTGCCGCCGGCCTGCTGCACATCGGCGTAGAACTGGTCCACCAGCGCGGTGACGGGGAGCCGGGCACCGTTGCGCTTGGCTTCGTCGAGCACGAGACCCAGGTCCTTGCGCATCCAGTCCACCGCGAAGCCGAAGTCGAACTTGCCTTCGGCCATCGTCTTGCCGCGGTTGTCCATCTGCCAGCTCTGGGCCGCGCCCTTGCCGATCACGTCGAGCACCTGCGGCATGTCCAGGCCCGCACGCATGCCGAATGCAATGGCTTCCGACAGGCCCTGCACCAGGCCTGCGATGCAGATCTGGTTGACCATCTTGGTGAGCTGACCCGCGCCGCTTTCGCCCATCAGCGTGAACGCCTTCGAGAACGCCATGCCGACGGGGCGCGCGGCGTCGAAGGCAGCCTGGTCGCCGCCGCACATCACCGTCAGCATGCCGTTCTGCGCACCGGCCTGGCCGCCGGAGACGGGCGCGTCGACGAACTCGAAGCCCGCCTTCTTCGCGGCTGCATGAAGTTCGCGGGCCACGTCGGCCGAAGCCGTGGTGTGGTCCACGAAGATCGCGCCGGCCTTCATGCCCGCGAAGGCACCGTCGGCGCCGAGCGTCACGCCGCGCAGGTCATCGTCATTGCCGACGCAGCAGAAGACGATGTCTGCCTCCTGCGCGGCCAGCCTGGGCGTTGCCGCGTGCTTGCCGCCGAATTCCTTCGCCCAGGTCTCTGCCTTGGACGCGGTGCGGTTGTAGACGGTGACCTGGTGACCGGCGCGGGCCAGATGGCCGGCCATGGGGTAGCCCATGACGCCCAGGCCGACGAAGGCGACCTTGCGTGAGGGAGTGGATTCGTAGTTGCGGACGTTGATCGACATCGATGCCTCAGACGATCGCGAGATGTTCCGTGCCGGTGGACAGGTCCTGCGACTTGGCACGCTGGCTGTTGAGCTTGATCTGCAGGCGAAGGTCGTTCACCGAGTCGGCGTTGCGCAACGCGTCTTCGTAGGTGATGAGGTTGTTCTCGTAGGCGTCGAACAGCGCCTGGTCGAAGGTCTGCATGCCCAGGTTGCGGCTCTTCTTCATGATTTCCTTGATCTCGGAAATCTCGCCCTTGAAGATCAGGTCGGAAATCAGCGGCGTGTTGAGCATGATCTCCACCGCGGCCTGGCGGCCCTTGCCGTCCTGCTTGGGCACGAGGCGCTGGGAAATCATGGCGCGCAGGTTGAGCGACAGGTCCATCAGCAATTGCTGGTGGCGTTCTTCGGGGAAGAAGTTCACCACGCGGTCCAGCGCCTGGTTGGCGCTGTTGGCGTGCAACGTGCACATGCAGAGGTGACCCGTTTCCGCGAAGGCGATGGCGTGTTCCATGGTTTCGCGGTCGCGGATTTCGCCCATCAGGATCACGTCGGGCGCCTGGCGCAGCGTGTTCTTGAGTGCGGCTTCCCAGCTGTCGGTATCCAGGCCCACTTCGCGCTGCGTCACCACGCAGTTCTTGTGCGGATGAACGAATTCGACCGGGTCCTCGATGGTGATGATGTGGCCGTACGACTGCTCGTTGCGCCAGTCGACCATGGCCGCCAGCGTGGTGGACTTGCCCGAACCCGTCGCGCCGACCAGGATGCACAGCCCGCGCTTGGACATCGTGATGTCCTTGAGCACCTGCGGCACGCCCAGGCCGTCGATGGTGGGCAGCGTCTGCGGGATCACCCGCATCACCATGCCGACCTTGCCCTGCTGCACGAACGCATTGACGCGGAAGCGGCCGACACCGGCGGGCGAGATCGCGAAGTTGCACTCCTTGGTGCGCTCGAACTCCGCCATCTGCTTGTCGCTCATGATGGAGCGCGTGAGCGCCAGCGTGTGCGCCGCGCCCAGGGGCTGCGCCGACACCTTGGTGATCTTGCCGTCCACCTTCATCGCCGGCGGGAAGTCGCCCGTGATGAACAGGTCGCTGCCGTTGCGGCTGATCATCAGCTTCAGCAGGTCGTTGATGAATTTACTGGCCTGATCGCGTTCCATGAATGCTACCCCCGTCGTACTGCTCTTTGTGGCTTCAGCTCTGGCGGTCGCTCAACCGCGCGCTCACCACGCGCAGGCGCAGCGACAGTTTGCGGCCCAGCAACGCAATCAGGCTTGCGGCCAGTTGCGGCTCTTCGGTCATCATCTGGTCCAGGCCTTCGGCGCTCAGCACGGCGATCTCGGATTCGCTCAGCGTGGTGCAGGCCGAAAAGCGCAGGCCGCTGTCCAGCAGCGACATCTCGCCCAGGATGTCGCCGGGCTTGGCTTCGGTCAGGCGCAACTGTTCGCCCCAGGGCTGCAGGCGGTCCACGGCGATGTTGCCGGTCAGCAGCACCACCATGAAGTTGCCGTATTCGTCCTGCACGATGATGTCGCGGTTGGCGGGCACGATCGCGAAGTCGAAGAACTTCTCCAGGCGCAGGACGGCTTTCTCGTCCAGCGCGCCCATGTATTTGTCCTTGCTCCACAGCTGTTGCAGCAGCTTCACGCCGCGCGAGGAGTTGATCCGCTTGCCGTCGATCTCGCCGGCGCGCAGCTCCCAGGGGATGAGCATCGAGCCGTCCACGCCGAGCTCCGCGAAGGCGGAGGTGAACAGTTGCGAGTCCTGCGCATCCTCGAGCGACGGGCGCTGCGGCGAGGATGACTTCTTCAGCATTCCGAAGACGCTTTTCATGTTGGCTCCAGTCGGACTGTGTCTCTCAGCCCGGGAAATTTTCGGGAATCTTGGCCTTGCCGCGCGCTTCGGCCGCGCTGATGACGTTGCGCTTGACCAGGTCGGTCAGGTTCTGGTCCAGCGTCTGCATGCCCACGCTGTTGCCGGTCTGGATGGCCGAATACATCTGTGCCACCTTGGCTTCGCGGATCAGGTTGCGGATGGCCGAGGTGCCGATCATGATCTCGTGCGCCGCCACGCGGCCCTGGCCGTCCTTGGTCTTGCACAGCGTCTGCGAGATCACGGCCTGCAGCGATTCGGACAACATCGCGCGGACCATTTCCTTTTCCTCGGCCGGGAACACGTCGATGATCCGGTCGATCGTCTTGGCGGCGGACGACGTGTGCAGCGTGCCGAACACCAGGTGGCCCGTTTCAGCGGCGGTCATCGCCAGGCGGATGGTTTCCAAGTCGCGCATTTCGCCGACCAGAATACAGTCCGGGTCTTCACGCAGCGCGGACTTCAGCGCGGCTGCGAACGACAGCGTCATCGGGCCGACTTCACGCTGGTTGACCAGGCACTTCTTGGACTCGTGCACGAATTCGATCGGGTCTTCCACGGTGAGGATGTGGCCGTATTCGGTTTCGTTGAGGTAGTTCACCATCGCGGCGAGCGTGGTGGACTTGCCCGAGCCCGTCGGGCCGGTCACCAGCACCATCCCGCGCGGCTTGAGCGCGAGGTCGGCGAAGATTTTCGGCGCGTTCAGTTGCTCGAGCGTGAGGATCTTGGAAGGAATCGTCCGGAACACGGCGCCCGCACCACGGTTCTGGTTGAACGCGTTCACGCGGAAGCGCGCCAGGCCTTCGATTTCGAACGAGAAGTCGACTTCCAGGAACTCTTCGTACTGCTTGCGCTGCGTGTCGTTCATGATGTCGTACACCATGCCGTGGACCGCCTTGTGATCCAGCGCATCGACGTTGATGCGGCGCACGTCGCCGTGCACGCGGATCATGGGCGGAAGACCCGCCGAGAGGTGCAAGTCGGAAGCCTTGTTCTTGACGCTGAACGCCAGCAGTTGGGTGATGTCCACGGAGTCCCTCAGGGATGGGTTTGATACGCTTGTAACCTATTATGACGACGATTGGCAACAACCTCCAGCGCGTTCGCCAGCGCATTGATTCCGCCTGTCAGGCGGCCGGGCGCAACGCGGAAGACGTGAAGCTGCTGGCCGTGTCGAAGACCTTCGATGCCGAAGTTGTCAGGCAAGCTTTTACAGCAGGACAGAAGGCTTTCGGTGAGAACTACATCCAGGAGGGCGTGGAAAAAATCACGCTCCTCCGCGATTTGGGTGCGCAGTGGCACATGATCGGTCCCATCCAGAGCAACAAGTCGCGCCTCGTGGCGGAGAACTTCGACTGGGTGCACACCATCGACCGGCTGAAGATTGCCGAGCGGCTGGCTGACCAGCGACCCGCGGACCTGCCGCCGCTCGATGTCTGCGTGCAGGTGAACATCGACGGTGGCGCCAGCAAGTCCGGCGTGCCGCCGCAGGAAGTGGTAACACTGGCGCTGGCCGTTGTACAGATGCCACGACTGCGCCTGCGCGGGCTCATGGCCATCCCCGATCCGGTGGAAGACATCGACGCCCAGCGCATGGTGCACCGGCGCATGCGCGCGCTGTTCGATGACATCGGCGCGCTCGCGCCGATGTCCGGTTCGGGCCACTGGGACACGCTGTCGCTGGGCATGAGCGGCGACATGGAGGCCGCCATCCTGGAGGGCAGCACGATGGTGCGCGTGGGCTCGGCGATCTTCGGTGCGCGGAGCTACCCCGCGCACTGATTGTTTCTTTCGCGGCCTTACTTCTTCGGCGGTGCCAGCGGGCGCAGCGCACCGCAGTCGGCCGACAGCCACTTGCTCGAGGCGTCGAGGTTGATCGTCTCCGGCTTGCCGCCTGCGGTGGTGTTCATCGTCATCTTCGTCGTGTAGGCCTCGGCACTCGTGAAGGTGATGGTGCCTTCGCCGCTGGATGCCGGGTTGGTGCAGGTGAAACCGATCTTCATGGTGTTGCCCACGCGCGGCGAATAGGTGGACTTGCAGTTGCCGTCCTGCTGTGCCGGCAGCGCGTTGGTCTCAGCCATTTCACGGCTGATGCAGTACTTGGCCGTGGTGGTGCCGGGCGCGCCCGCAGCGCCCATCGACACGCCCTGCTTGGCCATCATTTCTTCCATCATCTTGCGCTGCTCGGGGGGCATGGAAGCCATCTGCTTCTGCGCCTGCGCCATCGCCTGCTCCATCTGGCCGCTGCCCGACTTCATCTTGCTGGAGGTCTCCCAGAGACCGGGCTTGACGCTCTGCGCGTAAGCAGGCTGCAGTGCCATGAAGACAGCGCCGAGGGCAGCCGCGCGAAGAATCATCCGGTGTTGCATTCCATGCTCCTTGAGGAAGAAAAAAACAGCGCCGATTGTGCTGGCAGTTCGTGCGCCGGCGCATGCGGCTGGTGAGTGAATGTCACATCAGGTGCGAATCCAGATGCAAATGCGTGGAGTTTTTCACTTCCTCCATGACGGCGTAGGTTCGCGTCTCGCGCACGCCGGGCAGTTGCCAGAGCACCGTGCCTGCGAAAGCACGGTAGGCGGCCATGTCGGCCATGCGCGTCTTGAGCAGGTAGTCGAAGCCGCCGGCCACCATGTGGCATTCCATGATTTCGGGGCGCACCTGCACCGCAGCCTTGAAGGCGTCGAACACATTGGGCGTGGTGCGGTCGAGCAGCACTTCGACGAAAACCATCATGCCGGCGCCCAGCTTGAGCGGGTTGAGCCGCGCTTCGTACCCGAGGATGTAGCCGTCCCGCGTGAGCCGCTGGACGCGCGCGAGCACGGCTGTCGGCGACAGCGCCACGGTCTCGGCCAGCTTGAGATTGGCGATGCGCCCATCCTGCTGCAGCACGGAAAGGATGCGGAGGTCGATCCGGTCGAGTTCGGCAATGGATTCGTTCATCTGAATCAATGGCTATTTACTGAGTGAATTTTGGTGATTAATTCATCGAAAAAGCAATGAATATCCATGAATTCGCCAAAACTCAGGAAAATCCATGCGCCTCCCCAATCCGTACAGGCCCGAGCCGGACATCGTGTCCCGCTGCATTGCGTCGCTGGACGGCGCGCTGGACTGGCCATCTGCCGCCGCGCAGGCGCGGCCGTGGGTCGAGGCTGTCCGCGACAACCCGCCGCCGTTCTGGGCCATGGAAAGCCTGCTGCGTGAATACCCGATCTCCAGCGCCGAAGGCCTCGCGCTCATGCGACTGGCCGAAGCCCTGCTGCGTGTGCCGGATGCGGAAACCGCCATTGCCCTGACGGCCGACCAGCTGGGCCGTGCGGACTTCGCCGGCCCGGAAGATGGTGCGGCGCACGGCGTGCTGGCCGGGCTGTCGGCCAGCGCCATTGCGCTGTCGAAGAAGTTTCTTCCGTCGGACGGCGATGAGCCAGGCCTCGTGAAGAGGCTGGGCTCGCGCACGGTGCTGGCCGCGACGCTGCGCGCGGTGCAGTTGCTGGGCCGCCAGTTCGTGCTCGGCCAGGACATCGACGAAGCGCTGCGCACAGCCGATGCTGCCCGGCGCGGCCAACCGAACCTGCGCCATTCATACGACATGCTCGGCGAAGGCGCTCGCACGGCGAAGGACGCGGACCGCTGCTTTGCCAGCTACCGGCATGCGATCGAACGCATCGCGGCGCAATCCGGGGGCGGCGCAAGCCGTGGCCCGCAGGACAGGGACGGCATCTCCATCAAGCTGAGCGCGCTGCATCCGCGCTACGACCACACGCAGCACGACCGTGTGATGGACGAACTCGTTCCGCGCGTGTGGCAACTCTGCACTCTGGCAGCGCAGGCAGACATCAACCTCACCATCGATGCGGAAGAGGTCGACAGGCTGGAAATTTCGCTCGACGTGTTCGACGCGCTGGTCTCGCGCATCGCGCAGCAGCATCCGCAATGGCAGGGATTCGGGCTTGCGATGCAGGCCTACCAGACGCGCGCGCTCGAACTTGTCGAACATGTCGCTTCGCTTGCGCGGCGTCACCGGATACGCCTGATGTGCCGGCTGGTGAAGGGCGCTTACTGGGACACGGAGATCAAGCGTGCGCAGGAGATGGGCCTGGCCGCTTATCCGGTGTTCACGCACAAACATCACACGGACGCCAGCTATCTGGCCTGCGCGCGCGCGATGCTGGCCGCGAGCGATGTGCTGTATCCGCAGTTCGCCACGCACAACGCAGGCACGATCGCAGCCATCCTGCAGATGGCGTCGGCGCGCAACCCCGCCAGCGGCGCCTGCGCGTTCGAGCTGCAGCGCCTGCATGGCATGGGCGAGGGCATCTACCGCGAAGTCATGAAGAACCCGCAGGTGCAGTGCCGCGTGTACGCCCCCGTGGGCGAGCATCGCGACCTGCTGGCGTACCTGGTCCGCCGACTGCTGGAGAACGGGGCGAACTCGTCTTTCGTACATCGGCTGGCCGACCCGTCGATGCCGGTGGCCGAGTTGCTGGCGTCACCCCTGCATCTCGCACCGGAGTCGGGCCTGCCGCTGCCGGTGGATCTGTTCGGACCTGGCGCACGGCGCAACAGCGCCGGCATGGATTTCAGCGTGGACACCGACGTGCATTCGATGGAAGCCGCGCTGGCGCGGGCACAGGTTGCCGTCGTGCCGGAAGCGGACACCGCATCCGTGGACGCGGCGGTCGAGGCCAGCGTGGCCGCGTTTGCGGCCTGGTCTTCCACGCCGGTGCGGCAGCGCGCACGGATCCTCCGACTCGCCGGCGATGCGTTGCAGGCGCAGATGCCGGACTTCTGCGCGCTGCTCGTGAAGGAGGCGTTCAAGACATGGGGCGATGCCGTGGCCGAAGTGCGCGAGGCGATCGACTTCCTGCGTTACTACGCCGATGAAGCCGAACGCATCATGGCGCCGGTCACGTTGCCGGGGCCGACCGGTGAGCGCAACGAACTGCGCTTGCAGGCACGCGGTCCGTGGGTCTGCATCAGCCCGTGGAATTTTCCATTGGCGATCTTTGCCGGCCAGGTGGCCGCCGCGCTGGCCACGGGCAACACCGTGCTGGCCAAGCCAGCAGAGCAGACGCCTGGCGTCGCGCTGAAAGCAGTCGAACTGTTGCACGCTGCGGGCGTGCCGCAAGACGTGCTGCAACTGCTCAACGGCACGGGCGAAACCGTCGGCGCCGCACTGGTGTCTGCGCCGCACATTGCAGGCGTCGTCTTCACGGGCTCCACGCAAGTTGCCAAGGCCATCCAGCGCGCATTGGCGGACAAGGACGGCCCGATCATCCCGCTGATTGCCGAGACGGGCGGCATCAATGCGATGGTGGTCGATTCGACTGCGCTGCCCGAGCAGGTGGCCGACGCGGTGACGCAAAGCGCGTTCCGTTCCGCGGGACAACGCTGTTCGGCATTGCGTCTGCTGTGCGTGCACGAGAGCGTGGCCGACGCGGTGATCGCGATGGTGGCGGGCGCTGCGTGCGAGCTCCGCGCGGGAAACGCGGCCGACATCGCGACCGATGTCGGCCCGGTGATCGACCGGGAGGCATTCGACGGCATCCAGCGACAGATCGATCGCCTGCGCGTGGAGGCGGTCACGGTGCCGGCATCGTCTCCGCAAGATGCGCACGTCCGCAACCTGATCGGCCCGCATGCTTTCGAGGTGAAGCAGATCGCCGACCTGAAGCAGGAGATTTTCGGCCCGGTGCTGCACATCGTGCGCTGGCGCGGCAATCCGCAGGATGTCATCGACGGGATCAATGCCCTCGGCTTCGGGCTCACGCTCGGCCTGCAGACACGCATCGACAGCAGGGCGGAAGCACTTGCCGCGCGTGCCCGCGTGGGCAATGTCTACGTGAACCGGAACATCATCGGTGCGGTGGTGGGCGTGCAGCCGTTCGGCGGCGAAGGCCTGTCCGGAACAGGGCCGAAGGCGGGCGGGCCGCACTACCTGTACCGTTTCTGCGCGGAACGCACGTTGACGGTGAACACCGCAGCGGCGGGCGGGAATGCCGTGCTGCTTGCGTGAAACGATTCAAGGCAAGAACGCCTTGCGTCGGTAGTTTCGCGCCGCTCGTCCCCGGAATGTCAAACAGCATGTCCCGCATCGTCAAAAAACCTTAAGCGGCACGACGCCCGCGAACCGCATGCCTAGACTGCGCCGCCATGAAAAACAGGCACGCAGGAAGCAGGCATTCTGGCTATACGCTGGTGGAGGCCGGGGTGGTGACGGCGATCGTCTCCATCCTGACGGCGATCGGCATTCCGCAATACCGCGATTTCATGGCGGTGCGATCGATGCAGGCGCACACGAGCCAGCTCACCAACAGCTTCAAGCTGGCACGGACCGAGGCGCTCAAGCACGGCGCGCCGGTCTCCGTCTGCCTGAGTGTGGACGGCGTGAGCTGCGAGACGGACGTGGCCATGCGCGACTGGTCACGCGGCTGGCTGGTGTTCACGGATCACGAGCAGCGTGGCGTGATCGATGCGGGTGACAGCGTGCTGCATGTGCAGGCCGCACTGGAGCGCAGCGGCGGCATCCTGGCCGCCGGCAGCACCCTCTATGTGCTGACCTTCCTGCCGACGGGTGGTGTGGCCGGTGCCCAGAACAGCTTCCGTTTTGCGGTGCCTCCCGGCATCAGCGCGTCGCTGGAGCGGCGCCTGTGCGTCGCCAGTACCAGCGCGTGGCGCATCACGCAGGCGGGGGCATGCTGACCGGGAACCCGCCGGTGTGCCGCCGGGCCCAGCGGGGCAGCAGCCTGCTCGAAGTGCTCGTCGCGATGCTCCTGCTTTCGCTCGCGGTGCTGCCGCTGGCTGGCTTGCATGCGCGCGCCTTGCAGAACACGCGGGTTGCGCAGTACCGCGCGACGGCATCCCTGCTGGCGATGGACTGGAGCGAGCGCATGCGTGCGAACCGGACCGGCGTCGAGGCCGGCGGCTACGACTTCCAGTGGTCCGCCGACGATCCGGGGGACGCCGGTGCGGCTCCGGCCTGTGCTGGCATGGCAATCTGCACGCCCTTGCAAATCGCCATGCAGGACCGCGCGGCGTGGGCCTCCGCGGCGCTCGCTGCCGCGCTGCCTGGCATGCGCATGTCTTCCTCGCGGCAGGTCGATCAGCCCGGCGTCGTGCTGCTGGGGCTGGGCTGGGTGCAGCCGTCCGTGCCCGCATTGTCTTCCGCCGATGAGACATCGTCGGGCAGCGATGCGTGCAGGGAGCAGGCCGGTTCTGCGGCGGGCACGGGCGGATGGCAGTGCCTGGCGATGAGGGTGTCGTTGTGACGCCCCCGTCCTCGCAGCAGGCCGGCCGCTCCATGGTGGAAGTGCTGGTCGCGATGGCGATCGGACTCGTCGTGCTCGGCGCGGTGATGATGTCCACGGCCGGAACGGGTGGCGTGATCCGCACAGGCGACGAGCTCGCGCGACTCGGAGACGATGGCCAGACGGCGCTGAACATCCTCACATCGCAACTGCGGATGGCAGGCTACAGCCCGCCGCGCCAGCAGGTGCGCGGTGGAGACGCCCTGAGGCATTACGACGGCGTGCCGTTGCGCGGCTGTGATCACGGGTTCGTGTCCGTCACGGCCGATGCGGTGGACGCGCTCGCGTGCGCCGCGCCAGGCGGCGCCGGCCATGCTGCGGTGAGCATCCTCTACGAAGCGGATGTTTTCGATACCTACCCCGGAACGGCAGGCCGCCCCACCAACTGCCTTGGCAACCAGCTGGGTTTCGCGGAGTCGGCGCTGGGCCAATACACCCTGGCCGAGAACAGGTTCTTCATCCGCACGCAGCCCGCGACCGGCAACCCCGCGCTCTACTGCGCAGCCAGCAGCGGCGCCGGATTTTCGTCCCAGCCGTTGGTGGACAACGTCGAAAGCCTGGTGATGACGTGGGGTGTGGCCGATCCGGTCACCGACAAGCTGGGCCGCCGCATGCCGGCAGGTGATGCGGTGCGCGACCTCACGGCAGCGGAGATCGACACGCTCTACGCCGACGATCCGCTGCGCTGGTCCCGCGTGGTGCGCGTGCGCATCTGCCTGGTCATGCGCAGTCCGAAAGGCCTGGCGGCAGAGGCGGTGGCGCACACCGGATGCGATGGCAAGACCGTCATGCCAGCCGATGCGGCCGATCGCCGTCTTCGTCGCGCCATGTCTGCCACCGTGCATTTGCGCAACCGGAGCGGCGACACATGAGGACGCTTTCGCGTGGCGTGGTGCTGCCAGTCGCGCTGATCCTGATGGCGGTCATGGCTGTCAGCGCACTGGCCGTCTTCCGTACGTCGCTGGTGGCGGGCACTTTCGGCAACAACCAGCGGCTCCAGCATCTGGCATTCCAGGCGGCGGAGACCGCGCTGGCCCATTGCGAATCGAAGATCGGGCGTGTGGACGAACGGGGTGAAGCGATGGTCCCCGTGCTGCCTGCCTCCGGCGCAGGAGACGTCGAGCCTCGCCGATGGGCGTCGCTGGTGAACTGGCAGGCGCCGACTTCAATGGCGCTCGACGTCGCGCCGGATCTTTCCAACCCGCCGGACGCGAATGCCGGCGCATCGGCGCAGGCCGGGGCGCAGTGCCTCGTCGAGGAAATCGCCTTGCCCGGCAGCGACTCCTCAACGGGAAACAGCGCGTCGCCGTTTCATCAGGTGACGGCGCGGGGATGGGTTGCCGGGGCGCAAGTCTGGTTGCAATCGGTCGTGCAGCACCAGAAGCCGGATGCATGGCCGGGCAGTCCGGACGGCTCCAGGAATCCGCAGATCCTGCTGCGCTCCCGGGCCGTGCTGCACAGACCGCAAGCGCACACCGTGTCGGCCGGTGCCACGTCGTCGAGGAGCGCCACCGTTTCGGCACGCCGTGTCGAAGCGGTGGATCGCGAGCAGCCCATGCCGTGGGACTTCGACGCAACGAGCGACGAAGCGCTCGGCGCAGCCATCGTGAACGTCGAGACCGGCCTCATGCGCAATGGCCGGCAGGCAGTGCTGTTCGGCAACGGCATGGGCGGCGCTGGTGGTATCGCGCGGCTGTACATCCTCGACCTCGCAACCGGCCTGCTGATGCGGCAGATCGATGCACATCCAGGCCCCGCCAATGGGCTCACGGGCATCCGTGCAGTCCGGAATGCGGAAGGGCACATCGTCGCCATCTACGCCGGTGATCTGCTCGGGCATCTGTGGCGATTCGATCTGTCTTCCGTCACGCCATCGCAATGGCACGTAGCGCTCGAAGGCAAGCCGTTGTTCACCGCCGTGGATGACGAAGGCGTGCCGCAAGCCTTTGTCGCCCCGCCAGAGGTCGCGCCACATCCGCAGGGTGGCTTCCTGGTGATCGGCGGCACGGCCCTGCCACCGGGCATGTCCCCGGGCGCCGCAACGGCCGGCATTGCGCAGCAGCAGGCGCTGTATGGCATCTGGGATCGCAGCCGGCTGGGGGCGGCCGCGAATGCGTCGGCCGCCGAAGTGGCGCCTGTCGAGCGCGGTCAACTGGCGACACACACGCTCGCGCCTTTGCCGGGCTCCGGATTCGAGACGGTGGTCGCGCAGAAGATCGACTGGAAGAAGCATCGGGGCTGGCGATTGCCGTTGCCGCCGGGCGTGTCCGATACGCGAGGCCCCGGTTTCGTTCGCGGCGTCGTACGGTTCCGGCTGTCCACGCCCGACAGTCTCGAATCGATCGAGTTGCAGCTGGACCCGTTGACGGGTGGCATGACACAAGAACCGCTGTTCGACACCAATGGCGATGGCATGGTGGATGCATTCGACGCAACAGTCGCCGGGGTGCGTGTTCGCGCCGGCGAGGGCCCTGCCGTCAATGCGCACGGAAAGTCGCAGTTGAAGACCCCATCGGGCCGCACGGTGCTCGTGGACCCGGGCGAATTCCGGCCGGGGCGCAGCTGGCGGCAGATCGTGAATTTCCCGCAATGAACCGCCAGGGTTTGCACCTTCGCGTGAAGCCACGGGGCTTCTCGCTTCTGGAGTTGTTGATCGTCCTCGGTCTCATGGCGATCCTTGCAGCCGTATCGATTCCTTCATACCGCGATCACGTCCGGCGTGCGCATCGCGCGCAGGCGCGCGTGGCGCTGCTGCAGGCGGCGCAGTTCATGCAGCAATTCCACGCCACCCACGACCGCTTCGACCGTCGTTCCGACGCCGCCTCCGGCACGGCGATCGAGATTCCCGAGGCCTTGCGGACCGTACCGGCCAATGGCGCGCCGAGCTATCGCGTGTCACTCCAGTCCGCCGATATGGCGAACTACGTGCTTGCGGCAACACCTGTGGGTGTCATGACGGACGACCCGTGCGGCACGCTCACGCTGGACAGCAAGGGCGCGCAGGGCGCTGCAGGATCCACTGCCCATCGCTGCTGGCACTGAGCGAGGGCGCGCACAGTCAAGAATTGTCAAATCGCTTTCAATGACAAGGTCTCCCGTCAAGAATTGCCTTGCAGGTCTTGACATTCGCGATCAGGAACCGGGAATACCAACTAGACGAGGGACGTCATGCGCATCGCTGTACTGGAGGACGACAACTCCCAGCTCGAGTTGATTCGTGCCATCGTCCAGGCGCTGGGCCATGATTGCCACCCTTTCGAAAGCGGTCTGGACATCCTCGACGCGCTGGGCAGGGAAAGCTACGACCTTCTCGTCCTTGACTGGGGCGTGCCCGGCGCCACGGGCTTCGAAGTCGTGAAGTGGGTCCGAGCGAATCTCGACCATCGCGTGCCTGTGCTCTTCGTGACCGACCACACGCAGGAGCAGGATGTCGTGGCTGCGTTGTCGGCTGGCGCGGACGACTACATGGCCAAACCGGTGCGTGTCGCCGAACTGCTGGCGCGGATGAATGCACTGTTGCGGCGGACCTATCCGCACGCCTTGCGCAAGACCGTGGAACTGGGCGGCTACCGGCTGGACCTCCAAACGGCGCGGGTCCGGCACAACGGTGAGCCAGTCGAACTCAAGCTGAAGGAGTTCCTGCTCGCCTACAACCTGTTCTCCAACCCGGGCCGGCTGCTGACGCGCGGTTATCTGCTCCAGGCTGTCTGGGGCGCGGACGCCGACGTCAGCTCGCGGTCGCTGGACACGCACATCTCGCGCGTCCGCAGCCGCCTCAACCTGCGGCCGGAGAACGGCTTTCGCCTGCTGGCTGTCTACAGCCACGGCTACCGGCTCGAGTGGCTCGGCGCATGAAGGCGCCTGCGTTCTGGCGATGGGCGCCGGCAGTGGCCGTTCTGCTGCTTGCCATGCTGGCGGGCTGGGCCGGGAGCATGGGGGGCTTCACGCGCTTGGACAACGTCGTGTCGGACTGGGCGCTGCAGCACAACGGACGCACCCCGGATCCGGACATCGTCATCGTGGCCATCGACGACGAAAGCCTGGCCAGTGTCGGGCAGTGGCCGTGGCCGCGCGACGTGCACGCCCGGCTGCTCAACCGACTGTCGGCGGCCATGCCCGCGGCCATCGGCATCGACCTCCTGCTCTCCGAACGCGCGCAGTCGGGCGAGGCATCCGATGCCGTGCTCGCACAGGCGATGGCCCATGCGGGAAATGTGGTGCTGCCCGTCACCATGTACGTGCCGTCGGGCGGCGACCCCGTTCCGTCATTGCCGCTGCCGGAGTTCTCGCAGGCTGCGGCGGCCATCGGCCATGTCCACTACGAACTCGACAGTGACGGCATGCTGCGCAGTACCTTCCTGCGCGAGGGTGTGCAGGCGCACCAGTGGGATCACCTGGCGCTCGCATTGTTGCGCGTGGCCGGCAAGGCCCCCTCGCCCGAGCGGGGGCTGCCCGGTCTCCGCGCACCTCCGGCACATGCGCAAAACGGCCTTGAAGCATCGAAAGACTGGCTTCGTGACTACTGGATCCAGATCCCCTTTGCGGGGCCGCCGGGGCATTTCAGGACGCTCTCGTATGCCAATGTCCTTGCCGGGCGTTTCGACGCCCAGGACGTGCAGGGAAAAATCATCGTGATCGGCGCGACCGCTGCCGGAATGCGTGATTCGTTTCCGACGCCGGTGTCCGGAGCGCACGCGGGGATGGCGGGCGCGGAGATTTCGGCCAATCTCGTGGATGCACTGAAGAATGGTGTCCATCTGCGGCGTGCGACGGCGTTCGAGAATGCAATCTTCAACACCGTGCCGGGGCTTCTGGCCCTGCTGGTCCTGCGGCGTTTCAGTGTCCGGCTGGCGCTACCCGCGATCCTCGGGCTGCTCATGGCAATCCCCGTGGTTGCTGTCGCGCTGCACCGCCCGCTGGGCATCGCTTTTGCCCCCATGGCCGGCATGTTCAGTGTGGCGCTGGCTTATCCCGTCTGGAGCTGGAGCCGCCTCGAACTGGCGATGCAGTATCTTTCCGAGGAATTCCAGCGTGTGCGCAAGGATGCGTTCACGCTCGGGCCGAAAACCCCGAAGACGGAGGGTGACCAGCTGGATCAGCGCATCCAGTCCCTGCAGATGGCGGCGCAGCAATTCCGCTCCCTGCATCACTTCGTGCGGGGAAGCCTGAACAGCGTGCCGGACACCATATTCGTCACCGATGCCCGCGGCAGCGTGACGCTGGCCAACCTGGCAGCGGCCAGCCGCTATGGTGTCGCCCAGCCAGCCATGCTGCACGGCCTTGCCATCGACGAGTTGCTGGCGCGGCAGGCACAGTCCATCCGTCGCGATCTCCCGCGACTCGACTCGATGCACGACACGAGGGCCTTCGCACTCGAAACGAGGGAGGATTCGCAGGACGATGACCTGCTGGTCAAAGGCGTCCCGCGCACCGGCCCCGACGGTGAACTGCTGGGCTGGATCGTCTCGATGGTCGACATTGCCAGCGTGCGGGAAGTCCAGAGGCGGCGGGACGAAGCGCTGCGTTTCATCTCGCACGACATCCGCGCGCCGCAGTCGTCCATTCTCACGCTCATCGAGCTGCGACGGGGCCGGCTGAAGAGCCTGGACGAGGTTCCGGAAGTGCTCGACCGCATCGAAGGGCTGGCCCGGCAGTCGCTCAAACTGGCCGAGGATTTCCTGCACCTTGCAAAGGCGGAATCCGGCATCTACATCTTCGAGCTGGCGAACCTTTCCGATCTGGTGCTCGATGCTGCGGACCAGCTGTGGGTCCAGTCGACTGCGGCGCAGATCCGGATCGAGACCGATCTCCCGGATGAACCGGTCTACTGCCCTGTGGAGCGGTCGCTGTTCACGCGCGTCATCGTCAACCTTCTCTCCAACGCCATCAAGTACAGCGCCACCAGCTCGGTCGTGCACTGCTCGCTCCGCTGTGAAGGCGGGTGGGTGGCGATCAGCGTGAGGGATCAGGGAGTCGGCATCGAGCCGCACGAGATTCCGCTGCTGTTCCAGCGGTTCAGACGGCTCACATCCGCTGGCCGGTCACAGGCGGATGGTGCCGGTCTCGGCCTCACTTTCGTGAAAGCGGTGGTCACGCAGCACAAGGGACAGGTGGATGTGTCGAGCCAGGTCGGGCGGGGAACGGAGTTCCGTCTCCGCATCCCGCTTCCCGATCAGCCTTTGCCGGATGACTTGTCCGATCCCGGGAGGGCTTGAGAAGGAAATTCATGCAAGGGATCTTGATTTAAACATTCTTTGCAATGTTGATGGCAAATCGCCTTGCCTCTTCCCAAGTGGTCAACGAAACTTTCATTGCTGCTGCTTTTCTCCAATGGTGGCGCAGCCGCGCAAGCTCGCTCGCCGTTCCCTCAGAACGGTTCGCACCATTCCCCCCTTTGAGCTTTGCGTGTTGGGCCTGCTTCGTGCAGGCCTTTTTTTCAACGCGTCGAATTGTCAAACATTGAAAATTCAAATGTTGGAAATTGTCAATTCACTATCCGTGCTTGCTGTTGACTTTTAGAGTCCGCCTCCTGTGTGGTCAGCGTTCGTTTGCACGACCGGCACCCAACTCAATCCTGGAGGAAAGCAAATGAAGAAATACGCAGCGGAACTGATCGGAACTTTCTGGCTTGTGCTGGGCGGCTGCGGCAGTGCCGTGTTGGCCGCAGCCTTTCCTCAACTGGGCATCGGGTTGCATGGCGTGTCGCTGGCATTCGGTCTTACCGTGCTGACCATGGCCTATGCCATCGGACACATCTCCGGCTGTCACCTGAATCCGGCGGTCAGCGTGGGTCTGTGGGCGGCAGGGCGCTTCCCCGGTCGTGAGCTCCTGCCTTATGTCGTCGCGCAAGTTGCCGGTGCCGTGATTGCTGGCGCCGTCCTGTATGTCGTCGCCAGCGGCAAGGCCGGCTTCGACGTGACGGCCGGTTTCGCGTCCAACGGATTCGGTGAGCATTCGCCTGGCGGCTACTCCATGCAAGCGGCGCTGGTGACAGAAGTGATCATGACCGCCATGTTCCTCTTCATCATCCTCGGCGCGACCAGCCGTTCTGCGCCCGCAGGCTTCGCGCCCATTGCCATCGGCTTCGGTCTGGCGCTGATCCATCTGATCAGCATCCCCGTGACCAACACGTCCGTGAACCCGGCGCGCAGCACCGGCGTAGCGCTCTTCGCGGGCGGTTGGGCTGTGCAGCAGTTGTGGCTGTTCTGGGTCGCTCCGCTGGCGGGTGCCCTCCTCGGCGCCTTGATCCACCGCACCGTCGGCGACCGCAACTGACGCGATCCCGATCATCGCTTTCCATAGGGAGGTTTCATGTATCTCAAGGTCTACCGGCTGGTGCCGCGCGAGCTGTCCATCGACAAACTTGCCCGGCAGGCGCATGACGCGCGCGGCGAATCAGGCTTCAAGGCGGTCATGCAGGCTGCCGACCGCCAGATGGTCTATGCCTGCGAATCTTCCGAACTCGCGGCCATGCACTCCGAGGAACTGCTGTGGGCACCACGCCCCAGGACGGAGCTGCTGCGCGAAACCATTCTTTTGCCGCAGGAGCCTGGCATCCATGCCACGGCCAGCGTCGAGGATGCGTGGCTGGTGGATCTGGCGAGCCGGCCTCCGCGCCAGTTGTGCTTGCGCATGGCGAAGGAATGCCTCCTGAGCCTCTGGATTCCCACCACCGAACCCGGAAACCAGCATGTGGTGATGGTGAACGTGCTGCACCCGGCATATGAACGCGTTCAGGTACAGGCGCGCTCCATCACGCTCGTGCGGCCAATCCTGCGCACGCGCATAAGCCCCGACGCGGAGTCCGTGCACATGAGCAACGGAGTGGTCGAGTACGCCTGATTCAGAACCGTGGCAGGTCCGCGTGCGGCAACTGGCCGCCGCGGATCACCATCTTCCCGTACTCGGCACATCGCTGCAGTGTCGGGATGACCTTGCCGGGGTTGAGCAGCCCGGCGGGGTCAAAAGCGCGCTTCACGCCGAACAACTGTTCGCGTTCCCCTTCTGTGAACTGCACGCACATGCTGTTGAGCTTTTCAACGCCAACGCCGTGCTCGCCTGTGACCGTACCGCCCATGGCAACGCTTGTCTCCAGGATGTCAGCGCCAAACTGTTCGCAGCGATGCAACTGGTCTGCGTCGTTCGCGTCGAAGAGGATCAGCGGGTGCAGATTGCCATCGCCCGCGTGGAAAACGTTGGCGCAACGCAGTTGGTATTTCTTCTCCATCTCCTGAATGGCCAGGAGGATGTCGGCAAGCCGACGGCGCGGGATGGTCGAATCCATGCACATGTAGTCGGGGCTGATGCGGCCCGACGCGGGGAACGCATTCTTTCGGCCACTCCAGAAGCGCAGCCGCTCTGCCTCGTCGCGGCTCACCGCAATCGCGGTTGCGCCCGCCGTGCGCAGCACTTCGCTCATGCGGCCGATTTCCTCTTCCACTTCCTCGGGCGTTCCGTCGCTCTCGCAGAGCAGGATGGCCTCGGCCGACAAGTCGTAACCCGCGCGCACGAAGTCTTCCACGGCGGCGGTCATGGGCTTGTCCATCATCTCGAGGCCCGCGGGAATGATGCCGGCGGCGATCACCCGGGCTACCGCGTCGCCGGCCTTGCGGACATCGTCGAAGCTCGCCATGATGCAACGCGCCAGTTGCGGGCGTGGCACCAGCCGCACGGTGACTTCGGTCGCCACGGCGAGCATGCCTTCGCTGCCGATGAGGATGCTCAGCAGGTCGTAGCCCGAGACGTCCAATGCCTCGCTGCCGAACTCCACGGGGTCGCCTTGCATCGTGAAGCCACTGACCTTGAGCACGTTGTGCACGGTGAGACCGTACTTGAGGCAATGCACGCCGCCGGAATTCTCTGCCACGTTGCCGCCGATCGTGCAGGCAATCTGGCTTGATGGGTCGGGGGCGTAGTACAGCCCATGCGGTGCGGCAGCCTCGCTGATGGCGAGATTGCGCACGCCGCATTGCACTTTCGCGGTCCGGCTCGCAGGGTCGACGCGCAGGATGCGGTTGAACTTGGCGAGGGACAGCGTCACGCCCTCGCTGTGCGGCATGGCCCCGCCAGACAGGCCGGTGCCGGCGCCACGCGCCACCACCGGCACGGCCAGCGCATGGCAGGTCTTCAGGACGGCCTGGACCTGCTCGTATGTTTCGGGCAACGCCACAACGAGCGGCCGGGCGCGGTAGGCGGTCAGGCCGTCGCATTCATACGGCGTGGTGTCCTCCGCTGTCCAGAGCAGCGCATGCGCCGGCAGGTGCGCGAGGAGGGCCTGCACCACCTGCTTCTGGCGGCTGGCGCGGTCGGTCTGCGACGTGGCAATGACCACGCCCTGTTCCACGGGAGCGTTCATGCCCCCACTGTAGTCCGGTCGACAACCGGTGGGGTGAAGAATTTTTCAGCGTTTGCTGAAACTCAGCTCACCGATTTCTTCAGCCACTCGGCGAAGGCGGCGCATTCCCAGCGATCCATGGCGCCCGTGCGCCAGCACAGGTAGTGCGCGTGCGGGCTCGGCACGTTGCGGTCGGACAGGCGGACCAGCGAGCCGTTTTCGATCCAGGGCTGGCCGAGTTTCAGGCGAACAAGTCCCAGGCCCAGTCCCTGCGCTGCAGCGTCGCAGATGAGCCCGACGTCGTTGAACGATGAGCCGTCCGCCGGCTCCGGCCAGTCGAGTCCGTGCGCGGCGAACCAGGTGCGCCATGGTTCCAGCGGTGAACGCAGCAGCTGGGCACCCAGCAAATCTTCCACCGAATCGAAGGGGCCGTTCTCGCGCAGGTAAGTGGGCGAGCCCAGCACGGTCACCTCGTCCTTCATGATGCACAGGTGCTCCATGTCGGCATAGCGGCCGGTGCCGAAGCGGATGACCAGGTCAGCATCTTCCGCCACGACGTCCAGCAGCGGGATGCTGACCTGCAGCGTCAGGTCGATCTCCGGATACGCCTCGCGGAACTGCCGCAGCCGCGGGATCAGGATGGAGCGCGCGAAGGTCGGCGTGACGGCCAGTCGCAGCTTGCGCTTGCCCGGCGACATGTCGCTGCCCGGAAAGCGCGAGAGGATCGCCAGCCCTTCGCGCACATGCGCCAGGTACTCGATGCCTTCGGTGGTGAGCGAGAAATCGGCGCGGCCGAACAGCTTGGTGCCCAGGATCTGCTCGAGCTGCCGCACGCGGTGGCTGACCGCGCTCGGTGTGACGCACAGTTCCTCGGCCGCCTGCGTCACGCTGCGCAGCCGCGCGAGCGCCTCGAACGTGAGCAGGCACTGGACCGGGGGGATGCGCTGTCCGGTGCCGGCCGTGGCCATGGCTTACTTGAAGATGACCGTCTTGTGGCCGTTGAGCAGCACGCGGTGCTCGCTGTGCCACTTCACCGCGCGGGCCAGCACCTGGCTTTCGGTGTCTCGACCCATGGCCGTGAGGTCTTCCACCGTCTTGCTGTGGTCGGCGCGTGCCACATCCTGCTCGATGATCGGGCCTTCGTCCAGGTCGGCCGTCACGTAATGGGCCGTTGCGCCGATCAGCTTCACGCCGCGGTCGTGCGCCTGGTAGTAGGGCTTGGCCCCCTTGAAGCTCGGCAGGAAGCTGTGGTGGATGTTGATCGCGCGGCCTTCGAGCTTGCGGCAGAGGTCGTCCGACAGGATCTGCATGTAGCGCGCCAGTACCACGAGCTCTGCCCCCTCGGCCTGGACGATCTCGTATTGCTTCATCTCGGCCTGCGCCTTGGTGGCCGCCGTCACCGGGATGTGGTGGAAAGGAACGTTGTAGCTCGCGGCGAGTTGATAGAACTCGCGGTGGTTGCTCACGATGGCCCGGATGTCCAGCGGCAGCAGGCCGCTCTTCCAGCGGAACAGCAGGTCGTTCAGGCAATGGCCTTCCTTGCTGACCATGATGACTGTCTTCATCGGCTGCGTGGTGGCGTGCAGGCGCCAGTTCATGCCGAACGCCTGCGCAAAGATGCCCAGCTGGGTGCGCAGATCCTCATGCGTGAGCTGGTCGCAGGCGAACTGCACGCGCATGAAGAACAGGCCCGTGTCGTGGTCGTTGTACTGCGCCGCCTCTTCGATGTTGCCGCCGCGTTCGAGCAGGAAGCCGGAAACGGCATGCACGATACCCGGGCGGTCGGGACAGGACAGGGTCAGGATGTACGCGTTGTTCATAGCCCGGGTATTGTCTCAGAGCAAGGGCGCGGCCAGCCGGGCAAGGGCTTCCGGCAGGCGCTGGTGCATCGGGCGGCGCACCGGGCCGATGCGCACCTCTTCGGCGTCCAGCATGTCGTTCTCGAACTGGTGGGCCAGTTCCTGTGCGGCGCTCGCGTCGTAGCTCAGCACGGCCAGCTCGAAGTTCAGCCGGAAGCTGCGGTTGTCGAAGTTGGCGGTGCCGACGAAGCTGTAGTCCTCGTCCACCAGCAGCGTCTTGGCGTGCAGCATGCGCGGGCCGTATTCCCAGATGCGCGCACCGGCGCGCAGCAGTTCGCCGAACCACGAGCGCGCAGCCAGCGTCACGACGAGGTTGTCGCTGCGGTGCGGCACCAGGATGCGGACGTCCACACCACGCAGCGCGGCCGAGATCAGCGCGAACAGTGCGGGTTCGTCCGGCACGAAATAGGGCGTCGTGAGCCAGATGCGCTGCGTCGATTCGTTGATCGCGGCCATCATCGCGCGCAGCAGCGGCGCATGGATGTTGTCCGGGCCCGAAGGGATGATGTGCACCAGATGGTGGCCCTTCTGCAGGTCGGGCGGCGGCGTTTCGTCGGCGATTTCTCCGCAGGTGTAGTGCCAGTCCTCCAGGAACATCTGCTGCAGCCAGTAAACGGCCGGGCCGTCGATGCGCAGGTGCAGGTCGTGGTACGCGTCGGGCCTGCGGGCCAGATCACCTTCGTCGGTGATGTTCACGCCTCCGGTGAAGCCGACCTCGCCGTCGCACACGACGATCTTGCGGTGGGTGCGCATGTTCAGCACGGGCCTGATCCGCCGGAACGACGTGGCGTGGAAGAACTGCAGTTCGCCGCCCGCATCGAGCAGCGGGGCCATGAAGCGGCGATTGACGTCAGGCGAACCCAGCGCATCCACCAGCAGCCGCACATGGACGCCTTCCCGCGCTTTCAGGACGAGCAGGTCGCGCAGCGCAAGGCCGGTCGCATCGCGTTCGTAGATGTAGTACTCGAGGTGGACGAAGCGCCTGGCCTCACCGATGGCGGCGAAGATTTCCGCAAACGTCGCGCGGCCGCCCGACAGCGTCCTGTAGTTCGTCGCCAGCGATGGCGGGTAGCCGGTGGTGTTGTAGATCAGGCGCGCCATCTGCTGCTTGGCAGGCGCCAGGTGATCGGAGGCGACGCGGTCCACCCAGTAGCGGCGATGGCTTTCGAGCGCGAGCTGGCTCTGCTTGCGGTTCAGGCGACGCCGTTCGATCTTCTGCGGGCCGAAGATGTAGTAGATGAAGAAGCCGACGTACGGCAACGCGCCCATCGACAGCAGCCAGCTCAGCGTCGACAGCGGCGAGCGCTTCTGCAGCACGATCCAGACGGCCAGCACCACCAGATAGGCGGCCCATGCAATGGAAAGGACAAATCCCCAGGAGAAGCTCATGACGGGGTCATTGTCGTCGCACGTGGGCCCGGCGTCCCGGCTTGTTGGCGCTTGTGGGTGTGCGTCAGCGCTTCACGTCCTTGCAATAGTCGCGCGCCGGCAACGCAGCGGTCTGCCAGACGGTGTCATAAACCGCCGGGTCACGGCCGCCAACGGCTGTCGCGCCAGCCTGCATCTTCACGGACTTCACCTTCAGCTCGACCGGGAGGTGTTGAGGCACGCCCAGCGCCTTGTCGGCATGCGCTGCGCCGGTGATCAGCACCACCGTGCGATCGGGCTGCACGGTCAGCGCGATCGTGCGCGCCATCATGCGGTCGCGTGCGATCTGGATGCGCGTCATCGGTGTGATCTGCGATTCGGGCAGCAGGTTGCAGTGGCCCTCGCGCACCGCCTGCTGCTGCGCCTTGAGCGCTGGGCCGGAGAGTTGAACGTCGAGCGCGGTCTCGGCCATGGCGTCCCGCATGCGCTCGCGTGGCAGGTTGGCACCGACCACCGGCACATCCTTGCGCACGGCGGCCATGATCGCCGGGCCGTAAGCAGCCCATG
The DNA here is from genome assembly GCF_049445855.1 of Variovorax sp. VNK109. NCBI lineage: Bacteria > Pseudomonadati > Pseudomonadota > Betaproteobacteria > Burkholderiales > Comamonadaceae > Variovorax > Variovorax sp. VNK109. The sequence continues at coordinate 1,396,122 of NZ_JBMSDV010000001.1, read as the reverse complement.
GCCACGCCTTGTCGTCCCAGCGCAATCGCGCTTTCACGGCACTTTCGTCCGCGGTGACCGGCAAGCCGGCCGTGCTGTTGCCATGCTCGGACATCTCCAGTGCCAGCACGGCGAGTTTGCCGTCGTTCGCCAGGCGCGCGACAACGGCGCGCTCCAGTTCATGGTGTTCCGCCGCGTCGTGCTGCTCACCCAGCAGCAGCGCGTCGGCAGGAAGCAGGCTGCGGATGGCGGCAGCCTGCTTGTCCGCCGGCGTTTCGTGCGCAGGGCTCTGTGTGGCGCAGCCAGACACGACAACCAAGGCGAGGGCAGCGGCAAAAAGGTACTTCGAGACAGCAGGTACGGTCTTCATGACCGCATGTTATTCCGTGCGCACGAACACCCATTCCTTGCCCGATTGTGGCGAGCGGAACGTCAGCGAGGTCTTGTCGATGGCGGCGACTTCCACCGTCGCCAGGCGCAAGCGCTCGGGCAACTGGCCGGAAATCTGCGTGTAGTTGTGCGTGAGGCGGTTGCCGTCGAGTTTCCAGGTGCCGGAATAGGTCAGCACCTTGTCGTCTTTCGGCGCGGTTTCACCATTGAACGTACCGTCGGCGCGGTAGGTGAGGTCGGTGTCGCGCAGTTCACCCGAACGCGCGGTGGCGGAGCCGGCCCATTCGCCCGGCAATTGCGCGCGGATGGTTTGCGCACTGGGCGGCACGGCAGGCTTGGCGGGGTTGACTGCAGGCGCTGCGCCTTGCGCGAAAGAGGGCGCGGCAACCGGCAGGAGTGCCGCAGCGATCAGCAGGGGCACCGCCAGGGTATTCAGGCGTGGAATCTTCATGGGCATCTCCCGTTTTGGATCTCCATCCGATTATGGAAATCGGCCGTGCGATGACGTGTAGGAGACGGTCGCAATCTAAGATGTGGCTGCTGTATGAAACCGGATTCCGTCCTGCGCGTGCTCGGCACGCTTGCCCTGGCGCTCGTGGCTGCCTTGCTCTGCGTCTATCTCGAGACGCCCTTGCCGTGGACGATCGGCCCGCTGCTGGCCGTGTCCGTCGCGTCGATGTCGGGAGCGCCCACCGAAAGCTGGGCGCCGCTGCGCAACACGGGGCAATGGACCATCGGGGCGGCGTTGGGACTTTATTTCACGCCGCAAGTGACGGCGCTCGTCGTGGGTCTCTGGTGGGCCATCCTGCTGGGTATCGTCTGGGCATTGTTCCTGGGCTGGGCGTTCGGGCAATGGCTCTATCGCGCGCATGCGCCTTACCTGTCGAATGTGTCCCCGCAGGCCATGCGCGCGACTACCTGGTTCGGCGGCGCCATCGGTGGCGCATCGGAGATGACACTGCTGGCCGAGCGGGAAGGCGGGCGTACCGATCTCGTCGCAGCGGGCCACAGCCTGCGCGTGTTGATCGTGACGGTGCTCATTCCCTTCGGTCTGCAATTCAGCGGGCTGCATGGCCTCGATGCATTGCCACCTTCCATCCGTGAAGTGCAACCGGGCGGCCTCGTCTTGCTGGCGCTCGCCACGGGTTGCGGCGCCCTGCTGATGGATCGCCTCGGCCGTGCCAATCCCTGGTTCATGGGCTCGTTGCTGGTGGCGATGGTCATCACCATGTCCGACGTCACGTTGTCGGCCATCCCGCAGTGGATGTCGAACGCGGCGCAGCTCGTCATCGGCGTGAGCCTGGGTGTGCGCTTCACGCGCGAGTTCATGCACACGGCCCCGCGCTGGCTGGCCTCGGTGGCCGTGGGGACGGTCACGCTGATTGTCGTGAGCGCGGGGTTCGGATGGTTGCTGTCACTGGGGACACACTTGCATGCAGCGACGATGCTGCTGGGCACCGCCCCGGGCGGCATCGCTGAAATGGCCATCACGGCCAAGGTGCTCCAGCTCGGGGTGCCGGTGGTCACGGCCTTCCAGGTCTGTCGCCTGGTGGCCGTGCTGGTGCTCGTGGAGCCGCTGTACGGCTACCTCTACAAGCGGGACGCTTCGAAGAAACTCAGTGAAGGATGACCGGGTTCTGCGCGAGTTCGGCGTAGCCTTCCAGCGTGTCCTCCACCTCTTCCTGCGTGGGCGTGTTCAGTTGCCAGGCGGCAATCTGCTGCTGGAACAGTTCCGCCCACGAGCCGTCGAGGTAGACCTCCTTGCCCGAGCGCTTGTCGACGATCTCGAAGCCGTGCCGCACCAGCATGGGCGTCACGGCCTCGGGCGTGCCCTCAGCATCCTCGTCAGGCAGCATGTGCACCACCACAAAGGATTCGGAGTCGTAGAGCATTTGCATTGAAAGTCCTTCTCGGATGTGGGTATTCCGGATGAAATATCCACCCTGCTCAGATAGCAACGAGTAGGCCAAGTTCAAGAGTGACGGGAAATCCCGTAGAAATCCGCAGAATCCGGTCCGCTCCTACAGGTCAGGGAGAACTTGTCGCACGCAGTTGCTGGTCGGCCATGTCGCCGTCAGCTTCTGTCAGGCGCACGCGCACGGGCAGATAGCCCAGAGATGGTGCAAGCCAGACTTCCACCTTCTGGTCGTAGTCCCGGCGCGGTGTGCGCACGATCTTCATGGCGACCGTCTCGCCGATGGGCAGTTTCAGGGTCTCCGGTTCGCCCACCACCAGGGCCCAGGTGTCTGCGTCGCGCGGCCCGGCAGTCTGGATGTTCAGCACCGTGCCTGCCGGGTAGGCGGCCGGATTGCCCGCGATGAGCGAGGCGAGTTGCAGGAACAGGCTCAGCCGGTCCTGCGCGCCGGAGAGCAAGGGTACTTCCGTCGTGTTTGCGCTGAACGAGATCTTGCCCTTGTCACGCTGGAAGTGCGTCGCGACTTCGGTGCGGCGCTTGTCGGTGAAGCGTTCGGGTGACAGCCCGTCCGGCGTGATGCGGCCGGTGCTGGTCTGGCTGCGCAGCGATCGGAACAGGAAGCGGAAATCGAGTTTCGCCTGGTACTGCTGGCCGTCCTGCAGCCAGAGGAATTCGGCTTGCACGCCCTGCAGCGGCTGCGTGCCTTGCTGGCCGGTCACCACGTACTGCAGTCGCGTGGAGCCGGGAATGGCATAGGCCGCAGTGCTGGCCGGTTGCGTGTCCGGCGCTGCCGGCGGGGCGATGACGGTGGGCGGGGCCGGCTCCGTTTTCGCAGGTGGTTCCATTGGGAGTGCGGGCACGGGAGACGCTGCCTGCGTGCTGCTGTCTGCGCCTTGCGCAATCGTCGCAGGGGGCGTGACAGGCGCTGCTGCTGCGGATGCTACGGGCGTCGGCTCCCGCAGGGGTCGCTGCGGCGGCGCAGGTCTTGGAGCCGGCGCTGGAGCCGCAGTGCGAACCGGCTCTGTGACCTTCGGCGCGGGCGGCTGGAACACGACGGTTCGCGTGATGAAGGTCCGCGTGACCTCCGGCTCCTCGAATCTCAGTGAGAGCGGCGCGGACTGCAGGAGCACCAGATGGAGCAACACCACGCCTGCCGTGAGAATGGCGAGCGGCCGCCAGGGGGCTGCTCGCGTCGTCGTCTGCGACATGGCGGTGGCCTGCTGCATCAGCGCATGAGGCCCGTGCCTGCAGCGTCTGCTGCATAGCCGAGATCGGCAGACAACCGGGCAGCGGCAGCGCGCAAGGGCTTGTCCACCGCACCATTCCATTCCGTATCGAACCCGGCCGTCGACCCCATCACCACGATGCCCAGCGCCATGTGCCCGTCCGAATCGAACACCGGTGCGCAAAAGCCTGCGATGCCTGGCAGCAGCGTGTTGACAACGCGGGCTGCGCCGCGCTCGCGGACTTCGACGAGCAGCTTGCGCACGTCCGCCAGGGTTGCCGGCACATCCGTGCGGCCGATCTTGCGCGCACGGGCCAGCTCTTCCTGGAGCATGGGCGCTATGGCGTCCTGTGACACGTGCGCCGCAAAGCAGCGGCCCGTGGCGGAAGAGAGCAGCGGCATCACGTCGCCCAGGCGCAGGTTCACCGTCACCGACTCCGGTGATTCTTCCCAGTGCACGATCGTCGGGCCGCGGTTTCCCCACACGGCGAGCGCCACGGTGTGGCCGATCGACTCCATCAGTTCACCCACGCGCGAGCGTGCGAGCTTCACGCCATCCAGCCGCGAGAGCGATGCGAGGCCAAGCTTCAGTGCAGCGGGGCCGAGGTCATAGCGCGTCGCGTCGTCCTGCGCGACGAGTCCCAGGCGCTGGAAGCTCACGAGGTAGCGGTGCGCCTTGGCCGCACTCATGCTGGCGGCGGCAAGATCGCGCAGCATCAGCGGACCGGGCGCATGTGCCAGCACGTCCAGCAAGGCGAAGCCGACCTCTACCGACTGGATGCCCGCACGCGTCTTGTCTGTTGCCATTGATTAGAATCCCGTCTCTTTCGTGACAATGCTTCCATGAAACTTGCAACCTACAAGGATGGATCGCGCGACGGCCAGCTCGTCGTGGTCTCGCGCGACTTGAGCACTGCCCATTATGCGACCGGCATCGCCACGCGCCTGCAGCAGGTGCTGGACGACTGGAACTTCCTCTCGCCGCAACTGCAGGACCTGTACGAGACGCTCAACAGCGGCAAGGCGCGTCACGCTTTTCCGTTCGACCCGGCGCTGTGCATGGCGCCGCTGCCGCGCGCCTACCAATGGGCCGACGGCTCGGCTTACATCAACCACGTCGAACTCGTGCGCAAGGCGCGCAACTCGGAAGTGCCAGCCACCTTCTACACCGACCCGCTGATGTACCAGGGCGGCAGTGACGACTTCATCGGCGCGAACGACGACGTCATCTGCCCGAGTGAGGCTTTCGGCATCGACTTCGAGGCCGAGATCGCCGTTGTCACCGGCGACGTGGCCATGGGCAGCACGCCCGATCAGGCGCTCGATGGCATCCGCCTCGTGATGCTCGCCAACGACGTCAGCTTGCGCAACCTCATTCCCGACGAACTCGCCAAGGGCTTCGGCTTCTTCCAGAGCAAGCCGGCCACGGCGTTCAGTCCCGTGGCCGTCACGCTCGATGAACTTGGCGATGCGTGGGACAAGGGTCGTCTGCACCTCACGCTGCAGAGCATGTGGAACGGGCGCACCGTCGGCATGTGCGAAGCAGGACCGGACATGACCTTCCACTTCGGCCAGCTCATCGCCCACATCTGCAAGACGCGCAACGTGCGCGCCGGCAGCATCGTCGGCTCGGGCACGGTGAGCAACCGCGCTATCGAGAAGAACGGCAAGCAGGAGTGGGCCAAGGGCTACAGCTGCATCGCCGAGAAGCGCGCCATCGAAACCATCCTCGACGGCAAGCCTTCCACCGAGTTCATGAAGTTCGGCGACACCATCCGTATCGAGATGAAGGGCAAGGATGGGCAGAGCATCTTTGGCGCGATCGATCAGGAGATTGTTTCGCGCGCCGGGTAGTCCATAAATCCAGCTGGATTTAACTATTCTTTGCATTTGACGGTAAGCGCGGGCTTGTTGGCCTGAAGGCGCGGGCCGACACTGGTTCTTCATTTCGCCATGAAGAATCTACTGATGCCTCTCCTTGCCCCATGGAGGCGCGCTGTCATGCTGGCGGTGCTTTCCTCCTTTGCGCTGATGCCGGTGTTTGCGCAAACCCCCGCGCCAGTGACTCCGCCCCAGGCAATGCCCCAATCCTCCGATGACGGGAAGGCCTTGCGCGACCAGATCCATTCCACAGGACGTCGCGGCTTTCTCGTGGAGGCGAGTCGAGGTGGACGCAAGCTCTTCGTCTATGGCGGTGCGACGGTCAGCCGGCGCGAATACTTCCCGCTCAACCTGCCGCTGATGCAGGCGCTGGCGCAAAGCACGGCATTGCTCCTGGATGTGGACCCCGGCAACTCGAAGGCCCTTGCACAAGCCGCAGCAGCGTCTGGCACCCTGCCCACTGGTGTGTCGCTGGACAAGCTCGTGTCACCGCAAACCTGGGCGCAGCTACAGACGGCCGCCGCCTCGATCAGGACCAGTCCTGCTTCATATCTGGGACTGAAGCCATGGCTCGCTGCGCTGGTGTTGCGCCAGCAGTTCGCCGCTGCCAACGGCTATGACGTCGGGCAGAACACGCAGCTCTACCTCATTGGCTACGCACAGGGCGCGAAGTTGCCCATCCTCGAGCTGGAGGGCGCCCAGACGCAGTTGCGCCTGCTGGACGGCATGAGCGCCGAAGCGCAGATGCAGCTGCTGGACCAGGCAGTCGCAAGCATCGCAAGCGGACAGGAGCGCCGCAAGCTTCAGTTGCTCGTGGATGAAGGCTGGGCACGGGGAAACCATGTCCCTGTTGACCAGGCCAATGCCATGGAGGCAGAGGGTGGAGCCCGGCATGCCGCATATGCCGTTTTCCATTCGCGTGTCTGGCTCGCGGCGCGCAGCCAACGGCTCGTCGACATCATCGAGCGCTCCATGGAAGGCACCAGTGTCCCGCTGGTTGCGCTGCCCGCGTCTGGCGTCGTGGGAAATGGCGCACTGCTGAGCGAGCTTGTCAGGCGCGGCTATGCCCTCCGGGACATCCAGCAGTGACGCCTTTAGATTCGCGCAGAAAGCTTGCTTCGTGAACTAAGTGTCAAGAAACGTTCATCCAATCGTCAACCATTGTTAACTCGATATCCAGATTCACTTCTGATTTCTAGAGTCCACTCCAGCGCCTGAACTTATCCGAACAGCGGTGCAAAAAACTAGAGCTCATGTGCATTGAGCTCCGGTTCACGAATGAAATTCAATACTGGAGTGAAGAATGAACAGAACTTATAAGACGATCTGGAACGAAGCGTTGGGCAGTTGGGTGGCTGCATCGGAAATTTCCGGCGCGCGCGGCAAGCGGAACAGCCGCAACGCGTTAGCAGCAAGTCTCGTGCTGACGGCGCTCATGGTCGGTGCTTCTGCGCCGGCGCTTGCCGAAATCGCAATCGGTGGCGTGCTGGTGAACAGCGTCACAGGCGCCAACGCATCAGCGGCAGGTTTCGAGGCTATTGCAATCGGCAGCGGCGCCGTTGCCAGCGACGACTACACCATTGCCATGGGAGTCAATGCGTCGGCGACTGGCCTTCAATCGAGCGCATTCGGCTTCCTCGCGCAGGCCACCGGAGCAGGCGCGTTTGCCGCAGGCCTTGGTGCTCAGGCGACTGGAGAATTTTCATACGCGTTGGGTTATCAGGTTTCTGCATCTGGTGACCAATCCGTCGCCATCGGGCGCGCTGCTTCTTCCTCCAACGGGAATGCCACCGCAATCGGCAGCTTCGCCAATGCCTCGGGCGGCGGGGCCACAGCCCTCGGCTTCGCTTCGACCGCATCGGCCAACACGTCCATTGCTGTCGGTGTGGGCGCTGTCGCAGGCGGAACGCGCGACACGATCGCCATCGGCAGCGGGGCGCAGGCCAATGGCGTGTCGTCCATCAGCATCGGTACCGGCAACATCGTCAATGGTGCAAGCTCTGGTGCGTTCGGTGATCCGAATACCGTCAATGGTGCGGGGTCCTACGCATTCGGCAACGACAACACCATTGACGCCAACAACGCGTTCGTGCTCGGCAACAGCGTGAGCGTTGCCGCACTGCTGGATGGTGCCGTGGTTCTGGGCAACAATTCCACGGTTGCGGCATCCAACCCGACGTCGAGCACTATGATCAATGGCACAACTTATACCTTCGCCGGTGGTGTGCCTTCGGCGGGTGGCGTGGTCAGTGTCGGCGCAGTCGGGACGGAACGCCAGATCACCAACGTCGCCGCAGGGCGCATCAGTGCGACGAGCACGGACGCCATCAACGGCTCGCAGCTCTACGCGACGAATCAGGCCGTCGAGGAATTGGCGGGTGTGGACTATCCGATCCGCACGAGCGTGACTGGTGCTTACACGACCACTGCAACGACTGCAGGTACGGGCCATTCCCTGGCTGTTGGCGCGACGGCCATCGCCGGCAGCGGTATCGGAGGCGGGGCGCTGGCGGTCGGCGAAACCAGCTACGCGACAGGGGACAGCGCTTCAGCTTTGGGCTTTGACGCACGCGCCACGACGAACGCAGCGACTGCGGTCGGGGCGTCGACACGGGCTACGGCGGGTCATGCCACCGCTGTCGGCTACAACGCGGAAGCGACGGCGGACAGTGCGTCTGCGCTTGGCAGGCTGGCCTCTGCCAGTGGCAATGCGAGTACTGCATTGGGCTTTCTGTCGAGTGCAGATGGTGAGAATTCCCTGGCTGTCGGCGTGGGCGCAACCGCAACGAGTCTGGATTCCGCAGCGTATGGCACCGACGCGTCTGCAACCGCAGAGGGGGCGCTCGCCATCGGGCGCCAGGCGTCGGCCTCGCATGAAAACGCCGTGGCACTCGGATCGGGCAGCGTGACCGCTGCGGCTAACCCGACGTCCGGTACGACGATCAACGGAAACGCATACAGCTTTGCGGGTACGAACCCGGCGAGCGTTGTGAGCGTGGGTTCGGTGGGCAATGAGCGCCAGATCATCAACGTGGCGGCTGGCCGCATCAGTGCGACGAGCACGGATGCCATCAACGGTTCGCAGCTCTACGCGACGAATCAGGCGATCGATGAGCTGTCGACCAGCGTGACGGCCACCGCAACGCATTACTACAGCGTGACCGACGATGGAACCACGCAAGCCAACTACAACAATGATGGCGCAACGGCGATCAACGCAGTTGCCGCCGGTGCAGGTGCGACAGCCAGCGGCGGTGGCGTTTCCGTAGGAGCCTGGGCGGACGCTTTCGCCAACGGTGTTGCAGTCGGATTGCGCGCCGAAGTGACCGACATGTATGGTATTGCGATCGGCTATGACACGCTTGCCGCTTATGGTGGAACCGCAGTCGGCCCGAGCGCCCGTGCGACTGGGGCCCACTCCATAGGACTGGGCACGTGGTCCAACTCCACTGGCGTCGCGTCCATCAGCATGGGCTTCTTCTCGCAATCCGGCGCTGACGGTGCCATTGCGATCGGCGGCTTCTCTTCTGCCAACAACGAGAACGATGTCGCGCTGGGTTATGGCAGCAATACTGCTGCAGCGAATCCGACTTCCGACGTGACGATCAACGGGACCACCTACAGTTTCGCGGGTAACAACCCGCAGAGCGTGGTGAGCGTGGGTTCAGTGGGTAACGAACGCCAGATCACCAACGTCGCCGCTGGCCGCATCAGCGCGACGAGCACAGATGCCATCAACGGTTCGCAGCTGTATGCGACGAACCAGGCCATCGAGAACCTGACGACCAGTGTGACGGCCAATGCGACGCACTACTACGGCGTGAACGATGGAGGAACGACGCAGGCGAACTACGCGAACGACGGCGCAACCGGTCTGAATTCAGTCGCAGTGGGTGCCGGTGCAAGTTCAGCCGGCGCGGCGTCGGTGGCCGTCGGGCACAACGCGACAGCAACGACGGACAACAGCGTGGCGCTCGGCGCGGGTTCGACGACGACAGCCGCCGTGGCGACCGCAGGTACGACCATCCAGGGCACGGCCTACACCTTTGCCGGCGCAGCCCCCGCCGGTGTGGTCAGTGTCGGTAGCGCGGGTTCGGAGCGTCAGATCCAGAACGTCGCGGCGGGCCAGCTGAGCGCGACGAGTACCGATGCCGTCAATGGCTCGCAGCTTTACGCGACAAACCAGGCTATCGAGAATCTCTCGTCAACCGTGGCGGCGAACACCACGCGCTACTACAGCGTGAACGATGGGGGCACGAGCGGTGCCAACTATGCCAACGATGGCGCGACAGGTCTGAACGCTGTCGCCAGCGGTGTCGGTGCTTCGGCTTCTGGCGCCTCGAGCGTTGCCGTGGGCTCCGGCGCAACGGCGTCTGCTGCTGGCGGCGTGGCGTTGGGCGAAGGCTCGGTGGCTTCGACGGCGGCCGGCGCTCCGGGGTATGTCCCGTCAGGCGCATCCGGTGCACAGATTGCGGCCATCAACGCGACCACGGGCACGCAGGGTGCGGTGGCCGTCGGCGATGCGGCAAGTGGCGTCTATCGCCAGATCACCGGCGTGGCTGCAGGCACGCAGGACAGCGATGCCGTGAACGTGGCGCAGTTGCGCGCGGTGACCTCGACGGCCGCCAGCACCTGGACGACCGGCAATGTGGCGTCGTATGTCGCGCCCTCCGCGACCGGTACCGAGGCGCTGGCCACGGGTTCTGGCGCGACGGCGTCGGGTAACAACGCCATGGCCAACGGCAACCTCGCGTCAGCCAGCGGTGCGAATTCCGTGGCGCTCGGCAACAACGCGTCGGCGACCGCGGCTTCGTCCGTCGCGCTCGGCCAGGCCTCGGCGGCCACTCGTGGTGCGCAGGCGAGCTACAGCGCAGCAGGACTCGCAGCGCCGCAGACATCGGCTGGTGAAGTGTCGGTAGGCAGCGCCGGCGCGGAGCGCCAGATCACCAACGTCGCTGCCGGCAGTGCGGGCACGGACGCGGTTAACGTGAACCAGCTCAACGGTGCGGTCAGCAACGCCCTGTCGAGCGTGAACAACAGCATCCAGAACCTGGGCAACCGCATCGAGCAAGTGAACGAGAACGCCAACGCCGGCACCGCCGGTGCCATGGCCATGGCGGGCATGCCGCAAGCCTACATCCCGGGCAAGAGCATGTTTGCCGCTGGCGTGGCCGGATATGCGGGCGAGGCGGCTGTGGCGATCGGCGTTTCCAAGCTGTCGGACAACGGCCGCTGGGTCGTCAAGTTCAGCGGCTCGGCCAACACCAAGGGCAAGGTCGGTGTGAGTGCCGGCGTGGGCTTCCACTGGTAAGTCGTCCGCTCCATTCAATACAAGGAATCATCATGAACAAACAGATCAAATGGATGGGTGCGACGGCACTGGCGGTGTTGTTGCTGGCGCTGCAGGGTTGTGGCACATCGGTCGTCAGCAAGGACGTGACGGACGATGGCCGGGCTGGCGAGGTCGTCTTCCCGGACATCGGCAAGGACGCATGGTTGAAGGAAGGCACGTTCCCCAATGTGACGAACCTGCGCAGCGTGGCCCCGGGCATGCGCAAGGACCAGCTTTACGACCTGCTGGGCCGTCCGCATTTCCGCGAAGGCCTGGGGCAAGTGCGTGAATGGGACTACATCTTCCACTTTCGTACCGGCAAGGGCAGTGAGTACGTCACCTGCCAATACAAGGCGATCTTCGACAAGGACGTGAAGGCGCAGACCTTCCACTGGTTGCCGGCGGACTGCGCCAGCCAGCTGAACATGGCGACGGCACCTGTGCAGGAAAAAGTGATCGAGCGCGTGGTGGAGCGGGTTGTCGAACGTGTAGCGCCTGTCGCGACGACGGCCCAGGTGACGCAGCTGTCCGCCGATGCGCTGTTCACTTTCGACAGGTCGGGCCCGGCCGATCTTCTGCCGGCGGGGCGCGTGGAGCTGGACCGGTTTGCCACCCAACTCCGAAACATGCCGGAATCCGATCGCGTGCAGGTCACGGGTCACACCGACCGTCTGGGGGACGCTGCATACAACCAGCAACTGTCCGAATCACGCGCGCGCACGGTGCGCCAGTACCTGATCGAGCGCGGTGTGCCTGCGAGTCGCATCGCGGCACAAGGCAAGGGCGAAACCGAACCCGTGGTGCAGTGCGCCGAACAGCCGCGCGAAAAGCTCGTCGCCTGCCTGGCTCCGAACCGCCGCGTCGATATCGACGTTGAACTGCACGGCAAGCGCTGATCAGGCGCCTGGTTGAAGAAAGGCGTTCCCGCGACTAGCGCGAGAACGCCTTTCGCGATCCGTCTTCAAAGACTTCATCGTCCCGGACGATCTTGCCGGCTTCGTCCCACACACGTTCCCGGCTGAGCTTGCCCTTGTCGTCGTAGATCGACTCGGCCGCGAGCCGGCCCTGATCGTCGAAACGCTTGTGGCTGCCGACGGGTTGTTCGCCACGGCCACGCACCGAAACGTACGCACCTTCGCTGGCGAGCTTGCCTGTGTCGTAGTAGTCGGTGTTCACGGTTCTCACGCTGACGCCGTCCCGTGTGTAATCGATGCGCGAACGCGGCTGGCCGTTCAGGTAGAAGCGCGCGTCGCTGGCCAGCTGGCCCTGGGCAAAGCGTTGCTCGCGCACCAGCGTGCCCTTCTCCGAGAATTCCTTTTCGCTTTCGCGCGTGAAGCCGCGTTCGGCGGCTTGCAGCCTGATTTCGCGGCGCAGCGCGCCGTCGGTGTCGAAGCGCCTTTCGGTGCGCGTGCTGCCCACGACCTCGTCGATCAGGGTCGGCTTGCCGGCATCGTTCAACTGCTCGAGCCGCACGCGCTTGCCGTCCAGGTAACGCAGACGCGAACGGATCTGGCCCTTGCCGGAAAACAGTTCCACCTGCGAGGGCTGCCCGGAAAATCCGCAGAGCTTCGCGTCGTCCACGTGCGGTGCGAGCAGGGGCTTGTCGCCGCAGCGCAGGCTGGAAAGCTCGCCGCGGTCGGTGAACTCGGCATAGGCCTGTTCGTCCGACTTGTCGGAGTAGAAGGTCACGCGACGCGGCTGGCCGTTTTCGTGGAAGCCGCGCGCAATGCCGACGCGGTTGCTGTTCACATACGTCGCATCGAACACCACCTGGCCGTTGGCCGCGAATTCGCGCGCGCGGCCTTCCATGTTGCCCTTCTCGTTGACGCTGTGCTCCTTGGCGAGCTTGCCGTCCTTGTAGAAGCGCACGATGCCGATGTCCTTGCCGTCCCGCAATTCCTGTTCGCGCTGGATCACGCCGGTGTCGCGGTCCTTGCAGCGCATGAGGCCGGTCTTGCCGCGCGTGGTGTTGCCGTTGTTGGGGTTGACCGATTCGCCGTTGATCTCGCAGTCCTGCACGGCGTGTGCAGGAGCGCTGGCGATCAATGCGCACGCGGCGATGGCAATGGCGGAAAGCAGTCGCGGGAGTTGGGTGAGATGGGTCATGTGCAATCCGGTTCTCAATGCCGTTGTCCTCAATGCAGTTGTCCGGCAAACGTGCGGATGCCGCGCAGCAGCATCTCCACGGCGATGGCGACGAGGATCAGGCCCATCAATCGCTCGAACGCCATCACCAGCCGGTCGCCCAGCAGGCGGCGGATCTTTTCGGCCAGCACCAGCACGATGCCGCAGACGACCATGGTGACGGTGAGTGCGGCCACCCATTCCATGCGCCTTTCAGGAGCCTGGCTGACCAGCAGCATCACGGTTGCCAGCGCGGATGGTCCGGCCAGCGCGGGGATGGCGAGCGGCACGATCAGCGGTTCGGTGAGCGGTACCGTGTCCTCGCCCTTGTCGGGCGGAAAGATCATGCGCAGCGCGATGAGGAACAGCACCACCGCGCCCGCGATCTGCAGCGACAGGTCCGACAGGTTCATCACGCGCAGGAAGCCGTCGCCCACGAACATGAAGGCGAGCAGCAGTACGAAGGCAATGAGCACTTCGCGCAGGATGACGCGGGTGCGCCGCTCGGGCGCCACGCCGCGCAGCGCGTTGGCGAAGATCGGGATGTTGCCCAGCGGATCGGTGATCAGCAGCAGCAGGATGGTGGCGGAAACGAAGGTGTAGCCCATGGCTGCCGTGCCCGCCTCAGCTGGCGTAGAGGTTCGCGAGCGAACGGAAGCCCTTGACCTCCAGCGGATTGCCGAACGGGTCGCGGAAGAACATCGTCCATTGCTCGCCGGGCTCGCCCTCGAAGCGCACCTGGGGCTCGAGCACGAAATCGGTACCGGCTTCGGTCAGCCGTGCCGCCATGCCTTTCCAGTCGTCCAGCGCGAGCACCAGTCCGAAATGAGGCATGGGCACCATCACGTTGCCGACCTTGCCGGTGTCCGCCGTGGGAAAAGGCTCGCCCAGATGCAGCGAGATCTGGTGGCCGAAGAAGTCGAAGTCGACCCATGTGTCGGTGCTGCGGCCCTCGTCGCAGCCGAGGACCCCACCATAGAAGCGGCGGGCGACGTCGAGGTCGCGGACGTTGAAGGCGAAATGGAAGAGGCTTTTCATGGGAGTTTGCCCAGTGTGTTCCGGGGTTTGCGCCGGGCGTCGCTTTCAGTAACAATGAGTCGGAATATTAAAGGGGTTCGGGGTATGGTTGTTTCCGGTTCCTGGTTGAGGTTGATGACGGCCGCTGTCGTGGCATCGGCGCCTGTGCTGGGGCATGCCCAGGCCACCATCGACAACATCAAGCAGCGCGGCGTCATCCAGGTCGGTTACCGGCCTGCAGCAGCGCCGTTCGCGCTCAAGGACGCGCAGGGCCAGCCCGCCGGCTATGCGATGGAGTTCTGCAACGGCATCGTCCAGCGCCTGCAGGCCGAAATCGGCGGCAAGACACCGATGCCGGTGAAGTACGTGGAAGTCGCCGTTGACCAGCGCCTGCGCCTGCTGCGCTCGGGCTCGATCGACATGCTGTGCGACAGCATCACCGACACGGCCGCGCGTCGCCAGGAGGCGGACTTCTCGATGCCGATCTTTGTCGACGCCGTGCAGATCATGGTGCGTGCGAAGGATGGTTTCACGAAAGTGGCCGACATCAAGGGCAAGCCGATCTCCGTCATCGGCACGACCACCGCACCGGATGTGGTGACGCAATTCGCCGCGAAGAACGGACTGCCGTGGCAACTGAACAAGGGTGTGGGTGCGGATGCCGCGTTCGGCCAGCTGCAACTCGGCTGGGCCGCTGCCTATGCGCGCGATGGCGTGTTGCTGGCCACCCAGCGCGCCGCCACTTCGTCGCCCGCTGACTATGTGATCCTGCCGGACCGCCTGTCGTCCGAGCCGATTGCCATCGGCCTGCGCAAGGGCGACGCGGGCATGCGCAAGCTCGTCGATGGCGTCATCACCAAGGCGATGCAGGACGGAAGCTTCCAGGCCTGGTACGACAAATGGTTCATCCAGGCGCGGCCGCCTGCCAAGCCGCTGGGCATCCCGATGTCGGACGAACTGAAGACGCTGATCGCGAAGTCGAAGTAATACCGGCGCTCGCGATCCGGGTGTTTCTGCCGAGGCGCGAGGGGCGCATGCCGCGCTAGCATGCCCGGCATGAAACCCGAGTACTCCCGCTACCAGACCCTCTCCATCACCCGGCGCGGCCCTGAGCACGGCGGTGTCGGCTCAGTGCTCGACATCCAGATGCGCGCGCTGAACGGCAAGCTGCCCACGTCCGGGCACGAAGGGCATTGGGAGCTCAGCGAAATCTGGCGCGACGTCTCTGCCGACAACTCGGTGCGCTGCGCCGTGCTGCGCGGCGAAGGCATGGGCTTCTCGGGCGGCGGCGACCTCGCGCTGGTGGACGACATGTCGCGCGACTTCGAGGTGCGCACCCGTGTGTGGAAGGAAGCGCGCGACCTCGTCTACAACGTCATCAACTGCGACAAGCCGATCGTGAGCGCGATGCACGGGCCAGCGGTCGGCGCGGGGCTCGTCGCGGGTTTGCTGGCCGACATTTCCATCGCCTCGAAGACGGCGAAGATCGTCGACGGGCACACCCGTCTGGGCGTGGCGGCCGGCGACCACGCGGCCATCGTGTGGCCGCTGCTGTGCGGCATGGCCAAGGCCAAGTACTACCTGATGCTGTGCGATGCGATCTCGGGCGAAGAGGCCGAGCGCATCGGCCTCGTCTCGCTCACCGTGGACGATGCCGATCTGTTGCCCAAGGCCTACGAGGTGGCCGACCGGCTGGCCTCCGGCAGCCAGACCGCGATCCGCTGGACCAAGTATTCGCTCAACAACTGGCTGCGACAGGCCGGGCCGGCGTTCGACACCTCGCTTGCACTCGAATTCATGGGTTTCGCAGGGCCGGACGTACGCGAAGGCCTGTCGTCGCTGCGTGAGCGGCGCGCGCCGAAATTTTCCTGAGGGCGCGCCATTCGCCCCCCATACAATCGCGGTTCCCGATGAAAACCGCTTCCGCCAGATTGCGTCTCGCGCTGGTCATGCTTGCATGGCTTGCGCAAGCATTCATGCCATTTGCGCATGCAATGGCAATGTCGGCACCCAAGGCTGTCGGACAGGTGTGGTGCGGTGAGCCTGCGTCTGCCAAGCAGGCGCTCGCGAGCTTGCCCCAGGAAGTTCGTGACGCGCTCGCCGAAGAAGGCGGCGTCAGCCCCGAGCATCTTGCCAGTTGCGCCATGCTGTGCGGCGTCGGTGCCGCGTACGCCCTTCCCTTCATCGTTGTTTCGACTAACCCGATGCGGGTGGATGCCGGCCTGCCCGGGCTTTCCCCCCCGACACCACCAACGGCGTCCCGCCCTCAGTCGCCCACGCCTCCTGCGCACGCTCCACCCGTGCACGGCTGATCCATCGCGCCCCTTTCCGGGGTGCTTTCCGGCACGACGCGCCCTGAAGGGCATGTCATGCCCAGCCGAACCGTCAGGAGATTCACATGAAACGAAACACGCGCGCCATCGTGGCTGCGCTCGCCGTCGTGCCTTGCGCCGTCATCCATGCGCAGGACACTCAGACCCACACTCTTCGGGCCGTGGAGGTCATGGCCGAGCGCGAGGGAGACCAGTCGCGCAAGGAAGTCGAGATTGAACGTTCGGTCACGCCAGGTGGCGTGACCGTGGTGGAAGGAGAGGCGCTGCGCCAACGCAATGTCACCAGCCTCAGTGACGCGCTGCGATACACGCCGGGTGTGTGGTCGGCCAGCGGGTCAACGGGTGACTCGACCTTCCTGTCCATCCGGGGCTCCAACCTCGATGCCACCAATTACGACGGCAACGGCGTGAAGTTGCTGGTCGACGGACTGCCCGTGACGGCGGCCGACGGAAACAACCACAACCGTGATGTCGATCCCCTGTCGATGCGGCGCGCTGTCGTCGCGCGCGGTGCGAACGCTTTGACCTACGGCGCAAGCACGCTGGGTGGCGCGATCAATTTCATCTCGCCCACGGCGCGCGACGGCGCCCCTTGGGAGGTCATGGTCAACGGTGGCAGCCATGGCCAGCGCCAGGGCCGATTCACGATCGGCACGGTGGCCGGCAATTTCGACATGCTCGTCACCGGAGAAGCCAAACGCTACGATGGCTTCCGCGAGCACCAGAACCAGGAGCGTCAGGGCCTCTACGCCAATGCCGGCTTCCAGCTGTCGGATTCGGTCGGCACGCGCTTCTACGTCACCGGCATCGACAACCAGCAGCAACTGCCAGGCGCGCTCACACGCGCCCAGTTCGACGCCAATCCGCGGGCAGCAGAAGCTTCGGCAGTCCTCGGCAATTACCGCCTGAACGTGCAGACCGCCCGTGTGGCGAACAGGACGGTGTGGCAGATTGACGGCGAGAGCAGCCTGACGGCTGGTATTTCCGTGGAGGAACAGAAGCTCTACCACCCCATCGTCTACGCGCCCCCGTTCTTCTCGCTGCTGATCGACACGACACAGCGCAACACCGGCGCCACGCTGCGGTACCAGCGCAAGTCGGGTGACCATGACATGCTCACCGGTCTCAACTATGGCCGCACCACGGTCAGCGGCGGGAACTACAGCTACGTACCCGGTGGAGCGCAGTCGATCGACACGGCCGTGTCCAACAAGGCGGACAACCTCGAGCTGTTCGTGGTGGACCGCTGGAAGTTCGCACCGCAATGGACCGCCGTGTATGGCGCGCAAATGGTCTCGGGCAGCCGCGAAGTACGCAACACCACGGTGGCCACGAACGCCGTGCGCAATCCTCAAGCAGACTACGACAGCTTCAATCCGCGCGTGGGCGTCATCCGCGACCTGTCGCCGACGAGCCAGCTCTTCGCGAATGTGAGCCGGCTCTACGAAGCTCCCACGCTGTATGAGCTCGAGGACGACGTGCGCGGCAACAACGCCACACTCGATGCGATGCGCGGCGTGGTGCTGGAAGTCGGCACGCGCGGCTCGCACAGCTTCGATCGGCACCGCGTGCATTGGGACACCGCCCTTTACTATGGCCGGCTGAGCGGTGAAATCCTCTCGCTGGACAATCCGCTCGCGCCAGGGACCAGCCTGTCCACCAACGTCGGCAGGACCATCCACGCTGGCTTGGAGGCACTGGTCGGCGCCAGCTTCGCGCTCGACAATGCTGGAGCCCACCGCATCGAGCCCCTGGTCAACTTCACGCTCAATCACTTCAAGTTCCAGGGCGACGCAACTTACGGCGACAACCGGCTACCCGCTGCGCCGCGCTATGCGATCAAGGGCGAAGTGCTGTACCGTCATGCCAGCGGCCTGTTCTTCGGACCGACGTTCGACGTTGTCGGCCGCCGGTTCGCGGACTTCTCCAATACGTACACCGTCGACGCCTACACGCTGTGGGGCCTGCGCGCGGGCTACACCACCAGGCAGTGGGAGGTCTATGGCGAGCTGCGCAATGCGGGCGACAGGAAATACGTGTCGTACTTCAGCGTGCGCGATGTGGCCGGCGCCAACGCAGCGATCCTGACTTCCGGCGAACCGCGCTCGCTCTACGTCGGGGCTCGCCTGAAGTTCTGAGGAAGGTCCGGGCATGTCCACCCCCATCGCTGCATCGCGCACGGAATCGGCGCTCTACCGGCGCGTCTGGCGCTGGCATTTCTATGCCGGCCTGATCTGCCTGCCCTTCCTCGCGCTGATGGCGCTGACAGGGGCGCTCTATCTCTACAAGGACACTGTCGAATCGGTGGTGTACCGTCAATTGTGGTTTGCAGGTCCTGCAAGTGGTCCGATGCTCGATGCCGAGTCGCTCATCGGTGCTGCCCTCGCTTCGCGTCCGGGTCTGCCGACGCGGTTCACACCGCCGCCCCAGCCGGGGCGCAGCGCGGAAGTCGGGGTCCGGACTGCGGAGGGCACGATCGGCGTGTACCTCGACCCCGCAACGGGGCGTGTTCTGGGGGCGCTCGCCGACGAGTGGCGGCTGATGGAGGTGGTCAAGCGCCTTCACTCGCTGGCGATTGCCGGGCAGGCGGCAAACCTCTGGGTGGAGATCGTCGCGGGATGGGCCATCGTGCTGGTCATTACCGGCACCTTCCTGTGGTGGCCGCGAGGTCGGCGGGGTGGCGTCTACAGCGTGCGGGGAAGACCCGGACAGCGGACCTGGTGGCGTGACGTGCATGCCGTGACCGGCGTCGTCGCCGCTGCTGCCATCCTGTTCCTCGCTGTCACCGGCATGCCCTGGTCCGCCTTCTGGGGGCAGCAGTTCGGACGCATCACGAGTGAACTCGGCATCGGCCTGCCGAGGTACCTGTTCGGGCCGGGTCCTGCGTCAGCGCCGCCGCTCACAGCCGTCGGGACCAGCGTTCCGTGGATGATTTCCCAGGCACCGCAACCGCAATCCGTTGCGCCTCATGGCCATCATGCGCATGCGGACCCGCATCTTCATCATTCGCCGCAGCAGGCATCGCAAGTTTCACAGCCTCCGGCGCCGTCCATCGGCCTGAATGCGGCCCTGAAGATTTTCGGTGGGCTGGGCCTCGGCGCTGCAACCCCCGTCAGCCTGCCGCAGGGGCCGCAGGGCACGTATGCGGCCATGCAATTTCCGGACGATGTCCGGATGCAGCGCGTTGTCCATCTGAACCGGTACACCGGGGCGGTGCTCTCCGATGTGGGCTATCGCGACTATGGGGTCGCGGGCCGTGCCATCGAATGGGGCATCAACATCCACACCGGCCTGCAGTTCGGCTGGCTCAACCGGCTGGTGATGCTGGCCGCCTGCCTCTCGATCATCGCCCTGTCGGTGACTTCTGTGGTGATGTGGTGGAAACGCCGACCTGCAGGCCGCCTCGCCGCGCCTCCCCGGCGTTCTGCCGATCGTGCGGCGGCGGGCGCGCTGGCGGTTGCCATCGTGCTGGGCATCCTCTACCCGCTGCTGGGTGCGTCCATGCTGGTCGCGTTGCTGGTGGACACGCTCGTGCCGGCCCGATGGCACGAGCGGTTCGGTCTCTGACCGCCCTGGTCCGAAGCCGTCAGTGCTTGTGGTCGCCGTGCGTTGCGGCCGGGGCCGCGCTGCTGTTGAGCGGCCGCACCGGCGCCTTGATTTCGACCGTCTCGCGCCGGCCGGTCTTGTCCTCGAACACCAGCGTGATGGGCACGGTGTCGCCGGCTTTCACCTGCGCCTTCAGGTTCATGAACATCACGTGATAACCGCCGGGCTTGAGGTCCACCGGCTTACCCGCAGGCAGTTCGATGGACGGGACCTGGCGCATCCGCATGATGTTGTCCTGCATGGCCATTTCATGGACTTCCACATTGGGTGTGAGAGGCGAACTGGCGGACACGAGGCGTGTATCTTTGGCCGCCGTGATCTGCATGAACGCACCGGTGGCCTGTTGCTGCGGCACGGTCGCGCGGACCCACGGATCTTTCACGTTGACCTGGGCCTGCGCAGCGCTGGCCAGCATGGAGGCGACGACGAAGAGGGAGCGGAGGGTGGAATTCATTTGAAGGTTCCTTTTTGAAGAGGGTCAGGAGGGATGGAGGATCTGTCGCAGGTCGGCGGCAAATTCCTGCGCCGACAGGTTGTGCCGTAGAGCCAGCCGTATGTTGCCCTGCGGATCGTAGACGTAACTCAATGCCGAGTGATCCATGGTGTAGGAGGTCCCCGTCGGCACCTTTTTGTAATAGGCCTTGAATGCCCTGGCTGTCTCGTCGGTCTGTTCGAGGGTCCCGTGCAGGCCGATGAACTCCGGATCGAAGGCCGCAGTGTATTCACTCAGGACTTTCGGGGTGTCGCGTTCAGGGTCGATGGTGACGAACAGCACTTGCAGCCGGTCGCCATCTGCACCCAGCAACCGCTTGACCTCGGCGGCCCGGAAGAGCGCTGTCGGGCACACATCCGGGCATTGTGTGAAACCGAAGAAGAGCATCACCGCCTTGCCCCTGAAATCAGCCAGCGTCCGCTCGCGGCCCTGCGGGTCCTTGAGCCGGAAGTCCTTCGCATAGTTGGCGCCCGTTATATCAACGCCATGAAAAGGAACGTCGGGTCCGGGCTTGTCGCAGCCGGCAATGCCGAGAGCGCACACTGCCACGGCGGCGGCAGCCATCGCGCGGCGATTCATCATGAAGCTCCCCCGCCTGGCGATTTCCGGATTGCTGCGCGCGCCATGGGATTGAACTCCTTGAACATGTCATCCAGCATCGCCTTGGCTTCCGGCGGCGCGGTGCGCGGCGTGCCTGCGTTGTACGGAGGCTGCGGCGCGTACTCGGCCAACAGTTGCACCGTCTCGGCGTAGAGCGTGTCGCGCAGGATGCCGACCAGGGTCAGGCCCAGGTCGAGCCCTGCGCTCACGCCGGCGCCCGTGATCCGGTTACGGTCACGAACCACGCGCGACTTGTCCGCGATGGCACCCACCTCCGCGAGCAAGGGCGTCGTCACCCAATGAGACGTCGCGCGATAGCCCGTCAGGAGACCGGCGGCACCCAGCACCAGTGAACCCGTGCACACGCTCGTCACCCATTTGGCCCGTCGGCCGTGTTCTGCGACAAAGCGCAGAAGCGATGCGTCCTGCATGGCAGTGATGGTCCCGGCGCCTCCGCCTGGCACGAAGAGGATGTCGAGGTTTTCCGGGACCTGCGAGAAAGTGGCCGTGGGGAGCAACGAGATTTGCGTATCGCATTTCACCGGCTTCATGTCCGCCGCCACGTGATGCACGGTGGCACCGAGCAGGCTGGCGAACATGTACTGCGGACCGACGAAATCGAGTGCCGTCATGCCCGGGTACATCACCATTCCGATCTGTTCCTTGCCCGTCCACGATGCCGGCATCTGCGACATGTCGTGCGGGTGCGGTGTGTCCACCCCGGTCTGGGCGTTTGCACCCAGCCAGGGCGATGCGGCGAGTGCCGCAGCGGCGGCCCTGAGGAAATGCCTGCGATCGTCGTCCATGCAGGTCTCCTCAATAGTCCACGCGCAGCGCAACCCGTGCCGTGCGCGGCGTGCCGAGCTTGATCCAGTCCTGCAGGAACTGGTGGCTGCTGGTGTAGTACTTCCTGTCCAGGATGTTGTCGATGTTGAACTGCAGCGAAGCCTTGCCGCCGCCCAGGCCGAAGCGATAGGCCAGCATCGCGTCGAGACGCGCGTAGCCGGGCAACTGGAAGGTGTTGCCGGCATCGCCTTGCCGCTGGCTCTGCGCAAATACACCGCCGCCCGCCGTCCACTGGCTGTCGATGGCGTAGCGCGCCCACAGACTCGCGGTGTGGCGGGCGACGTTGGCCAGCTTCATCCCCTGGTACGTCGGATCGCGTGTGACTTCGGCATCGGTGTAGGCGTAAGACGCGATCACCGACAGGCGATTGGAAATCTGTCCGGAGATGTCCCATTCCAGTCCGCGCGAGACCGCTTCGCCGATCGTGATCACATTGGTGCCGGTCGGGGAGAGCGGATCGAGCACGGAGGCGCCGCGGTTGCGCTTGGTGAGCTGAAAGACGGCCACCGTGGAGCTGAGCTTGCCGTCCAGCATCTCGATCTTGTGGCCGACTTCCACCTGACGCGCGCGCTCGGCCGCCAGCGCCGCGCCGGTGACTGTGTCGCGGCCGTTGTTGGCTGCGAGCGAATCCTGGTATTGCGCGTAGACAGACTGGTTGGGCGCGAATTTCCAGACGACACCCAGGCGCGGCGTGGTGAACGACTGCTCGTTGGGCGCAGTGCCGGGAACACCGTAGACCGCACTCGTGCGGTCATGCCGCAATGCGCCGGTGAGCGATACGCCGTTGCCCAGGAACACCTGGTCCTGCAGGTACACGCTCGTCCAGCGGCTGTAGTCGTCATAGTCCTGCGGCATCGCCATCGCCGGGTCGAGCGCCGGCGTGGCGCCGAGCGACGGATTGAAAACATCGGCGGAGTCGATCTGCTGGAAATACGTGGTACCCGTCTTCTTCGTGCGGTAGGTGTCGAAACCAGCCAGCAAGGTGTGGCCCAGGCTGCCCGTCCTGAACTTTCCGGTCAGGTCCACGTTGATCTGATCGACCTTGTACTCGCCATCCGGGCGCACGTAGAAGTAGTAGCGGCACAGCGGATTGCCGGAGCCGGGGCAAGTCTGCGCAGGCGTCATGCCCATGCCCATGTCGGTCCGCCAGGTGGAGATGTCCATTTCCGAGGTGTCGCTGCGCAGCGAGAGCAGGCGCGCCTTGACTTGCCAGATGTCGTTGATCTGGTGCGAGGCGTCGAGCCTGATACTGCTCGTTTTTGCGCTGGAAAGGTAAGGGGAATCGTTGAACTGACGCGACCAGGGCAGGTCGGCTGGCCTGCCGTTGAATGCGGGTATGCCCATGTCGGTGCGATACCGGTTGTCCGAGTAGTCCAGTGTTGCCGTGATGTTCGTCCGGGTGTCAGGCATCCACGCCAGACTGCCGCTGAAGGCACCCAGCCGATCCTTCACGTAGTCACGGATCGAATCCGTGTCGTAGTAGGAAGCAGCCACACGCCCGCGCAGCGTGCGGTCGGCGTTCAGCGAGCCCGAGGCCTCGACCGCAGTGCGGGACAGGCCGTAGGAGCCCAGCGCCTGCTCGAAGCTGAACTCGGACACGCTGGAGATGGGACGCGACACCACATTGACCAGGCCACCCGGCTCCGAGCGGCCGTAGAGCACGCTGGAAGGTCCCTTGACGACCTCCACCGACTGGACGTTCGCCATGTTGATGGGCACGCCCATGACTTTCGAGCCGTCCAGGTAATAGCTGGAACTGCCGGACATCGAGCTCATCGCCGTCATCGAGGTCGATGGAAAGCCGCGCAGGATCAGCAGTGGCTGCAGCGAGCCGTTGAAGCCGAAGTCGTACTGGACCCCTGACACGTTGCGGACCGCTTCCACGAGCGAAAGGGCGCCCTGGTCCTCGATCACGGAACGGGGCACCACCTGCACACTCTGGGATGTTTCGAGGTTCGGCGTCTCGGTGCGTGTGGCGGCACTGCTGTCCGGTGCGCGATAGTCGCCTTGCGTGCCTGTGACGGTCACGGTCGGCAGCGTCGCTGCTGACGTTTGCGCAAGCGCCGCGTGGCACAGGGATATCAGGCCGCCGACAACGAAAGCCGCCCTGAGCGGTTGGGGGGCAAAAGAATTCATCTGGAAATTTCCTCATGACAATGGATCGTCCACGGCAGTGGCCGTGGCTGGAACCATCCGGGCCCGCCCGACGTCAGGCGTAGCAGGAGGCCGCCGCATCAGCGGCGGCGACTCCATCCGGGATGGCGGATGTCAGAGGAACTTCGGAGGGCCTCGCGCTGGAAGCGGCGCGCCCACCAGCAGCGCAAGCCGGGCCTCGACAAACGGTGCCAGCACGCCCGTTTGCGGTGCGGATGCCTGGAACGAGGGAGGCGCGTAATGCGTCGGCAGCGTGACGGCCAGACAGGCGGGGCAGTCCAGGGCGTGGTGCCCCATCTTCACCTTCCCGCCGTTGTCATCGCCGACAACAACGAGCTTCACCTTCCCGCCGTCGCTGCAGACCAGTTGCATCTGCTGCGGATGAACGACGGGGGATGCGATCGCCGCGGCCACTGTCAATGCGAACCATGCCAGCACGAGGCGGGCAAGGCCGAGGGACATGCGCAAACGATGCATGCGGCAATTATGCTTGATCGTTTCCTGCTGCAGCGGGGCGCGCAGGCTGACCACACGATGCATTGCTGGAGTAAGCTGTCGCTCATGCACGGCAAACCCCAGGAGCAGCCATGAGTGATGCGAAGGATGCGTTCGGATTCGGCAAGTTCGTGCCCGGTTTCGACTTCCTCCAGAGCCTGGCGAAGGGCGCGCCGGGGATGCCGCAGATTCCGGGCATGCCCGGGGTTCCCAGTTGGGTTGCGCCGACCATCAGCGTGGAAGAGCTGGACAAGCGCATCGAGGAACTGAAGGCCGTGCAGTTCTGGCTCGACCAGAATTCCACCGCGCTCAAGGCGACGCTGCAGGCGCTGGAAGTGCAGAAGATGACCCTGGCCACGCTCAAGGGCATGAACTTCAGCATGGAAGACATGACCGAGGCGTTCAGGGCCAAGCCGGCGAGCGATCCGTTCGCCGCGTTCCACAAGCCTGTCGTGCCGACGGGGCAGCAGGCGGAGGCTTCACCTGCGGCCCACACCGATTTCGGCAAGGCGCCGGCGCGCAAGAAGCCCGCACGCAAGCAGGCCACCCAGTCTGCAGCGAAAGCAGCAGCCAAAGGGACTGGTGCAGGTGTGGTCGACCCGATGCAATGGTGGGGCGCGCTGACCCAGCAGTTCCAGCAGATCGCCACCAGCGCGATGAAGGAAGTCGCGCAGAACGCGGCGGCCAGCGGCGTGGCGGTTCCGGGTGCCGCAACCTCGCCGGTCAAGACCGGCAGCAGGCCGGCATCGCGCAAGAAACCCGTGCGCAAGACCACCGGCAAGACCAGCCGTTCCCGCAAGGCAGGCGCATGAAACTTTTCCCTCATGGCCATGCAACGCACCCGCAATGGCGCATGGCTGCCGCGTTGGTGCTGGCGCAACTCCGCGCCCAGATGGCGTTGCCGGGTTATGCCAGCGCGCCGACGCTCGCGCTGCTGTATGTGACGGACCACTACGCGTCGGCAGCGCAGGACATCCTGGATCACCTGAGCGCCGAGTTGCCCGAGATCACCGACTGGTCCGGCACCGTGGGCGTTGGCGTCGCGGCCAACAACGCGGAGTATTTCGACGAGCCCGCGCTCGCGGTAATGCTGTGCGAGTTGCCGACCGACCAGTACCGCGTGTTCTCCGGCGTCGCACCGCTGGGCATCGGCTTCGAGGCGCAGACGGCGCTGGTGCATGCCGACTCGCACACGCCCGACGTGGCCGAACTGATCGACGAGATGGCGCAGCGCACCGACAGCGGCTATCTCTTCGGCGGTCTCGCCTCGAGCCGCACGCAGGCGGTGCAGTTCGCCATCGGCGGCAACGGCAACATCAAGGGGCAGGGCGCGGCGCGCGGCGTGTTCCATGGGGGTCTGTCCGGTGTGGCGTTCGGCGAAGGCGTGAGCGTCGTGTCGCGCGTCACGCAGGGCTGCCTGCCGGTGTCTGCGGAGCGTGAAGTCACGGCCGCGGAAGGCAATGTCATCACGGAGCTCGACGGCGAGCCCGCGCTCGACGTGTTGTTGCAGGACCTGAAGGTGTCGCTGGAAGAGCCGCGTGAGGCACTGGCGGCGGTGCGTGCGACGCTGGTCGGCCTGCTGCACGAACGCGACGGCACTGGTGCCGTCGGCCGCACCGGCAACTTCGGCGACGACGTGATCGTGCGCCACATCATCGGGCTGGATCCGGGGCGGCGCGGCATCGCCGTTGCCGACAAGGTGGAGCCCGGCATGCGCATGGCCTTCTGCCAGCGCAACATGCAGGCCGCGCGCGCCGACCTGATGCGCATCTGTGCCGAAATCCGCGAAGAGCTGGAGCCGCAGGAACAGGCGCTCGAAACCGCGACCGCCCTGGCTGCACCCGAAGCGCAAGCCGCGCCCCACCCGGCGCGGCGCATCGCGGGCGCGGTGTACGTCAGTTGCGCGGGACGCGGCGGTCCGCATTTCGGTGCGCCGGGTGCGGAACTGCAGATCGTGCGCCACGCGCTGGGCGACGTGCCGCTGGTCGGCTTTTTCGCGGGCGGTGAAATCGCTCGTAACCATCTTTATGGCTACACAGGTGTCCTGACGGTCTTCACGATTTAGACTTCCGGAAGAACAATACCCGGAAGAGACGACCTGCCCATGAATTCACTGCTTCGTGCCCGCCCGAACGCCGGCTTCCTTGCAACCACACTGGCCTTCGTGTCTGCGCTGGTGTCTGCGTCGGTGTTGGCGCTCTCCGGTGCGATGCCCGCAAACGCGCAGACGCAATCCCAGACCGGCAGTTGCGTCACCAACATCCGCGGCGAGACGGTCTGCCCGCCTGCGCGCACCGTCTGCATGCAGGATCGCGACACCCCCGAAATCAAGTGCTCGCCGCGTGACGGCGGCATCGCGCACGACTTCTACGGCAAGGCGTCCTGCGGCCCCGGCAGCTGCATCCGCGATATGGGTGGCAAGGTCACCTGCTCGCGCACGCCGGGCGGCGCGGCGGCGATCAACATGCAATCCGAGGCGGTCTGCACCGACGGCTGCGTGCCCGGCAGTGCATCGATGTGCACGACCCTGTCGAAGTAAGTGATGGGGCTCGGGCTCAGACGCCCAGGTAGTTCTGCCAGACCGAGCGGTCCGCATTCAGCGCCGCTGAATCACCGGTCCACACCACACGGCCGCGCTCCAGCACCACGTGCCGGTCGGCCAGACCCAGCAGCCGGTCGATGTACTTGTCCACCACCAGGATGGTCTGGCCGGCTTCGCGCAGTTGGCGCAGGCAGTTCCAGATCTCCTCGCGGATGACGGGGGCGAGGCCTTCCGTCGCTTCGTCGAGGATCAGCAGGCGCGGATTGGTCGACAGCGCGCGGGCAATGGCCAGCATCTGCTGCTCGCCGCCCGAGAGCTGGTTGCCCATGTTGTTCTCGCGCTCCTTGAGACGCGGGAACAGCTTGTAAAGGCGCTGCAGGTCCCACGCATCGCGCAGGCCGCTGCGGTTGTCGGCGAACGCGACGAGGTGTTCGCGCACAGTGAGGTTGGGAAAGCACTGTCTGCCTTCGGGCACGATGGCCACGCCCAGCCGCGCCACGGCATCCGCCTTCAGGCGCTGCGTTTCCTGCCCGCCGAAACGGACGATGCCCTTGCGCAACGTGAGCGCGCCGATCAGCGTCTTGATCGTCGTGCTCTTGCCCATGCCGTTGCGGCCGAGCAGCGTGACGACTTCCCCGGCGCGGATGGCGAGGTCGATGCCGAAGAGTACCTGGCTCGCGCCGTAGCCGGCTTCGAGTCCCTGTGCTTCGAGAAGGGGCGGTGCGATGCTCATGCCGGAACCTCTTCACTGCCGAGATAAACAGCCTGCACCTGCGGATTGCCGCGGATCCCGTCGGCCGTGCCGCTGGTGAGCACGCGGCCATAGACCAGCACCGAGATGCGGTCGGCCAGTTCGAAGACGGCCTTCATGTCGTGTTCGATCAGCAGGATCGCCATGTCCTTCTTCAGCGTATGGATCAACGCCACCATTTGCGCAGAGTCTTCCGGGCCCATGCCGGCCATCGGTTCGTCCAGCAACAGCACCTTGGGCCTGGATGCGAGCGCGAGCGCGACGTCCAGCTTGCGCTGCACCCCATGCGGCAGCGTGCCGGCAATGCGTTGCTCGAGCCCCGCGAGGCCGACGCGCTGGCCGAGCGCGAGAGCTGCCGCGCGCAGGGCCTCTTCACTGTCGCGCACCTTCAGGAAGCGCAGGCTGCTGCCCGCGTGCGCCTGCACCGCCAGCAGCAGGTTGTCCATCACCGTGGCGTTCTTGAAGATGCTGGTGATCTGGAAGCAGCGCGACAGGCCGGCATGCACGCGCTGGTTCATCGACAGCGGCGTCAGGTCGCGGCCGTCGAGCACGATGCGCCCGGCGTCCGGCGGGAACAGGCCGGAGATCAGATTGACCAGCGTGGACTTGCCCGCGCCGTTCGGTCCGATCAGCGCGTGGATTTCGCCCGCGTCCACCGTGAGGCTCACGTTGTCGGTGGCGCGCAATGCGCCGAAATTCTTGACGAATCCGTCGATCGCGAAGAGGCTCATGCGTGGGCCTCCGCTTTCGGTGCGCCGGCTTCATCCTCGGGTTTGCGGTCGAACAAGGCCGACACGCCGCGCGGCGCGAAGAACACGATGGCGATCAGCAGCACGCCCAGCGGCAGATGCCAGTAGTCGGTGTACTGCTTCACGATTTCTTCCAGCAGGATCCACACGCCGGCTCCGACGGGGCCGCCCCAGCGGCGACCGACGCCGCCGATGACCACCATCACGATCAGCGTGGCCGACTGCGTCCAGTGCATCACGCCCGGGCTCACGAAATTGTTGTGCGACACGAGCAACGCGCCCGCCAGGCCCGCGACGGCTGCTGCAATCGCGAACGCCACGATGCGCAGGCCGAACACCGGATAGCCCATGGCCTGCATGCGCGTCTCGTTGTCGCGGATGCCCGTGAGCGCATGCCCGAAGCGCGAGACGGTCGTGCGGTTGAGCAGCAGCATCACGGCCGTGAAGAGCGCCAGCACCACCCAGTAGAACGTCGGCTCGTGCGTGCTGTCCAGCCCCAGGCCGAAGCCGGGGCGTTGCATGAGGTTGTAGCCGTCGTCGCCGCCGTAGGTGCGCAGCGACACGCAGATGTAGTACAGCATCTGCGCGAAGGCCAGCGTGATCATGATGAAGTACACGCCGCGCGTGCGCAGGGCAATGGCGCCGATGGCCAGCGACACGAGCGCCGCAACGATCATCGCCGCGCCCCACATCGCCCAGGCCGATTCGACACCGGCATCAGCCAGCGCGACGAGCGTGTACGCGCCCACGCCCATGAAGCCGCAGTGCCCCAGCGCCACCATCCCGCCGAAGCCGAGGATGAAGTTGAGACTCGCCGCAGCCAGCGCGAAGATCATCGCGCGGCGCACGAAGTTCACATAGAAGTCCATGCCCATCAGCGGTGCGACCAGCGGGAACGCCGCCAGCAACGCGAGGCAGAACCAGGGTAGCCAGGAACCGGATTTCTTCATCGTGTCATCCGCGCGCCGGGAACAGGCCCGCAGGTTTGAATGCCAGCACGCCGGCCATCAATGCGTAGGTCATCAGGCCCGCGATCACGGGGCCGAGGTCTGAGACGACGGTGGGTGGCAGCAAGCCGCGCAGCGCCATCGGCACGAACGCACGCCCCAGCGTGTCGACCAGGCCGACCAGCAGCGCGGCGACGAACGCGCCGCGCACCGAGCCGATGCCGCCGATCACCAGCACCACCAGGGAGGGGATGAGGATTTCCTCGCCCATGCCGATCTGTACGGCAGTGATCGGGCCCATCAGCGCGCCGGCCAGTGCCGCAAGCGCCGCGCCGAGCATGAACACCAGCGAGAAGATGCGGCCCACGCGCACGCCCATCAACTCCGCCATCGGCCGGTTCGACGCACCCGCACGCACCAGCATGCCCACACGCGTGTGGTTGACCAGCAGGTACAGGCCCAGTGCCACCAGCACGCCTGCCGCGAGGATCACGAGGCGGTAGGACGGATACGGCAGGCCGGGGAAAATTTCGAACGGGGCCGTGAGTGCCGCCGGCGCGGAGGCCATGACCGGCGACGGGCCCCAGATCATCTTGACCACGTCGTCTGCGATGAGGATGACGCCGAAGGTCGCGAGCACCTGCGCGAGATGGTCGCGGCCGTAGAGGTGCCGCACGAGCAGCGCCTCCAGCAGCACGGCGACCAGCACCACGATCGCCAGCGCCGCGAGCACGCCACCGACGAACGAGCCCGAGCTCGTGTGCACCTGCGCGGCCACATAGGCCCCGCCCATGAACAGCGAGCCGTGGGCCAGGTTCATCACATCCATGATGCCGAACACCAGCGTGAGCCCTGCGGCCAGCAGGAACAGCATCAGGCCGTAGCCGATGCCGTTGAGCAGCTGTTCGAAGAAAAGAGTGAACGTCATCCGTCGATTGCGCGACGAACCGTCACTTCATTTTGCACTGGGACACGTACGCGTCCTGGTAGCCTTTCAAAGGCGTGGCCAGCGTCTTGTTGGTGATCTTGCCGGCGTTGTCCTTGCCGATCACGCGCAGGTAGTAGTCCTGGATCGGGAAGTTGTTGGTGCCGTACTTGAACGGGCCGCGGTTGGATTGATAGTTGGCGGCCTTCAGCGCCTTGAGCACGGCGTCCTTGTTCTTCACGTCGCCCTTCACGTCGCGCACGGCGGCGTCGATGGACATGATCACGTCGTAGGCCTGTGCGGCGTAGAACGTCGGATAGCGGTTGTAGGCCTTGCGGAACTCGGTCACGAACTTGATGTTCGCGGGGTTCGTCAGGTCGTGCGACCACTGCGAGGTGGAGAACAGGCCCAGCATCGGCTCGCCCACGGCGGCAATGGTGTCTTCGTCGGCCGACGCGGGGCTGGTGACCAGGCGCACGTCCTTCGAGAGACCCGACGCGACGAACTGCTTGATGAAGTTGATGCCCATGCCCCCGGGCAGGAAGAAGAACACGGCCTCGGGCTTGGCAGCGCGGATCTGTGCGATCTCGGCGGCGTAGTCGAGCTGGCCGACCTTGCCATACACCTCGGCGACGATCTGCCCCTTGTAGGTGCGCTTGTAGCCGGTCAGGTGGTCGCGGCCTGCGGGGTAGTTGGGGGCGATGATGAACGAGCTCTTGATGCCCTGGTCGGTCGCCCACTTGCCGGCGGCCTCGTCCCAGGTGTCGTTCTGGTAGCCGTTGCCGAAGAAGTAGGGGTTGCACTGCGCACCGGCGTACTGGCTCGGGCCGGGGTTGCTGGTGATGAACGGCACCTTGGCGGCGAACAGCGCAGGGCCGACGGCCAGCGCCACGTTGGAAGGCGTGACGCCGGTGAAGAAGTCGATCTTGTTCTGCTGGATCATCCGGTCGACGATCTGCTTGGCCTGGTCAGGGTTGCCGGCGGTGTCGGCCTGGATGAATTCAGCGGGGTAGCCGCCGAGCTTGCTGTCCAGCAGCTTGATGGCCAGGTTGATCGCGTCGCGCGTTTCGGCGCCGCCGGCGGCGAACGGGCCGGAGATGTCCAGCGCCAGACCCACCTTCACCGGGTCCGCAGCCAGGGCGCTCGTGGCGAAGGCGGCGGCAGCGGCCGTGCCCACGGCTGCGCGGGTGGCGAAGCGGATAAGAGTTGCTTTGTTCATGGTGACTCCAGAAGTCGGGTTGAAAACGGGTTGTTCAGGATTTCGCGGGGACGGCCACATGGACGCGGCCCGCACGGATCTCGACGGGGAAGGTGCGCACGGCGTGTTCGACGGGTCCACCGCAGGGCGCGCCGGTGGTGATGTCGAACAGACCCTGGTGCAACGGGCATTCGACGCAGCCGTTTTCGATGTAGCCATCGGACAGCTTCGCGTTGCCGTGTGTGCACAGGTCGTGCAGCGCATGCAGCGCTTCGCCCTGGCGGAACACAGCAATCGGCATGCCACCCGCGACGACGGGCCAGGAGCCGCCATCGGGGAAATCGTCGGGCTCGCCCACGTCGTGCCAGTCGGCGTCCGTGGTGGCGGCGGCTGCGTCGGCCTGCATGGTGGTGTCGCTCATGTCAAGAAAATGTCAGACAGGGGTGGCCAGCAGCGTGATCACGCGCGAGGTGTCGTAGATCGCGCGGCGCTTCGCATAACGCCAGCCTTCGGGCGTGCGCACGATGCGGTCTTCGTAGCGGCCGGCCTGGTAGATGAAGGATTCGCCGTTGGTGCGCGTCTGCACGATCACGTAGTTCGAGCTGGCCTCGACGGTGTCGGCGTCCACACGTGTGATCTGCAGGCCCGAGGTGAGATGCCGGCACGCATGCTCTTCGTAGATGTTGGCATGCCGCAGCGAGAGCACGCGGTCGCGCAGCATGCGCTGGTTGTCGCAGTAGATCAGGCCGATGGGCAGGCCCGCGTCGGCGTTCTCCTTCGGCACGATCTCGTAGAAGCAGTCGGGCGTGAACAGCTCCGCCCATTCCTCCAGGCGGTTGTTGTCCAGCACGAAGCTGTAGCGTTCCTGCAGCTGCTGGATTTCCCACCAGAGCACGACGGATTCGAGGGACGTCATGGGGGTTGCGACAGTGGTGTCGGGAAGTGCGGCGCCCATGCTCAGTACCCCATCAGTTTCTGGTAACCCGACCAGAAGCGGCGGATCAGGTTCTCGGTGATCATCGTGTCCTGGCGCGGCGTCTCGGCCGTGCCCAGCGCCATGTACGACTCGGCGTCGCCGTCGCGTGCAGTCCCACGTTGCACCAGTTCCGTGGCCTCGGTGTCTTCCATCGAGATGTAGCCGGCCGGGCCGACCAGGTTGGCCTGCTTGATGCGCAGCGCGCGCAGCTCGGGCGTGTCGTCCTCGTAGCCGAAGAAGTGGAAGACGAGTTCGAACTCGCCCGGCTTCTTGGGCAGCACCTGGCGCGCGACCAGCGTGTTGTGGATCTGCTGCAGCACGAGCTGCGGGAAGATCGTCTGGATGTGGTTGGTGCAGTCTTCCTCGTACTCCGAGACGAAGCCGAGCACCGAGTCGTCTTCCAGCCGGAAACCCTCGTCCATCGAGCGGATGGCCTGCTGCTTGTACGCGTCGGCCGTGTCTTCCTTCTCTTCCTTGGGCTTGGTCGAGGTGATGATGCTGTGCAGGCCGTGCTTGGCGTCGGGCATCGAGCGCGCCTTCATGCCCACGCGGAAGATGTTGAACGTGGTGTGGAACAGGTGAAGCAGGCTCGCGTGGTACGGGTCCTTCACGTTCTCGTAATAGAGCTTCCAGTTGCTGCGTGCGTACTGGCGCGTGCACCCCAGGTACACGACGGGCTTGTGCATCACGCGGTCGACCCACGGGCGCATCTGCTCGCCGATGTAGTCCTCCAGCGGCGGCGTTTCTTCACTGAACGTGGCGAAGACGAGGCCTTTGTAGCTTTCGGCACGCAACTGCTTCAGGCCGTGGTTCTTGGGGTTGAAGTCGGCCGGCATGCCGGGCGCGCCGTCCTTGCCACGGCGGAAGGGCACGCCCTGCAGGTTGCCTTTGGTGTCGAAGCTCCACTGGTGGTACACGCAGGTGTGGCTCTTGGCATTGCCGCGTGCGTTGCGGCAGACCATGGCGCCACGGTGCGCGCAGCGGTTCACCCAGGCGGCGATGCTGCCGTCCTCGGTGCGCGTCACCACGACGGGCGTGTCGCCGACGAAGGTGCTCTTGTAGTCGCCGGCTTTGGGGATTTCCGCTTCCAGCGCCACGAAGCTCCACACCGGACCGCGGAAGATGCGTTCCTGCTCGCGGTCGAACACGTCCTGCGAGCTGAAAACCTTGTAAGGCACGCGCGAACCGTCCGGGTGCGAGAAATGCACCAAACGGTCGAGTTCCGGGTCGTCGCCGGACCGTTTCAGTGCGCTGATGTCGATTGCCTGATTCATCGTGGATCCTTCTGGGCTGGATGGCAGCGTCGGAGTCGATGTTCCGCGTGGCCGGTGGGCCCGGCTATCCGGAAATCGCAGGCGGGCAGAAGCGCTGTCCATTTCCAGCAGGAAACTGCAAGCTTTCGGGCACCCGTGTGGCGCATTTCTTGCGAAAGATCATGGAAAAGGTTTCGTTTCCATGCTGCCGGCCCCACACACCCGCCCCTCCGCCCAGCCCGTTTTCGAGCCGGGCGTGCTGCGCGCGAACCGGTTGTTCGAATCGCGTGATCTGGACGACACGCGTGAACGCATCTCGCGCGTGATGCAGCCCCATGAGCTCCGGCCACTGGCGCGTCCGCAGGCCGGTGCGCGCTCGCACATGGATTTCGTGCGCATCGGCGGCATCGGTCTTGGCACCATCGACTTCGGCGAGGCCATGCGTGTGGATGTCGACCACGTGGAGGACTACCACCTGCTGATGTTCTGCCTGCGCGGCAGCGCACAGGCGCAGGCCAACGGCCGCACCATCCTTGCCGACACGCACCAGGGCATGGTCTGCGCGCCCGGCCATGCATTCGTGGCCGACCTGTCACCCGACTGTGAGCAGTTCGTCGTGCGACTCGACCGCCGCATGGTGGAGGCGCACTGCGGTCGTGCCATCACCTTCGATTCCGCGCTGGACCTCCGCAATGCGAAGCTGCAGGCGTGGATCGATCAGTTGCGTGTGCTGGCCACGTCCACCACACTGGTGGATGCCGCGCAGCGCAACCCCGTCATCGCCACCGAACTTGAGCGCCTGCTGGTGCTGCTGCTGCTCGAAGGCCAGACGTGGACGGACGATGCACCGCTGCTGCGCAACACCGATACGACGCGCCGTGCACCTGCCGCAGGTTGTGTGCGCCGGGCGGAATCGTTCATCGAATCACATGCGGAAGAGCCGCTGCGCCTGGCCGACATCGCCGAAGCGGCGGGTGTGCCCGCCCGCACCTTGCTCGACGCATTCAAGCGCTTCCGCGAGATCAGTCCGATGCAGCACCTGCGTGACGTTCGGCTGGATCGTGCACACGCGTTGCTTCGCGATGCCAGACCCGGCACGCGCGTGGCGTCCATCGCGCTGGACTGCGGCTTCGCGCACCTGGGTCGTTTCTCGCAGGCCTACCAGCAGCGGTTCGGCGAAGCGCCGTCTGCGACGCTGGGGCTGCGCGACTGAGACGCGCAGCCGGCCTCTTCAGGCCTGCCAGCTCAAGTCCGCCGCGTGGTTTGTTTCGGGCACCACGGCGGTGCCGAAGCCTTCAGCCAACCCGCACGAATCCACGTCGATGCAGCCCCGATGGATTTTCAGGGCCGGTGCCGGCGATGCGTTGTAGAGATCGGGGTGCGCTGCAGCGAGCGCGCGTGCTTCAGCTTGCGGCGTCGCCGCAAACCGGTCCACATAGTGATGGCCGTTGCGCTCGATGTGGTCGATGCCCAGCAGCGATGCGAGCGCCAGGTCCTGCTGCAGCGAGATGCCGGGCTGGATGATCAGGTCTTCGGCCGACATGAAATACATCGGCCGGCCTGCCTCGAGGTTCCACTGCGCACAGCGCGCGCGGTTGACGAGGGACTTGTAGAAGCCTTTGCACGATTTCGACGACACGCCCTGGTAGCCACGCGCCTTGCCGCGCGGGAAGGTCTCCAGCGTGCCGTCGGACTCGTCGAGCAGCAGGGGCTTGAACGCAGCGATGGCATCGACGGGAACGTCCATCGCCCTGGTGCGGGCTATGGGCTGTTCGATGAAGAGCGTCGATGCCTGCAGTCGCCGCAACGCGGGTGTGGCCTCCATGCGGCGGCAGAACTCGACGAGCGACTGCGCGTCGGCGTACTGCTCGTTGCCGTCCAGCGTCGCCACATAGGGCGACGGCAGCCTGTCGAGCACGCGGGCTATGTCCACGAGCCGTGCGATGTCGCGGTCCGCTTCGCCGCACAGCTTGAGCTTGAAGTAGGTGTTGCCATAGGTGTCGATGACATCCTGCAGCGTGACGGGCAGCCCGTCCTGCGGCGCATCGGGCGCTGGTGTGTCCGACGTGTCGAGCGGATCGAGCATGCCCACGGTGTGCCGTGCGTGTAACGTGCGCACCGGCTGCAGCTCGCGCAGGAATAGCGGGACGTCGAAGCCGTCGAGGTCGGCCACGACAGCATGCCGTTTCATGCCGGGCAGGTTGTGGCGCATCGCGTCCCAGAAGCCGACGCGCCATTCGCGGCAGATCGCGTCGAAGATCGCGCGGTCCAGGAGCGCAGCGCCGTAGCCCGCGGCAAGGGGTGGCAGGTCGGCCGCCGCGCCGGCTTCCATCAGCGCGCGGTAGGTGTCGGCGAACAGGCCGAATGCCGTCTTCCCACGCTCGTCCATGTAGGCGCGCGCGGCGTTGCGCAGCGACTGGCGCAACTGGTTCTCGTTGTCCTCGGGCGTGAACTCGGGCCGCTTGTCGAACCACTTGGGCAGCAGCACTTCGGCGGAGTAGCCGGTGGCGACGCGCCCGCCTTCGAGCTCGATCGTCACGCGCACCAGCGCCTGCCGTGCCTGCGTGAGCGTGTGCAGGCCGAAGCGGAACGGCATGCGCAGGCGGAACGGACGCTCGAACACGTCCACCGCCAGCACGCGGAGTTTCGGCGCGCCGCCAGCTTCAGGCATCCACATTGCCCTGCGCGAAGAAGTGGGCGCGGATGGTCTGCGTCATGGCGGCGAACTCGGGCGTGCCCATCACCGTGAGCGGGCGCGGACGCGGCAGGTCCACGTTGTAGATCGCCGCGATCTGACCGGGTCGCTCGGACATCACCACCACCCGGTCGGCGAGGAACACCGCTTCCGGGATGCTGTGCGTGATGAGCAGCACCGTCTTGCCCGTCGAATACCAGATGCGTTGCAGCTCGAGGTTCATGCGCTCGCGCGTCATCGCATCGAGCGCGCCGAAGGGCTCGTCCATCAACAGGATCGACGGGTCGTGCACCAGGGCGCGGCAGATGGCGGCGCGCTGCTGCATGCCGCCCGAGAGCTGCCATGGCAGCTTCCTGTCGAAGCCATCGAGGCCGGCGGTCTGCATCAGCTGGCGTGCGCGGGGTTCGTATTTCGACGTGTCCAGCCCGCGCATCTCCACCGGCAGCATGATGTTGCGGAAGATGTTGCGCCAGGGCAGGAGCACCGGGCTCTGGAACACGATGCCCACGTCGTCTGCCGGTTCGGTGACCTCGCGCCCGCTGATGGAGATGCTGCCCTCGGTGATGGACAGCAGGCCTGCCGCCATCTTGAGCAGCGTGCTCTTGCCGCATCCGCTCGGACCGACGACGACGACGAACTCGCCGCGCGCGATGTCCAGCGTGATGGGCTTGAGCGACTCCACCGGCCCGTCCGCGGTCTGGTAGACCTTGGTCGCACCTGCGATGCGGATGTGCGTTTCCTGCGCCGCAGCGTGCGGGCGCAAGGGCAGGACATCGGCACCGGCAGCTTGCCCGGCGTTCATCGGCTGGTCGGTCATGGGCATGATTTGCTGCATGGCAAGGCTCAAGGCAGGAACTCCAGCGTGAAATAGTCTTCGGCCTTGCCGCGGGTGGCCGGGTCCATGCCACCGTACTTGACGAGCGTGTCGAGCGACGCGTCGATGGTGACGCGGCTCACGCGCAGGGGGCGCATGCCCTTGGTCTCCGGCGTGTGGTACAGCGTCTGCGAGAGCTTCAGGCTTTCGAGTTGTGCCTCGGGCATGCCGGCGGAGGGGAAGGCGCGCAGCATCGCGTCGACCGCTTCCTTCGGGTTCTTTTCGGCTTCTTCCGCGGAGCGCGTGGCGGCGCGCATGAAGCGCTTGACCATGTCGGGCTTGTTCTTCTGCGTGTCGTTGTGCGCCACGACGCCCAGGCTCACCAGCGTCAGGCCGGCATCGGCGAAGCGCAGGATGTTGACCGGCTGCTTCATGATGTCCGGCAGGCGTGCGCCCTGTTCGGTGATGAAGCCGAGCAATGCATCGGCCTGGCCGTTGATCACGGCGTTCAGCTTGGTCTGTGCGTCGCCCGAGACGGTCTTGAACTGCTTTTCCTCGATGCCGACCTTGCTCAGGTACAGCGGCCAGATCGGTGTGTTCGCGTCGCCCGGGGTGATGGCGATGGTCTTGCCGATCAGGTCCTTCGGCGTCTTGATGTTGCGGCTGGCCGGGCTGATGACGGCGGCCGGCGTGCTCTGGATCATCACGCCCACGGCCTTGACCGGTGCACCGCGGCCGGTGGCGCGCATCATCACACCGACGTCGGCGTAGCCGAACTCCACCGTGCCTGCGCCCACGGCCTGGATGGTCGCGGCGGAGCCCCGGCCTTCCTGGATCTGCAGGTCGATGCCTTCCTGCGCGAAGTAACCTTTTTCCTTGCCGAGGAAGAAGGGTGCGTGTTCGCCGTACACGTACCAGTTGAGCATCAGCGTGACCTTGTCGCGGGTCTGGCCCACGGCAGGTGCTGTCAGAGAAAGGGCGAGCGCGGCGGAGCCGAGCAGTGCAGTCAGTAGTCTCATGATTGTCTCCTTGTGGTGATGACGCTGTGTTGATTCCGCCGCGTCAGGCGGTTGCCTGGAAACTGGTCCGCCGCGACGAATGCCACGGGATGAGGTAGTGCTCGGCCACGTCGACGATGGCGAACAGGATCACGCCGATGGTCGACAGCACCAGCAGCGCAGCGAACATCAGCGGCAGATCGAAATTGCCATTCGCCACCTGCAGCACGTAGCCGATGCCCGAGTTGGAGCCGACGAACTCGCCCACCACCGCACCCACCACGACGAGCGTGATGCACACCTTCAGCCCCGCGAAGAGATAGGGCATGCTGTAGGGCAGGGCGATGAACCAGAAGGTCTTGAGCCGGCCGGCCTTCACGGAGCGTGCGAGATCGAGCATGTCGGGCTCGACCGACTTGAAGCCGGTCACCATGGCCACCACCACCGGGAAGAATCCGAGCAGGAAGGCCGAGATCACCTTGGGCAGGATGCCGAAGCCGAACCACACCACGAACAGCGGCGCGACGGCGATCTTGGGCACGCTTTGCGAGAACACCAGCAGCGGGTACAGGTAGTTCTCGATGGTCTTCGAATACGCGATGAGCAGCGCCATCGGCACGCCGATGACCACGCTCAGCACGAAGCCGCCGAGCGCGGCGACGGTGGTGACGCCGCTCTCGGAGAGCAGCTTGGGCCAGTGCTTGATGAGTTGCTCGATCACCTGGCCCGGCGAAGGCACGAGGTAGGTGGGCACCTTGAACAGGCGTGTCGCGATCTCCCAGAGGGCGAGCACGATGACCAGCAGGATCACCGGCCGCATGGCCGGCGATTGCGCGATGCGCCTGGCGAGGGGTTGTCTGGTTTTCATGCGATGGCCGTCACTCTGGGGGTTTCGATGGCCTCGGTCACCACCTGGCGCTGCATGCCCAGCTTCTCGATGCCGAGTGTCATCACGTCGCCCGCGCGCAGGTAGACCGGTGGCTTGTGGCCGAGGCCCACGCCGGCTGGCGTGCCGGTGATGATCAGGTCGCCGGGCAGCAAGGTCATGTAGCGGCTGATGTCGGCGATGCATTGCGCAACGTTGAAGATCATCAGGTTGGTGCTGCTGTCCTGCACGCGCTTGCCGTTCACTTCGCACCACATCTTCAGGTCCTGCACGTCGCCCACTTCGTCGGGGGTGACGAGCCAGGGGCCGGTGGGGCAGAAGGTGTCGTGGCTCTTGCCCTTGGTCCATTGCGTGCCGAGCTGCAGCTGGTCGTGGCGTTCGGACACGTCGTTGGCGACGCAGTAGCCAGCCACGTGCGCGAGTGCATCTTCCTCGCTGACGTTGCGCGCTTCGGTGCCGATGACGACGCCGAGCTCGACTTCCCAGTCGCTGCATTCGCTTCCCGCAGGCAGTACGACGGTGTCGTCGGGGCCGGTGATGGCTGTCGGCGGCTTGAGGAAGAGGATGGGCGTGGTCGGGATCGGTGCGCCGCATTCCTTCGCGTGGTCGCTGTAGTTGAGGCCGACGCCGACGATCTTGCCGACCTGCGCGACCGGGCAACCCAGGCGCACGCCCTGTGGCACCAGCGGCAGGGCATCGAGCGACACCGCGCGCATGGCGCGCAGCGACTCGGGCGAGAGGGCCTTGCCGTCGATGTCCGGCACAAGGCTTGAAATGTCGCGGACCTGTCCGTTCGCGTCGAGGATGCCCGGGCGTTCCTTGCCGGCCGGGCCGAATCTCACGAGTTTCATGCTGCTGCTCCTTCGTGCCGCTCGCTGTCGAGCGCGAATTCGAGTGAATAGAACTGGGTGCCGTCGGTGGACTGCGCGCCACCGTCGTCGGCCCATTGCTTCGTGGCGGCCCGTACCTGCTCCCAGGCGCTGGCGTCGTCCATCAGCCGCAGATCGGCGCTGCGCATGACGAGCAGGCCATCGGTGAGGCTGGCCTTCGCGCCGTGCACGGCGGCTTCACCGGTCTTGACCGTGGTGCCCGCGCTGTCCAGCCGGAGCTCCGTGGCCTGGTCGGCATTGCAGGCCTTGCGCAGACGCTCGAGAAGCTGTTGCCGCTGGCTGCGGTCCACCTCACCTTCGGGTGGTGCGAAGCAGGTGACGGCGAGCACATGCGCAGCTTTCGTCGCCGTGCTGCCTGCGTGCGCCACCAGCTTGTACGTGCTGCGCGTGGGCTGCGCGAACCAGCGCAGCGCGGCCTTCGTACGCTCGGTCGGCGCGTTGAGCGCGGCGAGGTACGCAGCGCTCGTCAGCACATCCAGGCTCGCGGTGTCGTAGTACATCAGGAAGCGGTTGTCGTCCGTGGCCGAGCGGTAGCGGCGCCCGCGCAGGAAGCCGGGGATGCCGAGCCGCTCGGGGATGTGCTCGTTGTTGTGCCAGCGCGAATAGGCTGCCTGGAACTCGGGCGCGATGGTGGCCCAGAAGGCCATCATCCCGTCCGCCGGGCCCTGCGATGCATTCATCAGAACGCCCCTGCACGCACTTCGTAGCGGGTGGGCTTGCCGTGTTGCGGCATCTCGCGCTGCACCCAGTCGGCCACCCAGTCGATCATGCGGGCCAGCGGCACGCGGGGGTAGCCGAACAGGCGCTGCGCCTGCAGCGTGTTGTTGACCCATGCGTCCGGCTGTTCCGTGCCCTCATAGACCGGCTTCTTGCCGAAGCGGCGGCCGAATTCCTCGGCCACCATGCGCACGCTGGCCAGCTCGGGGCCGCCGATGTTCAGCGGCGATGTCGGGTTGGTGCAGTAGCGCAGCGCGCGCAGCACCTGCGCGTTGGTGTCGCCCTGCCAGATGACGCTGGCGTGGCCGGTGGCGATCGGCACCGGTTCGTTGTTGTAAACCCAGTTGGCGATGTCCACCAGCACGCCGTAGCGCATGTCGATGGCGTAGTTCAGCCGGATCAGGCGGCCTGGCGTGCCCCACTTGCGCGAGCCGTATTCGAAGGCGCGTTCGCGGCCCACGCAGGAGTTGGCGTAGTCGCCCAGCGGACCGGCAGGGTGCGATTCGTCCCAGCCGTGCTGGACGATGGGCGCGAACGGATAGACGCACAGCGTGGAGAACGCCACGATGCGCGACTCGCGGAACTCGCGCGCCACCACCGAGGGCACGTAGGAGTTCATCGCCCACGCGAACGACGGATCGTCGTTGGTGCCGAACTTCTTGCCGGCCATGTAAACCACGTTCGCCACCTTGGGCAGACGCGACACGGCCTGCTCGTCCAGCAGGTCGCACTTGATGGTCTCGACGCCCCACGATTCGATGCGCTCGGCCAGGCCGGGCTCGGAGAAGCGGGCCACGCCGATCACGCGCTTGTTGGGTGCGGCCAGCTTGGCCATGCGCGCCAGCGTGGGCCCGACCTTGCCGGCGATGCCCAGGACGATGATGTCGCCTTCGACCTGTGCGAGATCGTGGACCAGTTCCGGTGTGGGAGCGGCGAGCATCTCCTCGAGGTGCTCTTCGTCTTCGATGCGGTCGGGCAGCGAGACCATTGCTTTCATGTCCATCTGTTGTCTCCTTCAACTAAGTAAATTATTAGTTGGAAGTCTATCGATGGGTATTCGGGCCGCTACTGGTGATTTCCCTTACCGCTTTGTGCCGCAGTGCGGCAAGCCATGAACAGGCCCGCGGCTTACCTGCGAAGGTAGCCCAGCAGCACCTGGACGATGTGTTCTTCGTGGTGGCGGATGGCCGACGGCTTCATCAGGTCGCGGCCCAGGATCACGCCCAGCGTGAAACGGTTGGACAGGTAGAAGTAGCCCATGCCGTTCATCGAGATGAAGAGGTCTTCCGCCTTCACGTCGTCCCGGAAAACCTTCTCCTTCGCGCCGCGTTTGAGCACCGTCTCGATGGTGTCCAGCAGCGGGTTGTACAGGCCGCGGATGTAGGTGGACTTGGCGATGTGTCTGCCGCGCTGCACGTTTTCGCTGTTGAGCAGGC
The DNA here is from genome assembly GCF_049445855.1 of Variovorax sp. VNK109. NCBI lineage: Bacteria > Pseudomonadati > Pseudomonadota > Betaproteobacteria > Burkholderiales > Comamonadaceae > Variovorax > Variovorax sp. VNK109. The sequence continues at coordinate 1,353,955 of NZ_JBMSDV010000001.1, read as the reverse complement.
CGATGAGCTGCGGGTTCTTCACGAAGATCTGGAAGGTCCAGCGCACGAGTGACTCCATCGCTTCCATCGGTTCGAGCCCGCGGATGTCGAAGTCGCGGTGGTTCGCGCGCATCAGGTCGTAGGCCTGTTCCATCACCGCGATGAAGAGGTTCTCCTTGCTGCCGAAATACTGGTAGGCCAGGCTCACGTTCACGTCGGCCTGTTTGACGATGCGTTCGATGCGCGCGCCGTCGTAGCCGTGGTCGGCGAATTCCTGGATGGCGCAGTCGAGGATGCGGGATTTGGTGACGCTGGCGTCGCGGACCTTGGGCGCTTTGGCGGCGGCTTTCGGGGTCTTCCTGGCGGTGGGGCGTGCGGCGGGAGCGGAGATGGTGACAGGCATTCTTCTAAGCATCTTGTTAGAAGACGCACTGTGGCACAGAACCCGTGCCCTGCCAACACAAAAGGTGTTACCCGCGCGACTGGACGCAGGGCGTTCAAGCGGGCGCTCAGGCCGCCTGCTTCGTGCTGTAGGTTGCCGCGAAGCGCTCCTGCAGGTAGGCCGCCGTGGTGATCGGCGGGTACTTCGGCAGGGCGCCGGGTGCCACGCAGGTCGGGATGGCGCTCACCATGGCGTCCGGATTCGGGTCGAGGAAGAACGCGATGGAATACCGCTCGCGTGCGGGCTGCACCACGCGGTGCGGCGTGGACACGTAGACGTCGTTGGTCCAGCGCATCAGGCAGTCGCCGATGTTGCAGATGAAGGCGCCGGGGATCGCGGGCGCATCCAGCCATGCGCCGTCCCGGCGGCGCACTTGCAGGCCGGCGACGCCGTCGGTGGCGAGCAGGGTGACGTTGCCGTAGTCGGTGTGCGTGCCGGCGCCGGGCTGGCCATCGGCGGGCATCTCGTCCACGGTTCGGTCCAGCGCCACGGGATAGCGCAGGAAGCGGAGGGTGGCCAGCGGCTTGTCCACCTTGTCGGCAAAGAAATCCTCGGCGAGTCCCAGGTCGGCGGCAAAAGCCTTGTGCAGGCGCTGCCCGACGGCGAGTACCGCGTCCAGATAGCCTTGCGCGCGCGCCTGCCAGCCGTCGATGGGCGGCCACACATTGGCGGGACGTGTGACCTCGTCCGTCCAGATCAGGTTGAACGCTTCCTTCAGGTCGGGCGCGGTCTTCTCGTCCAGCCGCTCCACGCCCAGTCCCACGTAGCCCCGGTTGTGGCCATGGATGCCGATGGCGAGCTTGCGCTTTTCGTGGGCGGACAGCGCGAACACCTCGTGCGCGACAGCGAAGGCATCGTCGATCTGCGTCGCAGACACGCCGTGACCGGTGATGACGAAGAAGCCGGTGCCGCGGCAGGCGGCGCCGATCTGCCGGGTGACCGCAGCGCGGTCGCCTGCGGTGTCACTGGCCAGACCTGCGATGTCGATGATCGGGATGCCTGCGGGCGTATCCGGTGTGTCCATGGTTTTCATTGTCCACGCATCAGCAAGTTCCGTGCACGCCGGCGTCGTGATCCCGCCATGTCTTGACGTGCGTCAGTCCGGTCAATCGACGCGGATCTTCGCGGCCGTAATGGCGGCAGCCAGATCCTTCTTTTCCTTCGCGAGGTAGGCGGCGAACGGTGCGCCCGACATCTGCATGGGCTTGTAGCCCGCATCGGACAGCCTCTTCACGGTCTCGGGCTCGGCCACCAGCTCGTTGATGGCCTGTGCCAGGCGGTCGACGATGGCGCGGTCTGTCTGCGCGGGCAGCATCACGCCCACCCATGCGTTCACGTCGAGTGCCTTGAAGTCCGGCGTTTCCGCCAGCGACGGCACGTCGGGCAGTGTGGGCCAGCGTTGCGCCGACGTGACGCCATAGGCCTTGACCTTGCCGTCGCGCACGAAGGCCTGGACCAGCGCCATCGGCAGCACGGCCAGGTCGATCTGGCCGCCGGCCAGTTCGGTCAGCACCTGCGGGCCGGACTTGTAGGGTACATGCACCATGTCGAGCGAGGCTTGCTGCTTGAGCATTTCGGCGGTCACGTGCAGGCCGGTGCCCACGCCGTCCGTGCCGAAGTTGAGCTTGCCGGGCTGGCTGCGGATGAGCTTGACCAGCTCGGCCGTGTTGGCTGCCTGCAGCGTCGGCCGGCCGACCAGCACGAAAGGCGCCGACGCGATGGCGGCAACGGGCACGAGGTCGCGCAGGCCGTCGAACTTGTAGGTGTTGGGGGACACCAGCGGTGCCACCGTGACCGGGCTGCTGACCGCGAACAGCATCGTGTAGCCGTCGGCCTTCGCGTTGATCACGCGCTGCGCGGCGATGGTGCCGGACGCACCGACGGTGTTCTCCACCACCACGGCCTGCCTGAGCTTCTCGGCCAGGCGCGGCATCGTGATGCGTGCGGCCACGTCCACGCTGCCGCCGGGCGAGAACGGCACGACGGCGATGAGGGGTTGCGCGGGCCACGACGCGGCCTGTGCGATGGCGTGAAGCGGGATGGCCAGGGGCGCTGCGAACAGCAGGACGGAAGCCAGGCGGCGGATGGTTTGCATGATGGACCTCGGAAGATGATGATGGGACGTTTCGGGGACGGTGTGTTTGTCTCTGTGCGTTCAGGTGTCAGGCCTTCAGCCACGGCAGCTGTCCTGCCGTGTAGCGCCAGGTCTGGAACACGCTGTTGAGGCGGCCGGGCCCGGTCTTGCGGGCGTCGGCGTCGGGGTACTCGTCGAACCACGGCATCACGAACTCCCACACCACTTCGCCTTCGGGATTGACCTCGAACAGGCGGCCGGTGGCCGATTCGGTGATGTGCGTGTTGCCGTTCCACAGGCGCTGGGCGTTGCCCATGAACGCGGTGTAGAACGCGTTGACCATCTCGTCGGCATAGGACCAGACGACTTCATGGCTGGCCGGATCGATCTCCACCACGCGTGAGAACGCGACGTGGCTGCCTTCGCGGAAGTTGCCGTTGTCGAACGCGAGGATGTTGCCGTTGGCCAGCGGCACCGGCGCATGCTGGTGCGACACCACGCCCGGCGGCACATGCAGCTTCACCTTGCCGCTGGTCTTGTCCACGCCGACGATGCCGGCCGTGGTGCGCAGGCTCATGAGCACCGTGCCGTCGGCCATCACGCCCAGGCCGTTGACGAGCGGCCAGTGGTAGCGGCCGAAGCCGGGGTGGATGGGGAAGTCCTGCGGGTCCAGGTGCTCGACGGCCTTCCATTCCCAGACGAGTTCGCCCTGGCGGTTGACTTCGCGGATGACGTCGCCGTACATCACTTCATCAGGGCCGTGCGCCGTACCGCCGGGCACGCGTGCAGCGAAACCTTCGGGCACCGGCTCGCAGGCGGCGTACAGCAGATTGCCGTTGGGCAGCCACTGCGCGTCGTGGTGGTGCGCCGGGTCCTCGTAGTGCCAGACCACGTCGCCTTGCGGCGTGACTTCGGAGAAATCGCCGCCGTGCCACATGGACCAGGCCGGATAGCGGCTGGGCGAGTTGGCGTGGTTGCCGTTGTAGCCCATGTTGCCGTTGGGCAGGATGACCGCGTGACGACCCGGGCGCAGCGGCATCTTCCACTGGTGCACCACGACGCCCTGGATGTCGATGAGGTAGACGTTGCCGCCGGCGGTCTGCGGTGCGATCAGCGTGTAGCCGCCGGCCGATGCCGCGGGATCGAGCGCGATCAGGCCTGTGCCGCGGCGGCGCAGGGTGACTTGGTCGACGGTGGTAGCCATGATTTCCTTCCTTCGGGTCCGTTGCCGGAAGCTGTTGATGGAGCGAACTCTAGATGGCGGTAAGTGTCAGGAATAGCTGATTGTTTCTTATGGAGCGTCAGAAAAAAACTGACGCTGACCTAGAATCGCCGAATGGCAGCCGCATCCCACGCGATTTCGCAGTCCTTCCGCTGTTTCGACGAGGTCGCGCGGCGCGGCTCGGTACGCAAGGCGGCCGAGACCTTGCACCTCACGGCAGCGGCGGTGAACCAGCAGATCCTCAACCTCGAGGCCATCGTCGGCATGCCGCTGTTCGACCGGTTGCCGCGCGGCATGAAACTCACCTCGGCCGGCGAGATCATGGTGGCGGCCGTGCGCCGTAGCCAGCGCGACTTCGACAACGCGCTCTCCCAGGTGCAGGACCTGCGCTCGCTGCGGCGCGGCCACGTCAACCTGGGTGTGCCGCATGCGACGGCCGAGCACCTGATCCCGCGGGTCATCGAAGCCGTTCTCGACAGCCATCCGGGTATCACCTTCAGCGTGCGCTCCGGCAATGGCGAAAGCCTGCTGCGCTGGGTCGCCAATGGCGAGATCGACGTGGCGTTCTGCCTGCGCCGTCCGCCGTCGCCGGGCGTGGAAGAGGTGCGCACCTATCCGCAGCACCTGGGCGTGGTCACGGCGCCGGGGCACCCGTTGCTCGCAAAGAAAAAACTGCTGCGCATGCGTGATTGCCTCGATTACCCGCTGGTGCTCATGTCGCCCGACATGGAACTGCGCATCCTGGCCGACCGCATCGACGCTCGGCTGCAGCGCACCGGCCGCCCCTTCGTCGAGACGAGTTCGGTGCCGATGCTGCGGCGGCTGGTGGCGCGGGGTGATGCGGTCGGCTTCCTGGTGCCCGACAACGTGGCACAGGACGTGGAGGACGGCCGCCTCGTGTGGACCGGGCTGGAGGACGCGGGCGCGCAACTGCACAGCTGCCTGTACCAGCGCACCGGTTACACGACAGCGGTGGCGACCGGGCTTTTCCTCGAGGCCCTGGACACGGCGGTCAATGACATCCGCAAGCGCTTCGAACAGCAGCACGCGCTGAGGTTGCAGGCGTTCGCGAACTGACGCTGTGGCGAGCGACGTCCTGGCGTTCGCTGACCTGCACGGTCAGCGCCGCAAGGCCGTCAGCGCTTCGAACTCCCAGCTGCGCATGCCCAGCAGCAGCGTGTAGCCCTCGCGGTCTTTCTCGGCGAGTTTCTGGTCGGTCTGGTGCTGCTGCGCGAAGTCCTGCGCGACGCGCTGGATGCGTTCGAGGAAGGCCGGCGCCAGCGAACGGCTGATCGAGCCGTGCACCAGCAGCAGCCCTTCTCCTTCACCGTCGAAGCCGCCCCGGAAATAGTCCAGCACCACTTCCTCGCGGAAGAACTCCATCACCGGGCCGTGCGGACGCCAGCGGAAGGTCTTGGCCAGTTTGAGGCGGTAGCGGTTGAGCGGCCGCAACTCGATGATGCCGATGCGGTCGAGTTGCGCGAGGTACTTCACACATTCTGCTTCGGAGAGGCGGTAGGTCGAGGTGATCTGCTCCAGCGTCCACTGGCTGAGTACCGAGATGGCGACCAGCAGCAGCTTCTTGTCGGCGACCACGGCCCGCTCCTGCTCGTGGGTGAGTTCGCGCAGCAGCGGCTGCGCGTCGGCCACGCGCCGGGCGAGGTCGGCGAAGTCGAGCTTGAGCACGCGGCAGATCGCGTCGATGCGCGACAGCGGCATGTCGCCCTTGGCGAACATGCGCTTCACGCTGGACTCGGCCATCTTCAGCCCGGCGGCCAGATCGGCGTAGGTCATCTGCGCGGACTTCAGTTCCTTCTTGAGGGCGGTGACGAGATCGGCGGTGGTGCTCATGGAAGTCTCGGATTCCGATACTGAGGGTAGATCACGGCTGCATCGTATCGATTTACGATGCCGGTAGAAAGTGGCGAAACTACAGTGCGCCAATCCAGACCGAGGGACAAGACATGACGACACACGACAGCGATGGCACCACCGGGCATCCCAACCAGTTCACGCTGCTGAAGCAACGGCGCTTCGCGCCGTTCTTCTGGACGCAGTTTTCCGGCGCAGCGAACGACAACCTGTTCAAGTTCGCTTTCACCGTGCTGGTGACCTACCAGCTTCAGGTGCAGTGGCTGCCGCCGTCGCTCGCGGGGCTGGCGATCGGCGCGCTGTTCATCCTGCCGTTCCTGCTGTTCTCCGCAACGAGCGGGCAACTCGCGGACAAGTACGACAAGAAAGTGCTGATCCGTTTCGTGAAGCGGCTGGAAATCCTCATCATGGCGCTGGCCGCGTGGGGCTTCTTCGGCCAGAACGTGCCGATCCTGCTGGGCTGTACGTTCCTCATGGGTCTGCACTCCACGCTGTTCGGGCCGGTGAAGTTCGCCTACCTGCCGCATCACCTGAATGAGCGCGAGCTCACCGGTGGCAACGGCATGGTGGAGATGGGCACCTTCGTCGCCATCCTGCTGGGCAATGTGGCGGGCGGCCTGATCATCGCGGTGCCGGAGATCGGCGCGCACCATGTCGGCTTCGCCTGCATCGGACTCGCGATCGCAGGGCGCGTGGTGTCGGAGTTCATTCCTGCATCGCCCGCCACCGACCCCGGCCTCACCATCAACTGGAACCCATTCACCGAAACCTGGCGCAACCTCAAGCTCGCGCACGGGAACGTCGTGGTGTTCCGCTCGCTGCTGGGCATCAGCTGGATGTGGTTCTTCGGCGCGGTGTTCCTGAGCCAGTTCCCCAGCTTCGCGAAGGAGGTGCTGCACGGCAACGAGCAGGTCGCGTCGTTGCTGCTGGTGGTGTTCTCGGTTGGCATCGGCATCGGTTCGCTGCTGTGCGAGACGCTGTCGCGCCGTCATGTGGAGATCGGCCTCGTGCCGCTCGGCGCCATCGGCATGAGCGTGTTCGCGATCGACCTGTACTTCGCGTCGCGCGGCCTCGCTGCACCGGCCACGGCCACCGCCACAGCAAACGGCATCTACACGCTTGCACAGTTCGTCGCATCGCCCGCGCACTGGCGCGTGATGGCCGACCTCGCGCTGCTCAGCCTGTTCGCGGGCCTGTACAGCGTGCCGATGTACGCGCTGATCCAGATGCGCGCGCAGCCCACGCACCGCGCGCGCATCATCGCGGCCAACAACATCCTCAACGCCCTGTTCATGATCGCGAGTTCAGTCATCGCGGGCCTGCTGCTCAAGGCCGGCTTCAGCATTCCGCAGATGTTCCTCATCGTCGGCCTGGCCAACGCGGTGGTGGCCTTCTACATCTTCATGCTGGTGCCCGAGTACCTGCTGCGCTTCGTCGCGTGGATCGCCTCGCGCTTCATCTACCGCTTCCAGGTGAAGGGCGACGACCACATTCCCGTCGAAGGCGCGGCCGTGCTGGTGTGCAATCACGTGAGCTTCATCGACGCGATCCTGCTGATGGCCGCGAGCCCGAGGCCGATCCGTTTCATCATGGACCACCGTATCTTCAGACAGCCCGTGCTCGGCCCGCTGTTCAGGCTCGCCAAGGCGATTCCCATTGCGCCGCAGAAGGAAGACCCGGCGGTATACGAAGCCGCGTTCGAACGCGCGGCGCAGGTGCTGCGCGAAGGCGACATCCTCGCGATCTTTCCCGAGGGGGCGATCACGCGCGACGGCCAGTTGCAGGAGTTCAAGGGCGGCATCATGAAGATCCTCGAGCGCGCGAAGGCCGACGGCCTCGAGGTGCCGGTGATCCCGATGGCACTGACCAACCTGTGGGGCTCTTTCTTCAGCCGCATCGAGGAGCGCAACGGCCAGCGCGTGGCGATGGTGCGGCCGTTCCGGCGCGGCATGTTCAGCCGCGTGGGGCTCAACGTCGGCCCCGCCGTGCCGGCGTCGGATGCATCGCCGAACGATCTGCGCGAACGGGTATCCGGCTTGCTGGCTGCGTAAGTCTTATCGCCGCGCGCGCAACAACGCGAAGCAGCAGATCAGCGTCGGCACCGCCAGCGCCGCAAAGCCCGCGCGGTAGCTGCCCCACGCACCGGAGATCGCGCCGAACACCGGCGGCCCGAGCACCACGCCGAAGAACGTCACGGCAAGCGTGCCGCCGGTTGCCACACTCGCCATGCCGGGAGGTGCCTGGCGCGCCACTTCGGCGAGGTACACACCGTTCCAGCCGATGCCCGATGCGCCGAACACCACGAGGACGGCGAGCACCAGGAAGGTCGGCATCGACGTGGTGAGCAGCGCGGTTGCGATGCCGCTCACGGCCATGATCGCGGCCAGCATCGCAAGCGTCGGGCGCGCGCTCATCCAGCGATCGGACACATAGCCCCAGGCGATGCGTCCTGCCACGCCGCCGATCTGCGACACCGACAGTGCGAGGCCCGCGGCCACGAGCCCGTAGGCGAGCGACTCGTGCAGGTAGGTGACGAGATAACCGGTGAGCGACTGCTGCACCGTGGAGAACACGAACGAGCACAGCGCCAGCAACGCCAGTGCCCGGTGCGAGAAAACGAGGCGCAGCGGCTGCAGCAGGTTGCCGAGCTTCACCGGCTGATCGGGCTGGCGGTCTGCGTCGAGTTGACCGCGCAGCGGTTGGGAGACCAGCGCGCACAGCACATTGGCAACGGCCACGGCCAGCAACGCGCCCTGCCAGCCGATCAGCAGCATCGCACCCGGCACCAGCGCCCCGGCCAGCATGCCACCCACCGGCACGCCGGTCTGCTTGATCGAGAACACCAGCGACATGCGGTGCGCCGGTGTGGTGAGCGCCAGCAGATGCGAGCTCGCCGGCGTGATGGGGCCGTAGCCCAGGCCGATGAGGAAAGCGCCGACGGCGACGACCGGCAGCGAAGGTACCGCACACAAGGCAAGTCCTGCGGCGCACAGCAGCAGGCCGAACTGGCTCGCTCGGATGGCGCCGAAGCGTTTCACCACGCTGCCTGCCGCGAGGCTGGCAAGCACAGCACCGATATAGACGATGGCGAGATAGAGACCGGTGTAGGTGGGCGAAACGCCCAGTGCCGGCGCGGCAACAGGGGCCATCACCGGCATGGTGAGCGCTGCCATCGACACCATCGCCTGGATGGCCAGCGTGACGGCAAGCGGGACCCAGTTGCCGCCTGCAGGACCGCTGTCCTTTTGTTTCATCATCAAGCGAGCATAACGTCCGCGACTTTCCTATGATCAGGCCTTCACAAGAATTCGAACGCATGATCCGTCGCCGCCAATTCATCGCGGCCGCAGGCGCCGCATCGGCGCTCGGCACGCTCGGCCTTTCCCCCGCTGCCCTTGCCGCCACCGGGCTCACCTTCGGTGACGCGCAGGATTTCTCCGCGCAGGGTCTGGTCGAGCGCGCCCGTGCGCTGGCGGCGAAGCCTTACCAGCCGCCGCCACCGCTGCCCGCTGCCGTGCTCGAACGCATCGACTACGAAGCGCACGGCAAGATCAATTTCAAGCCGGAGTACGCGCTGTTCTCCGAAGGCGCAGGCGTGTACCCCGTGACCTTCTTCCATCTGGGCACTTTCTTCCGTGTGCCGGTTCGCATGCACGTGATCGAGGCCGCAACGCAAGGCGGGGCCTCGTTGCGCGCGCGCGAGATCGTGTATGACGACGACTACTTCACCATGCCCGCCGACAGCCCGGCTCACGAGTTGCCGCCAGGCTCGGGCTTCGCGGGCTTCCGCTTCCAGGAGAGCCGGCTCGGCGACCAGGCGAAACTGCCCTGGCAGAAGAACGACTGGTGTGCCTTCCTCGGTGCGTCGTACTTCAGGGCCATCGGCGAGCTGTTCCAGTACGGCCTGTCCGCGCGTGGCATCGCTGTCGACGTGGCGCTGGCCGACAAGCCCGAGGAGTTCCCGGACTTCACGCACTTCTGGTTCGAGCCGCCCAACACGCAGCAGCCCGACACCGTGGTCGTCCATGCACTGCTTGACGGGCCGAGCCTGACGGGCGCATTCCGCTTCACCATGCGGCGCGGGCTGCAGGTCGTCACCGACGTGGAGATGTCGCTCTTCCTGCGGCGCGACATTGCGCGGCTCGGCATCGCACCGGCCAGCTCGATGTACTGGTTCTCCGAGACGGTGAAGATCCGCGGCGTCGACTGGCGGCCGGAGATCCACGACTCCGATGGCCTGGCCATCTGGACGGGCAGCGACGAGCACATCTGGCGCCCGCTGAACAACCCGCCACGCACCATGGCGTCCGCGTTCGGGGACAACCGCCCGCGCGGCTTCGGCCTCATGCAGCGCGACCGCAACTTCGACCACTACCTGGATGGCGTGGCCTACGAGAAGCGGCCGAGCCTGTGGGTCGAGCCGCAGGGCGACTGGGGCGCGGGCTCGGTGCAACTGGTGGAGATTCCCACCGACGACGAGATCCACGACAACATCGTCGCGATGTGGGTGCCGGCTGCACCCGCGCGCGCGGGCGACAGCCTCAACATGCGCTACCGGTTGCATTGGGCGGCCGATGAACCGTATCCGCCCGCGCAACTGGCGCGCTGCGTCGCCACGCGGCTGGGCAATGGCGGCCAGCCCGGCCAGCCGCGTCCGGCGGGTGTGCGCAAGTTCATGGTGGAGTTCTCGGGCGGCTCGCTCGCATCGCTGCCTTTCGGCGTGAAGCCCGAGGCGGTACTGTCCGCGTCGCGTGGCAGCTTTTCGTATGTGTTCACCGAGGCCGTGCCCAACGGCGTGGCCGGTCACTGGCGCGCCCAGTTCGACCTGACCACCGAAGGCACGGATGCGGTGGAAATGCGGCTTTTCCTGCGTGTGGGCGACCAGACGCTGTCCGAGACCTGGCTCTACCAGTACCACCCGTTCCGCAACAGCGCGCAGAGCTGATGCGCGCCTTGAGCAGCGCCTGGAAGTATCGCGCCGCGAGACTTTCTGGCGTTGCCGGCGCTACCGGCATGGAAATCCGGCCCTCCCGAGGTGTTGAACGCGGACCATCCGCTCCGTGTTCAACAGCCCCAAGGAAGGCTACATGTCCAACGCGAATCGTCATCCCCTCATCGTTCAACGCGACACGCGCGCCTGGCAGCTCCAGGTCTGGGTGTCTTTCGGGCTCGCCCTGTTCCTGTGCGGAACGGGACTGGCGTACCTCCCGGGCCAGGATCTCGACCGCGCCTTCATGGTGATGGGTTATGTGTTCTGCCTGTCCACCGTGTTCGTGCTGTCCAAGGCCGTGCGCGACCAGCAGGCTGCCGAACTCGACAGGAGCAGCAGCGTGCCGATGTGGAACCTGGTGGTGTGGGGCGGCTTTGCGATTGCGATGGGTCTCACGGCCTGGGGCCTCGCACGCATGGAAATCAACATCACCTACAAGGCCTACCTCGGTGTGAGCTGGCTGTACCTGGTGACCTCGGCGTTCACGCTGGCCAAGACGCTGCGTGACCGCTACGAAGCCGACATGGCCGAAGCGCGCCTGCAAGGCCGCATGCAGGCACAGGCCGAACGTCATCCGGCTGCGGTGTCCGAGTAAGAGGAAAGAACCATGAACAAGACCTTGAAGAAACTCGTTGTGCGTGCCGCACTGGTCGCCAGCCTGGTGGTTGGCGTTGCTGCACCGGCGCGTGCGCAGAGCGAAGCATCGGTGGCGCTGTCGATGCTGCCCGTCGCTTCCGTCGTGGGCGCAGCGTCTGTCGGCGGTGCGGCGCTGAGTGCGGCGCCTGTCGTGCTCAGTGCGGCCGGCACGATGCTCACGGTGAAGGCCATCGGGAGCTCGGCGCGCGGCTCGGTGTATGTGCTGGAGCGTGCGTCGGACGGCGCGCGCATCAGCATCGAGACCGTGGGGCGGGGCGTGGGCGCGTCGGTCGCGGGTGTCGGCACGGTCGTGACGGTGAGCGTCATCGGCACGGGCATCGTGCTCTCGGCGGCGAGCGAAGTGCTGGCCTACATTCCCAACGAGCTCGGGCGTGCCTTGCTGCACAACGAGCGCGTGACGTGGTGAGGTCGGCGATGAAGCAAGTTCTGATCCGGACCACGCTTGCGGCACTCGTAGCGTTCACCGCGTTCGCACCGGCGGCGCATGCCGGCCGCTCGTGCGAGTCGCGCCAGCCCACGCCGCAGACCATCGAGCGCGGCATGACGCTCGCGCAACGCACCTCGGAAGCGCTCGATGCCGAGCATGCGAAGAACGGCACGCGCGTCGTGGTGCTGGCGCGCGCCGGGCAGGACCTGGGCAAGTACGGCCTGCGCTATTCGCATCTGGGCATGGCCTACAAGAAGGGCGAAGGCCCATGGCGCGTTCTGCACAAGCTGAACCAGTGCGGCACGGCGGTGTCGGCCATCTGGAACCAGGGGCTCGGTGAATTCTTCCTCGACGACCTCTGGCGCTACGAGGCCGCATGGGTGGTGCCGCAGCCGCTGGTACAGCAGCGGCTGCTGGCGCAGGTGACTGACGCGCAGCGCCGCTCGGCTCTGCATGTGCGTGAGTACAACATGGTCAGCTACGTTTGGGGCCGCAAGTACCAGCAGTCCAACCAGTGGGTCGTCGAGCAGCTCGCGATGGCGATGGAAGACAGCATCCGCACGCGCGAGCAGGCGCAGGCCTGGCTGCAGTTCAAGGGCTACGAGCCGACCACGCTGCGGCTGGGCCCGCTCACCCGCCTGGGTGGACGCGTGGGCTCGGCCAACGTCGCGTTCGACGACCATCCGAACGAGAAGCGCTTTTCCGATCGGATCGAGACGGTGACGGTGGATTCGGTGTTTGCCTGGATGCCGCGTGCGGGGCTTGCTGACCCGGTGCAGACACTGCGTCTGCCGTGAAGTGAATAGGAAAGAATTCGGTCGCGCGCATCAGGAACGCATGCGCTTGTAACTTCGTCGGACCAAACGTTAAAGCAGGCCGTATCGCGGAACACCATGCCTAGATTCCGTCTCAAGGAAACAGACATGGACATCCCGATTTTCCAGATCATCGTTGCCGTCGTCGCTGCACTGGTGGTGCTGGCCGCATTCCTTTTGTTGCGCCGCGCCCGACCGACGGAGTCGCCGACCGTCCAGCTGGTGAAACGCCGCCGTGAACTCACGGCAGAGCTGCGCGAATTCACCGACACCGAACTGCAGGCCACCCAGCTGCTGCGCGCCGAAGCGCAGCGCCGGGGCGTTGCGATGTCGTCGGTCGACGCGCTGGAGGCTGCCGTCGAGACGGCACGTCGCCGCGCAGACGTTCCCTCGGTCAACCCGAGCGCGAACGCGGCGAGCATGAAGCACCGGGCCGGCGAGAAACGGGCGGGCTGAGGCCGGCCCGTTCAGACGCCGCGTGCGCGGTCTGCGGCGAACTGCCGCCTGAAGTCCGCGAAGCGGCCGGCGTCCAGCGCCTCGCGGATCTCGCGCATCAGGTTCAGGTAGTAGTGCAGGTTGTGCACGGTGGTCAGCATCGGGCCGAGCATTTCGCCGCAGCGGTCCAGGTGATGCATGTAGGCGCGGCTGAAGCCACCGCGTCCCCCTTCGCTCCACGGTATGCCTGACGCGCCCGCGCAGGCGTGGCAGGTGCAGGTGGGGTCAAGCGGCTGGTGGTCCGACTTGTGGCGCGCATTGCGCAGCTTGAGGTCGCCGTAACGCGTGAAGATCGTGCCGTTGCGCGCATTGCGCGTGGGCATCACGCAGTCGAACATGTCCACGCCCTGCATCACGCCCTCCACCAGGTCTTCCGGTGTGCCCACGCCCATCAGGTAACGCGGCTTGTTCTCGGGCAGCAGATGCGGCGTGTGCGCCATGATGCGCAGCATCTCGTCCTTGGGCTCTCCCACGCTCACGCCGCCGATGGCGTAACCGGGGAAGTCCATCTTCACCAGCGCATCGAGCGATTCGGCGCGCAGGTTCTCGAACATGCCGCCCTGCACGATGCCGAACAGCGCGTTGGGGTTGCCCAGCCGCGCGAATTCATCCTGGCTGCGGCGTGCCCAGCGCAGGCTCATCTCCATCGACTTGCGGGCTTCGGCCTCGGTCGTGAGGTGGCCGTTGGTTTCGTAGGGCGTGCATTCGTCCAGCTGCATGACGATGTCGGAATTGAGCACGGTCTGGATCTGCATGCTCACTTCGGGCGACATGAACAGCTTGTCGCCGTTCACCGGCGAAGCGAAATGAACGCCTTCCTCGGTGATCTTGCGCATCGCGCCCAGGCTCCAGACCTGGAAGCCGCCGGAGTCGGTGAGGATGGGCTTGTCCCACTGCTCGAAGCCGTGCAGGCCGCCGAAGCTTTTCATGATGTCCAGCCCCGGGCGCATCCAGAGGTGGAAGGTGTTGCCCAGGATGATTTGCGCGCCCATTTCGTGGAGCGACCGGGGCATGACGCCCTTGACCGTTCCGTAGGTGCCCACGGGCATGAAGATGGGGGTCTGGACCACGCCGTGGTTCAGCGTGAGGGTGCCGCGCCGTGCGAGGCCTTCTTTCTTATGGATCTGGAAATCGAGCATCCGGCGATTGTCGGCGAAGGCTGTAACAGGCTGCGCCTGCGTGACTTAGTGGACGGGATCGCCATCCGCATGAAAACGGATCAGGAACATTTTGTACTGGCCGGTAACAAAATGCCGGTTTCGTACAGAAATCAGTGTTAACCCCAAGTCAGGACGAATGAAGATGAACCGCAGAAACTGGATCGCCCGTACCGGCGCCACGATGGTTGCCGGAGCCACGGCGGCCACACTGCCCGCGGCGCAGGCCGCTGCCCCCCGTTCCGCCAGCCGCGGACCGCTGGCCCGCATGGCCGTCGAAGCCGTGCAGATGCCGGCCTGGACCGGCACCGACGATGCACGGGAGCCGCTCGCCCCCGGCGACGCGGTCAGCCGCTCGCAGGAAGTGCACACCGCAGCCGGCGCCGCGCTGGTGCTGCGCATGCCCGAAGGCAGCATCATCCGTCTGGGCGAAAAGACCCTGCTGTCCGTCCAGCGCCTTGAAGTGGACACCGCAACCGGCCGTACCGCCGTGCGTTCGCAGCTCAAGCTGCTCGAAGGCTTCTTCCGTTTTGCGACGAGTTCGGTGGCCAAGGCCGCCGGCGCACGCGAGATCGAAGTGTCGCTGCGCACCGCAACCGTGGGCATCCGCGGTACCGACTTCTGGAGCATGACCGACGCGGCCCATGACGCCGTCTGCATCTTCGAAGGCAAGGTGGCCGTGGCGTCGCAGGACCAGGGCGAGCTGTCTCTGGACAAGCCGACGGCCTTCTGGGCGCGCTTTTTCGAGAAACCGGTGCAACCCGTCGGCAATGCCACGCCGGACCAGCTCGCGACCTTCCTGAACTCGACCGAGATCAAACCGGGCGGTGGCGTGGCGATCACCGACGGTGCATGGCGCGTCGTGGCGCTGCGCACGGCCAATTCGCGCGAGGCGCTGCAGGTGGCAGGGCGCTTGCGCGCCGCCGGTTACCCCGCGCGCCTGCGCGGTGCCGGCACGGGTTCGAGCCTTGTGGTGATCGAGCAACTGGCCACGCAGGAAGATGCGCAGTTCGTGCTGGAGCGCATCGCCTCCGTGCAGGGCGTCCAGGGCACGGTCAGCCGCGCCTGATCGGCCGTGCTTCAAAGCACGCTGGATCGCTGTGCGCGGTCCAGCAGCATCGCATCCCCATAGCTGAAGAAGCGGTACTGCTGCGCAATCGCGTGGCGATACAGCGCCATCACATGCTCGTAGCCTGAAAAGGCGCTCACGAGCATCATCAATGTGCTTTTGGGCAGGTGGAAGTTGGTGATGAGCCGGTCCACCACACGGAACCCGAAGCCCGGCGTGATGAAGATGTCGGTGTCGCCTTTGTCGACGCCGCTCGCGGCCCATGACTCGAGCGTGCGCACGGTCGTCGTGCCGACGGCCACCACGCGCGCGCCGCGTGCCTTGGCCTCGTGGATGGCGTGGCGCGTGGCCTCCGGCACTTCATACCACTCGCTGTGCATGCGGTGCTCGGCCAGGTTGTCGGTCTTCACCGGCTGGAAAGTCCCGGCGCCGACGTGCAGCGTGACGCTGGCACGGTGGATGCCGCGCGAGTCCATCATCGCGAGCAAGCCTTCGTCGAAATGCAGCGCGGCCGTCGGTGCGGCCACCGCGCCGGGGGCGCGCGCGAAGACGGTCTGGTAGCGCGTCTCGTCTTCCGCCGTGTCTTCGTGCGTGATGTAGGGCGGCAGCGGCACGTGGCCGTGCGCGGCCATCAAGGCGTGCGGTTCATCGCTCAGTGCGAAGCGGAACAGCGGGCCATCAGCATCGGGCCAGCGGCCGAGCAGTGTGGCGGTGAAGCCGCCCACCATCGCCAGCACCGTGCCGACGGGCGGCTTCTTGCTCACCTTCATGTGTGCGGCGACTTCGTTGCCGTGGAGCACGCGTTCGATCAGCAACTCGAGCTTGCCACCCGTGGGCTTCTCGCCGAAGAGCCGCGCCTTCACGACCTTGGTGTCGTTGAACACCAGCAGGTCGCCGGGGGACAGCAGGCCGGGCAGTTCGCGGAACACGCGGTTGACCGCGTGTGTGCCGGTACCGTCGAGCAGGCGCGAGCTGCTGCGCTCGGCCATGGGGTACTGGGCAATCAGGGTTTCGGGCAACTCGAAATCGAAGTCGCCAAGGGAGAAGGTGCGCATGATCCTGAGGGCCGGACAGGCCCGTTCCGAGGCAGAATTCTCCCATGCCCAAGACCGGTGCCGCGCCCGTGAAAGAGAAAAGTCCGTCCAAGGCGACGGGCAGAAGCGATGCCGCAAGTGCTGCAAGTGCCGCACAGAAGGCCATGGCCAAACTCGGCCTCGTGCGCGACATCGACATCGCGCTGCACCTGCCCATGCGCTACGAGGACGAGACGCGCGTCACGCGCCTGGCCGATGCGCGAGAGGGCGACACGGTGCAGATCGAAGGCGAGGTGACGGCCTGCGAAGTGGCCTACCGTCCGCGCCGCCAGTTGGTGGTGACGCTGAACGACGGTACCGATGTCTGCGTGCTGCGCTTCTTCAATTTCTATCCGTCGCAGCAGAAAGCGCTGGCCGTGGGCATGCACGTGCGCGCACGCGGCGAACTGCGCGGCGGCTTTCTCGGCTGGCAGATGCTGCATCCGACCTGCAAATCGGCCGCCACCGATCTGCCGACGGCGCTGACGCCGGTGTATTCGACGGTCGCCGGTCTGCCGCAACCGTATCTGCGGCGCGCTGTATTGGGCGCACTGCCGCATGCCGCGCTGGACGAGACCATTCCCGCCGGGCATCTGCCGCCCAAGGCGTGGCCGTTGCGCGAGTCGCTGCAATTCCTGCATCACCCGACGCCTGATGTCTCGCTCGCCACGCTGGAAGACAGGAGCCATCCCGCGTGGCAGCGGCTGAAGGCGGAGGAGTTGCTGGCGCAGCAGTTGTCGCAACTGCAGTCGCGCCGCGATCGCGATGCCTTGCGCGCGCCCGCGCTCGTGGCGAAGCGCGATGGCTTGCACGAGCGGTTGCTGGCCGCGTTGCCTTTCATGCTTACCAACGCGCAGCGTCGCGTGGGCGAGGAGATCGCGAACGATCTTGCGCGCACCGTGCCGATGCACCGCCTGCTGCAAGGCGATGTGGGCTCGGGGAAGACCATCGTGGCCGCGTTGGCTGCGTGCCTGGCGATCGATGAGGACTGGCAGTGCGCGTTGATGGCACCGACGGAAATCCTCGCCGAGCAGCATTTCCGCAAGCTCATCGGCTGGCTGGAGCCACTGCTCGCGCCGCTGGGCAAGCGCGTGGCGTGGCTCACCGGCAGCCAGAAGAAGAAAGAGCGCAACGAGATGCTGGCGCTGATCGCCAGCGGCGAAGCCGCGCTGGTGGTGGGCACGCACGCGGTGATCCAGGAGCAGGTGCAGTTCCAGCGGCTTGCGCTCGCCGTGATCGACGAGCAGCACCGCTTCGGCGTGGCGCAGCGGCTGGCCCTGCGCGCGAAGATGGCGTCGTCAGGGCAGGAGCCGCACATGCTGATGATGAGTGCGACGCCGATCCCGCGCACGCTCGCGATGAGCTACTACGCCGATCTGGATGTTTCCAACATCGACGAGTTGCCGCCTGGACGCACGCCGATCGTCACCAGGGTCGTCGCCGACTCGCGGCGCGACGAAGTCGTCGAGCGCATCCGTGCGCAGATCGGGCAAGGGCGGCAGGTGTACTGGGTCTGCCCGCTGATCGAGGAAAGCGAGGCGCTGGACCTGACGAATGCGACGGCCACGCACGAGGCGCTGTCGGCGGCGCTGCACGGCCTGCGCGGCCTGCGCGGCCCGTCGGGCGAACCGGTGCTCGTCGGCCTGTTGCATTCGCGCATGCCTGTTGCCGAAAAGAAGGCGGTGATGGCGCTTTTCACCGGCGGGCAGATGGGCGTGCTGGTGTCGACGACGGTCATCGAAGTCGGCGTGGATGTGCCGAATGCCTCGCTCATGGTCATCGAGCACGCGGAGCGCTTCGGCCTGTCGCAGTTGCACCAGCTGCGTGGACGCGTGGGACGCGGCGCGGCCGCGTCGGCCTGCGTGCTCATGTATGCGACGGGCGAGGGCGGGCGCCTCGGCGAGACCGCGCGTGCGCGCCTTCGCGCGATGGCCGAGACGCAGGACGGCTTCGAGATTGCACGGCGCGACCTGGAAATCCGCGGCCCGGGTGAATTCCTCGGTGCGCGCCAGTCCGGCGCGCCGTTGCTTCGCTTTGCCGACCTGACGGAAGATGCGTCACTCCTGCAATGGGCGCGTGAACTCGCGCCATTGATGCTCGATGCCCATCCCGATCTGGCGCAACGTCACGTGGCACGCTGGCTCGCAACACGGGCGGAATACCTCAAGGCCTGATGGAGCAGGTCGGGCGGGCGGGTCAGCGGACGATGGCAGCGAAGACCTCGTCCCTACGCAGTGGTGCTTGGTCGGGTGATGCGAGAAGTTCGGCCACGCGCCGGGCAAAGGCTGGGTTCATGGGCTGTGCCTGCGCAAAGACGTTCCGTTTGAAGTGGACGCGGCTGCCGACATTGGCGCCGTGGTAGAGATAGACATACAGGTGCGGGCCGTCCGCAACTGCGAGCTTCCCGGCCCGCGATAAGGCTTCGACGACCACGCGGTCCGAGCCGCGGTCGAGCGCAGGGTAAGGCAGCATCTCTGCGCGTTCGGCCACGAGGCTCGCTTCCCAGGGGCGTTGCCGGGTCAGCCAGGCCTGGCCGAGCAACTGGTCGTAGGCGACCCACTGCGCCAGCGTGCAGACTGGAACGCCGCTCTGCGCGATCACATGCATCTGGCTGGCGATGCGCGCCGGCGCCGACCAGTCGTCGTCGTCCCACGTGGCGATGAACCGACCGCGCGCCGCCGTGATGGCCATGTTGCGCTTCTCGCCCAGCGCGATGTGCGGCGACGCCGGCACTTCGAGCGTGCGGACCTGCGGATGATTCAACGCTACGACATAGGCGGGCGTGTCCGCGTCGATGTCTTCGTGCACGACCAGCAGTTCCCTGTCGGGCCAGGTCTGGTTGAGGAAGCACGTCACCGCGCGGCGCAGCATGGGCACGCGTCGGTGCGTGATGCACAGGCAGGACACCAGCCGGTCGGGGTTCATGGCGACTGCACGGCCTGTGCAAGTTCGGACGGATGGATCGGCGGACCGAGGGGCTCCCGCAGCAGTTGCTCCACACGTCGGGTGAATGCCGGTGAGAGGCTCGCAGCCGCCTTGCCGAAGATGTGCCGTTTGAAGTGGCTGCGACCGCCGACGTTGCGGCCGTGGTACACGTAGATGTAGAGGTGCGCATCGTGCAGCGCGACGAGTTGTTCCGCTTCGGCGAGCTGGCCGACGACCAGCAGGTCTTCGCCGCGCTCCACGGCCTGATAAGCCGGCATCGCCTGCTTTCTTGCAACGAGGCTGGCTTCCCACGTGCGGATCTGTGAGAGCCAGGCCTGCGCCAGCGCCTCGTCATAGACGATCCACTGCCGCAGCACGCAGGCAGCGCGGCCGCTGCGATGGACGACTTTCATCTGCTCGGTGAGCCGATGGGGCGCGGACCAGTCATCGTCGTCCCATGTCGCAATGAACGTGCCGCGAGCCGCGTCGACGCTCCATTGCCTTCGTTCGCCCAGCGTGAGACGCGGGCCTGCTGGCAATGGCACGGGGCGGATGAGCGGGTGCGGGTTGTGCGCCAGCCATTCGACCGTGGCCGTGTCGGCCGTGTCGTGCACCACGACCAGTTCGCGCGCGGGCCAGGTCTGCGCGAGGAAGCAGGCAACCGCCCTGCGCAACAGCGGCACACGTCGCTCGGTGACGCACAGGCAGGAAATCAACGCTTCTGTTTCCATGGAATTTACAACTGTCATGGCAAGGGCGATAGAGCGCAATTATGATGAGTGAACCGTTCCAATCGACGACATGACGCTCACCGAACTCAAATACATCGTGGCTGTGGCGCGCGAAAAGCACTTCGGCAAGGCCGCCGAGGCCTGTTTCGTGTCGCAGCCCACGCTGTCTGTGGCGATCAAGAAGCTCGAGGACGAGCTCGAGGTCAAGCTGTTCGAGCGCAGTGCCAACGAGGTGACCGTCACCCCGTTGGGCGAAGACATCGTGCGCCAGGCGCAGAGCGTGCTGGAGCAAGCCGCCAGCATCAAGGAGATTGCCAAGCGCGGCAAGGACCCGCTGGCTGGCCCGCTGCGTCTGGGCGTGATCTACACCATCGGCCCCTACCTGCTGCCAGACCTGGTTCGGCAGGCGATCGCGCGCACGCCGCAAATGCCGCTGATGCTACAGGAGAACTTCACCGTGAAGCTGCTGGAAATGCTGCGCACCGGCGAGATCGACTGCGCCATCATGGCCGAGCCGTTTCCCGACACCGGCCTCGCACTCGCACCGCTGTACGACGAGCCCTTCATGGCGGCGGTGCCGAGTTCGCACCCGCTGGCGAAACAGGACAGCATCACCGCCGACGAACTCAAGGCCGAGACCATGCTGTTGCTGGGCACAGGTCATTGCTTCCGCGATCACGTGCTCGAGGTCTGTCCCGAGTTCGCGCGCTTTTCCAGCGATGCCGAAGGCATCCGCAAGAGTTTCGAGGGGTCGTCCCTGGAGACCATCAAGCACATGGTGGCGGCCGGCATGGGCGTCACCCTGGTGCCCCGTCTGGGTGTGCCGAAGGAGGCCCTCAAACCCCGTCCGAAGACCAGGAAAAAGAAGGACGACGGCGATTCGTATGTGAAGTATCTTCCGTTCAGTGGCGACGAACCGTCGCGCCGTGTCGTGCTGGCCTGGCGCCGCAGCTTCACGCGCTACGAGGCCATCGCCGCGTTGCGCAACGCGATCTATGCGTGCGAGTTGCCCGGCGTCAAGCGCCTGTCGTGAAGCGCCGTCAAGAATCAGGCTTTCCCTCTATTCCCTAAAACAAGGAGTGACCCTCATGGCCAAAAAGCCCACAGCCGCCCCCACCATCAACATCGGCATCAGCGAGAAAGACCGCGCCGCCATCGCCAAGGGCCTGAGCCGCCTGCTGGCCGACACGTACACGCTCTACCTCACGACCCACAATTTCCACTGGAACGTGACGGGCCCGATGTTCAACACGCTGCACCAGATGTTCATGACGCAGTACACCGAACTGTGGGCAGCGGTCGACCCGGTGGCCGAGCGCATCCGTTCGCTGGGGCATGCGGCGCCGGGTTCATACGCGCAATTCAGCAAACTGGCGTCCATTCCCGATGTTCCGGTCACTCCGCCGAAGGCGCTCGAGATGGTGGCCATCCTGGTGAAGGGCCACGAAGCCGTGGCGCGGACCGCGCGCGAGCTCTTCCCCATCGCCGACAAGGCCGGCGACGAGCCGACTGCCGACCTGCTCACCCAGCGCCTCACGGTGCACGAGCAGACCGCCTGGATGCTGCGTTCGCTGCTTGAAGAATAAGCTCGCGCTCTACCTCGACCTGATCCGCTGGAACCGTCCGGCGGGCTGGTTGCTGCTGCTCTGGCCTTCGCTGTCCGCGCTGTGGATCGCGAAGCAGGGCTTTCCGGGCTGGCACCTGATCGCCGTGTTCACGCTCGGAACCATCCTCATGCGCAGCGCAGGCTGCTGCGTGAACGACGTCGCCGACCGTGACTTCGATCGCCATGTGAAGCGCACGGCCAACCGGCCGGTCACCAGCGGCGCGGTGTCACCGAAGGAGGCGCTCGTCGTTGGCGCCGTGCTCGCGTTCGCGGCCTTCCTGCTCGTGCTCACCACCAACTTCGTGACGGTGATGTGGTCGTTCGCCGCGCTGGCTGTCGCGCTGATCTATCCATTCGCCAAACGCTTCGTGTCCATGCCGCAGGCGGTGCTGGGCGTGGCGTTCAGCTTCGGCATTCCGATGGCGTTTGCTGCGGTGCAATCGAACGTGCCCCTGCTCGCCTGGGTCCTGCTGCTGGGCAACCTGTTCTGGGTGATTGCCTACGACACCGAATACGCGATGGTCGACCGGGACGACGACCTGCGCATCGGCATGAAGACCTCGGCCATCACGCTGGGCAACGCGGATGTGCCGGTGATCATGCTTTGCTATGTGGCGTTCCTGATGGTCTGGACGCTCGCGCTCGACTTTGCCGGCCGGGCGATGGGGCCGTGGTTCTACCTCGGCCTGCTGGCTGCCCTGCTGCAGGCGGCCTGGCATTTCATGCTCATCCGCACACGCACGCGCGATGGCTGCTTCAAGGCTTTCCGGCTGAACCACTGGGTAGGGTTCGCGGTGTTCGGCGGCATCGTGGTCGACTACCTGATGTGGACGGGCATCAACTGACGCGGCCAGTCCGGGCGACGGTCAGTTGCTGCCGAACTCGTCCCCGAGTTCCTTCGCGCGATGGCGCGCGGCGTGCAGCGCGCGCTCGAACAGCTGCTTCACGTTGTCCTGCTCCAGCGACGTGATGGCGGCGTAAGTCGTGCCGCCCTTGGATGTGACACGCTGACGCAGGATTTCCGGCGGCTCGTCCGACGCTTGCGCCAGCGCTGACGCGCCCATGAACGTGCCCACGGCCAGCTTGTAGGCCTGTTCGCGGGAGAGGCCCATGGCAGCCCCGGCCTCGGACATCGCTTCGAGAAAATAGAACACGTAGGCCGGGCCGGAACCCGACAACGCGGTGACCGCGTCGAGATGCTCTTCCCGGTCGACCCAGAGGGATTCGCCGGTCGTGCCGATGACGCGCTCGACGAGTTGCCGGTCCTGCGGCGTCACGGCTTCACGCGCGAACATGGCCGTCATGCCCTTGCCCACGAGCGCCGGCGTGTTGGGCATGCAGCGCACCACATGCTCCGAGCCGAGCCAGTGCGCGATGCTGTCGGAGCGGATGCCCGCTGCCACGCTCAGGTGGATGGCGTTGCGGGTGTGGAAGCGCGCCTGCAGCGCCGCGTCCTTGAAGGTCTGCGGCTTGATGGCCCACACGACGAGTTCGGCGCGGTTGAGGCCGAGGCCGGGGACTTCCATCGGCTGCAGGCTGAACTGGCGTTGCAGTTTTTCGCGCGTTTCCGCATAGGGCTCGACGACGTCGATGTAGCTGGCCGGCAGCCCTTGCCGGATGAGTCCGCCGATGATGGCGCTGGCCATGTTGCCGCCTCCGATGAAGGCAATGTGGAAATGGCGCTTTTCCGTGGCGGCTGTACTGCTCATGGTCGTGTCGGCGAAATGAAGAGGGCATTGTCGCCCAATCGGCGCGCCTTGCGCTACGCTCTCTGCATGGACTACATCCTCGCGCTTGACCAGGGCACGACCAGCTCGCGTGCCATCCTCTTCGACCGCGCGGGCCGCGTCGCCGGCACCGCGCAAAAGGAATTCCGCCAGATCTTTCCCCAGCCGGGGTGGGTGGAGCACGACGCGTCGGAGATCTGGCAGACCCAGCTGGACGTGGCGCGCGAGGTGCTGCGCCGCGAGAACGTGCCAGCCAGCCGCATTGCGGCCGTGGGCATCACCAACCAGCGCGAGACCACGGTGCTGTGGGACCGAAAGACCGGCCAGCCGATCACCAACGCCATCGTCTGGCA
The DNA here is from genome assembly GCF_049445855.1 of Variovorax sp. VNK109. Lineage (NCBI taxonomy): Bacteria > Pseudomonadati > Pseudomonadota > Betaproteobacteria > Burkholderiales > Comamonadaceae > Variovorax > Variovorax sp. VNK109. Next base: position 1,330,341 of record NZ_JBMSDV010000001.1, on the reverse strand, counting down.
GGACCGCCGCACCGCCACGCGCTGCGACGAACTGCGCGCGCAAGGAAAGGCTTCGTTGATCCAGAAGAAGACGGGCCTGGTCATCGATTCCTACTTCTCCGGCACCAAGCTCGAATGGATGCTGGACCACGTGCCCGGGGCGCGGGCCCGCGCGGAAAAGGGCGAACTCGCATTCGGCACGGTCGACGCCTGGCTGATCTGGAACCTGACCGGCGGTCCCTCCGGCGGTGTACACGCGACGGATGCAAGCAATGCGTCCCGAACGATGCTGTTCAACATCCACACCCTGGACTGGGACGATGCGTTGCTGGCGCTGCTCAATATCCCGCGTGCGGTGCTGCCAGAGGTTCTGCCGTCCAGCTGCGAGATTGCCCGCACGGACGCCGCCCTGCTCGGCGCGTCGTTGCCGATCTCCGGCGTGGCGGGGGACCAGCAGGCCGCAACCTTCGGACAGGCCTGCTTCGCGCCGGGCATGGCCAAGAACACCTACGGCACGGGCTGCTTCATGCTGATGAACACCGGCACAGTCGCAGTGCCGAGCCGCAACCGGCTCCTGACGACCGTGGCGTGGCAAGGGCCGCAGGGGCAGCCTTGCTATGCGCTGGAAGGAGGCGTCTTCATGGCGGGCGCCACCATCCAGTGGCTGCGCGACGGGCTGGAGATCATCCGCAGCGCGCCCGAGGTGCAGGCGCTGGCCGCCAGCGTGCCGGACACGGGCGATGTCTATCTGGTGCCGGCGTTCACCGGCCTCGGCGCGCCCGAATGGGACGGCCATGCGCGCGGCACGCTCGTCGGCCTGACGCGTGGCACGACGCGGGCGCACATCGCGCGGGCGGCGCTGGAAGCGATTGCCTTGCAGGTGGCCGACGTATTCGGCGCCATGGCGCGCGACGCGGGCCTGCCGCTGCGCGAATTGCGTGTCGACGGCGGGGCCAGCCGCAATGACCTGCTGATGCAGATGCAGGCCGATTTCCTCGGCGTTCCGGTGGTCCGGCCGCAGGTGACCGAGACCACCGCACTCGGCGCGGCGTACCTCGCCGGGCTGGCCAGCGGCTTCTGGCGGGACGCGCAGGAAATCTCCGGCCAGTGGCAGGTGGACCGTCGCTTCGAGCCGGCCATGGACGCGTCGCAGCGGGGCGTGCGCCTCGCCCGCTGGCATGAAGCGATAGACCGGGCCCGGGCCTGGGCGAAGGACTGAGCGTCCCCGACCCTTTGCCGGGCCCGGCACAATGGAGGGCATGACTTCCGCTTCCCCCGCCGCTGCGCCGTTGCCCACGCGGCGGCCCGCGCTCCTGGCCCGGCTGGCCGAACCCCGCACGTACGACCTTGCCATCATCGGCGGTGGCGCCACGGGTCTGGGCGTGGCGCTGGATGCCGCATTGCGCGGCCTGTCGGTCGTGCTGGTCGAGTCGCACGACTTCGCCAAAGGCACGTCGTCGCGTGCCACCAAGCTGGTCCACGGCGGTGTGCGTTACCTCGCGCAGGGCAACATCGGCCTGGTGCGTGAAGCGCTGCATGAACGTGCCACGTTGCTGCACAACGCGCCGCATCTGGCGCGGCCGCTGCCTTTCGTGATGCCTTCGTATCAGTGGTGGGAAACCCCGTTCTACGGCGTGGGCCTCAAGATGTACGACGCGCTGGCCGGCGAGGCCGGCCTCGGCAGTACGGAGTTCCTCGGGCGCTCCGAGACGCTGCGCTTGTTGCCGACCGCACGTGCCGACGGTCTGAAGGGTGGTGTGAAGTACTGGGACGGGCAGTTCGACGATGCACGCCTTGCCCTCGCGATCGCGCGCACGGCAGCCGCCCAGGGCGCACTGCTGGTCAACTATTGCGCGGCCACCGGACTGGTGCATGAAGACGGAAAGATCACCGGACTGACCTGCGAAGACCGCGAAACCGGGCGGACATTCCGCATTGCCGCGCGCTGCGTGGTCAACGCCACCGGCGTCTGGGTGGACGAATTCCGCCAGAAGGATGGCGATGCGGTGCACCGTCCTGTGCGGCCGATGGTCGCGCCCAGCCAGGGCGTGCATGTGGTGGTCGATCGCGACTTCCTGCCGACCGACCACGCGCTGCTCGTGCCGAAGACCGCAGATGGCCGGGTGCTCTTCGCGGTGCCGTGGCTGGGAAAGACCATCCTGGGCACCACCGACACACCCCGTCACGACCTCTCCCGCGAGCCCGACGCCTTCAGGTCGGAACTCGACTTCATCCTCGGCGAGTCGGCCCGTTACTTGAGCCGTGCGCCGACCCGGGCCGATGTCCGCAGCATCTGGGTCGGCTTGCGTCCGCTGGTGAGGCCCCAGGACGATGACGGGGGGAACACCAAGGGCCTGAGTCGTGAGCACACCGTGTTGCTCAGTCGCAGCGGCCTGGTGACGGTGACCGGTGGCAAATGGACCACCTACCGGGCGATGGCCGAAGACGTGCTCGCCAAGTGCGCCGAAGCCGGCTTGCTGCCGGCTTCGGCACCCGGAGTGACGACAGACTTCCGCCTGGTGGGCGGCACCGGCAATCTGCCGGCGCACCCGGGCATCGGCGCTGCCGCCGGCTGGCACAGCTATGGCAGTGAGACCGATAGTGTGCGCTCGCTGCCGGGCTCGGCGAATCTGCTGGCAGATGGGCTGTCGGAAGCCATGGTCCGCTTTGCGGTGCGCAATGAATATGCCCGCACGGTCGAGGATGTGTTGGCGCGGCGTTCCCGGTGGCTGTTCCTTGATGCGAAGAAGGCTGGCGAACTGGCGCCTGTGGTTGCCGGGCTGATCCGGGACGAGCTCGGCGCGGAATCGGGCGCTGACCCGAAGCAAGGCGATTTCGAGGCGCTGGCCGCACACTATCTGGCGCTTCCGGCCTGACCCTGCTTGACACCGTTTTGCGGGTTTGCCATAATCACGGGCTTCGCCTTGAAAAGGGCGAGGTTTTCTAACCCAGCGGAGTTGCCACAAGTGGTTTGTGGCGAGGACGACGGGACCAAGACTGGTCGGATTGCAGGCGCTGCCTGGTTTCTGATCCAAGTTGGGAATATTTGAAATGATCCAGACAGAATCCCGGTTAGAGGTCGCCGACAACACCGGCGCGAAGTCCGTGCTGTGCATCAAGGTGCTTGGCGGTTCCAAGCGTCGCTATGCCAGCGTGGGCGACATCATCAAGGTCAGCATCAAAGAAGCTGCTCCGCGTGGTCGCGTCAAGAAGGGCGAGATCTACAGTGCAGTGGTCGTGCGTACCGCCAAGGGCATCCGCCGCGGCGACGGCTCGCTGGTCAAGTTCGACGGCAACGCCGCCGTGCTGCTCAACAACAAGCTGGAGCCCATCGGCACCCGCATCTTCGGCCCCGTGACGCGTGAACTGCGTACCGAGAAGTTCATGAAGATCGTGTCCCTGGCTCCTGAAGTTCTCTGATAAAGGACGCGCCATGAACAAGATCCGCAAGGGCGACGAAGTCATCGTGCTGGCTGGCCGTGACAAGGGCAAGCGTGGCACGGTCACGCTGCGCAAGGACGAGACCCATCTGGTGGTCGAGGGCATCAACCTGGTGAAGAAGCACACCAAGCCCAACCCGATGAAGGGCACGACCGGTGGCATCGTCGAGAAGTCGATGCCCATTCACCAATCCAACGTGGCGATCTTCAACGCCGCGACCGGCAAGGCCGACCGCGTCGGCATCAAGCTGCTGGCTGACGGCAAGCGCGTGCGCGTGTTCAAGTCCAGCGGCGACGAAATCAAGGCCGCCTGAGGATCAACATCATGGCTCGACTCCAACAACACTACCGCGAAAAAGTGGTTCCCCAGCTGACGGAAAAGTTCGGCTACAAGTCTCCGATGCAGGTGCCCCGCATCACCAAGATCACGCTGAACATGGGCGTGAGCGAGGCCGTCGCAGACAAGAAGGTCATGGACAACGCCGTGGGCGACCTGACCAAGATCGCTGGCCAGAAGCCCGTGGTCACCAAGGCCAAGAAGGCCATCGCCGGTTTCAAGATCCGCGAAGGCCAGGCCATCGGTTGCATGGTCACGCTGCGTGGCGTGCAGATGTATGAATTCCTGGACCGTTTCGTCACCGTGGCCCTGCCCCGTGTGCGTGACTTCCGTGGTATCTCCGGTCGCGCATTCGACGGCCGTGGCAACTACAACATCGGCGTCAAGGAACAGATCATCTTCCCCGAAATCGAGTACGACAAGGTGGATGCGCTGCGCGGTCTGAATATCAGCATCACGACGACGGCCAAGAATGACGAAGAGTGCAAGGCACTGCTCGCCGGCTTCCGTTTCCCGTTCAAGAACTGAAGGTACATCGTGGCTAAAGTAGCTTTGATCCAGCGCGAACTCAAGCGCGAGAAACTGGCAGCCAAGTACGCGAAGAAACACGCGGAACTGAAGGCAATTTCCACCGATGTGAAGCGCAGCGACGAAGAGCGCGCAGCCGCCCGCCTGGGCCTGCAGAAGCTGCCGCGCAATTCCAACCCGACGCGTCAGCGCAACCGTTGCGAAATCACGGGCCGCCCCCGCGGCACGTTCCGTCAATTCGGTCTTGGCCGCGCCAAGATCCGTGAGCTGTCCTTCGCCGGTGACATCCCCGGCGTGACCAAGGCCAGCTGGTAAGCGCAGCAGGAGAGATTCAACATGAGCATGAGTGATCCCATCGCCGACCTGCTGACGCGCATCCGCAATGCGCAGATGGTCGCCAAGGCCACGGTTTCCGCACCTTATTCCAAGGTGAAGGTTGCCATCGCCCAGGTGCTGAAGGACGAGGGCTACATCGACGGCTTCCAGGTCAAGACCGAAGCCGGCAAGTCCGAAATCGAAATCGCCCTGAAGTACTACGCCGGTCGTCCGGTCATCGAGCACATCGAGCGTGTGAGCCGTCCCGGCCTGCGCGTGTACAAGGGCCGCAATTCCATTCCCCAGGTCCAGAACGGCCTGGGTGTTGCCATCGTCACCACGCCCCAGGGAGTGATGACCGATCGCAAGGCGCGCGCTACCGGTGTCGGCGGCGAAGTGCTTTGCTACGTGGCCTGAACGGGGAGGAAACAGAATGTCCCGAGTAGGAAAATCACCGGTTGCCGTTCCGCAAGGCGTGGACGTGTCGATCAAGGAAGACCAGATCTCCGTGAAGGGTACGGGCGGCACTCTGTCGCTGGCCCAGAACGCACTGGTCAAGGTGTCGAGCAAGGATGGCAAGCTCAGCTTCGAGCCGGCCGACGAGTCCCGTGAAGCCAACGCCATGAGCGGCACCATGCGCCAGCTGGTGAACAACATGGTCGTCGGTGTGACCAAGGGCTTCGAAAAGAAGCTGACCCTGGTGGGCGTGGGCTACAAGGCCCAGGCGCAAGGTGCCAAGCTGAACCTGTCGGTCGGCTTCTCGCATCCGGTCAACAAGGACATGCCTGCAGGCATCACCGTTGCGACGCCGGCCCCGACCGAAATCGTGATCAAGGGCGCTGACCGCCAGCGCGTTGGCCAGGTGGCTGCCGAGATCCGCGCGATCCGTCCTCCCGAGCCTTACAAGGGCAAGGGCATCCGTTATTCGGATGAGAAGATCACGATCAAAGAAACGAAGAAGAAGTAAGGAGCTGCCACATGTTGACCAAGAAACAGCAGCGTCTTCGCCGGGCTCGTCAGACCCGGATTCGCATCGCCAACCAGGGCGTCGCTCGCCTGATGGTGAACCGTACCAACCTGCACATCTATGCAAGCGTGGTCTCCAGCGACGGCACCAAGGTGCTGGCTGCGGCCTCGACGATGGAAGCCGACGTGCGCAAGTCGCTCGGCGGTTCGGGCAAGGGTGGCAATGCCGCCGCTGCCACGGCCATCGGCAAGCTGATCGCCGAAAAGGCGAAGGCCGCTGGCGTCGAGAAGGTGGCTTTCGACCGTTCTGGCTTCGCCTACCACGGCCGCGTCAAGGCCCTGGCCGACGCTGCCCGTGAAGCGGGTCTGCAGTTCTAACGGAAACGGACAAGACAATGGCAAAGATTCAGGCAAAGACGCAAGGTGACGGTCCGGAAGACGGCCTGCGCGAGAAAATGATCGCGGTGAACCGCGTGACCAAGGTGGTCAAGGGTGGCCGTATCCTCGGTTTCGCCGCGCTGACCGTCGTGGGTGACGGCGATGGCCGCGTCGGCATGGGCAAGGGCAAGTCCAAGGAAGTGCCGGCTGCCGTGCAGAAGGCCATGGACGAAGCCCGCCGCAACATGCTGAAGGTTTCGCTGCGCAATGGCACGCTGCATCACAACGTGACGGGCCACCATGGTGCCGCCACCGTGATGATGGCGCCGGCCCCCAAGGGTACCGGCATCATCGCCGGCGGCCCGATGCGCGCCGTCTTCGAAGTCATGGGCATCACCGACGTCGTGGCCAAGAGCCATGGTTCGTCGAACCCCTACAACATGGTCCGCGCTACGCTGGACGCGCTCAAGAATTCCACGACGGCCGCTGAAGTGGCTGCCAAGCGTGGCAAGAGCGTCGAAGAAATCTTCGCCTGAAAGCCGCTGGCTTTAGGAGCTTGAAATGACAACGCAACAAACCGTCAAAGTCCAGCTGGTTCGCAGCCCGATCGGCACGAAGGAATCGCACCGCGCGACCGTTCGTGGCCTGGGCCTGCGCAAGCTCAACAGCGTGAGCGAACTGCAGGACACCCCTGCCGTGCGCGGCATGATCAACAAGATCAGCTACCTGGTCAAAGTGCTGTAAAAGGTTCGCAAAATGGAACTCAACAACCTCAAGCCCGCACCGGGCGCCAAGCATGCCAAGCGCCGTGTCGGCCGTGGCATCGGCTCCGGCCTGGGCAAGACCGCTGGTCGTGGCCACAAGGGTCAGAAGTCCCGCTCGGGCGGCTATCACAAGGTCGGCTTCGAAGGCGGCCAGATGCCCTTGCAGCGCCGTCTGCCCAAGCGCGGCTTCAAGTCGCACCTGCTGAAGTTCAACGCCGAAATCACGCTGACCACGCTGGAAAAGCTGGGTGCTGCTGAAGTCGACGTGCTGGCGCTCAAGCAGGCCGGCCTGGTCGGCGAAATCGCGAAGGTGGTCAAGGTCATCAAGTCCGGCAGCCTGACCAAGGCGGTCAAGCTCACCGGCATCGGTGCGACCGCAGGTGCCAAGGCAGCCATCGAGGCGGCCGGCGGCTCCGTGGCCTGATAGGCCCTCACTGTCCAGAAAGTAGAAGTAGTGGCAACCAGCCCGGCTCAAATTGCAAAGACAGGCAAGTTCGGCGACCTCCGTCGCCGGCTCGTCTTCTTGCTGCTTGCCCTGGTGGTGTACCGCATCGGGGCGCACATTCCCGTGCCCGGCATCGACCCGGTCGTGCTGGAAGAAATGTTCAAGGGACAACAGGGCGGTATCCTGAGTCTCTTCAACATGTTCTCGGGCGGTGCGCTCTCGCGTTTCACCGTGTTTGCGCTGGGCATCATGCCCTACATCTCGGCATCGATCATTCTCCAGTTGCTGACTTACGTCGTTCCGGCGTTCGAGCAGATCAAGAAGGAAGGCGAAGCCGGTCGTCGCAAGATCACGCAGTGGACGCGCTACGCGACGCTGGGTCTGGCCCTCTTCCAGTCGTTCGGTATTGCCGTCGCGCTGGAGGCCCAGGCCGGCCTGGTGATCGCTCCGGGTTTCGGCTTCCGCATGACGGCTGTGATCAGCCTGACAGCGGGCACGATGTTCCTGATGTGGCTGGGCGAGCAGATCACCGAACGGGGTCTCGGCAACGGCATCTCGATCCTGATCTTTGCGGGCATCGCAGCCGGCCTGCCCACGGCGATCGCAGGTCTGCTCGAACTGGTCCGCACTGGCGCGATGAGCATCATCGTGGCGCTGCTGATCGTGGTGGTCGTGGCGCTGGTGACCTGGTTCGTGGTGTTCGTCGAACGTGGCCAGCGCAAGATTCTCGTGAACTATGCGCGACGTCAGGTGGGCAACAAGGTCTATGGTGGTCAGGCGTCGCATCTGCCGCTGAAGCTGAACATGGCCGGTGTGATCCCGCCGATCTTCGCTTCGTCGATCATCCTGCTGCCGGCCACCGTGGTGAACTGGTTCAGCGCGGGCGACAGCATGCGCTGGCTCAAGGACATCGCCTCTGCCATGGCCCCCGGCCAGCCGGTGTACACGATGTTCTACGCCGCTGCGATCGTGTTCTTCTGCTTCTTCTATACGGCGCTGGTGTTCAACAGCCGTGAAACGGCAGACAACCTGAAGAAGAGCGGCGCATTTGTTCCTGGTATCCGCCCCGGCGACCAGACGGCTCGTTACATCGACAAGATCCTGGTTCGGCTGACGTTGGCGGGTGCTGTGTACATCACCTTCGTGTGTCTGCTGCCCGAGTTCCTGATCCTGAAGTACAACGTGCCGTTCTATTTCGGTGGCACGTCACTGCTGATCATCGTGGTGGTCACGATGGACTTCCGTGCCCAGGTCGAGAATTACATGATGTCGCAGCAATATGAATCGCTGCTGAAGAAGGCCAACTTCAAGACTTCGCCGGGCGGCTGAGCCCGGTGATCTGAACAGGCCACATTTAGAGTTTTAGGAGAGTGAAACATGAGAGTTTCGGCTTCGGTCAAGAAAATTTGCCGTAACTGCAAGGTCATCCGCCGCAAGGGCGTTGTCCGCGTGATCTGCACGGATCCGCGTCACAAGCAGCGCCAGGGCTGATTGCAAGAGTTTTAGGAAAGACGACATGGCACGTATCGCTGGCATCAACATTCCGCCGCACCAACACGCTGAAATCGGCCTGACCGCCATTTACGGCATCGGTCGCACCCGCGCTCGCAAGATCTGTGAAGCCTGTGGCATTGCATATTCCAAGAAGGTCAAGGATCTGACCGACGGCGACCTGGAAAAAATCCGCGACCAGATCGCCCAGTTCACCATCGAAGGTGACCTGCGCCGCGAGACGACCATGAACATCAAGCGGCTGATGGATATCGGCTGCTATCGCGGTTTCCGTCATCGCCGTGGCCTGCCCATGCGCGGTCAGCGTACCCGTACCAATGCCCGTACCCGCAAGGGTCCGCGCAAGGGTGCGCAGGCGCTGAAGAAATAATCGCTCCAGCTAGAGCAGAGAGATCACCATGGCAAAAGCTCCCGCTAATAACGCAGCACAACGCGTCCGCAAGAAGGTTCGCAAGAACGTCTCGGACGGTATCGCGCACGTGCACGCGTCGTTCAACAACACGATCATCACCATCACGGACCGCCAGGGCAACGCACTGTCGTGGGCGTCTTCGGGTGGCCAGGGCTTCAAGGGTTCCCGCAAGTCCACCCCGTTCGCAGCACAGGTTGCTTCGGAAGTGGCTGGCCGCGCTGCCATCGAGCAGGGCATCAAGAACCTGGACGTCGAGATCAAGGGCCCCGGCCCGGGTCGTGAATCGTCGGTGCGTGCGCTCGCCGCGCTGGGTATCCGCATCACGTCGATCGCCGATGTGACGCCGGTTCCCCACAACGGCTGCCGCCCGCAGAAGCGCCGCCGTATCTGAGTTTTCAACCAAGCCCACCGCCGGAATCTTCTTGAAGAATCCGGCTCCCGCGGTAAATGGCCGCGGCAGATGAATCAAAGGAAAGCAAGTGGCACGTTACCTCGGCCCCAAGGCCAAACTCTCCCGCCGTGAAGGCACCGACCTGTTCCTGAAGAGCGCACGCCGCTCCATCCAGGACAAGGCCAAGTTCGACTCCAAGCCCGGCCAGCATGGCCGTACTTCCGGTCAGCGCACCTCCGACTTCGGCCTGCAGCTGCGCGAGAAGCAGAAGGTCAAGCGCATGTACGGCGTGCTCGAAAAGCAATTCCGCCGCTACTTCGAGGAAGCCGATCGCCGCAAGGGCAACACTGGCGCCAACCTGCTGTTCATCCTGGAATCGCGCCTGGACAACGTGGTGTACCGCATGGGCTTCGGCTCGACGCGTGCAGAAGCCCGCCAGCTCGTGTCGCACAAGGCGATCACGGTGAACGGCCAGCCGGTCAACATCCCGTCGTACATGGTCAAGACCGGTGACATCGTTGCCGTGCGCGACAAGTCCAAGAAGCAGAACCGCATTGCCGAAGCGCTGCAACTGGCCCAGCAAGTGGGCATCCCCGCCTGGGTGGAAGTGAACGCCGACAAGGTGGAAGGTACGTTCAAGAAGGTGCCGGACCGCGACGAGTTCGCTGCCGACATCAACGAATCGCTGATCGTCGAGTTGTACTCGCGCTGATCCGCTTCGTCATTCGATCCCGTTCCTGAGCCGCAGGGCACTGCGGCTCAGGTGCTTCACCAGCCTTACCGGTGTAACGAGCCGGGGGTATTGAGAGGAAGTCTGCATGCAAACCAATCTGCTGAAACCCAAAACCATCAATGTCGAGCAGCTGAGCGCCAACCGCGCCAAGGTCACGCTGGAGCCTTTCGAGCGTGGCTACGGCCATACGCTGGGCAACGCCCTGCGCCGCGTCCTGCTGTCTTCCATGGTCGGGTATGCGGCAACCGAAGTGACCATCGCCGGTGTCCTGCACGAGTACTCGTCGATCGACGGCGTGCAGGAAGACGTGGTCAACATCCTGCTGAACCTCAAGGGCGTGGTGTTCAAGCTCCACAACCGCGACGAAGTGACGCTGTCGCTGCGCAAGGACGGAGAAGGCCCGGTCACGGCTGCCGACATCCAGACCCCGCACGACGTCGAGATCATCAACCCTGACCATGTCATCGCCCACCTGTCGCAAGGCGGCAAGATCGACATGCAGATCAAGGTCGAAAAGGGCCGTGGCTATGTGCCCGGCACCATGCGCCGCTACGGCGACGAGCCCACGAAGTCCATCGGCCGCATCGTGCTGGACGCTTCGTTCTCGCCCGTCAAGCGCGTGAGCTATACCGTCGAAAGCGCCCGCGTCGAGCAGCGCACCGACCTGGACAAGCTGGTTGTCGAAATCGAAACCAACGGCGCGATCACCGCTGAAGACGCCGTGCGCGCTTCCGCCAAGATCCTCGTCGAGCAACTCGCCGTGTTCGCACAACTCGAAGGCGGCGAACTCGCTGCGTTCGATTCGCCCGCTCCGCGCAGCTCTCAGCAGTTCGACCCGATCCTGCTGCGCCCCGTGGACGAGCTCGAACTCACCGTGCGTTCGGCGAACTGCCTGAAGGCCGAGAACATCTATTACATCGGCGACCTGATCCAGCGCACCGAGAACGAACTACTCAAGACCCCGAACCTGGGTCGCAAGTCGCTCAACGAAATCAAGGAAGTCCTGGCTTCGCGCGGCCTCACGCTCGGCATGAAGCTGGAAAGCTGGCCGCCCGCCGGCCTGGACAAGCGCTGATATTCGAGAATCCCGTGCCCCGGCAATCTGCGGGGCAGTGCACGGGCGGTACCTGATACGGCCGCCCTTTTAATAAAGTAAAGGAAAGCACCATGCGTCACGGTCACGGCCTTCGCAAACTCAATCGCACCAGCGAGCACCGCCTCGCGATGCTCCGCAACATGATGAACTCGCTCATCGAGCACGAGGTCATCAAGACAACCGTTCCCAAGGCCAAGGAACTGCGTCGCGTTGTCGAGCCCATGATCACCCTGGCCAAGGAACCGACGCTGTCGAACAAGCGCCTGGCCTTCAACCGCCTGCGTGACCGCGACAACGTGGTCAAGCTCTTCGCTGAACTCGGTCCGCGCTACAAGGCACGTCCGGGCGGCTACACGCGCATCCTGAAGATGGGCTTCCGCGTGGGCGACAACGCACCGATGGCGCTCGTCGAACTGGTGGATCGTCCCGAGCCGACCGACGAGCAAAGCGCAGCTGAATAAGCTATAATTTACCTCTTGCCGCGCGATGGAGCAGCCTGGTAGCTCGTTGGGCTCATAACCCAAAGGTCGCAAGTTCAAATCTTGCTCGCGCAACCAATCTGGGAGTGAAAATTCCCGACGAAACGCCCACTTGAGACAGTGGGCGTTTTTGTTTCTGCATGCGCCTTCGATGCCCCGCAGCCTCGCCAAGCGGCGTATGGTGCGCGGCGTCGCGATCACCTACAGTGCGCGTGTGCGCATCCTTCTCACCTCCGACCTGCACTACAGATTGCGCCAGTACGACTGGCTGATCGGCGCGGCATCCGCATTCGACGTGGTCGTGGTGGCGGGCGATCATCTGGACATCTCGGCGGCTGTTTCCGGTGACGTGCAGATCGCTGCACTCTCTGCAAGCTTCGCTGCGCTGGCGCGGAAGACAAGGCTGCTCGTCTGCTCGGGCAACCACGATCTCGATGCACGCAGCGGCGATGGCGAGAAGACGGCGTCGTGGCTCCAGCGCCTGCGTGCCTTCGGTGTGACGATCGATGGGGACACTGTGCGCATCGCGGACACCTTGTTCACCGTGTGCCCCTGGTGGGATGGCCCGAAATCGAAAGACGCCGTCGAGCAATTGCTGATCGCTGCTTCGGCCCATCGCATCGAGGGCGAACGCTGGGTGTGGCTCTACCACGCGCCGCCCGAAGGAAAGCTCAGCTGGACCGGCAAGCGCCACTTCGGCGATCCCCTGGTGCCCCAACTGCTTGCGCGGCACAAACCGACGGCGGTGTTCTGCGGCCACATCCACGAAGCACCGTTCCGCCAGGGCGGCTCATGGATCGAGAGGGTCGGGGATACCTGGCTATTCAACGCAGGCCATCAGATCGGTGACGTGCCGGCGCGTATCGAGATCGACTTCAACGCGGGCATCGCACGGTGGATCACGATGGAAGGTACTGAAGCGCAGTCGCTCGCCCTTTGAGAGCGACAGGCGCACGAACCTATGCGCGGCCAGACCCTGGCTCAATAGTCTGGTACGTCAGCCCGCTCGGAGCCCGGCGCCAGCGCCAGCCCCTTGCGGGCCTGCAGCGTCATCAGATTCGCAAGCACCTGGTCCATCAGGGCGAGATGCGTATCGCCCTCACCGTATTGCCGTTTGATGTCGACAAGGTACGCTGTTACCGCCTGCAGGCGACGTGCGAGTAGCATGGCGATGGCGTGCGTGAATGCCGCGTCGCTTTGCACCACGGCGTCGGCGTTCTCGAGCACGCGTAACCGGCATGCGCCTACTGCTGCCACACTCGCTGTCGGCGGCGAGCCGAGCAATGCGGAAATTTCCCCGAGGAACGATCCCGGCTCGCTGACCGCAACGACGCGCACGCCCGCACTCACCACTTCGGCGGTGCCTGATTCGAGCACGTAGAGGCGCCCCGTATGGACGCCTTCCTGGACGAACACCTCTCCTGGCGCAACATCGATGGCGGGCAGGCGCGCGCAAAGCGAGAGGACGGGGTGCGTGGCGGCGGTGGACTCCATGCGGAGACCATACACCGAACGACAAACGTGCACCAGCCCCGGACGCCGAGTGGCTGCACTCAGTCCGGCAACACCGCCGTGACTTCGATTTCCACCTTCGCACGCGCTTCCACCAGCGCAGCCACCTGCACGCAGGTCATCGCGGGGAAATTGCGGCCCATCACTTCGCGGTAGGCGGCGCCCAGTTCGGGCAGGCGGCTGTTGTATTCGTCGCGGTCGGTGATGTACCACGTCATGCGCACCATGTGTTCGGGGCCGGCGCCGGCTTCCCTGAGCACATCGGCGATGTTGCGCAGCGCCTGCGCGGTCTGCGCGATGAAGTCGTCGGACTCGAACTGCTGTTGCGCGTTCCAGCCGATCTGGCCGCCGACGTAGACGGTGGTGCCGCGTGCGGCGATGCCGTTGGCGTAGCCCTTGGGTGCTGCCCAGCCGGGCGGTTGCAGGAATTTCATCATGTCTGTCTCAGCTTGAAGCGCTGCAGCTTGCCGGTCTCGGTGCGGGGCAGCGCGGTGACGAATTCGATCTCGCGCGGGTACTTGAACGGCGCGATGGTGGCTTTCACGTGGTCCTGCAATGCCTTGACGAGCACTTCGTCGCCGGTGTTGCCGGGCTTGAGCACGCAGAACGCCTTGATGATCATGCCGCGTGCGTCGTCAGGTTTGCCGATCACGCCGCACTCGGCCACAGCCGGATGCTTGAGCAGCGCATCTTCCACTTCCGGACCGCCGACGTTATAGCCGGCGGTGATGATCATGTCGTCGGTGCGCGCCTGGTAGAAGAAGTAGCCGTCTTCGTCCTGCATGAAGGCGTCGCCGGGGTAGTTCCAGCCGTTCTTCACGTAGTTCTTCTGGCGTTCGTCGTCGAGATAGCGGCAACCCACGGGACCGATCATCGCGAGCTTGCCGACACTGCCGCGCGGAAGCTCGTCGCCATTCTCGTCCACGATCTTCGCCGTGAAGCCGGGCACGGCCTTGCCGATCGCGCCGCGCCGCACGTCGGCGCCGGCGGACGAGATGTAGATGTGGAACACCTCGGTGCCTCCGATGCCGTCCAGCATCTCGATGCCGGTGCTCTCTTTCCAGAGCTGGCGCGTCGCATCGGGCAGCGCCTCGCCCGCACTCACGCTGATGCGCAGCGTCGGCACGCCGTGCTGCTTCGCGAACGGTGCCATCTGGCGGTAGAAGGTCGGCGCGGTGTAGGAGATGGTCGCGCCGATCTCGTTGATCGTCTTCACCATGCCTTCGGGCGTGTAGGGGCCGTCGTTGAAGTACACGGAGGCGCCGGCCCACATCGGGTAGATCAGCAGGCCGCCCAGGCCGAAGGTGAAGGCCAGCGGCGGCGAGCCGATGACGATGTCGTCCGGCGTGGCCTTGAGGACATGGCGCGGCCAGGTCTCGCACATCGCCAGCACGTCGCGGTGTGTGGTGACGGGCGCCTTCGGCTTGCCGGTGGTGCCGGAGGTGAAGGCGAGCAGGGCCACGTCGTCGGCGGCGGTGGGGCAGGCGGTGAACACGCCGCTCTTCCTTGCAGCACGTGTTTCCAGCGAGTTCGCGCCGTCCGGCTGGTGGAACGCGATGATGGTCTTCAGCACCGGGAATGCGGCTTGCGCCGCTTCGAGTTCGGACAGCAAGCGGCCGTCGCACAGCGCCGCGACGGGCTGCGACTTCTCGATGATGTCGCCCAGCTCCTTCGCACGCAGCAGCGGCATGGTCGCCACCGCGATGAGCCCGGCCTTCACCACGGCCAGCCACGACAGCGCCATCATGATCGAGTTGCCGCCGCGCAGCAGCACGCGGTTGCCTGGCTCGAGGCCGAGGTCTTCGGTGAGCACCTGCGCGATGCGGTTCACTTCGGCGGCGGCCTGCGCGTAGGTCAGCGTCTGCGTCGGCGAACGCAGCATCGGCCTGTCGGCATGGCCCTTGGCGGCGGCCTTGTCGAGGAGCTCCTCGACAAGGTTGGCCTGGTCCGCGATCTGCAGTTCGGGCAGGTCGTAGCGGAAGATGGGCAACTGGTCGGCCGGTGGCAGCCGGTCGTGGACGAAGCGGTCGCTTTGTGCCGATGGATGTGCCGATGGATATGCAGACGTTGTTGCAGACATGTCTTACCCCTGCAGGACGGATTTGCCGATGATCAATTGCTGGACCTCCGTCGCGCCTTCATAGATGCGCAGCGCGCGGATGTCGCGGTACAGGCTTTCAACTTTCGTGCCGACTTTCACGCCGAGGCCGCCGTGCATCTGCAGCGCCATGTCGATCACGCGCTGCGCGTTTTCGGTGGCAGTGAGCTTGGCCATTGCGGCCTCGGCGGTGGTGCGTGTGCCCTGAACGTCGCGCATCCACGCGGCGCGGTAGGTGAGCAGGGCGGCACTGTCGATCAATGCGGCCATCTCGCCGAGCTTGGCCTGCGTGAGCTGCAGGTCAGCCAGTTTTCCGCCGAACATCGGGCGCTGCTTCGCATACGCGGTGGCTTCGGCCAGCGCGCGGCGCGCCATGCCGAGCGCGGCCCCGGCGACGGAGGCACGGAAGATGTCGAGCGTCTGCATCGCGAGCTTGAAGCCGCCGTTGAGCGCTCCGAGCTGCGCATCCGCGCCGACCTTGCAGCCGCTGAAGCCCAGCGCGGCGAGTGGATGCGGCGCCATCACCTCGATGTGCGCCGAGTCATCCAGACCCGGCGTCGTCGCATCGACGATGAAGGCGGTGATGCCGCGTGTGCCTGCTTGCGGGTCGGTCTTGGCGAAGGTGCAATAGAAATCGGCAAGGCCTCCGTTGCTGATCCAGGTCTTGCTGCCGTCGAGCGTGAAGCCACTGCCGTTGTCCACCGCGCGCATGGCCATCGCGCCCGCGTCGGAGCCTGCATCAGGCTCGCTCAGCGCGAAGGCGGCGATCTTGCTGCCGCTCGCGACGGCAGGCAGATAGGCCACCTGCTGCGCAGGCGAGCCTGCCAGCGTGATCGCGCCGCTGCCCAGGCCCTGCATTGCAAATGCGAAGTCGGCCAGCGGCGAATGGAAGGCCAGCGTCTCGCGCAGGATGACGAGTGCGCGGGAATCGAGCTTCTCCAGTGCGCCGCCGTGCGCGGCGGGCACGCAGTAGCGCAGCCAGCCTGCATCGCCCAGGCGCTTCACCCATTCGCGACAGGCGGCGCGATCGTCGGACTCGTCGACATGCTGCGACGGTGTCCACGCGGCGAGGCCTTCGGACAGTGCGCGGTGCGCATCGCTGAAGAAAGGCAGCGCGACGTGCGACTGCGGTGCCGTCGCGTCCAGCAGGGAAGTGATCGTGCCGCTCATTTCAGTCGCCCTGGAAGACCGGCTTCTGCTTTGCGGCAAAGGCTTCGTAGGCGCGGCGGAAGTCCTGCGTCTGCATGCAGATGGCCTGCGCCTGCGCTTCGGCCTCGATGGCTTGCTCGATCGTCATGGCCCATTCCTGAGAGAGCATCGTCTTGGTCATGCCGTGCGCGAAGGTGGGCCCTTGTGCCAGATCACGCGCGAGTGCCTGCGCTTTGCCCAGCAGCTCGGCAGAGGTGTGCAGTGCGTTGAAGAAGCCCCAGGCGAGGCCTTCGTCCGCGCTCATCGAGCGGCCGGTGAACAGCAGTTCCGAGGCGCGGCCCTGACCGATCACGCGCGGCAGCAGCGCGCAGGCGCCCATGTCCGCACCGGCCAGACCCACGCGCGTGAACAGGAAGGCGGTCTTGGTCGCGCTCGTGCCGTAGCGGATGTCGCAGGCGAGCGCCATCATGGCGCCGGCACCGGCGCACACGCCGTCGATCGCGCCGATGACGGGCTGCGGGCAACCGCGCATCGCCTTCACCAGATCGCCCGTCATGCGCGTGAACTCGAGCAGCTCGGGCATGGTCATGCGCGTGAGCGGGCCGATGATGTCGTGCACGTCGCCGCCGGAGCAGAAGTTGCCGCCCTCGCCGGCGACCACGACGGCTTTCACGTCGCTCGCGTACTTCAGGCTGTTGAACAGGTCACGCAACTCGGCGTACGAATCGAAGGTCAGCGGGTTCTTGCGGTCGGGCCGGTTGAGCGTGATGGTGCCCACGCCGTCGGCGAAGGTCCACGCAAAATGCTGCGCGCTGTAGGGCGCGCGCGGGCTGAACTGTCCGCGCATGGGGTTGCTGGACCCGATGTAGTGCTTCATGTCGTCTCCGGTTTCGATTCGTGTTCGGTGCTTGCGGGTCAGACGCTTTCGGCCTGACCCTGCTGCGCGTGGGCCTTCACCTTGCCCAGCAGGCGGTGCAGCGTGGCGATGTCGCGTTCGGCAAGACCCGAGAAGGCATCGACGATCCACTGCTCATGTTCCTGTGCCATCTCGGCGAACTGCCGGCGGCCACGCGCGGTCAGTCGCACGCGATAGGCACGGCGGTCGCCTTCCACGTCCATGCGCTCGACCAGTCCTTCGGCCACCAGCTGGTCGGTGATGCCGGTGACGTTGCCGCCCGTCACCATCATGCGGCGCGAGAGCTCGTTCATCTTCAGGCCGTCTGGCGCACGTTCGAGTTGCGCCATGAGGTCGAAACGCGGCAGCGTGGTGTCGAACTGCTCGCGCAGGCGGCTGCGCACTTCCTTCTCCACCAGTTGTGTGCAGGTCAGCAGGCGCAACCAGAGGCGCAGCGCCTCGGGGTGTTCGCTGTGAACGCGGGCTTCCATGTCCATCATTGCGTCTCCTCTTCGTTGCGCTTGCCAGCGGCTGCGGATGCTGCCGCAGCGGTCATCTGCTGCTGGCGCGCGATCTCGCGGTACATCTGGTCGCGGCCGCTCAGGTACTGGCGTGGCCATTCGATGGCGCGGCTCTGCAGCTTCGCGGTTTCGTGCAGCGTCCAGGCCGGATCGGCCAGGTGCGGACGGGCCACGGCGCACAGGTCGGCGCGGCCCGCAGCGATGATGCTGTTGGCATGGTCGGCCTCGCTGATCGCGCCCACCGCGATGGTGCGGATGCCTGCCTCGTTGCGGATGCGGTCGGAGAACGGCGTCTGGTACATGCGGCCGTACACCGGCTTGGCGGCCCGCGAGGTCTGGCCCGACGATACGTCGATGAAGTCGCAACCCGCGTCCTTGAACAGGCGCGCCACGGCCACCGCATCGTCGGCGGTGTGCCCGCCGGGCGTCCAGTCGTGCGCGGAGATGCGCACGCTCATCGGCCGGTCTGCCGGCCACGCTTCACGCATCGCGCGGAACACTTCCAGCGGATAGCGGCAGCGGTTCTCCAGCGAGCCGCCGTACTCGTCGGTGCGCAGGTTCGTCAGCGGCGTGATGAAGGCCGACAGCAGGTAGCCGTGCGCGCAATGCAGTTCGAGCCAGTCGAAGCCGCAATCGGCCGCTCGCTTCGTGGCCGCGACGAACTCGTCCTTCACGCGATCCATGTCGGCACGGGTCATCGCGCTCGGCGTCTGGTTCTGCTCGCCGTAGGGAACGGCGCTGGCGGAGATCAGCGGCCAGTTGGCGGCAGCGTCGGGCAGGGGCTCGTCGATCGCATCCCAGCCGAGTTGCGTGGAGCCCTTCGCGCCGCTGTGGCCGAGCTGGATGCCGATCTTCGCGCTGGTCTGCGCATGCACGAAATCGACGATGCGCCTGAAGGCCGTGGCCTGCGCGTCATTCCACAGGCCCGGGCAGCCGGGGGTGATGCGGCCTTCTGCGTTGGGGCTCGTCATCTCCACGAACACGAGCGCCGCGCCGCCGAGCGCACGCGCGCCCAGGTGCACCAGGTGGAAGTCCTGCGGCACGCCGTCCACCGCGCTGTAGGTAGCCATGGGTGAGACGACGATGCGGTTCTTGAGCGTGATCCCGCGCACGGTGATCGGCGTGAGCATCGGCGGCACGGCCTTGCCGCCCGCCAGCCAGGCCTCGTAGCCTTCAAGCCACTTCGCATCGCGGAGGCGCAGGTTCTCGTGGCTGATGCGCTGGCTGCGCGTGAGCAGCGAATAGGCGAACTGCTCGATCTCCATCCCGCTGTAGCGCTGCACATTCTCGAACCATTCGGTGGAGTTGCGCGCCGCGTTCTGGATCTTGAGCACCTCCACGCTGCGGCGCGCTTCGTAGCCTTTGAGCACGTCGTCGATGGCATGGCCCGTGGCGAATTCGTTGGCCAAGTCGATCGCATCTTCCAGCGCCAGCTTGGAGCCCGAGCCGATGGAAAAGTGCGCCGTGTGCGCCGCGTCGCCCATGAGCACCACCGGCACGTCGCGGCCGTCGATGTCGTTGTGGTGCACCCAGGTGTTGCACACCACACGCGGAAAGCGGATCCAGATGGCCGAGCCGCGCAGGTGCCCCGCATTGCTGATGAGGCGATGTCCGTCGAGGTACTTGCCGAACAGCTTTTCGCAGAAGGCAATGCCGTCTTCCTGGCTCATCGTGTCAAGGCCGTGCGCCTTCCAGACTTCCTCGGGGGTCTCGACGATGAAGGTGGAGGTGTCGGCGTCGAACTTGTAGGCGTGCGCCTGGAACCAGCCGTGCTCGGTCTTTTCGAAAGCAAACGTAAAAGCATCGAAGGTCTTGTGCGTGCCCAGCCAGACGAAGCGGCACAGGCGCGTGTCCACGTCGGGCCTGAAGCTGTCGGCGTAGCGGTTGCGGATGCGGCTGTTCAGCCCGTCCGCAGCGATGACGAGGTCGGCCTGGTACTGGCGGGCCAGGTTCTGGTCGTCTGTCACGTCGGTCTCGAAGACGAGGTCCACGCCGAGTTCGATGCAGCGTTCCTGCAGGATATTGAGCAGGCGCTTGCGGCCGATGCCGCAGAAGCCGTGACCGCCCGAGCGCACGCTGCGGCCCTTGAAGAACACCTCGATGTCGTCCCAGTGGTTGAACGCGTCACCGATCAGGCGAGCCGAGACCGGGTCGGCCGCGCGCAGGTTTTCCAGCGTCTGGTCGGACAGCACGACGCCCCAGCCGAAGGTGTCGAACGGGCGGTTGCGCTCCACCACCGTCACGCGGTGGATGGGGTCCTGCAGCTTCATGAGCAGGGCGAAGTACAACCCGGCGGGACCGCCGCCAATGCACAGGATATTCATGATCAAATAGTTTAGGTTTAAACAAACGGATGTCAATGGTGTCAGCCCTGCCCGTGCTGGCGGTTGACGGCGATCAGCCAAATCACAAGAATATTTGGCATGAAAGGACTGATCCCGACTCTGGAAGAGCGGTTGGAGCGGCTGGCCCTCCCCCTCGCGTTGCGCCTGCCCGACAACCAATGGCTCGGACCGCCCGATGCCCCTGTCCGGCTGGCCTTCCGTGAATGGCGCAGCCTCGCCACGCTGGCGGCGGCGCAGATCGGCTCCATCGGCGAGGACTACGTCGAGGGGCGGCTGGACATCAGCGGAACCATGCGCGACCTGATGGCTGTGGCTGCCAGCCTGCTGCCGGGCAACCCGGCCGCCAGCAACACCGCCTGGTGGACGCAGATGCTGCGGCGTGCCAAGTCGCTCGCCTCGCACTCACGCGAGCGCGACGCGGTGCAGATCCAGTTCCACTACGACGTTTCCGACGACTTCTATGCCCTGTGGCTGGACCCGCGGCGCGTCTACTCGTGTGCCTACTTCCGCGCGCCGGACATGAGCATCGCGCAGGCGCAGGAGGCCAAGCTGGACCACATCTGCAGGAAGCTCATGCTCAAGCCCGGCGAGCGCTTCCTCGATATCGGCGCGGGCTGGGGCGGCCTGCTGCTGTGGGCCGCCGAACATTACGGCGTGGATGCCACCGGCATCACGCTCTCGAAGAACCAGCACGCGCACGTGCAGCGGCTCATCGGGGAAAAGGGCCTTTCCGGACGGGTACGCATGGAGCTGCGCGACTACCGCGACATGGAACTCCCGGCGGACGGCGGCTTCGACAAGATTTCTTCCGTCGGCATGTTCGAGCATGTGGGCCAGGCCAACATGCCCGCGTACTTCGGGCAGATCCGCCGCCTGCTGAAACCGGGCGGCCTCGTGCTCAACCACGGCATCACCGCCGGCGGGCTGGACAACGACCAGCTCGGCGCAGGCATGGGCGATTTCATCGAGAAGTACATCTTCCCCGGCGGCGAACTGCTGCACGTGAGCCATGTGCTGCGCGAGATGTCACGCAGTGGCCTCGAGATGGTGGACACCGAGAACCTGCGCCCGCACTACGCACGCACGCTCTGGGCCTGGTCGGACGCGCTGGAAGCGCAGCTGCCCGAGGCGCACGCCGTGCTGGCCGCCACCGGCGACCCGGTGCGCGCCGAGCGCGTGCTGCGCGCCTACCGCCTCTACCTGTCGGGCAGCGCGATGAGTTTCGAGCGTGGCTGGATCTCGCTGCACCAGATGCTGGCCACGCGCCCGGACGACGACATGACCACCGGCCCGATGCCCGGTGCACAGGCGTGTTACCCGTTCAATCGCTCGTACATGTACCCTTGAGGCACAGGACCACGCCACAAGACCCGCCTGAAGGAACACACATGCTCTACAAATTCAAGTCACGCGCCACCAGCGATCTCATCATGCTCGAAGTCAACGGCCGCCGCGTGCTGGAGATCATCGGCAAGGGCACAGGCCCGACCGGCATCATCACGCCCGAGCAGATGCCCGCCGCCCTGTCGGCCCTGGAAGCCGCCGTGAAGGAAGACGAAGCGAAGCCCCGCGCGAAGGACGACGTCGCCAGCGACGGCGACGAGGACGGCAAGGCGAAGGGCGATGGCGTCTCGCTGCGCCAGCGCGTCGCCCCCTTCGCCGACATGCTGCGCCAGTCGCAGGCTGCCGGCAAGGAAGTGGTCTGGGGCGTCTGACCCCGCCTTCTTCAGTCCACCTTCGCGCCCGACACCTTCACCACCTCCGCCCACTTCCGGTGCTCGCTCTCGATGAGCCGGGCGAACTCGGCCGGCGTATTGCCGCTGGGAATCGCGCCTTGTGCGAGCATCTTCTCCTTGATGGCTGCCGTGCCGAGCGACTTCGCCACTTCCTGCTGGATGCGGTTGGCGATGTCCATCGGCGTTCCGGCGGGTGCGAGCAGTCCGAACCAGGAGCTTGCCTCGAAGCCCTTGAGCATCGGGCCACCGGCCTCTTCCACCGTCGGCACATCCGGTAGCGCAGCCGAGCGCGTCGAGCTCGTCACCGCCAGCGCCTTGAGCTTGCCGGCCCTGATCTGCGCCATCGAAGAGGGCAGGTTGTCGAACATGACATCCATGTTCCCGGCCACGAGGTCGAGCAGCGCCGGACCCGAGCCGCGGTACGGGAAATGGACCATGTAGGTACCGGTCATGCTCTTGAACAGTTCGCCCGCCATGTGGATGGATGTGCCGTTGCCGCTGGAAGCCATGTTCAGCTTGCCGGGGTTGGCCTTGGCGTAACGGACGAAGTCCGCCACCGTGTGGATACCCATCGCCCTGGCCTTCTCGGCCGGCATTTCCATCACGTTGGGCACGCCGGCGACGAGCGTGACCGGCACGAAATCCTTGATCGGGTCATACGGCAGCTTGTCGTAGAGCGCGCGGTTGATGCCGTGCGTACCCACCGTGCCCATGAGCAGCGTGTAGCCGTCGGGCGCTGCCTTCGCGACGATCTCCGCGCCGACGTTGCCGCCCGCGCCCGCGCGGTTGTCGACCACGAACTGTTGTCCGAATGCACGCGAGAGCTCGGGCGCCACGGCCCGCGCGAGGATGTCGGTCGTGCCGCCCGGCGCGAACGGCACGACGATGCGCACCGGCTTGTTGGGCCATGCGCCCTGCGCGAATGCGGCCGGTGTGCCGAGCGCCATGCCCGCGCTGATCGAAAGCCCCGCGCCGATCAGCCGGCGGCGGCGTGGCTGGAAGTTGTCGTTGCCGGATGCGTTTTTTCCGTTCATGCCTGTCTCCTTGCGTCTCTGTTGTGCGCTCGTTGTACGGCACGGTGCGCGACTCGCGCAGATGGATTACCCGCAGACGCTGCCGCGCACGTGACAAGCCCGCGCGACAAAAAGAAAGGCCGCCAAGCTTGCACCTGGCGGCCCGAAGAAAGGAAATGAAATGAACGCAGTTTTGAAGGCCGGCGCTCACGGCCTCATTTTCTGATCAGTCAGCCGGCCATCAATCGGCGTATGCGCCGGCAGCCTTGATGACGGGGCCGAAACGCGCCACTTCGGCCTGCACGAACTTCTTGTGTTCGGCGGGCTCGACGCGCTTGTCGGTCACGACCACGGCGCCCAGGCCTTCCTGCTTCTTCACGAATTCAGGATCTTTGAGGGCGGCCTTCAGGGCGTCATTCAGCTTCTTGAGCACCGGGGCAGGCGTGCCCTTGGGGGCGTACATGCCGTGCCAGATGGTGACCTGGAAGTTCTTCAGGCCCGACTCGTCCAGCGTCGGGATGTCCTTGAGCGCGGGCGTATTCAGGCGCTTGAGCGTCGTCACGGCGTAAGGAATGACCTTCTTGCCTTCGATCTGGCCGGTGGTGTTGGTGGTCTGGTCGCACAGCAGGTCGATCTGGCCGCCGATCAGGTCGGCGATGGCCGGTGCGGTGCCCTTGTACGGCACGGTGGTCATTTCGGTCTTGAGTTCGCTCTGGAACAGCAGGCCGCACAGGTGCGAGGCGGAACCGATGCCGGCATTGCCCAGGTTGACCTTGCCGGAGTTCTTGGCGATCCAGGCGCGCAGTTCGGCGAAGTTCTTGGCTTCGAGCTGGGGCTTGCCGATCAGGGTCATCGGCACGTCGTTGATCATGCCCAGGTATTCGAAGTCGGTTTCGTAGTTGTACGGCAGCTTGCGGTACAGCACGGGCGTGGTGCCCATGCCCACGTGCGTGACCAGCAGCGTGTAGCCGTCCGGCGTCGCGCGCGCCACCTTGGCGTTGCCGATGGTGCTGCCGGCGCCGGCTGCGTTGTCGATCACGATCGTCGAGCCACCCAGCGGCTTGCGCAGGGCTTCGGCCAGATCGCGGGCCACCCTGTCGGTCGGGCCCCCGGCGGCGAAGGGCACCACGATGGTGATGGTCTTGTCCTTGGCAGGGAATTCCTGGGCGTTCGCGCCGAATGCAGAGAGGCCCGCAACAACGGCGGACAACAGCAGTTTTTTCATGTTCACTCCGGGTAAAGAAGGCCGCGATTGTAGGTCTGGCCTCCGTGTGCCGAATCCCGACTTACCCTAGAAATGGCCTGGGTGCCGCGGGGAGATGAGCCTGTCTGCAAGCAATTTGACAGGCATCAGAAGACCCGCCGTCACTTGTAGCTGCGCGCGTCCTCGATGACCTTGCCGTCGTTGGGCAGCGTGCCCGGTGCGTGCAGTTCCACGTCGCCGCGCAGCTTGGTCACGTCGCGGATCGCTTCGCCGATGCGGGCCTGCAGGTCTGCGCCGCCGCCTTGAAACCCCTGTGCCTCGACCTTGAGCGTCATGAGATCGCTGGCCATCTCGCCACTGACCACCAGTCGCGCGCGCAGCACTTCGGGAAAGCGCCGCGCGATGTCCGCCACCTGGCCCGGGTGCACGAACATGCCGCGGATCTTGGTGGTCTGATCAGCCCGGCCCATCCAGCCCTTGATGCGGGTGTTGGTGCGGCCCGTGGGACACGAACCCGGCAGCACGGCGGACAGGTCACCGGTGCCGAAACGGATGAGCGGGTAGTCCGGGTTGAGCGTGGTGATGACGACTTCGCCGACTTCGCCTTCGGGAACCGGGTCGCCGGTGCCGGGACGCACGATCTCCAGGATCACGCCTTCGTCGAGCACCAGGCCTTCGCGTGCTTCGGTTTCGTAGGCGATGAGGCCCAGGTCTGCCGTGGCGTAGCACTGGTAGCCCTGGATGCCGCGTTCGGCCAGCCAGTCGCGCAGCGACGGCGGGAACGCCTCACCCGAGACCAGTGCCTTGGTGACGCTGGGCAATGCGACACCCATGTCTGCCGCCTTCTCCATGATGATCTTCAGGAAGCTCGGCGTGCCGATGTAGCCGGCCGGCCGCAGCTCTGCCATGGCCTGCACCTGCTGCTCGGTCTGGCCCGTGCCGCCTGCGAACACGGTGCAGCCCAGCGCATGCGCGCCGGTTTCCATCATCGAGCCGGCCGGCACGAAGTGGTAGCTGAAACTGTTGTGGATGAGTTCGCCCGTGCGGAAGCCGGCGGCGAAGATCGCGCGGGCCACGCGCCAGTAATCGCGCGCCGTGCCCTCGGGTTCGTAGATGGTGCCGGGGCTGGCGAACACGCGCGGCGTCTGCGCCCCCCAGCGGATGGCAGAGAAGCCACCGAAGACATCGCCATTGCCCTTGCCCGGGGCGCGCTCCTTTTTCTGCCGCTCCAGCAGTTCGTGCTTGCGTGTCACGGGCAGGCGAGCCAGCGCGTCCCGGCTGTTCACGCTGCCGGCATCCATACCGGCCAGCAGCTGCGCGAATGCGGGCGACGCCGATTGCGCGTGCGCCACCTGCTTGGGCAGCGCCGCCATGAGCGCGGCTTCGCGCTCTGCCGGCGAGCGGATTTCCTGCGTGTCGTAGAAGCGGCGGATGCCGGCGTCGGTGCTTGCGTTCATGCCAGCCACCTCTTGCGCCGCTTGTAGCTCTTCACGTCCTTGAAGTTCTTGCGGCCGCTGCCGCCCATGCCCAGGTAGAACTCCTTCACGTCCTCGTTGTCCGCGAGGTCGGCGGCCTTGCCGTCCATCACCACGCGGCCGGACTCCATGATGTAGCCGTAGTCTGCGTAGCGCAGCGCCATGTTGGTGTTCTGCTCCGCGAGGAGGAAGGTCACCTTCTCCTTGCCGTTCAGGTCGCGCACGATGTTGAAGACTTCTTCCACGATCTGCGGCGCAAGGCCCATGGACGGTTCGTC
The DNA here is from genome assembly GCF_049445855.1 of Variovorax sp. VNK109. Lineage (NCBI taxonomy): Bacteria > Pseudomonadati > Pseudomonadota > Betaproteobacteria > Burkholderiales > Comamonadaceae > Variovorax > Variovorax sp. VNK109. The sequence continues at coordinate 1,304,340 of NZ_JBMSDV010000001.1, read as the reverse complement.
CAGCAGCACCATCGTCGGGCTGGCCATCAGCGCTCGGCCAATGGCGCACATCTGCTGCTCGCCGCCCGAGGTATAGGCTGCCTGCGAAGTGCGTCGCGTCTTCAGGCGCGGAAAGTAGTTGTAGACCTTCTCGAGGTTCGCAGCCACTTCTGCGCGGCTGCTGCGCGTGTAGGCGCCGGTCATGAGGTTTTCTTCGATCGTCAGGTGCGCGAAGCAGTGCCTGCCTTCCATCACCTGCACCACACCGCGCTGCACGAGGTCGGCGGGCGACAGGTTTTCGATGCGCTCGCCGCGCAACTCGATCGAGCCCTTCGTCACCTCGCCGCGCTCGCCGCGCAGCAGGTTCGACACTGCGCGCAGCGTCGTCGTCTTGCCCGCGCCGTTGCCACCCAGCAGCGCCACGATGCCGCCTTCCGGCACCTGCAGCGACACGCCCTTGAGCACGAGGATCACATGGTTGTAGATCACCTCGATGCCGTTGACGTTCAGAACAATCTTGCGGGTCTCGTCAGTCATAGAAATCAAACAATGTTCGAGTGACACCGCCCCAGGCCGGGGACACCGCGGAACCGGCTTTGCCGGGCCGCAGGTGTCGCCCCCTCGCAGGGGGGAGGCGGAGCACGAAGTGCGCAGCCTGGGGGTGGGCCTTCAGCTCTGGCAATCCTGGGGCGTGCGGCGGGTCAGCTTCTTGTCCGACGCGTACTTGTCGGCGGCCTGCTTGACCATCGGCTTGATGATCTGTTCGTCCGCTTCCAGCCAGTCGGAAGAGAAGTCCCACTTCGCGCCGTCCCAGGTGTGCACACGCGCCCAGGTGGAACCCATGTGGTCCTGGCACGAAGTGCTGACAGGGCGCATCACGCCGGCAAAGCCCAGCGCGTCCAGCTTCTTCTGGTCGAGCGCGAGGTTCTCGAAGCCCCAGCGCACCTGCTCGCCCGTCATGACCTTGCCCTTGCCGAAGCGTTCCTGCGCACGCTTCACGGCTTCGACCGACAGCATCTGGATGATCAGGCCGCGGTTGTAGAGCACGGTGCCGACTTCGTCCTTGGGGCCGGTGCCCTGGCCCTTGCCGTGCACTTCAGACAGGATGTCCTTCACGATCTTCGGCTGGCCCGCGCCGTACTGGATGGTCAGCGCGTTGTAGCCCTTGGCAGCGGCGCCCACGTCCTTCACGTCGGGCTCTGCGCCCGACCACCACACGCCGTACATCTTCTCGCGCGGATAGCCGGTGGCGATCGCTTCCTTCAGTGCAGCGGAGTTCATCACACCCCAGCCCCACAGCAGCACGTAGTCGGGACGCTGCTGGCGCACCTGCAGCCAGGCCGACTTCTGCTCGATGCCGGGCGCCGTCACGGGGATCAGCGAGAGGTCGAAGCCGCTCATCTTCGCGCGCTCCTGCAGCAGGGGGATGGGTTCCTTGCCGAAGGGCGAATCGTGGTAGACCAGCGCGATCTTCTTGCCCTTGAGCTTGTCCAGGCCGCCTTCCTTCTTGCCCAGGTGCTGGATCAGGATGTCGGCCGCCGTCCAGTAAGAACCGAGCAGCGGGAAGTTCCACTTGAACACGCCGCCGTCCTGCGACGCGGCCAGGCCATAGCCCAGCGTGATCAGCGGAATCTTGTCCTGCGGCACCTTGTCGGTCAGCGCGAAGGTGATGCCGGTGGCCTGCGGGTCGAACACCGTGGCGCCGCGGCCCTTCAGGCGCTCGTAGCATTCGACGCCCTTGTCGGTCTGGTAGCCGGTTTCGCATTCCTCGAACGTGATCTTCACGCCGTTGATGCCGCCGCGCGCGTTGACGAGCTTGATGTAGTCCTGCTTGGCGTTGGCCCACGGCGTGCCGTTGGGCGCGTAGGGGCCGGTGCGGTACACCAGCAGCGGGAAGAACTGCTCCTTGGCCTGCGCGAAAGCGGGGGCGGAAAGCAGCGTGGACGCGCCGACAGCGGCCGCCACCAAGAGTGATTTGAACTTCATGCGTTGTCTCCTTCTGGAATGAACTGACACTGACGGAACAATCAATCTGCAATCAATGAGGAAATGGCCACAGGCGGAGCTTCTGTTTTCCGATGCTCCACAGCTTGGCCAGGCCATGCGGCTCGACGATGAGGAAGAACACGATCAGCGCGCCGAAGATCATGAAAGTCAGGTGCGAGGCGAGCGCCGTCGAGATCGGGATGCCGAACCAGTAGGGAATCTGGTCGAGCAGCAGCGGCAGGATCACGATGAAGGCCGCGCCGAAGAACGCACCCATGATCGAGCCGAGCCCGCCGATGATCACCATGAACAGCAGCTGGAACGAGCGGTCGATGTTGAACGCCGCCGGCTCCCACGCACCGAGGTGGATGAAGGCCCACAGCGCGCCGGCCACGCCGACGATGAACGAGCTGACCGCGAAGGCCGTGAGCTTGGCGTAGACCGGACGGATGCCGATGACGGCGGCGGCCACGTCCATGTCGCGCATGGCCATCCATTCGCGGCCGATGGCGCCGCGCACCAGGTTCTTGGCCAGCAGCGCGAACACCGCCACGAACGAAAGGCACAGCAGGTACTTGGAGACGGGCGACTCGATCGGCATGCCCAGCACGTTCAGGCCTGCGACGCTGACCGAACCCGAGGGCGAGTTGTTGGTGAACCAGCTGATGCGCAGGAACGCCCAGTCGGTGAAGAACTGCGCGGCCAGCGTCGCGACCGCCAGGTAGAGCCCCTTGATGCGCAGCGAGGGGATACCGAACAGCACGCCCACCACCATCGAACAGAAACCACCCAGCAGCAGCGCCACGACGAGCGGCATGCCGTCGATGCGCACGAGGAAGTTGTAGGCCGCGTACGCCCCGACCGCCATGAACGCGCCGGTGCCCAGCGAAATCTGCCCGCAGTAGCCCACGAGGATGTTCAGCCCCAGCGCTGCGAGCGAGAGGATGAGGAACGGGATCAGGATCGCGCGGATGAGATAGTCCGACGCCACCAGGGGGACGATGAGGAACACCGCGGCGAGCAGCAGGCCGATGGCGATGCGGTCCTGCAGGATCGGGAAGATCTGCAGGTCCGAGCGGTAGGTGGTCTTGAACTGGCCGTTTTCGCGGTAGAGCATGGTTCAGGCCTCCTTCACACGCGGTCGATGATCTTCTCGCCGAACAGGCCCTGCGGCCGCACGAGAAGGAACAGAAGCGCCAGCACGTAGGCGAACCAGATCTCGATGCCGCCTCCCAGCAGCGGCCCGATGTAGATCTCGGAGAGCTTTTCTCCCACACCGATGATGAGCCCCCCGATGATCGCGCCCGGCACGGATGTGAGCCCTCCCAGGATCACGACGGGCAGCGCCTTGAGGGCGACGAGTGACAGCGAAAACTGCACGCCGAGCTTGGATCCCCAGATGATCCCGGCCACGAGCGCGGAGAAGCCGGCCACCGACCAGACGATCACCCAGATGCGGTCCAGCGGAATGCCGATGGACTGCGCAGCCTGGTGATCGTCCGCCACCGCGCGCAGCGCGCGGCCGGTGGACGTCTTCTGGAAAAAGATGGCGAGTGCCACCACGAGCGCGGCAGCCACGAGCGCGGCGACGAGGTCTTCCTTGTTGATCAGCAGCCCGCCCTGGAAGGTGTTTTCCAGGATCATGGCCGGGTCCTTCGGCATGCCTACATCGATCTTGTAGATGTCGTTGCCGAACAGCGTCTGGCCCAGGCCGTCGAGGAAGTAGGCGATGCCCAGCGTCGCCATGAGCAGCGTGATGCCCTCCTGGTTGACCAGCCTGGACAGGCACAGCCGCTGGATCAGCCAGGCCACAACCACCATCAGTGCCATGGCCGTGACGAAGGCCAGCAGGTTCGCAAGGATCAGGCTCTCGAAGCCGAACCACTTCGGGTACCACTCGGCGAAGCGCGCCATCGCGAGCGCGGCGAACAGCACCATCGCGCCCTGCGAGAAATTGAAGACGCCCGACGCCTTGTAGATCAACACGAAGCCGAGCGCCACCAGCGAATACAGCATGCCGGCCATCAGGCCGCCGAAGAGAGTTTCAAGGAAGAAGCCCATGTCGCGTCCTGCTCAATGCGATGTGCCCAGATAGGCTTTGATCACTTCGGGGTTGTTGCGCACTTCGTCGGGCGTGCCGTCGCCGATCTTGCGGCCGTAGTCGAGCACCACCACGCGGTCGGAGATGTCCATCACCACGCCCATGTCGTGCTCGATGAGCACCACGGTCGTGCCGAACTCGTCGTTCACGTCGAGGATGAAGCGGCACATGTCCTGCTTCTCTTCCACGTTCATGCCGGCCATCGGCTCGTCCAGCAGCAGCACCTGCGGCTCCATCGCGAGGGCGCGGCCCAGGTCCACGCGTTTTTGCAGGCCGTAGGGCAACTGGCCGACCGGCGTCTTGCGCCAGGCCTGGATTTCCAGGAAGTCGATGATGCGTTCGACGAATTCGCGCTGGCGGATTTCCTCGCGCTGCGCGGGGCCGATGCGCAAGGCCTGCAGCAGGATGTTGCTGCGGATCTTGAGGTTGCGCCCGGTCATGATGTTGTCGAGCACGCTCATGCCCTTGAACAGCGCGAGGTTCTGGAAGGTGCGGGCCACGCCCATCTCGGCGACCTGCCGCGAGTTCATGTGGCGGAACTGCTGGCCGCGCAGGCTGATGGCACCCTGCTGCGGCTGGTACACGCCGTTGATGCAGTTGAGCATGGAGCTCTTGCCCGCGCCGTTGGGGCCGATGATGGCGCGGATCTCGTGCTCGCGAACATCGAACGAGATATCGGTGAGCGCCTTCACGCCGCCGAACGCGAGCGAGATGTCCTTCACTTCGAGGATGACGTCGCCGATCTTGCGGCCGGCCCTGGCCGGCGCGGCTTCGTCGAGGAGGGGAGGAGGTGACATGTCCATCATGCAGCTGCCTTCACGGCGGAGAAGGTTTTCGCGTCCTGGATCTTCAGCGTGGCGCTCACGCTGCCGGTGCGCCCGTCCTCGAATTTCACCTGCGTCTCGATGAATTGCACGAGGCGACCGCTGTAAAGCGCATCGACCAGCACCGCGTACTTCTCGCCGATGAAGCCGCGGCGGACCTTGTTGGTCCGCGTGAGCTCGCCGTCGTCGGCATCCAGCTCCTTGTGCAGCACGAGGAAACGGCTGATCTGGCTGCCCGCGAGCAACGCGTCGTTGGCCAAGTCGGCGTTGACCTTCTCCACGCATTCACGGATGAGCTCGTACACCTCGGGCTTTTGCGCGAGGTCGGTGTAGCCGGCATAGGGCAGGTTGCGGCGCTCGGCCCAGTTGCCCACGGCGTCGAAGTCGATGTTGATCATCACGCACACGCGGTCGCGCCCGTCGCCCAGCGCCACCGCTTCCTTGATGTGCGGGAAGAACTTGAGCTTGTTCTCCACGTACTTGGGCGCGAACATCGCGCCGTCGTTCGCACCGCCGCGGATGCGGCCCACGTCCTTCACGCGGTCGATGATCTTCAGATGCCCGCTCGCATCCAGGAAGCCCGCATCGCTCGTGTGGTACCAGCCATCGGCCGTCAGCACTTCGGCCGTCGCAGCTTCGTTCTTGTAGTAGCCCTTGAGCAGGCCCGCCGAGCGCACCAGGATCTCGCCGTTGTCGGCCACCTTGATCTCCACACCCTGGATCGGGATGCCCACGGTGTCGGCGCGCACCTGGTTGTCCGGCTGCAGGCACACGAACACGGCCGTCTCGGTGGAACCGTAAAGTTGCTTGAGGTTGACCCCGATGGAGCGGTAGAACGTGAACAGGTCGGGGCCGATGGCTTCGCCGGCGGTGTAGGCCACGCGCACGCGCGACAGGCCCAGGTTGTTGCGCAGCGGGCCGTAGACGAACAGGTTGCCCAGCGCATACGAAACGCGATCACCCAGCGACAGCGCCTTGCCATCCATGCGCGCCGGACCCACGCGTCGCGCCACGTTCATGAAGTGGTGGAACATGCTGCGTTTGATTGCGCCAGCGTCTTCCATGCGGATCATCACGCTGGTGAGAAGGGCTTCGAACACGCGCGGCGGCGCGAAGTAGTAGGTCGGCCCGACTTCCTTCAGGTCGATCATCACCGTGCTGCCCGACTCGGGGCAGTTCACGATGTAGCCGCAGGCCAGCCACTGCGCGTAGCTGAAGATGTTCTGGCCCACCCACGCGGGTGGCAGGTACGCCAGGACTTCCTCGTTGGCGGTCAGCCTGTCGAAGTCCGCGCCGGCCTGCGCGCGGTTGAGCAGCGACGCATGCGTGTGCACGACGCCCTTCGGGTTGCCTGTGGTGCCGGAGGTGAAGAACATCGCCGCCACGTCACCGGGCTCAACTTTGTCGACCGCGGTTGTGAAGAACTGCGGGTGCTGCTGCGCAAATGCCGCACCGCTTTCCAGCAGGCTTTCGAGCGACGCAAGTCCTGCCTCGCTGTAGTTGCGCAGGCCGCGGGGGTCGTCGTAGAAGATGTGGGAGATCAGCGGGCACTGCGCGCGGATTTCCAGCAGCTTGTCCACCTGCTCCTGGTCTTCTGCGACGCAGAAACGCACTTCGGCATTGGTGATGGGGAACAGGTACTCCGCGCCCACGGCGTCCTGATACAGCGGCACGGGGATCGCACCGAGCGCCTGGACGGCCAGCGTGACGGCATAGAGGCGGGGGCGGTTCGCGCCGATCACCACCACGTGCTCACCGCGCGTGAGGCCGGCCTGGTGCAGGCCGCAGGCCGCGTGCTCGACCATCTGCGCCATGCCGGCCCAGGTGTGGGTCTGCCAGATGCCGTATTCCTTCTCGCGCATGGCCGGCGCGTCGGGGCGTTCGGCGGCATGCCTGAGCAGCAGGCGGGGAAAGGTTGTCTCCATGGGGCCCAATGTAGGAGCCGGTTTGACGCCAAGTTGTCGTTCGGACGACAATTTAAGGGTGATACCGGGGCGGACTTTCCCTATCCGGAGTTTCCATGCCGTCGACGACCACCCACGACTCCACATTGCACCAGCGCCGCCGCGCCGCAACGCCGCAGGAGCTGGCAGGCATCCCGTGGCTCGCGCTTCTGAAGGATGAAGAGCGCCGGCTTGCCGTGGCCGAACTGCGCGTCAGCGATGCCGGGCCCGGCGAGTTCGTCTGCCGCGTGGGCCGGCCGGTGACTTACTGGTTCGGCGTGGTCGACGGCCTGTTCAAGATGAGCAGCGACAACGCCCAGGGCGCGACGACCACCTTCACCGGCATCCCGCCGGGCGGCTGGTTCGGCGAAGGCACGGCGCTCAAGCGCGAGCCCTACCGCTACAACATCCAGGCGCTGCGCAAAAGCGTGATCGCCGGCGTGCCGGTGGACACCTTCCACTGGCTGCTGGACCACTCGATCGGCTTCAACCGTTTCATCATGAACCAGCTGAACGAGCGGCTGGGGCAGTTCATCGCGGCGCGCGAGATCGACCGGCTGAACAACCCCGACGTGCGCGTGGCGCGCGGCCTTGCGTCGCTGTTCAACCCGGTGCTGTACCCGGGCGTGGGTGAGGTGCTGCGCATCACGCAGCAGGAGCTGGCCTATCTCGTCGGCCTGTCGCGGCAGCGGGTGAACAAGGCGCTGATCACCCTGCAGGATCAGGGCGCGATCCGCGTCGAATACGGCGGGTTGCGTGTGCTGGATCTGCAGGCCTTGCGGTCGAGCTGGTTGTCGAAGTAGGGGAGAGCGCCTGATGGGCCGCTGTGGCCGTGGCCCAGGTTCGCGGGCCCTTCGGACTCCCTTGCGCTGCTCGGTCAGCGGGGGAAGCGAAGAACTCGCTTCGCTCAAACAACTTCGCTTCTCTTTCCCCGCCGCCCTCCGCTGCTCAGCCGCGCACAAGGGCCATGGCCACAGCGGCCCATCAGGCTTGGTGGAGGTTGAAGGAGCTTCGCTCGGTCAGCGCTGCCGCAATGGGACTTTGCTGGCACGCGGCTTCTTGTTGTCTGACTTGCAGAATCGATACAGCGGAGCGTGGGCTGGCCTGTGGCAGGGCGTCTGGCACTGCCGAGCAGCACAGCGTAAGGCGGATCAGGGCCGCAGTTGTTTGAGCGAAGCGAGTTCTGCGGACCCCGCCTGGAGCGAGCAGCGCAGGGGAGCCGCTTCAGCGGCCAGTGACTCCGCCCTGCCACAGGCCAGCCCACGCGCAGCCAGCCACCCAGTAAGAGAGGGCCATAAAATCGCAACGACATGACAGACGCCAGCCCAGCCAACGAACCCAGCCGCCTCAACAAACGCATGGCCGAACTCGGCCTGTGTTCGAGGCGCGAGGCGGACGACTGGATCGAGCGGGGCTGGGTCAAGGTCAACGGCCAGGTCGCGCCGATGGGTCTCAAGGTCTTGCCGCAGGATCGCATCGAGGTCGACAAGAAGGCGCAGGGCCAGCAGGCCACGCAGGTCACCATCCTCCTGCACAAACCCATGGGCTACGTCAGCGGCCAGGCCGAAGACGGGCACGCACCCGCGGCCACGCTCATCGGCGCGCGCACCCACTGGCGCGACGACCCGAGCCGCATGCGCTTCAGCCCGCAGCAACTGCGCGGTCTCGCACCGGCCGGCCGGCTGGACATCGACTCGGTCGGCCTGCTCGTGCTCACGCAGGACGGACGCGTGGCGCGCCAGCTCATCGGCGAAGACTCGGGCATGGAGAAGGAATACCTCGTGCGCGTGCAGTTCGGCGATATCGCGAGCAATCCGCAGGCATCGTTTCCGCCCCAGCAACTCGCGCGCCTGCGACACGGCCTGTCGCTGGACGGCAAGCCGCTCAAGCCTGCGCAGGTCGACTGGCAGAACCCCGAGCAATTGCGCTTCGTGCTCACCGAGGGCAAGAAGCGCCAGATCCGTCGCATGTGCGAACTGGTCGGCCTCAAGGTCGTCGGCCTCAAGCGCATCCGCATCGGGCGCGTCGTGCTGGGCAACCTGCCGGTGGGACAATGGCGCTACCTCGGCCCGCACGAGAAGTTCTGACCGTCGAACCCGGTGGATGCCCGGCTAATCCCCAGCTAATTCTCGACCGGCAGCATCGGCGCTTCCCTTCGACCGCCTCCGGAGTTGCCATGAACCGTCCTGCGAACTCGCTGTCTTCCACCGACCGGGCTGCCCTGGCCCTGCTGCTGCTCGCCTTCCTGGTCGTCGCCCACGGCTTCTTCCTGCTGCGGCAGACTTCCATCGGCAATGGCCTGTTGTTCCACGCACTGATGCTCGGCCTGCTCACGTTCATGGCGGTCGTGTTCCTGCGCCGGTGGATGAGCCTGCGACGCGAAGCGGCGTGGGATGCGGGCGAAACAGTCCAGTGCCAGTCCCTGCGGATCGGCGTGAATGCGGGCGGGGATGCGCGTACTCCTCGTTGAAGACGACACCATGATCGGCCAGGGCCTGGCGCAGGCGTTGGGCCGTGAGGGCTGGTCGGTGGACTGGGTGCGGGACGGCATGCTGGCACGCAGCGCCATCGACGACGGCGGTTACGCCTGCGTGCTGCTCGACCTCGGCCTGCCCAAACTCGACGGCGTGGAAGTGCTGCGCCACTGCCGCACGCGCGGCGACCTCACCCCCGTGCTCGTGCTCACCGCGCGCGACGGGCTGGACGACCGCATCCGGGGCCTGGACCTGGGCGCCGACGACTACCTGCTCAAGCCCTATGAATTCCGCGAACTGCTCGCTCGCATGCGCGCGGTGATCCGCCGTCGCGACGGTGCGGCGCACTCGCTCATCGGGCAGGCCGGGTTCCAGCTGGACCTCACCACGCGCGAAGTACTGATGTCTTCCGGGCGCATCGAGCTTTCGGCGCGCGAGTTCGCGCTGCTGCACGCCCTGCTGGAGCGGCCGGGTGCCATCCTTTCGCGCGATCAGCTCGAGGAACGCATCTACGGCTGGGGCGAGGAAGTGTCCAGCAACGCGGTGGACGTGCTGATCCACGGCATGCGCCGCAAGCTGGGTGCGGACCTGATCCGCAACGTGCGCGGGCTCGGCTGGCGTGTGGTCGCCGTGACCGCCACGGCACCGGGGGCGGGCGCATGAACGTCTTTCCGAAAGGTCCGGGCTGTTCGCTGCGCGGCGTGCTGCTGGCCTGGCTGCTGCCGCTGTTCGCACTGGTGGCTGCACTGGCGGGCGCGGCCAGCTGGTGGAGCTATTCCACCATGGTCAATACCTTCATGGACGACCAGATGAGCATGCTGGGCAACTCGCTGATGGTGAGGAATACGCAGCATGAAAAGGTCGAGGAACTCAGCGTGCACCTGCCCGTGCTCACGCGTGAGCGCGTGCGTGAATGGGGCACGTATGCCGTGCAGGTGTACGACGGCCAGGGGCATCTGAAGCTCTCCAACTACCCGGCGCATGTGCTGCCGCTGCAGGCCGGCCCGGGCTTTCACGACGTCGAGGCGGGCGGTGAGAAGTGGCGTGTGTACCTGGCGGTGTCGCCCGACGCGACCGGCCGGCGTGTGCAGGTGTCGCAGAGCCAGAAATTCCGCACCGTGCAGTTGCTCGGCCGTGCGGGTGCGGCGATCCTGCCGGTGGCCATCCTGCTGCCGCTGTCACTGCTGGTGATCTGGGGCATCGTCGCGATGGTCACGCGTGCGGTGCGCGAGATCAGCCAGAGCGCCGCGCGGCAGGACGAGCACAGCATCCAGGAACTGCCGCTCGATCGCGTGCCGCTGGAGATCCGGCCGCTGGTCGAATCGTTCAACAGCCTGCTGGCACGATTGCGCGATGCCTTCGGCGCACAACGCCGCTTCATGCAGGACGCCGCGCACGAGCTGCGCACGCCGATGGCCGCCATCGGCCTGCAGCTCGTGAACCTGCGTGCGCAACTGGCGGGCTTGCCAGCCGATGCCCGATGCGATGCGCAGTTCGAGCAGCTGGAAGCCGGTGTTCAACGCGCGCAGCGCCTCGTGGACCAGATGCTGCGGCTGTCGCGTCAGGAAGCGCAGGCCGTGCAGGCCGAGACGGTCGACCTGAGGCAGCAGGCGCGGGAGAGCATCAACACGCTCATCGCGCTGGCCGACCAGCGCGGCATCGACCTCGGTCTCGTCGACGAGCTGCCGGCGACCGTGAAGGCGCACGTGTGCTTTGCGCCGCAGGACCTGCGCAGCATCCTGGACAACCTGATCGACAACGCGCTGCGTCATGCGCCCGAGGGCAGTGCGGTGGATGTGCTGCTTGCGCAGCGCGACGGCCGCATCGTCATCGAGGTGGGCGACCACGGACCCGGCGTTCCCCCGGAGATGCTGGAGCGCGTGTTCGACAGGTTCTTCCGCGTGCCGGGCAACGACACGCGCGGCAGTGGCCTGGGGCTGGCCATCGCACTGGCGGCGGCGCGCCGCAACAAGGCGGAGCTCCTGCTGGCCAATCGTGCCGACGGGACGGGACTCATCGCGCAACTGAAGCTGGCCGCCAGCTGAGCTCGATCTAATCGCCAGCTAAGTTTCCGCTAATGGTTGGCTAATTTGCATTTCCTACAGTGGGCACACGGTTGCTTGAAGACATTGCCAGTCGGCAATGGGCAACCGGCAACCGTCCGGATGCAATGCCTGCAGAAGGACACCAACCACTGAAGAAGGAACTGACATGAACAAGACCTCCGCCCTCATCGCTGCCGTTGTCCTTTCGGGCCTGGCCGGCGTGGCCGCTGCCGACGAAGCAGACGGTTCGCAGTTCGCACTGCAAATCCAGGGTCAGCGCGCGCGCGCCGAAGTGAACGCTGAAGCCGTGCAGTACGCACGCACCGACAGGAGCATTCCCTCGGGCTCGCGTGTGACCGAGCCGGTGCGCAACGGCCGCAGCCGCGAAGCCGTGCATGCCGAAGCTGTCGATTACGCCCGGGTGGACAAGAGCATCCCTTCGGCATCGGTGGTGGCACCCATGGTCAAGTCCGGCCTGACCCGCGACGCCGTGCGCGCGCAACTGCAGGTGCAAAGCCAGACGCGCGGCTGATCGCCTGGCATTGCCAGTCGATGCTCCCTTCGTGGAGCGCCGCCTGCTCCGCGCGATAATCCGGCCTTGAAAACGGCCCGAACGCCCCGAAATCCGGGGCGTTTGTGTTTCCATCTTTCAAAGTCCGGGCATTCCATCGACATGAGCAAGCAAACCCTTTCCTTCCAGGCCGAAGTCGCGCAGCTGCTGCACCTCGTCACGCATTCGCTGTACTCCAACCAGGAAATCTTCCTGCGTGAGTTGATCTCCAACGCGTCCGACGCATGCGACAAGCTGCGCTTCGAGGCACTGAACAACAACGCCCTGTACGAAGATGCGCCCAACCTCGAGGTGCGCGTGAGCTACGACAAGGACGCAAAGACGCTGACGATCTCCGACAACGGCATCGGCCTGTCGCAGCAGGAAGCCATCGACAACCTGGGCACCATCGCCAAGAGCGGCACGCGCGACTTCATGAGCAAGCTCTCCGGCGACCAGAAGTCGGACGCGCAACTCATCGGCCAGTTCGGCGTGGGTTTCTATTCCGGCTTCATCGTGGCGGAGAAGATCACGGTCGAGTCTCGCCGTGCAGGGCTGCCCGCCAGCGAAGGCGTGCGCTGGGTGAGCGGTGGCACGGGGGACTTCGAAGTCGAGGTCATCGAGCGTGCGCAGCGAGGCACCAGCGTGACGCTGCACCTGCGCGACGATGCCACCGAATACCTGTCCACCTGGAAGCTCAAGTCGGTCATCGCGAAGTATTCCGACCACATCTCGCTGCCCATCCTCATGCGCAAGGAAGAGTGGAAAGAAGGCGAGGACAACCAGGGCGGTGAAATGGTGGTCACCGACGAATGGGAAACCGTCAACCAGGCGAGCGCCTTGTGGACGCGGCCGAAGAAGGACGTCACCGACGAGCAGTACATCGAGTTCTACAAGACGGTTGGTCACGACTTCGAGGCGCCTCTGGCCTGGAGCCACAACCGCGTGGAAGGCAGCACCGAATACACGCAATTGCTGTACGTGCCCGCCCGTGCGCCCATGGACCTGTGGAACCGCGACAAGAAGGCCGGCGTGAAGCTGTACGTCAAGCGCGTGTTCATCATGGACGACGCCGAGGCGCTGATGCCGGTGTACCTGCGCTTCGTGAAGGGCGTGATCGACTCGGCCGACCTGCCGCTGAATGTGAGCCGCGAACTGCTGCAGGAAAGCCGCGACGTGCGCGCCATCCGAGAGGGCTCGACCAAGCGCGTGCTGTCGATGCTGGAGGACATGGCGAAGGCCGAGAAGGACGAAGGCGCTTCGGCCGACGACAAGGCGAAATACGCCAAGTTCTACGCCGCCTTCGGGGCCGTGCTCAAGGAAGGCCTGGCCGAAGATTCGGCCAATCGCGAACGCCTGGCGAAGTTGTTGCGCTTCGCATCGACCTCCAGCGATGCGGCGAACGTGTCGCTGGCCGACTACAAGGCCCGCATGAAAGACGGCCAGGACGCCATCTACTACATCACCGCCGACACGCTGGCCGCCGCGAAGAACAGCCCGCAGCTCGAAGTCTTCCGCAAGAAGGGCATCGAGGTGCTGCTGATGACGGACCGTGTGGACGAGTGGGCGCTGAACTACCTGACGGAGTTCGACGGCACGCCGTTGCAGTCCGTCGCGCGCGGCGCGGTGGATCTGGGCAAACTGCAGGATGAAGCGGAAAAGAAGGCGGCTGAAGACGCAGCCGAAGCCTTCAAACCGCTGCTCGCGAAACTGAAGGAGGCGCTGAAGGACAAGGCACAGGACGTGCGTGTGACCACGCGGCTGGTGGATTCGCCGGCCTGCCTGGTGGTGGCCGATGATGGCATGAGCACCCAGCTCGCGCGCATGTTGAAGCAGGCCGGGCAGGACGTGCCGATGACCAAACCCATTCTCGAAGTGAACGCCGACCATGCGCTGGTGAAGAAGCTCGACGGCTCGGTGCATTTCAACGATCTCGCGCACATCCTGTTCGACCAGGCGCTGCTGGCCGAGGGCGGCATGCCGGAGGACCCTGCTGCCTACGTGCGCAGGGTCAACGCGCTTCTGCTGTAATGCGTTGGTGATGCCCATGACACAACGCCTTCCCTTTGCGTCCTTCGCCCTCGCTGCCGCGGCCCTCTTGCTGGCGGGCTGCAGTTCCGTGGGTGTGGGCATCGGCGTGCCGATCTTCCCGGGCGTGTCGGTGGGTGTGGGCGTCAGCAACACCGGCGTGTCGGTCGGTGCCGGTGTGGGGGCCGGCCCGGTCGGCGCAGGCGTCGGCGTCAACCAGCGCGGCCAGGTGACGGGTAATGTCGGTGTCGGCGCGTCGACCCCGGTGGGCAACAGTGGCGCGCGAGTCGGCGTGGGTGTCGGCACCGGCACCGTGCTCTATGACCCGAATCGTCCGGACGCACAACGCGCCGCGCCGTCCGCCGGCGTGCGACAAGGCGTCGTGGTGCCTGCCCAGCAGGAAGCGCCCTGATCTTGCACGCACCCCGCTCAGGCGTACAGCGGTTCTTCCTGCATCGCCTCGATCTGCTCCCTGAGCATCAACACCTGGCCTGACCAGTAGTCGGCGCTGCCGAACCACGGAAAATTCATCGGGAACGTCGGGTCGTCCCAGCGGCGCGCGAGCCATGCGCTGTAGTGGATCAGACGCAGCGTGCGCAGCGGCTCGATCAGGGCCAGTTCACGCCGGTCGAAATTCCTGAATTGCTCGTAGCCGTCGAGCAGCGCACCGAGTTGTTGCGTGCGCTGCGCGCGTTCGCCGTCCAGCAGCATCCACAGGTCCTGCACGGCAGGGCCTGTGCGCGCATCGTCCAGGTCGACGAAGTGCGGGCCTTCGTCCGGCGTCCAGAGGATGTTGCCGGGATGGCAATCGCCATGCAGGCGCAGCAGTCGCGGACTTTCGACGTCTGCACCGTCCCAGCGGACGGCATCCTGCAGCAGCGCAAGCGTGTCCTTGAACACGGCCTTCCATTCGGTGCGCACTTCGGGCGCAACGCTGTCGTGTTCGACCAGCCAGTCGTAGGGTTCACGCACGAACGTGTCCAGGCCCAGCACAGGGCGATGCACGAACGGCCGCGCGGCGCCCACGCTGTGGATGCGCGCGAGGAAGCGGCCGGTCCATTCCAGCACTTCGAAGTCGTCGAGTTCGGGCCGGCGTCCGCCGCGCCGTGGGCTCACGCTGAACGAGAACCCCGCATGGTGGTGCAGGGTGCGGCCATCGAGAACGAGCGGCGCGGCGATGGGCACTTCGCTGGCAATCAGCTCGGCCGCGAATGCGTGTTCTTCGCGGATCGCGTCATCGCTCCAGCGGCCGGGTCGGTAGAACTTGGCGACCACCGCGCTACCGTCTTCCAGATGCGCAAGGTAAACGCGGTTCTCGTACGAGCTGAGGGCCATGAGACGCCCGTCGCCGAAGAGGCCGACGGTGGCCAGCGCGTCCATCACCACATCGGGTGTGAGCGAGTCGTATGGATGTCGGGCGTCGGTGGAAGGAGTCTGCGCAGGCATGCCGGATTGTCGGGTATCGCAAAAGGAAAGGCCCCCGGCAATTCGCCGGAGGCCTTCATGACGCGGTCGGAAGAACGCGCCGATCGGCGATCAGACCAGGTTGATGGTCACGTCGATGTTGCCGCGCGTGGCGTTGGAGTAGGGGCAGACCTGGTGGGCGGCGTCCACCAGCGCTTGTGCGGCGGCACGGTCCATGCCGGGCAGGCTCACGTTCAGGCGGGCGGCGACGCCGTAGCCCTGGCCGACCTTGCCCAGGTCCACTTCGGCGTCGATGGCCAGATCGGCCGGCAGGCTGATCTTCTGCATGCCGGCGACGGCCTTCATGGCACCGATGAAGCAGGCGGAGTAACCGGCGGCGAACAGTTGCTCGGGGTTGGTGCCGGTGCCGGACGTGCCGGGCGAGGACAGCTTCACGTCCAGACGGCCGTCGTCGGTGCGCGAGGCGCCGTCACGGCCGCCGGTGGTGTGGGCCTTGGCGGTGTAGAGGACTTTTTCGAGGGAGGCCATGGTGTTTTCCTTTGGGGTTGAAGTGGAAACGGTTGAATGAACGTCAGGCAGCGATGCGCGAGCGCAGCGTCTGGATCTGGCGGGTGAGGGAAACCAGTTCGGGGATGGAGCACTGGCTGGCGGCCAGCACGCAGCCCGGGATTTTCGCGGCACGCGTCTTGAGCTTGCGGCCTGCGGAAGTCAGGGTGATGAGCACACGGCGTTCGTCCTGAACGTCGCGGATGCGGGAGACGAGGCCTTGCGTTTCCATGCGCTTGAGCAGTGGTGTGAGCGTGCCGGAGTCGAGTGAGAGGCGCTCCCCAAGTTGCGACACGGTGACACCGTCCTGTTCCCACAGCACCAGCAGCGCGAGATATTGCGGGTAGGTGAGGTCGAGCTCGTCCAGCAACGGCTTGTACAGCCGCGTCATGGCCAGCGAGGCGGAGTACAGCGCGAAGCAGACCTGGTTGTCCAGGAGCAGCGCGGCGTCCGGCGTCGCGGGGTGATGGGTGGCGCTGGTTTTTGGCATGGGTTGAATTGTAGCGAGCAATTGAATTGTGTGCAATTTAATTTTGGAAGAAAAAGAAAAAGAAAAAGAAAAAGGCCGCAGCGTGTGCGGCCTTGCAGGCGTTTGCAGGCTGTGGCAGGAGCGCCAGAGTTCCGCTCGTGCCTCAATAGCTGTAGACACCTCGCCCTGTCTTGCGGCCCAGCCGGCCTGCAGCCACCATCTCCTTGAGCAGCGGGCAGGGGCGGTACTTGCTGTCGCCGAACTCGGCGAGGTAGACATCCATCACCGCCAGGCAGACGTCCAGGCCAATCATGTCGGCCAGCGCGAGCGGACCGATCGGCTGGTTGCAGCCGAGCTTCATGCCGGCGTCGATATCTTCCGGCGTCGCGATGCCTTCGGCCAGCACGAAGAAAGCCTCGTTGATCATCGGCACCAGAATGCGGTTGACCACGAAGCCGGGCGCGTTCTTCACGGTGATGGGCGACTTGCCCAGCGCTTCTGCCAGTGTCTTCACCGCGTCGTGCGTGGCATCGCTGGTCTGCAGGCCGCGGATGATCTCCACCAGCGCCATCATCGGTACCGGATTGAAGAAATGCATGCCGATGAAACGGTCCGCGCGCGTCGTTGCGGCGGCGAGCTTGGTGATGGAGATCGATGAGGTGTTGGACGCGAGGATGACCTCGGGCGCCACCAGCGCGTCCACCTGTTTGAGGATCTTGAGCTTGAGTTCGTAATTCTCGGTGGCGGCCTCGATGACGATCTGCGCGGTCTTGAGGTCGTCGTAGCTGCTGGAGCCCTTGATGCGTGCGAGCGCGGCGGTCTTGTCGGCCTCCGTGATCTTTTCCTTCTTGATCAGCCGGTCCAGGCTGCCCGAGACCGTGGCCACGCCCTTGGCGACCGCCGCGTCGGAAATGTCCACCATCACCACCTGCAGGCCCGACACGGCGCATGCCTGCGCAATGCCGTTGCCCATGGTCCCCGCGCCAATGATTCCGACGGTCTGAATGCTCACGATGCCCTCGCTCGAAGTGTGAAAAATTCGATGTTACGGCAGGCCTGTGCGTCCATTAAGGTTTTTTTAGGAAGTCGCTAAGCAATTCTTAAAGGTGCGGAATGGGGCGCTCCGACAGACTTCGAAGCACGCGCCGCAAAGACCGGTGCGGATGACGAAACACCCAAGGACACCTCATGAAAATCGACTCCAACGAAACCCGCAGCGTCGCCGCTGCGGCCAACGCCCCCGCCATTTCAGCCACCTCGGCCACCGTTCCCGCCCATGCGCCACGCGTGGACCTGTACGTCGGCATCCACAAGGCGTTGCGCGCGCTCATGACGGACACGCTGGTGGCGGTCGGCCGCATGGACACGGCGGACGACTTGGACACCGCGCAGATCACGCACCGCGTGCTGGAACTCATGGACTTCTGCATCGCCCACCTTGGCCACGAGAACGAGTTCATCCACACGGCCATCGAAGCCCGCGCGTCCGGCGCCAGCGGCGTGATCGCGCGGGATCATGAGGGTCACGAAAAGGAAATCTCCCGCATCGCGCGGGCTGCCACGGGTCTGCTGCAGCTGCCGGGCGACGCACGTGCGGTGCCGGCGCTGGCGCTCTACCGGGAACTGGCCCTCTTCATCGCGCACAACTTCGAGCACATGCACGTCGAGGAAACCGCGCACAACGCCGTGCTCTGGTCACGCTACACCGATGCCGAACTCGTCGACATCCACAACCGGCTGGTCGCATCGATTCCCCCGGCGGAGATGATGTTCGTCCTGCGCTGGCTCGTGCCGTTCATGAACCCGGCGGAGCGCCTGGAAATGATGGCCGACATGCAGCGCCACGCGCCGCCGCCCGCGTTCGAGGCAGCGCTGGAGATCGCGCGCCCGCATCTGAGCGACATCGAATGGGGCAAGCTCATGCGCGGTCTCGGCCTGCCGCCTGTGCCCGGCCTGGTGACGGTCTGAGCCGCAGGGGCTGCCGGCAGCGGACTTCAGCGTCCGATGTCTTCCAGCATGACAGGCCGCGCGACGGCGAGACGGAAGCGACCGCGCCCCGTCTTCTCGATCAGCACGCCGGTGCCCGCTTCCTGCAGCCGGCGCTGGAGCAGCAGCAGGCGCGCTTCGAGGTTGTCGGAAACATCGGGCAGGCGCAGCGATGGGTCGAGCCGCAGCTCGCGGTTCGTGAAGTCGGTGCGGCCATGCTGCGTGTAGTCGCACAGCAGTTTCCAGAAGATGGCACCCGCCACGCCCTTGATGAGGTACATGTCGTTGATGAACACGCTGTCGTTGACGCAATAGCGCCGCACGGCCAGCGGCGCACCCTGTGTGGCAGGCTCCGGCGTCGGCACCACCTGCGCCTCGGGTGCGTCGGCGTCGGCCTGCAGCATGACCATGCGCGCGCCCAGTTGGCTGGCAATGGTGACCAGCATGTCTTCCTCGTCGTAGCCGAACGCCAGATCCTGCGGGCTCTCGACAAACAGCACGCCGAGCACTTCGCCGGATGAAATGATCGGTGCCGCCAGCTGGCTGTGCGGCGCTGCGAGGCCCGGGTAGGGAATGTCGGTGGCCAGCGCCAACCCGGGCGTCTCCACCCGGAAGCTGCGCCGCACGGCCAGGTGGTAGTTGTACGCATTGGCCATGTGGCCGATGCGCACGGGCGTGGCCTCGCGCGCGGCAACGCCGATCACGCCTTCGCCGGGTTCGATTTCCGACCCGATGCCCGACACCGCGTAGCCGCAGCTGGCCACTGTGTAGAAGTGGCCGGTGGCCGTGTCCCGCATCAGCACCATGGCATGACGCACGCCCATGAAGTCGGCCAGCGACGCGAGCGCGGTGCGCAGCAACTCGTCCAGCGTGGTGCAGCGGGCGAGCCGCTCGCTGCACAGGCGCAATGCGGAGAGCCGGTTGCCGTGCGGCGCCGCAGCCGGCAGGGTGTCGCCTTCCACCAACTCGATCTGCTGGACCTCGTAGATGTCCGAGCCCAGCAGCCTGAACACATCGGCCATGCCGCTGTACGACGCGATGCCCGCGAGCTGTGCCTTCATCTGCTCGAACAGCGGACCCGACGTCTCGGTACGCAGGTACCGGATGTGCAGCCGGTAGAACTGCACCGTGACCGGATGCAGCACCAGTACAGACGCATAGGGGTTGGCGAGGATGTTCTCGCGCGTGCGGTTGAAGAACTGGAACGACAGCGCGACGTGCTGCGGGTCTGCGTAGTACACCTGCGAGATGTAGGCGACATTGGGCGTGCCGTCTGCGCTGCAGGTGGCCATGACGCCGGGCAGCGCACCCTCGAAGCATTCGCGGATCGATTCGAGCGCGAGCGTCATGCCGACGGCTCCATGCGCCGCCCCGCGCGCGGACCGGGTGTCTGGTCGAAGGCCTGCTCGGGCGTGAAGCCGATCGCAACCGTTTGCGCGAGGTCGTGCGACAGCATCTTGCGCGTGAACGCCGGGCCATAGCCCACGCGGCCGATCTCGAATTCCATCGACTTGAGATAGCGCGCGAGCACCGGCCGGTCCTGCTCGCCAGCGGGACGGATTTCAACGCCCCGGCTGGCCTTGACCTGCACCGTCTGGTGCGTGAACGGCACGCTGAACACCACCGACACCGTGCCGGTGGTGGCGATGTCCTGCAATAGCTGGCGCGATGCCGGCCGCGAGACGAACACCGTCACATGCGTACCGTCGGGCGTGATGCGTGCACCGACTGCGCGCATGATGCTCGGCTTCATGTCCAGGCTGCGCGACGCCACGATGGACGACACACCGCGATCGATGATCGCGATGAATTCCGGTGTGAGCAGCGTGGCGGTCATGGCGTATGCGCTGCAGGCTCAGCTGTTGAAGCGACGCCGCGTGAGCGCGAGCGCCACCCAGAATGAACCGACGGTGTAGACCAGCAGAACGAGCCCGTGGCGCAGCGCATCACGCGGCCACTGGTCCATGAACAGGGGCCGAACCAGGTCGACCGCATTGGTCAGCGGCAGCCACGCGGTGACGGCGCGCACGGCCTCGGGCAATTGCTCCAGCGGGAAGAACACACCCGAGAGGAACATCATCGGCGTGAGCACCAGCGTGAAATAGTAGGTGAAGAAGTCGTAACCCTTGGCCAGCGCATTGAAGATGAGCGCGATGCAGGAGAACATCACGCCCGCGCCGGCGAGCACGAACCAGGCGACGACGAGCTTGGGGCTGTGGCTGATGCCCAGCGCCAGCATCACGCACAGGATGGCCGTGACGGTGAAGAGCGACTTGAAGCCGGCCCACAGCATCTCGGACAGCACGATGTCGTCGAGCCCGATCGGCGCGTTCATGATGCCGTCCCACGTGCGCTGCACGTGCATGCGCGAGAACGCCGAATACAACGCCTCGAACGACGCCGCATTCATCGCGCTCATGCAGATCGAGCCGCTGGCCAGGAACAGGATGTAGGGCACCTGCGTGCCACCGTAGTTCACCTGTCCGACCAGCGCACCCATGCCGTAGCCGAAGGCCACGAGCCACATCAGCGGCTCGGCGATGTTGCCGATGAGGCTCGGGATGGCGAGCTTGCGCCACACCAGCAGGTTCCGCTGGAACACGGGCCACCAGCGCATCGACAGGCGCGGCGGCGCCCAGACCGATGGGGTCTGCGATGCCGGGGAAGTTGCAGTCGTCTCCATGATTCGCTTTCAGCCGTCCGCGCGGATCTGCCGCCCGGTGAGTTTGAGGAACAGGTCTTCCAGGTTGGCCGGCCGGTGCAGCGTGCGCAGTGCCGGGTAGGCCGACAGTGCTTCGAGCAGCGGCCTGGCCTGCTGCGTGTAGAAGAAGATGGTTTCGCCGCTGACCTCGGTGCGCGACGCCAGTGCCTTCACCGGCGAGTCGGCCAGCGCAAGTGCGCCTGTGCCGTAGACCTCGACGACGTCGGGCTCCAGATACC
The DNA here is from genome assembly GCF_049445855.1 of Variovorax sp. VNK109. NCBI lineage: Bacteria > Pseudomonadati > Pseudomonadota > Betaproteobacteria > Burkholderiales > Comamonadaceae > Variovorax > Variovorax sp. VNK109. The sequence goes on along the minus strand of NZ_JBMSDV010000001.1, from coordinate 1,283,044 downwards.
CGGCGATCAGCTCGCGCGGCTTGCCCTCGGCGATCTTGCGGCCATGGTCGAGCACCAGCAGCCGGTGGCACAGGCGTTCGGCCTCGTCCATGAAGTGCGTGGTCAGCAGGATGGACTTGCCCTGTTGCAGCAGCAGTTGCAGCCGCTCCCACATCAGGTGGCGGGCCTGCGGGTCCAGGCCCGTGGTGGGCTCGTCGAGCAGCAGCAGCTTCGGGTCGTTGACCAGCGAACGCGCCAGCGACAGACGGCGTTTCATGCCGCCGGAGAGCTCGCCCGGCTTGGCGTTGGCCTTGTGCGACAGCGCGGCGAACTCCAGCAACTTCGGCACGCGTTCGCGGATCAGCGCGTCGGGCAGGCGGAAGTAGCGGCCATAGACCATGAGGTTTTCGGCGCAGGTGAAATCGGGGTCCAGCGTGTCGAACTGGCTCACCACGCCGAGCTGCGCCTTGATCGCCAGCGCGTCCTGCGGCATGTCCAGCCCCAGCGCCTGGATGCGGCCGCCGCCTGGCGCCGTCAGGCCCAGGCACATGCGGATGGTGGTGGTCTTGCCCGCGCCGTTGGGGCCGATGACGCCCAGGCATTCGCCGGGTGCGATGTCGAACGACAGGTCGTCCACCACGGTGGTGTCGCCGTATCGTTTGGAGAGGTGTGTGACTTCGAAGAGTTTTTCGGACATGAGCCCGGGATTCTCGCTGCGGGCCGGGTGGCGTGTCCACCGCGCGGGGGCGAACTGCTGACAACATGGCGTGAGACGCGATGAACGCGGTGTGAAGTACAGTTCTGGCTGCCCATTTGCCCACCGTCAGAACATCCCGGAGATCGCCGTGACCCGCCTCGGAACCCCCCTGTCCCCCAACGCCACGAAAGTCATGCTTCTGGGCTCCGGCGAGCTCGGCAAGGAAGTGCTGATCGCACTGCAGCGCCTGGGCGTGGAAACCATCGCGGTCGACCGCTACGAGAACGCGCCCGGGCAGCAGGTCGCGCACCATGCGCGCACCATCACCATGAGCGACCCCGCGCAACTCAAGGCGCTGATCGAAGCCGAGCGCCCACACCTGGTGGTGCCCGAGATCGAGGCCATCGCCACGCCGGTGTTGCAAGAGCTGGAGGCTGCAGGCGTGGTGCGCGTCATCCCCACGGCTCGTGCCGCGCGCCTGACGATGGACCGCGAAGGCATCCGCCGCCTGGCGGCCGAGACGCTGGCGCTTCCGACCAGTCCCTATCTTTTCTGCGACTCGCTGGAAGAGTTGCAGGCTGCCATCGACGGCACCGGTGGACGCAAGGCCATCGGCTACCCCTGCATCGTGAAGCCCGTGATGAGCAGCTCCGGCAAGGGCCAGAGCAAGATCGACGGCCCCGCCGACGTGAAGAAAGCGTGGGACTACGCCATGGCAGGCGGCCGCGTGAGCCATGGCCGCGTCATCGTCGAAGGCTTCATCGACTTCGACTACGAGATCACGCAACTCACCGTGCGCGCGCTCGGTGCGGGCGGGCAGGTGGAAACCCGTTTCTGCGACCCCATCGGCCACGTGCAGGTGGGGGGTGACTATGTCGAAAGCTGGCAGCCGCACCCGATGCATCCCGCTGCGCTGGAGAAATCGCGCCAGATCGCCAAGGCCGTGACGGACAACCTCGGCATCGGCCTGGATGGCGAATCGTCGGGCCTCGGCCTCTTCGGCGTCGAGCTGTTCGTGAAAGGCGAGGACGTGTGGTTCAGCGAAGTGAGCCCCCGTCCGCACGACACCGGCATGGTCACCATGATCACCCAGTGGCAGAACGAATTCGAACTGCACGCCCGAGCCATCCTCGGCCTGCCGGTGGATACGACGCTCAAGAGTCCGGGCGCCAGCGCCGTGATCTACGGCGGCGTGGAAGCCAAGGGCATCGTGTTCGACGGCGTCGATGAAGCCATGCGCGTGCCCAATTGCGACATCCGCCTGTTCGGCAAGCCCGAGAGCTTCGTGAAGCGCCGCATGGGTGTGGCGCTGGTGCACGATTCAGATGTGGAGAAGGCGCGGGGGCAGGCGAAGAAGGCGGCTTCGCTGGTCAAACCCAGGTCGGATGGCTAGAATTTGAATAACAAAATATTACGTGTCGGAGGTTGGGATGAGGCTCCTAGCGCGGGCATTGCTCGTTCTTGCGTGCGGTTTGAGTGTGGGCTGTGCGTCGGTGACGCAAGGCAGTACACATTCCTTGCGGATTGATACCGAAACCAGCAAGGGTGAAGTGATTACGGGTGCCCCATGCGACTTGATCACGGAGCTAGGCACCATCCGCGTTCTGTCAGGGCAGGGCACGCAGGTCAAGCGCTCGGGGCGTGATCTGGAGATCAATTGCAATACTCCGGGCCAAGCGCCCGCCAGCGCGAAGCTGGTGTCGCGCGCGAATGCGGGTATGGCGGGCAACATCATCATTGGCGGGGCGATCGGCGCTGTCATCGATCACAACACGGGCTCTGCGTACACCTACCCCAGTTGGGTCAAGCTCGTGTTCGGGGAGTACGCGGTGTTCGACCGCAAGGAAGAGAAGGAGGGCTTCGCCATGACCGCGAAAGCCGGCTCTGCCACAAAGCTCTCCGCAGCAGCCGCGTCCGGCACAGTGGTGCCCACCATGCCTGCGCCTGCATCGCTGCCTGCGTCAAATATCGAATCAGCGGCACTATCTCCGCCTGCCGTTCCGACATCGGCAACTTCTCCCACGGAATTTGCGTCGAGCGCGCGAGTGGGAGATGCCTACGACTATGTCAGCGTCGATCACATGACTGGATTGCGCCAGACCATCACGTATCGCGTGGATCGCGTGTCTGCCGACCGCGTGGTTTTCAATTCGGGGGCCCAGGCCATCCGTGCGAACGGTGATCTGCTCGAACTGTCCGCGCCAGTTGCCATGGAGCTCGATGCGGTCACGCCGCCAGGTGGATGGACGCAGAACGGCAGCGTGTCGACCGGGATGTCCAGCCTGAATTTCACGAAGAAACTCGGGGAGACGAATTTCCAGTACGAGTTGACCGTATACATCGGCCCACCCGGTGTCATCAATCTGCCCGTCGGTCCGGTGAATGCCGTGCGGCTGGATTTGCGCGGCTGGACCACTCGTTCCTCGGCGGCGTCCACCAATTTCAGGGTCGGTGCGCCCTATAGCGCAACGATCTGGTACTCGCCCGAACTCAAGCGGGTCGTCAAGTTCAATGTGACGACGAGAAGCTCGCGCAGTTCGGGTGGTTTTGCGGTCGACGAGACGCTGGAACTTTCGGAATTGAGCCGCCGGTGAGGCAGCGTTCGGACTGGATAACTGAATAGCTAGAGGGAGAAACTGATGAGATGCCTGGTATGGGTAGTAATGGCGATTGCCTGTTGTTTCAGCGTGGGTTGTGCGTCGGTGACGCAAGGCAGCACACACTCGCTGAGGATTGACACGGAAACCGACAAGGGCGACGTGATCGCCGGTGCGCCGTGCGACCTGATCACCGAGCTGGGCACGATCCGCGTGCTGTCGGGCCAGGGCACGCAGGTGAAGCGCTCCGGGCGCGATCTGGAAATCACCTGCACGAGTCCGGGGCAACCGCCTGCCAGCGCGAAGCTGGTGTCGCGTGCCAATGCGGGGCTGGCGGGCAACATCATCATCGGTGGCGGCATCGGGGCACTTGTGGATCACAACACAGGCTCGGCTTACACGTATCCGTCATGGGTGCGACTGGTGTTTGGCGAATACGCGGTGTTCGATCGAAAGGAGGAGAAGGATGGTTATGCCATGGCCGCGAAGCCGGGGTCAGCCACGAAGATCAATGCGGTGCCAGCAGCCCCTGCATCGACACTGGTGATGGCGTCGAGTCCGCCTGCCGCCGCCGTTGGGGTACCCGGTGCAGGCGTGACCGAGGGGCTGCGTGTTGCAACGTCTGCGCCTGACGCCGCCGTCAAAGAAACGCGCGCAGGTGCGTGGACGCTGCCGATGCGACCCGGCGACGCGTTCGACTATCTCCAGGTCGACCACATGACAGGCAAGCGCCAGACCATCACCTACAAGGTCGATCGCGTGTCCGACGACCGGATCCAGTTCAATGCCGGTGCGCTGGTGACGCGCGCCAATGGCGATCTGGTCGAGGCATCGGCACCGATCGCGCTGGAACTCGATGCGGCGACGCCGCCCGGTGGCTGGACACGCAACGGCAAGGTGCAGCAGGGCGTGACCGAGTACAAATTCATGAAACGTGCTGGCGGCAATGAGTACCGCTTCGAATTCCTGGCGACCACCAGCGTGGAAGGGCGTATCACGATCCCGGTCGGGCAGGTGAATGCCGTGCGGATCGACATCGAAGGCTGGACATCGCGTATTGCATCCAGCGTGGCCAGTTCTCCGGTAATGGCGCGCTACAGGGCCACTGTCTGGTACTCGCACGAACTTCAGCGCGTTGTTCGTTTCACGGCGGCCACCCGCACAGGCGGCGGAGCCGGTGGTGGTTCGTTCGCCGTGGACGAAACACTGGAGTTGGCGCAGATCGGCCGCAACTGAGCCAGCTCTACTGAAACGCCACCTCCGCAAAACTCCGCAGCTTGCGGCTGTGCAATCTTCCTGAGCCCTCGCGCCGCAGGATCTCGATGGCCTGCATGCCGATGCGAAGGTGCTGGTCCACACGTTCCCGGTAGAAATGGTTGGCCATGCCGGGCAGCTTGATCTCGCCGTGCAGCGGTTTGTCCGACACGCACAGCAGCGTGCCGTAGGGCACGCGGAAGCGGAAGCCGTTGGCGGCGATGGTGGCGCTTTCCATGTCGAGTGCGACGGCGCGGCTCTGGCTGAAGCGGCGCTGCGGTTCGTTGTTGGGCAGCAGTTCCCAGTTGCGGTTGTCGGTGCTGGCGACGGTGCCGGTGCGCATGATGCGCTTGAGCGCCGCGCCGCGCACCTGGGTCACGTCTTCGACGGCCTGTTCCAGCGCGAGCTGGATTTCCGCGAGCGCGGGGATCGGCACCCACAGCGGAAGCTCTTCATCCAGCACGTGGTCTTCGCGCACGTAGGCGTGGGCCAGCACGTAGTCGCCCAGTTGCTGGCTGTTGCGCAGGCCGGCGCAGTGGCCCAGCATCATCCACGCATGCGGGCGCAGCACGGCGATGTGGTCGGTGATGGTCTTCGCATTCGACGGGCCAACGCCGATGTTGACCATGGTGATGCCGCTGCGGTCCGCGCGCATCAGGTGGTAGGCCGGCATCTGCGGCAGACGGGGCGGGGCCAGGCCCAGCTCATCGCCTGGCTGCGGCGGCAGGTCCTTGCGGCGCGTGACGACGTTGCCCGGCTCGACGAACGCGACGAACTCGCTGTTCTCGTCGGCCATGGCTTCGTGTCCCAGCCGCACGAACTCGTCGATGTAGAACTGGTAGTTGGTGAACAGCACGAAATTCTGGAACCAGTCGGGTGCGGTGCCGGTGTAGTGGCGCAGGCGGTGCAGCGAATAGTCCACACGCGACGCGGTGAAGAGCGACAGGGGCTGTGCCTCGCCCGGTCCGGGTTCGAACGTGCCATTGGCGATGCCGTCGTCCATGGCGCCCAGGTCGGGCAGGTCGAACACATCGCGCATCAGCATGCGCCGGTCGGCGGTGAGCGTGCCTTCGATGTGATCGTGCTGTGCGAACGAGAAGTGGATGGGGATGGGTGACGTGCTGGTGCCGACTTCGAGTTCCGTGTGGTGGTTTTCGAGCAGCAGACGGAACTGGTCGAGGTAGTAGTCGGCATACAGGTCCGGTCGCGTGAGCGTGGTCTCGAAGCGACCCGGACCCGCGACGAAGCCGTAGCTCAGCCCCGCGCCCTCGTGGACATCGAAGCGCGCCACGGTTTCCGTATGTATGCGGATGAACGGATAGCAAGCCCTCACATGCCCCGGCAGGGTCTCGCCGGCAACGAAGCGCTGCATGGCGGCGCGCAGGTGTTCGAGGCTGTTGTTGTAGATGGCCTGCACCTGCGCCAGGGCGGCTTCTGCATTGGTGAAACGGGCTGGTGCGATGAATGGGGGAACGTAAGGCATAGGCTTTATTGTGCCTGTCGTCGGACTGCGTCCTACATGGCGTTGCGCCCTGGCCTGACGATCACGCCGTGATGCCTTCCTTACAGTTTGTTCACACCGACAAGAAAGGATTCGCATCATGAACGCCAACCCGATCACCGCCGTCAATCCCGCCATTGCCAGCAACCCGTTCGCGCTGATGCTCGAACCCCAGCAGGTCCTGGACGCCGTCCAGGGTTCGCGCACCTTGCGTGGTCTGCGCCAGCAGCAATACCTGCTGCTGGACCGGCCCACCGCACCCGCCAGCAATGCGGAGATGGCCCTGTTCGATGCCGAGCTGGACGAAGCACCCGAAGAGACCCTCGAGCCGGAAGACATGCCCGTGTCCGAGTCGATCGACGGCTCGCACACCTACCAGAGCTTCCCGCGCATCTTCAACTGAAGACACGTCCGCCGCACTCATCCGGCGGAGTCAGTCCCGCGAGGGTTCGCGCATCGTCACGAATTCTTCCGCAGCCGTCGGGTGGATGCCGATGGTTGCGTCGAACGTGGCCTTGGTTGCACCGGCCTTCAGCGCCACAGCGAAGCCCTGCACGATCTCGCCGGCCTCGTCACCCACCATGTGCAGGCCGACCACGCGATCGGTCGCGTCATCGACGATCAGCTTCATGAGCGTGCGTTCGGTGCTGTCGCTGAGCGTATGGCGCAACGCGCGGAATTCGCTGCGGTAGATCGTCACCTTGCCGAACCGCTCCCGCGCCTGCGCTTCGGTGAATCCCACGGTGCCGACATTCGGATGCGTGAAGACAGCCGTGGGGATGAAGTCGTAATCCATCTGTCGTTCGCGCTTGCCTTTCGCCGGGCCGAACAGGCGATCCACCAGCACCATGCCCTCGGCCAGCGCCACGGGCGTCAGGGCCTTGTGCGTGGACACATCGCCCAGCGCGTGGATGCTGCGCACGCTGCTGCGGAAATCCTTGTCGACGACGACCATGCCGCGCTCGTCGAGCTTCACGCCAGCCTCTTCCAGTCCGAAGCCCTGCGTGTTCGGCTTGCGTCCGGTGGCGTAGAGGACGGCGTCGGCCTTGATCTGCGCGCCGCCGGACAAGGTGACGAGCAGGGGCGATGTCTTGCTTCTTCGTGCAGCGATGTTTGCCACGCCTGCGTTCAGCCGCACATCGACGCCTGCCTTGCCCATCTCGCTCGCGACGAACGTGCTGATGTCGTCATCGAAGCCGTTGAGCAGGCGGGCGCCGCGCTGCACCAGCGTGACTTCCGCGCCCAGCCCGTTGAAGATCGACGCCGCCTCGCAGGCGATGTAGCCACCGCCCACCACCACCAGCCGCGAGGGGAAGGGTTCGAGATCGAACATCTGGTCCGATGTGACCACGTGTTCCCGGCCGGGCACGTCCGGCACGAACGGCGTGCCGCCGGTGGCCACCAGGATGTGCTCCGCGCTGAAGTCCTGGTCATCGACGCGTACGCCGTGGGCGCCCGTCACCCGCGCCCAGCCGCGCAGCAACGTGACGCCTGCGCCTTCCAGCAGTTGCTGGTAAACGCCATTGAGGCGTCCGATCTCGCGCGCGCGGTTCGCCTTGAGCCGGTTCCAGTTGAAGACGGGCGGCTTGATCTCCCAGCCGAAGCCCGCGCTCTCCGCAAAGCCTTCGCCGTAGTGCGCCGCATAGCTGTAGAGCTTCTTCGGGATGCAGCCCACGTTGACGCAAGTGCCGCCCAGGTCGGCCACTTCCGCAAGCGCGACGCGGGCGCCTCGCTGCGCAGCCATCCGTGCGGCGCGCACGCCACCGCTGCCGCCACCGATGACGAACAGATCGAAATCAGATTTCTTCATGGCGCACACATTACCATCCGGCCGCCGGGCTCACGAGGCGATGGACCGCTTTCCGGTAGGGCTTCGCGGCACGGATCCGCGTGCCCACGCCTAGAATGGCCGGACCTATGTTCTTCAAGCTTCCTGCCCCGGCTCTCCTGCTTACCCTGCTGGTTTCCATGCCGGCGCTTGCGCAGACCGGTCAGGCGCCACCACCTGCCCCGACCCTGCCCGGTGCGCAGGCGGCAACGCCCGCTCCCGAACCTCCCGCCGCAGTTTCGCGTGACGCGCGCCGCGTCTACGAGAGTTCGCGCGCCAAGCTCGTCCAGATCCGCACGCTGCTGCGCAACACCAACACGCAATCCACGGTCGGCTCGGGCTTCTACGTGTCCGACCGCGGCGTCATCGTCACCAACTTCCATGTGGCGAGCCAGCTCGCGCTGGACCCGGAACGTCACCGCGGCGTCTATGTGCCGGTGGACGGCAAGGAGGGCGAGGTCGAACTGCTGGCCTTCGACGTCCAGCACGACCTGGCGGTGCTGCGCGTCAAGCCCACCGAAGGCGCGCCGGCCGACGCGGCGCGCGCGGTGCTCGACTTCCGGCCGGCGAGCGAGCCGCTGTCGCAGGGCGAGCGTATCTATTCGCTGGGCAATCCGCTGGACATCGGCTTTGCGGTGGTCGAGGGCACCTACAACGGGCTGGTGCAGCGCAGCTTCTACCCGCGCATCTTCTTCGGTGGGGCGCTCAACCCCGGCATGAGTGGCGGCCCTGCGCTCGACGAGTCGGGCCGCGTGATCGGCGTCAACGTCGCCAAGCGGCTCGACGGCGAGCAGGTCAGCTTCCTGATTCCTGCCGCGCTGGCGCAAGCGCTGGTGGAGCGCGCCGTCAACGCACAACCCATCACGAAGCCGGCGCATGCCGAAGTGGCGCGCCAGCTGATGCGCCATCAGGACCTTCTGTCCCAACGCTTCCTTGCGCAACCCCTCAAGGGGCAGGCGCATTTCGGCTACATGGTGCCGGTGCCCGACGACGCATTCGCGCGTTGCTGGGGCCAGGGGCGTGACCCGGATTTCCGCGCCTTCAGCCTGGAGCGGACCGATTGCCAGGTCGACAGCCATCTCTTCGCGGGTGATTTCAATACCGGCTTCCTGCGCCTGCGCTACGAGGCATATGACGCGCCGAACTTCCATCCGCTGCGGTTCTCGACCATGTATTCGCAAAGCTTCCGCAACGAGGTTTTCGCCATGCGCGGGTCGCGCCGCAAGACCCCGGCCGAATGCACCGAACGCTACATCGACCAGTCGGGCCTGCCGATGCGTGCCGTGGTCTGCATGAATGCCTACCGCAAGCTGCCGGGGCTGTATGACGTTTCCGTGCTGGTGGCCACGCTCAACGAACCCCGCAAGGGCGTGCAGGGTCGTCTCGACGCGCAGGGCGTGAGCTTCGACAATGGATTGAAGATCGTCGAGCACTATCTCTCGTCGTTCCGCTGGGAGGGCAGCAAGCGATGAACATGCTCGGCCTTCTCGAAGCGTTCGACCGCAATGGCGCCTTGCTCGGGCGGCTGGCCGTCAAGCAATGGCCGGTGACGGTGGGGCGCGGCCTCGCGGCCGACCTGGTGCTGGACGAGCCGCACGTGGCCGAAGGCCACCTGCGCATCGACCGGCCTGCGCGTGAAGACGGCTCGCCCGGCGCGGTGACGGTGCAGGTGATGGACACCGTCAACGGCGTGCGCCTGCGCGGCAAGCAGCATGCGCGCGGCGAGAGTTTCGAGTGGCCTCAGGGGCAGGAACTCAGCATCGGCCGCGTGCGCCTGCTGCTGCGCCTGGCCGATGTTCCGATTCCTGCCGAGCAGCCGCTGCCGCGCTTTCCGTGGGGTACCGTGGCATGGACCGTCGGCCTGCTGGGCGTGGCCACGGCCTCGCAGCTCGGCCAGAGCTGGCTCGAAGCGGACGAGACGCGCCGCTTCCTGCAGCAACTGCCGTTCCTGCTGCTGGCGATCTTCGGCTCGACCGCCCTGTGGGCGGGGCTCTGGGCCCTGACAACCAAGCTCTTCAGCGGCCGGCTGTTCTTCTGGCGGCATGTGCGCATTGCAAGCGTCGCGTTCATCGCCACGCAGGTGCTCATGGTGCTGGCTTATTTGCTGGCCTTCATGTTTTCGCTGGAGAGTCTGTCGCGCTTTGCATGGATCGGCGCCGCGCTGGTGGCTGCGACCGGTGTGGCAGCGCATCTCGGCGTGATCGCGCCGCGCCGCCGGATGCTGATTGCCAGCTCCGTCGCGGGGTTGATGCTGATCGGCATCCCCGCTTTGCTGGGCACCAACTGGCTGCAGAACAAGCGCCTGTCCAACGAGCTCTACATGGCTGCGTTGTTCCCGCCCGACCTGCGTGCCTCACCCGCTGTCCCGGTACCCGAGTTCATGAACGATGCACGCGCATTGCGCGAGAAGCTCGATGCGCGGCTGAAGGACGGTGACGACGACAACGCGCCCGAGGCGGACGCCGAAGAGGAGTAGGTGTCAATTCGCCGCGACAGGTCCGGCGGCGATGAAGTTGCGGCCGCGTGCACCCTGCATCGCGTGCGCCACCATCCGTTCCGCGTCATCGTCGCTCACGCCGTAGTCGGCAAAGCGTGTCTTCACGCCCAGGCTTTCCATGAAGGTTGCCAGGGCCGCGGGCAAGTCGCGCGACGAGCCGGTGGCATTTGCCTCGATCAGTGGCGCAAGCGCTTGCGTCAATACGCTGTCACGCCCGACGTCATGCCCCAGTGCGCGTGACAGCACCATCGGCAGCGTGAACGAGCAGGCGATGCCGTGTGGCAGGCCGTGGTGCAAGGTCATCTCGTAGGAAATCGAATGCGCGAGGGCCGTGCGTGTGTTGGAGAACGCCATGCCCGCGCGCAGCGCGGCGAGTGCCATGCGCTCGCGAAGCTCCAGTCGCTGTGGTTGCTCCATGAGCAACGGAAGCACGTCGAGCACGTCATGGACGGCGGCGACAGCAAACGTGTCGGACAGCGGATTGGCGTTCACGTTCCAGATCGCCTCGAGTGCATGCGACAGGGCATCGAGTGCGCTCGACAGCGTCACCGACGCAGGCAACGACAGCATCAGCTCCGCGTCGATGACCGCATGCGCCGGCCAGGTCTCGGGCAGGTGCAGCGAGTACTTCAGTCGTTCCGCGCGGTCCCATACCGTGGCCCACGGAGTGACTTCGCTGCCCGTGCCCGCCGTTGTCGGAATCGCGATCAGGGTCTTGGCGCGGGCCGCACGCAAGGGCTGTTGCCCGCGCAGTCCTGCCAGCAGGGCATCGAAGCCACCTTCAGCGGTGGATGTCATCAGCGCCTTGGCGGTGTCGATCGCACTGCCACCACCCACCGCGAGCAGGACCTCCGTGTCGCCGTGATCGCGCCAGAACGCGTCGTACATCGGTGCGAGTTCCATGACGTCGGGGTTGGGCTGCACTTGGTCGATCACGCCGGCCAGCGGCTTGCCGAGTGCTGCTTCGACGCGCGAGATCAAGCCCAGCCCGCGTGCTTCGGGAAACGTGACGAGCATTGCCGTGCGATGCTGCACGAGCGCTCCCAGCGACGCGAGAGCGCCCGCTCCCATGTGGATGTGGACCGGGTTGTGATAACCGGGAATACGCATGTCCGGCTTGTCAGACGTTGCGCTTCAGATCGCCCACTTGCGCACGCGTGCCGACATCATGTCCAGCAGCGTCACGCAGACGACGATGATGATCATCACCGCGCAGGTCTCGGCGTACTGGAAGCCGCGGATGACTTCATACAGCACGACGCCGATGCCACCCGCACCGACCATGCCCACCACCGAAGCGGAGCGTACGTTCGATTCGAAGCGGTAGAGCGTGTACGAAATCCACAGAGGCAACACCTGCGGGATGACGCCGTAGACGATTTCTTCCAGTGCATTTGCCCCGGTGGCGCGCACGCCCTCGACCGGACGCGGATCGATGGCTTCGACCGCTTCGGAAAAAAGCTTGGCGAGCGTGCCGGTGGTGTGCACCCACAGTGCGAGTACGCCGGCGAAAGGCCCGAGCCCCACGGCGACGATGAACAGCATCGCGAACACCATCTCGTTGATGGCGCGGCATGCGTCCATCATGCGGCGCACCGGCTGGTAGACCCAGGCCGGCACGATGTTGTGCGAGGAGAGCAGGCCCATCGGCACGGCGCAGATGACGGCGAGCACGGTGCCCCAGACGGCGACGTGCAGCGTGACGATCATCTCGCGCAGGTAGATGCGCCAGTCCGAGAAGTTGGGCGGGAAGAAGTCGGCGAGGTATGTGCGCATGTTCGCCGAATCGCGCCACAGGTCCAGCGGCCGCATGTCCGCGCCTTGCCACGACCAGCCGAGCAGGGCCAGCGCACCTGCCCACATGAAGGCCGTGACCAGCGTCGTGCGTGGTGGTGCCGAGGGCAGCGTCGCCGGAGTGAGGGTCGGATTGGCAGAGGCGGACATCATGCTGGCTTCGGTGCTGCTACGGCGGGCTCACTGCTGCTTCTTGAGCGACGCGAGTTCGGCGTCGATCTCGGCGAGCTTGGCCGTCTTCTCGGTGGCGTTCAGGTTCGCGTTGGCTTCAACCTTGGTGCGGTCGCGGAAGAGTTCCAGCTGGCGGATGGGAATCAGCTGCAGGTCGCTCGACGCCTTGAAGCCGCCGTAGTTGTAGATGTTCTTCAGCACGGCCTTCTCGCGGTCGTCCTTGCCGTACGTGGTGAGGAAGGTCTTGATCTTGTTCTTGACTTCGGGCGAGAGGTCCTTGCGCCAGACCAGCGGGTCCGAGGGAATCAACGGCGAAGTCCAGATGACGCGCAGGTCGTTGATCTTTTCGGGTTGACGTGCCTTCAGGCGGTCCCACTCTTCGGTGTTGTTGGTGGCGACGTCGAGCTGGCGGTTCAGGACGGCCATCATGTTGGCGCCGTGGCTACCGGCGCGCACGGCCTTGAAGTGCGCGGTCGGGTCGATCTTGTTCTGCGCGAACACGTAGTAGCTGGGCACCAGGTTGCCGGACGTGGAGTTGGGGTCGCCGTTGCCGAAGGTGTACTGCTTGCCGCTCTTCAGCATGTCTTCGAGCGACTTGACCGGGCTGTCCTTGTGCGCGATCAGCAGCGACTTGTAGCCCATGCTGCCGTCGGCGAACATCACCTGTGCGAACACTTCGCCGTTGCTGCGGTCCACGGCTTCGATGGCGGCCTTGTTGCCGTACCACGCGACCTGCACCTTGTTGAAGCGCATGGCTTCGATCACGCCGTTGTAGTCGGGTGCGTAGAAGCCGTTGATCTTCAGGCCCGTCTGCTTCTGCATGTCGTCGAACAGCGGTTGCCACTTGTCCTTCTGCGCGGCGGCGGAGTCGGTGGCGATGATGCCGAAGTTGATTTCCTGGGCCATGGCCTGTGCGGCGCCCAGCGCGAGCGTGACGGCGCCCAGCAGCGCGGCGAGTTTGCGTTTCATGTGTGCTCCTGTTGAGGATTCGGGGTCGTTGCGGAAACTGGAATCAGGCAGCCAGTGCGAGATGCGGCAATGGTTCGGGCGATGCGAACAGCTCGTCCACGGCAGTGCCGTAGAGCTCGCGCAGCATCGCGGGCGTGAGCGCGGAAGATGGGCCGTCGTACACGACGCGGCCCCCGTTCAGCGCGATGGTGCGCGGGCAGTAGCGAAGCGCCATCTCCACCTGGTGCAGCGAGACCAGCACCGTCTGGCCGCCTTCGCGGTTCATGCGCGCGAGGATGTCCATCACGTTGCGCGCGGACTCGGGGTCGAGCGATGCGATGGGCTCGTCGGCCAGGATGATGCGGGCCTTCTGCACCAGCGTGCGCGCCAGCGCCACGCGTTGCTGCTGGCCGCCGGACAGCGTGCTCGCGCGTTGCCATGCCTGCTCACGCAGCCCCACCGATGCGAGCGCGTCGAGCGCGGACTGCGTCTCCGCGACGCCGAAGCGCATCAGCAGGCTGCGCCACAGCGGCATGCGGAACAGCGCGCCGGTGAGCACGTTGGTGATGACTGGCAGGCGGCCGACCAGGTTGAACTGCTGGAAGACGAAGCCGAGGTCCGAACGGATGGCGCGCACTTCGGAAGAGATGCGGCCGTTGCGCTGGACCGTGCGGCCGAAGATGGCGATGTCGCCCTGCTCCGCCGCGACGAAGCCCGACAGGTGCCGCAGCAGCGTCGACTTGCCCGAGCCCGACGCGCCGATCAATGCGACCATCTCGCCCGGCGCGATGCGCAGCGATACGTCGTCCAGCGCTTTGCGCCGCGCATGGAACGACTTGCTCAACGCTGTTACCTCCACTGCGGCGATCGCCATCGGAGCCCCTCTTGCCTGTTTTGAAACTGGGCGCGATTCTGGACGGCCAATATGGCGATTTCGTGACAGATGAGGCGGGTCACGCCACTGTCACGGAAGCTTCAGGGGAAACCCTTGCGGACGACGGAGAGGGCGCGGGGAAGGCAGCGGATTTGAACCTGCTGCGCCTCGCCCAGGTACTCGCCGTCCGCGGCCAGCGGCACAGGTGCATGCGCGTCCACGCTGTCGATCGTCAGTTCCTGCAGCGCATGTGTCTGCACGCGTGCATGCCCCAGGTGCCAGCCTGCGAGCAGGCGTGGAAGCATGAGCAGGGTCGGCAGGCGGCCGAACCGGCCTGCAACAAGCAGGTCGAGCAAGCCGTCGTCGATGCGTGCATGCGGCACTGCGGGCATGCCGCTGCCGAAAGTGGGTGTGTTGAGCGTGGAACAGAAAAGGGCGGGGTCGTCATGCAGGGTGCGCCCGCCGGATTGCACACACAAGTGCCAGTTGCGCAGCTGCGCCAGCTCGCGCAGCGTGGCGAGCAGGTAGCGCGGCAGGCCGTACAGCCATTGCGGTCCCTGCTGTGTGCGCAGCACCACCGACGAATCGAAGCCGGCGGTGAGGCTGGATGCAAAGATTGCGCGGCCTTGCGTGCCGTCAGTGCGGGTCCAGTCGGCCTGACCGAGATCCATGGCCGAGGCTGCGCCCTTCAGGGCATGCTGAAGCGCAGGCTCCCACGACATGCCGAACACGCCGAGCGCGCGCGCCATGTCGTTGCCGCTGCCCGCAGGCACCACACCCAGCACATGCCCCCCGTCATGCAGGACCTGGAGGAACTGATGGATGGTGCCGTCACCCCCGGCGATGGCGATGCGCGAACCGCGGGGCAGGGCCGCAATGCGTTCGCGTGCATGGACGATGGTGCCGTCGGAAATGAATCCCGTGTCGGGTGAATGCTGCGCCAGCCACTGCTGCAGCAGCGGCGCGAGACGCGCGGCACGCCCACCGGCGGCGTTGGGATTGAGGACGAGCAGCGTCGCGGGCATGGCCCGCAGTAGATCACGTGCAACGACTTGGCCGCCTCGGCATCATCCCGGATGCGTCGCCCGGGACGCCGGCGCAAATGCGCGCAGGTCAGGAACGGTCGTTGTCTCCAGGGCGCATGCCCGGGCGCATCGGCTTCTGCGGCGGGCCACCCTGTTGTCCATTGAACTGCCCCCGGCCGCGTGCCTCGTTCTCGGCCTGTTGCTGGCGCTGGCGTTCCTGGGACTGGCGCTGCTCCTGCATCTGCCGCTGCTGTTGCTGCGCACGCTCCTGCTGCTCCATCTGCTGGCGTTGGGCGCGCTGCTGAAACTCGCGTTGCTGGTTGTCCCGCTGTTGCGCCTCGCGCTGTTGCTGCATCTGTTGCTGGGCTCGCTGCTGCTGCGCACGACGTTGCTGTTCCGCCTGCTCGGCCTGCTGGCGCTGGATGCGCTCCTGCATGCCCATCTGCTGTTGCTGGGCGCGTTGCTGCTGCTCCTGCTGTTGTCGCTGCACACGCTCCTGTTGTTCGCGCTGTTGCTGCGTCACACGCTGCTGTTGCTCCACCTGCTGGCGGCGCACGCGCTCTTCCTGTTCCTGCTGCTGGCGACGGGCACCGTCCTGCAGGGTGCGTTGCTGTTGCTCTGCGATGGCATTGCGCTCCTGGTCGCGGCGGTTCTGCAGTTGCTGGCGCTGTTCCCAGGTCATGTTGTCGCGTTCGCGGTTGTCTCCGCGCAGTGCTTCCTGCTGGCGGCGGCGGATCTGTTCCGCGACGCTGTCGTCGTTGCGGCCATCAGGTCTGTTGTCCGGCCGCCCATCGCCATTGCGGTCGTTCCACGCGTTACGCGGATCGGGGCGGGCGTCGGGTCGATCCACCACGCGTCCGCGATCCAGGTCTGCCTGTGCGATGCGCTGGTAGAGGCCGCCCGTGGGCCGGCCGCGCTGGAACGCGTCACGTGGAACGGCCGTCACGGTTTCAGGCCGGTTGAACCGGTACACGTTGGTGACGTTGTTGTTCACCACGATCGTGCGATTGATGTTGGTCACATAGCGCGGGCTCGCACGGTACGCAGGCCGGTACGCTTCGCCGGGGGCGAGCGGGAACCAGCCCACGCCCGGGCCACCGCCGCCGCCGATCGACACATTCCAGTTCACGCCACCGCTCGAGCCGCCGATGAAGGCCACGAGGGCGGGCGCATAGACCGGCCGGGGTGCGATGGGGCCCGGCACCCAGCCCCAGCGCGGACCGACCTGTGTCCAGCGGCCGTAGTGCGACGGTGCAAAACCCCAGGGCGCGTCGTCGACCCAGGTCCAGCCCCAGGGCGCGACATAGCGCCATTGGCCGTAGCGGTACGGCGCCCAGTTGGCGACGGTCACGCGCGGGTACCAGATGTTGCCGTAGGTGGCGTCGGTCGACCAGTCGCCGTACGCGTCGAGTTGCTGGTAGCCGACGACCTCGCGCGAGACGTAGCGCGCGGAAATGGATTGGTCTTCCTGGCGGTCGCGCACCATCGTCCACTGGTCGAAGGCGTCGCGTGGCGCAGCGTTCTGCGCGCTCACCTGTGCGAGCGCGCGTCCGGCGAACGTCAGTTGCTGAGGTGAGCCGATGGTCACGGTCTGCCCGCCTTCACCATACAGCACACCACCGCCGGAAGGCACCGTCACGCGGGTGGTGCCGCCTGCGGCGTTCACGTCGACACGGTATTCGCCGGGCTGCGTGATGCTGAGGGCGACGTTCGGCGTGTTGACCTCCAGATGCTCACCGGGAAACAGCTGGCGAACGCGCAAGCTGAGTGTGCCCTGTTGAACGGTGATGAAAGCCTCGTTGTCGTCCAACCGGCTGAAGCTTGCGTGCGTCTGCGGGCCCAGGCGCAGCGCCGTGGAGCCCACATGCATCTCTGCGCGCGCGCCGGCGTCCGTGGACAGCTGGTCACCCGCGATGATGGGGCGGTTCAGCATCGCCGATTCCCATTCCTGCGAGCCGGCGGGCAGGAAGCTCACGCTGTTGTCGAAATAGCCGATGCGCGCCACGCGGCCGGGCGGATCGATTTCGGCGTTGGCAGTCGCCGTCGTTGTGGCCACCTGCGCGTGGGCCGGGGCGAGCGCGGTGACGCCCAGCATGGCGGTCATCAGGGCAAGCCGGGTGAGGCGGAACGGGTTGATATTCATCGGTGAGGACATGGTTTGTCTCCTTACTGTGAATGAGAACGCACCAGCCCTCCTCCGGGTTCGCGCTGCGACGCAAAGAAAGTGAAGTCCCCGCTTATTTTTGCAACCGCCTGTAATTTGAGCGGTGGCGGCAACGCGGGTGTGCCTACATGTTGCGCCGGTACTGTCCGCCGACCTCGAACAGCGCATTCGTGATCTGGCCGAGCGAGCACACGCGTACTGCGTCCATCAGCACCTCGAACACATTGCCGTTCTCGATGACGGTCTGCTGAAGCCGCTGCAGCATCGCTGGCGCCTCGTCGGCGTGGCGGGCGTGGAAGTCGTGCAAGCGCTTGAGCTGGCTCTGCTTCTCGTCGTCGGTGGAGCGGGCGAGTTCCAGCTTCTCTGCCACCGTGTCGCCGTGCGGATTGCGGAAGGTGTTGACGCCGATGATCGGCAACTCACCCGTGTGCTTGAGCATCTCGTAGTGCATGCTCTCGTCCTGGATGCGGCCGCGTTGGTAGCCGGTCTCCATCGAGCCGAGCACGCCGCCGCGTTCTGCGATGCGCTCGAACTCGGCCAGCACCGCTTCCTCCACCAGTTCCGTCAGCTCTTCGATGATGAATGCGCCCTGATTGGGGTTCTCGTTCTTCGCCAGACCCCATTCGCGGTTGATGATGAGCTGGATGGCCATCGCGCGGCGCACGCTGTCTTCGGTCGGCGTGGTGATGGCTTCGTCGAACGCGTTGGTGTGCAGTGAATTGCAGTTGTCGTAGATCGCGATCAGCGCCTGCAGCGTGGTGCGGATGTCGTTGAACTGGATCTCCTGCGCATGCAGGCTTCGGCCCGAGGTCTGGATGTGGTACTTGAGCTTCTGACTGCGTTCGTTCGCGCCGTACTTCTCCTTCATCGCCACGGCCCAGATCCGGCGCGCCACGCGACCCATCACCGTGTATTCCGGGTCCATGCCGTTGCTGAAGAAGAAGGAGAGATTCGGCGCGAAGTCGTCGATGTGCATGCCGCGCGCGAGGTACGCCTCGACGAACGTGAAACCGTTGGAGAGTGTGAACGCGAGCTGGCTGATCGGGTTCGCGCCCGCCTCGGCGATGTGATAGCCGCTGATCGACACCGAGTAGAAGTTGCGCACGTTGTGCTGCACGAAGTACTGCGCGATGTCGCCCATCACCTTCAGGCTGAACTCGGTCGAGAAGATGCAGGTGTTCTGCCCCTGGTCTTCCTTCAGGATGTCGGCCTGCACGGTGCCGCGCACATTGGCCTGGACCCATTGGCGGATGTCGGCGGCTTCTTCGGCCGTCGGCTCGCGGCCCTTTTCGGCCCTGAACCTGTCAAGGTTCTGGTCGATGGCCGTGTTCATGAACATCGCGAGGATGCTGGGGGCCGGGCCATTGATCGTCATCGACACGCTGGTGCTCGGTTGGCAGAGGTCGAAGCCGCTGTAGAGCACCTTCATGTCGTCCAGCGTGGCGATGGACACGCCCGAGTTGCCGATCTTGCCGTAGATGTCCGGGCGCAGATCCGGGTCGTTGCCGTACAGCGTGACCGAATCGAACGCGGTGGACAGGCGCTTGGCCGCCATGCCTTCGGACAGCAGCTTGAAGCGCGTATTGGTGCGGAACGCATCGCCTTCGCCGGCGAACATGCGCGTGGGGTCTTCACCCTCGCGCTTGAAAGCGAAGGTGCCGGCGGTGTAGGGGTAGCTGCCCGGCACGTTGTCCAGCATCAGCCACTTGAGGATTTCGCCGTCGTCTTCGTAGGGCGGCAGTGCGACCTTGCGGATCACCGTGCCCGAGAGCGAACGTGTGGTGAGCGCGGTGCGGATTTCCTTGTCGCGCACCTTCACGACGAACTCATCGCCCGAATACGCCTTCTGCATGTCGGGCCAGTTGGCCAGCAGTTCGCGCGCATCGGCGTCGAGCCGGGCCTTGCGGTGTGCGGCCAGGTCGAGTACGGCTTCGGCGGCGGGGGCGCGATCCGGTTTGCCTTCCTTGAGCATCACGGCGGCCGCCTTGAGCTGTTGGATTTCACGTGCGAGCTTCGCCTGCGCGCGAGCACGCTTCTTGTAGCCGCGCACCGTGTCGCTGATTTCGGCGAGATACCGCGTGCGCGCAGGCGGGACGATCGGTGTCTGGTTGCTGCTATGGCGCACGTCCACCGTGGGTAGACGGCCTTCGGACAGCTTCAGACCGAGCCCGGCGAGTCGCACGCGCAGCGCCTGGTAGAGCGCGGTGACGCCGTCGTCGTTGAAGCGTGCGGCCATGGTGCCGAACACCGGCATCTCTTCGGGGCGCTTCGTGAACGCTTCGCGGTTGCGCTGCACCTGTTTGGCCACGTCACGCAGCGCGTCGGATGCGCCCTTGCGGTCGAACTTGTTGATGGCCACGAACTCCGCGAAGTCGAGCATGTCGATCTTTTCGAGCTGGCTGGCCGCCCCGAACTCCGGCGTCATCACATAAAGCGGCACGTCCACATGCGGCACGATGGCCGCATCGCCCTGGCCGATGCCGGACGTCTCGACGATGACGAGGTCGAAACCCGCGACCTTGGCGGCGGCCACCACGTCGGGCAATGCCGCGCTGATCTCGCTGCCGAAGTCGCGTGTGGCGAGTGACCGCATGAAGACGCGCGGACCGGCGCTCCACGGCGAGATGGCATTCATGCGGATGCGGTCGCCGAGCAACGCACCGCCGCTCTTGCGGCGGGACGGGTCGATGGAGATCACGGCGACGCGCAGCGCGTCGTCCTGGTCGAGCCGAAGCCGGCGGATGAGCTCGTCGGTCAGCGACGACTTGCCCGCACCGCCCGTGCCGGTGATGCCGAGCACCGGCGTGCGCAGCGCCGAAGCCTCCTTGCGCAGGCTTTCCACCAGCGCGGCATCGGCCTTGCCCGATTCGAGCACCGTGATGAGTTGCGCCAGCGCGCGCCAGTTCGATTCGCCATGGCCCCGGATGTGGGCCAGGTCCGTCGGCGCATGCGGCGACAGGTCCTTGTCGCAGCGCATCACCATCTCGCCGATCATGCCCTGCAGGCCCATGCGCTGGCCGTCCTCCGGACTGTAGATGCGCGCGACGCCGTAGGCGTGCAGTTCGCGGATTTCCGGCGGCACGATCACCCCGCCGCCACCGCCGAACACCTGGATGTGCGCGCCGCCGCGTTGTTTGAGCAGGTCCACCATGTACTTGAAGTACTCGACGTGCCCGCCCTGGTAGCTGCTGATCGCGATGCCCTGCGCATCTTCCTGCAATGCGGCCGTGACCACTTCGTCCACGCTGCGGTTGTGCCCGAGGTGGATGACCTCCGCGCCCATGCCCTGCAGGATGCGCCGCATGATGTTGATGGCCGCGTCGTGCCCGTCGAACAGGCTGGCCGCGGTGACGAAGCGCACCTTGTTCGTGGGGCGATAGTTCGCGAGAGCCTGGTACTCCGCTGCCAGATCGGTCATGGCCTGTCTCCTGCACCGCCGCCGGCCTGCAGTGCTCGCGCAGGCCGGGGAAGGTTGACGTTTACGTAAACGTCAATATTACTACTTGTACAGCACCTGGGGAAGCCAGAGTCCGATCTGCGGGAAGATGTAAAGCAGCACGATCGCGACGATCTGGATGCCCATGAACGGCAGCATCCCGAGGAAGATCTGGTTGAGCGTCACATGCGGCGGGCTCACCCCCTTCAGGTAGAACGCAGCCATCGCCACCGGTGGCGAGAGGAAGGCCGTCTGCAGGTTCAGCGCCACCAGCAGCCCGAAGAACAGCGGGTCGATGCCGAAGTTGTCCAGCAGCGGGATGAAGATCGGCATGAAGATCACGATGATCTCGGTCCACTCCAGCGGCCAGCCGAGCAGGAAGATGATGACCTGCGCGAGGACGAGGAACTGCACCGGCGTGAGGTCCATCGACAGCACCCACTTCTCCACCAGATCCTGCCCGCCGAGCAGGGCGAATGCGGCCGAGAAGATCGCGGAGCCGACGAACAGCCAGCACACCATGGCGGACGTTTTCGCAGTGAGGAAAACCGATTCCTTCACGACCGCGAAATTCAGCCGACGGTATGCCGCGGCGAGCAGCGCACCGCCCAGCGCGCCGACGGCGGCCGCCTCGGTGGGTGTCGCGAGGCCGAGCACGATCGAGCCGAGCACGGCGGCAATCAGGATGACGAGCGGGAAGAAACTCGACAGCAGCATCTTGAAGACTTCGAGCCGCGTGAAGCTCAGGAGTGCGTAGAACACCAGCAGCGAGATCGCCCCGGCACCGACACCGATCCAGTAGCCGGTGGGCGCGGCGCGCTCGGCAGGAGGCGCTTCTTTCGCAGCCGGCATGTCGCGAACGGCATCGGGGGGCTCCTGCACGCTGCCCGCGGCGGCGGACGCGGCGGCTTCCTTCGGCTCGTCGGAGGGCGGTTCCT
This sequence comes from Variovorax sp. VNK109, assembly GCF_049445855.1. NCBI lineage: Bacteria > Pseudomonadati > Pseudomonadota > Betaproteobacteria > Burkholderiales > Comamonadaceae > Variovorax > Variovorax sp. VNK109. Next base: position 1,261,341 of record NZ_JBMSDV010000001.1, on the reverse strand, counting down.
TCAGCGCATCATCCTTCGCGTCTTCGGACGGCGGCTCGGCCAGTCCGCCGTCCTGCCCGGCAGGCGGCTCCTGCAGTCCACCGCTGCTGCGCTCGGTCATGGGAGACGGCTCTTCGCCCATGCGCGCCATCGCCACTTCTTCCTCGACCTCTACGTGCGTGAACGCCGAGTGGGCCCAGAGTGCCATGAGCACGAACACGATGGCTGGCAGCAGCACGATGAGCAATTGCTTGAACAGGTGACCCATCGGCACTTCATGGTTGCGTCGGCCCTTGATGGCCGAGAGCAGCGCAGGCAGCGCACGCGCACTGTGCGACGGCGCGATCTTCTCGGTGAGCGGTGGCAACGGCACGAAACGTTCCGACTCCGGGAGCGGCGGCGCCGTCGACGGCCGCAGTTTCGCGATCAGGATCACATAGAGGATGTACAGACCCGCGAGCATGAGGCCCGGGAAGAACGCGCCTGCATACAGCTGCACCACCGACACGCCGGCTGTCGCACCATAGACGATCAGCAACACCGAGGGCGGGATCAGGATGCCCAGGCATCCGCCGGCCGTGATGGCGCCCGCCGACATCTGCACGCTGTAACCCGCGCGCAGCATGGTCGGCAATGCGAGCAGGCCCATCAGCGTGACCACGGCGCCGACGATGCCGGTGGCCGTCGCGAAGATCGTGCAGGTCACCAGCGTGGCGACGGCGAGTGCGCCCGGCAAGCGCACCAGCGCAAGATGGATGCTCCTGAACAGCGACTCGATGAGGTTCGCGCGCTCGACCAGATAACCCATGAAGACGAACAACGGGATGGAGATCAGCACGTCGTTGCCCATCACCTTGAAGGCCGACTGCACCATCAGGTCGAGCGTCTTGGTGATGTCCCGGTCATAGGCGAGCCAGGTGAAGATCATGCCCATGCCCATCAGCGTGAATGCGGTGGGAAAGCCCAGCATGATCGCCACGACGACCAGCGACAGCATCAGCAGGCCGATGTGGCCGTTGGTGATCTGGGGCACGCTCACCAGCATGAAGATGGCGGCCGCCACGATGAGCCCCATCAGCGTGAAGCCGAACCAGAGTTCCTTGCGGATCTTCATGACCGTGCCTCCGCGCGCAGTTCTTTCTGCCCGACCACGCGGTCCAGCGCGGCGATGTCCTCGTCCTTCACGTTGACCATGGCCTTGAGCTTGTCGACGTCGACTTCTTCCACGTCCTGCTCGCGCGACGGCCATTCACCGAGCTTGAGGCACAGCACGCAACGGACGATCTCGACGCAACCCTGCAGCAGCAGGATGGCCGCCGAGAGCGGGATGATGAACTTGAACGGATAGATCGGCAGCGCCTCGGCAGAGAAGGTCTGCTCACGGATCGCAACCGAATCGACGAAGAAATTCCAGCCTGCCCAGGTCATTGCGATCACGCCCGGCAGGAAGAACAGGATATAGAGCGTCAGGTCCAGGGCGGCCTGCGTGCGCGGCCGGAAAAAGCCATAGAGCACGTCGCCACGCACGTGCCCGTTCTTGGAAAGCGTATAGGCGCCTGCCGTCATGAACAGCGTGCCGTACAGCATGATCTGCACGTCCAGCGCCCATGCATGCGGGTGATTGAGGACGTAGCGGGAGAAGACCTCCCACGAAATCAGCAGCGTCAGGGCCACGATGACCCAGGAGAACAGCTGCCCGAGCCATGTGGACAGACGGTCCACCGCAAGCAGGACTTTTTGCATGTCGTTTTTTCCGCCCAGGGACTGGGTTACAGCAGGTACAACAAAAAGGGCGGCTGTACGAATGCGCAGCCGCCCCCGTCAGGCCGAGGCCTTCGTCAGGCCTTCTTCTTCGAGAAGTAGCGGTTGTAGGCCATCTTGAAATCGACGGTGTAGTCGTTCTGCCACTGGCCGGCGCGCTCGGCGAAGGCCTTCTGCGAATCGAGCACCTTCTGGAAGAGCGGGTTCTCACCGGCCTTCTTGGCGATCACCTTGTCCCAGGCGTCGAGCTGCGTGCGCAGGATGGCGTCGGGCGTCTTGTAGAAGTTGACCTTGTCCTTGGTCTTGAGCTCGATGTAGTCCTTCGAGTTGCGGTCGATGGCCTTCCAGCTCATGTCCGCGCTCGCGGCCTGCACCGCGTAGTCGATGATGGACTTGAGTTCTCCCGGCAGCGCGTTGTACTTGGTCTTGTTGAACAGCACTTCGAACTGTTCGCCCGACTGGTGGAAGCTCTGCAGCATGCAGTTCTTGGCCACGTCAGGGAAACCGAGCACGCGGTCGGACGACGCATTGTTGAACTCGGCCGCGTCAATGAGGCCGCGGTCCAGCGCGGGGACGATTTCCCCGCCGGGCAGCGGATTGACGGCCGCACCCATTTCGGTGAACACGTCCACCGCAAGCCCGACCGTACGGAACTTCAGGCCCTTCACCTGCGCGGCATTGGCCACCGGCTTCTTGAACCAGCCCAGCGGCTGGCAGGGCATCGGGCCGTAGAGGTAGGACACAACATCCATGTTGATGGACTTGTAGATGTCTTCCAGCAATGCCTTGCCGCCGCCGTAGTAGTGCCACGACAGCACCATGTTGGGGTCCATGCCGAAAGCAGGTCCGGAGCCCCAGAGCGCGAGCGCCGAGTTCTTGCCGTAGTGGTAGGCGACCACGCCGTGGCCTGCATCGAGCGTCCCCTTGTTCACGGCGTCCAGCAACTGGAAGGCCGGGACGACGGCGCCGGCGGGCAGCACTTCGATCTTCAGGCGGCCACCCGCCATGTCGTTCACCTTCTTGGCGAAATCGTTGGCGTACTCGTGGAAGATATCCTTCGCCGGCCAGGTGCTCTGCAGGCGGAACGATGTGGTCTGGGCCACCGCCACCATCGGCGCGGACATCGCGCCCGCCGCGACTGCTGCGCCCTTCAGAAGGCTGCGACGGCGGGTAGTTTTCTCTGTCATGGTTGTCTCCTCTTTGGTTGGGATGCGCGTGTGAAAAGCCACACGCATCTTTGAGGCAGGGGCGCGCCGCAGAAAGAGGGTTTTCACCAAGCGGTGAGTTCGATGCATCCTTGATGGTCATTGCGCGCTGCAACATCCGCGTGCGTCCCGCTGGCAGAATCGCAGGCATGACGAATTCACCAGCAACCGAAATGCCGCGCGCCGCCGATGGCTATGCCGGCGATGTGTCGCCGCAACTCGCATGGCAGTGGGTCCAGTCCGGCGAAGCCGTGCTGGTCGACGTGCGCAGCGACGCAGAGCGCGAGTGGGTCGGCTTCGTGCCCGGCGCGGTCGCGCTGGCATGGAAGCAGTGGCCGGGCATGGCGATGAACACCGGTTTCGACGATGGCATCCGTGCAGCGGTGCCCGCAGGCGGCAAGGCCGTGCTGCTGTGCCGCAGTGGCGTGCGCTCCATCGCTGCGGCGAAGCGCGCCACCGAGCTCGGCATCCAGGCGTACAACGTGCTCGAAGGCTTCGAAGGCGATGCCGATGAAGAGGGGCATCGCGGCCGCAAGGGCGGCTGGCGTTTTCGCGGCCTGCCATGGCGGCAGGGTTGAGCTTGCCAAATAAGCCACGTTTGCGATGTTTATTCGTGAAGGATGGCACGACGGCGCGTGACGCGCGTGCCAAAGGGGCGCAGGTTGTCTAGACTAGACGGCTGGGGGAACTACAAGAATGACCACGTTCCATATTGGAGAGAAGCTTGAACAGCGCGTTTGGTGATTCCCTGCTGGGTACATCCACCTCGCCGCTGCCGCTGCCTTCGCGCGGGTCCAGGCGCGGGCACGACAGCGTGCCGCGCCACATCGGCCAGATCGAGCCGTGGATCGGCGGCAGCCTTGCGTTCTATACCGCCTGGCTGGTGGCGGTGAGCTTCCGCGATCAGATTCTTCCCTGGGCCTATGTCGTGGTTGCTGCGGCCCTGGCGGCATGGAGTTGGCGCCGCCCTGCGCGCAAGCAGTCCGAGCTCATGGTCCGTGCAGTGCTGTATGCGTTGCTGGGCTTTCTCGTCGTCACGCAAGGCGGCCTCGACGTCGGTGGTTCCGGCAGCCAGCTCTTTTTCTGGATCACGGTCCCCATGGTGTTCTACGCTTTCCTGCTCAAGGCGCGTCTCGCATGGGGATTGCTGGCCTTCAGCGTGCTGGCGAGTCTCGGCGCCATGTTCTATTCCGGCTTCGACGTGCCATTCGGCTCGGTGGTTGCGCGCACCGGCTTCCTCATCGTGTTTGCCGCTGCCGCCATCCGCATGGGCTCCGTGCTGCGTCGCACGGACGAACTGCTGGAGTCGCGTCGCGTCGACGCTTCGAGCGGCATGCTCAACGAATACGGTTTCGTCGATTACGGCGAAGAGCTCTGGGGTGAATGCCGCAAGTCGGGCCTGCCCGCCACGCTGGTGTTCCTGGATGTTCCCGACCTGCCGCGCCTGAAGGCCTTGTACGGCGGGAAGATTGCCCGCCAGGCCGCCGACAAGGTGCTGCGTTCGCTGCAGACCCTCAGTTCCGGCAAGAACATCGTGGCGCGGCTGGGTGGCCAGCGCTTTGCGCTCTTCATGCCGGGTGCGAGCCACGAACAGGCCATGTACTTCGTGGGCGACAAGCTGGGCCATCCGCCGCAGATCGAACTCGACGATGACGGCTTCGAACTCATCTTCCTCGTCAACGTGCATGCGGTGGAGAGCGAAGCGCGGACTGCATCGTTCGCGCACTTCTTCGAACCCGTGCGCGACATGCTCGACTTCTACTTCAGCGACAAGCCGATGGGCGAGGCGCCGTCGCAGTTCCAGGCGTCCGCGCAACTGGCGACGATGACCTCGGACCCGGCCGCCAGGAAGCAGCCGGTGCTCGACGACGACCCGTCGCGCTGGAACGAAGTTCAGGGTGGCCCGAGCACGCTGCCCATCTCGCCCCCGACGTCACCCCGCGATTGAATCGGCGTCCGGTCCCGACGCCTCTGGCGTCGGCACGTTTGATGTCACCGGTGTTGCTTTTCTACCAATTGGTCAATGAGCATGTACTGAGAAAGTGCGCTTATCGATCGGCGTTGGCCCATTTGGTCAAAGTTATGCACAGCCCCCCTGTCAATCTTGACAGGGGGTCGCGAGCGCCGAATCCGGAATCGCTCTTCAATGGTCAGGCAATTCCCTCTGAAAGTGCCTTATGCAGACCATTGACATCGCTCCCGTCAAGGGACGCGGCGAGCCGCCGCTGACTCCTCATTTGCGCCAACGCATCGCGCGCGACTTCATTCCCCGCTGGACCGACGAATGGGGCAGCCGCCCCATCGTGCACGGCAAGCCCGCCGGACCGCAGACCGTGCGGCTGGACGGCAACGACTACCTCGCGGTGAGCGGCCATCCGCAGATCGTGCAGGCGCAGGTCGATGCGCTGCGCATGGACCACGGCCATGTCGTGCAGTCGGGCGCTTTCCTGCTGAACGACCATCCTTCGTATGCGCTGGAGCAATCGCTGGCCGCGTGGATCGGCAAGGAAGACGGCATGCTGTGCCAGTCGGGCTACGCCGCGAACACGGGCCTGCTCCAGGCGATCGCCGATGCCAGCACGCCGGTGTACGTCGACACCATGGCGCACACCTCGCTGTGGGAGGGCGTGCGCGCGGCGCATGCGCCGGGTCATCCGTTCCGCCACAACGATCCTGCGCACCTGGACCGCATGCTGCAGCGCCACGGCCCCGGCCTCGTGATCGTCGACTCGGTCTACAGCACCACCGGCGCGCTGTGCCCGCTGGTCGAAACCCTCGACGTCGTGGAGAAGCACGGTGCGATGATCCTGGTGGACGAGTCGCACTCGCTCGGCACGCACGGCCCGCAAGGTGCAGGCCTGTGCGCCGGACTCGGCGTGACGCATCGCGTGCACTTCATCACCGCAAGCCTGGCCAAGGCCTTTGCGGGGCGCGCGGGCTACTTCACCATGCCGCGCGAGATGCGCTACTTCGTGCTCAGCGAGAGTTTTCCCAACATCTTCAGCTCGTGCCTGTTGCCGCACGAGATCGCGGGCCTGGCTGCGACGCTGGAAGTGGTGAAGCGCGCCGACGATGCGCGCGTGCGCCTGCATGCCAACACACGCCGCCTGCGCGCGGCATTCGACAACCTGGGTTATCCCATCGGCCAGGGCAGCGAGCAGATCATCGCGCTCGAAGCGGGCCTCGAGCGCGACACCATCGCGCTGCGCGATACGCTGGAGGAGAACAACGTCTACGGCGCCGTGTTCTGCGCACCGGCCACCAGCCGCAACCGTGCGCTGGTGCGCCTGACGCTCAGCGCTGCCCTCACTGAAGCCGAGATGACGCATGTGGAGAACGTGGCGCGCGAGATCGCGCCGCGCGTGCGACCGTGGGACTGGCCCATCGCCCGCCGTCAACGCGCTGCAGCACTCGCTTAGCCTTCAGTCGCGCACCGTGCGTTCCGGCTGCTGCGCGAGCCACGCGGCGTAGCAGTTCTCCGGTCGCGGGGCATGCGTCGCGTCGATGGTGAACAGTGCGCCGAGCAGGGCGCCTTCCCGCCCGAGCGGGAAAGCAGGGCTGAGTACGGCGGGGCCCTGCATGCCCAGCGACTGGCGCAGCTCCAGATCAGCCAGCTTGCGTCCCTGGCGGATGTCCGCCACGGCCTGGCCGGGCAGGTCTGCGGCTTCGGCAAGCTCCGCAAGGTCAGCCAGGCGCGAGGCATCTTCGAGCTGAAGCCAGTCCACGGTGCCTTGCGCATCCATGCCCAGGATGCCGAAGGGTTCACCGATCACCACATGCTCCACCCAGCGCTTCGCCACGCCTTCGTTGAGTTCGCGCACCACGGCCGGGCTGCGCAGCAGCGCCGTCTGCTCGGGTGTGAGCGTGGCGCGCCAGCTGCGCGACTGCCGTTCGCTGGTGCTCACCAGCAGGCGCTGCACGGCCTCTACCAGGCGGCGCGAGATGTCGGGCATCTGCTTGGCGATGAACTGGTCGATGAGCCCGCGGTTGAACGCGTTGACTGCGATCTGTTCATCGGCCTGGCCCGTCAGCAGCACGCGCGAGCCCGGCCAGTCGACGATGCCGTCCAGCACCTGCAGGCCGTCCATGGCCGGCATGGAGTAATCCACCACCAGCACGCGCGTCAGGTCGTAGCGGCCGGGATGTTCGTTCCAGTAGCGCAGGATCTGCGGGATCAGCGGAGAGCCGTCGCGCCAGCGCTCGATGATCTGCTGCTGCGTCCACGCGTCGGCCTCCCAGCGCGGCGGCTCCACGTGCAGGCGTTCGATGCAGTCGTGCGGGCGCACGTACAGCTCGATGTGCCATTGCGGCGGCAACACCAGCGCCAGCATGTCCAGGTAGTCCGGGTCATCGTCCAGGAAGATGATGGTGCCGGGCGTATGAAAGAGTGGAAAACTCATGATGGATGTCTCGGATGACGGTCGTTCTTGTTCATTTGAGCAGCGGCAGTTCGATGATGAACGTGGCGCCCTTGCCCGGTGCCGACTGCACCTGCATGCTGCCTCCCAGCGCGTGCACGACGCGCTTGCAGAATGCGAGACCCAGGCCGTGGCCGCTGCCCTTGTCGGTGGAGAAGAACGGCTCGAAGATGCGCGGCGTGAGCTGCGGATCGATGCCGATGCCCTGGTCGCTCACGAAGATGCGGCCGCGGTTGTTGAGTACGCCCACCTCCAGCACCAGGTCGCCCGGGCGCGCGGGCGCGTTGGTCGCGGCCATCGCCTTCAGCGCGTTCTTCATCAGGTTGTCCAGCACCTGCAGGAACAGCGCCTGCGAACCCATGAAACGGAAGTCGCGCCTGACCAGCACGTCCACGCATTCCTTTTCGCGGGTGGTGCGGAAGGGGTAGTTCATGACGGCCTCGCGCACCACGTGCGCGGCCGACAGCGGTTCGCGGTTCACCGGAAGGCGTGACAGTCGCGCATTGGCGATCTGCACGTCGATCTGGTGGTTCATGTTGCGCACCATGGTCTGCACGCGCAGGGCCAGCTTGTCCATGCGCGCCCGGGTGTCGCCACCGACCTGCTCGCCCTCGGCGCGCATGGCGTCACCCACGAGAGCGATGGTCGCCAGCGGCGTGCGCAGCTCGTGCGCCATGATGCCGACGGTGGACAGCGTGTGTTTCAGGTGTTCGCGCCGCAGGTTCGCCGACGAGAAGCCCAGCGTCACCGCCACTGCCCAGGCAAAGGCGATGACGACGGCGTTCACCTGGATCTGCACCGTGGGCATCGGCATCGTGTCGGGCCCGACCAGCTGGAATGCCACCCACGCGACAAGACCCGCACTGGCCACGCCCAGGGTTGCCAGCCGCCAGTCGGTCAGGTGGTAGTAGATGAGCAGCATGGCGACGGTGCTGGCCAGCCAGACGGTATTGCCACCATTGCACAGATACATCCAGATGAAAAACACCGGCAACTGCAACCAGCAATAGAGGCTGTAGATGATCTTGGTACGGCGCGAGGCGAGGTCCGTGTTGCCCAGCCACAGCAGCACGGGAATGCAGCTGGCCGCCACGGCGGCGCGCAGCGCCGGGCTTTCCCACGGCTGGGGCAGCCAGACCAGCCAGATCCAGCAGAACAAAGGATGGCCGAGGAAGGGGAACAGGCCGACCCAGCGCAGCCGCCAGCGCGAGGCATGCAGGATGGGTTCGAGCGGCGCACCGAAAAGCTCTTCCCTCAATTCACGCAGCCAATGCAGTTGCCCGGCCCAGCGGGGCCACCATGAGCGCGCGAGTCGGCGCACATTCATTGATTGGGGTCGCGACACGGAAGGGGCAAGTGTTTGGGTGACAGGTCATGCTATTGTCCCGTTTCCCCCCTGCCCATGTCGATGGACACCCCTGTCAACTTTTACAGTTCGGCGCTGGATGCGGTCCTGAGTGACTGGGTCACGGCCTTGCGCGAGTTCGCGGTCCATGCGGTCGTGGTGCTCGGGCCCGACCCGTTCGGCGGCGCGGACGAGCGCAAGGTGATCGCCGTTCACCCGCCCATGCTGGCCGAGGCTGCGCGCGGGCTGGCGCAAAGCCGCGACTTCGGTGCGTCGTGGCGCGATTCCGATGCGCCGCTGGTGGCCTGGCAGCACATCGCCAAGTCCGACGCCCTGCATGCCAGCCGATGGCGCACGCTCTGGCTGGCCCATGGCTACCAGACCGTGGTCCGGGTGGAGTTCTCGCTGCCGGCCGGCCGCGCATTCGAATGCTTCATGTTCAGTCCGCGCGAATTGCACGACCGCGCCGAAGCGACCTCGCTGGTCTGGTCGGCCATGAACGTCTGGCCGGTCATCAAGCGGACTGTGGCCAACGCGCGCTGCACGCTCAGCCCGCGCGAGATCGAATGCCTGGTGCTGGCCTTCGAAGGACTCACCGCACGCCAGAGCGCGCAGCGCATGGGCTGCACCGACCGCACCGTGGCGTGGCACCTGGGCAATGCAATGGCCAAGCTCAAGGTGGACACCAAGGCAGCTGCCATCCAGCGCGCCTGCTGGATCGGCGCGATCTGAAGATAATGCCCGCATGAGTTTCCTGGCGCTCGATATCGGCAACACCCGCCTGAAATGGGCTTTCTACGACTCGCCACGGCCCGGCGCGAAGCTGCTGTCGTACGGCGCGGAGTTCCTGGAGAACATCGACAAGCTGGCCGACGGCCCCTGGCGCGATCTGCCCGCGCCGCAACGCATGCTGGGCTGCGTGGTGGCGGGTGATGCGATCAAACGCCGCGTGCAGGAGCAGATGGAGCTGTGGGATGTCGCGCCTCAGTGGGTCGTGCCCAGTACGGACGAGGCCGGCATCGTCAACGGCTATGACCATCCCACACGTCTGGGCGCGGACCGATGGGTCGCGATGATCGGTGCGCGCCATCGCATGCTGGCGCGCGGCGCTGCGCGTCCGATGGTCGTGGTGATGGTGGGCACGGCCGTGACGGTCGAAGCCGTCGACACCTCGGGCCGATTCCTCGGCGGGCTGATCCTGCCCGGCCACGGCATCATGCTGCGCGCACTCGAGTCCGGCACGGCCGGCCTGCATGTGCCCACGGGCGATGTGAAGCTCTTTCCCACCAACACCAGCGACGCGCTCACCAGTGGCGGCACGTACGCCATCGCCGGCGCGGTCGAGCGCATGGTGCAGCATGTGCGCGCGCACTGCGGTGCGGAGCCGGCTTGCTACATGACGGGCGGCGCGGGCTGGAAGATGGCACCCAGCATGTCGGTGCAGTTCGAGCTGGTGGAAAGCCTGATCTTCGACGGCCTGCTGGTCATCGCGCAGGCCCGCTGGGCCTGAACCGACAGGTCCGGCATGTCCCCGCAGGTAGCTGCGCAGGCATACTCGCCGTTCACGTTTTTGTTTGCCGTCTTTCCAAGGAGTCCACACATGGCCGATCTGAACGCTGCTTTCGAAGCTGCTGTCGCCAATTCCAAGAACCTCAGCGAGCGCCCGGACAATCCGACGCTGCTCAAGATCTACGGCCTGTACAAGCAGGCCACTGCCGGTGACAACGGTGAAACCAAGCCCGGCTTCAGCGACCTGGTGGGCCGCGCCAAATGGGACGCGTGGAATGCCAACAAGGGCAAGTCGTCCGACGATGCCAAGCAGGCCTATATCGATCTCATCGAATCGCTGAGCTGACCCCGTCGCCGGCGGGCACTCAGCCCACCACGCCGCGCTCGCGCAGCGCGGCGATCTGTTCTTCGCTCAATCCCACTTCCCGCAACACCGCATCGGTGTCCTGTCCGAGCGCTGGCGCATTGCGCCGGTGACCGCCGGGCGTGGCCGAGAGCTTCGGCACGAAGCCGGGCACGGCCAGCGTGCTGCCGTCGTCCATGCGGATGTTCTGGAGCATGCCGCGCGCTGCATAGTGCGGGTCGGCGGCAATGTCGGCGACGGTGTAGATTTTTCCGCTCGGCACTTCGGCTGCCGCGAGCGCTTCCAGGACCGCGTCGACGGGGAGCGCTGCGGCCCACTCGCCGATGGCCGCATCGAGTTCGCCCACGCGTTGCACGCGCCCGGTGTTGTCGGCAAGCTGCGGGTCCGCGGCGAGATCGGGCCGACCGATGCACTGCATGAGGCGGCGGAAAATGCTGTCGCCGTTGCCCGCGATCAGCGCATGACCACCGTCCGCGCAGCGGTACGCGTTGCTCGGCGCGATGCCCGGCAACGCGGAGCCCGCAGGCGCGCGCACGGCGCCGAATGCGCTGTACTCGGGCAGCAGGCTTTCCATGCAGTTGAACACGGCTTCGAACAGCGCCACATCCACCACCTGCCCGCGCCCGCGCGGCGCGTCCGCAGCGATGGTTTTCTGGCGGTGGTGCAGCGCCATCAGCACGCCGATCACGCCGTGCAGCGAGGCAAGCGTGTCGCCGATGGAAACACCCACGCGTACCGGCACGTGGCCCGGTTCCGCCGTGAGGTGGCGCAACCCGCCCATGGCCTCGGCCACCACGCCGAAGCCCGGCCGGTCGCGGTAAGGCCCGGTCTGGCCGTAGCCGCTGATGCGCAGCATGACGAGTGCCGGATTGATGCGGTGCAACTCGTCGGGTCCGAGGCCCCAGCCTTCCATCGCGCCGGGCCGGAAGTTTTCGACAAGCACGTCGGCCTCGGCCGCCAGCTTGCGAACGATGTCCTGTGCTTCGGGTTGCCGCAGGTCCAGCGCCAGCGAACGTTTGTTGCGCGACTGCACCTGCCACCACACCGAGGTGCCGTCCTTCAGGAGTCGCCATTTGCGCAGCGGATCGCCGCCGCTGCCAGGCTTGCCGGCGGGCGCGGGCGGTTCGATCTTGATCACGTCGGCGCCGAAGTCCGCCAGCGTCTTGGCCGCGAAGGGGCCGGCGATGAGCTGGCCGAGTTCGACGACGCGCAGGCCGGCCAGCGGCCCCTTCACGGTTGCAGCGGTGCTCGTGGCCTCGGCGCTCATCATCATGTTCAGGCCGCGCCGTTGCGCTGCTCGCCGGCGAGCAGTGCGTCGAGGTTGCGCGAGATCTCTTCCTCGATCCGGTCCTTGAAGGTGCCGAGCAGGAAGCCGAGCTTCGCGTCGAGCGCGAACTCGTCGCCGGCCACGACCAGCGTGCCGCTCACGCCGGGCCGCGCAAAGCTCACCTGGTCCCGTGCTTCGCCTTTTTCGTAGGTGCATTCCAGCCCGAACTTGTTGCGTGCCTCGTCGACCCACCGGTCTGCAATGTCGCGTGCGCGGTCGATTCCCAGGTCGTGGGTGCGTTGAACTCGGATATCGGGCAAGGAAGTCTCCAGGTGCTCGGATGTTTCAGGATGCGGGTGTTTTCATCGGGGCCGTCAGACGCTCATGGCGTTCGGCGCGCGGCAGCTCCGCCAGCTTCTTCACCGCATCATAGAAGCGCGGCCAGTTGCGGCCTTCGCGTTCGAACAGGGCTTCGAAGCCGGGCACGAGTTCGTCGTACACCGCCTGCGCGCCGAGCGTTGCGTTGTTGGTGCGCGCGACGAACGGATCGTAGCCCGCGAATCCGTCCCAGCCCTGCTTGATCCGGGCGTAGCGGGCGCGGAAGTCTTCCATCGCGCGTTGCTTGCGCGCTTCCTTGTCCTGCGTGCTGGCACTCTCATCTCCGTAGACCGACTGGAGTTGCCGGCGCGTGTCCAGCAGCAGACCGCGGAAGGTCTTGCGCCGCGTGTCGAACTGCTCGTATTCGCGCCGCGCCGCATCGGATGCGCGCGTGCCGAGCCACATCTGGCCGCCCAGCCGCTCCACGGCCGTGGCGAAGGATTCGTTGAACATCGTGTCGTCCTTCGCATAGACGACCTGGTGCGCGAGTTCGTGGAAGATGAGGCGCGCAAGTTCACCTTCCGGGTAGCCGATGAAGGTGTTGAGCAGCGGGTCGCCGCCGAGCCAGTTGAGCCAGCCGAGCGTCGAATACGCGGGCACGCCGTAGACCGACGACTCCATTCCTTCTGCGCGCAGTGCGTCGGCCTCGGCCTGCGCGGCGGCCTGGTCGAAATAGCCGCGATAGCCCACGCAACCCGTCACCGGAAAGCACCACGTCTTGAGCGTGAGCGAATACGGCGGCGCCGCAACGACGTTCCAGACGGCGGCGCTGCGATGCAGGTCGGCGTAGCGGCGGTAGCTGGGGTTGTCGGGCAGGTGCAATTCGTTCACGGCGAAATCGCGGATGCGCTGGCTGAGTGCGAGGCGCGCTTTCAATGCTTCAGGCGTCGTGCTGTCGGCCAGCCATTCGGGCACGGGCCGCGCGGCATTCATGAGCTTCATGTGTCCGCTGGCGGATTGCCAGTAGTAGCCCAGGTTGGCGCAGCCGCTGAGCGAGAAGGCCAGGATGACCATGCCCGCCGCACTGGCCGCAACGAGCCAACGGCCCTTGCCTCGCGTCATGCCGTCACTTTCGCGGCCGGCGCGTCCATGACGGGCGCATCGACGACGGGCGCCACCTCGACGAGGCAGTCGTAGAACACCGGGCCGCGGCCGAGGTCGGTGAGCTTCTGGCTCGTGAGCTGGTTGACGTTGGTGCCGTCCAGTCCGAACTTGCGCCACCAGATGCCCAGGCCGTGCACGACACCGGGCCGCGCGCGGTCGGTCACGTGTGCCTTGCAGTGGTATTCGCCGCGGTCGTTGAACACGCGCACCACCGAGCCGTCGGCGATGCCGCGCGCTGCGGCATCGTCCCCATGGATTTCGAGCAGCGGCTCGCGCTCGATGTCGCGCAGGCTCTTCACGTTGACGAAGGTCGAATTCAGGAAGTTGCGCGCGGGCGGGGAGATCATGGCCAGCGGATAGTGTGGCGAAGTGCCGGCGAGTTCATGGTTGGGCAGATGGTCGGGCAGCGGGTCCATGCCCGCACGCGCCAGCCGCTCGCTGTGGAACTCGCATTTGCCCGAGGGCGTGGGGAAATTGCCGTGCGCGAAGGGCGCTTCTGGCAGTGGCAGGGTGGCGAAGCCCTGGCGCAGCAACACGTCGAAATCCACCGCGTCGCCGTATGCCTGCCGGCACATCGCCTCGTCGGTGTCGTCGAAGCAGGGCTCGTCGAAACCCATGCGTGTGGCCAGCGCGCGGAAGATGTCGTGGTTGCTGCGCGAGTCGCCGACGGGTGCGATGGCCGGCCGGTTGAGCAGCGCGTCGGTATGGCCGTAGGACAGGTGCACGTCCCAGTGTTCGAGTTGCGTCGTGGCCGGCAGCACGTAGTCCGCATAGTCGGCCGTGTCGGTCTGGAAGTGTTCGAGCACGACGGTGAAGAGGTCGTCGCGCGAAAAGCCCTGCACGACCTTGCCGGACTCCGGCGCCACAGCGACCGGGTTGCTGTTGTAGACGACGAGCGCCTCGATCTTCGGGCCGAACGCAGGCGAGCCTTTTTCGAGCAGCGCGTTCCCGATGGTGCTCATGTTGATGGTGCGCGGCGAGCGGCCGCCGAGCAGGTCGCGCCGCTGCAGCGCCGCGCCGTTCACCGGGAACTGCCCGGAACTCGACAGCAGCAGGCCGCCCGCGCGATGCCGCCAGGCACCCGTGAGCGCGGGCAGGCAGGCGATGGCCCGGACCGCGTTGCCACCGCCGCGCACGCGTTGCATGCCGTAGTTCAGGCGGATGGCGGCACGCTTCGTGGTGCCCCAGGCACGCGCGAGTGCGCGGATCTGCCCGTCAGGAACGCCGCACACGCCGGCGGCGCGCTCCACCGGCCACCGCCGCGCGCGCTCACGCAGGCCGTCCCAGCCCAGCGTGTGGTTGGCGATGTAGTCGTCGTCGAGCCAGCCGTTCACGTCGAGCTCGTGCATCAGCGCAAGTGCGAGCGCCGCGTCGGTGCCGGGGCGAAGCGCGATGTGCTCGTGGCACTTCTCTGCCGTTTCCGAGCGGCGCGGGTCGATGCACACCAGCCGCGCGCCGTTGCGCTTGGCCTGTTGCGCATAGCGCCAGAAGTGCAGGTTGCTCGCGATGGAGTTGCTGCCCCAGATCAGGATGAGTTCGGACTCGGCGAAGTATTCGACGCGCATGCCGACCTTGCCGCCCAGCGTCTGCGTGACACCTTCGGTGCCGGCCGCCGCGCAGATGGTGCGGTCCAGCAGCGACGCGCCAAGCTTGTGGAAGAAGCGCGCCGCCATGCCCTCGGCCTGCACCAGGCCCATCGTGCCCGCATAGCTGTAGGGCACGATGGCCTGCGGATCGCGCCGTGCGATGGCGGACAGGCGCTGCGCGATGTCGTCCAGCGCCTCGTCCCAGCCCACCGGCTCGAACTGACCCGAGCCCTTGGGCCCGGTGCGCCGGAGCGGCCGGGTGAGCCGGTCGGGGTGATACGTGCGATCCACGTACCGCGAGACCTTGGCACACAGCGCGCCCGCCGTGTGTGCATGGGCCGGGTTGCCTTGCACGCGCATGGCGCGCCCGTCCTTCACCGTGGTGATGAACGAACAGGTGTCAGGACAATCGTGGGGGCAGGCGCCCAGTACTTCACGGACGGAAGTACCGGTCGCATCGGCAGTGGCGGGATGCATGGTTTTTAGTCTACATTCGGTCTCAAAGTATGGCTCGTATTGCAGAGCGGGGGAATCGTGCTGAACAGACGTCATTTTTCAGTGGGTGGTGCAGCCGCCCTGGTGGGCAGCTTCGAGCTGGCCCGTGCCCAGGGCGACGGGAAGATCATCCTGGGGCAATCGGCGCCGTTCACCGGCCCGGCAGCCCAACTGGGGATCCAGTTCCACCAAGGTGCCAAGGTCTTCTTCGACCTGTACAACGCGCAGGCTGGCACTGGACGCCGCCAGGTGGAAATCCGCACCATGGACGACGGCTATGAGCCCGACCGGTGCGCCGAAAACACGCGCAAGTTCATCGCCGACGACGTGTTTTCGCTGTTCGGTTACATCGGCACGCCCACCAGTCTGGCCGCGTTGCCGCTGGCCACCAAGGACAAGGTGCCATTCTTCGCGCCGTTCACCGGCGCGATGGGTCTGCGCCAGCCGTTCAATCGTTACGCCTTTCACCTGCGCGCCTCGTACAACGACGAGACGGCGCTCATCGTCCGCCAGCTGACCAACCTCGGCCTGAAGAAGATCGCGGTCTTCCACCAGAACGACGCCTATGGCAAGGCCGGGCTCGACGGCGTGACGCTCGCGCTCGAGGCCCTCAACCTCAAGCCGGTGGCCACGGCCACGGTGGAGCGCAACACGGTGGCCGTCGATGCCGCCGTGAAGACGATCATCGCCGCTGCGCCCGATGCCGTCGTGCAGATCAGCGCCTACAACTCGTGTGCTGCCTTCATCCGTGCCGCGCGCAAGGCGGGGTATGGCGGGACGTTCCACAACGTGTCGTTCGTCGGCACGCAGGCGCTGGCCGATGCGCTGGGCAAGGACGGCGCGGGCGTGGTGGTGTCGCAGGTCATGCCGTCGCCCTACAACCCCGCCCGCGCGATTGCGCGCGAGTTTGTCGATGCGGTGAAGAAGGCGGGCGGCGAGGCGCAGGCCAACTTCTCGAGCATGGAGGGCTACCTGGCCGCCAAGGTGTTTGCCGAAGGGTTGCGTCGCACCAGCGGCAAGCCGACCGCCGACGGCATGATTTCCGCACTGGAGTCGATCGAGAACCAGCAGTTCGGCGGGTTCAACGTGTCGTTCTCTTCGAAGAACCACGTGGCATCCACCTTCGTCGAGCTGTCGATGCTGACCGGGGACGGCCGGGTGCGGACCTGAGGCCCGAAGCCGCGCTGCGGGGTCAGCCGATCTCGCGGATCCCGGCCAGCCCCAGCATGAATTTCTCGCAGCGTTCGAGCTGCTCCAGCGTCACGAACTCATCGGGCTGATGGGCCTGCACGATGCTGCCGGGCCCGCACACCACCGTCGGAATTCCGGACTGCCTGAACAGCCCGGCCTCGGTACCGAAGGCCACCAGCGTCGTGCCCGACTCGCCAGACAAACGCTGCGCCAGTCGCGTCACCGGGTCCGAGGCCGAGCCGAGGAAACTCGGGATTTCGCAGATCGTCTCGAAGCTGAAGCCCGCATCGGCTGCGACACGCTTCATCCCCGGCTCCAGCGAGCGCGCATGGGCGACCACCTCGGATTGCATGGCGCGCGCATCTGCTGTCGGCAGGTCGCGGAATTCGTAGCGGAATTCGGCATCGCGCGGCACCACGTTGTCGGCGATGCCGCCATGGAACTGGCCCACGCTCGCCGTGGAGAAGGGCACGTCGAAACCGTCGTAGCGCGGTTCATCGCGCTCGAAACCCTCGGCCATGTCCCGCAGCTTGCCGATCACGCGCGCGGCCATCTCGATGGCGTTCACCGATTGCGGCGTGAGCGACGAATGCGCTTCCTTGCCGCGCACGCAGCACTTGTAGCGGTACACGCCCTTGTGCGCGATGGCGGGGATCATCAGCGTCGGCTCGCCCACGATGCAGGCCAGCGGTTGCACACCGGTGTCGCGAAGGTCGGCAATCAGCTCCTTCACGCCGAAGCAGCCGATCTCTTCCTCATAGGTGAATGCGTAGTGGATGGCAAAAGGCGCGGGGCTTTCGAGGAACGCCTTCGCGTGCGCGACGGCGAGCGCGATGAAGCTCTTCATGTCGGCCGAGCCGCGCCCGAGCAGCTTGCCGTCCTTCACCGTGGCCGACAGCGGGTCGACCGTCCAGGCCTGCCCGTCCCATGGCACGGTGTCGGTGTGGCCCGAGAGGATGATGCCGGCCGGTTTGCCTTCGCCCAGCGTGGCGAACAGGTTGGCCTTGGTCTTGTCGGCGTTGAAGGTCAGCCGGCTTTTCACGCCCAGCTTCGCGAGCTCGTCGCGGATGAAGTGGATCAGTTCCAGGTTGGAGCGGTCGCTCACCGTGTTCATGCGCACGAGGGTTTGCACGAGTTCGAGGCTGTGAGAAGAAAGCATGAGAGCCATTTTGCTGCAAAGGGAATAGACTGTGACCATGAAAGTCATCGATTCCCTCGTCACCCAGGCGGCCGGGATCGCAGCCATCCGCCGCGACATCCACGCCCATCCCGAACTCTGTTTCGAAGAAAACCGCACTGCCGACCTGGTGGCGGCCAAGCTGACGGAGTGGGGCATCCCCATCCACCGCGGCATGGGCACCACCGGGGTCGTGGGCATCGTGAAGAACGGCACGAGCGACAGGGCCATCGGCCTGCGTGCCGACATGGATGCGCTGCCCATGCAGGAATTCAATACTTTCGACCACGCGAGCAAGCACACGGGCAAGATGCACGCCTGCGGCCATGACGGCCACACCGCCATGCTGCTGGCGGCCGCGCAGCATCTGGCGAAGCACCGCAATTTCGACGGCACGGTCTACCTGATCTTCCAGCCGGCTGAAGAAGGCGGCGGCGGCGCGCGCGAGATGATCAAGGACGGCTTGTTCGAGCAGTTCCCGGTCGAAGCCGTGTTCGGCATGCACAACTGGCCGGGCGAGCAGGTCGGCAAGTTCGCGGTGAGCCCGGGCCCGGTCATGGCGTCGAGCAACGAGTTCAAGATCACGATCCGCGGCAAGGGCAGCCATGCCGCGCTGCCGCACAACGGCATCGACCCGGTGCCGATCGCCTGCCAGATGGTGCAGGCCTTCCAGACCATCATCAGCCGCAACAAGAAGCCGATCGACGCCGGCGTGATCTCGGTAACGATGATCCATGCGGGCGAGGCCACCAACGTCGTTCCCGATAGCTGCGAGCTGCAGGGCACGGTGCGCACCTTCACGCTGGAGGTGCTGGACCTGATCGAGAAACGCATGCAGCAGGTGGCCGAGCACGTGTGCGCGGCACACGACGCGACCTGCGAGTTCGAGTTCATCCGCAACTACCCGCCCACGGTCAACTCGCACAACGAGGCCGAGTTCGCCCGCAAGGTGATGGCTTCCGTCGTCGGCGCGGAGAACGTCGCCGTTCAGGAGCCCACGATGGGCGCGGAAGACTTTTCCTTCATGCTGCAGGCCAGGCCCGGCGCCTACTGCTTCATCGCCAACGGCGACGGCCGTCACCGCGAGATGGGCCACGGCGGCGGGCCTTGCATGCTGCACAACCCGAGTTATGACTTCAATGATGACCTGATCCCGCTGGGGGCCACCTACTGGGTGCAACTGGTCGAGCAATGGTTCGCCACCGACGAGACGCGCAAGGGCGCGCAAGCCAGCGCCGCATCGATGGCCGCCAGGGTGGCGGCATGATCGGCGTCGTCGAATCCTTCTCCTCTTCCTACCGCGAAGCCCGTACCAAGTTCCTCGAAGCCGCCTCGGCGGCAGGGTTGCAGGTCGAGTCGCATGTGCATCCGCTCAAGGGGCGTGATGGCGAGGTGCTGGCCATGGACGTGGCGCGCGAAGGCCCTGCCGACGCGAAAAGCCTGCTGGTCATCACGAGTGCCTGCCATGGTGTCGAGGGCTACTGCGGCACGGGCGTGCAGGTGCATGCGCTGCACGACGCCGAGTGGCGCAGGAAGGCGCTCGATCAAGGCGTGGCTGTGCTCTATGTGCACGCGCTCAATCCCTACGGTTTCTCGCATGTGCGGCGCGTGACGCAAGAGAACGTGGACCTCAACCGCAACTTCCACGATTTCTCGAAGCCGCTTCCGGTGAATGCCGGCTATCGCGAGATCCATTCGCTGTTGCTGCCCGAGGTGTGGCCACCCGATGAGGCCAACATCGCGGCCATCGGCAAGTTCATTGCCGAGCGCGGCGAGAAAGCCTACCAGTCGGCCATCTCCGGCGGTCAGTACGAGTTCGAGGATGGCCTGTTCTTCGGTGGCAAGGCGCCGACCTGGAGCAACCAGACCATCCGCAAAGTGCTGCGCGCGCATGGCCAGAAGGTCGAGCGCCTGGCGTGGATCGACATTCACACCGGTCTTGGCCCGAACGGACACGGCGAGCGCATCTTCGCCTGCCGCGACGACGACGTTGCCTATGCGCGCGCCAAGGCGTGGTGGGGTGGCAACGGTGCGACACCGATCACGTCGATCTACGACGGCTCATCCACCTCGGCCTTCCTGACAGGCCTGATGTGGAACTGCATGTACGAGGAATGCCCGCAGGCCGAGTACACCGGCATCGCCATGGAGTACGGCACGCAGCCGGTTCTGGCCGTGATGCAGGCGCTGCGTGGTGACCACTGGCTGAACAAGCACCCGCATGCGCCCGCTGCGCTGGCCGCGCAGATCAAGCAGGACATGATGGACGCGTTCTACACCGACACCGACAGCTGGAAGGGCCAGATCGTCAGCCAGGCGCGGCAGTCGATGTTCCAGGCGGTGGACGGGCTGTCCGGACGCGCCTGACGCAGCGCCTGGACGTGCCCGTCAGGGCAGGTCCTTGTTCTCCGGTGCTGCGCCCTCGCGCGGTCCGATGGTGCCCAGCCGGCCCTTGAGCGATTGCGGCTGGCGCGTGATGAGCGCCGAATACACCACGGTGTTGGACAGCACCTTCTTCACGTAGTCGCGCGTTTCACTGAACGGCACGTTCTCGGCCCAGATCGCGGCTTCCAGCATCGGGCCGTTGCGCCAGTTGCGCGGACGGCCCGGGCCGGCGTTGTAGGCGGCGGCCGCCAGCGGCATCGAGCCCTGGAAGTCGTCGAGCACGAGCTTGAGGTAGCCGGTGCCGATGGCGATGTTGGTGTCGCGGTCGGTGATCTGGTCCTGTGTGAAATTGTTGAGGCCGATTTTCTTTGCCGTCCAGCGCGCAGTGGCTGGCATCACCTGCATCAGGCCCGATGCGCCCACGCCCGAGCGCGCATCCATGATGAAGCGGCTTTCCTGGCGGATGAGGCCGTACACGTAGGCCGGATCGAGGCCGATCTCGGCCGTGCGCTTGAGCACCGCGTCGTGGAAAGGCATGGGGAATCGCTGCTCCACGTCGATGACGCCGCGCGTGCGCTCGCTGGTGTTGATGCAGCGGTCCCACACTTCGCGCTGGCAGGCGAAGTCGGCCGCGGCCAGCAGTTCGCGGTCGTTCATGCCGCCGGGTGTGTGCAGGTTGGTGGCGTAGTTCCACTCGCGCACGCCTTCGCTGCGCAGGCCGATGAGGATGGCGTACAGGCCGCGGTTCAAGCCGAGGTTCTGGCGTGCAGCGGCCATTTCATCGGCCGTGAGGACGGCGGGTTTGGCGGGCAGCGTGATCCTGCGGCCCAGGTCTTCCTGTGCGAGCTGTTCGTAGAAGCCCCGCATGCCGGCGATGCCCTCGAGCATCTTCGTGGCTTCGGCTTTGTCAGCCTCGTTTTTCGCGGTGGCCAGCAGCGCGCGGGCGTTCCAGTAAATCCAGGTGCTGTCCTGACGGGCCTCGGCACTCATGGCCTGGATGGCTTCCTTCACCAGCGGCCAGCGCGGCGTGCTGCCGGCGCGAAGTGCGGCGCGCACCTTCCAGCCGAGCATGTCGTCGGTGAGGTCCGCGTCCTTGCTCACCTTGGCGAAATGCGCCAGCGCGTCCGGGCTCAGGCGGTTGGCGGCCTGCTTGCCGATAGTGCCCCAGCCCCAGTTGCGTTCCTCGGCGGTCAGCTGCGGGCCCCATTTGTTCTCGAGCTGCAATGCGGCCGCGCCCGGGTCGCTCGCGGCCATCTTGATGAGCGCCAGCAGCACCAGTTCCTTGCGAACCCTGGCGGCGGCCGTGACGCGCGAGGTCAGGTAGCGTGCCGCATTGCTGTTGATCTCGTCGATCTGGTTGCTGACTTCCGGCGCGACCATTTCCACCGCCTTGCGTGCGACGCGCGGGCGATTGTTTTCCATGGCCAGGCGCGCCTTGCGCCAGGCGTCTTCAGGCTGCATCTTCTTTTCGGAGATCAGCCGGTCCGCAGCGGTGGTGCAGCCGTCGTCGGCCTCGCGGATCGACAGCCACAGGCGCCGCACCTCGGCGGTGACATCAGAGACCTTGCCGATGTGCTCGATCAGCAGCGCGTAGCAACGCACCTCGCGGTCGTCGCCCATGCGGAAAGACGGATGCAGCGCGGCGAAGTTGGTCCAGTCGCGGCGCTGGCCCATGAGCAGCAGCAGGTCGTTGCGCAGGCGGTCTTCCTGGTAGCTGCCGGCGTAGCGCGTGAAGAAATCCTGCACTTCCGCCATGGGAGCTTCATCGAGCCGTGCGCGCAATTCCCAGTACGCCGCCCAGGGCTCGAGGGCATGGCCGCGCGCCTGCGGCAACAACGCGGACAGGCGCTTCTTGTCGCCGCGCTTGTAGGCCTGGTTCATCTCGAGGATGACGCTGTCGCCGGCGGCGGTGCTGGCATTGGAGGCTTGCGCCAGCGCAACAGGCATGGCGAAGGGCGTGACGAGGCCGCTGGCGGCAACGGCAATCGATGTCAGAATGGCTCGAAACAGCATCTAGGGATTATGGACAAAGCGCAAGAGAAGCAGGCCCTGCGTAAAGCCTTGATCGAGCAACGGCTCGACATGCCCGACCGCCTACAGAAGGCCGACTTGTTACAGCGGGTCATGCGCATCTGGCTCGTGGGCCGGCCCGACACCGTCATCGGCGCCTACTGGCCCATCAAGGGCGAGTTCGACCCGCTGCCGGCCCTGCACCGATGGAAGGAAGACGGCGAACTGCTGGACGAACCGCTTCGCCGCCGCATCGGCCTGCCGGTGGTGGACCGCGTCCACAAGACGCTGACCTTCCGCGCCTGGTATCCCGGTTGTCCGATGGAGGAGGATGCCTACGGCATTCCCAAGCCCAAAGACACCGAAGTGATCTTTCCCACGCTGCTGTTCGTGGCGTGTGTGGGTTACGGCCCCGGTGGCCATCGCCTGGGTTATGGCGGTGGCTTCTACGACCGAACGCTCGCGAGCCTGGAACCCAAGCCATTCACGGTGGGCCTCGGTTTCACGCAGGGCTTCCTGCCGGACTTCGAGCCCGAGGCGCACGACATGCCGCTGGACGCCATCCTCAACGACAACGGGGTGGTTTGGCCGGTGTGATCCGGTGTGATGCCGGCGCGAGCCGGGCTCAAGTGGCCGCGATCTGCCGGGAGAGCAAAGCCGCCGAGCCGGCTGCGAGTGTGAGCCCCAGGGCTCCATGCCCGGCGTTCAGCCACACGTTGGACCATGAGCCCGCGCGCCCGACGATGGGCGTGGACGTCGGCGTGGCGGGACGCAACCCGGCCCAGGCGTGCGGATCGGCCGACACGTCGGCCACGCCGGGGAACACGGCTTCGACCGCGTCCAGCATTTCATCGACGCAGCGCTGCGGGATCGACAGGTCATGGCCGACGATTTCGGCACGTGCCGCGATGCGCAGCTTGCCGCCCAGCGGCGCGAACACGGTCTTGCGCGACAGGTCGGTCACGCTGGCCTGCGGACCTGTGATGCCCGGCCGCATCGGCAACGTGATGCTGTAACCCTTGATGGGATAGACCGGCACGTACGTTCGCAATTGCGCGGCCAGTGATGCGACAGCAGGCCCCGCGGCGAGGACAAAGGCATCGGCCTCGATGTGGTCTTCCATTCGCGCGTCGCCGACCGACTGGAGTACGAGCTTGTGTGCGGTCGTTCCCTGGGTGACCCAATCCCGGGCCCGCCAGCCGAAGCGTATCTGGCCGCCGAGCTTTTCAACCGTCTTCGCCATGCCCGCCGCAAGCGCGTGAGGGTCGGCGACGCATTCATCGCCCGTCCACACGCCGCCGGCGAAGTGGCCGGCATAGCTGGCGAGCGCAGGCTCGCGCGCCACGCAGCCCGAACGTGACAGCACCTGCTGGTCACGGCCATGCCCCGCCTGGAATTCAACCTGCCGACGCTGATGCGCAAGACTTGCCTCGTCGGGGCACAGCACCAGCTTGCCCCTTCGGGCGAAATCGCATGCCCAGCCTTCGGCGGCCAGCCAGCCGTCCAGCGTCTCGCGGCTGAGCGCTGCAAGCGCCAGCAATTCCCCGGCGCCCCGCAATGCCGTGCGCCGGGTGCTCGCGGCCAGGAAGCCCAGGCCCCAGAGCCATTGGCGCCAATCGGGCCGCAGCCGGAACGTCAGCGGCGATGACGCGGACAACAGCATGGACGGCAGCGAGCGCAGCGTCGAAGGTGAGGCCAGCGGCTCGACATAGCTGTAGGAGAGCTGGGCACCGTTGGCGAAGCTGGTCTTGCGCGCCGGGCCTTCCGCCTCGTCGACGAGGATGACCTCATGGCCGGCAGATGCCAGCGCGTAGGCCGAGGCGCAGCCGACGATGCCTGCACCGATGACACAGACTTTCATGCCGTTTCCGGAGGAGTTGTTGTGTGGATTTGAGCATGAAGGTACGCGCGCCGGGCAAGCGCGCGGGCCAGTTCGCGCGAAGGATCGACGAGGCGGACCTGCGATGCGGCGGGCAGCGCGCGCAATGCCAGCGGAATTTCGGTGCAGCCGAGGATCAGCGCCTGCAGCTCATGGCGCCGTGCCAGCTCGAGTGCGACCTGGGCGAACTGCTCGCCCGCCCAGCGCATGCGTCCGGCTTTCACGCCCTGGTAGATGCCTGCCATCAGCACCTGCCGCTCGTCGGCTTGCGGCAAATGGCAGACGAGACCGGCAGTTTGCAGGGCTTTCCCGTAGATGCCCGATGCGTAAGTGCCCTCTGTCGCCAGCAGGCCCACCCGCGTGATCCCGGCCTGCTGCAGGGCGATCGCCGTTTCGTCGGCGATGTGCAGCATCTCCACCTGTGGAAAGCGCTGCTGGAGCGGCGCATGCCACGCATGGGCGGTGTTGCATGCGATGGCAATGGCGCGCACGCCCAGTGCTGTGAGCCGGCCGACGGCCTGCAGCATGTGCGCCAGCGGCAGGGCGCCGGGCGCAGCGCTGTCCATCAGGTGGGCGCTGCGGTCGGGCACCGGCACTTGCGCCAGCCAGTGCTCGGGAAAGTTCTGGTCGCGCACGGCGATGCCGCGCTCGGCCATCAGGTCCATGCAGGCCTGCACGAAAAGGCGCATGAAATTCGCGCCGGCCGCCGGGCCCATGCCACCGAGCACACCGACAGGCTCGACATGGCTCACGAACTGCTGCAAGGGACCGGCGGTGACGATCACTGGGCAGGCTTGTCCGACGGCGACTTGATGTTGGCCAGCAGTTCTTCGCTCATCGGAACACCGAGGGCTGCGTTCTTCGGCGGAATGGCGTCGAGGAACCACTTCTTGTAGAGCTTCTCGAACTCACCGGTCTTCATCAGCCTGGTGATCACGCCGTCGACCAGCGCCTTGAATCTGGGGTCGTCCTTGCGCAGCATGCAGGCGTAGGGCTCGACCTGGAGCGAATCGCCGACGACCTCGTAGTCCGCCGGGTTCGCGGCATTGGCCTTGAGGCCGTACAGCAGGATGTCGTCCATGCCGAAAGCCAGCGCGCGGTTGCTCTCGACCAGCAGGAAAGATTCCGCATGGTCGCGGCCGTAGCTGAACTGCATGTTGAGCTTCTTCTCCTGGTCGTAACGGCGCAGCACCTGCAGGTTGGTCGTGCCGGTGGTGGTGGACACCGGTTTGCCCGCAAGGTCCGCATAGTTCTTCACGCCGGACGCTTTCTTCACGAGCAGGCGTGTGCCCGTGTAGAAGTGGTTGATGGCGAAGGCCACATCCTTGCCGCGCGCCGTGTTGTTGGTCGTGGAGCCGCACTCCAGGTCGATCGTGCCGTTGACCAGCAGCGGAATGCGATTGGCCGAGGTGACAGGCACGTAGTCGATTTCGAGCACAGGCTTGCCGGTCTGGCGCCGCACTTCTTCCACCACGGCGTTGCTGATCTCCACCGCGAAGCCGACCGGCTTGCCCGTGCCGACGACATAGCTGAACGGGATGGAGGACTCCCGGTAGGCCAGCGTGATCTTGCCGGAGTCCGACACTTTCCTCAGCGTGTCGGCATGGACGGTCAGCGATGCAGCACAGAGGGCCAGCAGCAGGCAGGACTTTTTCATTTGGGCTTCCTTGAAAACGGAGGTAAGGGAAGCCGCAGTGTGCGGGGCGTGATTGCGCGGGTCGAATGAATAGTTGCCTACGCCCCATGCCGCCAGGTTATGGGCTGGACAGCACCTCGCGCACACAGGACAGGAAGTGGCGCGCCAGGGGCGGCAGGGGCTTGCTTGCCGGTCGCAGCGCGTGCAGGCCGACGGGGATGTGCGGGCGCAGTGGCAGCACCGTCACGGTTTTCGGATCGGCCGACAGGGCGGTAAAGCTGTCGACGATGGCAACGCCCGCGCCATGGTGCGCAAAGCCCAGCGCTGCGTGGTAGGTCTGCACCGTCACGCTGCTGCGCAGTTGCACGTCGTTCTCGCGGCAGACCTGCATCAGGTCGCGGCCCAGCGGATCGTTGCCGTCCAGCGCAATGACGGGCAGTCCGGCCAGGTCCTGCAGGCTCGCGCTGCGTCGCCGCTTGAGCTTCGCGGGCCACAGCGATGTGCGCGCGACGCAGACCAGTTCGCCTTCGGCAACCGGCTCGTTGATCAATGCGGGATGCGAGAGCGGGCTGAGCAGCAGGCCCACGTCGGCCTCCTGTAGCGCCAGGCCCGAGATGAGCTCCGACGAATGCACGGCCATCACGCGCACGGCTACGTCAGGATGCTTTTTTCGCATCAGCAGGATGGCGCGCGGGATCACGACGTGGCTGAGGGTCAGCACGGCCAGGATGCGCAGCTCCTGCCCGGCCTGTCCGGCCTTGAGGTTGCCCGCAAGACGCTGAACTTCGTCAAGTTGCAGGAACAGCGACTCGATGTGCGGCTTGAGTGCCAGCGCCTCGGGCGTCGGCACCAGTCGGCCCTTGCTGCGATGGAACAGCGTGAGGCCCAGCTGGATCTCGGCATGCTGCAGCGTGCGGCTGACGGCCGGTTGCGTGAGGCTGAGCAGGCGTGCCGCGCCACTGACCGTGCCAGCCGAGAGGATGGCGTTGAAGATCTCGATATGCCGCAGACGCATGCGTTGGATGGCCTTCAGTCGATGTTGTCGATGGTGTCCGGGTCCGGCACTTCGCCGACGGTCTCGCGCGTCTCACGCGACTGCTGCATCAGCCAGTCGCAGAAGGCCTTGATCTCCGGGCGCGCCGCGCTGCGCGGGCCGACGATCATCCAGTAGGCCATGGGCGAGTCCATGCGGTGCTGGGGCAGCGCTTCGATCAGGTCGCCGTTGCCCAGGCTTTCGGCTACGAGCGGCAGCCGCGCGAGCACCACGCCTTGCCCGGTGAGCGCGGCCTGCACCATCTGGTAGGCGTAGTTGAAGTAGAGCCAGCGCTTGGGGCTCAGCTTGCGCGCGCCGTGCAGGTCGAACCAGCGGCGCCAGGTCAGCCATTCGAGGTGGGTGCGGTGCGCGTCGCCGGCTTCGATGAGCGCGAACTGCGCGAGGTCTTCCGGCTTCTTGAGCTTGGGCCCGCTCTTGAGCAGCCAGGGGCTGAGCACCGGGGTGAGTTGTTCGCCGAACATGCGCATGGCGGTGGGCGGCATGCTGGATGCGGGACCGTAGCGCAGCGCCAGATCCACGTCGGCGACGTCGAGATCCACTGCGGAGTCTGAAGCGTCGATGCGGATGTCGATGTCCGGGTTGTCGCGCTGGAAGGCCTCGAGCCGGGGAATCAGCCACATCGACGCGAATGACGCGAAGGTGGTGAGCGACACGCTGCGCCGTCCGGCGCTCTGGCGGATCTGCCGCACGGCGATGTCGATGCGGTCCAGCGACGGCGCGGCCACCGCGAGCAGTTGCGCGCCCGCGCTGGTGAGTTCGACCGCCCGCGTGTGCCGCAGGAAGAGCGGCACCCCGACCTCTTCCTCCAGCGACTGGATCTGCCGGCTCACGGCGGACTGCGTGAGGGCCAGCTCTTCGGCCGCCGCGCGGAAATTGAGGTGTCGTGCCACCGCCTCGAAAGCGCGCAGGTGGCCGGCTGCAATGGGGCGCGTGCGCAGGTGCGTCTGTGAATGCTGCATGGCTGAAATGTGGCAGTAGGGATGGACTTGTGGCGCGTTCCTGTCAGGAGCATTGATGCGCAACCGGCATCAAAAGATTACCGCGAATTCATTGGACTGCCAATGGGGTGGCAACGATCATTCATTCCCGATCCATGCCATTTCAACTTCAATGGAGCTTTTCATGAACACGCTCGACATGCCCGTGCAATCGTCCTCTTCGTCGTCCCTGTCCGGCTGCTGGAAGCTGGCCGCAGGCCGCGCCGTGACGCTGCGCCCGCGCAAGCCGGGGGTGCTCCGGATTGCGCATGGCCGGGTCTGGGCCACCATCGACGGCCCGCACGCCGGCGCCGCCAACGCGCAGGGCGATCAGGTGCTGATGCCCGGTGAGGCCATCGAGATCGCGGCCGGCCAGCGCATCGTCATCGAGTCCTGGGGCCCGAAGGTGCAGGCCTCGGCCTGGTTCAGCTGGGACTATGTGCAGGAGCCCGTGGCGGAGCCGGTCCGATGGGCCGCCTCGGTGGCTCAGCCCTTGGCTGACTTGCGGCTGGCGCTGGTTTTCGGCGCGGGTGCGGTGGTTCGCCTGATGGGCGCGCTGGTGCGCTTGCCGCTGGCGGGCTTGCTTCCGCGAGGCTCGCGTGAAGCGCGGGGGGCAGGTGCGCGTGCCTTGACCTTGAGCGCGGCTTCGAGTGCCAGGCGCGCCCAGGGCACCATCTGCTCGCGGGACTCCATCGCGCTGTCCGGCGCGGTGTAGTAGCCCATCTGCATGGTGCGGCCCTTCGCCTCGTAGACGAAGGGCTTGCACCCTGCGGCGACCCACGGCGCTTCGGTGCCGGGTTCCACTTTCAGGTAGAGCGTCTCCCACGCGATGATCGCGAAGGTCAGGCCGCCGGTGCTGATGCCCCAACCACCGAACATGCGGCGAGGCGTGCAGGGCCCGACCACGGACAGCAGCTCGCAGCAGTAGCTGGCAAACTCGTCCTGCGGTCTGGCTTTCGGCGAGGGGGTACGGGCAGGCATGCGGCCACCATAGCAGTCACAGGCACTGCTGCAAAGGGGCGATGCAGCGCAAGGACGGCGGCCCGATGCAGCCTGCTGACATTTCCTGCGTCCGCCGATAATGCCCCGCATGGCCCGCCCCAAATCAGCGACGCACGAACTCAAGCGCGAAGAGATCCTCGAGGTTGCGGCGCAGTGCTTCGCGGACCGGAGCTATCCCGCCGCCAGCATGAACGACATCGCGCTCGCTTGCGGTGCCAGCAAGGCGCGGCTCTACCACTATTACGAGAGCAAGGAAGCCATCCTGTTCGACCTGCTGGACCGCTACACCCAGCAGTTGCTGGCCATCATCGCGCAGGCCGAGGCCACCGCACAGCGCCGCAACCTGGACGACCGGGCCGCGCTGCACGAGCTGATCCGCGCCTTCCTGCAGGAATACGAAACGTCGGCCACGCGCCACATCGCCTTGCTGCACGACACCAAGTTCCTGGGCGAAGCGCAGCGCGACCTCATCCTCGACCGCCAGCGCGACGTGGTCTCCGCCGTCACGCGTTTCCTGCGTCGCGCTTATCCGAAGCGCCTGAAGGCCTCCAACCAGACGGCGGTGACGATGATGCTGTTCGGCATGATCAACTGGACGTTCACCTGGCTGCGCCCCGGCGGGCCGATGAGTTATGCAGCCTTCGCCGAGGAGGTGGTCTCGGTGATCGACAAGGGGCTGTCGCCTTGACGGGTGCTGCCGTGTCGCCGGCGCACGTCGTCGTGATGGGCGTGGCCGGTTGCGGCAAGTCGGCCGTGGGCCGGCGCATGGCCGCGCTCATGGGCCTGCCGATGATCGAGGGCGACGATTTCCATCCGGCCGGCAACATCCGCAAGATGCGCGACGGCATCGCGCTCACCGATGCCGACCGTGCGGGCTGGCTCGCGTTGCTGGCGTCCGAACTGGCCGGTCGACCCGGCGGCGCGGTGCTGGCCTGTTCGGCACTCAAGAGGGCCTACCGCGACACGCTGCGCGCAGCGGTGCCGGACCTGCGGTTCGTGTTCCTCTCCATCGAAGCGGCGGAATCGCTGCGGCGTGTGGCGCAGCGACCCGGACACTTTTATCCGCCAAGCCTTGTCGAGAGCCAGTTCGAAGCGCTGCAGGACCCGGGCGCGGAGCCGGGCGTGCTGGTGCTGGATGGCGCGCTGCCGCTGGACGAACTGGCGGCGCGGGGTGCGGGCTGGATCGCGACTTCCGACCGCCGGTAAGCTTGCCGACACAGGGCTTGTCCGCATCATGACCGGATCATGGCCGGGTCATTCGTGATTCAACAATCCGTAATCGATTACGGTTAGGTAAAATCCGCCGCTTCAAGGAGACGCCCCGCATGTCCAAAGCCTTCGCCAGCCAGGCCGACCTGGCCGACAAGAAAATCACGTTCGAGCAACTCAGCGAGCATTGCTGGGCCTACACCGCCGAAGGCGACCCGAATTCGGGCGTCATCATTGGCGACAAGTTCATCATGGTCAGCGACGCGACGGCCACGCCCGCGATGGCGCAAGACCTGATCGCCCGCATCCGCACGGTGAGCGACAAGCCCATCAAGTACGTGCTGCTGACCCACTATCACGCGGTGCGCGTGCTGGGCGCGAGCGCCTACTTCGCCGAAGGTGCGACGGAAATCATCGCCAGCCAGGGCACGCTGGACCTCATCATCGAGCGCGGCGCCGAGGACATGCAGAGCGAGATGGAGCGCTTCCCGCGCCTGTTCCGCAATGCCGAGTCCGTGCCCGGGCTGACCTGGCCGACTTTGGTCATCGGTGGCGGCAACCCGGTCAAGGGTGAGGTGCCGGGCAAGCTCACGCTCGATTTGGGTGGCGTGAAAGTGCAGGTCTGGCACCCGGGCCAGGGGCACACCCGCGGCGACACCATTGCGTGGGTGGAAGAGGAGAAAGTGCTCTTCTCCGGCGACCTCGTGGAATACGAAGCCGGCGTCTACACCGGCGACGCGCAACTCGAGGAATGGCCGGCCACGCTGGAAGCACTGCGTGCACTCGGCGCCGAAGCCATCGTTCCTGGCCGCGGCGAAGCCATGAAGGGCAGGGACAACGTCAACAAGGCGCTCGACTACACGAAGCTGTGGGTCGAGACCCTGTTCAAGGCTGCGAAGGAAGCGGCCGCGCAGAACCTGGACCTCAAGCAGTCCATGGCGCACACGCGCAAGTCGATGGACCCGATCTTCGGCCACGTGTTCATCTACGAACACTGCCTGCCGTTCGACGTGAGCCGCGCCTACGACGAAGCCAAGGGCATCAAGAACCCGCGCATCTGGACGGCCGAACGCGACAAGGAAATGTGGGCTGCGTTGCAGGCTTGAATGTTTTTGATTGAGTTTTCGGGCTTGCCTTGTCTTGCATGTGAAAAGACATTGGCAAATCCGGACACGCCGTTACACTTTCCCGCGTGATTCCCACGCCACCGATTCCGAGCCCACTGCCTGCACCGCCGCCAGCCGCCGGAACCTGTCCCGGCGCATGCGCGCAGTGCCGTTTGCGGCGCACCGGTGTGTTCATGCCGGTTGGCAAGGAGGACCTTGCCTTCATCGAAGCCTTCCGCTCGGGCGTCGATACGCTGCCGGCGGGTGAGACGCTGATCCCTGAATTCCGCGCGAGCACGAAGCTCTACACGCTGTATTCCGGCTGGGCCTTCCGCTTCAAGACACTGAGCGACGGCCGTCGGCAGATCCTCAATTTCCTGCTGCCGGGCGATCTCGTCGGACTGCAGGACGAGTTCGTCGACCAATCCACGCACGGCGTGGAAGCGCTCACCGACATTTCGTTCTGCGAGTTCCCACGCGAGAAGCTTTGGGATCTGTTCCGCACGAAGCCGGAGATGGGCTACGACATCACCTGGCTCGCAGCGCGTGAGGAGCAACTGGTCGACGAGAACCTCTTGACCGCCGGCCGCCGCAACGCCATGGAGCGCGTGGCCATGCTGCTCATCCACCTGCACCAGCGCGCGCAGCGCATCGGACTCGTCGAGGATGGATGGGCGGAATTCCCGCTGGTGCAGCAGCACATGGCCGATGCCCTGGGTCTGTCGCTCGTGCACACCAACAAGACCCTGCGGCGCCTGCAGAAACTGGGCATCCATGAGTTGCAGGGCGGCAAGCTGCGCCTGGTCAATCCGAAGGCGCTGCAACGTATCGCCGAGTGGGTGGACCGGCCGAACCGACGCGTGCCGTTGCTGTAACACCTTGCGTGCACCGCTGTCGGACATGTCCGACACGTAACCCTCACAGCGGATGACAGGGGCGGCTGAAGCCTCCTCCTAAGCTGTGGTGATGATGCAAAGGAGTACGGCATGAGGCAGACACATTCGCACGCTGGCGCGGGCATGCAACAGCAACCCCGGAGGTTCATGGACCGCCAGCAACAGCAAGCCAGTGGCGGCGGCGATTACCAGCCACGTGGTCAGCACGCCCGCCAGATGGGCGACGATGGCCGCATCGACATCGGCTCCGGCGATGCGTGGCAGTCCGTCCCTTCCTACAAACTGCAGGGTGAGTGACGTGAGGGAAGGTCATGAAACGGGCCGAGCAACAGACCGAAGGCATGCAGAAGATCGCCGATCTGATCGATCAGATCGGGGTTGGCATGTTGACCTGGGACGACGGGACGGGCCGACTGTCCAGCCGTCCGATGCTGCCCCTGGAGATGGACGCCGACGGCAGCCTCTGGTACTTCACCAGGCTCACGCCGGACAAGGAGGCCGCACAGGGCAGGGTGAACGTCGCGTTTGCCCGGCCTGACAGCGCATCCTATGTCTCGGTATCGGGCCGCGCGACGCTGCTGCACGAGCGCGAAAAGATCCTGAGTCTCTGGTCTGCGCTGGCCGAGCCCTGGTTTCCCGATGGGCCGGACGACCCGTCGCTCATGCTGCTGCGCGTGGACGTCGACGATGCCGAGTTCTGGGACGCCAGCACCAAATGCATGGTGCGCCTGCCATACCGCGCACCCGTCGCCGCGCAGCTCGACGCGGAAAACGGCAAGGTGCTCAATCCGCAATTTCCTGCGGCAGTGGTCTGAGTGCCGCGTCAATCCACGGCAGCGGCCATTTCACGCAAATCCCGTTCGTAGGCTCTGAGGCGCTTTTGCGCCGTGTCGCGTTGCTGCGGTGTCGTGGTGGCATGCGCCTGCGCAAAGCTGACACAGCTTTCCTGCTGCAATTTCTTCGCATAGGTGCGGTAGGCCGGATCAGGTGATTCGAGCGTGCGCTCCATGTAGCCGCGGATCACCGCGCGCGCCTGCGCCGGGGCCGGCTTGGTATCCATCAGTTGCCGCAAGGTTGCGAGGGCGTCGCGTTGCCGGCGCTGGCGCTCGGCATAGCTCACGACGGGGTCGAAACTCGACGCGTCCACCTCGCGGCGGATGGCGTCGCGTTGCGCACGGTCCAATCGCCCATAGATCATTTCACTGCGGTCCAGCACCTGCTTGTAGCGCAACTCTTTCTGCTCTTTCGGGCTCGCGTCCAGCCATTCCTTGCGGTAGTCCTTGTTGTTGCTCTCGTACTTGCGTTCCAGATGCCTGAGCTGCGCCGGCGTCAGGCTGGTGGCCAGCGTGGCTGCCGCGGGTTCGGCGTGGGCGGTGAGCGCCAGCACGCGCGAGCGGGCCTCGTCCACGAAGGCACAAACCTGCTGTGCCGAGACTTCGCCCGTCGCCATGGTGGAAGCGCGCTGCACGAGATCCGCATAGCGAGGCAACTCGACCGTCCGGTGCCACTGATGGAGCGAGGAAAGCTCCTCTTTCACCTGAGGCGACTGGGTGTCGTTCAGGTCGAGATACCCGTCGATCCACAGGTAGGTGATATTGGGCGCGCTGCTGTAGGCCAGCTTGATGGCGCTGCAACCTGCCAGACCCAGCACGGCCGCCAGCGCGAACGCGGGCAGGCCGATAATCCGGCCCATGGCGCGGAAAGCGCCCCCGCCCGGTGTTTTCATGCGCCGCACGGGTTTGGCATTCACAGGAACAACAGTCATGGCAACAGTCGATGTGGTGATCATGGCCGCGGGCAAGGGCACGCGGATGAAAAGCAGCAAACCCAAAGTGTTGCACCAACTCGCCGGCCGCGCGCTGCTGAAACATGTGGTGGACACTGTTACCCAATTGAAAGTTCGCCGGATTGCGGTGGTCACAGGTCATGGCGCGGCGCAGGTCGAAGACGCACTGGCGCAGGCCTACCCCGGCATTCCGCTGGCCTATGCGAAGCAGGAGCCGCAACTCGGGACCGGCCATGCCGTGCTGCAGGCTGCGCCGCTGCTGGAGAACGACGGTGTCACGCTCATCCTCAATGGCGACGTACCGCTGATTTCGGTCGTCACGCTCGGGCAATTGTTGACGGCATGCGATGGCCGCCACCTCAGCCTGCTGACGGTGGACCTGCCTGACCCGACGGGTTACGGCCGGATCGTGCGTGAGGGGGATGCCGTGCGCGCCATCGTCGAACACAAGGACGCCTCTGCCGCCCAGCGCGCGATCCGCGAGATCTACACCGGCGTAATGGCCGTGCCGACCGCAAAACTCAAGGCGTGGTTGCAACGGCTCACGCCCGACAACGCACAAGGCGAGTTCTACCTGACCGACATCGTGAAATTCGCGGTGGATGACGGCGACAGCGTCGTGGCCGTGAAGACGGACGATGCGTTGCAGGTAGAGGGCGTCAACAGTCCGGTGCAGCTCGCGGCGCTGGAACGCGCATGGCAGCTCCGGCAGGCACACAGGCTGATGGAGCAGGGCGTGCGCATCAGCGACCCGGCGCGCTTCGACCTGCGCGGTCGGCTCGATTGCGCGCAGGATGTGGAGATCGACGTGAATTGCGTCTTCGAGGGCGAAGTGACGCTTGGTGAGGGCGTGCGCATCGGCGCGAACTGCGTGATCGCGAATGCGCGCATCGACGCGGGCGCGGTCATCCACCCGTTCACGCACATCGACGGCGAGCGGCTCGGCGTGCAGGTCGGGTCCGGCGCGCTGGTGGGGCCTTTCGCGCGACTGCGGCCAGGTGCACAACTGGGTGCCGAGGTGCACATCGGCAACTTCGTGGAGGTGAAGAACTCCACGCTGGCCGCGGGCGCCAAGGCGAACCATCTCGCTTACCTGGGCGACGCGACCGTGGGCGCGCGCGTGAACTACGGCGCCGGCAGCATCACCGCCAACTACGACGGCGCGAACAAGCACCGCACCGTGATCGGCGACGACGTGCATGTGGGCAGCAATTGCGTGCTGGTCGCGCCCGTGACCATCGGCGCCGGTGGCACCGTCGGCGCGGGGTCGACGATCACCAGGAGCACCGAGCCGGGAGCCTTGAGCGTGGCACGCGGCAAGCAGGTGGGCATTGCCAACTGGCAGCGGCCTCAGAAGAAACCGAAGGGCTGAGCGCGAGCCGGGTCAGTCGCGTATGAGCGGGATGCGCGGCGCGAACTTCGCGCGTTTCACGCTGAAGAACGCCTTCACGTTGCGCACATTCGCGTCGCTGGTGAAAAGCCGCTGTGCCAGCGCGAGGTAGCCGGGCATGTCCGGCGCGGCAACGATGAGCACGAAGTCCGGCCCCGGCGAGACGCGGTAGCACTGCTGGACGGCGTCGTCGCCCGACACGCGCTGCTCGAAGGCGTCGAGGCTGGCCGCGTCTTGGCGATCCAGCGAAATCTCCACGATCGCGGTCAATCCGTGGCCGAGCAATGGCGCAAGCTTGTCCGCGCTGAGCAGGGCCACCTGCCGTTCGATCAGACCTGACTCCCGCAATCGCCTGACCCGGCGCAGGCAGGTGGGCGGCGACATGCCCGCCAGTTCGGCCAGTGCCTGGTTGCTGGGACTGGCATCGTTCTGCAGCAGGGCGAGCAGCCTCAAGTCAGAATCGTCGATGTCTGATGATTTCAAAAATGAAGACATTCTTGAATTTTCGTTCAATTCATGATCATCGAGAAATTTTTCGTGAAAAATTGGACTGAATCAAAACTTAATTCCATCAAGCCTTGACTACGATCCACGGCATACCAATTGAAGGCATCCACCATGTGCGGCATCGTCGGCTCGGTTTCCACGCGAAACATCGTCCCCATCCTCGTGCAGGGCCTGCAGCGGCTCGAATACCGCGGCTATGACTCCTGCGGCGTTGCGGTGCATGCGGGTGGCGGTCTCCAGCGTGCGCGCAGCACCTCGCGCGTGGCCGAGCTGCTGGAGCAGGTGACCACCAGCAGGCTGGAAGGCCATACCGGCATCGCGCACACGCGCTGGGCCACGCATGGCGCACCGGCGGTGCACAACGCGCACCCGCACTTCAGCCATGGCCCGGGTGCAGACGCCGCAGCGGCACGGCCCGGTCGCGTGGCGCTGGTGCACAACGGCATCATCGAGAACCACGAAGAACTGCGTGCCGCGCTGCAGGCGAAGGGCTATGTGTTTGCGAGCCAGACCGACACCGAGGTCATCGCGCATCTGGTCGATTCGCTGTACGACGGCGACCTGTTCGAGGCGGTGAAGGCGGCCGTGGTGCAACTGCAGGGCGCCTACGCGATTGCCGTGTTCCACAAGGACGAGCCGCATCGCGTCGTCGGTTCCCGCGCCGGTTCTCCGCTGATCCTGGGCGTGGGCAAGGAAGGCGGCGAGAACTTCCTGGCGAGCGACGCGATGGCGCTGGCGGGTGTGACGGACCAGATCGTCTACCTGGAAGAAGGCGATGTGGTGGACCTGCAGCTCGGTCGCCACTGGATCGTCGACCGCGCACACAAGCCGGTCACGCGCGAGGTGCGCACGGTCCAGGCGCACAGCGGCGCGGCCGAACTCGGGCCCTACCGCCACTACATGCAGAAGGAGATCTTCGAGCAGCCGCGCGCGATTGCCGACACGCTGGAAGGTGTGGAAGGGATCGTGCCGGAACTGTTCGACGGTGCGAATGCCGCAGCCTGGCGCGTGTTCAAGGAAATCGACAAGGTGCTCATCCTCGCGTGTGGCACGAGCTACTACAGTGGTTGCGCGGCCAAGTACTGGCTGGAGGGCATCGCGAAGATCCCCACACAGGTCGAGATCGCCAGCGAATACCGCTACCGTGAATCGGTGCCCGACCCGAAGACGCTGGTGGTGACGATCACGCAGTCCGGCGAAACCGCAGACACCCTGGCCGCGCTGCGCCACGCGCAGGGCCTGGGCATGACGCACACCCTGACCATCTGCAACGTCGCGACGAGCGCCATGGTGCGCGAGACGGAACTCGCATACATCACGCGCGCCGGCGTGGAAATCGGTGTGGCCTCGACCAAGGCATTCACCACGCAACTGGCGGGCCTGTTCCTGCTGACGCTGGCGCTCGCGCAGTCGAAGGGCCGCCTGAGTGACGAGCAGGAAGCCGCACACCTGAAGGCGATGCGCCACTTGCCCGTCGCGCTCCAGGCCGTGCTGGCGCTCGAGCCGCAAGTCATCGGCTGGGCAGAGGATTTCGTGCGCATGGAGAACGCGCTGTTCCTCGGGCGCGGGCTGCATTACCCCATTGCCCTCGAAGGCGCGCTCAAGCTCAAGGAGATCAGCTACATCCACGCCGAGGCGTATCCGGCCGGCGAACTCAAGCATGGGCCGCTCGCGCTCGTCACCGCGCAGATGCCGGTGGTGACCGTCGCACCCAACGACGCGTTGCTCGAAAAGCTCAAGAGCAACATGCAGGAAGTGCGCGCGAGGGGTGGCCTGCTGTACGTGCTGGCCGACGCCGACACACGCATCGAAAGCGGGGAAGGCATCCGCGTCATCCGCATGCCCGAGCACTACGGCGCACTCAGCCCGTTGCTGCACGTGGTGCCGTTGCAGTTGCTGGCGTATCACACCGCATGCCTGCGCGGCACCGACGTTGACAAGCCCCGCAACCTGGCGAAGAGCGTGACGGTGGAGTGAGCGTGCCGGCAACGGCACAATGCAAACTTCCCGCGAAACAAGAATTCCATGCACAGCACTGCCCTCGTCCTTTTTTCCGGCGGCCAGGACTCCACGACCTGCCTGGCCCATGCACTTGCGCGCTACCAGCGCGTGGAAACCATCGGCTTCGACTATGGCCAGCGGCATTTGGTGGAACTGCAGCAGCGGCTCGTGGTGCTCGACGCATTCCGCGAAAGCTTTCCGAAGTGGGGTGCGCGACTGGGGCAGGACCACGTGCTCGACCTCAGCGTGCTGGGTGACGTGAGCGAGACCTCGCTCACACGCGACATGGCGTTCCAGATGGAGCAGACGGGTCTGCCCAATACGTTCGTGCCGGGGCGCAACCTGATGTTCCTCACGCTGGCCGGCGCGCTCGCCTATCGCCGCGGACTGGAAGTCATCGTCACGGGCGTGTGCGAGACCGACTACTCCGGCTACCCGGACTGTCGTGACGACACCATGAAGGCAATGCAGCTTGCGCTGTCGCTGGGCATGGACCGCCGCACGACGATCGAGACGCCGCTGATGTGGATCGACAAGGCCGCCACCTGGCAGATGGCCCACGATCTCGGCGGCCAGAAGCTGGTGGACCTGATCCTCGAGGAAACCCACACCTGCTACAGCGGCGACCGCGAGCATCGCCATTCCTGGGGCTACGGCTGTGGCGAGTGCCCGGCGTGCGAACTGCGCGCGCGGGGCTTCGAGCGCTACAGCGCCTCGCAGACCTGAATCTACGCAGCTGCTTCGCGCAAGACGTGTTTCGGCGCGTGGCTGGCGGGGTTGTCCGCCGGTGCGGCTTCCAGCATCCATCGCCGCTGGTGAAAGGCCGCAACGCCCGGCCGGTGTGCGATCGACACGAGTCCGCCGCCCGCCTGCCGCACCTGTTCGATGAGCTTCTGGTAAAGCTGCTTTTCCGCAGGCTCGTCCAGCGCACTCGTGGCTTCGTCGGCAAAAATCCAGCGGGGCTTCTTGAGCAACACGCGCGCGATTGCCAGGCGCTGTTGCTCGCCACCAGAGAGCTTCTGGCCCCACGCATCCTCGTCGTCAAGGCGTGACTTGAGTTGCGGCAGCAAGGCGTCGTCCAGCGCCTGTGCCAACGCCTCGTCGGTGTACGCGGTCGCCGATTCCGGATACGCCAGCGCGTCGCGCAGGCGGCCGTCGGGGAAGTAGGCCCGCTGCGGGATGAACATCGCGCCTTCGGGCATGCGCACGCGGCCCCGTGCGAATGGCCACAGGCCCGAGAACACGCGGAACAGTGTGGACTTCCCGCTGCCGGACGGACCTTGCAGCAGCACGGTATCGCCCGCGCTGGCGTTGAGCGATGCGTTCGATAGCAGCACGCTGCCGTCCGGAAGCTGCAGCGACAGTCCGCTGGCCTGCAAGTCCGTGCCGGTTTCCGGATGCAGCACGGCGGCCTCTTGTTGCTGTGCCCGCGTGACCGCGTCCTCGAAACTCGTGAGCCGGTCTGTCGTCGCGCGCCAGGCGGCGATGGTGCTGTAGTTGTCGACGAGCCAGCTGAGCGAGTCCTGCACACGGCCGAAGGCAGTGACGATCTGCATCAGTTCGCCGAGCTGTATGCCCCCGCCGAAGAAGCGGGGCGCTGCCACGATGAACGGGAAAACCGCGGCGGCCTGTCCGAAGAAATTGGTGAACCAGGCGAGGTTCTTCTGTGCCTTGAGCAGTTGCAGGTAGTTGATCAGCACGCTGGAAAAGCGGGTGTCGAGCTGCTGCTTTTCAACGGCTTCCCCCTTGTCCAGTGCGATCGATTCGCTGTACTCGCGCACCCGGACCAGGCGGTGCCGGAAATCGGCCTCGAGTTTCTGCTGGCGGAAGTTCAACCCGATCTGCGAACGGCCGATGTAATGCGTGAGAACGCTTCCGACAATGCAGTACAGCAAGGCCGCCCACACCATGAAGCCGGGGATCGCGTACTCCGTCCCTCCCATGTTGAAGGAGAAAGCACCGCTGAGCGCCCAGAGGATGCCCGCGAAGCTTGCGAGCGTCACCAGGGCATTGAGTATCCCCATCGAGAGGGAGATCGTGTACGACGTGAAGAGGTTGAGGTCTTCCTGGATACGCTGGTCGGGGTTGTCTGCGTCGGCTTGGTTCGTGCCGGAGAACCGCGCGAGCTCCAGCCGGTAGAACGCCTGCCCTGTCAGCCAGCGCTGAAGGTAATGCTTGGTCAGCCATTCACGCCAGCGTATTTCGAGCAGCTGCGTAAGGTAGGCGCGATACACCGCAATGACGATGTACGCGAACGCGATCCAGACGAACCGCCCGAGTTGTGTCCAGAACGTCGCCTGATCACGTTTTTCCAGGGCGTCGTAGAAGAGGCGGAACCACTCGTTGTTCAGGACCAGCATGTAGACGGCCCCCAGGTTGAGCAGGATGATGGCCGTCAGCAGCGCCCGCGCCCGCCATTTGTCCTCCGACTTGAAGTAAGGGGCCGACAGGGCCCAGATACGGCGCGTCGTGACGGCGGCCTGCGAGAACTTGTCCAGAATGCGCATGGGTACCTCGTGGGTGTGCGCGTGCATCGTAGCCGCACAGGCTTAGAACGGGCTGAAGATTTCGCGGGTCCCGGTTGGCCGCACGGCCAATCGGTCATTCGGCACTCAGCCCTGATTGCTGATGCCGCTGGCCACGTGGCCGGACGGCACATGCAGCGCGGCTGAATCGACGTGGCCGGTCTGGTCGTCGAAGAAGAAGTCGGGCTCGAACTCGCGCAGGAATTCACCCTTGGGCAGGCCGCCGAGGAACATGGCTTCATCCACCTCGATGTTCCAGTCCATCAGCGTGCGGATCGCGCGTTCGTGTGCGGGCGCGCTGCGCGCTGTCACCAAGGCGGTGCGCACGCGCATCGAAGGGGTGCCTTCCTGCTGCAGGCGGTGCAGGGCCTGCAGCAGTGGTTTGAAGGGGCCTTCGGGCAAGGGCAGGCCTGCCTTCGTGGCTTCGTGCCGCTGGAACGCGTCCAGCCCTTCGGCCTGGTACACGCGTTCCGCTTCGTCGGAAAACAGCACCGCGTCACCGTCGAACGCGATGCGCACTTCATGCGGGTGCGCATCCGAAGCATGGCTGGATTGCGGATACACCTGTGCGGCCGGCACGCCCGCGTCGAGCGCAGCGCGCACATCGCTCAGGTGCGTCGAAAGGAAAAGATTGGCATTGAGCGGCTTGAGATAGCGCCATGGCGGCTGCCCTCGCGTGAAGCTGCCGCGCTGGATGGGCAGTCCGTAATGCTGGGAGGAGCGGAACACGCGCATGCCCGACACGGGGTCGTTGCGCGAAAGGATGACCACCTCCACGCGTTGCGTGCTCGTGTCATTGAAAGCCAGCAGCTTCTTCACCAGCGAGAACGCCACACCGGGCTTGGCGGGTATCTCCAGCCGGTCGAGCTGCAGCTTCATGTAGGCACGGTCGTCGCCTTGCTCGAAGATGCGATTTTCTTCCTCGAAGTCGAACAGGGCGCGCGAAGAGATCGCGACGACCAGCTTGCCTTTGAGGGAAACACCCATGTCGCTTCCTTTTCAGGCCTGGAGGAACAACCGGTATGCCGGATTGCCGGTTTCCTCAACATACGGATATCCCAGGGTGTCCAGGAATTTCTGGAAGGCCTTGTTCTCCGCTTCCGGCACTTGCAGCCCGACGAGGATGCGGCCGTAGTCTGCACCCTGGTTGCGGTAGTGGAACAGGCTGATGTTCCAGTTGGGCTTCATGAGGCTGAGGAATTTCATCAGCGCGCCGGGGCGTTCGGGAAATATGAATCGCAGCAAGCGTTCATCGTGCGCGAGCTTGGAGTGCCCGCCCACCATGTAGCGGATGTGCTCTTTCGCCAGGTCGTCGTGCGTGAGGTCCAGCGTGTCGAAGCCGTGCTTGTTGAAGCTGTTGGCGATCTTCAGCGACTCGCCCTTGGCCGATGTGGTGAGGCCGACGAACACGTGGGCCTTCGACGCATCGCTGATGCGGTAGTTGAATTCGGTGACGTTGCGCGTGCCGCCGGGCAGCGTACCGATGAGTTCGCAAAAGCGACGGAAGCTGCCGCGCTCTTCGGGGATGGTCACGGCGAAAAGCGCTTCGCGTTCTTCGCCGACCTCCGCGCGCTCGGCCACGAACCGCAGCCGGTCGAAGTTCATGTTCGCACCGCACAGGATGGCGGCATAGGTCTCGCCACGCTTCTTGTGACGCGATACGTATTCCTTGATGGCGGCGACCGCCATCGCGCCCGCCGGCTCCACGATGCTGCGCGTGTCGACAAACACGTCCTTGATTGCCGCGCACACCGCGTCTGTATCGACCGTGATGAACTCGTCCACCAGCCCCTTCGCCACGCGGAAGGTTTCCTCGCCCACGAGCTTCACAGCCGTGCCGTCGGAGAACAGGCCGACGTCGGCCAGCGTGACGCGCTTTTTCGCGGCGACGGACTGCATCATCGCGTCCGAGTCGTTCATCTGCACGCCGATGACGCGGATTTCGGGTCGCACGGCCTTGATGTAGTTGGCCACGCCCGAGACGAGGCCGCCGCCTCCGATCGCGACGAACACAGCGTCCAGCGGCCCCTGATGCTGGCGAAGGATCTCCATCGCGATCGTGCCCTGGCCCGCGATCACGTCCGGATCGTCGAACGGATGGACGAACGTCAGGCCCTTCTTCTTTTCGAGTTGTGCGGCATGCAGATAGGCGTCCGAGTAGCTGTCGCCATGCAGGACCACGTCGCCGCCCAGCGCGCGGACGGCATCGATCTTGAGTTGGGGTGTCGTCACAGGCATCACGATGACGGCACGCGTCCCGAGCTTGTTGGCGCCGAGCGCCACACCCTGTGCGTGATTGCCGGCCGAGGCGCAGATCACGCCGCGCTTGAGTTGTTCTGGCGTCAGATGCGCCATCTTGTTGTACGCGCCACGCAGCTTGAAGCTGAAGACCGGCTGCTGGTCTTCGCGCTTGAGCAGCACTTTGTTGTGCAGCCGCCGACTCAGGTTTTTTGCGGGTTCGAGTGCGGACTCGACAGCGACGTCATAAACGCGCGCCGTGAGGATTTTCTTGAGGTAGTCGGCAGGCGACAGATTCTTGGCCATTTGGCGGCAGATGATAGCGGCGGAAAGAAAAAAGCCCCGAGTCTTGCGACTCGGGGCTAAATCCACCAAAGGAGGAGGGTGGAGGAGACAATGGGCGCGTGAATGAACACGCATGCCGCAAGTGTAGCGATAATTTGTTGCGTTGCAACATGTGTGGACGTCTCAATATGAGACGAATCGCACAGTATTAGCTGAATTTATTGTGCAGATACACGATTGATGGGAGCGAAGGTATGACTATGGAATGCACGGTCAGCTGGACGGGTGCCGCAGGCACGCGCTCCGGCATGGGTTTTCTGGCCGAGACGGGCAGCGGGCACACGCTGATGATGGATGGAGCGCCGGATGCGGCGAAACCCGAACACGGTGGCCAGAATCTGGCGCCCCGCCCCATGGAGACGGTCCTTGCCGGGACGGGGGGCTGCACGGCGTATGACGTCGTGCTGATCCTGCGACGCGGGCGTCATCAGGTCCAGGGTTGCAGCGTCAAGCTGACGGCCGAACGTGCTACGGAAGATCCGAAGGTGTTCACGTCGATCCACATGCATTTCACCGTGGTGGGCAAGGCCATTCCTCCAGCAGCGGTGGAGCGAGCGGTGGCGCTCAGTCACGAGAAATACTGCTCGGCCAGCGCGATGTTGGCGAAGACGGCGGCAATGACCACGAGTTTCGAACTCAAGGAAGCTTGAATCCCGGAGGGGCACTCCCGCCAAGCGCGCTCAGCTCAGATGTAGTGGGCCGTGGTGGTCATGACCTTGGCGGCTGCTTTCATTGCAGCCTTGATGGGAGGAGGCAGTTCCATGGCTCCTGCTTCTTGCGCCTGGTCGGCGTGACGGGCCTCATCTTCCTTCATCTGGGCGACGACGGCACGCGAGGCGTGATCGTTGGCAGGCAGGCGTGTCAGATGACCCTGCAGATGCGCCTCCACCTGTCGCTCGGTCTCGACCACGAAGCCCAAGCTCGCGCGATCGCTGATCCGGCCCGCCACGAAACCTAGCGCGAAAGCGCCTGCATACCAAAGCGGATTGAGCAGCGACGGGCGACTGTCCAACTCATCCAGTCGCTGGCGTGTCCAGGCCAGATGATCGGTTTCTTCTCGCGCTGCATGCTCCAGTTGCTCGCGCAGGGCTCCATTTCGCGTTGCGGCGGCTTGACCCGTGTAAAGCGCCTGCGCGCAGACTTCGCCCACATGATTCACGCGCATGAGGGCGCCCGACAGTTGTTTTTCCCGGGGCGCGAGTGCTCCCTGCGCGACGGATGGCGTCGGCGTCGGTCGGCCGCTCCGGGGATGCGAAAAAACGGTTCGAAGTGCGGAATCGGCGAGATTCAGAAGCTTGTCCATGACAGCGGGCGTAGTTTGTAACAAAGTCGTACGGGATTGAACCATTGTGCATTGCAATACAGGGTCATGAAGTCTAGATTGCCCGGCTTCGTCGGGCGTGAATCTTGCTTGCGCAGCCCTGCAATTCTCTGCTTTGTCGTCTGCGCCAATCCATGTTGCAGCCCTGCAACGAAACGGCTGTCCGCGCGCAATATTCCGCCTAATTTCTTTGCGCTCGCAGGCGCCGTCTGGTGCAATTGCATCAACTTCCTAAACGGAGGTTGGCCCGGGGATCCGGTGGGGGTGCAAGCCCTCCTCGAACCGGAGCCCTATGTTTAACCTTGGAGAAACTTGCAATGAAAAAATCCCTAGTTGCTCTGGCTGCCCTGGCTGTTGCCGGTGTTGCTTCTGCACAATCGTCGGTGACCCTGTTCGGTATCGTTGACGCGGCCGTCGGTCACCAGTCCACCAGCGGCGGCGCAAGCGCCACCGGCCTCGTGAACTCCGGTTACAACTCCAGCCGCCTGGGTTTCCGCGGCGTTGAAGATCTGGGCGGCGGTCTGTCGGCCAGCTTCTGGCTCGAAGCCGGTATCAACAACGACAACGGTTCGTTCGGCACGACCAACACCAACGGCACCGCAGCCTCTGGCTCCGGTGGTGGCGGCCTGACCTTCAACCGTCGTTCGACAGTTAGCCTGTCCGGCGGTTTCGGTGAAATCCGTATCGGTCGTGACTTCACCCCGACCTTCTGGAACGACACCGTGTTCGATCCGTTCGGCACCAACGGCGTTGGTACCAACCTGTTCTCGACGGCCGCTGGTGCAACGCACACCGCAGCTGGCTATAGCACCTATGTTCGCTCTAGC
The DNA here is from genome assembly GCF_049445855.1 of Variovorax sp. VNK109. Lineage (NCBI taxonomy): Bacteria > Pseudomonadati > Pseudomonadota > Betaproteobacteria > Burkholderiales > Comamonadaceae > Variovorax > Variovorax sp. VNK109. Next base: position 1,216,468 of record NZ_JBMSDV010000001.1, on the reverse strand, counting down.
AACACTGTTGGCTACTTCCTGCCCTCCAACATCGGCGGCTTCTACGGCCAAGTGCAATATGGCTTCGACGAGCAAACCGCTCCCGCTGCTGGTAGCGTTGGGCAATACAAGGGTCTGCGTTTCGGTTACCAAGCTGGTCCGGTCAACGTGGCTCTGGCTTGGGGTGAAACCTCTGGCGTAGCAGGTGGCATCGGCGACACCCAAACGGTGAACCTGGGTGCTTCGTACGACCTCGGCGTTGCCAAGATCATGGGTGAATGGGGCCGCGTTGACGTGGACTCGGGCACTCTCGGCCTGGGCTCTGTTGACCTCGACGGCTGGCTGCTCGGTGTGTCCGTGCCGGTCGGTGCTGGTGAAATCCGCGCTGCCTACTCCAAGGTCAGCGACAGCGGCGTCCTGACCGCTGACGGCTCCGCCAACAAGATCGCTCTGGGCTACGTGCACAACCTGTCCAAGCGCACCGCTCTGTATGCTACGTACGCACGTATCAGCAACAAGAACGGTCTGGGCTTCGCGGTCGGCGGCCTGGCTGGTGGTCTGGCAAATGCCAACTCCAAGGGCTACGAGTTCGGCGTTCGCCACTCCTTCTAATTCAACGCTGGCGTGAGCCAGCCGAGAAGCTGAAGACTAAAAGCCGTCCGGCGCAAGCCGGGCGGCTTTTTTCTTTGGGTAAGGGGTTTGGTGTTCACATGAAGCATCGGTGGTGTTCGCATTGGGTTGGCGTACTGGTGTCTGCGGTTTTCGCGGGCCTGCTCGTGGGTTGCGCGTCTGCGCCGCGCGAAATCGCCATCGCGCCCGGTGCCGATGCAATGGCTGCCGCGTGGAGCCAGTTGAAGTCGGGTGACTCGCCCTGGCATCACCAGTCCTTCCCCGGAAAGACGCCGACGCACTTCGGTTACACGCGCATCGACGGTCGCGATGCGATGGCCGCCACGGCACACGCATCGGCCAGCATGCTCAGGCGCAAGGTGCAGGTGCAGCCGGCCGACATCGGCAAGGTGCGCTTTTCGTGGAAGGTGCCCGAGCTCATCGCCGACGCCGACATGGCCGTGCGCGATTACGACGATGCCCCTGTGCGACTGGTTCTGGCATTTGACGGCGACCGCTCGAAGTTCTCCGCGCGCAACGCCATGCTGTCCGAGCTCGCCCGCACGCTCACCGGCGAAGAGATGCCTTACGCCACGCTCATGTACGTGTGGTGCACGAAACGCGCTCCCGGAACGGTGATCATCAATCCACGGACCGACCGCATCCGCAAGCTCGTGGTGGAGTCCGGTCCGAACCGGCTGAACCAGTGGATGGACTACGAGCGCGACATCCGCGCCGACTTCGAGAAAGCCTTCGGCGAGCCCCCTGGCGCGCTGATCGGCATCGGCATCATGACGGATGCGGACAACACGCAAAGCCGGGCTTCGGCCTGGTACGGGCCGGTCAAATTGCTGGCGGCCGATCGCGTCCCTTGAGCGTCATGCACGGGGCGGCGCTGTCACGCCGCTGAAATATCCCCACAACAGGAAAACCCCCTTTGACGGTCAACGCGCCGCTGTGCATAGTGGCCGTTTCAACTAATTGAGGGAATGAGTCATGGGGTTCAGAAAAGCAATGCTGTGCGCGGCGCTGGCCGCGGTCGTGGCTGTGCCTGCCGTGCAGGCGAAGACGTTCAAGTGGTCGAGCGCGAGCGACATCCCGACCTTCGACATCCACTCGCAGAACAACGCGCTCGGCAATGGCGTGCATGCGGCGGTGTACGACTCGCTGGTTTATTACAACAGCCAGACATTCAAGCCCGAACCCCAGCTCGCAACCGCATGGCGCGAAATGTCGCCCACGCAGGTGCGCTTCACGCTGCGCTCCGGCGTGAAGTTCAGCGACGGCACGGCCTTCACCGCTGACGACGTGGTGTATTCGATCACCCGCGCCATGGCCAAGACCTCCAACTACACGGTCTACACGCAGGGCATCGACCGCGTCGTCAAGGTGAACGACACGACGGTGGACTTCATCATGAAGGGCCCGAACCCCGTGCTGCTCAACCAGCTGACCGAGCTGCGCATCATGAGCAAGGCCTGGGCAGAGAAGAACAAGTCGGTCGAACCGAAGGACATCCGCACCAAGGACGAAACCTTCGCCCACCGCAACGCCATGGGCACCGGCCCGTACATGGTGAAGGAATGGCAGCCCGACCAGAAGCTCGTGCTGGTGAAGAATCCCAACTACTGGGGCAGCATCCCGACCAACGTCACCGAAATCATCTACACCCCGATCAAGTCCGAAGCCACGCGCGTGGCCGCGCTGCTGTCGGGTGAAGTGGACTTCATCCTCGACCCGAGCCCGCAGGATCTGGGGCGCCTGCGCGGCAACGCCAACCTCAAGGTGATCGACGGCGTCGAGAACCGCACCATCTTCCTGGGTATGGACCAGTTCCGCGACGAACTGCCCGGCTCCGACGTGAAGGGCAAGAACCCGCTGAAGGACGTCCGCGTGCGCAAGGCGCTCTACCAGGCCATCGACATCGACGCACTGACCCGCGTGACCATGCGCGGCCTGAGCCAGCCCACGGGCTCCATCGTCGCGCCGCAAGTGGCCGGCTGGACCGAAGACGTGCACAAGCGCTTCCCGTACGACCAGAACGTTTCGAAGAAGCTGCTGGCCGATGCCGGTTACCCGAACGGCTTCGAGGTCGACTTTGCCTGCCCGAACAACCGCTACATCAACGACGAGGAAATCTGCCAGGCCGTGACCGCCATGTGGGCCAAAGTCGGCGTGAAGGCCAAGCTGCGCACGCTGCCGCTGGTGACTTACTTCCCGATGATCCAGCGTTACGAAGCCAGCATCTACATGCTCGGCTGGGGCGTGCCGACCTTCGATGCGCTGTACAGCCTGCAATCGCTGGTGCGTACCGTGGGCACGGGGGGTGACGGCAACTACAACGTGGGCCGTTACAGCAACCAGCGCATGGACTACATCGTCGACCGCATCAAGACCGAAACCGACCTGCCAGTGCGTAACCGCCTGCTGACGGAGGGCTTGCAGCTGCAGAACGACACGGTCGCGAACATCCCGCTGCACAACCAGATCATCCCCTGGGCGCTGAAGAAGAACGTGAGCGTCGTCCACCGCGCGGACAACCGCCTGGACTGGCGTCTCATCACGGTGAACTGACGATCGAACGACGTGGGTGGGCACAGGCCTTGCTCTGCTAGCATGGCCTTTTCCCTGTATCCAGAACAATGCTTGCGTTCATCCTGCGCCGCCTGATCCAGGCCGTGATCGTCATGGTCTCGGTCGCGTTCATCGCGTTCCTTCTTTTCCAGTACGTCGGTGACCCCGTGGTGTTCCTGCTCGGGCAGGACGCCACGCCCGAGCAGATCCGCGAATTGCGTGCCGACCTCGGCCTCGACAAGCCTTTCTTCGTTCAGTTCGGGCATTTCCTCATGAATGCAGTGCAGGGCGAGTTCGGCCTGAGCCTGCGCCAGGGGGCGAAAGTGTCCCGCCTCATTGCCGAACGGTTCCCCGCCACGCTCGAGCTCGCGCTGGTTGCAGCCCTGCTCGCGCTGCTCATCGGCATTCCGATGGGGGTTTATGCGGCGTTGCGCCGCGGCACGTTCATGAGCCAGATGTTCATGACGCTGTCGCTGCTGGGCGTGTCACTGCCGACCTTCCTCATCGGCATCCTGCTCATCCTCGTTTTTGCGGTGCACCTGGGCTGGTTTCCGAGCTTCGGCCGTGGCGACACGGTGCAGCTTGGCTGGTGGACCTCGGGGCTGCTCACGCCCAAGGGTTGGCACCACGTCACACTGCCGGCGGTCACGCTCGCCATCTTCCAGCTCACGCTGATCATGCGGCTGGTGCGCGCCGAAATGCTGGAAGTGCTGCGCACCGACTACATCAAGTTCGCGCGCGCACGGGGTCTGTCGAACCGCGCCATCCATTTCGGCCATGCGCTGAAGAACACGCTGGTACCGGTGATGACCATCACCGGCCTGCAACTGGGTGGCCTGATCGCATTTGCCATCATCACCGAGACCGTGTTCCAATGGCCCGGCATGGGGTTGCTGTTCATCCAGGCCGTGACCTTCGCCGACATTCCCGTGATGGCGGCCTACCTCTGCCTGATCGCGCTGATCTTCGTGGTCATCAACCTCGTGGTGGATCTGTTGTATTTCGCCGTTGACCCGCGCCTGCGCGTGGGCAAGGCCGGGGGACACTGATGCTCGCGCCGCGACTGAAGGCCAATGGCCGCGTATTTGCACAGATTGCCGAGTTCCACCCGGAGCTCACGGCGTTCCGTCGTGACCTGCACGCGCACCCCGAGCTCGGCTTCGAAGAGGTCTACACCGCGGGCCGCGTGGCCGAAGCGCTGCGCGTCTGCGGTGTCGATGAAATCCACACCGGCATCGGCAAGACGGGTGTCGTCGCCGTCATCCGCGGAAAGAAAAATACCAGCGGTCGCATGATCGGCCTGCGCGCCGACATGGACGCGTTGCCCATGTCCGAGCTCAACGACTTCGCATGGAAGTCGGGCAAGCAGGGCCTGATGCACGGCTGTGGCCACGACGGCCACACCACCATGCTCATGGGCGCGGCCCGCTACCTCGCGCAGACGCGCAACTTCGACGGCACGGCCATCATGATCTTCCAGCCGGGCGAAGAGGGCTTTGCCGGCGCGCGCGTGATGATCGAGGACGGCCTGTTCGACCGCTTCCCCGTGCAGTCCGTCTACGGCATGCACAACTGGCCGTCCATGCGCCCCGGCATGGTCGGTGTGAACCCCGGCCCGATGATGGCTGCGGCCGACCGCATCACGATCGAAGTCACGGGCAAGGGCGGCCACGGCGCGCATGCGTACCTCACCGTCGATCCGGTCGTCGTGTCGGCCCACATCATCACGGCGGTGCAGAGCATCGTCTCGCGCAACGTGCGTCCCATCGACAGCGCGGTCGTCAGCCTGTGTGCGATGCAGGCCGGCGACCTTGGCGCGATGAGCGTCATCCCCGGCAAGGCGACGCTCGTCGGCACGGTGCGCACCTTCAGCCCCGACACGCAGGACCTGGTGGAACGCCGCCTGTCCGAACTCTGCGGCGCGATTGCGCTGGGCTTCGGCGCGACGGCTGCCGTGAAGTACGAGCGCATCTATCCCGCCACGATCAACACCCCGGCAGAAGCCGCTTTCGCTGCCTACGTCGCCGAGTCGCTGGTGGGAGCCGAGCACGTCGTGCGCGACATGGAGCCCAGCATGGGCGCCGAGGATTTCTCGTTCATGCTGCAGGTCAAGCCCGGTGCTTACCTGCGCATCGGGCAAGGCGGCGAAGGAAGCTGTTTCCTTCACAACAGCCGCTATGACTTCAACGACGACATCCTGCCGCTGGGCGCCGCGTTGCACGCGAGCCTGGCCGAGCGGACCATGCCGCTCGAATCCGTTTGACCGACCCTTTCCATCGTAGCCAAGGAGCCATTACATGAAATACCGATCCAGACTCGTTGCCGGTGCCGTCGCGTGCTTGCTGGGCACCGCCAGCCTGCTGGCAGGTGCGCAGACCATCCGCATCGCCAACCAGGGCGACTCGCTGTCGATGGACCCGCACTCGCTGAATGAATCGCTGCAACTGAGCGTCACGGGCAACGTCTACGAGCCGCTCGTCGGCCGTGGCAAGGACCTCGCCCTCGCACCTGCACTGGCCACCTCGTGGAAGCAGACGTCGCCCACCGTGTGGCGTTTCGAACTGCGCAAGGGCGTGCAGTTCCATGACGGCACGCCGTTTACGGCCGACGACGTCGTCTTCACGCTGGCACGCGTGGCCGGCGAAGGCTCGGACCTGCGCAGCAACGTGAACGACATCAAGGAAGTGCGCAAGGTCAACGATTTCGTCGTCGAGATCGAAACCAAGACGCCGTTCCCCATCCTTCCGGACGCGCTGTCGACCACGTACATCATGAGCAAGAAGTGGTGCGAGACCAACCAGGCCACGCGTCCGGTGGACCGCCGCAAGGGCATCGAGAACGCCGCGTCGTTCCGCGCCAACGGCACCGGCCCATACCGCCTGCGTGAACGCCAGCCGAACGTGCGTTCCACGTTCGTGCGCAACGGCAACTACTGGGGCAAGATCGATGGCAACGTGCAGGAAGTCATCTTCACGCCGATCGCCAACGACGCCACGCGCGTTGCTGCATTGCTGTCCGGTGAAGTGGATGTGATGGAACCCGTGCCGCTGCAGGACGTGGACCGCATCAACGCCTCGGCCGGTGCCCGTGTGATTGCCGGCCCCGAGCTGCGTACCATCTTCCTGGGCATGGACCAGAAGCGCGACGAACTGCTGTACTCCAGCGTCAAGGGCAAGAATCCGTTCAAGGACAAGCGTGTCCGCCAGGCCTTCTACCAGGCCATCGACATCGAAGGCATCAAGAAGACCGTGATGCGTGATGCAGCCAACCCGACCGCGCTGATGGTGGGCCCCGGCATCAACGGCTTCATGGCCGAGCAGAACAAGCGCCTGCCGTACGACCCCGAAGCGTCCAAGAAGCTGCTGGCCGAAGCGGGCTATCCGAGTGGCTTCGAAGTCACCATGAACTGCCCGAACGACCGCTACGTCAACGACGCGCGCATCTGCCAGGCCGTCGCCGCCAACCTGGCGCGCGTGGGTGTGAAGATCAACCTCGCCGCCGAAACCAAGGGCACCTACTTCCCGAAGATCCTGCGCCGCGACACCAGCTTCTACCTGCTCGGCTGGACCCCGACCACATACGACGCGCACAACGCGCTGAATGCGCTGATGGCATGCCCCGACGACAAGGGCACCGGCCAGTTCAACCTGGGTTCCTACTGCAACGCCAAGCTCGACGACCTGACCAGGAAGATCCAGGCCGAGACCGACAAGACCAAGCGCGCCGCGATGATCAAGGAAGCGTTCGACGCGCATTCCGCCGACATCGGCCACCTGCCGCTGCATCAGCAGACGCTGGCCTGGGGCGTGAGCAAGAAGGCTTCGCTGGTGCAACTGGCTGACAACTTCATGCCCTTCAAGTACATGAGCATCAGCAAGTAACCGGCACTCACGTACCCGCACGGGCCTGCGCCACAGGCGCGGCCCGTGCTCCTCTCCCGCGCTTCCGTTCCCACGATGAATAAAACAATCGCCCGCTGGCTGGACAGTGATGTCTTCTACAGTTTCCGCACGTCCCCGGTGGCCGTGACGGCCGCTGTGCTCGCGTTCATCTGCATCTTCTGCTCCATCTTTGCCGGCTGGGTCGCGCCGCACAATCCGTTCGACCTCACGACGCTCGAGCTGAGCGACGCCCGCCTTCCACCCGCCTGGGAAAAGGACGGTACGACCAAATACCTTCTCGGCACCGACGACCAGGGCCGGGACATCCTTTCCGCGCTGATCTACGGCGCCCGCATCTCGCTCGTGGTGGGCGTGGTGTCGGTGGTGCTCTCGGTCATCATCGGCGTGGCCTTCGGCCTGCTGGCCGGCTTCATCGGCGGCACGATCGACACAGTGCTCATGCGCCTGTGCGACGTGATGCTGAGCTTCCCGCCCATCCTCGTCGCGCTGCTGATCGCTGGCGTGGGCCGTGCGCTCTTTCCCAACGCACACGAGTCGCTCGCCTTCGGCGTGCTCATCGTCTCCATCACGCTCACCGGCTGGGTGCAGTATGCGCGCACGGTGCGCGGCTCCACCATGGTCGAGCGCAGCAAGGAATACGTGCAGGCCGCGCGTGTGACCGGTGTCGCGCCGCTGCGCATCATGTTCCGGCACGTGCTGCCCAACGTCATGGGCCCGGTGCTGGTGCTGGCGACCATCCAGGTGGCCACGGCCATCATCACCGAGGCCACGCTGTCGTTCCTGGGCGTCGGCGTGCCGCCGACATCGCCGTCGCTGGGCACGCTGATCCGTGTGGGCAACGACTACCTGTTCTCCGGCGAATGGTGGATCACCGTGTTCCCCGGCGTCATGCTGGTGCTCATCGCGCTGTCGGTGAACCTGCTGGGCGACTGGCTGCGCGATGCGCTCAATCCGAGGTTGAGATGAGGCAGGAGAAACAACCCATGAGTCTTCTGCAAGTCAAGAACCTTGTCGTCGAATTCCCGGGCCGTCGCGGCACGCTGCGCGCGCTCGACGACATTTCCTTCGACATCGCGCCCGGGGAAATCCTGGGCGTGGTGGGTGAATCCGGTGCGGGCAAGTCGCTCACCGGTGCTTCCATCATCGGCCTGCTGGAGCCACCGGGTCGCGTGGGTTCCGGGCAGATCCTGCTCGAGGGGGAACGCATCGACAACCTGCCGTACGAAAAGATGCGCCGCATCCGCGGCCGCAAGATCGGCGCGATCTTCCAGGACCCGCTGACGTCGCTGAATCCGCTGTACACGATCGGTCGGCAGCTCACCGAGACGATCCAGACGCACCTGCCGGTGACGGCGGCCGAAGCGCGCGAGCGTGCCATCAACCTGCTCAAGGAAACCGGCATTCCCGCCGCTGCCGAGCGCATCGACCATTACCCGCACCAGTTCTCGGGCGGCATGCGCCAGCGCGTGGTGATTGCGCTGGCCCTGGCGGCCGAGCCCAAGCTCATCGTTGCCGACGAGCCGACGACGGCGCTCGATGTGTCCATCCAGGCGCAGATCATCCAGTTGCTCAAGCGCGTGTGCCGCGAGCACGGCGCAGCCGTCATGCTGATCACCCACGACATGGGTGTGATCGCCGAGACTTGCGACCGCGTGGCCGTGATGTACGCCGGCCGAATCGCGGAGATCGGACCGGTGCACGATGTCATCAACCGTCCCGCGCATCCGTATACCGCCGGCCTCATGGCCTCGATTCCCGACATGGCGGTCGACCGCGACCGGTTGCAGCAGATCGACGGCGCGATGCCGCGCCTCAATGCCATTCCCACCGGCTGCGCCTACAACCCGCGTTGCCCGAAGGTGTTCGACCGGTGCAAGGTGGAGCGGCCGGAACTCATGAATGCCGGTACGACGATGGCTTCCTGCTGGCTGCATGACGCTGCATCCCCGAGCCGTGTGAGCCCTGTCACGGCCAGTGTGGAGGGGGTGGCATGAGCACCGAAATCCTGTCGCCGGTGACCCAGGCGTCCGATTCCACCACCACGCCGCTGGTGCAGGCGCGGGACCTCGCCAAGACTTTCGACGTGTCGGCGCCGTGGCTCAACCGCGTGCTCGAGCGCAAGCCGCGCTCGCTGTTGCGTGCGGTCGATGGCGTGAGCTTCGAAATCCCCAAGGGCCAGACGCTCGCACTCGTCGGCGAATCCGGTTGCGGCAAGAGCACCGTGGCGCGACTGCTCGTGGGCCTGTACGAACCGACGCGCGGCACGATGGTGTTCGACGGCGTTGATGCGCACCAGGAGTTCAAGACACCGAGGGGTCGCCTGCTGCGCCGCCGTGTGCAGATGATCTTCCAGGACCCGTATGCGAGCCTGAACCCGCGCTGGACGGTGGAAGACATCATCGGCGAGCCGCTGAAGGAGCATGACCTCATCACGGACAGCGCGGCGTTGAAGGAGCGCGTGGGCCAGTTGCTGAAATCCGTGGGCCTCTCACCGCTGGACATGGTGAAGTACCCGCACCAGTTCTCGGGTGGGCAGCGCCAGCGCATCTCCATCGCACGGGCCCTGGCCACCGAACCCGAGTTCCTCGTCTGCGACGAACCCACCTCCGCACTGGACGTGAGCGTGCAGGCGCAGGTGCTCAACATCATGAAGGACCTGCAGCGCAAGCAGGGCCTGACTTATCTCTTCATCTCGCACAACCTCGCGGTGGTGCGCCATGTGAGCGACCGCGTCGGTGTGATGTACCTCGGGCGTCTTGTGGAAGTGGCGGACAAGAAAACGCTGTTCGCCAGCCCGCGTCATCCCTATACGCGCATGCTGTTGGATGCGATCCCGAAGATGCACGACACGGGACACGCGCGCACGCCGGTGCAGGGCGAAGTGCCCAATCCGCTGAACCCGCCGACGGGCTGCGCGTTCCACCCCCGCTGCCCGCACGCCAACGACCGCTGCAAGGCCGAGCGTCCGCAACTGCTGGATATCGCCGGCGTGAAGATCGCATGCCACGCGGTGGAGGAAGGGCGCATCTGAGCGTCGACCGGCGCCGCGTCTGGTTCAGGCGTAGCGTTTCGTGCGCAGGTTGTTCTTGATTTCCTTGAGCATCGGCTGCAGCGGCGCGCCGATGCGCAGCGCCACGCAGGTCGCCAGGATGTCGATGATCAGCAGGTGCATCAGGCGCGACACCATCGGGCTGTAGCGGTCGTAGCCTTCGGGGTGGTCGGCGGCCAGATGGATCTGTGCGGCCGAGGCCAACGGCGAGCCGCTCGCCGTGATGGCGATCGTGGTCGCGCCGTTCTTGCGCGCGATGTCGGTCGCATCCATCAGGTCGCGCGTGCGGCCCGAGTTCGAGATGATCACCACGCAATCGCCCGGGCCAAGTAGCGAAGCACTCATTACTTGCATGTGACCGTCGCTGTAGGCGATGGACGTCACGCCCAGGCGGAAGAATTTGTGCTGCGCATCCTGCGCCACGATGCCTGAATTGCCGACGCCGAAGAACTCGATGCGGCGACCGGTCTTGAAGGTCGAGGCCAGTGCCTCCGACGCCTTCTCGATCGCATGTGCGCTTGCATCGTTGCGGTACTTGAGGAACGCCGCCACGGTGTTGTCGATGACCTTCACCACCACGTCGCCCGTCTTGTCGTCCGGGTCCACGCTGCGGTGGATGAAGGGCACGCCCTCGCTCACACTGCCGGCCAGCTTGAGCTTGAAGTCCGACAGCCCGTCGTAGCCGATGCTGCGGCAGAACCGCACGACCGTGGGCTTGCTCACGCCGGCACGCGCAGCCAGCTCGCTCACCGGCAGGTTGGCGAAACTGCGGGCATCCGACAGCACCAGTTGCGCAACGCGCTGCTCGGCGGGTGCGAGCGAGGGCAGCGAGGCCTTGATGCGATCGAGCATGGCGATGTGCTCCCTTCAGGCCTCTTCGCTCCAGCACAGGCCTTCGCGCGCGATCATGGCGCTCGACGCACTCGGTCCCCACGTGCCGGCGACATAGGGCCGCGGCCCCTGCGCATCGCTCTTCCAGGCGTCGAGGATGGGTTCCACCCAGCGCCAGGCTTCTTCCTGTTCGTCGCTGCGCACGAAGAGATTCAGGCGGCCGTCGATCACGTCCAGCAGCAGCCGCTCGTAGGCGCCCACGCGCTCCGAGCCGAAGCGCCGGTCGAAGTCCAGGTCGAGCTGCACGGGGGACAGCGATTGGGCGTTGCGGCGGTTGTCCTGACCTTGTGCGAGCAGATGGAGCTCGAGGCCGTCGCGCGGCTGCAGGTTGATCACCAGCCGGTTCGCTGCGCCCATGGGAGCCTTGAAGATCGCATGCGGCGCAGGCCGGAAGGTGACCACGATGCGGGCGTCGCGCGACGCCAGCCGCTTGCCCGTGCGCAGGTAGAACGGCACGCCGGCCCAGCGCCAGTTGGCGATTTCCGTACGCAGTGCAACGAAGGTTTCCGTCCGGCTTTGCGGGTCGACGCCCGACTCCTCGCGGTAGCCGGGCACGGCCGTGCCGTTGACGCCGCCCGCCGTGTACTGGCCGCGCACCACGTGTTGCGACAGTGTCTCTGCCGTCCATGGCTTGAGCGAGCGCAGCACCTTGAGCTTCTCGTCACGGATCGCGTCGGCATGCGCGTTGATCGGCGGTTCCATGCCGATGGCGCACAGCAGTTGCAGTGCATGGTTCTGAACCATGTCGCGCAGGGCGCCGGTCTGGTCGTAGAACGCGCCGCGCTTCTCGACGCCCAGATCTTCCGCGATGGTGATCTGGATGTTGGAGATGTTTTCGCGCCGCCACAGCGGTTCGAACAGCGCATTGCCGAAACGCAGCGCGAAGAGGTTCTGCACCGACGGCTTGCCCAGATAGTGATCGATGCGGAAGACCTGCTTTTCCTGGAACGAGTGCCGCACCGTCTCGTTGATCGCGCGGTTGGACGCAAGGTCGTGACCCAGCGGCTTCTCGAGCACGATGCGCACTTGCGGCTGGTTCAGCCCGGCTGATGCGAGCTGTTCGCAGACCGTGGTGAACAGCGAAGGCGCGGTGGCGACGTACATCACCACGGTGTCGGCCTGCCGCTCGTTCAGCATGGACGAAAGCCGTGCGTAGTCCTCGGGTCTGGACAGGTCCATGCGCAGGAAATGCAGCATCGCGGCGAAGCGTGCGAACTCGTCCTCGCTCGGGCGTTTGGCAAGTTCGACGCCGCCGAAACGTGACGCGATGAGCGCCCGGTATTGCTCGTGGCTCAGGTCGTCGCGCGCCACGCCGATGATGCGCCCGCCTTCGGGCAATGTGCCGTGGCGGAATGCCTGGAACAGGGCGGGCATCAGCTTGCGCCAGGCCAGATCGCCGGTGCCGCCGAACAGGACGAGATCGAAACTCATGGGCAGGGGATGAACGTGGAAAGGTTGTCAATGTAACTTAGTTCCATGTTTCGGCGCGACCGGCAATCCACGGAAATACGTGGCTTACGGGATGTAACCGGTCGCCTTCAGTGTTTTCCCCATTCGCCACCCGCGTGTGCAGGCCTAAGCTGTACGCGTAATCAAATTACCACCCAAAACATGAAAAAACTCATCCTCGGAGCCACCTTTGCTGCCTTCGCCGCCATTCCGGCCGGTGCCCTGGCGCAGGGCCAGGTGAACATCATCTGTTCCGTGCAGGCCGACTGGTGCAACATGATGTCCACCGTCTACACGCGCACCACGGGTACCAAGGTCAACATGTCGATCAAGGGATCGGGCGAAGCCCTCGCCCAGCTGATCGCGGAAAAGGAAAACCCCAAGACCGATCTCTGGTTCGGTGGCACCGGTGACCCGCACCTGCAGGCGGCAGAGCAGGGGCTGACGCTGGAGTACAAGTCGGTTTCGCTGGCCCAGCTCTATCCCTGGGCGCGCAAGCAGGCCGAGGATTCGAAATTCCGCACGGTCGGCGTCTATCTCGGTCCCGTCGGTTTCGGCTTCAACAACGAACTGCTCGCCAAGAAAAAGGCGACCGCGCCAAAGGCCTGGGCCGACCTGCTCAAGCCCGAGTACAAGGGTGAAGTGCAGATGGCCAATCCGGCATCCAGCGGCACGGCGTACACGGTGATCGCGACGCTCGTCCAGATCATGGGCGAGGACAAGGCGTTCGAATACCTCAAGGCGCTCCACAAGAATGTGAGCCAGTACACCCGCAGCGGCACCGCGCCGATCAAGGCGGTGGCCCGGGGCGAGACCATGGTGTCGATCAGCTTCGTGCACGACGTGACCACCGAGGCGGTGGGCGGCTTCCCCGTCGGCTCGGCGACGCCGTCCGAAGGCACGGGTGCCGAAATCGGCTCGATGAGCATCGTCAAGGGTGCCCGCAACATGGATGCGGCCAAGAAGTTCTACGAATGGGCACTGACCCCCGGCGCGCAGCAGTTCGGCCTCGCGGCCAAGCAGTTCCAGCTGTCGAGCAACTCGCAGACCACGGTGGATCCGCGTGTGCCTGACATCAAGAAGATCAAGCTCATCAACTACGACTATGCCAAGTACGGCGCCAGCGCCGAGCGCCGCCGCCTGATTGCGCGTTGGGAAGCAGAAATCAATTCCCTGCCCCGATGAGCCGCAATCCGAACGTGGCGATCCGCTTGTGGATCGCCACCGGCCTGTTGGCCTATGTGGCGCTGCCCTGGTATGCGATCCAGGACACCGCCTGGTACAGCGTGATGGGCCAGATTTTTGCCGGGCCCGAAACCGCAAACGGATTCGTGCAGGCCGTGCTGCACGGTCGAAAATGGCTGTTGATCGGCATGGCCGGGCTCGTGATCGCCATGATCGCGATCGGCCAACCGCCGGGTCGGCAGCAGGCGCGATGGTTGATCGCGGGCGGCCTCATCGGCAGCGTGGGCCTGCTGGCCAGCGGTTTCACGATCGGGGCGCGGGGCTGGAGCTTCGACCTCTTCAACCGGCAGTTCGGCGAACTGGCTGTGCAGCAGTTCGGGATGGGCGCGGGCGCGTCCCTGGCGTTGCTGTCACTGATCGTGCTCACCGCATTCGGCGTCGCGCGCCATGGCGGGTTCAAGGGCGACCTGTTCGTTGCGGCCAGCGTGCTGGGCTGCTCCGCGCTGCTTCTGCTGTTCATCGGGTTTCCGGTCATCAAGGCCATGTACGGCGCAGTGCTGAACGAGGAAGGGCAGTGGTCGCTCGCCGCGCTGTATGCGCGCATCGGCAATGACCGGGTGTGGTCGCTCGGCTGCGTGTCGGGCGGGGTGCGCTGTGGCGTCGCGTGGAACACGCTGGCGCTGGGGCTACTCACGGCCGCGGGAACGACGATCCTGGGCACGATGATGGCGCTGATGGCCGAACGCGGCACCGTACGCTGGAAGAAGCCGTTGCAGGTGCTCGCGTTCCTGCCGATCATCACGCCGCCCTTCGTCGTAGGCCTCGGCCTCATCCTTCTCTTTGGCCGCGCGGGCATCGTCAACCAGTTCCTGGAGTACGCCTTCGGCGTGGCGCCGACACGCTGGTTCTACGGCATGTTCGGCGTGTGGATCGCCCAGATGTTCGCCTTCACGCCGATCGCGTTCATGATCATGCGCGGCGTCGTGCAGGGGGTTGCGCCCAGCCTCGAGGAGGCCGCGCAGACCTTGCGTGCGGACCGGCGCAAGACCTTCTTCACCGTGACCTTGCCGCTGCTCAAGCCGGGGCTGGCCAACGCCTTCCTCGTCGGCTTCATCGAAAGCATGGCCGACTTCGGCAACCCGATCGTCGTGGGTGGGCAGTTCGGCGTGCTGTCCACCGAAATCTTCTTTGCCATCGTCGGGGCACAGTACGACCAGGGGCGTGCGGCGGCGCTGGCGTGGGTGCTGACGCTGTTTGCGCTGGTGGTGTTCGCGTTGCAGCGCGGCCTGCTGGGCAAGCAGAGCTACACCACGGTCAGCGGAAAGGGCGATGCGGGCATCGCGATGGCGTTGCCCGATGGGGTGCGCCGTACCCTGTACGCAGTGACCGTGCCATGGATGGCCTTTACCGCTGTGGTCTACGTCTTCGCATTCCTGGGTGGCTTCGTGCAGATCTGGGGGCGCGACTGGACGCTCACCTTCGCGCATTTCCGCACCGCGTTTTCCGTGGAGTGGGGGCAGTTCGGCCTGGTGTGGGCGGGCACGGCCTGGAATTCGTTCTTCACCACGGTCAAGCTCGCGGCCATTGCCTCGCCCGTCACGGCGTTGCTGGGCCTGCTGATCGCGTGGCTGCTGGCACGCACGGAATTCAAGGGGCAGGGCTTCTTCGAGTTTGCGGCGCTGCTGGCATTCGCGATACCCGGCACGGTGCTCGGCGTGAGCTACATCCTTGCTTTCAACGTGCCGCCGTTCGAGCTGACAGGCACTGGACTCATCATCGTGCTGTGCTTCATGTTCCGCAACCTGCCCGTGGGCGTGCGTGCAGGCACCGCAGCGTTCCGGCAACTGGACAAGTCGCTCGACGAAGCCTCGCTCATGTTGCGGGCTTCGACCGCACAAACACTCTTCAAGGTTGTGCTGCCACTGCTCAAGCCGGCGCTGGTCGCCGCGCTGGTCTACAGCTTCGTGCGCGCCATGACCACGGTTTCAGCGGTGATCTTCCTTGTCACGGCAGAGAACGAGTTGGCCACGACCTACATCATCGGGCGCGTGGGCAACGGCGATTACGGCGTCGCACTGGCTTACTGCACCGTGCTGATGATCCTGATGTCGCTGGCCATCGCGCTCATCCAGCTGGTGGTCGGGGAGCGCAGGCTGGGCCGCCGCGGGAGCAGCCAGGGCAGCACCCCGACAGTCAAAACCAACCAGGGCACGACATGAGCTCCTCTTCTTCGGCGGGCATCGAATTCCGCAACGTCAGCAAGCGCTATGGCCCGCAAGCCGCGTCGCCGCTGGCAGTCCGCGACATCAGCTTCGAGGTACCCAAAGGCACGCTGACGACCATCCTCGGCCCCTCGGGCTGCGGCAAGACCACCACGCTGCGCATGATCGCGGGGCTGGAGTCGCCCACGTCCGGCCAGATCTTCATCGAGGGACGCGACGTCACCACGCTGGGCCCGGCGGATCGCAACGTCAGCCTTGTGTTCCAGAGTTATGCCTTGTTCCCGCACATGGACGTGCTGGCGAATGTGTCCTATGGCCTGCACATGAGCGGTGTACCGAGGGACCGCGCGAAAGCGCGTGCACGCGATGCATTGCAGGGCGTCGGACTCGTGGGCTTCGACGAGCGGCTGCCCAGCGAACTGTCGGGTGGGCAGCAGCAGCGCGTGGCGCTGGCGCGCGCGCTCGTGCTGGAGCCGGCCGTGCTGCTGTTCGACGAGCCGCTTTCCAACCTCGACGCCCGGCTGCGCCGCGAGATGCGCGAGGAGATCCGCTCGCTGCAACAACGTCTGCAACTCACCGTGGCTTATGTCACCCATGACCAGAGCGAGGCGCTGGCAGTCAGCGATCAGATCATCGTCATGGATCGCGGTGAGATCGCGCAACGCGGCAACCCGCAGGCACTGTATGAATATCCGGCGTCGGAATTCGTCGCGGGCTTCATGGGCGAGGCGATGCTTTTTCCTGCCACTGCCGATGCGTCCGGCACGGTGCATCTGGGCCCGCTCCGCATTACGCCGCGACATGCGGTGCAGCAAGGGCCCGTGAAGGTCGCCGTGCGGCCCGAGGCATGGCACATCGGTGGCGCGGGCAGTGGCCTGTCAGCGCGACTGACCAAGCGTGCCTATCTCGGCAGCCTGTTCGAATACACGTTCGAGACGGAGCTCGGCGCGATTTTCGTGACCTCACCGGACCTGACGTCGGCGCTGGCGATTGGCTGCGATGTCTCGCTGGGTCTCGGGGGACACGGCGTGTCCGTCGTCCAGGTTTCGCCGGCTGCGTAATCCCGGAAAGGTGTCCCGCATTCCCTCAGTCCCGCGGAAGCGCGGGTTCGATGGGCGTACGGACCACCTTGGCCACGTCGAACCCGGCTTCGCGAGCGTGCGCCAGAAGCGCCTGCACGCGCGTCTCGGCCGGGCGTGCCTCGCGCGACAGCACCCAGAGGAACTTGCGGTCGGGCGTGCCGACGAGCGCCATCGAATAGTCGGGTTCGAGCCGGAGGATCCAGTAGTCGCCCCAGACGAAAGGCAGCCACGACAGCCAGCCGGGTGCGAAGCGCACCTCCAGCCGGCCCGCATCGGGCTTGCCTGCCACCGGCACCGTGCGGGCTTCACCCAATGCCTCTTCCACTTCGCCAGGCGCGCGGGCGCAGCGGTTGAGGACGTCGACGCGTCCATCGGCACGCAGGCTGTACCGTGCGGACACCTGGCCGGCGCATTTCTCCTGGAACCGGTTGGGCAAGCGGGCCTGCTCGTACCAGAGCCCCATGTAGCGCTGGATCTCGATGGGGGCCACCACCTCCAGCGGGTGGCCCGCGCCCGAGGCCATCGGCGCACTTGCCGGCGCGCCGATGCCGGTGGATGCCGGTTGCGCGGGTGCCGACTGCGCCGAGGCGGGCAGGGCCGGCATCGCCAGGACCAGGGCGGCCAGCAGCGCCGTGGCTTTACGAGAAGTAAGCGGTGTACGCATGGCGTGAGTGTGCCGCAGGTGTTTCATATCCGCCATCGGATAATGCCTACATGAACCAACTCGACGCACTCAAGCAGTTCACCACCGTCGTGGCCGACACCGGCGACTTCCACCAGCTGGCGCAATTCAAGCCGCAGGATGCGACGACCAACCCCTCCCTCATCCTCAAGGCCGTGCAGAAGGCCGAGTACCAGCCGCTGCTGAAGGAGACGGTCACGCGCTTCAAGGACCGGCAGCTCGACGAGATCATGGACCGGCTGCTCGTGCGCTTCGGCAGCGAAATCCTCTCCATCATTCCCGGGCGCGTCTCTACCGAGGTCGATGCACGCCTGAGCTTCGATACGAGCGCCACCGTCACGCGGGCCGAGCGCATCATCGAGCTCTACCAGGCCGAAGGCATCCACATCGACCGCGTGCTGATCAAGATCGCTGCGACGTGGGAGGGCATCCAGGCCGCCGGGCAACTGGAGCGCCGCGGAATCCACACCAACCTCACGCTGCTTTTCTCGTTCTGTCAGGCGGTGGCCTGCGGGCAGGAGAAGGTGCAACTCATCTCGCCCTTCGTCGGCCGCATCTACGACTGGTACAAGAAGTCCGAAGGGGCCAGGTGGGACGAAGCCGCGCGTGCCGGTGTGAACGATCCTGGCGTGCAGTCGGTCCGGCAGATATTCAACCACTACAAGCACTTCGGCATCGCGACCGAAGTCATGGGGGCGAGCTTCCGCAACGTCGGCCAGATCGTCGCGCTTGCAGGTTCAGACCTGCTCACGATCAGTCCCGACCTGCTGGCGCAACTGGCCGCAGCCGACGCGCCGGTGGTGCGTGCGCTCGATGCCGAAGCCGCGAAGAAGATGAACCTCGACGCCGTGAACTACGACGAGGCCGGTTTCCGCTATGCGCTGAACGAGGATGCCATGGCCACCGAGAAGCTGGCCGAGGGCATCCGCGCCTTCGCAGCCGATGCGGTCAAGCTCGAGCAGCTGATGCTGGCGGCCTGAGGAGTGGCCATGAAGCAGAACCGTTGTGACCAGACGCCCGCCTGGAAGGCGCTTGCCGATCACTATCTCGACAAGGGCCGGAGCTTCGATGCACGTGACGCCCTGTCCGGCGACGCAGGCCGCTTCACCGCGCTGAGCCAGCAGGCACCGCATGTCTTTGCCGACTTGTCGAAGAACCTGATCGACGGTGCGACGGAGCAATTGCTGCAGGACCTGGCTTCGCAGACGGGCGTGCTCGCGCACCGCGATGCCATGTTTGCGGGCGCGAAGATCAACAGCACCGAGGACCGCGCGGTGATGCACTTCCTGCTGCGCGAGCCGAAGGGCGTTCCGGGCGGCACGCTGCGTGCCGAGCGCGCCGCCGTGCACGAGACGCTGGATCGCATGCTCGCCTACGCCGAAGCCGAGCGCGCCGACGATGCCATCACCGACGTCGTGAACATCGGCATCGGTGGCTCGGACCTCGGGCCGCAGATGGTGACGATCGCACTCGACGCCTTTGCCACGCCGAAGAAGCGCTTCCACTTCGTGTCGAACGTCGACGGCCATGAACTGGCGGGCGTGCTGCGGCACCTGAAGCCGCAGAGCACGCTGTTCCTCATTGCCTCGAAAACCTTCACGACCATCGAGACGATGACGAACGCGCAGTCGGCACGGCAGTGGTTCGAATCGCAGGGCGGCACAGACGTGGCGCGTCACTTCGCGGCGCTCACCACCAACGTCGAGGCCGCGTCGAAGTTCGGAATCTCCACCACCTTCGGGTTCTGGGACTGGGTGGGTGGACGCTATTCGCTGTGGTCGGCCATCGGGTTGCCGATCGCCATCGCCATCGGCGCAGACGGCTTCCGTGAACTGCTGGCCGGCGCGCATGCGATGGATGAGCACTTCCGCACCGCGCCGCCGGAACAGAACCTTCCTCTTCGCCTTGGCTTGCTGGACGTCTGGTACCGCAACTTCCACGGCTTCACGAGCCGCAGTGTGGCGCCGTACCACAGCGCGCTGCGACGCTTCCCCGCATACCTGCAACAGCTGGAGATGGAGAGCAACGGCAAGCGCGTCGACCTCGACGGCAAGGCGCTGGCTTTCGGCACGTCGCCGGTGGTCTGGGGTGAGCCCGGTACGAACGGCCAGCACGCGTATTTCCAGATGCTGCACCAGGGCACCGACGTTGTACCGCTCGAATTCATCGCCGTGCGCGACGCGGCCCATGACCTGCAGGGACATCACGCCAAGCTGCTGGCCAATGCCCTGGCGCAAGCGCAAGCCCTGCTGCAAGGCAAGGCTGATGCCGGCGGGCACAGGCATTTCCCCGGCAACCGGCCCAGCACCTTCTTCGTGCTCGACAGACTCGACGCCGCTTCGCTGGGCGCGCTGATCGCGCTTTACGAGCACCGCGTGTTCGTGAGCGGTGCGGTCTGGGGTATCAACAGCTTCGACCAGTGGGGTGTGGAACTCGGCAAGGTGCTGGCCAAGGACATCGAGCCGCGACTTGCCAGCGGCGATGCCTCGAACCTCGATGCGTCCACCGCCGGTCTGCTCGCCCGGCTGCGCGCCTGATCACACGCCCCCCGATTGCGCACACATGAACATCGTCTTCGACTTCGGCGCCGTGCTTCTGACCTGGCAACCGGTCGCGCTCGTGCAACGGCACTTTCCCCATCTCACACCCACGGCGCAGGCCGCGCATGACCTGGCGCGCGCCATGTTCCATCATGAAGACTGGGCTGGCTTCGACCGTGGCACGCATGAGCTGGACGACGTGGTTGCCAGCATGTCGTCGCGCCTGTCGCTGCCGGGTGACGCACTGCAGGAATTCCTCAAGCCGATCGGCGAGCGGCTGTTGCCCATCGAGGAAACGGTGACCCTGCTGCAGCAATTGCGGGAGCGCCGCGACAGCGCGGGTGACGTGAAGCTCTACTACCTGTCCAACATGCCCGCGCCGTATGCGCGTGTGCTGGAAGAACGGCACGAGTTCGTGTCCTGGTTCGACGGCGGCATCTTCTCGGGCGATGTGAAGCTCGCCAAGCCGCAGCGTGAAATCTACGAGCTGCTTGCGAGCCGCCATGCACTGGCGCCGGCGCAAACCGTGTTCATCGACGACTTGCAGGCCAATGTGGACGCCGCGCGTGAAGTCGGCTGGCAGGCCATTCACTGCACGCAGACCAAGGCGCTGGCTGCACAGCTGCAGCCCCTGCTGCCGCAGGCGCGATAGGCACAGCGCACGCGCCAAAGAAAAAACCCGCGAAGCGTGAGCCTCGCGGGTTTTTTCATGCATGAAGCGGCGCTTTCACGCCGCCTGCGTGCCGGGCAATTACATGCCCATGCCACCCATGCCGCCCATGTCGGGCATTGCGGGAGCCGGCGCGTCGTCCTTCGGGGCTTCGGCAACCATGGCTTCGGTCGTCAGCAGCAGCGAAGCCACGGAAGCGGCGTTCTGCAGCGCGGTACGCGTCACCTTGGTCGGGTCCAGGATACCCATTTCGATCATGTCGCCATAGGTGTCGTTGGCGGCGTTGAAGCCGTAGTTGCCCTTACCACCCAGCACGGCGTTGACCACCACGCTCGGCTCGCCGCCGGCGTTGTAGACGATCTCGCGCAGCGGCGCTTCGATGGCCTTCAGGATCAGCTTGACGCCGGCGTCCTGGTCGGGGTTGTCGCCCTTGATCTCACCGGCAGCCTGGCGTGCGCGCAGCAGAGCCACACCGCCGCCGGCCACGATGCCTTCTTCAACGGCAGCGCGGGTGGCGTGCAGCGCGTCTTCCACGCGTGCCTTCTTTTCCTTCATTTCGACTTCGGTGGCAGCGCCGACCTTGATCACGGCAACACCGCCGGCCAGCTTGGCCACGCGCTCTTGCAGCTTCTCACGGTCGTAGTCGCTGGTCGCTTCCTCGATCTGCACGCGCACTTGCTTGACGCGGGCTTCGATGTCGGCAGCAGCACCGGCGCCGTCGATGATGGTGGTGTTTTCCTTGCCCACTTCGATGGTCTTGGCCTGGCCCAGGTCAGCCAGCGTGACCTTCTCGAGCGTCAGGCCGACTTCTTCGGCGATCACCTTGCCGCCCGTCAGGATGGCGATGTCTTCCAGCATGGCCTTGCGGCGGTCGCCGAAGCCAGGAGCCTTCACAGCCACGACCTTCAGGATGCCGCGGATGGTGTTGACCACCAGGGTCGCCAGCGCTTCGCCTTCAACTTCTTCGGCGATGATCAGCAGCGGACGGCCGGCCTTGGCCACCTGCTCCAGCGTGGGCAGCAGGTCACGGATGTTGCTGATCTTCTTGTCGAACAGCAGCACGAACGGGTTGTCCAGGATCGCGGCTTGCTTTTCCGGGTTGTTGATGAAGTAGGGCGACAGGTAGCCACGGTCGAACTGCATGCCTTCGACGACGTCGAGTTCGTTGTCCAGCGACTTGCCGTCTTCCACGGTGATCACGCCTTCCTTGCCGACCTTGTCCATCGCGTCAGCGATGATCTTGCCGATGGATTCGTCGCTGTTGGCCGAGATGGAGCCGACTTGCGCGATTTCCTTGGAGGTGGTGGTGGCCTTGGAAGCCTTCTTCAGTTCGGCGACCAGGGCTGCGACAGCCTTGTCGATGCCGCGCTTGAGGTCCATCGGGTTCAGGCCGGCGGCCACGTACTTGGAGCCTTCGCGCACGATGGCTTGTGCCAGCACGGTCGCGGTGGTGGTGCCGTCACCGGCGTTGTCGGAGGTCTTGGAAGCCACTTCCTTCACGAGCTGGGCGCCCATGTTCTGCAGCTTGTCCTTGAGTTCGATTTCCTTGGCCACGGACACACCGTCCTTGGTCACGGTGGGGGCGCCGAACGAACGCTCGAGCACCACGTTGCGGCCCTTGGGGCCCAGGGTCACCTTGACGGCGTTGGCCAGGATGTTCACACCCTCGACCATGCGTGCACGGGCTTCGCCGCCGAAGACTACGTCTTTTGCTGCCATGTTGAATTACTCCAGAGAATCAGTTGAATGGATGGATGGATGAGGCGGGCGGGCTTACTTTTCGACGACGGCGAAAAGGTCCTCTTCCTTCATGACCAGCAGTTCGTCGCCATCGACCTTGACGGTCTGGCCGCTGTACTTGCCGAACAGGACGCGGTCACCGATCTTCACGCTCAACGCCTTGGTCTCACCCTTGTCGTTCGTCTTGCCGGGGCCGACGGCCAGGATTTCGCCCTGGTCCGGCTTTTCGGCGGCGTTGTCGGGAATCACGATGCCAGAAGCGGTCTTGGTTTCATTTTCCAGACGCTTGACGATCACGCGATCGGCGAGAGGGCGAAGTTTCATTGCATCTCCTTGAATTCGAAGCAAAGGGTTGGGATAAGGAAAGGCGCCGACTTCCACGAAAGTTAGCGCCTGTTAACTTTGGAGGGGTGACGGCCTGAAAGGCCTGTTAGCACTCAACTCCAGCGAGTGCTAATCATAAGGGCATTTATTGGCTTTGCAAGGGTGGTCCGGCGACTTTGGCGGCAGACGGTGTTGCGCCGGCACAGCAAGTTGCTCCGCTGGCAGGCGATGCGACGGGGACCCTGGGCGAACCATATGTAACATCCGTGGCAATGCCTTCTGTCTCTGATTCAACGACCCGCTTGGCGACTGAACTGGCCACAGTACCGGCACCCGTCCGCCTCACCATCGGTTTCGCCAATCTGGTGGGGACCGAGCTGGATGCCCTCGTGTCAGAGGACGTGGCAGTACTGGCGCCCCTGTTCGCACAGTCCCGGGTCGTCCCTGCCCCACAGTTGCCCGGCGCGGACATCCTGTTTGTCTACGCCCAGCTGGATGCCGACGGGAGCATCGTGGGGGCGACCCGCACGGGCATCCGGCAGGTGGCCCAGCTTGCGAATGCAGCCATCGTGGTTCTTGCCTCACCCAACACCGCCGCCAGCATCAAGAATGCGGCGAGCCTGTCCGGACCGAAAACGGCCAACATCGTCTTCACGCTCGACCGCAACGGGCCGGACTTCGGCAAATTCTTCTGCGACCTGTTCGGGAAGATGCGCGATGGGCAGCACATGCTGACGGCGTGGGCGGCGCTCGCCCCGAAAGGCCCGAAAGACAGCCGCCCGTCTGCCTCCCGGATGATCCTGCTGGCGGAAGGCGGCAAGATCGCGTTTCCGCGCCAGGTGCAGCTTCGTCAAGGCATGCCACGCGGCAGTTGCTAGGATGTCGCCTGCTGCAGCTTCCCGCAACGACCCATTTCATGACGACCATCCGAATCACCCCCTCCATTTCCTGCGGCAACGAACTGCCATTTGTGCTGTTCGGCGGCATGAACGTGCTCGAATCGCGTGACCTCGCGCTGCGAGTGTGCGAACACTACGTGCAGGTCACGCAGCGCCTGGGGATTCCCTACGTGTTCAAGGCCAGCTTCGACAAGGCGAACCGGTCCTCCATCCACTCCTATCGCGGCCCCGGGCTGGATGAGGGTCTGGAGATCCTGCGGGCGGTGAAGGAGCGCTTCGGCGTCCCGGTCATCACCGACATCCACGAGCCGTGGCAGGCCCAGCCTGTGGGAGAGGTCGCCGACGTGCTGCAGCTACCGGCGTTTCTGGCGCGCCAGACGGACCTGGTGGTGGCCATGGCCAAGACCGGCCGCGTCGTCAACATCAAGAAGCCGCAGTTCCTGAGCCCTTCCCAGGTCGCGCACATCGTCGAGAAATTCCGCGAAGCCGGCAACGACCAGGTGTTGCTGTGCGAACGTGGCGCGAGCTTCGGCTACGACAACCTGGTGGTGGACATGCTGGGGTTCGGCGTCATGAAGAAGACGACCGGCAACCTGCCCATCATCTTCGACGTGACGCATGCATTGCAGCAACGCGATGCCGGCGGCGCCGCTTCGGGCGGGCGCCGTCAGCAGGTGGTGGACCTCGCCCGCGCCGGCATGGCTGTGGGCATCGGCGGCCTCTTCCTCGAAGCGCATCCGGACCCGGACAAGGCCAGGTGCGATGGCCCCAGCGCGCTGCCGCTGGACAAGCTCGAGCCCTTCCTGCGGCAGGTCAAGGCGGTCGACGACCTGGTGAAGTCGTTCGAGCCGCTCGAGATCCGCTGACCCCGCGAGCCGCTGCCAGATCAGGCGGCCTGTCTCTGGACCACGCCCAGCAGATGCGACAGCCGTTCGGTGTCCGTCGCCAGCCTGGCGCTGGGGGCGCTGTGCACCACCGTGCCGCGTTCCAGCACGATGGCCTGGTCGGTCATCGACAGCGCGAGCACCGGGTGCTGCTCGACCACGATGGAGGGCAGACCTTCCTCCTGCCCCAGGCGACGGACTGCGCGGCTCAGTTCCTCGACGACGATGGGCGCGAGGCCTTCCATCGGTTCGTCGAGCAGCAGCAGCGCCGGGTTGGTCATCAGCGCGCGGCCGATGGCCAGCATCTGCTGTTCGCCGCCCGACAGCTGGTTGCCGTAGTTGCCGCGGCGTTCCTTCAGGCGGGGAAAGAGCTCGTACACGCGGGCCAGCCCCCAATGCCCGGGCCGTGCGACGACGCCCAGGTTTTCTTCGACGGTGAGTGAGGGGAAAACCTCACGCTCCTGTGGCACCCAGCCCAGGCCGGCGCGCACCCGCTGGTGCGGAAGCAGGCGCGTGATGTCCACGCCGCGCCAGCGGATCGTCCCCTGCTTCACGCGCGTGTTGCCCATGAGCGTTTCGAGCAGGGTGGTCTTGCCGACGCCGTTGCGTCCGAGGACGGCCAGGCTCTGGCCTTCAGCAATGGAAAAACTCAGCTTGTGCAGCACGACGGCGTCGCCGTAGCCGGCGACGACCTGGTCGAAGGCGAGCAGTTCAGACATGCGTGCTCCCCAGATAAACCTCGCGCACGCGCGGGTCGTCGCCGATCTCGGCCGGCGTGCCTTCGGTCAGCAATTCACCGGCCACCAGCACGGAGATGCGGCGCGCGAAGCGGAAGACGAGGTTCATGTCGTGTTCGATGAAGAGGATGCTCATGTCCGCGGGCAGCGCGTCGATCACCTCGAAGAGTTCGCCGCTTTCGTCTTCGGGCACGCCGGCGGCAGGTTCGTCGAGCAGCAGCACGCGCGGCTTCGCGGCCAGCGCGAGCGCGATTTCCAGCAGGCGCTGCTTGCCGTACGCGAGTTCGGCCACGGGCGTGTGCGCGAGCGCGGACAGTTTGAGGCGGGCCAGCAGCCCGCGCGCTTCGTCGTATGCGGCAGAGTCCGTGCGCAGCGGCTTCCACCAGGTACGCGCAGTTTGCTCCCGCTCGCAGATCGCCAGCACGACCGATTCGAGCGGGGTGAGGCGCGGGAACAGCGTGTTGATCTGGAAGGTGCGGGCCAGTCCCATGCGCGCCCGCTGGTCGGCACTGTGGTCCGTGATGTCCTGGCCACCCAGCGCGATGCTGCCGCTGCCCGGGCGATAGATGCCGGTGAGCAGGTTGATCAGTGTGGTCTTGCCGGCGCCGTTGGGGCCGATCAGCGCGTGGCGCGCGCCGACCGGAAGGGTCAGGCTCACGTCGTGCACGGCCCGGAATGCACCGAAGCGGATGCCGAGTGCATCGGTCCTGAGGGCGATGAGATCGTCGGCGGGGCTCATGCGTTCTCCTTGCGGATGCGGACCACGCGCGCGAGCAGGCCCATGAGGCCACCGCGTGCCAGCAGCACCGACGCGATGAGGAAGATGCCCAGCCAGAACATCCAGTACTGCGGGTTCAGATCGGCGAAGCCGTCGTGCACCAGCATGTAGACGATGGCGCCGATGAGGCCGCCATAGACACGTCCCGTGCCGCCGAGCACCAGGATGATCAGGATTTCTGCAGACCG
This sequence comes from Variovorax sp. VNK109, assembly GCF_049445855.1. Lineage (NCBI taxonomy): Bacteria > Pseudomonadati > Pseudomonadota > Betaproteobacteria > Burkholderiales > Comamonadaceae > Variovorax > Variovorax sp. VNK109. Next base: position 1,190,084 of record NZ_JBMSDV010000001.1, on the reverse strand, counting down.
GTTGAAGCCGATCGACTCGATGCCGACAAACTGCGTCGTCTGTGCCAGCAATGCGCCCGCGAGCCCGGCGAGCGCGGCAGAAAATGCGTAGGCCATGCGCAAACGTGCATCGACTGGCGAGCCGATGGCCAGCATGCGCTTGCGGCTGTCGTGGATGCCGCGCAGCGCCAGGCCGAACGGCGAAGCAAGCAGCACACGCACGCCGATGAATGCAGTGAGCACGACGACATAGGCATGGATGAAAGCGGTGCGGCCGAAAAAGTCGAACTCGAACCGGCCGAGCAAGGGCTTCATCTCGATGCCCTGCAGACCATCGGAGCCGCCGGTGTAGCCAGAGAGGCGGTTGGCCAGTTCGGCCAGCAGCACGCAGACGCCGATGGTGATCATGAGCCGCGCAAGGTCGGTGCCGCGCACCACCAGATAGCTCAGCAGGTAGCCGAGTACCCAGGTGACGACGATGGCGAACAGCAGCCCGCTGAATGCTTCGTTCCAGCCGTGCTTGGCCAGAAGGCCGGCGGCGTACGCACCCGCGCCGAAGAAGGCCGCATGGCCGACGGTGAGGATGCCCGCATACCCGAGCGCGAGGTCCAGGGACACGGCGAACAGGCCGAAGATCAGGATCTGGCTCATCAGCGTGAGCCGGTCAGGCACGAGGAACAGGCAGGACGCGAGCGCGAGCCAGAACACCGCTTCGGCGGCGCGGGCGGCCACCGGTGGAATGGAGAGGGTCTTCATTGCAGGAGGTCCGTGTTCACGCCAGGCCCTTGCGCGGGATGAGTCCGTTGGGCCGCAGCAGCAGGCTCAGCACCATGAACACATAGACGAGGAAGGCGCCGGCTTCCGGCAGGTAGTACTTGCCTGCAACGTCGACGACGCCCACTACCAGCGCGGCGACGAGCGGACCGGTGATGGTGCCCGCACCCCCGACGCACACGACGATGAGGAAGTAGATCATGTACTTCAGCGGAAAACTCGGTTCCAGCCCGAGCATGCCGAGGCTCAGTGCGCCGCCAAGGCCCGCAAGGCCGCAGCCGAGTGCGAACGTCATGAGGAACAGCTTCTGCACGTGGATGCCGGTGCCGGCCGCCACGCGCCGGTTGTCGACCGAGGCGCGCACCATCGCGCCGAAGCGCGTGCGCGCCAGCGCAAGTATCAGCGCTGCATAGATGAGCAGGCCGCAGACGATGAGGAAAAGGCGGTAGCGACCCACTTCAAGGCCCAGCAACGAGACGCGTCCATCGAGCCACGAGGGCAGTATGAACGGCTGGATGCTGGGGCCGAAGAAGTAGGTCGTTACCGCGATCGAGACGAAGACGATGCCGATGGAAAGAAGCACCTGGTCGAGCGGATGCGCACGGTAGAGCCGCCGGTACAGCGTGACTTCGAGCAGCGCGCCGAGCACGGCTGCGGCCACGAAGGCCGCAGCCATCGCAGTGCCGAACCCGAAACCCCAGCGATTCATCGCCACGGCAGCGGCATAACCGCCGGCCATGGCGAACGTGCCATGTGCGAGGTTGACGAAATTCATCAGGCCCATCGTGACCGACAGGCCCACGCCGATGAGGAACAGCAGCATGCCGTAGGCCATGCCGTCGAACAGGACGATTCCCATGCGCGACCCGTCTTCAGTTGGTTTCTTTGGCCGGGTCCTTGACGCGTTCGAACTTGTCGAACTCGACGTTCACCAGCTGGCCGCCCACCTTCTCGACCTTGCGGATGTAGACGGTCTGCACGATGTCGCGCGTGGCCGCGTCGATCTCGATCGGGCCGCGCGGGCTTTCGAACTTCAGGCCCTTGAGCGCTTCCATCATCTTCTCGCCGCTGGCGTTGGCACCGGCCTTGACGACAGCGGCTTCGATCGCAGTCATCGCGTCATAGGCCGCGATGGCGAAGTAGCTCGGACGCATCTTGGTGCCGAACTCGGCGACGAAGTCCTTCACGAACTTTTCGTTCTTGGCCGACTTGTGTGCGTACGAGTAGTGGTGGCTGGTGACGAGGCCGAGTGCGACGTCACCGGTGGCCTGCAGGTAGGAGTCATCCGTCGCTTCGCCGGTGGCGAACAGCTTGATGCCGGCTTCTTCCATGCCGCGCTCCTTCCACACCTTGAGGAAGGCCGGCGGCATCACGCCCGAGGGAAAGAAGAAGAACACGGATTGCGGCTTCGCGTCCTTGATGCGTTGCACATAGGCCGAGAAGTCGGGGTTGGCCATGGGCGTGCGCAGCTTGCCCACGATCTTGCCGCCGCCCGCGGTAAAGGCCTTCTCGAACGCGGTGTCGGCATCGGTGCCCGACGCGTAGTCGGCCACGACGGTGTAGGCCTCCTTGATGCCTTGCTTCAGCATGTATTGCGCCATCGGTGCGGATACCTGCTGCACGGTGAACGACACACGTGCCACGAACGGCGAATTGGTCGTGATGGCCGACGACGATGCGTTCATCACCACGGTGGGGATCTTTGCTTGCGCGGCGATCGCGCCGACGGCGTAGGCGTTGGGACTGAAGTCCAGGCCCGTGAGCACGCTCACCTTGTCGCGCACGATCAGTTCCTGCGCGATGCGCTTGGCGGCATCGGGTGCGGGGCCTGCGGTGTCCTTGTTGATCACCTCGACGTCGCGACCGGCGATCTTGCCGCCGCGTTCCTTCAGGAACAGCTTCACGCCTGCGTCGAACTGCGCGCCGTAGTCGGCATAGGGGCCTGAGAAGGTGCCGATGAGGCCGATCTTCAGCGGGTCGGCAGCGTGCGCGGGCACGAGGGCCGTGAGGCCCGCAGCCATCAGCGTCGCGAGCATGGTCTTGCGTGTGAGATTCATGATGTACAGCTCCGGAGATCGCGCGGATGTGCGCGTGAAAAAAGAGATGGGATGCGAAGGGAAGAAAAAGAAAAAAGTGCCGTTCGGTGCGGCGGAAAAGTTTTGCAAGTTCTGCGCCATTGATGTGGATCAGTGCGCGCATCGACAGGTTTGTGTCAGTGCCTTGCAAAGCGTCGCATGCACACGTGCATGTGGTGTACGCGCATCACCTGCAAGAGGCAAGATGCAAAAGAATGTGCTGGAACCTGCGCGTTGCTTACCGATGGTTGCGTCGAACACATGGCCTGACGGTTGAAGAGGGCCTGACTGGCGAAATGGCTTCACAGGTCGCGAGACTTGTTCCGATTGTCCTGATTCATATGACCCATCCATCCAGAGGAAATCTCATGCAACCCACATCCATCCTGCGTCGTGCGCGCTTCGCCGCTTTGCCTGTCCTTGCGGCGTGCGCCGTTGTTGCAGCACCTGCTGCACATGCACAAAACATGTCATCCACCTACACGCCGAGCTATGCGAGCAGTGCGAGCAATTGGGCGCCCTGGGGTCCCGGTGGCTACATCGGACTGAACGCGGGCCGCTCGGACTATTCGCTCGGCGGTGGTGACGACAAGGACAACTTCGGCCGTCTGTCACTCGGTGCGATGGTGAACCCGAACTTCGGCTACGAGATCGGCTATGCCGACTTCGGCGACGTGGACCGCGCTGGCGGCAACACCAAGGCCCGTGGCCTGAACTTCAGCCTGGTGGGTCGTGTGCCCCTGGGTGACCGCTTCGGCATCTTCGGCAAACTGGGTACGACCTATGGTCGCAGCACCGTGTCGTCCGCGCCGGGCTCCGGCGTTGCCGCCGGCCGTGAGACCGGATGGGGCGTCGCCTATTCGCTGGGCGCGAGCTTCGACATCACGCAGCAGTGGTCGGTGGTCGCCGAGTGGGAGCGTCACGACATCCGCTTCGCGGGCGTCGGCCGTCAGGACGTCGATGCCACGAGCATCGGCGTGCGCTACCGCTTCTGAGCGTTCGATCCAGGCGGGGGTCGTACCGCGACGGCCTCGATCTCCACCTTCACCGGCGCGATCAATCCGGCAATGACCGTGGACCGCGCCGGTGCCGACTCCGCCGGAAAACGCTCTGCATATGCAGCGTTGAATTCCGGGTAGTCGGCAGCGTCGGTGATCCACACGGTGGTCTTCACCACATCGGCCAGCGTGCAGCCGGCTTCGGCGAGGATGCTCTCGATCATGTCGATGGTCGCGTGCGTCTGGCCCGCCATGTCGGGCGCAGCGGGCTGACCCTTCACCACCGGAACCTGGCCGGCCACGAAGACCAGCCGGTCCCACGCCACGGCGGACGAGATCGGCTGCACATTGCCCGCGCGCACGACCGGCGGGCCGATGCGTTCGATCTTTGTCGATGTGCCCATTGTTCGATGATCAGTCCGGCTTCGCGCCCGAGACCTGCACGATGGTCGTCCACTTCTTGACCTCGGCTTCGATGAACGACTTGAATGCCGCAGGCGTCGTGCCTTCGATGATGAAGCCGCGCGAGCCGAAGTAGTCCGTGATCTCGGGCGACTTGAGCGCCTTGTTCACTTCGGTGCTGAGCTTGGTCATCACGTCGGCCGGTGTGCCGGCGGGTGCGAACAGGCCCTGCCACGACAGCGCCTCGAACTCCGGCAGACCGGCTTCGGCCAGTGTCGGCACATTGGGCAGCATCGGGTGGCGCTTCTTCGACGTCACGGCGAGCGGGCGGACCTTGCCGGCCTCGATCTGTGGCATCAGCACCAGCAGGTCGCCGAACGTGGATTCGATCTGGCCGCCCATCAGGTCGGTCAGCATGCCCGCACTGCCGCGGTAGGGGATGTGCACCATCGACACCTTGGCAGCCTGCTTGTACATCTCGCCGGTCAGGTGCATCGACGTGCCATTGCCGGGCGAGCCGTAGCTCACGGAGCCCGGCTTGGCCTTGGCCAGCGCGAGGAACTCGGCAGCCGTGTTGGCCTTCACCGTGGGGTTCACTGCCAGCACGAGCGGCGAGCTCACCACCATCGAGACGGGCGAGAAATCCTTCACCACGTCATACGGCAGCTTGGGATACAGCGCCTGCGAGATTGCATTGCTGCCGGTCACGCCCATGAGCAGCGTGTAGCCATCGGCGGGCGACTTCGCCACATAGTCGGCACCGACGGTGCCACCGGCACCTGCGCGGTTTTCGACGACGACGGGCTGGCCCCAGGCGGCCGCGAGTTTTTCGCCGATGCGGCGCGCCAGCAGGTCGGTGCTGCCGCCGGGCGGGAAGGGCACGACGATGCGGATCGGCTTGGTGGGGAAAGCCTGCGCCTGCGCCGCAACCGGCGCGAACGTCGCGACGGCGACGGCCGCCACGCCGGCTGCGAGGGTGGCCCGGCGGGTGAACTTGTTCAGGGAGGAGAGGGGTTGTTTCATGGTCAGGGGCTCCAGGAGAAGGTGAGGCACGATGGCGTGCAGGGCGACGTACAACGCGCCGCGCAATGCGACGCACGCCAGGAAGCAGCGCACGACTTCACGCTGCGGCTCATGCGGGTGTCTCCACGCCGGCGGTGGAACCCCACCCACCGGCACCCGCGGTTTCGATGACCAGGCGGTCGCCCGCCTGCCATTGCACCCGCGCCTTGGCGGGCAGGTGTTCGATCTGGCCATTGGCACGTTCGATACGTGCTGCGGCACAAGTTCCCGGCAAGCCGCCGGCCGCACCCTGGGGTGCGATGCCGTGCCGCTCGCCGCGATAGGAAATGCTTCCGTTGCCCTCGAGCAGGCGATAGCTGCGCACCACGCCGTCGCCGCCGCGGTGACGGCCTGCGCCGCCCGAGTTCGCGCGGAGTGCCACGCGCTCCACGCGGATCGGCGCTTGCGCCTCGACGGCTTCGGCGGGGGTGTTGCGTGCGTTGCCCACGTCGGTGGACACGCCGCTGCCGCCTGCGCCCCACGGCGCACCACCGGCGGCAGACGCGATGATTTCGGTGAACAGCCACGGCTTGTTGTCGCCCACCGATCCACCGAGCGAGAGCACGACGACTTCCGCCGCGTTCGGGGCAGGCATGTGTGCAGGCAACGCACGCGCCCACGCACCCAGGAACGCGTTGGCCAGCAGCTTGACGAGGTTGGTCCGCGCGTTGACCGCCGCAGGGAAGGTGGGGTCGACGATGGTGCCCGGGCGCGTGACGAGTGTGATCGGCGCGGTGCAACCGTCGTTGCTGGCGGCCTGCGGCGCGAGCATGCGCGCGAAGTAGGTGACGGCGGCCCACACGGCGCCGCGCGACGCATTCATCGGCCCCCGGGTCTGTGGCGCGCACTCGCTCAGGTCCAGCGTGGCGGAGTCGCCCTGCTTGATGATCCGCACCTTGAGTGGCACGGCGTCCAGCGTCACGCCGTCGCCGTCGAGTGCGTCGCCGAAGACGTATTCGCCATCGGGTGCAGCCTTCAGCGCGGCGCGGGTGGCGGCTTCCGATTGTGCGAGCGCGGCTTCGGCCCCGGAGGCGAAGGCGTCCGCGTCGCGCGCGATGAGTGGCGCGAGCATGCGCGCGCCTTGCTCAAGACACAGCCACTGCGCGCGCAGGTCGCCGGCCAGGTTGTCGGGCATGCGGCTGTTGGCGCACAGCATGCGCATCACGCGCGGATGCGCCTCACCCGCGCGGTACAGCTGGATCGGCGGAATGCGCAGGCCTTCCTGCAGGATGTCCGTGGCATTGGTCGGCACCGAGCCTGGTGCGATGCCGCCCACGTCCTGGTGATGCAGGACGCACGCGACGAGTGCGACCACCTTCTCGCCCACGCGCACGGGGCGCATGAGCGTGAAGTCCGGCAGGTGTGTGCCGCCGTGCCACGGGTCGTTGACGAGATAGCCGCAGCCGTCGTCCATGGCCGAGATCGGGAACGAGTCCAGCAGGCCTGCCACGGCCGGTGACAGGCTGCCCAGCAGCAAGGGCAGCGTGCGGGCCTGCGCAACCATGCGGCCATCGGGCAGGAAGATCGCGGCCGCGCAGTCCATGGCTTCGCGCACGACGGTGGAGACAGCCTCGTCCACGAGGCGTTGCTGCATCTGGTTGGCGATGTCTTCGAGTTGTTGTGCGAACGCGGAGCGTGATGTCTCTTCCATGGCCGCCACCACCGGCCCGGGCAGTTGAACCCCGAGCGATCCGAGCGTCGCCACGGTGCGCTCGTACTCGCCTGCAACCGGCTTCACCTGGTGCGAGCAGGCAATCCGCGTCAGGGGAAACCGTTGCGCGATGCGTGCCCGCAAGGCCTCTTCATGCGCCGGATTGAGATGCGCGAACAGCAGGCAGATGGCCACGGCGCGTGGCGGACGGGGCAGCGCGGCCAGCGCAGCGAGTGTGCTGTCGATGCCTGCAGCATCGAGCGCCTCGACTTCACGGCCCGTCGCATCGATCCGCCCGCGCACCTCGACACGCCATGCCGGCGGCAGCAGTTCGAGCCAGGGCGACGCCGGTACATGCAGCGCATACGGATCGGCGCGGTTCTGGCGCGCGAGCGTCAGGACATCGGCGAAGCCGTGGGTGCAGATGAGGGCGACGTCGTTCATGGAATTCAGAAGCGCTCGGGACTGAACGGCTTCAGGTCGACCTGCGGCTGACGGCCGGCCACGAGGTGCGCCACTTCGCGACCGGTGGTCGCGCCCATGCACATGCCCATGTGACCATGGCCGAAGGCGAGCCAGGCATTGTCGGCGCGGCGCGTGCGGCCGATCACCGGCAGGCTGTCGGGCATGCAGGGGCGGTGACCCATCCACTGCGTGGTGTCGCTCGTGTCCAGGTGCGGGAAAAGATCCTGGCCCTGGCGCAGCAGGCGCTGGGCGCGGTCGTAGTTCGGCGGCGCCTTGAGGCCCGCGAATTCCACGGTGCCGGCCAGGCGCAGGCCCATGGCCATCGGATTGACCATCAGGTTGTGCTCGACGGCCATGACGGTGTGCTTGAGCTGCAGGTTGGAACTGCGCACGGTGACGTGGTAGCCGCGCTGCGTCTCCAGCGGCACGCGCGTGCCGAGCACTGCAGCCAGTTGCCCCGACCATGCGCCGGCTGCGATGACGACACCGTCCACCGGCGTGGCCTGTCCATCGGCTGTCTTCACGCCGGTGACCTGTCCGCCCTGCTGCTCGAAGCCGGTGACGGCCTGGCGGACGGAGCGGGCGCCACGCGCAACGCTGTGGGCATGCAGCGCCTTCACCAGCGCCGACGGGTCCGAGGTGGAGCCGTTCTCCGGCGCGAGGATGCCGAAGCGGAACTTGCCCTTGAGGTCGGGCTCCAGCGATTCGAGCTCTTCCTGCCCGATGTCGATCATGTTCACGCCGAGCGAGCGGCGCAGGTTCATGCCCCACGCCCATTGCGCCGCAGTCTCGCGCGACGAATAGACATACAGACAACCCGAGCGGCGCACCAGATGCGTGGCGCCGGCGTCGCCGATCAGCGGGTCGTAGCAGTCGAAGATGGGTTCGAGCAGGCTGCGCAGCGCGGTGGCGATGCGCGTGACCTCTTCGCGCGTGGAGTGCCGCAGCATGCTAAGCAGCCAGGGCACCACGGCCGGCGCATACGCCCAGCGGACGGTGAGCGGCCCCAGCGGATCGAGCAGCCATCTGGGCACGCGCTTCCACATGCCGGGCATGCCCACGGGCAGGCAGGCGCTGGGCGAGAGCGAACCGGCATTGCCGAACGAGCAGGCTTCGCCGGGCTCGCGCGGGTCGAAGAAGGTGATCTGGTGGCCGTCGCGCTGCAGCCATGCGGCAGTGCAGGTTCCGACGATGCCAGTCCCGATGACGGCGATATGCATCCGGGGCATTCTGTCGGCGATCGATATATCAGGCAAACAGATTCTTTTTATACTTGGATCAATAAATTTGATTCGTAGCCGTGCTTGGCAACCAGATTGGTGCATCCATGAACATCACCCTCCGCCAGATGCGCGCTTTCTCCACCGTGGCGCGCGCCGGCAGCTTCACCGCTGCGGCCCGGCAGCTCAGCCTGACGCAGTCGGCTGTGAGCATGCTGGTGCAGCAACTCGAGGAGGAAGTCGGGCTGCGGCTGTTCGACCGCTCGCGCAACTCGGTCACGCTGACCGAATCCGGGCAGCAACTGCTGCCGCTGGCGCGCCGCATGCTCGACGACCTGCGGCAGATGGAAGAGGGGGCGAGTGACCTGCGTACGTTGCGCAGCGGCCTGCTGCGTGTCGTCGCGCCGCAGTTGCTGGCCTGCACCTGGATGGCCGGCGTGCTGGCGCAGTTCGACACGAAGTTCCCGGACGTCGGCCTGCGGGTGCTCGACGGCACGGCCGACGACATCGTCCCCGCGGTGCGTCGCGGGGACGCCGAGATCGGCTTCGGCCCCGAGCGTCCCACGGGGGAGGATGTGACGCGCACCTTTCTCATGAACATGCCGATGCGCCTGGCCTGCGCGGCATCGCATCCGCTGGCCAATCGGACGGCGGTGTCGTGGAGCGATTTGCGTGGCGAGCGATGGGTGATCTATTCCAGCGACTTCAACCGCTATCTGGAGCAACTGCTGCACGACTACGACGCATCGCTGTCGATCCAGACGGTCACTGAAGTCGGCTACCTCACCACCGCGCTGGCACTGGTCGGTGCGGGGCTGGGTGTCGCAGCCGTGCCCGACTATGCGTACAGCTTCGCGGGCAACTTCAACCTGCGCTTCGTGCCGCTGCGCGCACCGGCCATCGAGCGTGAGTTCTTCGTCTACCAGCGCCGGGGCATGGCGCTGTCACCGGCGGCAGACGCCTTCACGCAACTGATGAAACAGAGCGCCAGAAAAGGAACGGCCGAGGTGGCCGCCGACATCGGCACCACCCCGGCCGGAAACTGAAGATCGATTACTTCAGGCCAGCTGCTGCGCGCAGCGCAGCCGCTTTGTCCGTGCGTTCCCAGGTGAACTCGGGCTCTTCGCGGCCGAAGTGACCGTAGGCCGCCGTCTTGCTGTAGATCGGGCGCAGCAGGTCGAGCATCTGGATGATGCCCTTGGGGCGCAGGTCGAAGAGATCATTCACCAGCGCGGCGATCTTCTCGTCGGAAATCACGCCCGTGCCCTCGGTGTACACCGTCACGTTCATCGGCTTGGCCACGCCGATGGCGTAGGCCACCTGGATCTGGCACTGCTTGGCCAGACCGGCGGCCACGATGTTCTTGGCCACGTAGCGCGCCGCATAGGCTGCCGAGCGGTCCACCTTGGACGGGTCCTTGCCCGAGAACGCGCCGCCGCCATGCGGGCACGCGCCGCCGTAGGTGTCCACGATGATCTTGCGGCCGGTCAGGCCGCAGTCGCCTTGCGGGCCGCCGATGACGAAGCGGCCGGTCGGGTTGATGAGGTAACGCGTGTCCTTGATCCATTCCTTGGGCAGAACCGGCTTGATGATCTCCTCGATGATGGCTTCGTTGAACGAGGCCTTCATCTTGGTAGGCGTCTCGCTCTGGTCGGGGCTGTGCTGCGTCGACAGCACCACGGTGTCGATACTGTGCGGCTTGCCGTCGACATAACGCATGGTGACCTGCGACTTCGCGTCGGGGCGCAGGAACGGCAGGCGGCCGTCCTTGCGCAGTTGGGCCTGGCGTTCCACGAGGCGGTGCGCGTAGTAAATCGGCGCGGGCATCAGCTCGGGCGTTTCGTCGCAGGCGTAGCCGAACATCAGGCCCTGGTCGCCCGCGCCGGTGTTCAGGTGGTCGTCGCTCGCATGGTCCACGCCCTGGGCGATGTCGTTGGACTGCTTGTCGTAGCAGACCATCACGGCGCAGCCCTTGTAGTCGATGCCGTAGTCGGTGTTGTCGTAACCGATGCGCTTGATGGTGTCGCGCGCGACCTGGATGTAGTCGACGTGCGCGTTGGTGGTGATCTCTCCCGCGAGCACGACCAGGCCGGTGTTGGTCAGCGTCTCGGCGGCCACGCGGCTGCGCGGGTCCTGCGCGAAGATTGCGTCGAGGATGGCATCGGAAATCTGGTCGGCCACCTTGTCGGGGTGGCCTTCGGAGACGGATTCCGATGTGAAGAGAAAGTCGTTCGCCATGTGCTTGAGCTCCTTGGGGTGTCTTCGGGCGCGCTGCCCGGACCCCACGGCCTGGCGAACGCTTTAGCAGATTGCCGTTTCGGGCAAGGCACAATCGCTGTCTTGTTGACGCGGTGTCGTGCGTGTCGCCCTGCAAGTAGTCCTGTAACTCGGCGACACGCGCGATTCTAAACCTTTCGTGACTCTTCTTTTTCGCCTCGCCAGTGTCTTTCCGCTTGCGCTGCTGCATGCCGCAGGCAGCGTGCTGGGCTGGCTGGCATGGCTGCTGTCGCCGACCTATCGGCGGCGCTTTCAGGCGAATGCCGCGCAGGCCGGTTGCGACCGCGCGGATGCGCGCGCCGCCATCGGGCAGACCGGCCGGCTGGTGGCCGAGCTGCCCCGGCTCTGGCTGGGGCGCGAAGTGCCCATCCACTGGGACGGCGCGGAGCTGATCGACGCGGCGCATGCAGTCGGAGCGGGCATCGTCTTCCTCACGCCGCATCTGGGTTGCTTCGAGATCACTGCGCAAGGCTACGCGCGGCGGTATGGCGATGCACGTGGGCCCATCACCGTGCTCTATCGCCCGGCACGCAAGGCCTGGCTCCGTCCATTGCTCGACAGCGCACGCGGGCGGCCCGGCCTGGAGACGGCGCCCACCACACTGGCAGGTGTCAAGCAGATGCTCAAGGCGCTGAAGGCCGGTCAGGCGGTCGGCTTGTTGCCTGACCAGGTGCCGCCCTCGGGGCTCGGTGTCTGGGCGCCGTTTTTCGGGCGGGATGCGTACACGATGACGCTGTCCGCCCGTCTGGCGCGGCAACCGGGCACGGCGGTGCTGCTGGCGTGGGGCGAGCGGCTGCCCGGTGGGCGCGGCTACGTCGTGCACCTGCGCGCATTGCGTGAACCGCTGGCCGAGGACGCGACGCAGGCTGCGGCCCAGGTGAATGCGGAAATGGAGCGCCTGATCCGCGAGTGTCCGGCGCAATATCTCTGGGGCTATGCGCGCTACAAAGATCCCGCCAATTCTGCACCGGCTGAGAATGCAGCCCGAGGAGACAACGCTTGATCACGTCCCTGGGCATCTGGTTCATGAAAGTGCTGGCGCACCTGCCGTTGCGCCCGGTGCGGGCGCTGGGCTGGCTGCTGGGCTGGGGCCTGTACATCGTCGCGGTGTCCCGCCGTCGTGTGGTCCACGCGAACCTGGCGCTGTGTTTCCCCGACAAGCCCGGCGCTTGGCGCACGAAGGTGGCGCGCGCATCCTTCGTCTGTTTTGCGCAGGCCTGGCTCGATCGTTCGTGGCTGTGGCACGGCAACACCGAGGTGACGAAGTCGCGGCTGAATCTCATCGGTGCGGTCGATGAACTGCAGGGGCACACGCCCACCGTGATCTTCCTGCCCCATTTCTATGGCATGGATGCGGCCTGGAGCGCGGTGTCCGCCGCCGTGCCGCGCCGCTTCACCACCATCTTCACGCCGCAGCGCAACAAGCGCGTGGACGACTGGATCTACGAAGGGCGAAGGCGTTTGGGCGAGATCCGCCTGTTCGACCGTTTCGACGGCGTGAAAACCATCGTGTCCGCATTGCGCGCGGGCGAGCCGCTGTTCCTGCTGCCCGACATGAACTTCGGCGCCGAAGAGTCGATCTTCGTGCCGTTCTACGGGGTGCCGGCGGCCACGGTGCCTTCGCTCTCGCGCTTCGCCAAGCTCGGTCGCGCGAAGGTGGTGCCCGTGACCGTGCGCATGACGGCGCAGGGCTACGACGTCGAAGTGCATGCCGCGTGGCCGGATTTCCCGAGCGACGATGTGGTGGCCGACACGGCACGCATGAACCTCAACTTGCAGGGCTATATCGACACCATGCCCGAGCAGTACTACTGGGTGCACAAGCGGTTCAAGACGCGGCCGGCGGGCGAGCCGCCGGTCTACTGAGGAGAAGGACAGCGCTGCGGGCCGATGAACCCTTGCAGCCTGCGGATCACTTCTGCCGGCTGCTCGTGCAGCACCCAGTGCGTCGCGCCGGGCATCTCCTGCAGGTCCAGCTGCGGCACGTAGTCGTGCAGCCCTTCGATGAGCGAGGGCGGCAACGCGGTGTCGTCCATGGCCCAGAGCACGAGCGTCGGCACGTCGACGGTCAGCATGCTGCGGGGTAGTTCGATGTCCAGCGCAGCGGGATCGTCGGGCGTCGGCGGACGCAGCGGCGATGCGCGGTAGTAGTTGCAGCCGCCGGTCAGGCCCCTGTCCCACACCTCGCGATAACGGTCCTTGAGTTCCGGCGTCAGCCAGGCGTCGCCGCCCATGTTGGTGAAGAACGGCCAGAGTCGCTGGTAGTCGTCGGCTGCCAGCAGGTGCTCCGCGTCGGGGCGGATCAGGAAGTTCATGTAGGCGCTCGCTTCCTGCTGCTGCGGATTCGTCTTGAGCTCGCGCAGGAAGGTGCCGGGGTGTGGTGAATTGATGATGGCGAGCTTGTGGATGTGCGTGGGAAACTGGTTCGCCAGATTCCACGCCACCGCGCCACCCCAATCGTGCGCCACGAGACTGGCCAGCGGCGCATCGCCCGATTCGATGCGAATCAGCGCGAGCAGATCCTGCACGAGGAATTTCGCGCGGTAGGCCGAAGGTTCGGGCGGGCTGCTCGAATCGGCGAAGCCGCGCAGGTTGGGTGCGACGCAGCGGAAACCTCCGTGGGCTGGAGCCGCGAAGTACTCGAGTACTTCGTCCCAGATGAACGCGGCTTCGGGGAAACCGTGCAGGAAGACGAGCACCGGACGACCGCGTTCGCCGGTAGCGCGGCAGCTCAGCGTGATGCCGTGCGGCAGGGGCTGCTGGAAGGTCTCGATCATGGCGGCGGTCTCCGTGTGGGTGGAGAGGCCGCCTGCAACTTCAGGCAGTCGTGTCGACTGCTGTTCCAGTGGCCGGGCCTGGCGGGTGCGCCCAGTTCCACAGCAGCATCGCGGCTTCTTCCACCCCCTGTTTCTTGAGGGCGGAAAACAGTTTGACCTCGCCACCCCCGGCTTGCAGTCGCGCAATGGACAGGGCCTTGTTGGCTTCGGCGCGGTTGAGCTTGTCGGCCTTGGTGAGCAGCACCAGGAACTTCATGCCTTCCTCCACACGCGGCCGGATGACTTCCAGCAGGATTTCATCGAGCTCGGTCAGGCCGTGGCGCGGATCGCACAGCAGCACGATGCCGGTGAGGTTCTCGCGCGTGACGAGGTAGTTCGCCATGACCTGCTGCCAGCGGATCTTGTCCTGCTTGGGCACGGCGGCGTAGCCATAGCCGGGCAGGTCGGCCAGCACGGCGTCGGTCTCGCCCTGGCGGCCGAGGCTGAACAGGTTGATGTGCTGGGTGCGGCCCGGCGTCTTGGACGCGAAAGCCAGGCGCTTCTGCTGCGTCAGGGTGTTGATGCAGGTGGATTTGCCGGCGTTGGAGCGGCCGACGAAGGCGATTTCCGGCACCTGCAGCGGCGGCAGGTATTGCAGTTGCGGCGCGGTGGTCAGGAAACGGGCGGTATGCATCCACCCCATGGCGTGCACGGGGGTGACGGCCGCCGGCGCAGGCGGAGAAGTCACGGGATCGGACGGGGCCGTGCCGGAGGGCGCGGCGGGGGAGGATGTCATGAAGGGAATCCGGTCGGGCCGCGGAAGCGGCGAAAAATGGGTCTGAGCCCGGCCTGCATTGTAGAATCACCCGGTTTTGCGCAAATAAAGCTACCCCCGCTATGAAGTCGTTCGCCACTTTCATGACTGCTGCGCTGATTGCAGCGTTTTCCACCGTCGGCATGGCGGCGGATGAAAAGCCTGCTGCCCCCGCGCCCGCCAAGGCGGCCAAGCCGGACCTGGTCAAGGGTGAAGCCACCTACACCGCCACGTGCGCAGCCTGCCACGGCGCAGACGGCAACTCTGCCGTGCCGGCCAATCCCAAGCTCGCGCAGCAGCACCCCGAATACCTCGTCAAGCAACTGCAGGAATTCAAGGACGGCAAGCGCAACAACGCCGTCATGAAGGGTTTCGCCTCGGCCCTGAGCGACGAAGACATGCGCAACATCGCCTGGTGGGTCGCCTCGAAGAAGGCCAAGCCTGGCTTCGCGAAGGAAAAAGACCTGGTGACGCTGGGCGAGCGCATCTACCGCGGCGGCATTGCCGACCGCCAGATTCCTGCCTGTGCCGGCTGCCACAGCCCCAATGGCGTGGGCATCCCCGCGCAGTACCCGCGCCTGGCCGGCCAGCATGCCGATTACACCGACGCACAGCTCAAGACCTTCCGCGACGGCGTTCGCAAGAACAGCACGCAGATGCACCAGGTTGCCGCCAAGCTGAACGACCGCGAGATCAAGGCCGTGGCCGACTACATCGCCGGCCTGCGTTGATCCGCGTCAGACGGCCCCGTTTCGAAAACGGCCACATTTGAACTAACCGCCGATAACAAACCCCAAGAAGGGCGGGTTCATCCTCCGGATGACCCGCCCTTTTTCTCGCCCAGCGCCTCAATCTCCTTCATGTCAGTTTCCACCCACGGACTTCGCGTCAGGTCAGGTTCGCACGCATGGCGCGCGACGGTGGAGCTGCTGTCGTCGATGCGCTTCGCCATCTCGCTGCTCACGGTGATTTGCATCGCGTCCATCATCGGCACGGTGCTGGTCCAGCAGCAACCGCTGGCCAACTACGTGAACCAGTTCGGCCCGTTCTGGGCCGAGGTGTTCGGCGCGGCGCGTCTCTACGCGGTGTACAGCGCCTGGTGGTTCCTGCTGATCCTGGCATTCCTCGTGATCAGCACGTCGCTGTGCGTCACGCGAAACACGCCGCGCATCCTGTCGGAGATGCGTGCCTACAGGGAGAACATCCGCGAGCAGAGCCTGCAGGCCTTCGGACAGAAAGCGCGCGCCGATCTGGCCGGCACGCCCGAAGCCGAAGCGCAGCGCATCGGCCAGATGCTGGCGGGTGGCGGCTGGAAGGTGAAGCTGCAGCAACGCGGGACGGCCGAAGGCACGGGCTGGATGGTTGCTGCGAAGGCCGGTGCGGGCAACAAGATCGGCTATATCGCTGCGCACGGTGCCATCGTGTTGATCTGTCTCGGTGGCCTGCTCGACGGCGACATGATCGTTCGCGCGCAGATGTGGCTGGGCGGCAAGAGTGTGTACACCGGCGGCGGGATGATCGCTGACGTGAGTCCGGAGCACCGGCTGTCCGAACGCAACCCGACGTTCCGCGGCAACATCCTCGTGGCCGAAGGCACGCAGTCGAGCACCGCCATCCTGAACCAGTCGGACGGCATCCTGCTGCAGGACCTGCCATTCGCGATCGAGCTCAAGAAGTTCATCGTCGAGTACTACTCCACCGGCATGCCCAAGCTCTTCGCGAGCGAGATCGTCATCCACGACAAGGCGACCGGCGAGAAGAAGGAAGCGCGGGTGGAGGTGAACCATCCGGCGAGCTTCAGGGGCATCGAGATCTACCAGTCCAGCTTCGACGATGGCGGCTCGAGCGTGAAGCTCAAGTCCATCCCGCTCACCGCGCAGGCGAAGCCGTTCGAGATCGATGGCGTGATCGGGGGCAGTTCCGACCTCACCAACGGCAGCGACAAGCTGACGCTCGAATACACGGCGCTGCGCGTGATCAACGTCGAGAATTTCGCAGGCACGCCGGGCGCTTCGCAGTCAGGCACCGATGTGCGCAAGGTCGACCTGCGTGCGAGCCTGGACGCGCGGCTGGGCGCAGCCAACAAGACGGTGACGCAGAAGGAACTTCGCAACGTCGGCCCCAGCATCACCTACAAATTGCGCGACGCTGCCGGCCAGGCGCGGGAATTCCACAACTACATGCTGCCGGTGGACACGGGCGACGGCATTCCCGTGTTCCTGCTGGGCATGCGCGAGACGCCGGCTGACCAGTTCCGTTACATGCGCATCCCGGCGGACGAACAGGGCGAGCTGGACGGCTTCCTGCGCCTTCGCGCTGCCCTCGATGACCCCGCGATGCGCAACGAGGCCGTGCGCCGCTATGCATCCCATGCGGTGGACCCGACACGCACGGGCCTCGCGGACCAATTGTCGCAGTCGGCCGGCCGTGCGCTCGCGCTGTTCGCGGGCAGCGAGACCGGCAAGTCGCCCGGGGCGCGTACTGGTGGCCTGCAGGCCATTGCCGATTTCATGGAGGCCAACGTGCCCGAGGCCGAGCGCGCGCGTGCAGGCGACGTGCTGATCCGCATCCTGAACGGCGCGCTGTTCGAACTGGCGCAACTGAGCCGCGAAAAGGCGGGCCTCAAGCCCCTGCCGACGGATGAAAAGACGCGCGGCTTCATGACCCAGGCCGTGCTGGCGCTCAGCGATGTGCACGTGTATCCGGCCCCCATGGCTTTCCGCCTGCAGGAATTCACGCAACTGCAGGCCAGCGTGTTCCAGGTGGCTCGCGCACCGGGCCGCAATGTCGTGTATCTGGGCTGCCTGTTGCTGATCCTCGGTGTTTTTGCCATGCTCTACATCCGCGAGCGGCGCTTGTGGGTCTGGCTGGCGCCCGTGGACGGCGGCGGCTCGCAGGCGACGATGGCGATGTCGGCCAACCGCAAGACGATGGATGGCGACAGGGAGTTCGCCCGCCTCAAGGAAAAACTGATTGGATTGAAGGACGCCCAGGCATGAACATCGCGACGATCACGCTCAACGAAGGCTATTTCGCGCGCCGCACCACGTTCGACTGGGTGTTTGCCGCGCTGGTCATCGTGGGGGGCCTGTTCGCGCTGTCGCGCTACAGCGCGTCGATGGACGGCTATGAGAAGGCCATCCTCGTGGGCACCATTCCCACGCTCATCTGGCTGGGCTGGTTCTGGCGACCGCTGCGCGCGCTGATGCTGGGGGTGGCGGCTGCCGCCATCGCGGCCATCTTCGCGTATCAGGGCGATCTCGCGCGTGCGGACACGGTGTTCTGGCTCAAGTATTTCCTCTCCAGCCAGTCGGCCATCCTGTGGATGAGCGTGCTGTTCTTCATGAGCACGGTGTTCTACTGGATCGGCATGTTCGCGCGCGGCCAGGCCGACACGATGGAACTGCTCGGCTCGAAGATCGTCTGGGCGGCCGTGACCATGGCGCTCATCGGCACCATGGTGCGCTGGTACGAGAGCCACCAGATCGGCCCGGACATCGGCCACATCCCGGTGAGCAACCTGTACGAGGTGTTCGTGCTGTTCTGCTGGATGACGGCCCTGTTCTACCTCTACTACGAAGCGCAATACAGGACGCGTTCGCTCGGTGCGTTCGTGATGCTGGTGGTGAGCGCTGCGGTCGGCTTCCTGCTCTGGTACACGCTGGTGCGCGAGGCGCATGAAATCCAGCCGCTGGTGCCTGCGCTCCAGAGCTGGTGGATGAAGCTGCATGTGCCCGCCAATTTCATCGGTTACGGCACTTTCGCCCTCGCGGCGATGGTGGCTTTCGCCTACCTGATCAAGCAGCAGGCCGCCGAGACGCGCCTGTACAAGCTCACGCCGATCTGGATCCTGGGCGTCGCGCTCTGCTTCGTGCCCATCGCCTTCCGCCAGCGCGGCATCGCCGAAGCCGGTGGCAGCTACTGGGTAGGCTATGCGATCGTGTCGGCGCTCATTGCAGGTGGCATCCTCCTGGGCCGGCGCCGCATCGCGGAGCGGCTGCCGTCATTCGAGGTGCTGGACGACGTGATGTACAAGGCCATCGCCGTGGGCTTCGCCTTCTTCACCATCGCCACCGTGCTGGGCGCGCTGTGGGCGGCGGAGGCCTGGGGCGGCTACTGGAGCTGGGACCCGAAGGAAACCTGGGCCCTGATCGTCTGGCTCAACTACGCGGCCTGGCTGCACATGCGGCTCATGAAGGGGCTGCGGGGTGCAGTGGCATCGTGGTGGGCCCTGGTCGGGCTGGCGATCACCACCTTCGCCTTCCTGGGCGTCAACATGTTCCTGTCGGGTCTGCACAGCTACGGAGAGCTCTGAAACTGCCTGTGTGCGACATTCGTCACAATCCCGTGTAACCCACTGGGCTTTGCAGACGAACTTAAGGTGGGCGGATACATCGAACGCCCACAACCGCACACAACGAGGTGACAGCATGCTGATTAGTGCCCGAGACAAGGGATTTGTCCATCCGCAGTCCAGCGAGATCACCTCGCGCGCCGTCTATGAAGGCCGGCGGGACCTGATCAAGCTGATGGCGACGGGCGTCGCCGGTGCCGCGCTCGCCACGTGGGCCGGCCGCGAGGCCTTCGCCCAGCAGGTGCAGCGCCCGGGCAAACTGGCGGCGCTGGCGGGTGGCAAGACGTCGGTGGCCGGTGCGGTGACGATGGAAAAGATCACCGATTACAAGGACGCCAGCACCTACAACAACTTCTACGAATTCGGCACCGACAAGGCCGACCCAGCGAAGAACGCGCACACCCTCAAGACCTCGCCGTGGACGGTGGAGATCGAAGGCCTGGTGAAGAAGCCGGGCAAGTATTCGCTCGAAGACCTCGTCAAGCTCAGCGCGCAGGAGGAACGCATCTACCGTTTGCGTTGCGTGGAAGGCTGGTCGATGGTGATTCCCTGGACGGGCTATTCATTGTCGGAACTCATCAAGAAGGTGGAACCGCAGGGCAATGCGAAGTACGTCGAGTTCGTGACGCTGGCCGATCCGAAGACCATGCCTTTCGTCGGTTCACGCGTGCTCGAATGGCCCTACGTCGAAGGCCTGCGCATGGACGAAGCGATGCATCCGCTCACGCTGCTGTCCTTCGGCATGTACGGTGAGGTGCTCCCCAACCAGAATGGTGCGCCGGTGCGTCTGGTGGTGCCGTGGAAGTACGGCTTCAAGTCGGCCAAGTCGCTGGTGAAGATCCGCTTCGTCGAGAAAGAGCCCCCGACGGCATGGAACAAGGCGGCGTCACAGGAATACGGCTTCTATTCGAATGTGAATCCGAACGTCGACCATCCGCGCTGGTCGCAGGCGACGGAGCGGCGCATCGGTGACGGCGGCGGGCTGTTCGCCAAGCGTCACAAGACGCTGATGTTCAACGGCTATGAAGCGCAGGTCGGCCAGCTTTACGCCGGCATGGATCTCAAGAAGTTCTACTGATGCAGCCTGCCAAGGTGCTGCTGCATCCGGCTGCAAAGCCACTTGTTTTCGCGCTCGCGCTGCTGCCGTTCGCGTGGCTGGTGTATGGCGCGTTTGCCGATGCGCTGGGCGCGAACCCTGCCGAATACCTGATCCGCTCGACCGGTGACTGGACGCTCCGCTTCCTGTGCATCGGCCTGGCCGTCACGCCGCTGCGTGTGATGACGCGAACACCGGCGTTTGCGCGTTTCCGCCGGATGCTGGGCCTGTTCGCCTATTTTTACGTGGTGCTGCATCTGGTGTCGTACGCGTGGTTCGACATGGGCTTCGAGATCGAAGACATCGCGCGCGACATTGTGAAGCGGCCATTCATCCTGGTGGGCTTCGCAGCCTTCGTGCTGCTCACGCCGCTGGCGGCGACGTCGTTCAATCGCGCGATCCGCGCGCTGGGGCCGCAGCGCTGGCAGCGGTTGCACCGGCTGGTCTACGTGATCGCCGGGCTCGGGCTGCTGCATTTCTTCTGGATGCGCGCGAGCAAGAACAACTTCGGCGAAGTCGCCATCTACGCCGTGATCATCGGCGTGCTGCTGGGCTGGCGTGCGTGGCAAGCATGGGGACCGCGGGCCAGACCGCGCCAGTGAGACCGCGTTGCGGATGGACGCGTATCAGGCCTTGCACCAACGGCCTCAGGGCAGCAGTTTTTCCTGGCGGAAGAGGTCGGCGATGGTTTCGCGTGCGCGGATGACGTGCACCTTGTCGCCGTCCACCAGCACTTCCGCAGCGCGCGCGCGCGTGTTGTAGTTGCTGGCCATGGACATGCAGTACGCACCGGCGGACAGCACGGCGAGGTGGTCGCCTGCCTGCACAGCAAGCTGGCGGTCGTGGCCGATCCAGTCGCCGCTTTCGCACACGGGGCCGACCACGTCGTACACCGATGCATCTTCGTTGCGTGGCGACAGCGGCACGATCTGGTGGAAGGCCTGGTACATGGCCGGGCGCGGAAGGTCATTCATCGCCGCATCGATGATGCAGAAGTTTTTCTGCTCGCCGGGCTTGAGGTAGAGCACCTCGGTCAAGCACACACCGGCATTGCCGACGAGCGAGCGGCCCGGTTCGATCATGAACTGGCGGTCGCCGAAGCCGCGTGTGTCCAGCTTGGCCAGCAACTGCTTCCACAGCGCGTCGGCCTGCGGCGGTGTGTCGCCGTTGTAGTCGATGCCCAGCCCGCCGCCGAAGTCGATGTGGTGGATCGGAATGCCTGCCATCTCGATCGACTCGACGAGGTCGAGCACCCGGTCCATTGCATCCAGGTAAGGGCTTTCCTGCGTGATCTGCGAACCGATGTGGCAATCGATGCCCACGACTTCGAGACCCGGCAACGACGCCGCGCGCCGATAGGCCAGCAGGGCGCGCTCGTGTGCGACGCCGAACTTGTTGCCCTTGAGGCCGGTGGAAATGTACGGGTGCGTCTTCGGGTCGACGTTCGGATTGACGCGGATGCTGACGCGTGCGGTCTTGCCGGCCTGTACGGCCACGGCGCTCAACACTTCGAGCTCGGCCTCGCTCTCGACGTTGAAGCAGGCGATGCCCACGTCGAGTGCCCGGCGCATTTCCGCGCAGGTCTTCCCCACGCCCGAGAAGATCACCTTGGCCGGGTCGCCCCCCGCTGCCAGCACGCGGTCGAGTTCGCCGCCCGAGACGATGTCGAAACCGCAGCCCGCCCTCGCAAATACCTGCAGCACCGCCAGCGAGGAATTGGCCTTCATGGCATAGCAGATCAGCGCCTTGCGACCGGCGAAGCCGCGCTGGTAGGCGGCCAGGGCCGACAACATGGCTGCTTTCGAATACACGAAGAGCGGCGTGCCGTGTTCGTGCGCGAGATCGGCCAGCGCCAGGTCCTCGACGTGAAGGCTGCCATTGCGATAGGCGACATGGGGCTGGCCCGGAAGGCCGGGCGCGGAGATCTGGGACGGGTTCATCGGGTCGGCGAGGTGACGGGCGCAGGTTGTGTCGACTGGCTGGAGCCGGCCGCATCGCGCGTGCGGTTGGGCGTGAGCACTTCGGGCAGCGTCGCGCGTTGCGCGGCGGCGGGTTCGGTGGGCAGGTACAGCGCACCTTTCTGGCCGCAGCCCGTGGCCGTCACGCCGGCAACCACCGTGACGGCGGCAAGGACAAGGCGGCTGAATAGAATTTGACGAAGCTTCAACATCGCCAAATTGTATGACCGACCCTGAATTCATGGACCACGCCGAGCGTCTGCTGGCTGCCGTGGAGGCCCATTGCGACCGCATCAACGACGAAACCGAAGCGGACATCGACAACCAGCGGGTCGGCGGCATGGTGACGCTGGTGTTCGCTAATGCAAGCCAGATCGTCATCAACCTGCAGAAGCCGTTGCACGAGGTGTGGCTGGCCGCGCGCGCGGGCGGCTACCACTACCGTTTCGTCGATGGGCAGTGGATGGACACCAAGGGTGACGGCGAGTTCTACGCCAACCTCTCGCGGCAGGCGAGCACGCAGTCAGGTTTGAGCCTCGTGTTTCCGGCCGCCGGAGAAGGTTAGCCGGAAAGAGGTTTTCCGTGCGCCACGGGTCTTGCGCCGCTCAATTGCGGAACAGATCCAGGATGCGTTTCTTCTCGTCCGCAGGCGGAGCAGCAGGTTGCGGTGCAACACCGGGCGTGGCCGTCGGCGGCGTGTGGGGTGGCGCGCCGATCATCGTTTGCGCAGCGGGCGACATGCCGTTGGCTGCAGCCGCTGCGGCCGGATCTTCCAGACCCAGGCTGGCAATGCCGGCACCGGGTCCGAATTCGTTGTAGTACCACTCGCCGCCGACATTCATCACGCCTTCGGGCGCCGACGGTTCGCTGACCGGGACACCCTTGAGGGCCGTTTCCATGAAGTTGATCCACACCGGCAGGCTCAGGCCGCCGCCGGTTTCGCGGTCGCCCAACTTGCGCGGGGTGTCGTAGCCGATCCAGACGACGGCGGCCACGGACTGCTGGTAGCCGGCAAACCAGGCGTCCATCGAGTCGTTGGTGGTGCCGGTCTTGCCATAGATGTCAGATCGCTTGAGTGCGCCAGATGCACGGGCGGCCGTTCCGCTGCGCGTGACTTCCTGCAGCAGGCTGTTCATGACGAAGGCATTGCGCGCGTCGATCGCACGAACGCTGTCGTCGAGCTGGCCCGGTTGCGTTTCAACCAGGACCTTGCCCTTCTGGTCCGTCACCTTCGTGATCAGGTAGGGGCTGACGCGATAGCCGCCATTGGCGAAAACCGAATAGGCCGTGGCCATCTGCATCGGCGTGACAGACCCCGCGCCCAGCGCCATCGTCAGATAGGCGGGGTGTTTTTCCGTGTCGAAGCCGAAGCGCGATACCCATTCCTGCGCGTTCTGCGGGCCGACGGCCTGCAGGATGCGGATTGAAATCATGTTCTTGGACTTGGCCAGACCGCGGCGTATGGACATCGGTCCGTCGAAGGTGCCGTCATAGTTCTTGGGCTCCCAAGGCTGTCCACCGGTCACGCCCGCATCGAAGAACAGAGGGGCATCATTGATCACCGTGGCGGGTGTGAAACCCTTTTCGAGCGCCGCCGAGTAGATGAACGGCTTGAAGCTCGAGCCCGGCTGGCGCCAGGCCTGCGTGACGTGGT
This sequence comes from Variovorax sp. VNK109, assembly GCF_049445855.1. NCBI lineage: Bacteria > Pseudomonadati > Pseudomonadota > Betaproteobacteria > Burkholderiales > Comamonadaceae > Variovorax > Variovorax sp. VNK109. The sequence continues at coordinate 1,166,549 of NZ_JBMSDV010000001.1, read as the reverse complement.
TGAACTTGTTCTTGTCCCAGTCGAAGCCGCCGACCATCGCGCGGACGGCACCGGTGCGCGGGTCGAGCGCGACGAAGGCGCCTTCGACCTCTGGCAGCTGGGTGATTTCCCATGTGTTCTTGGGCGTCTTCGCCACGCGGATCACTGCGCCGCGACGGATCTTGATGTTGGGCGCCGCTTTTTCGGACAGACCGGATTGGGCTGGTTTCAGGCCTTCGCCGGTGATCTCGACGGCTTCACCGTTCTGGCGGACGGCGGAAATGCCCTTGGGGCTGGCCTGCAGCACCACAGCCGACATGACATCGCCATTGTCCGGGTGCTCGACGAGAACTTCGTCGATGGCATCGTCCGCCTCCTTGGGGTCGGTGGGCAGGTCGATGAACTTTTCGGGGCCACGGTAGAACTGCCTGCGCTCGTAATCCATGATGCCGCGGCGCAGCGCCTTGTAAGCGGCAGCCTGTTCGGTGGCATTCAGCGTCGTGAAGACATTCAGGCCACGTGTGTAGGTGCTTTCGCCGTACTGTGCGTACATGAGCTGGCGCACGGTCTCTGCCACGTACTCGGCGTGCAGGCGCGATGCGTCGGGGCCGGCGCGGACCTTCAGGTTCTCGTTGCGGGCCGCTTCGGCCTGGGCTGCCGTGATGAACCCGTTCTCCTGCATGCGGTCGATGATGTACATCTGCCGGGCCCGGGCGCGCTTGGGGTTGACGATCGGGTTGTAAGCCGACGGTGCCTTCGGCAGGCCAGCCAGCATCGCCGCTTCTGCAATGCTGATGTCCCGGATCGGTTTGCCGTAATAGGCTTCGCTGGCGGCCGCAAAACCGTAGGAGCGGTTGCCCAGGAAGATCTGGTTCATGTAGATCTCCAGGATCTGGTCCTTGGAGAGCAGGTGTTCCAGCTTGAAAGTCAGCAGGATCTCGTAGATCTTGCGGGTGTAGGTCTTTTCGGCTGACAGGTACACGTTGCGTGCCACCTGCATGGTGATCGTGGAGGCGCCCTGGCTCTTGGCCCGGCCGACGTTGGCCAGGCCGGCACGAACCACGCCGACGTAGTCGACGCCGCCGTGTTCGAAGAAGCGGGCGTCCTCCGCCGCCAGCACTGCGTCTTTCATGACTTTGGGAATGTCGCCGATCGGCATCAGGTTTCGGCGTTCTTCGCCGAACTCGCCGATCAGGGTGCCTTCGGAGGAGTAGACACGCAGCGGCAATTTGGGACGGTAGTCCTGCAGGTCTGAAATGTCGGGCAGATTCGGGTACGCAACCGAAAGTGCCACGGCGATGATCACCAGCAGGCTGATGGCTCCGGCCACGGCCAGGCCACCGCTCCAGAGCGCCAGCCGGACCAGCCAGTGGGACATCAGGCCGGATCGGGCAGCGGGCGAGGCGGCGGGTTTGTCGTCGCCTGTGGAGTTGTTTGAGGGCATGGAAAAGTGTGCGCAAAGTCGCGCCAGCATTATAAAAATTTGGCCGCTGAGCGGATTTCAATCGGTAACCGCCTTAGAGTGCAAGGTGAGAATCCGTGAGAGTCCTGACCAGATGCAGCGCATGAAGTGAGTCGGGATACGAAAAAAGCGCGCCAAAGCGTCGGCTTTTGGCAACGCTTGCAAACCCCCGAATCGGGAAAACTCTTTGCTGGACAAGGGGCTTACTGCTAGCATTCAAGTGAATTCTCAAGTTTTGCCGACTGTTACAAGTTGGTTCGGGGGACCGTTTTGATCTCTTTGGGGTCGTTCTTCAGCCGTCAGCCAGCGCCCTTGTTGGGCCTCGATATCAGCTCGTCCAGCGTCAAGCTGGTGGAGTTGAATCGTGATGGTGCCGGCAACCTGGTGCTTGAGCGTTGTGCCATCGAGCCGCTGGATCGCGGCTGGATCACGGATGGCAACGTCGAGAAATTCGATGAAGTGGCCGAGGCGGTGCGCCGCGTGGTCAAGAAAAGCGGCACGCGGACGAAGAACGTGGCCATGGCGCTGCCTCCTTCTGCCGTCATCACCAAGAAAATCATCCTGCCCGGCGGCATGAGCGAAGCCGAGCTCGAAATCCAGGTCGAATCAGAAGCCAACCAGTACATCCCGTTCTCGCTGGACGAAGTGAGCCTGGACTTCTGCGTGGTCGGCCCCAGCACCACCTCCGCGGGCGATGTCGAAGTGCTGATCGCCGCCTCCCGCAAGGAAAAAGTCCAGGATCGCCAGGGGCTGGCGGAAGCCGCCGGGCTGAAGCCGGTGGTGATCGATGTCGAATCGTATGCGTCGCGCCTGGCAACCACCCGCCTGATCGAGAACCTGCCCAACAAGGGCGCCGACACGATGGTGGCGCTGTTCGAGATCGGCGCCTACACCGCCAGCATGCAGGTGCTTCGCAACAATGAAGTGCTGTATGACCGCGATCAGGCCTTCGGTGGTGCGCAACTGACCCAGCTGATCGTGCGCCAGTATGGCTTCTCGATGGAAGAAGCCGAAGCCAAGAAGCGCAATGGCGACCTGCCGGACGACTACACCAGCGGTGTGCTCAAGCCCTTCGTGGACAGCATGGCCCAGGAAATCGGCCGCGCACTGCAGTTCTTCTTCACGTCCACGCCTTACAACCGTGTGGACTACGTGATGGTGGCCGGTGGCTCTGCCGCGTTGCAAGGTTTGACCGAAGCCGTGACCCAGCACACCTCGTTCGCATGCTCGCTGGTCGACCCTTTCGAAGGCATGGAGCTGGGCTCCGGCATTCGTGAGAAGAAAATGCGTCGCGAAGCACCGTCGTACCTGACGTCGTGCGGTCTTGCCATGCGGAGGTTCCTGCAGTGATCCTGATCAACCTGCTGCCTCACCGCGAAGCGGCGCGCAAGCGTCGCAAGGAAGCCTTTGCCGCATCGGTGATCGCGGCCGTCCTGCTGGGCGGCGGCATCGGTGTGGCCGTCTTCGGGCTGTATCAGGCGCAGATCCTGAACCAGCAGGAGCGCAACCAGTTCCTGACGACCCAGATCGCGACGCTGGACTCGCAGATCAAGGACATCGCGAACCTGCAGGCTGAAATCGCTTCGCTGCGTGCGCGCCAAGGCGCTGTAGAGGGGTTGCAGGCCGACCGCAATTTGCCCGTGCATTTGTTGAATGAAATGGTCAAGCAGTTGCCGGACGGCGTGTACATCAACTCGATGAGGCAGACAGACCAAACGGTAATGCTGCAAGGAGTGGCGCAGTCCAATGAGCGCGTGTCCGAACTCCTGCGCAATCTGGCCAACAACAGCCTTTGGCTCGCGCGTCCGGAGTTGATTGAAATCACGGCTGGTAGTGTCGCGCTATCGGCAAGGGACCAGCGGCGGGTAGCCAATTTCACGATGCGAGTCGGTTTGCGCCGTGCGGCGGACGTGCAGAAAGAGTTGGCACCCTCCGGGGGTAAAGCGGCCGTGGCGCCAGCAAAGTCCTGAGGAGCGAAAGATGGCTACCAAATCGTCCCTCAAGAAAATTGATTTCAATGCGCTGGTCGCGCCCATCCGGACGCAGTTCCGGGGGCTCAACCCGAACGACCCGTCGTCGTGGCCGGCAATTCCGCGCTATGCACTGAATCTGTTGGTGGTAGTCCTTGTTGTTGGCGGGCTGTGGTTCTTCTGGCTTTCGGGTGTTGACGAGGAACTGAAGGCATCGCAAAGCAAGGAAGTTCAACTCAAGGAAGATTACAAGAAGAAGCTGGCTCAAGCTGTCAATCTTGAAACCCTGCGCAAGCAACGGGAGCAGGTGCAGCAATATGTCACGCTGCTTGAAAAGCAGTTGCCGAGCAAGGCTGAAATGGATGCACTGCTGTCAGACGTCAACCAGGCAGGATTGGGGCGGAGTCTGCAGTTCGAGCTCTTTCGGCCCGGGCAGATTTCCGTCAAGGAGTACTACGCCGAACTTCCCATTGCCATTCGCGTGACAGGACGTTTTCATGACGTGGGGGCGTTTGCTTCAGACATCGCGAATCTGTCACGCATCGTCACTCTGAACAACGTGTCCCTCGTTCCTGCTGCGGCAAAAGATGGTTCGACGCTGACGATGGAAGCGACAGCGAAGACATTCCGCTATCTGGATCCCGAAGAGGTGGCTGCGCAACGCAAGGCGACCGCTGCGAAGGGGGCCAAGAAGTGATGAGAAGAACTCATGCGACGGTGTCATTGTTCGCCGTGACGCTACTGGCAGGGTGCGGTCCTGCAAGCGAAGAGGGGCTGCAGCAATGGATGCAGGAGCAGCGCAACCAGACGCGGCCTAGCGTTCAGCCTATCCCGGAGCCGAAACAGTTCACACCGCAGGCATATGCACAATCCGGGACCGTCGACCCTTTCAGTTCACAAAAGCTCGCGCAGGCGCTGAAGAGCGAATCTGTCCAGGCATCCTCCAACGCGGCTCTTATTACTCCTGAACTGGCCCGCCGCAAAGAACCGCTGGAAGCATTCCCTCTGGATTCCATGAAGATGGTCGGTAGCCTGATCCGAGAAGGGCAGCCCGTGGCTTTGCTCCGGGTGGATAACCTGTTGTACCAGGTCCGCAAGGGCAACTACATCGGCCAGAACTATGGCCGGATCACGCAGATCAACGAGACGGAGCTGGCGTTGCGCGAAATCGTGCAGGACGCTGCTGGCGAATGGATTGAACGCACAGCAACACTGCAGTTGCAGGAGAGGCAGAAATGAATGACCACAAGGCCATGACGTGGCGTGCCGTGGGATCTTGGGGCGGCGCTTTCTGCTTGCTCATCGCATCCGTCGCAGCTCACGCCCAGAACGCCATCGAGGCGGTGACCGGTTCGATCCAGGGGGGCTCCGAAGTCATCCGCATCGACCTGAACCAGCAGTTGCCGGCGTTGCCGACAGGCTTCTCCATTCAGTCTCCTGCACGGATCGCGTTGGACTTTCCCGGAGTGGCCAACGGCATGGGGCGATCGGTGGTTGATTTCAATCAGGGCAACCTCCGCTCGGTGAACGTCGTGCAGGCAGGTGACCGTACCCGTGTGGTGCTCAACCTCAAGCAGTCTGCAGGCTACAAGGCCGAAATCCAGGGCAAGTCGCTGCTGATCTCGCTCGATGCGGCACCCGGCGCGACGCCGGTTGCTTCGTCGCCTTCTACCTTTGCCGAAGATCGCAATCGCGATGTGTTCCCGCTCAAGGACGTGGATTTCCGCCGTGCTGCGGACGGCACAGGCAAGGTGGTTGTCGATCTGGCCAACAGCCAGGTCGGCGTGGATATTCGCCAGCAAGGCACGGGTCTGGTGGTCGAGTTCCTCAAAAGCTCCCTCCCCGAAGGTTTGCGCCGTCGCCTCGATGTGGCAGATTTCGGCACGCCCGTGCAGACTGTCACCACGTTCCAGACCGGTGATCGGGTCCGGATGAACATCGAACCGAAGGGTGACTGGGAACATTCTGCTTACCAGAGTGATACCCAGTTCGTCGTGGAAGTGCGTCCGCGCCGCATCGATCCCACCAAGCTTTCTCAAGGTCCCGGTTACAGCGGTGAAAAGCTCTCGCTGAACTTCCAGAGCATCGAAATCCGTTCGTTGCTGCAGGTGATCGCCGATTTCACGAACTTCAACATCATCACCTCGGACTCGGTGTCCGGTACCGTGACGCTGCGTTTGAAGGATGTGCCGTGGGATCAGGCGCTGGACATCATCATGCAGGCGAAGAACCTGGGTATCCGCAAGAACGGCAATGTGCTCTGGATCGCACCCAAGGACGAGATCACGGCGAAGGAGAAGGCGGATCTGGAATCGAAGGTTGCGCTGCAAAACCTTGAACCGCTCCGCACCCAGTCGTTCCAGTTGAACTATACGAAGGCGGCCGACATTGCGACCCAGCTTCAAGGCGGTGGAGCTGCCGGCGGGGGTGGGGCGGCAGGCGGTGGTGGCGCTGGCGCGAGCATCCTGAGTCCTCGCGGCAGCGTGATTGCCGAGCCGCGTACCAACCAGTTGTTCGTCTCTGACATCGCCTCCCGACTCGAGCGCGTCCAGGAGCTGATCACGAAACTCGACGTTCCTGTTCGCCAAGTGTTGATTGAGGCACGTATAGTCGAAGCTACCGATACATTCGGCAAGTCGCTCGGCGTGAAGCTTGGCGGTGGCACTGCGATTCGCAGCGACACCGTCAATGCCAATATCGGCGCGTCCAACGGAACTGGTGCCAGCAACGTGATTACTGCAGGCAACTTCGTCAACCTCCCTGCTGTCGGCCAGAACGGCTACAGCCCGTCGACCTTCGCGATCTCGCTGTTCCGCTCCAATGCCGCCCGCTTCATCAGCCTGGAACTCTCCGCGCTGGAAGCAGACGGCAAGGGCAAGGTCGTTTCCAGCCCCCGCGTGGTGACAGCCGACCAGACCAAGGCGCTGATCGAGCAGGGTACCGAACTGCCCTATCAGGTGGCGACCTCCAGCGGCGCGACATCCATTGCATTCCGCAAGGCGAACCTGAAGCTCGAGGTCACGCCCCAGATCACGCCGGAAGGCAACATCATTCTCGATTTGGACGTGAACAAGGACAGCGTGGGCCAGGCTACCAGCGCCGGTTTCGCGATCAACACCAAGCACATCAAGACGCAAGTGCTGGTCGAGAATGGCGGTACCGTCGTCATCGGCGGCATTTTCGAATTGACCGAGAACGAGTCTGAGACCAAGGTTCCGGGTCTGGGCGATATTCCGGCGATCGGCAACCTGTTCAAGTCGCGCAGCCGCACGGCCAACAAACAGGAAATGCTGGTCTTCATCACCCCGAAGATGATTTCCGACCGCGCCGCAGCGCGCTGACGAAACACCGCTGACCCGACGCGTGGCGCGCATTGCCCTGGTAGGGATGCCCGGTGCTGGCAAGTCCAGCATCGGGCGCCAGCTCGGGCGCAGGCTGCAGATTCCGTTCGACGATTCCGATCATGTGATCGAGCAGCGGCTCGGTTGCTCCATCCGGGCTTATTTCGAGCGCGAGGGCGAAGCGGCATTCCGTGACGTCGAAGCCAAGGTCATCGCCGAACTCTGCGGGGCTGCCTCGACAGGCATCCTGGCCACGGGGGGCGGGGCAGTGCTGCAGCCTGCGAATCGCCTGAATCTTCATACGCACTGCAAGGTGGTGTACCTGCATTCGACACCCGAGGACATCTTCCGCCGGGTGCGGCACGACGTGAACCGTCCGCTGCTGCAGGTGGACGACCCGATGCAGCGTCTGCGCGACCTGTATGCCGTGCGCGACCCGCTGTACCGTGAGACGGCGCATTTCATCATCGAGACCGGTCGTCCGTCCGTGGCGATGCTGGTCAACATGATCCTCATGCAGCTGGAGCTGGCCGGCGAGGCCCCGTCAGCCTGAGGCCCTAAACTCGGGGGACATGCAAGTTCTCCAGTCTCCCGAATACGTCCAGATCGAGCTCGGTGACCGCAGCTACCCCATCGTCATCGGGCCGGATCTGCTGGACGCGCTCGCGTCACGTGCCGAGTTGCCGGATGCGGCGTCTGCCTTGATCGTCACCAACACCACCGTGCAGCCGCTGTACGCGGAGCGTGTACGTGCCGCGCTCTCGGGCAAGTACCGCAGCATCCACATCGTCGCCTTGCCGGACGGCGAAGTGCACAAGGACTGGCAGACGCTCAACCGCATATACGATGCCCTGCTCGGCGCGGGTTGCGACCGCAAGACGGTGCTGTTCGCGCTTGGCGGCGGTGTCGTGGGCGACATGACCGGTTTTGCGGCGGCCAGTTACATGCGTGGCGTGCCGTTCATCCAGTTGCCGACGACGCTGCTGGCGCAGGTGGACTCGTCGGTTGGCGGCAAGACGGCCATCAATCACCCGTTGGGCAAGAACATGATCGGTGCGTTCTACCAGCCACATCTCGTGGTGTGCGATCTGGATACGCTGTCGACGCTGCCGGCGCGCGAACTCGGCGCGGGGCTGGCCGAGGTCATCAAGTACGGTCCCATCTACGACATGGTGTTCCTCGACTGGATCGAGCAGAACATCGACGCCTTGATGTCGCGTGACCCGGGGGCATTGGCGCATGCAGTGCGCCGCAGTTGCGAGATCAAGGCCGAGGTCGTCGGGCAGGATGAGCGGGAATCGGGGCTGCGCGCCATCCTCAATTTCGGCCACACGTTCGGTCACGCGATCGAAGCCGGACTGGGCTATGGCCAATGGCTGCACGGCGAAGCGGTGGGCTGCGGCATGGTCATGGCGTCGCACCTGTCGATGCGCCTGGGCGGGGTCGATGCCGCATTCGTCGAGCGGCTGACGGCACTCATCGGCCGTGCAGGCTTGCCCGTCCGCGCGCCCGTACTCGGTGCCGACCGGTATATCGAACTCATGCGCGTGGACAAGAAGTCCGAAGGCGGCGAAATCCGCTTCGTTGTGCTGGAAAAGCCGGGCAGTGCGGTCATGCGCGGCGCGCCCGACGCGCTGGTGCGCGAAGTCATCGCGCACTGCTGCGCGTGATGCTCTCGATCTACGCGTGCGACCCTGCGGCCAGCCGCGGCCGGCGCTTTCCCGAGCCCCCTGCACCCACGCGCAGCGCATTCCAGCGCGATCGCGACCGCATCGTGCACTCGACGGCGTTCCGCCGGCTGGTCTACAAGACGCAGGTTTTCCTGAACCACGAAGGAGATCTGTTCCGCACCCGCCTGACCCACTCGCTGGAAGTCGCCCAGCTGGGACGATCCATCGCACGGTCGCTCGGGTTGAGCGAGGATCTGGTCGAGGCCATTGCGCTCGCGCACGACCTGGGTCACACGCCGTTCGGCCATGCCGGGCAGGACGCCCTGAATGCGTGCATGACACCGCACGGTGGCTTCGAACACAACCTGCAGAGCTTGCGCGTGGTGGACGATCTGGAAGAGAGGTATGCCAGCTTCGACGGGCTGAACCTGTCTTTCGAGACGCGCGAAGGCATCCTCAAGCATTGCTCGCTCGCCAATGCGCGGCAGATCGAGGCGCGCGAGCCCGGTGGAGTTGCCCGTCGCTTCATCGAACGAACGCAGCCCAGTCTCGAGGCGCAGCTTTGCAACCTGGCGGACGAAGTGGCTTACAACGCGCACGACATCGACGACGGTGTCCGCTCGGGCTTGCTCACGCTCGAGCAACTGGAGGGCGTGGCGCTGTTCGAGCGCTACCGGCGCGAGGCGCTTGCCGGACATCCGCAACTCGCGGGCCGTCGCCTTCTGTATGAAGCGATCCGCCGCATGCTCAGCGCGCAGGTCTACGACATCATCGACGCGACGGCACAGGCGCTGGCGGATGCGGCACCCACCGACGCCGACGACGCGCGGGGCAAAGGCCCGCTCGTCACGTTCAGTCCGGCCATGCGCGCGCAGTCCTCGGAGCTCAAACAGTTCCTGTTTCAAAACCTCTACCGGCATCCGCAGGTGACCGGTACCACAGGGCAGGCCCGTCAAGTCGTGCGCGAACTCTTCGAAGCGTATGGCAATGACCCCGCACAGATGCAGGCCGGCTTCGCGGCGAGACCTGATGTCCCGCGCGCGGTGGCCGATTACGTCGCCGGCATGACCGACCGTTTTGCCGTACGCGAGCATGAACGCCTCACAGGGCGCAGGCTGCTGCCCTAGACTTCGCCATGTCCAACGATCACGATGTCATCCGGCAAACGCGCGCCTGGCTGGAGCAGGCGGTCATCGGCCTCAACCTCTGTCCGTTCGCAAAGGCGGTGCATGTGCGTGGGCAGGTGCATTTTGCTGTCAGTGCGGCAACGGATCGCCGTGCGGTCACGCAAGACCTTCGGAATGAATTGGCGCAGCTCGTCGCGCTGCCTTCACGGGACCGCGACACGACCTTGCTCATCCTGCCCGACTGTCTCGATGATTTCCTGGCGTTCAACGACTATCTCGACGAAGCCGACAGGCTGGTGGCGGACATGGCACTCGATGGCGTCATCCAGATCGCAAGTTTTCATCCGCAGTTCCAGTTTGCGGGCACCGAAGAGGACGACGTGACCAACTGCACCAACCGCTCGCCTTACCCCATGCTGCATCTGCTGCGCGAGGAAAGCGTGGCGCGCGCCGTTGAAGCATTTCCCGAGGCCGACGTCATTTTCGAGAAGAACATGCAGACGTTGCGCGAACTCGGGTCTGAAGGATGGGCGGCGCTGGGCAGGGAGTTCATGCGATGAACGCGCCCAGGAAGAACTCGGTGAACCCGAAGCACAATGCGCCCGGCGAGGCCATCGCTGACGAATTGCGCCCCGGCCAGTCCGTCGAGCTCCTGAAGGAGTTGCACATCCTCACGCGCGAAGGAAAGCTGAACCAGGACTCGCGGCGCAAGCTCAAGCAGGTCTACCACCTCTACCAGTTCATCGAAAAGCTGCTCGTCGAACTCACCCAAAGCGGTGCGCCGGTCACGCTGGCCGATCATGGCGCCGGAAAGTCGTATCTCGGTTTCATCATCCACGACCTGTTTTTCAATGCGGGCGATGCGTCGCGGCAGGGTCGCATCTACGGCATCGAGACGCGGCAGGAACTGGTGGAAAAATCGCAGCAGCTCGCCCGGCGGCTCGGCTTCGCGAACATGTCGTTCCTCAACATCACGTCGGCCGAGTCTGCGCAGGTCCAGGCGATGCCCGGGCACATCGACGTCGTGACGGCATTGCACGCCTGCGACACCGCGACCGACGACGCGATCGCCTTCGGTCTTGCCAAGCGCGCGCGTCACATGGTGCTGGTGCCCTGCTGCCAGGCCGAAGTGGCGGCGAGCCTGCGCCAGAACAAGGCACTGTCGCTTTCACGCACGCCACTGGCCGAGCTCTGGCGGCATCCGCTGCACACGCGTGAAATCGGCAGCCAGCTCACCAATGTGCTGCGCTGCCTGTATCTGGAAGCGCATGGCTATCAGGTCACGGTCACCGAACTCGTCGGCTGGGAGCACAGCCTGAAGAACGAACTCATCATCGCGCGTCACACCGGCCAGAAAAAGCGCAGCGCTGCCGAGCGCCTGCAAAGCCTGCTCGGCGAATTCGGCCTGGAGAGCATGCTGGGGGTCAGATTCCAATTACCATGAGCGTTCCTTCCTGACCGCTCCTCATGGCCCGACTCCCGCGACTCACACTGCCGGATTACCCGCACCATGTGATCCAGCGTGGCAACAACCGGCAACCGGTCTTCCTGTCGCGCGGCGACCGCGAATTCTTCCTTTCCCTGCTCGGCGAGCACGCCGCGGCCCATCAGGTCGCCATCCACGCTTACGTGTTGATGGACAACCATTTCCATCTGCTGGCCACGCCACGCACCGCGCAAGGGCTGCCCAAAATGATGCAGTCCCTCGGGCGGCGCTATGTGCGGTATTTCAACGACCGGAATCAACGGTCGGGCACGCTGTGGGAAGGGCGCTACAAGTCCACCATCATCCAGTCCGAAACCTATCTGCTGGCGTGCCTGGCCTACATCGATCTCAACCCGGTCCGTGCCGGCATCGCGGCCAGCGCGGCTGACTACGGCTGGTCGAGCCACGGCCATTACGTCGGCCTGCGCCCGGACAGGATCGTCACGCCGCCTGCGCTCTATTGGGAAATGGGGAACACGCCGTTTGCGCGCGAGGCGGCGTATGCCGCGATGGTCGCGGCCGGCGTTCCCGCATCGCAGCAGGAGGCTTTGACGCAGTCGACCCTGCAAGGCTGGGCCCTTGGCGATGCGCAATTCACCGACAACCTGCAGAAGCTGACCGACCGTCGCGTCACCAAGACGCGCGCCGGCCGTCCTTCGTCTTCCATTTGATATGTCCCCAATTAATCATCGATGAAATCAATCGGGAATTAATTGGAATCTGACCCCAATTAAAAATCTTGGCATTGTTGTTGCAAAGGTCTATGCTTCGTATCCCCGCGAAAACCCTAAGGAGTGCGCCCCATGACGACGGCAGCAGAGATCGAGCATCTCCAACAGCAAGGCCTTTATTCCCCCGATGCAGAGCATGACGCCTGCGGTGTGGGATTTGTGGCGCACATCAAGGGTGAGAAAAGCCATGCGATCGTCCAGCAGGGCCTGAAGATCCTCGAGAACCTCGACCATCGCGGCGCCGTCGGCGCCGACAAGCTGATGGGCGATGGCGCGGGCATCCTGATCCAGTTGCCGGACACGTTGTATCGCGAGGAAATGGCCAAGCAGGGCGTCACGCTGCCCCCGCCCGGCGAATACGGCGTCGGCATGATCTTCCTGCCCAAGGAACACGCATCGCGCCTGGCTTGCGAGCAGGAGATGGAGCGCGCCATCAAGGCCGAGGGCCAGGTGCTGCTGGGCTGGCGCGACGTGCCGGTCAACGTGGACATGCCGATGTCCCCGGCCGTGCGCAAGACCGAGCCGATCGCGCGTCAGGTCTTCATCGGCCGTGGCGCCGACGTGATCGTGCAGGACGCGCTGGAGCGCAAGCTGTATGTCATCCGCAAGACGGCCAGCGCCAACATCCAGGCGTTGAAGCTCAAGCACAGCAAGGAATACTACGTTCCCAGCATGTCCAGCCGGACCGTGGTCTACAAGGGGCTGCTGCTGGCAGATCAGGTCGGCACCTATTACCTCGACCTGCAGGACGAGCGCTGCGTCTCCGCGCTGGGCCTCGTGCACCAGCGCTTCTCCACCAACACTTTCCCCGAGTGGCCGCTGGCCCACCCGTACCGCTATGTCGCCCACAACGGCGAAATCAACACGGTGCGCGGCAACTACAACTGGATGAAGGCGCGCGAAGGCGTCATGTCATCGCCCGTGCTCGGCCCGGACCTGCAGAAGCTCTACCCGATCAGTTTCGCCGGCCAGTCCGACACCGCGACGTTCGACAACTGCCTCGAACTGCTCACCATGGCCGGCTATCCGATCAGCCAGGCCGTGATGATGATGATCCCCGAGCCGTGGGAGCAGCACACGACGATGGACGAGCGTCGCAAGGCCTTCTATGAATACCACGCTGCGATGCTCGAGCCGTGGGACGGCCCGGCGTCCATCGTGTTCACCGACGGCCGCCAGATCGGCGCCACGCTGGACCGCAACGGCCTGCGCCCCGCGCGTTACTGCGTGACCGACGACGATTTCGTCATCATGGGCTCCGAATCCGGCGTGCTGCCGGTCCCCGAGAACAAGATCGTGCGCAAGTGGCGCCTGCAGCCCGGCAAGATGTTCCTGATCGACTTTGAGCAGGGGCGCATGATCGACGACGAGGAGCTCAAGGCCAACCTCGCCAACAGCAAGCCTTACAAGCAGTGGATCGAGAACCTGCGCATCAAGCTCGACGACGTCGACGGTGCCGGTGAGGCGCCCGCCAGCGACGTGTCGCTGCTCGACCGCCAGCAGGCTTTCGGCTACACGCAGGAAGACATCAAGTTCCTGCTCTCGCCCATGGCGCAAGCCGGCGAAGAAGGCATCGGCTCGATGGGCAACGACAGCCCGCTGGCGGTGCTCTCTTCCAAGAACAAGCCGCTGTACAACTACTTCCGCCAGATGTTCGCGCAGGTGACGAACCCGCCGATCGACCCGATCCGCGAAGCCATCGTCATGTCGCTGGTAAGCTTCGTCGGCCCGAAGCCGAACCTGCTGGACATCAACCAGGTCAATCCGCCGATGCGTCTTGAAGTGAGCCAGCCGATCCTGGACTTCAACGACATGGTGAAGCTGCGCGACATCGACACCTTCACGCAGGGCAAGTTCCGAAGCTACACGCTGGACATCACCTACCCGTTGCACTGGGGCAAGGAAGGTGTCGAAGCGAAGCTTGCCTCGCTGTGCGCCGAAGCCGTGGACGCGATCAAGGGCGGCAAGAATATCCTGATCATCAGCGACCGCAGCGTGAATGCAGAGAACGTGGCCATTCCCGCGCTGCTCGCCTTGTCTGCCATCCACCAGCATCTCATCCGCGAAGGTGTGCGCACCAACGCCGGCCTGGTCGTCGAAACCGGTTCTGCGCGCGAAGTGCATCACTTCGGCGTGCTGGCCGGTTACGGCGCGGAAGCGGTCCACCCCTGGCTCGCCATGGAAACACTGGCCGCCATCCATCAGGATCTGCCGGGTGACCTCTCTGCCGAGAAAGCCATCTACAACTACGTGAAGGCCATCGGCAAGGGCCTGTCGAAGATCATGTCCAAGATGGGCGTGAGCACCTACATGAGCTATTGCGGCGCGCAGCTGTTCGAGGTCATCGGCCTGAACAACAGCACGGTGCAGCAGTACTTCACGGGCACGGCCAGCCGCGTCGAGGGCATCGGTGTGTTCGAGATCGCCGAAGAAGCCATCCGCACGCACAAGGCCGCCTTCGGTGACGACCCGGTGCTGGCCACCATGCTGGACGCCGGCGGCGAATACGCCTGGCGCTCGCGCGGCGAAGAGCACATGTGGTCGCCTGACGCCATCGCCAAGCTGCAGCACTCCACGCGCGCCAACAACTGGAACACGTACAAGGAATACGCCCAACTCATCAACGACCAGAGCCGCCGTCACCTGACGCTGCGCGGCCTGTTCGAGTTCAAGCTCGACCCGGCGAAGGCCATCCCGGTCGAGGAAGTCGAGCCGGCTTCGGAAATCGTCAAGCGCTTTGCGACCGGCGCGATGTCGCTCGGCTCGATCTCCACCGAGGCGCATGCCACGCTGGCCGTGGCCATGAACCGCATCGGCGGCAAGAGCAACACCGGTGAAGGCGGCGAAGACCCGGCGCGTTACCGCAACGAACTCAAGGGTATTCCTATCAAGCAGGGTGAGACGCTGAAGAGCGTGATCGGCGCCGAGCAGGTCGAAGTGGACCTGCCGCTCAAGGACGGCGATTCGCTGCGTTCGCGCATCAAGCAGGTGGCCTCGGGACGCTTCGGCGTGACGGCGGAGTACCTGTCGTCGTCCGACCAGATCCAGATCAAGATGGCGCAGGGCGCCAAGCCCGGCGAGGGCGGCCAGCTGCCCGGCGGCAAGGTGACGAACTACATCGGCAAGCTGCGTCACAGTGTGCCGGGTGTGGGCCTCATCTCTCCGCCGCCGCACCACGACATCTACTCCATCGAGGACCTGGCACAACTGATCCACGATCTGAAGAACGTCGCGCCGCATGCTTCCATTTCCACCAAGCTCGTCTCTGAAGTGGGCGTGGGCACCATCGCCGCCGGCGTCACCAAGTGCAAGAGCGATCACATCGTGATCGCCGGCCATGACGGCGGCACGGGCGCTTCGCCCTGGTCGTCGATCAAGCACGCGGGCTCGCCGTGGGAAATCGGCCTGGCCGAGACGCAGCAGACGCTGGTCCTCAACCGCCTGCGCGGCCGTGTGCGCGTGCAGGCCGACGGCCAGATGAAGACGGGTCGCGACGTGGCCATCGGCGCGCTGCTGGGTGCCGACGAGTTCGGCTTCGCCACGGCGCCGCTGGTGGTCGAGGGCTGCATCATGATGCGCAAGTGCCACCTGAACACCTGCCCGGTGGGCGTGGCCACGCAGGACCCGGTGCTGCGCAAGAAGTTCTCGGGCAAGCCCGAGCATGTCGTCAACTACTTCTTCTTCATCGCCGAGGAAGTGCGCCAGATCATGGCGCAGCTGGGCATCCGCAAGTTCGACGACATGATCGGTCGCTCGGACCTGCTGGACATGCGCAAGGGCATCGAGCACTGGAAGGCGCGCGGCCTGGACTTCAGCCGCCTGTTCGCCCAGCCGAACGTGCCGGCCGATGTGCCGCGCTATCACGTCGAAGACCAGGAGCACGGCCTCGAGAACAACCTGGACACGCGCCTGATCGAGAAGTCGCGTCCGGCCATCGACAAGGGCGAAAAGGTGCAATTCATCGAGGTGGCGCGCAACGTCAACCGCACCGTGGGCGCGAAGCTCTCGGGTGCCGTGACACGCGTGCATCCCGAGGGTTTGCCCGACGACACGATCCGCATCCAGCTCGAGGGCACGGGTGGCCAGTCGTTCGGCGCGTTCCTCACGCGCGGCATCACGCTGTACCTGATCGGCGAGGCCAACGACTACACGGGCAAGGGCCTGTCGGGCGGCCGCATCATCGTGCGACCGAGCATCGACTTCCGTGGCGCGGCGCACGAGAACATCATCGTGGGCAACACCGTGATGTTCGGCGCGACCAGCGGTGAGTCGTTCTTCAGCGGCGTGGGTGGTGAACGCTTCGCAGTGCGCCTGTCGGGTGCCACCACGGTGGTGGAAGGCACGGGTGACCACGGCTGCGAATACATGACCGGCGGCACCGCCGTCGTGCTGGGCAAGACCGGCCGCAACTTCGCTGCCGGCATGAGCGGCGGCGTGGCCTATGTGTATGACGAGGACGGCAAGTTCGCCAGCCGCTGCAACACCTCGATGGTGTCGCTGGACAAGGTGCTGCCCGCCGCCGAACAACGCCTCGACCATGCCAAGACCAACTGGCACCGCGACGAGTGCGACGAAGTGCTGCTCAAGAAGCTGCTGGAAGACCACAACCGCTGGACCGGCAGCCGCCGCGCACGCGAGTTGCTGGACAACTGGGCGGTGTCACGCACGAAGTTCGTGAAGGTGTTCCCCAACGAATACAAGCGTGCACTGGGCGAGATGTACCAGCGCAAGGTCGAGGCCGCGAGCACCGGCAACAACGCACAGGTGGGGCTGGAGCCGCACGCCGTGGCCGACGCCAAGGCGGGAAAGTCCAAGGGCAAGAAGGGCGTGGCGGCCTGAGGCGCTGCGCGCCCCGCAGCCACCGCCCGCGACTGAAACAACTAGAGCGAGAACACGATGGGAAAGATCACCGGCTTCATGGAGCACGAGCGCATCGAGGAGGGCTACAAGCCCGTCGCCGAGCGCCTCAAGCACTACAAGGAATTCGTCATCGGCCTGGACGACGCGCAGGCCAAGGTGCAGGGTGCGCGCTGCATGGACTGCGGCACGCCGTTCTGCAACAACGGTTGCCCGGTCAACAACATCATTCCGGACTTCAACGACCTGGTCTATCGCCAGGACTGGAAGAGCGCCATCGAAGTGCTGCACAGCACCAACAACTTCCCGGAATTCACCGGTCGCATCTGCCCCGCGCCTTGCGAAGCGGCATGCGTGCTGAACGTGAACGACGACGCGGTCGGCATCAAGTCGATCGAACACGCCATCATCGACCGCGCCTGGGAAGAGGGTTGGGTCACTGCCCGCCCTGCGAAGCACAAGACGGGCAAGAAGGTCGCCGTCGTCGGCGCGGGCCCGGCTGGCATGGCGGCGGCGCAGCAACTCGCGCGCGCCGGTCACGACGTCACACTGTTCGAGAAGAACGACCGCATCGGCGGACTGCTGCGCTACGGCATTCCCGACTTCAAGATGGAGAAGTCGCACATCGACCGCCGTGCCGAACAGATGACTGCAGAAGGCGTGACCATTCGCACCGGCGTGATGATCGGCAAACTGCCCGAGGGTTCCAAGGTCACCAACTGGGCCAAAGAAAGCATCACGCCTGAGCAGCTCCAGAAGGATTTCGATGCGGTGCTGCTGACCGGCGGCGCCGAGCAGTCGCGTGATCTGCCTGCTCCCGGCCGTGATCTGGACGGCATCCACTTCGCGATGGAGTTCCTGCCGCAGCAGAACAAGGTGAATGCGGGCGACAAGCTCAAGGGGCAGTTGCGTGCCGATGGCAAGCACGTCATCGTGATCGGCGGCGGCGACACCGGTTCCGACTGCGTGGGCACCAGCAATCGCCATGGCGCGGCGAGCGTGACGCAGTTCGAACTGATGGCCATGCCGCCGGAAGAAGAGAACCGCCCGCTGACCTGGCCTTACTGGCCGTACAAACTGCGGACCAGCTCGAGCCATGAAGAAGGTTGCGACCGTGAATTCGCCATTTCGACCAAGGAGTTCATGGGCGAGAAGGGCAAGGTCACTGGCCTCAAGACCGTGCAGGTGGAATTCAAGGAAGGCAAGTTTGTCGAGGTCCCCGGAACCGAGAAGACCTATAAGGCTGACCTCGTCCTGCTGGCCATGGGCTTCGTGAGCCCCGTCGCGACCATCCTCGACGGCTTCGCGGTCGAGAAGGATGGCCGTGGCAACGCCAAGGCTTCTACAGAATTTACGGGTGGTTACGCTACGAATGTTCCGAAAGTGTTTGCTGCGGGCGATATGCGACGCGGACAATCGCTGGTCGTCTGGGCCATCCGGGAGGGCCGGCAGGCCGCACGCGCAGTCGACGAGTACCTGATGGGGTACAGCGACTTGCCGCGTTGACCGGCTGTTGCATCCTTTATCATTCAGAAGCCGGACGCGTTCCGGCTTTATTTTTTCATGGATCCAGTCGAATCACCTCTGTTCATCGAATTGCGCCGCCTGACCTTCGGGTACGGCGAACGCGTCATTCTTGATGGAATCGACCTGAGCATTCCACGCGGCAAGGTGACGGCGCTCATGGGCGCGTCCGGCGGCGGCAAGACCACCGTGTTGCGGCTGATCGGCGGGCAGGTGAGAGCCCAGTCGGGCGAGGTCCTGTTCGACGGGCATGACATCGGCCGCATGGACGCGAACGCGCTCTACGCTGCGCGGCGGCGCATGGGCATGCTGTTCCAGTTCGGCGCGCTGTTCACGGATCTGAGTGTGTTCGACAACGTGGCCTTTCCGCTGCGCGAGCACACGAGCTTGTCGGAATCGCTGGTGCGCGACATCGTGCTCATGAAGCTCGATGCGGTCGGCCTGCGTGGCGCGCGCGACCTCATGCCTTCGGAGGTGTCCGGTGGCATGGCGAGGCGGATCGCGCTTGCCCGCGCGATCGCGCTGGATCCGGATCTCGTGATGTACGACGAGCCGTTCGCCGGTCTCGATCCGATTTCGCTCGGAACTGCGGCCCGGCTCATCCGCCAGCTCAACGATGCCATGGGTCTCACCAGCATCGTCGTGTCGCATGATCTTGAAGAGACCTTCCACATTGCCGACCAGGTCATCGTCCTGGCGAACGGGAAGATTGCAGCGCAGGGCACACCTTCGGAGGTGCGTGAAAGTCAGGACCCGCTCGTGCGGCAGTTCGTGAACGCCGAAGCGCAAGGCCCGGTGAAATTCCACTACCCCGGCCCCGGGATCGACGAAGATTTCGGTGGCGGGTTGCTTCCGCCTGGTTCGTCCGGAGGTCCGGCATGAGTTGGTACAAGCCGTCGGACGTCGGTCTTGCGACCCGTCAGTGGCTGGGCGATCTGGGCATGGGAGCCCGCCTGTTCTGGCAACTGTTGCTCATGGCGGGTCCGGTTTTCCGCCGTTTCGGGCTGGTTCGAGACCAGATCCATTTCCTGGGCAACTATTCGCTGGGCATCATCGCGGTGTCCGGCCTGTTCGTCGGCTTCGTGCTGGGGTTGCAGTTCTATTACGTGCTGCTGCGCTTCGGTTCGACGGATGCGCTGGGCCTGTCGGTCAACCTGGCGCTCGTGCGCGAACTGGGGCCGGTATTGACCGGGTTGCTGTTTGCAGGGCGCGCCGGAACATCGCTCACCGCTGAAGTCGGCCTGATGAAGGCCGGCGAGCAGCTGTCGGCTATGGAGATGATGGCGGTCGATCCCGTCCGCCGGATCCTCGCGCCGCGATTCTGGGCCGGCGTGATCACCATGCCACTGCTGGCGGCCGTGTTCAGTGCCGTCGCCATCGGTGGGTGCTGGTTCGTGGGCGTGGTGTTGATCGGCATCGATGCCGGTTCGTTCTGGGGCCAGATGCAAAGCGGGGTGGACGTGTTTTCCGACGTCGGCAACGGTGCGCTGAAAAGCCTGATATTCGGCGTGGCCGTGACTTTCATCGCGCTGCTGCAGGGTTATGTGGCGATGCCGACGCCGGAAGGCGTCTCGCGTGCGACGACGCGCACCGTGGTGGTGGCGTCGCTGTCGGTTCTGGGTCTGGACTTCATGCTCACGGCAATGATGTTCAGCATTTGAAGAAGGAGAGTGTGAATGCAACGCTCGAAGAATGATTTCTGGGTCGGCCTGTTCGTGCTCATCGGCGGCGTGGCGGTGCTGTTCCTGTCGCTCCAGGCGGCGAATTTGCTGAACCTGAGTTTCCAGCAGACCTACCGCGTGACCGCCAAGTTCGACAACATCGGCGGGCTCAAGCCGAAGGCTGCAGTGAAAAGCGCAGGCGTCGTGGTGGGCCGTGTGGAATCCATCACGTTCGATGACAAATCCTTCCAGGCGCGTGTCACGCTGGCCCTGGAAACCCGTTACGCTTTTCCCAAGGACAGCTCGGTGAAGATCCTCACGAGTGGTTTGCTGGGAGAGCAGTACATCGGGGTCGAAGCGGGCGCCGAAGAGCAGAACCTTGCCGCTGGCGATACCATTGGCAGCACGCAGTCGGCCGTGGTGCTCGAAAACCTGATCAGCCAGTTCCTCTACAGCAAGGCGGCTGATGGAAGCACCCCGCAGGGAGCGAACAACAAGAAATGACGATGAAACAGTATCTGGAAATCGAACGAACCTCAGGGCGCCGCCGGATCGGGGGCATGACGCTCGCGCTGTCGCTGCTGGCCACGGGCTGCGCGACGGGCCCGAATCCCCATCCGGGCGATCCCTTCGAACCCTTCAACCGCGGTGTGGCACGCTTCAATGACGTCGTGGACGACGCCGTGGTCAAGCCTGTCGCGACGGCTTACCGCAATGTGACGCCGCAGCCGGTGCGCACCGGCGTCACCAACTTCTTCGGCAATCTGGGCGATGTCTGGTCGTTCGTGAACAACGTGCTGCAGCTCAAGGGGCAGGCTTCTGCCGAGACGTTCATGCGCGTGAACGTCAACACCCTCTTCGGGCTGGGGGGTATCCTGGATGTCGCCACCGAACTGGGCATCGAGCGTCACCGTGAGGACTTCGGTCAGACGCTGGGTTACTGGGGCGTTCCGTCGGGGCCTTATCTGGTCCTGCCGATCCTCGGCCCTTCGACCGTGCGTGACACGGCCGCGCTGCCGGTGGACCTCAAGGGCGATCTGCTCGACCAGGTCGATCACATCCCCACGCGCAACAGCGCCGGCGCCCTGCGCATCGTGAATGCACGTGCCAACCTCCTGCGCGTCGGTTCCGTCATCGACGAGGCCGCGCTCGACAAATACAGCTTCACGCGCGACGCCTACCTGCAATTGCGCCGCGCCGAAGTGAAGGACGCCGGGCCGGGTTCGTCTTCGGACGGCGCCCTGCAGGAATGAACGCCAGCCTGCAACCCGGGTTGCAGGCTGTTTCATCCGTTGCCAGTGCTCCGGGAACCGGTTGCATGGCGCGGATTCCAACGCCTTACCGTGTGAAAGCACCACTGGAGATTTTCTGATGATGAACCGCCGCTTTTTCAGCCTTCTGGGCATCGCGCTCGCCGCATGGATGGGCCTGGGCTCCATGGCGCGCGCAGCGGACGAAGCACCCGACGCACTCGTGAAGCGCCTGTCCACCGAGGTGCTCGACACCATCAAGTCCGACAAGGCCATCCAGGGTGGCGATGTGTCCAAGATCATGACGCTGGTGGACAGCAAGATCATGCCGAACGTGAATTTCCAGCGCATGACGGCCTCTGCAGTCGGCCCGGCCTGGCGGCAGGCTACGCCCGAGCAGCGCACCCGCCTGCAGGAAGAGTTCAAGACGCTGCTTGTGCGCACGTATTCCGGCGCGCTGGCACAGGTGAGCGACCAGAGCATTGCGATGCGTCCGCAGCGCATGTCGCCCGACGACAAGGAAGTCGTGGTGCGCACGGAAGTGCGGGGCCGTGGCGACCCGGTCCAGCTCGACTACCGCCTCGAGAAGACCCCCGGAGAAGGCGCTGGCTGGAAGATCATCAACCTGAACGTGCTGGGTGTGTGGCTGGTCGATACCTATCGCAGCCAGTTCGGCCCGGAAATCAACGCCAAGGGCATCGATGGCCTGATCGCTTCGCTGGCCGAGCGCAACAAGACCAACACCGGCAAGAAGAGCTGAACGAGCAGTGCTGAACAGCCCAACGGTCTGACGCCATGCTGGTACTGCCCGCCTGCCTGACACACGACGAAGCGACCGCCTGTTCGCGCATGTTGCGGCAGGCGCTGCAACGCGAGGCTGACGGCACCGTCGTCGTGGATGCCTCGCCGCTGCAGGAGTTCGATTCGTCGGCCATTGCCGTGCTTCTAGAAACCCGCCGTGAGGCGCTCGAGGCCGGCAAGGCTTTTGCGGTCTCGGGCCTGCCGGAGCGCCTGCGAAGCCTCGCGGGGTTGTACGGCGTGGCGGGCCTTCTGCCTGCAGCCGCCTGACGTTCCAGCCGAACCGGGCAGGTTCGCGAAAGGGCGCGGATGGGCCCATCCCAGCAGGCGTCAGCCCGAGTCCCTAAAATGGCGGGTTCCCATGCCCGCGATCTCCTTCCAATCTGTCTCCAAGACGTTCCCGTCGCCACGCGGCCCGCTCAAAGCCCTCGATGGCGTGAGCTTTGATATCGAAGAGGGCGAATTCTTCGGTCTCCTCGGTCCCAACGGCGCGGGCAAAACCACCCTCATCAGCATCCTGGCGGGCCTGACGCGCGCCACGGGCGGTGCCGTGCGTGTGCACGGATTCGACGTCCAGGCCGACTATGCGGACGCGCGCCGCAAGCTCGGCGTCGTGCCGCAGGAGCTGGTGTTCGACCCCTTCTTCAACGTCCGCGAGGCGCTGCGCATCCAGTCCGGCTATTTCGGCGTGCGCAACAACGACGCATGGATCGATGAATTGCTGCAAAGCCTCGGCCTTGCGGACAAGGCCACGGCGAACATGCGCCAGCTCTCCGGTGGCATGAAGCGCCGCGTGCTGGTGGCGCAGGCGCTGGTGCACCGGCCGCCCGTCATCGTGCTGGACGAGCCGACGGCCGGTGTCGACGTTGAATTGCGCCAGACGCTGTGGCAGTTCATCGCGCGGCTGAACAAACAGGGACACACCGTGCTGCTGACGACGCACTATCTCGAAGAGGCCGAAGCGCTGTGCAACCGCATCGCCATGCTCAAGCAGGGACGCGTGGTGGCGCTGGACCGCACGAGCGAATTGCTCAAGGCCGCATCCAGCAACGTGCTGCGTTTCAAGGTAGACGGCGAGTTGCCTGCCGGGCTCGCCGCGCGTGCCCGCGTGACGGGGCGCATCGTGCAGTTCCCGGCGCACAACGCGCGCGAGATCGAGCAGTACCTCGTCGCCGTGCGCGAAGCCGGACTGCATGCCGAGGACGTGGAAATCCGCAAGGCCGACCTGGAAGATGTGTTCCTCGACGTGATGTCGGCCGAAGACACGCCACCGGCGCTGGAGACCGTGTCATGACCGGCTGGCAGACCCTGTTCTACAAGGAAGTGCTGCGCTTCTGGAAGGTCAGCTTCCAGACCGTGGCCGCGCCGGTGCTGACGGCCGTTCTCTACCTGCTGATCTTCGGTCACGTGCTGGAAGACCACGTCAAGGTGTACGGGCAGGTGGGTTACACCGCGTTCCTCGTGCCTGGCCTCGTGATGATGAGCGTGCTGCAAAATGCGTTCGCCAACAGCTCGTCCTCGCTGATCCAGAGCAAGATCATGGGCAGCCTCGTGTTCGTGCTGCTCACGCCGCTGTCGCACTGGAGCTGGTTCTTCGCGTATGTGGGCTCGTCGGTCGCGCGCGGGTTGGCTGTAGGTGCGGGGGTCTTCATTGCGACGGCGTTCTTCGCCACGCCGGTCTTTGCCTGGCCGCTGTGGATCCTGGTTTTCGCGGTGCTGGGCGCGGCGATCCTTGGCACGCTGGGCCTCATCGCCGGGTTGTGGGCCGAGAAGTTCGACCAGATGGCGGCTTTCCAGAACTTCATCATCATGCCGATGACTTTCCTGTCCGGCGTTTTCTATTCGATCCATTCGCTCCCCGCTTTCTGGCAGGGCGTGAGCCATCTCAACCCGTTCTTCTACATGATCGACGGCTTCCGCTACGGCTTCTTCGGCGTGAGCGACGTCTCGCCGTGGCTCAGCCTGGCCATCGTCGGCGGTGCATTCGTGGTCGTGAGCGCGATCGCGATCCACCTGCTGCGCATCGGGTACAAAATCCGGGGCTGACATGACTGCCGACGAACTCAAATCCATCATCCAGGCGGGTCTCGCCTGCGAATCCATCGACATCGAGGGCGACGGGCGCCACTGGTATGCCACCATCGTCTCCGCCGAATTCGAGGGCAAGCGCCCGATCCAGCGACACCAGCGGGTGTACGCCACGCTGGGTGCGAAAATGCACACCGACGAGGTTCACGCCCTGTCGATGAAAACCCTCACGCCGGCCGAATGGGCGGCACGGACACACTGACTTTCTCATGGACAAACTGCTGATTCGTGGCGGCCGGCCGCTCAACGGCGAGGTGCGCATTTCCGGCGCCAAGAACGCCGCGCTGCCAGAGCTGTGCGCGGCGCTGCTCACGGCCGAGCCGGTGACGCTGACCAACGTCCCGCGCCTGCAGGACGTGTCCACCATGCTCAAGCTCATCCGCAACATGGGTGTGGGCGCCGATTGGAGCGAGGACGGCACGGTGCGGCTGGACGCAAGCACGCTCACCACGCCCGAGGCTCCGTACGAACTGGTCAAGACCATGCGCGCCTCCGTGCTGGCGCTGGGCCCGCTGCTGGCGCGTTTCGGCGAGGCGACGGTGTCGCTGCCAGGCGGTTGCGCCATCGGTTCGCGGCCGGTGGACCAGCACATCAAGGGCCTGCAGGCCATGGGCGCGAACATCGTGGTCGAGCACGGCTACATGATTGCCCGCCTGCCCGAAGGATGGAAGCGCCTGAAGGGCGCGCGCATCGCCACCGACATGGTGACGGTCACCGGCACCGAGAACTTCCTCATGGCCGCCGCGCTCGCAGAAGGCGAAACCATCCTCGAGAACGCGGCGCAGGAGCCGGAGATTCCCGACCTGGCCGAGATGCTCATCAGGATGGGCGCGAAGATCGAAGGACACGGCACCAGTCGCATCCGCATCGAGGGTGTCGACAAACTGTCGGGCTGCCAGCACCAGGTGGTGGCCGACCGCATCGAGACGGGCACGTTCCTCTGTGCAGTGGCCGCAACCGGCGGCGATGTCGTGCTGCGTCATGGCCGTGCCGATCACCTCGACGCCGTGGTCGACAAGCTGCGCGATGCCGGCGCGACGGTGGAGGCGCTGGACGGTGCGATCCGCATCAGCTCCCCCGGCCCGGCCTGGAAGCATCTGAAAGCGCAGACCTTCCGCACGACCGAGTATCCGGGCTTCCCCACCGACATGCAGGCGCAGTTCATGGCGCTCAACTGCGTGTCGCAGGGCGCGAGCAAGGCGACCGAGACGATCTTCGAGAACCGCTTCATGCACGTGAACGAGCTGGTGCGTTTGGGTGCGCACATCCAGATCGACGGCAAGGTGGCGGTGATCGAAGGCGTCGAACACCTCTCCGGCGCCACGGTGATGGCCACGGACCTGCGTGCGTCGGCCAGCCTTGTCATCGCCGGTCTCGTGGCGGAAGGCGAAACGGTGGTGGACCGCATCTACCACCTGGACCGCGGCTACGACCAGATGGAAGCCAAGCTGCGCGGCATCGGCGCCGACATCGAAAGGGTGCGATGACTTTCACGCCCGACACCATCACGCTGGCCCTGTCCAAGGGCCGCATCTTCGACGAGACGCTGCCCCTGCTGCGCGCAGCCGGCATCGAGGTTCTCGAAGACCCGGAAAAGTCCCGCAAGCTCATCCTGCCGACCAACCAGCCGCAGGTGCGCGTGGTGCTCGTGCGTGCGTCCGACGTGCCGACCTACGTGCAATACGGTGGTGCGGACCTCGGCGTGACGGGCCTCGATACGCTCATCGAGCACGGCGGCGCGGGCCTGTACCAGCCGCTGGACCTGCGCATCGCGCGTTGCCGCATGAGCGTGGCCGTGCGCGCCGACTTCGACTATGCGCAGGCCGTGCGTCAGGGCTCGCGCCTGAAGGTTGCGACGAAGTACGTGGGCATTGCCCGTGACTTCTTCGCTGCCAAGGGCGTGCACGTGGACCTGATCAAGCTCTACGGCAGCATGGAACTGGCGCCGCTCACCGGGCTGGCCGACGCCATCGTGGACCTCGTCTCCACGGGCAACACGCTCAAGGCGAACCAGCTGGTCGAGGTGGAGCGCATCATGGACATCAGCTCGCGCCTGGTGGTGAACCAGGCAGCGCTCAAACTCAAGCAGGACGCCATCCGGCCCATCATCGACGCTTTCGCATCCGCGACGACCTGACTTTCACACACCTCATTGCATGAACCTGACCGCCCGTCCGCTCCGCCTGTCCACCGCCTCTGCAGGCTTTGACGCCGAGTTCAAGGCACGGCTGCACTGGTCGGCGGACACGGACACGGCCATCGAGCAGCGCGTGGCTGACATCCTGGCCGACGTGCAGCGCCGCGGCGATGCGGCAGTGCTCGAATACACCCGCCGCTTCGACGGCCTGGCAGCACAAAGCATGTCGCAGCTCGAACTCACGCAGGGCGACTTCAAGCAGGCGTTCGATTCGCTGCCCGCCGCGCAGCGCGACGCCTTGCGCGCAGCCGCTGCGCGCGTGCGCAGCTACCACGAGGCCCAGAAGAAGGCGAGTGGCGAAAGCTGGACCTACCGAGACGCCGACGGCACGCTGCTGGGCCAGAAGGTCACGCCGCTCGATCGCGTGGGCATCTACGTGCCCGGCGGCAAGGCGGCGTATCCGTCGAGCCTGCTGATGAACGCGATTCCCGCGCACGTCGCAGGCGTGGGCGAGATCATCATGGTGGTGCCGACGCCGGCCAAGGGCAGCGTGGCCACCGGTGGAACGGGCGAGCAGGCCGCCACGCAAGGCGAGCGCAATGTGCTGGTACTGGCGGCGGCCTATGTGGCCGGTGTCACGCGCGCATTCACCATCGGCGGCGCGCAGGCGGTGGCCGCGTTCGCCTACGGCACCGCGACCGTGCCCGCCGTGGACAAGATCACCGGACCCGGCAACGCCTACGTGGCGTCTGCCAAGCGGCGCGTGTTCGGCACGGTCGGCATCGACATGATTGCCGGGCCGAGTGAAATCCTCGTGCTGGCCGACGGCACCGCGCCGGCCGACTGGGTGGCGATGGACCTGTTCTCGCAGGCCGAGCACGACGAACTGGCGCAGAGCATCCTGTTGTGCCCGGACGCTTCGTACATCGATCGCGTGCAGGCCGAGATCGACCGCCTGCTGCCGCTGATGCCGCGCGCGGAAATCATTGCCAAGTCACTCAATGGCCGGGGCGCGCTGATCCACACGCGCAACATGGAAGAGGCCTGCGAGATCAGCAACCGCATTGCGCCTGAGCATCTGGAAGTTTCCAGCGACGAGCCCCATCGCTGGGAGCCGCTGCTGCGCCACGCCGGCGCCATCTTCCTGGGCGCCTACACGAGCGAATCGCTGGGCGACTATTGCGCCGGCCCCAACCATGTGCTGCCCACCTCGGGCACCGCGCGCTTCTCGTCGCCGTTGGGCGTCTACGACTTCCAGAAGCGCAGCAGCCTGATCGAGGTGAGCGAAGCGGGGGCGCAGTCGCTCGGGCTCGTCGCGGCGGAACTGGCCTATGGCGAAGGCCTGCAGGCGCATGCCCGCGCTGCCGAGATGCGTCTGGCCAACGTGCCGCCGATGCGGGAGTCGTCGTGAAGCCTGCGCTTGCTGCTGCCGTGACCTGCGTCGCCCTGCTGGCACCGGGCCTGTCCGCGCAAGCCATGTCCATCCGCGAACTCCGCACCATCGAGCAGACCGAACAGGCCGGATCCGCTTACATCCAGTACTACCTGATCGGCGTCATGGAAGGCCTGCGCGAAGCGAACGACCTGACGGTGCGCGAAGGCCACAAGCCCTGGTTCTGCGTGCAGGGCCGCAAGCTCGAACCCCGCATGGCGTTTTCGCTCTACGATGCCGAACTGAAGCGAAACAGCGATCTGTACGAAGCCGACATGCCCGTGCAGCTCGTCCTCTCCAACGCATTGCGCAACGCGTACCGCTGCCCATGAACGCACCAGAAAAAATCCCCGCCGACGCTTCCCCGATCGCCCGCATTCGCCAGGACGTGCAATCCATGCAGGCCTACGCCGTGCAGGACGCCGTCGGCATGCTCAAGCTGGACGCGATGGAGAATCCGTTCACGCTGTCGCCTGCGCTGCAGGCCGAACTCGGCAAGCGGCTGGGGGCAGTGGCGCTCAACCGCTATCCGGGCGCACGGTTGCACGACCTGCGCGCTGCCTTGGCGCGCCATGCCGACATGCCCGACGGCTTCGACCTCATGTTGGGCAACGGTTCGGACGAACTCATCTCGCTGCTGGCCATGGCCTGCGATGTACCTGGTGCCGCGCCGGCCACGATCCTCGCGCCGGCCCCCGGCTTCGTGATGTACGCCATGAGCGCCCAGTTGCAAGGTCTGCGCTTCGTCGGCGTCGAGTTGACGCCCGACTTCGAACTCGACGGTCCGGCCATGCTGGACGCGATCCGTCGCGAGCGCCCGGCCATCGTGTTCCTCGCCTATCCGAACAATCCCACCGCCAACCTGTGGGACGAGACGGTCATCGCCTCCATCGTCAGGCTGCAGGGCGAGCAGGGCGGTCTGGTGGTGATCGACGAGGCCTACCAGCCATTTTCCAGCCGCAGCTATATCGAGGCGATCCGCCGCGACCCGAAGGCGCACGCCCACGTGCTGTTGATGCGAACGCTCAGTAAGTACGGGCTCGCCGGTGTGCGGCTGGGCTACATGCTGGGCCCGAAGGCGCTGATTGCCGAGGTGGACAAGGTGCGGCCACCCTACAACATCAGCGTGCTCAATTGCGAGTGCGCGCTGTTCGCGCTGGAGCACGACGACGTGTACGTGCAACAGGCCGCCGAACTGCGCCAGCAGCGCGAACGCCTCATGGCCGCGTTGCGTGCCATGCCTGCCGTGAAGACCTGGAAAAGCGACGCCAACATGATCCTGGTGCGCGTGCCCGACGCCGCCAAGACCTTCGAAGGCATGCGAGAACGCAAGGTGCTCGTCAAGAACGTTTCTAAAATGCATCCATTGCTGGCCAATTGCCTGCGCCTGACCGTCGGCACCGCCGACGAGAACACGCAGATGCTGGCGGCGCTCGAACAATCCCTATGACCACGACCGCACCCAACGCCGCCACGATCGCTCCACGTGCTGCCGAAGTCACGCGCAAGACCGCCGAGACGCTCATCACCGTCAAGGTCGATCTGGACGGCACAGGCAAGGCCAGCCTGGCCACCGGCATCGGTTTCTTCGACCACATGCTGGACCAGATCGCGCGCCACGGCCTGATCGACCTGCACATCCATGCCGAAGGCGACCTGCACATCGATGGCCACCACACGGTGGAAGACGTCGGCATCACCCTCGGGCAGGCCGTGGCCAAGGCCGTGGGCGACAAGAAGGGCATCCGCCGCTACGGCCATGCCTACGTGCCGCTGGACGAAGCGCTGTCGCGCGTCGTCATCGACTTCTCGGGTCGCCCGGGTCTTGTGATGAACGTGCCATTCAAGAGCGGCATGATCGGCACCTTCGACAGCCAGCTCGCGCACGAGTTCTTCCAGGGTTTTGCGAACCACGCGTTCGTCACGCTGCACATCGACAACCTGCGCGGCGAGAACGCACACCACCAGGCCGAGACGGTGTTCAAGGCGTTCGCACGCGCGCTGCGTTTCGCGCTCGAACTCGACCCGCGTTCCGCCGGTGTCATTCCTTCCACCAAGGGTTCGCTCTGATCCATTCCTTGCGGGATTGAACACAACATGAAGACAGTGGCTGTCGTCGACTACGGCATGGGCAACCTGCGCTCTGTGTCGCAGGCCGTGCAGGCGGCGTCCGAGGGCACGGGCTGGAGCGTGATCGTCACCTCCAGGCCGTCCGAAGTGGATGCCGCGGATCGCATCGTGCTTCCCGGCCAGGGCGCCATGCCGGACTGCATGCGCGAGTTGCGCGAGTCGGGCCTGCAGGAGTCCGTGCTGGCCGCTGCCGCATCGCGCCCGATGTTCGGCGTGTGCGTGGGCATGCAGATGTTGCTGGACCGCAGCCACGAAGGGCCGACCGATGGGCTCGGCCTGATTCCCGGTGAGGTCGTGAAGTTCGAGCTTGCCGGTCGCCTGCAGCCGGACGGCAGCCGCTTCAAGGTGCCGCAGATGGGTTGGAACCGTGTGGCGCAAACCGCTGCGGGATCGTCGCCGCACCCCGTGTGGGGCGATGTGCCCGACAACAGCTGGTTCTATTTCGTGCACAGCTTCTACGCAAAGCCGTCGGATGCGCGCCACACTGCCGGCGAGGCCGATTACGGCGGGCGCTTTACCGCTGCCGTCGCACGCGATAATATTTTTGCCACCCAGTTCCACCCGGAGAAGAGTGCGGCGCACGGCCTGGCGCTGTACCGCAACTTCCTGCACTGGAATCCCTGACCCCGACCCGTTCAAACGTTCGCATTTTTCGCAAGACATGCTGCTGATTCCCGCTATCGATCTCAAAGACGGCCACTGCGTCCGCCTCAAGCAGGGCGACATGGAGCAGGCGACGACATTCAGCGAAGACCCGTCCGAGATGGCGCTGAACTGGGTGAACCAGGGCGCGCGCCGCCTGCATCTGGTGGACCTGAACGGAGCCTTCGCCGGCAAGCCGCAGAACTTCGCGGCGATCAAGTCCATCCTGGCCGCCGTGGGCAACGACATTCCCGTACAGCTCGGCGGCGGCATCCGCGATCTGGACACCATCGAGAAGTACATCGACGGTGGCATCAGCTACGTCATCATCGGCACGGCTGCGGTGAAGAACCCCGGCTTCCTGAAGGATGCCTGCAGCGCATTCGGCGGCCACATCATCGTGGGCCTGGACGCCAAGGACGGCAAGGTCGCCACCGACGGCTGGAGCAAGCTCACCGGCCACGAAGTGGTGGACCTGGCGAAGAAGTTCGAGGACTACGGCGTCGAATCGGTCATCTACACCGACATCGGACGCGACGGCATGCTCAGCGGCATCAACATCGAGGCGACGGTGCGTCTGGCGCAGTCGCTGTCCATTCCGGTCATCGCATCGGGCGGGCTGTCCGGCATCGCCGACATCGAGAAGCTGTGCGCTGTCGAAGGCGACGGCATCGAAGGCGTGATCTGTGGTCGGGCCATCTACTCCGGCGATCTCGACTTCGCCAAGGCGCAGGACCGCGCCGACGAACTGAACGGCTGACGTGCTCGCCAAACGCATCATTCCCTGCCTGGACGTGACAGGCGGCCGGGTCGTCAAGGGCGTCAACTTCGTGGAACTGCGCGATGCGGGCGACCCCGTGGAGATCGCCGCGCGCTACAACGAGCAGGGCGCCGACGAACTCACTTTCCTCGACATCACCGCGACCAGCGACGGCCGCGACCTGATCCTGCACATGATCGAAGCGGTTGCGTCACAGGTGTTCATTCCGCTCACCGTGGGTGGTGGCGTGCGCACGGTGGAAGATGTCCGCCGCCTGCTCAATGCGGGCGCCGACAAGACGAGCTTCAACTCTGCCGCCGTGGCCAATCCGCAGGTGATCCGCGATGCGTCCGCCAAGTACGGCGCGCAATGCATCGTCGTGGCCATCGACGCCAAGCGCAACGAGGCGGGCGGCTGGGATGTCTACACGCACGGTGGCCGCAAGAACACGGGGCTGGATGCTGTTGCCTGGGCGAAGCAGATGGCCGAATCCGGCGCGGGTGAAATCCTGCTGACCAGCATGGATCGCGACGGCACAAAGGCGGGATTCGATCTCGCGCTCACCCGCGCAGTGAGCGACGCGGTGGACGTCCCGGTGATTGCCTCCGGTGGCGTCGGCAACCTCGACCATCTGGCCGACGGCGTGCAACAGGGCGGTGCCGACGCGGTACTGGCCGCCAGCATCTTCCACTATGGCGAGTACACGGTCGGCCAGGCCAAGGCGCACATGGCCGGGCGCGGCATTCCCGTGCGCATCTAGGCGCACAATACACCCATGGATTGGCTCGATGAAGTGAAGTGGGACGCGCAGGGTCTCATCCCCGTGATTGCGCAGGAAGTCGGCAGCAACGACGTGCTGATGTTCGCCTGGATGAACCGCGAAGCCCTCGGCAAGACGGCGGAACTCGGCCGCGCCGTGTACTGGAGCCGCTCGCGCGGCAAGCTGTGGTTCAAGGGCGAGGAGTCCGGCCACGTGCAGACAGTGCACGACATCCGCATGGATTGCGACAACGACGTGCTGCTGCTCAAGGTCACGCAGACCGGTCACGAGCCGGGCATTGCCTGTCACACGGGCCGTCACAGCTGCTTCTTCCAGAAATACGAAGATGGCGCGTGGAAGACGGTCGAGCCGGTTCTGCAGGATCCCGCCACCATTTACCAGGGCAAACAGGCCGCATCATGAGCACGTCACCCCTGTCCCAGGACGCGCTGGCCCGTCTCGCCGCCGTGATCGAGAGCCGGAAGCCGGCCAACGGCGGCGACGCGGAGAAGAGCTACGTGACGCGGCTGCTCGCCAGGGGCCCCGACGCTTTCCTCAAGAAGATCGGCGAGGAAGCCACCGAAGTGGTCATGGCCGCCAAGGACGCGAGCAACGGCGCAGATGCTGCCAAGGTTGTCAACGAGGTGGCCGACCTGTGGTTCCACAGCATGATCGCACTGGCGTACTACGGGTTGTCACCGGCGGATGTCATTGCCGAACTGGCGCGCCGCGAAGGCACCAGCGGCATCGAGGAAAAGGCACTTCGCAAGGTACAGGCCCGCGAGATCGCGGAAGAAAGGAAATCACCATGAACGACAACTTCGTCATCGACAGTTCCGGCAAGACGCCCGAGCAACTGGCCGGCCTGAGGCAGGTCACGCTGGTGGTGTATGTGCTGTACGCGCTGTCCTGGGTCACCGGCATCACGGCGATCATTGCCATCGTGCTGAACTACATCAAGCGCGAGGACGTGCAGGGCACGCTGTACGAAAGCCATTTCACCTGGCAGATCCGCACTTTCTGGTGGAGCCTCGCGTGGAGCGTGCTCGGCTTCGTCACGATGTTCGTCCTCGTGGGCTTCGCCATCCTGTTCGCCACGGCCGTCTGGTGCATCTACCGGCTGGTCAAGGGCTGGCTGAACTGGAGCGAGATGAAGCCGATGCCGGTCTGACACGGGCAACGCATGAGCCACGACCCCAACTGCGTCTTCTGCAAGATCGTCCAGGGCGCGATTCCCTCGCGCAAGGTGTATGAGGACGAGGAAATTTTCGTCTTCCACGACATCCACCCCTGGGCGCCTGTGCACTTCCTGATGATCCCGAAAGACCATATCGCCTCCATGGCGCAGGTAGAGCCGGCGCACGCAGGCCTGCTGGGCCGGATGATGGCGCTGGCCCCGAAGCTGGCGGCCGAGCAGGGCTGCAATCCCTATCCACAAGGTGGATTTCGCATCGTGGTGAACACCGGTGCCGAGGGTGGCCAGGAGGTTCATCACCTGCATATTCACGTGATGGGTGGTCCCCGGCCCTGGCTGAAGGGTTGAAATCAGGGTTAACAGCGGCCATTTGCGGAGGTCGGCTATCGGGCCGGCGTCTAGAATCGCAGGTCAAGCATTAGGAGATTTCCATGGGCTCATTTTCCATCTGGCACTGGCTGATCGTGCTGCTGATCGTCGTGATGGTCTTCGGCACCAAGAAGCTGAAGAACATCGGTTCCGACCTGGGTGGTGCCGTCAAGGGCTTCAAGGACGGCATGAAGGACGGTAGTGCTGCGGCCAACGACGACAAGGCTGCGCCGCCGCCCGGTCAGGTGACCGGCGCCACGGCAGACAAGACCACCATCGACGTCGAAGCCAAACAGAAGTCCTGATCCGGCTGTGCTCGATCTCGGCATCTCGAAAATGGCGCTGATCGGCGTGGTGGCCCTCGTGGTCATCGGGCCGGAGAAGCTGCCGCGCGTCGCGCGCACGGTTGGTGCCTTGCTGGGCAAGGCGCAGCGCTACGTGAACGACGTCAAGGCCGAGGTCAACCGGTCGATGGAGCTCGACGAGCTGCGCAAGATGAAGGACTCCGTCGAGGACGCCGCGCGCAACGTGGAAAGCTCCATCCAGACCAGCGCCAGCGATTTCGAGAAGGCCTGGTCCGAAACCACCGAGACGGCTGCATTGCCGGACGATTCGGCGGCTGTTGCACCGGCCTACAAGAACCCCAACAAGAAATGGCGTCTCAAGCGCGGCGCCACCCCCCAGTGGTACAAGGCACGCGCGGGCGTGCGTACCAAGGCGCTGTCGGGGGCGGCGCGTGTGGCGCGCTACCGGCCGCAGAAACTCAACTGACCTGACGGGCTCTCCCGACTGCGCTCCTGCGGGTGCGAGACCTCATCTTCACCCAAGCCATGTCCGACACCAACAAGCAAGAAGACGAACTGGCCGGCACCGAGCAGCCCTTCGTGCAGCACCTGATGGAGCTGCGTGATCGCCTGCTTTACTGCATCTACGGACTGATGGTCGCCGGTGCGCTGCTTGCGTTCTGGCCCGGGCCGAGCGGACTGATCGACTGGATCGCCGTTCCCATCCGGGCGCACATGCCGCCAGATGCCAAGCTGATTGCCGTGGGCGTGTTCACGCCGTTCTTCGTGCCGCTCAAGGTGCTGCTGATGGCGGCCTTCCTGCTGGCACTGCCCTGGCTGATGTACCAGATCTGGATGTTCGTGGCGCCCGGCCTGTACAGCCACGAGAAAAAATTCGCGCTGCCGCTCATCTTCTTCGGCAGCATGCTGGCCTATATCGGCATCGCGTTCGTGCAGTTCTTCGTGCTGGACAAGATGTTCGCCTTCATCCAGAAATTCACACCGGCCAGCGTGGCAGCCACGCCAGACATCGCGTCGTATGTCGAGTCGATCCTCTCGCTGTACATCGCTTTCGGTCTTGCATTCCAGGTGCCGATCGTGGTCATGCTGCTGGCTCGCTTCGGCCTGGTGACGATCGAGAAGCTCAAGTCATTCCGCGGCTACTTCATCGTCGTGGCATTCGTGGTGGCGGCGGTTGTCACGCCGCCTGACGTGATCTCGCAGCTGGCGCTGGCCATCCCGATGTGCATCCTCTACGAGATCGGCATCTGGGCTGCGCAGATCTTCATCAAGCACACGCAGGCCCCCGAGGAAAAGACCGAAGAAAAGGCATCGCAGGAGTCGGCGGGACCCTGAGACGCGCCTTCCTGAGTCGCTCCCCGGCGCGTTCGCGGAAATCCCGGTGATCAGCGTGGCGCGCGCTGCATGCGGGGCCTGGGTCGCTGGCCGGGCGTCACATCCAGCTTCAGCTTGTCATTGCCACGCTGAAGTTCGAAGGGTGTCGCGACGCCTGGCTTGAGCGCTGCGACATTGCTCAGCAGTTCAGACACGTTGCCGACATCGTTGTCGCCCACCTGGGTGATCACGTCGCCCGGCCGGATGCCAGCCTGGGCTGCGGGGCCGTTCTGCAGCACGCCGGTGATGATCACGCCCTTGCGTGCCTTCACGCCGAAGGTCTCCGCCAGTTCTGGCGACAGTTCGTTCGGCTCCACGCCGATCCAGCCGCGCGTGACCTGGCCGTCCTTCACGATGCCCTCGAGGACGAGGCGCGCCGTGGACACGGGAATGGCGAAGCCGATGCCCATGCTGCCACCCGAACGCGAATAGATGGCCGTGTTGATGCCCATGAGGTTGCCGTTCACGTCCACCAGCGCGCCACCGGAGTTGCCGGGGTTGATGGCTGCGTCGGTCTGGATGAAGTTCTCGAAGGTGTTGATGCCCAGCTGGTTGCGGCCCAGCGCGCTCACGATGCCGCTGGTGACGGTCTGTCCCACCCCGAACGGGTTGCCGATGGCCAGCACCTGGTCGCCCACTTCCATCTGGTCGGAGTTGCCCAGCGAGATGACGGGCAGTTTGTCGAGTTCGATCTTCAGGATGGCCAGGTCGGTGTCCGGGTCAGTGCCGATGACCTTGGCGCGCGTGCGACGCGCGTCGTTGAGGATGACCTCGATCTCGTCCGCGCCTTCGACCACGTGGTTGTTGGTGAGGACGTAGCCGTCCGGGCTGACGATCACACCGCTGCCAAGGCCTACCTGCGGTTCGTTGCCGCGTTCGCCGAAGAAGAAGCGGAACCACGGATCTTGCGCCATCGCCCGGTCCGGCGTCTTGCTGGTGTTGATGCTCACC
The DNA here is from genome assembly GCF_049445855.1 of Variovorax sp. VNK109. Classification (NCBI taxonomy): domain Bacteria; kingdom Pseudomonadati; phylum Pseudomonadota; class Betaproteobacteria; order Burkholderiales; family Comamonadaceae; genus Variovorax; species Variovorax sp. VNK109. The sequence continues at coordinate 1,130,550 of NZ_JBMSDV010000001.1, read as the reverse complement.
ACGGCCGGTGATGCTTTCTTGGCTGCCGCGCTGAAGCTGCCTGCGACGGGCTGTCCAGCGGGCGTGCCGGGTGCTTCGAACAGCGTGACGTTGCCGATGACGCCGCCCGGGCGGCGGCCAAGCCAGTCCGGCTTGAGTGTTGCGACCACGAAGTACGCGGCCAGCAGCACAGTGATGGTTTGGGAGAACAGGAGCCAGAATCGACGCATGCGGGCATTGTGCTTGAACTTTGGCCGACAATGCCTGCTTGCCGCCCTCGCCATGCCCTACGAACAGCCTCTACATGACTGACCGCTCCGTCTTGCTGCAAGCCTTCGACACCCTGCTGGAGCCCGGTCGTTTCCGTGACTACGGGCCGAACGGTTTGCAGGTGGAAGGCAAGGCAGCCATCGGCAAGATCGTGTCCGGCGTGACCGCGAGTCGTGCGCTGATCGAGGCGGCCATTGCCGTGGATGCCGATGCGATTTTCGTGCACCACGGCCTGTTCTGGCGTGGCCATGACGGACGCGTGACAGGCTGGATGAAGCAGCGCCTTGCATTGCTGCTCGCGCACGACATCAACCTCTTCGCTTACCACCTGCCGCTGGACGCGCACCCCGTGCTGGGCAACAACGCGCAGCTCGGCGCGAAGCTGGGGCTGAAGCCGCAGGGAACCTTTGGCGAACAGAATCTCGGCGTGATCGGCGAAGCTGCGGATGGTCGCGCTTTTGCCGATGCCAATGAACTGTCCGCGCATGTCGGCCAGGTGCTGGGCCGTGCCGTGACTTGCGTGGACAGTGGATCGGGCCCCATCCGCCGCATCGCCTGGTGCACCGGTGGTGCCCAAGGCTACTTCGAGTCCGCCATCGCGGCGGGCGCGCAGGCTTTTGTCACCGGTGAGATTTCTGAGCCCCAGGCGCACTACGCGCGCGAGTGCGGCGTGAGCTTCCTCGCCTGCGGGCATCACGCGACCGAGAGGTACGGTGCTCCGGCCGTCGCCGCGCATGTGGCGGGTGAACTCGGCATCGCGCACGAGTTCATCGACATCGACAACCCGGCCTGATGGACAGTGACTGACACATGACCGAATCGACGAAGCCGTTGGTCATTACGCAAGGCGATCCCGCAGGCATCGGCCCTGAAATCATTGCGCACCTGTTCCGCGAGGCCGCCGGAGACGTTCGCGGCTGCTTTGTGGCGGGCGATGTGGCGACGCTGCGGCGCGCCTGCGCGGTCGTTGCTGCCGAGGGTGTTCCACACGCTGTGGCGCAGATCGGATCACCGCTGGAGGCGTTCTCTGTGCCGCCGCGTTGTGTGCCGGTGCTCCAGACCGTGGCATCGGCCCCGCTGCCCGAATTTGGCCGGGTCGCTGCCTCTGCCGGCCGTGCGGCGGCCGACAGCGTGATCTGGGCCGCCCGTGCAGCGCTGCGGGGTGAAGTCGCGGCCATGGTGACGGCGCCGCTCCACAAGGAGGCGCTCGCCGCTGCGGGCGTGGCTTTTCCCGGGCATACCGAGTTGCTGCAGGCTGAAGCCGCCGTCCACCTCGGCCAGACGGTTGCGCAGACGCCGGTCCGCATGATGCTGGCGAGCGATGAACTGCGGACTGTTCTGGTGAGCATCCACGTCTCGCTGCGCGACGCCATCGCCGCAGTCACGCAGTCGCAGGTGTTCGAAACGCTCCGGATCACACACGAGTCATTGGGTGAGGTGCTCGGCCGGGTGCCTCGCATCGCCGTGGCCGGCCTCAACCCGCATGCGGGCGAGGGCGGCCTTTTCGGCACCGAGGAGCGCGAGGCGATTGCCCCTGCCATTGCCCGGGCACTGGACGCCGGCATGGATGTGAGCGGTCCCTTCGCGCCGGATACCGTGTTCATGCGCGCACGCTCGGCGCCAGGCCATCCCGGGGAATTCGACGTGGTGGTGGCGATGTACCACGACCAAGGGCTGATCCCGGTGAAGTACCTGGGTGTCGACAAGGGCGTGAACGTCACGCTGGGCCTGCCCCTGGTGCGTACCAGTCCGGATCATGGAACGGCGTTTGACATCGCGGGGACCGGCAAAGCCGATCCGTCAAGCCTGCGCGAAGCCGTGCGGATGGCGCGACTGCTCTCGGCGGGCAGGCGCTCCTAGGACGCTCCGGCTGCAATGTCGATGCAGCCGGGGACGACCTGCCAGTTCTTACTTCTTCAGGCTGTCGCGGATTTCGCGCAGAAGCACGATGTCTTCCGGCGGAGCGGCCGGGGGTGCCGCGGGAGCCGGTGCTTCGGCGTGGCGGCGCTTGAGCTTGTTGATCTCCTTGACCATCAGGAAAATGATGAAGGCCAGGATGGTGAAGTTGACCGCGACGGTGATGAAGTTGCCGTAAGCGAACACCGGGACGCCAGCCTTCTTCAGCTCTGCCAGTGTCCGCACGGTGCCCTCAGGCACCGAGCCCAGCACGATGAACATGTTGGAGAAATCCAGCTTGCCGAACACCAGTCCGACCACCGGCATGATCAGGTCACCGACCACCGAATCGACGATCTTGCCGAAAGCGCCGCCGATGATCACGCCGACCGCCAGGTCGATCACGTTGCCCTTGACGGCAAATTCCCTGAATTCCTGCATCATTCCCATGCGCTCTTGCTCCTGATGGACTCGTGATTGGTCAAGCCGCCCAGTATTGCGGCTAAATGAGGCGTGTCAAGCAGGCCGCACCAGCCGGAAACGCATTGAATTGCACTGTAGCGCTCCGCTACAATCCCCGGTTGACCCCAATAAAGCGAAGTTCATTGAGGACCCCCATGAGTGACACCCCAGTCGACACCAGCAAACGGACGTGGCTGATCGCGTCCGGCTGTGCTGGTGCAGTGGGCGGCGTGGCAACCGCCGTTCCCTTTGTCAGTACCTTCCAGCCGTCCGAAAAAGCCAAGGCGGCAGGTGCTGCGGTGGAAGTTGACATCTCCGCACTCAAAGAGGGCGAGAAGATGACCGTCGAATGGCGCGGCAAGCCGGTCTGGATCGTGCGTCGCACGGCCTCGCAGGTCGCCGAGCTGCCCAAGCTCGACGGCCAGCTGGCGGACCCGAAGTCCCAGCGCAACCCCGCCGAACTCACCCCCGAATACGCGCGCAACGAAGCCCGCTCCATCAAGCCGGAGCTGCTGGTCGTGGTGGGCATCTGCTCGCATCTGGGCTGCTCACCCAGCGACAAGTTCGTGCCGGGCCCGCAGCCTTCGCTGCCGGACGACTGGCACGGCGGCTTCCTGTGCCCCTGCCACGGCTCCACCTTCGACATGGCCGGTCGCGTCTACAAGAACAAGCCTGCGCCGGACAACCTTGAAGTCCCGCCGCACATGTACCTGTCGGATTCGCGCCTGCTCATCGGCGAAGACAAGAAGGCCTGACGGAGTACCACCATGGCTGAATTCAAGGAAATCTCCCCGAACGCCCCGGTGACTGCCAAGGTCACCAACTGGTTCGAGAACCGCTTCCCGACGGCATTCGACGCCTACCGCGTCCACATGTCGGAGTACTACGCGCCGAAGAACTTCAACTTCTGGTACATCTTCGGCTCGCTCGCCCTGCTGGTGCTGGTGATCCAGATCGTCACCGGCATCTTCCTCGTGATGCACTACAAGCCCGACGCCGCCAAGGCGTTCGAGTCGGTCGAGTACATCATGCGCGACGTGCCCTGGGGCTGGCTGATCCGCTACATGCACTCCACCGGTGCCTCTGCGTTCTTCGTGGTCGTGTACCTGCACATGTTCCGCGGCCTGCTGTACGGCAGCTACCGCAAGCCGCGCGAGCTGGTCTGGATCTTCGGCTGCGCGATCTTCCTGGTGCTGATGGCCGAAGCTTTCATGGGCTACCTTCTGCCCTGGGGCCAGATGTCCTACTGGGGTGCCCAGGTGATCGTGAACCTGTTCGCAGCCGTTCCGTTCGTCGGTCCCGACCTCGCCCTGCTGATTCGCGGCGACTACGTCGTGTCGGACGCGACGCTCAACCGCTTCTTCAGCTTCCACGTGATCGCCGTGCCGCTGGTCCTGCTGGGCCTGGTCGTCGCCCACCTGCTGGCGTTGCATGATGTGGGCTCCAACAACCCCGACGGCATCGAGATCAAGGCCCACAAGGACGCCGACGGCAAGCCGCTGGACGGCGTGCCTTTCCATCCGTACTACACGGTGCACGACATCTTTGCCGTGTGCATGTTCCTGATGGTTTTCACGGCCGTCATCTTCTTTGCGCCGGAGATGGGTGGCTACTTCCTCGAGTACAACAACTTCATCCCGGCCGACCCGCTGAAGACGCCCTCGCACATCGCGCCGGTCTGGTACTTCACGCCGTTCTATTCGATGCTGCGCGCCATCACCACCGAGATGATGTATGTACTCATCGCCTGCGTGGTGCTCGGCGCCGGCTTCGGCGTGGTCAAGGCCAAGCTGCCCACGATCTTCAAGGCGATCGTCGTCGGCGCCGCTGTCGTGGCCATCGCCCTGATGCTCTCGATCGACGCCAAGTTCTGGGGCGTGGTCGTGATGGGTGGTGCCGTGATCATCCTGTTTTTCCTGCCCTGGCTCGACCAGAGCCCGGTCAAGTCGATCCGCTACCGTCCCGACTGGCACAAGTACATGTATGGCGTCTTCGTCATCAACTTCGTGGTGCTGGCCTATCTGGGTGTGCAGGCTCCCTCGCCGATCGGCGAGCGCGTGTCGCAGGTGGGCACGCTGTTCTACTTCGGCTTCTTCCTGCTGATGCCGTGGTGGAGCCGCGTGGGTGAGACCAAGCCGGTCCCCGACCGCGTCACTTTCGTTGCGCACTGAGCGGGAGACCACAACAATGAAAAAGCTCATCCTCACGCTGATCGCCACGCTGGGTATCGTCACGGGTGCCGTCGCCGCTGAAGGCGGCATCGCCTGGGACAAGGCACCCAAGAAGACGACGGACCTCGCCGCCGTCCAGAACGGTGCCAAGCTGTTCGTCAACTACTGCCTGAACTGCCATTCCGCCGCCTTCATGCGCTACAACCGCTTGCAGGACATCGGCCTCACCGAGCAGCAGATCAAGGACAACCTGCTGTTCGGCGACGTCAAGATCGGCGAGACCATGAAGGCCGCGATCGACCCGAAGCAGGCCAAGGACTGGTTCGGTGGAAACCCGCCTGATCTCACGCTGATCACCCGTTCGCGTTCCGGCCACGGAGGCACCGGTGCAGACTATCTCTATACCTACCTGCGTACCTACTACCGCGACAGCGAGAAAGCCACCGGCTGGAACAACCTGGCCTTCCCCAGCGTCGCCATGCCGCACGCGCTGTGGGAACTGCAGGGCGAACGCGAGCCGGTCTATGCCGAGCACGAGTCGCATGGTCACAAGGTCAAGGTCGTCACCGGCTGGAAGCAGGTGACGCCGGGCACGATGACGCCTCAGCAGTACGACGATGCCGTGGGCGACCTGGTGGCCTACATGCAGTGGATGGCCGAGCCGGCTGCGAACACGCGCGTGCGCGTGGGCGTCTGGGTTCTGATTTTCCTGATGTTCTTTACCGTGATCGCATGGCGTCTGAACGCCGCGTTCTGGAAAGACATCAAATAACAGAGAGTTGCCCGCGCCTTCAGGGGCGGGCCGTGCAGAGTGGGAGTGCCAGGGGCGTCCCACTCTTTTTGATTTTTAGGAGCCTACGCCATGATGGTGTTGTATTCAGGAACGACTTGCCCTTTCTCCCACCGTTGCCGCTTCGTGCTGTTTGAAAAGGGCATGGACTTCGAGATCCGCGACGTGGATCTCTACAACAAGCCCGAAGACATCAGCGTCATGAACCCGTACGGCCAGGTGCCGATCCTGGTCGAGCGCGACCTGATCCTGTACGAGTCGAACATCATCAACGAGTACATCGACGAACGCTTCCCGCATCCGCAACTGATGCCCGGCGACCCGGTGGACCGCGCCCGCGTGCGCCTGTTCCTGCTGAACTTCGAGAAGGAACTCTTCGTGCACGTGGCCACGCTGGAAAACCGCGCAGCCAAGGGCAATGAAAAGGCACTGGAAAAGGCACGTTCGCACATCCGCGACCGCCTGACGCAACTGGCCCCGGTGTTCCTCAAGAACAAGTTCATGCTGGGCGACAACTTCTCCATGCTCGACGTGGCGATTGCGCCGCTGCTCTGGCGCCTGGACTTCTACGGCATCGAGCTGTCGAAGAATGCCGCACCGCTGCTGAAGTACGCGGAACGCATCTTCTCGCGTCCCGCCTACATCGAGGCGCTGACGCCGTCCGAGAAAGTGATGCGCAAGTAAGCGGAGCGGCGCAGGCATGATGAACGCGCTGGAGTCCACCTCCACCCGCCCTTACCTGATCCGGGCGCTGTACGACTGGTGCACCGACAACGGCTTCACGCCGTATGTCGCGGTGCTGGTGGACGACACGGTCCAGGTTCCGCGCGAGTATGTGAAGAACGGCGAGATCGTCCTGAACATCAGCTTCGATGCCACCAGTTCGCTCAAGCTGGGCAACGAGTTCATCGAGTTCAAGGCCCGCTTTGCCGGGACGGCGCGCGAGATCATGGTGCCGGTCAACCGGGTGATCGCCATTTACGCGCGCGAAAACGGACAGGGCATGGCGTTTCCCGTGGCGGTGCCGACGACATCGGTCGGTCCTTCCGCTGTTGACGGTACCGCGAAGGCCCCATCCGGGCCTCCCCGGACTGCGGGTGGAGACGCCAACATCGTCCAGCTGGTGTCATCCGACGAGCCGCCAGCCGGCCCTGACGGTGAGCCGCCGAGGCCTTCGCCGTCCGGTGGTGGCCGTCCTTCGCTCAAGCGCGTCAAGTAGCCGGCCTTACGCGCTTAAAATCCCCGATTCGCCGCTTTAGCTCAGTTGGTAGAGCACCCGCCTTGTAAGCGGTAGGTCGTCAGTTCGATTCCGACAAGCGGCACCAGTCAGAAGCCGCCACGGCCCAGGTCGTGGCGGCTTTTTGCTTGGACCTTGAGCCGAATTGAGTTAACCTCCCAACCCCGGCTTCGCAAGTGGGCCTGCAAGGCAGGCAACAACTGGCGCAGCTTGGCAGCCGCAGCGTTGTTGTCCACCAGCAGGCACCACGCATCACCCTCGATCGGCCCGGCCTGCAAGGCGGGGCGCATCCCGGGCGGGACCAGCGGCTGGATGGCTTTGAGGCGCTCGGCCGATTCACGGGCGAGCGCCGTCAGTCTCGCCAGGGTGGGGGATTCCTGTGCAGCCTGTTCCAGTGTGAATGGGGGCTGCTGGCGGTTCATGGCGGGTGTGCAATTCAAGGGGTTGGGCAGAGTGCATTTGATTATCACGGATGCGTGGCTGGCAAAAAGCCGCGCCATCCACCTGAGCGGAACACGGCTGATCATGGCAGGCTTGGCCCTGTCGGTCGGCCTCATGGTGGTGGCCGCCGGCCTCTACCACTGGGTGTTCCTCAAGGGGGCCCGCGAAGGCTGGCCGGTGATTGGCGCGCTCGTGCGGCTCATGGTCAAGGACGAATTCGAGCAGCGCGACCGTTACATGCGCGAGAACCTCGACGTCATGGCCCGAAAGCTGGGCGAAATGCAGGCCAAGCTCATGCAGCTCGAATCCCTGGGAGAGCGGGTCTCTGGTCTGGCGGGGCTCAATCCTGCCGAAGCCAAGGTCGTGCCCGGTCGCGGTGGCGTGCTCATCGAAGGCCGACCGCTCGCACTGGAAGAGCTGCAGGCCACACTGGCCGATCTCGATCAGCTCACCGATCAGCGGGTCGACCTGTTCACCGTGGCCGAATCACGCCTGTTCGACCAGCGCATCCGCAAGATGATGGTGCCCACCCAGCAGCCGGTGCCGGGTGCGAACCTCGGCTCGTCTTTCGGCTGGCGCATCGATCCATTCACGGGACGCTCCGCCCTGCACACGGGCCTCGATTTCCAGGCCGACAGCGGTGCCGCCATCGTGGCCGCAGCCGGTGGCGTGGTGGTCACGCAGGAATACCACGCCGCCTACGGCAACATGGTCGAGATCGACCACGGCAACAATCTCGTCACCCGCTATGCGCACGCGTCCAGGGTGTTCGTCCAGAAGGGCGATCTGGTCAAACGTGGGCAAAAGATCGCCAATGTAGGCACCACGGGCCGCTCCACGGGCCCGCACCTGCATTTCGAAGTGCTGGTCCAGGGTGTCCCGCAGGATCCGCAGCAGTTCCTGATGGCCGGTCAGAACCTGTCCGACCCCGTGGCGGACGCCGGCAAGCATGCCGGCCACGCGGGCCATGGCGGGGCCGGAGCGATCCGGGCATCCCCGGCGCCCCGCAGGTAAAATCCGCCGTTCTGGCAGCGCTGGCAGGCGCGGTCGGGCCGCAAGGCCGGCCGCAGTGTCCTGCACGGGCGCTGCCCCACCTGAATTCACCTTTTGCTTAGGAGTTCCGGTCGCCGCGATCGCCCGCCGGGCTCGCGCGACTCTTCCTCATGGCCAATTTCCTGACCCAACTTTTCGGCAGCCGCAACGACCGCCTGCTCAAACAATACCGGAAGACGGTGGAGCGCATCAACGCGCTGGAACCCCAGTTCGAAAAGCTGGACGACACGCAACTGCGTGGGAAGACGCAGGAGTTCAAGGACCGCGTCGCCAAGGGTGAAAGCCTCGACGCGCTGTTGCCCGAAGCCTTTGCTGTCGTGCGCGAAGGCTCCAAGCGCATCATGAAAATGCGCCATTTCGACGTGCAGATGCTGGGCGGCATGGCACTGCACCACGGCAAGATTTCCGAAATGCGCACCGGCGAAGGCAAGACGCTGACCGCCACGCTGCCCGTGTACCTGAATGCCCTCTCGGGCAAGGGCGTGCACGTGGTGACGGTGAACGACTATCTGGCCAACCGCGACGCGCAGTGGATGGGGCGCCTTTACAACTTCCTCGGCCTCAGCGTCGGCATCAACCTGCCGCAGATGCCGCGCGAGCAGAAGCAGGCTGCCTACGCTTCGGACATCACTTACGGCACGAACAACGAGTACGGCTTCGACTACCTGCGCGACAACATGGTGTACGAGAGCGGTGACCGGGTACAACGCGGCCTGAACTTCGCCATCGTGGACGAAGTGGACTCGATCCTGATCGACGAAGCGCGCACACCGCTCATCATCAGCGGGCAGGCCGAGGACCATACGGCGCTGTACATCGCGATCAACCGTGCAATTCCCACCCTGGAGCGCCAGGAGGGCGAAGCCGATCCGCGCACCGGTGAAGGCATCACCAAACCGGGCGACTTCACCGTCGATGAAAAGACGCATCAGGTCTACCTGACCGAGTCGGGCCACGAGAAATCCGAGCGCATCCTCTTCGAAATGGGCTTGCTGCCCGAGGGCGCGTCGCTGTACGACCCGGCCAACATCTCGCTGATGCACCACCTGTACGCGGCACTGCGTGCGGCGCACCTGTACCACCGCGACCAGCACTACGTGGTGCAGAACGGCGAGATCATCATCGTCGACGAATTCACCGGACGCCTGATGGCGGGTCGCCGCTGGAGCGATGGCCTGCATCAGGCCGTGGAAGCGAAGGAAGGCGTGGCCATCCAGGCCGAGAACCAGACACTCGCGTCCATCACCTTCCAGAACTACTTCCGCCTGTACGGCAAGCTCGCCGGCATGACGGGTACGGCCGATACCGAAGCCTACGAGTTCCAGGAGATCTACGGTCTGGAAACGATGGTGATCCCGCCGAACCGTCCGAGCAAACGCGACGACCAGCTCGACCGCGTCTACAAGACCACGCGCGAGAAGTACGAAGCGGCCATCAAGGACATCCGCGAGTGCTACGAGCGAGGACAGCCCGTGCTGGTGGGCACGACGTCGATCGAGAACTCGGAAATCATCGACCAGCTGCTCACGAAGGAGAAGCTGCCTCATCAGGTGCTGAACGCCAAGCAGCATGCGCGTGAGGCCGACATCATTGCGCAAGCCGGTCGCGCGAAGATGATCACGATTGCCACCAACATGGCCGGCCGCGGCACCGACATCGTGCTGGGCGGCAATGTGGAGAAGGCCATCGAAGCGGTCGAGGCTGACGAAGCCATGGACGCGGCGGCCAAGGCGGTCGAGATTGCCCGCCTGCGTGAAGCCTGGGTGGCCGACCACGAAGCCGTGAAGGCGCTGGGTGGACTGCGCATCATCGCCACCGAACGGCACGAATCCCGCCGTATCGACAACCAGCTGCGCGGCCGTTCGGGCCGCCAGGGAGATCCGGGTTCGTCGCGTTTCTACCTGAGCCTGGACGATCCGCTGATGCGCATATTCGCGGGCGACCGCGTGCGCAGCATCATGGAGCGCCTGAAGATGCCCGATGGCGAAGCCATCGAAGCCGGGATTGTCACGCGCAGCATCGAGTCTGCGCAACGCAAGGTCGAGGCCCGCAACTTCGACGTCCGCAAGCAACTGCTCGAATATGACGATGTGGCCAATGACCAGCGCAAGGTCATCTACCAGCAGCGCAACGAGATTCTCGATGCGGCTGTGTTGACCGAACAGATTGCCTCGTTGCGCGAAGGCTGTTTCACCGACCTCGTGCGCCAGTTCGTGCCGCCCGAGTCGGTGGAAGAGCAATGGGACATCCCGGCACTCGAGAAGGCGCTCAGCGAGGAGTGGCAGATCGACCTGCCGCTGTCCAGCGAAGTGCAGGCGGCCAGCGCGATCACCGACGAGGAAATCGTCGAGCGCGTGGTCACCGCAGCCAACGAAGCTTTCGCGGCGAAGGTGGCGCTGGTCGGGGAGGAGAATTTCACGCAGTTCGAGCGCATGGTGCTGCTGCAGAGCATCGACACCAGCTGGCGTGAGCATCTGGCCGCGCTGGACTATTTGCGTCAGGGCATCCACCTGCGCGGCTATGCGCAGAAGCAGCCGAAGCAGGAGTACAAGCGCGAAGCCTTCGAGCTCTTCGGCCAGATGCTGGACTCGGTGAAGAATCAGGTCACGCGCGTGCTGATGACGGTGCAGGTGCAGTCCGGCGAGCAACTGGAGCAGGCTGCCGACGAGATGGAAAGCCGCGGCGAGCGCATCGCCAATGTGACTTACACCGCGCCGACCGAGACCGGCGAGACCGAGACCACGGCAGCAGCCGGTCTGGGCGCGCCAGCAGCATTGGTGAACGACGTGCCCCGCGTGGGCCGCAACGACCCTTGCCCGTGCGGCAGTGGCAAGAAGTACAAGCAGTGCCACGGCAAGCTGGCCTGAGGAGATCGACATGCCTGTGAACCTGCCCGTTCCCGTCAACCAGGACCTGCATGCCGTGCCCGGCCTGCGCATCGGCGTGGCCGAGGCGGGCGTGCGCAAGGCCAACCGCAAGGACCTGACCGTGGTGCTGATCGACGAGGGCGCGTCGGTCGGCGGTGTCTTCACGCAGAACCGCTTTTGCGCGGCGCCGGTGCAGATCTGTCGTGAACATCTGGCCAAGGGTGCGGACGTTCGCGCGATGGTCATCAACACGGGCAACGCGAATGCCGGGACCGGCGAAGACGGCCTGGCCCGTGCCCGCTCGACCTGTGATGCGCTGGCGCGCGAGCTGAAGCTCAAGCCCACGCAGATCCTCCCGTTCTCCACCGGCGTGATCATGGAGGCGCTGCCCGTGGACCGCATCGTCTCGGGTCTGCCTGCGGCCATCGCCGATGCGAAAGCCGATCACTGGCTGCGCGCGGCCGAGGGCATCATGACCACCGACACCGTGCCCAAGGCATTCAGCGCGAAAGCCGAAGTGGGCGGTGCAACTGTGTCGATCACCGGCATCAGCAAGGGCGCAGGCATGATCCGCCCCAACATGGCGACCATGCTCGGTTTCATGGCGACCGACGCCTGCGTGGCTCCTGCGCTCATGCAGCAACTGGCCACCGAGCTGGCCGATGGCTCGTTCAATCGCGTGACGGTGGACGGCGACACGTCCACCAACGACTCCTTCGTGGTCATTGCCACCAACAAGGCGGCGCATGCACCCATCACCTTGCTCGACAGCGAGGCGGGCAAGGCACTCAAGACAGCGATGCTCGACGTGGCGCGCAAGCTGGCACAGGCCATCGTGCGTGACGGCGAAGGTGCGACCAAGTTCATCTCCGTCCGTGTCGAAGGCGGCGCGACCGGTGAGGAGTGTCGCAAGGTGGCCTATGCCATCGCACATTCACCGCTCGTGAAGACCGCGTTCTTCGCTAGCGATCCGAACCTCGGTCGCATCCTTGCGGCCGTGGGCTATGCCGGCATCGATGATCTCGACCAGACGAAGATCGACCTGTATCTGGACGATGTGCATGTTGCGGTGAACGGGGGGCGCAACCCCTCCTATCAGGAAGCAGACGGCCAGCGTGTGATGAAGCAGAGCGAGATCACGGTGCGTGTGGTGCTCGGCCGCGGCAATGCCGCAGACACGGTCTGGACCTGCGACTTCAGCCACGACTACGTCACCATCAACGCCGACTACCGGTCATGAACGAGAAGTTTGATCGCCTGATCGAGCGCGCCGCCCGGCTGATCGATCGCATCGAAGCCATCCTTCCGCAGCCGCTGTCCGCCCCTGACTGGTCCACCGCCATCGCCTGGCGGTACCGCAAGCGCAGCTCCGGCCACGGGACGCTGGAGCCGGTGCGCCACGTGGCGGCCATGGCGCTGGGTGACCTCAAGGAAATCGACATCCAGAAGGAAAAGATCCGTCGCAACACACAGCAGTTCGTCGAGGGCCGCACCGCCAACAACGTGCTGCTGACGGGTGCGCGCGGGACCGGCAAGTCCTCGCTCATCAAGGCGTGCCTCAACGCGTATTCGTCGCAGGGCCTGCGCCTGATCGAAGTCGACAAGGCCGATCTGACCGATCTGCCCGACATCGTCGATGTGGTGGCTTCGCGCCCCGAGAAGTTCGTGATCTTCTGCGACGACCTCAGTTTCGAGGACGGGGAGCCGGGCTACAAGGCGCTCAAGTCGATCCTCGACGGCTCGGTGGCTGCATCCACCCCGAACGTGCTGATCTACGCGACCAGCAACCGTCGCCACCTCTTGCCCGAGTACATGAAGGAAAACCTGACGTACACGCACACCGACGATGGCGAGGTACATCCGGGCGAAGTGGTGGAGGAGAAGATCTCGCTGTCCGAACGCTTCGGCCTGTGGGTCAGTTTTTATCCGTTCAGCCAGGATGAATATCTGGCCATCGTCGCGCAATGGCTCTCGTCGATGAGCGTGCCCAAGCCCGAGATCGAAGCGGCGCGTGCAGAGGCGCTGGTGTGGGCGCTCGAGCGAGGCTCGCGCAGCGGGCGCGTGGCCTATCAGTTCGCGAGGGATTTCGCGGGCCGCAAGACGGCTGCCGCATGAGTGGATCGTCTGCGTCGCCGCGCAAGCACACCGAAGTGGCGGTCGGCATTCTCATACGCGCCGACGACGCGCTGCTGCTGACCTCACGTCCCGAAGGCAAGCCGTACGCGGGCTACTGGGAATTTCCTGGCGGCAAGGTTGAGGCCGGTGAGACCGTCGCGCAGGCCTTGCGACGCGAACTCCAGGAAGAACTGGGTGTGACCATCGGCGACGTCGATGTCTGGCGCGTGACCGAACACGACTATCCGCATGCGCTGGTGCGCCTGCACTGGTGCAAGGTCCGCGAATGGGACGGCGAGTTCGAGATGCGCGAAGGGCAGTCGATGTCGTGGGAGCAATTTCCGCTCGGCGTCGAACCCGTGTTGCCCGGCGCTTTCCCCGTGCTGAACTGGCTGGCCGAAGAGCGCGGTTTTCCGGGTACGCCTGCAAAAGGCGCGCCGTCACAAGCTGCTTGAGCTTGCCACGCGGCGATTACTGCAGTTTCGGATCGCCGAACGGCTCATCGTCCGGACCTGCTTCGGCCGGGACGCGGAAATCCTCATTGGCCCAGGCCCCGAGATCACTGTTCTTGCAGCGCTCGCTGCAAAACGGCCGGAAGGCGTTGGAGGCGGCATAGACGCTCCTGCCGCCACAGGCAGGGCACTTCACGATCCGCGGTGGATTGACGGGGCTCGCTGCGGCCATGTCAGGAGCACAAGGTGAGTTCCAGCGCCGTGTCTTCCGTCGAAGGGTGAAGGCGGTCATCGGATTCGTGACGCATGAGGCGCACCGATACCATCAGCCGGTTGCCGCTGATCTCTGGAATCAATCCAAGTGCCGGGTCGATGGCCAGGCGCAGCAGGTGGAACGTGCGGCCTTGCGGCAAGGTCTGCTGGTAGTGACCACCGGTCGCGATGACTTTCTGCGGAGCACCCGACTCGCGCAACAACTTGAGCAGCATGTGTATGGATTCGGCCAGGGGAGCCAGCGTCGACGCCCAGCGTTCGAGGTCTGCGCGGCGCAGCATGGGTGCCTTGTGCTGCCAGGCGTAATAGGCGGGCAGGTCGAACTCGCAGGTGCCTCCCGGTATGCCTGCGCGGCTGCGCAGGCTCATGAGCCAGTCGCTTTCAGTCAGGGATTGGCCGGCCTTGCCGGGCAGGCCGTTCAATGCGCTGAAGCAGCCGTCGAGCTGTCCGGTGACCTGGTCAAGCACGGCCTCGGATATGGCGGGGTTCCCTCGGTAGCTGTTCAGCAGGCTCTTCTGCTTTTCCAGGTCCTTGAGCACGTCGGACTTGAGGTCTGCGCGAGCACCCACGTCCATGACTTCGAAGATCGTCGTCAATGCATAGTGGTGGAGCAGCGGGTGGTCGCTCGGGACCAGTTCACCGAGGCGCCTGAACAGGTGTTCGAGACGCAGATAGGTGCGGATGCGCTCGTTGAATGGGTATTCGTACAGAATCACGCTGCGGCTTCCATCCGCGCGATCATAGCCCGAAGCGCCGCGCCGCGGCAGTGGTTTGTTCGCGCAACTGCTCCAGCGTGATGCCGTCATTGAAGATCACGGCGTCGGCCGCCGCGAGCCGCGCCGCGCGCGTGGCCTGCGCGGCGATGATGGACTGCACCGCAGCTTCGTCCAGCTGGCTGCGCTGCATGACGCGGCGAATCTGCGTGGCCGGCAGACAGTCGATGACTAGCACATGGTCCAGTTGCTGGCGCCAGCGGCTGGATTCGACCAGCAGCGGGATATCCAGCACGGCGAGCGTGTGGCCGGCACTGCGGGCCTGTTCCAGTTGCGCACGCGTCTTCTCACCTACCAGCGGGTGGACGATGGATTCGAGCCGCTGTTTGGCTGCGGGCGTGGCGAAAACATGTTCGCGCATGCGCGTTCGATCCAGTGCTCCATCTGCACCGATGAAGTCGTCGCCGAAGGCTGCGCGGATGGCGGGAATGGCTTCGCCCCCCATGGCCGTCACGCTGCGGGCGTTGGCATCTGCATCGATGACGGCAGCGCCCAGCGAGGCCAGCATCGCGGCGACGGTACTCTTGCCGCTGCCGATGCCACCCGTCAGGCCGAGTCGTTGCATGCTGTCAGCGCACGACGATGGGGAAGGCGAAGGGCACGAGGGTTCGCACTTCCTGGGGGCCGATCAGAAGGCACACGAGGCCTGCGCCGGCCAGGAAGGGCCCGAAGGCGATCGGGATATCCTTGTGCGCGAGCTTGCCCACGAGCAGCAGGATGCTGCCCAGAACACCGCCCACGATGGATGACACCAGAAGGATCGCCAGCAGGTAGTCTGCCCCGAGCCATGCGCCGAGCGCAGCCATGAGCTTGAAGTCACCATAGCCCATGCCTTCCTTGCCGGTCAGCAGACGATAGGCGTGATAGAAAAGCCAGAGCACCCCGTAGCCGGCGATCGCACCCCAGACGGCGGAAACGAGAGGCACCGTCCAGCCCAGCGACGCAACAAGGAGACCGATCCACAGCAGGAGATAGTTCAGGCTGTCGGGCAACAGTTGTGTGTCCAGGTCGATCAGGAACTGGCAGATGAGGATGGCCGCGAAGATGGCCCATGCGCACGCCAGTGGCGTGAGCCCCCAGCGCACTGCGCATACAGCGAAGAAACCCGCCGTGACAAGCTCCACCAGCGGATAGCGCACACTGATGCGTGCCTTGCAGTTCGAACAACGCCCGCGCAATGCGATGAAACTGAGCACCGGAATGTTTTCATACCAGCGGATGACGTGACCACAATGACCGCAACGGGATGCGGGGCGGGCAAGCCCAAGCGGTTGCAACTGGTCCTGCGCTTCACCAGCCAGCCTTGCGCTTTCGTGCATGTGCTCGGGTGCAAGCGTCTTGCCGCCGAAGACGAGATCCCACAGCGACACTGGCACACCGGCGTCGGGGTCGGCTGCCATCAGGTTGTCGCTGGATTCACGCAGCCACTGTCTGTACATGGTGACCGGCAAGCGGTAGACCACCACATTCAGGAAGCTGCCGATCACGAGGCCGATCAAGCCGCCGATGGCGGCAAGAACCCACGCCTCCGCCGACATCAGACGACCTGGCCGAGTTTGAAGATGGGCAGGTACATGGAGACGACGATGCCGCCGATCAGGCCACCCAGGAACACGATGATGATCGGCTCCATCAGGCTGGACAGGCCTTCGACCATGTCATCAACTTCCGCTTCATAGAAGTCGGCCGCCTTGCCCAGCATGTGGTCGATCGAACCGGATTCTTCGCCGATCGCGCACATCTGCAGAACCATGGTGGGGAACAGGTTGGCGTTGCCCATGGCAGCGGTCAGGCTGGTGCCGGTGGAGACTTCCTGCTGGATCTTTTCCGTGGCGCGCGCATACACGGAGTTGCCCGAAGCCCCGCCTACGGAGTCGAGGGCTTCGACGAGCGGTACACCTGCCGCGAACATCGTGGCCAGCGTACGTGTCCAGCGCGCGATGCAGGACTTCTCGATCAGGACGCCGAACACCGGCACCTTGAGCAGCACACGGTCCATGAACATCTGCATTTTCTCGTTCCGCTTCCAGGCCTGGAAGAAGAAGTAGAGTCCACCGCCGATGCTGCCGAAGATGAGCCACCAGTAAGCGACGAAGACTTCGCTGATGGCGATCACGATGAGGGTGGGGGCCGGAAGGTCGGCCCCGAACGAGCTGAACGTCTGCTTGAAGGCCGGGATCACGAAAATCATGATCACCGCCACCACGACGAAAGCCACCACGATCACCGAGATCGGATACATCAACGCGGATTTGATCTTGCTCTTGATGGCTTCCGTCTTTTCCATATAGACGGCAAGACGGTCCAGCAGTTCTTCCAGGATACCCGCCGCCTCACCGGCCTCGACCAGGTTGCAGTACAGGTTGTCGAAGTACATCGGGAACTTGCGGAACGCGGCGCTCAGCGAAGTACCCGTTTCAACGTCGGCCCGGATGTCGCCGAGCAGCTTGGTCACGCTGGCATTGGCATTGCCGCGACCCACGATGTCGAAAGCCTGAAGCAGCGGAACGCCTGCTTTCATCATCGTCGCAAGCTGGCGGGTGAAGATGGCCAGATCCTTGTTGGTGATCTTCTTCCCGGAGCGCGAGCGCCGCTTCTTGATCTTGCTGCTCAGGATGCCCTGACGGCGCAGATAGGCCTGGACCTGGTTTTCGCCGGAAGCGCGGAGTTCGCCACGGACCTGCTTGCCATTGCGGTCCTTGCCTTCCCACTCGTAGACGAATTCCTTGATGTCCCTGGAAGCAGCTGTTGCCATTCTGAACCCCGGTTTTCCCTGTTATTTACTCGTTGGTCACGGCCAGGACTTCTTCCAGGGAAGTCAGGCCCTGCCGCACCTTCTGCAAGCCGGATTGTCGCAGCGAGCGCACACCTTCGCGCTCGGCCTGCTTGGCGATGTCCAACGCGCTGCCATCGGCCAGGATGAGGCGCTGGATCTCCTCGCTGATGGGCATCACCTGATAGATGCCCACGCGTCCCTTGTAGCCGTTGTTGCAGGCATTGCAGCCGACCGGACGGTAGGGCGTCCAGGAACCATCCAGGTCCTCCTCGCGGAAGCCGGCCTCGATCAGCGCACTCCTGGGCACGTCGAGCGGTTGTTTGCAGACAGGACACAGACGCCGGGCAAGGCGCTGTGCCGTGATCAGGATCACGCTGGACGCGATGTTGAACGGCGCGATGCCCATGTTGCGCATCCGCGTGAGCGTCGTCGGGGCGTCGTTCGTGTGAAGTGTGGACAGCACCATGTGGCCGGTCTGGGCGGCCTTGATGGCGATGTCGGCCGTTTCCAGGTCCCGGATTTCGCCGACCATGATGATGTCCGGATCCTGCCGCAGGAAGGACTTCAGCGCCGCCGCGAAAGTGAGGCCCGCCTTGTCATTCACATTGACCTGATTCACGCCGGGCAGGTTGATTTCGGACGGGTCTTCGGCCGTCGCGATGTTCACCCCCGGCTTGTTCAGCAGGTTCAGGCAGGTGTAGAGCGACACCGTCTTGCCGGAGCCGGTCGGTCCTGTCACGAGAATCATCCCGTACGGGCGCCCGATGGCACTGAGCAGCCGCTCCTTTTCGACAGCGTCATAGCCCAGCGCGTCGATGCCCAGTTTGGCACTGCTCGGATCCAGGATACGGATCACGATCTTCTCGCCGAACAGCGTGGGCAGCGTGCTCACACGGAAGTCGATCACCCGGTCCGGCCCGACCTTCATCTTCATGCGGCCGTCCTGCGGGATGCGCTTCTCGGAGATGTCCAGCTTTGAAATCACCTTGATGCGCGACGACAGTTTGTCCTTGATCGCGATCGGCGGGCTGGCAATCTCGCGCAGTTCGCCGTCGATGCGGAAGCGCACGCGATAGGTGTGTTCGTAAGGCTCGAAGTGCAGGTCGGACGCGCGCATGCTGAACGCATCCAGAAGCATCTTCTGCAGGAACTTGACGACCGGTGCGTCCTCGACTTCGGCTACCGCGGCCGAATCGGCCTCATTGCTGGAAGACTCCATCGAGGCTTCGTCGAATTCGAAGTCATCCCCGATGATGTTGTCCATGGCCTCGGTGGCACTGGTCGCATTGGCCTCGACCATGCGCGAGAGCTTGTCGTATTCCGCGATGACCCAGTCCACGCCCATCTGCGTGGCGAACTTGATGCGTTCGGCTGCCTTGGCATCCGACGGATCGGCCGCGGCGACGATGAGGCGGTTGCCCCGCTTGCTCAGCGCAATGACGCGGAATTCCTGGCAGAGCTTGGGGTCGAGCAGGTCCTTGGGCAGGCGCTGCGGATCAACGGCCTCGAGATCCAGCAGCGGCGCCCCATAAGACGACGACATGGTGTGCGCCAGATCGGCCGGCGATACGGCACCGGAGCCCGTCAGCTCGGCAATGAAGCTGTTGCCACTGGTCTGGGACTTCTTGTAGACCTCTTCGGCGGTCTTGAGTTCGAGCTTGCCAGCGCTGACCAAGGCCCGGCCCAAGCCTGGCAGGGCCACGCCGGAATTCTGATTGGCTGTGATGGAGTCGGCGAATGCCATGCCTGTAAATGTAACTGGCCGGGATGACTGGCTCTAGGGATGGAACTGCCTTTGATCATCGCTGATTGCCATTGCGGTGTAAACGAAAACCCGGGCGAGGGACCGCGATCAGTTGGCAGAACAGGACAAATTGCCTGTAAATCGGGAGCGCCGACGGCTCCCGCTGGACGATCGATCTGGAGAAGTGACCAAGAAGATGGTCGGGGTGAGAGGATTCGAACCTCCGGCCTCTACGTCCCGAACGTAGCGCTCTACCAGGCTAAGCTACACCCCGATGTCTGCCGGGAGCAACGCGCGGGCCTGATGCAACGATCAGGAGCGGCGCTCCAAAAGCTGAGCCGCCAATTGTAGCAGGCCTGAAACGTGCGAATTGGGTGGCAGGTGTTCGATCGCCTTCATGGCCCTCCGCGCTTCCGCTGCGGCCGCGTCGCGCGTGGCGTCGAGCGCACCGGTTTCATTGACGATCGCCACGATCTGGGCCAATTCCGATGCGTCGCCCGTCTCGATGGCGTTGCGGATGACCTGCCGCTGCATGGCATTGCCACGCTGCATGGCAATGATCAGCGGCAAGGTTGTTTTCCCTTCGCGCAGATCATCCCCGAGGTTCTTGCCGGTTTCCGCGACATCGCCGTGATAGTCGAGCACGTCATCGATCACCTGGAACGCGGTGCCGAGCGCCTGGCCGTACTCGGCACATGCTTCTTCCACCTGCGGCGATGCCTGTGCCAGGACGGCAGCCAGCCGGGTGCTGGCCTCGAACAGCTTGGCCGTTTTCGAACGGATGACCCGAAGGTAGCCGGCCTCGTCGAGCGACGGATCGTGCATGTTCATCAGCTGGAGGACTTCGCCTTCGGCAATGATGTTGGTTGCTTCGGCAAGAATTTCCATCACGCGCATGCTGCCGGTGTCCAGCATCATCTGGAAGGCGCGCGAATACAGGAAGTCGCCGACCAGCACACTTGCCGGGTTGCCGAACGCCTCGTTGGCAGTCGCGCGGCCGCGCCGCAGGGTGGATTCGTCCACCACGTCATCATGGAGCAGCGTTGCCGTGTGGATGAACTCCACGACGGCGGCCAGATTGAAGCGTTGTTCGCCCGTGTAGCCCAGCGCACCACTGACCAGCAGCAGCAAAGCGGGGCGCAGCCGCTTGCCACCGGCCGAGATGATGTATTTCGCCACGTCGGCCACCAGGGGCACGCCGGAGTCGAGTCGGCGTGCGATGACCCGGTCCACCTCGAGCATGTCGTTCGCGATCAGTGCGAGTGTGGCGGAAGTACTGGAAGAATTGACAGTCAAGGGCGGGTTTGCTGGTGAAGGAAGGCCCGCGCAGCGGTGCCAGCAGCGGCAAATTATAGGGTCGCGATCCGTGTGGACCGTCGTGGGCCGGGTGCCGCAGGCGTGTCTGGAGGGGTTGGATGACGGGCGGTTGTTAGTAGCCGCAAACCATGTTATAGTCTTGGGCTCTGCGGAAATCCGTCTGCGGAGCTTCCCTTTGAGAGGTCAACATGTACGCGGTCATAAAAACCGGCGGCAAGCAGTATCGCGTTGCAGCCGGCGAGAAAATTAAAGTAGAACAGATTGCTGCGGACGTAGGCCAGGAAATCGTGATCGACCAGGTTCTGGCTGTCGGCAACGGCAGTGAAATCAAGGTCGGTACTCCCCTGGTGTCCGGTGCAACTGTCACAGCCACGATCGTGGCGCACGGCAAGCACGACAAGGTGCGCATCTTCAAGATGCGTCGTCGCAAGCACTATCAGAAGCGTCAGGGGCATCGCCAGCAGTTCACCGAACTGCAGATCGCTTCCATCGCAGCTTGAGGAGTTAAGCGAAATGGCACAGAAAAAAGGCGGCGGCTCTACGCGAAACGGGCGGGATTCCAAGCCCAAGATGCTCGGCGTGAAGGCTTTTGGCGGTGAACTCATCAGCGCCGGCTCCATCATCGTCCGTCAGCGCGGTACCCGATTCCATGCCGGCACCAATGTCGGCATCGGCAAGGACCACACCCTGTTTGCTCTGGTTGACGGCCACGTGTCGTTCGCCGTGAAGGGTTCGCTGAACAAGCACACGGTCAACGTGACCCCGGCGTAAGTCATCAGGCTTTCCCGCACGAAAGCCCTGCGGTTCATTCGCAGGGCTTTTTTGTTTGGGCCTCCTTAGAATCCGGATCATGAAGTTCGTCGACGAAGCCTATATCGACATCGCCGCAGGTGATGGGGGGAACGGCTGCGTCTCGTTCCGCCACGAGAAGTACAAGGAATTCGGCGGACCGAATGGCGGCGACGGCGGCCGTGGTGGGCACGTGTACGCATTGGCCGACGTGAACCTCAACACGCTGGTCGATTTCCGCTTCTCGCGCCGTCACGAGGCCAAGCGCGGACAGCATGGCATGGGCTCCGACATGTTCGGGGCTGCGGGTGACGACATCGTGCTCAAGATGCCGGTGGGCACCATCATCACCGATGCGGAAACCGGCGAAGTGCTTTATGAGCTGCTGACGCCCGGTGAGCAGATCATGATCGCCAAGGGCGGGGATGGTGGTTTCGGCAACATGCGGTTCAAGAGCGCCATCAACCGCGCGCCGCGTCAGAAGACACCCGGCTGGCCCGGTGAAAAGAAGAATCTCAAGCTCGAACTCAAGGTGCTGGCCGATGTCGGCCTGCTGGGCATGCCCAACGCGGGCAAGTCCACGCTGATCTCGGCCATCTCCAATGCCCGGCCCAAGATCGCTGACTATCCGTTCACCACGCTGCACCCCAATCTTGGCGTGGTGCGTGTCGGTCCGGAACAGAGCTTTGTGGTTGCTGACGTGCCCGGTCTCATCGAGGGCGCTTCCGAGGGCGCGGGTCTCGGCCACCAGTTCCTGCGGCATCTGCAACGCACGCGTCTGCTGCTGCATCTTGTGGATCTGGCGCCGTTTGACGACGCCGTCGATCCCGTCGCGCAGGCGAAGGCAATCGTGGGTGAGCTCAAGAAGTACGACGAAGCGCTTTTCAGGAAGCCACGCTGGCTGGTGCTCAACAAGCTGGACATGGTGCCGGCCGAAGAGCGTGAAGCACGCGTGAAAGATGTCGTGCGCCGACTCAGGTACAAAGGCCCTGTGTTCGAGATTTCTGCCCTCACGCGTGAAGGTTGCGAGCCGCTGGTGAAAGCGGTTTTCCAGCACATCCATGCCGAGCATCTGTCCGAACAGGTGCCGGTCGATGTGGATCCACGCTTCGTGTCGGCACCTTCCGAATGAACGTTGCCGCCTCGTCAGCGCTGCGTGATGCGCGCCGCATTGTCGTCAAGGTCGGATCGAGCCTTGTGACCAACGAAGGGCGCGGACTCGACGCCGCTGCAATTGGCGAATGGTGCCGTCAGCTCGCGGCCCTCGTGAACGACGGCCGCGAGGTCGTCATGGTTTCCAGTGGCGCCATCGCCGAAGGAATGAAGCGTCTGGGCTGGGCCACGCGGCCGCGCGAAGTGAATGAACTCCAGGCGGCTGCTGCCGTGGGCCAGATGGGCCTCGCGCAGATGTACGAAACCAAGCTGCGCGAAAACAAGCTTGGCAGTGCGCAGGTGCTGCTCACGCACGCCGATCTGGCCGACCGCGAGCGTTATCTCAATGCACGTTCCACACTGCTGACCTTGCTGCGGCTTGGCGTGGTGCCGGTCATCAACGAAAACGACACCGTCGTCAATGACGAAATCAAGGTCGGCGACAACGACACGCTGGGGGCACTGGTGGCCAACCTCGTCGAGGCGGACCTGCTGATCATCCTGACGGACCAGCATGGCCTCTATACAGCCGACCCGCGCCGTGATCCTTCCGCCACGTTCGTGCACGAAGCGCGCGCAGGCGATCCGCAGCTCGAAGCAATGGCGGGCGGTGCCGGGTCCAGCATTGGCAAGGGTGGCATGATCACCAAGATCCTCGCGGCCAAGCGTGCGGCGGGCTCGGGCGCATCCACGGTGATTGCCTGGGGCCGCGAGCCCGACGCGCTGGTGCGGCTGGCTGGCGGCGAGCCCATCGGTACGTTGCTGGTGGCGCAGACGCAGAAGATGCAGGCGCGCAAGCAGTGGATGGCCGACCATTTGCAGATGCGCGGAGCCGTGCGCGTGGACGCAGGTGCGGCCATCAAGGTGCGCGATGAGGGAAAAAGCCTGCTGCCCATCGGCATGACTTCTGTGGATGGCGACTTCGCCCGGGGCGACGTCATTGCCATAAGAGACAGCGCCGGGCTCGAACTCGCGCGTGGCCTTGCGAATTACTCGAGCGCCGAGGCGCGCATGATCTGTCGCAAACCTTCCAGCGAGTTCGAGGCCGTGCTCGGTTATGTGGCCGAGCCCGAGATGGTCCATCGCGACAACCTCGTGCTCACCAGCCGCGCACTGGCCGAAACCTGAACTTCCCTGTCAGATCGCAGGCATCATGGTACTGCGCATGGCGCGCACGATGTCCTGCGGCGTTCGCTGCGGTGCCCGGCCATTGCAGATGCCCTGGCGCGCTGCGGCCCAGGAGTGGCGTGCAGCGGACTGCATGGGTCGCCACTCCTGCTTTTCGTCCGTGAGCCATCCTGAACTCCCGTAGCGGGCATACAGCTTCACCTCGCCTGTCGAGCAGCGAATGGCTTCGTGCATGGCATTGACGGTGCCACTGCGGCTCGTGGCCACCATGACGTAGCGCACAACGCTGTCCTTGCCGATGGTGAGCGTCTGCGGGTCCACGCCGTAAGACAGCTCGAGATAGTTGGGCATGTCTACCTTGATCAGCCCATCGGTCTTGAAGGCCGGGGGTTGCGGAGCCGATTCCTCTTTCCAGTCGGGGTTCTCGTTCAACTGGGCGAAGGAAGCGGACATGCCAAATGCGGCGAGCGCGAGAGTCAGCAGGCTGCGCGATGCAGTCTCAATGGTGGTGGGTTTCATCGGTCGGATTGCCACCGCCGTCGCCGGCGGGCGGGTGAGGATCAAAGCTTGCGCCCGGCGGTAGCTCGAAGGCTGCGCCCGGCAATGGCATCGGACCGGACTCACGGTAGTCCGGGTTGTCGCGGGACCGCATGCCGCCACGCAGGTAACGGTTGCGCTGGTCGACACGCGGCAGGTAACGCGCGAGCTCGGTCAGTGCCATTTCATAGACGCCGCGTTTGAACTCGACCACCACATCCAGCGGGACCCAGTAGTCGTTCCAGCGCCAGGCGTCGAACTCGGGATGGTTGGTGGCGCGCAGGTTCAGGTGCCAGTCGGGCTCGACCAGCTGCAGCAGATACCAGATCTGCTTCTGCCCCTTGTAATGACCGCGCGCATCGCGTCGGATGTACCTGTCCGGCACCTCATAGCGCAACCAGTCCCGCGTGCGGGCAACGATACGCACATGCTCCGGAAGCAGACCCACTTCTTCATGCAATTCCCGGTACATGGCCTGCTCGGGATTTTCTCCCCGATCGATGCCCCCTTGCGGAAACTGCCACGAGTGCGTCCGGATGCGTTTGCCCCAGAACACCTGGTTTTTCTGGTTGAGCAGGATGATGCCGACGTTAGGCCGAAAGCCGTCCCGGTCAAGCATAATCAAACCCCAATTTTTGAACTGAGTCCATTATGCACGGCGGCCCCCGTGCAGCAAGGGCCAGCCAGCGTCGCTTCTGCATCGAGCCAGCACCCGAGTCCCCATGAAAGCCTCCCAGTTTTTCGTTTCGACCCTCAAGGAAGCCCCGGCCGATGCCGAAGTGGCCAGCCACAAGCTCATGATGCGCGCGGGCCTGATCCGCAAGCTCGGTGCCGGCATCTACAACTACATGCCGATGGGCTTGCGCGTCATCCGCAAGGTGGAAGCCATCGTGCGCGAAGAGATGAATCGGGCCGGTGCTGTCGAACTCACCATGCCCGTCGTGCAGCCGGCCGAGTTCTGGCAGGAAACCGGCCGCTTCGAGAAGATGGGCCCCGAGCTCCTGCGCATCAAGGATCGCCATGACCGCGACTTTGTCGTGCAGCCCACCAGCGAAGAGGTGGTCACCGACATCGCGCGCCAGGAGCTGCGCAGCTACAAGCAACTGCCGCGCAACTTCTACCAGATCCAGACCAAGTTCCGCGACGAGCGCCGGCCGCGCTTCGGCCTGATGCGCGGTCGCGAATTCATCATGAAGGACGCCTACAGCTTCGACCGCGACATGGCCGGGGCGAAGGCGAGCTACCAGGTGATGGCGCAGGCCTACCGCGCCATCTTCGACCGTTTCGGCCTGCGTTATCGCGCCGTGGCGGCGGACAGTGGCGCGATCGGCGGTGACCTGAGCGAGGAGTTCCAGGTGATCGCCGCAACCGGTGAAGACGCCATCGTGTATTGCCCCGGCAGCGATTACGCCGCCAACATGGAAAAGGCCGAAGCGCTCGCGCCCGTCGGTCCGCGTCCTGCAGCGGCGAAGCCGCTCACGCTCACGCCGACGCCCGGCAAGAGCACCTGCGCGGACGTGGCCGAACTGCTGGGTGTTCCGCTCAGCACCACGGTGAAGTCGCTCGTGCTCGCCACGGACGAACTGGACGACAAGGGCGAAGTGAAGAAATCGCAAGTCTGGCTGCTGCTGCTGCGCGGGGACCACGACATGAACGAAGTGAAGGTCAACAAGGTGCCCGGGCTCGACGTGGGCTTCCGCTTCGCGACCATTGCCGAGATCGATGCGCACTTCGGCTGCAAGCCCGGCTACCTCGGCCCCCTGAACATGAAGCAGCCGGTGCGCGTTGTCGCCGACCGCGAAGTGGCTGTCATGGCCGACTGGATCTGCGGCGCGAATCAACCCGACCACCACATCACGGGCGTGAACTGGGGCCGCGATCTGCCCGAGCCCGAACTCGTGGCCGACCTGCGCAATGTGGTGGCCGGCGATCCTTCCCCGGACGGCAAGGGTGAACTCGCCATCGAACGCGGCATCGAAGTGGGCCATGTGTTCTACCTCGGCACGAAGTACTCGAAGGCGATGGACGCGACCTTCCTCGACGAGAACGGCAAGCCGCAGTTCATGGAAATGGGCTGCTACGGCATCGGCGTCACGCGCCTGCCTGCGGCGGCCATCGAACAGAACCACGACGAGCGCGGCATCATCTGGCCGGACGCGATCGCGCCATTCACCGTGGTGCTGTGCCCCATCGGCATGGATCGCAGCGCCGATGTGAAGTCGGCTGCCGAAAAGCTCTATGGCGAATTGCTGGCCGCCGGCGTGGACGTGTTGCTGGACGACCGCGGCGAGCGCCCCGGCGCGATGTTCGCCGACTGGGAACTCATCGGTGTGCCGCATCGGGTCGTGATCTCCGATCGCGGCATCAAGGAGGGCCAGCTCGAATACCAGCATCGCCGCGACACGGCGGCCACCAAGGTGGCGGCTGCAGACGTGTCCTCGTTCCTCAAGGAGAAGCTGGGCGTATGAACCAGCGCAGCGGTGCACTTGCACGGCGCGAAGTTCTGGCGCTGGCCGGTGCTGCTGTCGCCGGTGGCGCTGGCTTCGTTTCGATGCCAGCCTTCGCCGGCGCGCAACTGGAAGAGCCCCTGGCCGATTCGGTGCGCAGCGCCTTGAGTTCCGCCATTGCCAACAGCGCGCCGCCGGTGCCCGAGTTCACCGACATCGAGCAGCGGCTGTCCTATCTGCGCTGGCTCGGCGCGATGAGTGAACGCCTCAAGCGCCGCAAGCCCGAATGGGACGTGCGCCGCGAATTCCTGCAGACCGTCTGGTACGAAAGCCGCCGCGCCGGGCTCGAGGTCTCGCTGGTCCTGGGGCTCATCCAGGTGGAAAGCGCCTTCCGCAAGTTCGCAGTCTCGGTGGCGGGTGCGCGCGGCTACATGCAGGTGATGCCGTTCTGGACGCGCGTCATCGGCAATGGCGATCCGTCGAGCCTGTTCCACATGCAGACCAATCTGCGCTTCGGCTGCGTGATCCTGCGCCACTACCTCGACCGCGAGCGCGGTGACCTGTTCATGACGCTGGGTCGCTACAACGGCAGCCGCGGTCGTGCGCCTTATCCCAACGCGGTACTGGGCGCACGCAAGAACTGGGAATTCAAGGATTCGCCATAGGCGTGGATGGCGGCATCGGGGTCGCAGTCCCGCGCGACACCATCACCTGGTCGATGCGGTAGCTGTCCACGTCCAGCACCTCGAAGCGGAAGCCGCCCCACGACACACAGTCGGTGCGCTTGGGCACGCGGCGCAGCATCACCATCAGGAAGCCGGCCAGCGTCTCGTACTCCTCGGCATGTGGCAGGTCGTCCAGGCCCAGTGCGCGCTGCACGTCCTGCACCGGCGTGACGCCGTCGATCAGCCAGGAGTTGTCGTCGCGCCGCACGATGAGTTCTTCGTCGGGCGGCGTCATCACGAGATCACCCATGACCGTGCTCATCACGTCGTTCAGCGTGACCACGCCCACCACCAGGCTGTATTCGTTGACGATGACGGCGAAGTCTTCGTGGGCCTGGCGGAATTCGCCGAGCACCTCGGCCAGCGTCAGGCGGTCGGGCACGACGAGTACCTTGCGCACGAGGTTCTCGCCGGTGAGCGTGATCGGCTGGTTGTTCAGGGCGCGCTGGAACAGGTCCTTGGCATCGACGTAGCCCACCACGTGGTCGATGTCGCCGTCGCACACCGGATACGTCGAGAACGGTTCTGCCGCAATGCGCGCGCGGATCACGGCATCCGGGTCGTCGCGCAGGAAGTAGGCGATGCGCTCGCGCTGCGTCATCGCGCTGCCGACGGTGCGCGTGTCGAGCTCGAACACATTGGCAATGACCTGCTGCTCGCGCCTTGCCAGCACGCCGGCTTGCGCCCCGGCTTCGGTGAGCGCGAGGATGTCGTCGGAGGTGATGCGGTCGTCGCGTTGCGACGGCAGGCCGGACACGCGGAAGATCAGGTCGGCAGCCTGGCTGTACATCCAGACGACCGGCTTGAGCACCGTCATCAGCGCCTGCATCGGGCCGACCACGCGTACCACCAGTCGTTCGGGTTCGGTCATCCCGAGGCGCTTGGGAAACAGGTCGGCGAACAGGATGAAGAGCGAGGTAACAACGAGGAAGGATGCAAGGAAGCTGGCCGTGGCTGCGCGCGGCGGCGTGAGCCAGGCGTCGAACAGGGCATTGAAATACGGACTGAGCGCGCCTTCACCCACGATGCCGCCCAGGATGGCGATGGCGTTCAGCCCGATCTGCACGATGGTGAAGTAGTGCCCGGGCTGCTCCTGGATGCGCATCACCTTCTCTGCGCGCGCATCACCCTCGTCGGCCATCTGCCGCAGGCGCAGGCGGCGTGAAGCTGCCAGCGAAATCTCGGCGACCGAGAAAAATGCGCTGGCGGCGATCAGCAGGGCAATGACGATGATGCTTTGTGTCAGGTTCATGGGCAAGGCGTCCAGTGTACCCATGGGTGTTACAAAAAAAAGGGGTGGATCCCGTGATCCACCCCTCCAGAACGACCTCGATGGCTTACGCTGGTGCAGTGGCGTAGTGGTCGAACTGCATCGCATACTGCGCGCGTCCGGACGACAGCGCACGCAATTGCCCGATGTAGCCGAACATCGCCGCCAGCGGCACGTGGGCCGTCACCACCGATGCCGAGTCGAGGGCGTCCTGCCCCCGCACCAGGCCCCGGCGGCGGTTCAGGTCGCCGATCACGTCGCCCAGGTAGTCGGCGGGCGTGATCACCTCCACTGCCATCACCGGCTCCAGCACCACGGGCCCGGCGGCGATCGCGGCCTCACGGAAAGCCGCCGCGCCTGCCAGCTCGAACGCCAGCGCCGACGAGTCCTTCTCGTGAAAGGCACCGTCCAGCAGCGTGACGGCAAAGTCCACGGTTGCATGACCCGCCAGCACACCCGTCTGCGCCGCGCGGCGTACGCCCGCTTCCACCGCAGGAATGAACTCGCGGGGAATCGCGCCGCCGGTGATGCGACTCTCGAAACGCAGGCCTTCGCCACGCGCCAGCGGCTCCAGACGCAACTGCACCTCGGCGAACTGGCCGGGGCCGCCGCTCTGCTTCTTGTGCGTGTGGCGCACCTCTGCCGTGCGCGTGATCGTCTCGCGCATGGCCACCTGTGGCGCGCCCACCGACACCTCCACACGATGTCGCGTGCGCAGCTTCTCCAGCGTCACTTCGAGCTGCAGTTCACCCATGCCGGACAGGATGGTCTGCCCGGACTCGGCGTCTTGCCGCACGCGCAGGCTCGGGTCCTCGCGCACGAGGGCCTGCAGCGCTTTCGAGAGCATCTGCTGGTCGTTCTGCGTCTTCGGCTCCACCGCCATGTCGATCACCGGCTCGGGCGCTGAGATTTCCTCCAGCACCAGCGGGTGCGCAACGTCGCTCAGCGTGTGGCCGGTCAGCGTGTTTTTCAGGCCCACGACGGCGGCGATGTCGCCGGCCTGCAGCAGATCGCGCTCCTCGCGCTTGTCCGCATGCATTTCGTACAGGCGCGAAACGCGCTCGCGCTCGCCCGTCGTCGCGTTGAGCACGGTGTCGCCCGCGCGCAGACGCCCGCGGTACACACGCAGGAAGGTCAGCGCGCCGTGGTCGTCCGTCACCACCTTGAAGGCGAGCGCGGCCAGCGGGCCACCCGCGTCCGATGCGGGCTGGTCCGTGCCAGCCACTTCACCGGGAGCGGGCAGGTAGTCCACCACGGCGTCGAGCAACGGCTCCACGCCACGGTTGCGGAACGCGGAGCCCGCGAACACGGGCACCAGCGCACCGGCCAGCGTGCCCTTGCGGATGCACGCAGCCAGTTGAGCGGCGTCGGGCACGGTGCCTTCCAGCCACGCGCGCAGCGCGTCGTCGTCCTGCTCCACGGCGGCTTCCACCAGCCGGTCGCGCCACAGCTGGGCTTGCGCCTGCAATTCGGGCGGAATGTCGTGCTCGGTCGCGGGTGCTCCGGCATCGCCGGTCCACGACAGCGCACGCATGCGCAGCAGGTCGACCACGCCACGGAAGCCGGCTTCGCTGCCCCACGGCAATTGCATCGCCAGTGGCCGGGTGCCCAGACGCTCCTGCATCATGCCGACCACGCGCAGGAAGTCCGCGCCCGTGCGGTCGAGCTTGTTGATGAAGGCAATGCGCGGCACGCGGTACTGGTCGGCCAGCCGCCAGTTGGTCTCGGTCTGCGGCTCCACGCCGGCCACGCCGTCGAACACGACGACGGCACCGTCGAGCACGCGCAGCGAACGCCGCACCTCGATGTTGAAGTCGATGTGGCCGGGCGTGTCGATGACGTTGAGCTGCGCCCCGCGCCAGAACACGGTCGTGGCTGCGCTGTTGATGGTGATGCCGCGCTGGCGCTCCTGCGGGTCGAAGTCCATCGTGGTGTTGCCATCGTGCACTTCGCCGACACGGTGCGTTTGCCCTGTATAGAACAGGATGCGTTCGGTGGTCGTGGTCTTGCCCGCGTCCACGTGGGCAATGATGCCGATGTTGCGGAGTTGGCGAGGGGTGGTCATGGCGGATCCTTGTCTTGTCAGGAGCCCGTTGACGGGTGGGCTCATGGTCCCGAAGCGGCTGGCTCCGGGCGGATCCGCCGCGGGCTAGCCGATGGCCTGGGCGCGGGTACGCAAGGCGGCTCGCGGGGAGCCGGCGTACCGGGCAACGCCAATGCACGTGCGCAGGCCCGCCGTGCCTTGGCGGGCCTGAATCGTCGCGATCAGCTTGTCGTAGGTACGCATATCAGTCTTTTCAGAGTCAAAAAGCACAAAACCCGGAACGGTTGTCACCGGCTCCGGGTTCCTCAAGTGGGGTTCACGGGGCCTGGTTCAAGGCCCGCCGTGCACGCAGGTCTTGTTCAGTGGCTGGCGGATTCGCCCAGCAGTTGCTGCAATTCGCCACTCTCGTACATCTCCATCATGATGTCCGAGCCGCCGACGAATTCGCCCTTCACGTAGAGCTGCGGAATCGTCGGCCAGTTGGAGTATTCCTTGATGCCCTGGCGGACTTCGGCGTCGTCCAGCACGTTCACGGTCTTGAGCGTCTTCGTGTCCACGCCGACCGCTTTGAGGATCTGGATGGCGCGGCCCGAGAAGCCACACATGGGGAAGCTCGCATTGCCCTTCATGAAAAGGACGATGTCGCTGCCTTTGACGAGGTCGTCGATACGTTGCTGGGTGTCGCTCATGGGGTGCTCCTGGCCGAATCTGCGGAAAACGGAAACAGCCCGATTATCCCAGCACCGGACGTTTTCCGCCCGAACAGCGCTCAATGCCCGCAAGGTCCTTGCGGCTCGTCACTTCGGTGAAGCCGTGGCCGGCCAGAAGTGGACGTACGGCCGCAGCCTGGTCCCAGCCATGTTCGAGCAGCAGCCAGCCGCCGGGGGACAGATGCGAGGGCGCGGCCGAGACGATTTCGCGCAGGTCATCCAGTCCATCGGTGCCGCTCGTGAGTGCCGACCGGGGCTCGTGCGCCAGACCCGGCAGGTGGACATCGCCGTTGGCGATGTACGGCGGGTTGGAGACGATCAGGTCGAAATTGCCCTCGACGCCGTCCAGCCAGTGGCCGTGGCGGAAGTCGATGGTCAGGCCGAGTTGCGTCGCGTTGGCACGGGCCACGGCAAGCGCGTCGTGACTGGCATCGACGGCGGTGACGGTGGCATCCGGCCGTTGGTGGCGAATGGCCAGCGCGATGGCGCCACTGCCGGTTCCGAGATCCAGCACGCGAGGCGCGGCCATGCCGGTCATCAGCGCCAGCGCCCAGTCCACCAGTGTCTCGGTGTCGGGGCGCGGGATCAGCACGCGTGGGTCGACGTGCAGATCCAGGCCATAGAACGCCTGCCGACCCGTGATGTACGCCAGCGGCTCGCCTGAAGCCCGGCGGGTGTAGAGCGTCGTGAAGCGGTCGTGTGCATCCGCTGGCAGCGCGTCTACATCATGCGCAAGCAGCCAGGCCCGTTCGGCGGGCGACTTGCCGAGTGCATGAAGCAACAGGTGCTGTGCCTCCAGCCGGTCCAGACCCAGCGCGCGCGCGGCCTGCAGTGCCTGCTGGACCGTCGAAACCGCATCGTTCACGCCGTCACCTCGAGTTCCGCCAGTTGCTCCGCTTCGCGCGCATGCTGCAGCGCCTGCACCACTTCGCGCAGGTCGCCCTCCATGATGAAACCGAGCTTGTACAGCGTGAGGTTGATGCGGTGGTCGGTGAGCCGGCCCTGGGGGAAGTTGTAGGTGCGGATGCGGTCGCTGCGGTCGCCCGAGCCGATGAGTCCCTTGCGCATCGCGGCGTCCTTGGCGGCCTGTTCGCTGCGCTCCTTTTCCTGGATGCGGGCGGACAGCACCTGCAGCGCCTTGGCCTTGTTGCGGTGTTGCGAGCGGTCGTCCTGGCACTCGGCGACGATGCCTGTCGGGATGTGCGTGATGCGCACGGCCGAGTCGGTCTTGTTGATGTGCTGGCCGCCTGCGCCCGATGCGCGGAAGGTGTCGATGCGCAGGTCGGCAGGGTTGATCTGGACGGCCTGCGCCTCGTCGGGTTCGGGCAGCACGGCCACGGTGCAGGCGCTGGTGTGGATGCGGCCCTGTGTTTCGGTGGCGGGCACACGCTGCACGCGGTGACCGCCCGATTCGAAACGCAACTGGCCGTAGACGCTGTCGCCCTCCACGCGCAGCACGACTTCCTTGAAGCCGCCGAGTTCGCTGGGCGACTCGCTGAGCAGTTCGGCTTTCCAGCCCTGGCTTTCGGCGAAGCGCGTGTACATGCGCAGCAGGTCGCCGGCGAACAAGGCCGACTCGTCGCCGCCGGTGCCGGCGCGTATTTCGAGGAAGGCATTGCGCGCATCGTCCGGATCACGCGGCAGAAGCAGCCGCTGCAACTCGGCTTCGAGCGTGCCGATGTCGGCTCGCGCGGCGTCAATCTCCTCACGCGCCATCTCGGCCATGTCTGCGTCTGCCAGCATCTCCTGCGCGGCGGCGAGATCGGCCTCGCGCTGCTGGTAGCGCACATAACGCCCCGCGATCTGCGTCACCTCGGCGTGCTCGCGCGACAGCGCCATGAACTGCTTCATGTCGGCCATGATGTCCTCGCGCGAGAGCAGGAAGTCGAGCTCGGACAGGCGCTGTGCATAGCGTTCGAGCTGGCTGCGGAGAAAGGGCTTCATGGCGTCGGGAACTCCCTGTCAGGGCGGGGGCGAAAAGGCGGGACCGTATCCGGAAAAGAGGTGCCGCTCCGGAGGGCGGTTGCGACAGGGCCGCAGGTGCTGCGTCCGCTAACGCTCGCGGCGAAGGAACAGGCGCGAGATCGCTTCCGTGGTCTGTTCGCGATGCTCGGCGTCGGCCGAATGCAGTTCGGCCAGCGCACCATGCAGCATCTTCTGCGTGAGGCCGCGCGACATGGCTTCGAGCACGGCCTCGATGTTCTCGCCCTTGGCCAGCAGCTTGCGCGCGCGGGCAATTTCCAGTGCGCGCCATTCGTCCGTCTGCGCGTTCAGTTGCTGGATCAGGGGCACGACGCCGCGGACCGGATCGCGCTGGTCCATCCAGTGCATGAAGCTCTGCACGCCGGCATCGATGATGGCTTCGGCCTGAGCGACCGCGGCCTGCCGGCTCGCCTGCGCAGTCTGCACCACGCCGGCCAGATCGTCCACCGTGTACAAGTAGACGTCTTCGAGGCCCTTGACCTCGGGCTCGATGTCACGCGGCACCGCGAGGTCGACCATGAAGATCGGGCGGTGGCGGCGCACCTTCAGCGCGCGCTCCACGGCACCGAGGCCAATGATGGGCAGCGTGCTCGCTGTGCAACTGACGACAGCGTCGAATTCGTGCAGGCGGCTGGGCAGATC
Source organism: Variovorax sp. VNK109 (assembly GCF_049445855.1). Classification (NCBI taxonomy): domain Bacteria; kingdom Pseudomonadati; phylum Pseudomonadota; class Betaproteobacteria; order Burkholderiales; family Comamonadaceae; genus Variovorax; species Variovorax sp. VNK109. The sequence goes on along the minus strand of NZ_JBMSDV010000001.1, from coordinate 1,096,507 downwards.
GGCCAGGCGCATCACGTCCGCGCCGAAGCGCGCAGCCAGCTTCTCGCCTCGTTCGAGCGTGCGGTTGGCGATGGCGATGGACTTCGGGTTCTTCGCCGCGAAGTGCGTGGCCGCCAACTCGATCATTTCGCCCGCGCCGATGAACAGAACGCGGATCTGGCCGATGTCTTCGAAGAGTTGCCCGGCCAGGCGCACGGCGGCGGCGGCCATGCTGATGGAATGCGCGCCGATCTCGGTGGAGGTGCGCACTTCCTTGGCGACAGCAAACGAACGCTGGAACAACTGGTTGAGTGTGGTGCCCATTGCGCCTGCCGCTTCGGCGGCGCGCACCGCGTCTTTCATCTGACCGAGGATCTGCGGCTCACCCAGCACCATGGAATCGAGCCCGCTGGCGACGCGGAAAGCGTGGCGCGCGGCCTGCCCGTCTTCCAGCGCATAGGCATGCGAACGCAGCAGTGCCGGGGAAACGCCGCCGCTGTTGGCCAGCCAGTCGAGCGTGCGTTCGCGGTCGCCCAGATCGCCGGCACAGTAGATTTCGGTGCGATTGCAGGTGGAAACGATGGCCGTCTCCGGACGGCGGTTCAGCGTGGAGCGAAGGCCGTGCAGAACGGGCTCCAACTGGTCGGCGGCATAGGCGAAGCGGCCGCGCAGATCGAGCGGCGCAGTCGTGTGATTGAGACCCAATGCCCAGACAGCCATCCCGAGATTATAAAATTTGCCGTCTTCCCCTTGCTGGAGCTGACTTTTGGGCTTTCTCGGGCTTTTCGACCACCTGCTGAACTTTGTGGCGCCCGCCGCTTTCGTGGCGCTGGCACTGGCTTTGGGAGGCCGGCTGATGGCCCGTTCATCGGGGGCGCCCCGCTGGTGGATGCTGGCTTTGCTGCTGTTCCTGCTGGGTACGGTCGTGCTGGCCGGGGGGCTGTGGTGGTTCGGCCGCGACGGCAAGATGGCGACCTACGCGGCCCTGGTCGTGGTTTGCGCAACTGGCCATTGGGTGCTGGTCCGAGCCTGGCGCAAGTAGGCCTTGTCACCTGGCCTGAAGAACGGCTGCAGGCCTGATCAGGCGGGGGAGAAGAGGTCCACGCGATCGGTGATGATCCCGTCGGTCTGAAGGCTCACCAACCGCTCTGCGGCCCATTCGTCATTGACCGTGTAGCTCAGCGTCCGGTAGCCGAGCGATTTCGCGCGGCCGACGGTCTCCTCGTTCCACAGCGCCTGGTTGCAGTCGATGGCGACGCATTGCAATTTTTTCGCGTAGTCCCAGCAGCCGTCCCACCAGCTGTCGATCAGCAGGCCGCGCGGCAGGTGCGCGGCCGTGGTCATGGCACCTGCCAGCGATTCGGGACGGAACGAGGTGAGCAAGGGCGGCACCGCCTGGTCTTTCCAGAGTTGCGCGGCCTGCTCGCCGACGATGCGGCCGGTGCGGTCTTCCTGGCCCGGGGTCGGTTTGATCTCGATGTTGAGGAAGTAGCCGTTGCGGATGCAAAAGCGCGCCACGTTCTCCAGCGTGGGCAGTGGCTCGCCCGCAAATTCGCGGGAGTGCCAGCTGCCGGCATCCAGTTGTGCGAGCTGGCTCCAGGGCAGGTCGCCGCCCGTGCCGTGGCCGCTGGTGGTGCGTTCCAGCGTGGCGTCGTGCATCAGGAAGACGACCCCATCACTGCTCAGCTTGGCATCGCATTCGAACATGCGGTAGCCGTGGCGTGCGCCGTGGCGGAAGGCTGCCAGCGTGTTCTCCGGCGCCAGCTTGCCGGCGCCGCGGTGCGCGATCCAGCGCGGGTAGGGCCAGTGCGGCAGGTCCATGTCAGATGCGCTTGCCGGACGCAGCGTCGAACCAGTGCACGCGGTCCGCGCGTGGCGTCAGATACAGGGTCGAGCCGGGCTGCGGCACGGCCACCGACTCATCGCTGCGCACGATCAGCTGCTCGCCACCCACACGCACGTAGATCAGCTTTTCAGCACCCAGCAGTTCGGTGGTTTCCACCACGGCTTCCCAAGTGCCGGTGCTGCCGATGTTCAGGTGCTCGGGGCGGATGCCCAGGATGGCACCTTCACGGCTGCCGGGCACCGTCTTGAGCAGGTTCATGGGCGGCGAACCGATGAAGCTGGCAACGAACGTGGATGCGGGACGGGCATACACCTCTTCGGGCGTGCCGAACTGCTCCATCACTCCGGCGTTCATGACGATCACGCGCTGGGCGAGCGTCATGGCCTCCACCTGGTCATGCGTGACGAACAGCGATGTGATGCCCAGTTCTCGGTGCAGCTTCTGGATCTCCAGCCGTGTCTGTGCGCGCAGCTTGGCGTCCAGGTTGGACAGCGGTTCGTCGAACAGGAACACCTGGGGTTGACGCACGATGGCGCGGCCCATGGCGACACGCTGGCGCTGGCCGCCGGAGAGCTGTCGCGGCTTGCGTTCGAGCAGATGGCCGAGTTCGAGGATCTTTGCGGCCTTGTCGACGCGCGCCTTGATTTCGTCCAGCGGTGTCTTCTTGATCTTCAAGCCATAGGCCATGTTCTCGAACACGCTCATGTGCGGGTACAGCGCGTAGTTCTGGAACACCATGGCGATGTCGCGTTCGGCAGGTTCGAGATCGTTGACCACGCGGTTGCCGATGGCGATCTCGCCGCCCGAGATTTCCTCCAGGCCGGCCACCATGCGCAGCAGCGTGGACTTGCCGCAGCCCGACGGGCCGACGATCACGATGAACTCGTGGTCGTCGATCTCGGCATTCACGCCGTGGATCACCTGCAGTTCGTTCTTGCCCTTGCCGTACTTCTTGACGACGTTGCGTAGAGAGATGGAAGCCATTTTTATTTTTCCGTATCGACGAGGCCCTTGACGAACCACTTCTGCATCAGGATCACCACCACCGCCGGCGGCAACATTGCGAGGATGGCGGTGGCCATCACCACGTTCCATTCGACATAGACCTCACCGGAGATGAGGCGCTTGATGCCCATGACGATGGGGTACATCTTCTCGTCCGTGGTCACCAGCAGCGGCCACAGGTACTGGTTCCAGCCGTAGATGAACTGGATGACGAAGAGTGCGGCCATCGACGTCTTCGACAGCGGCAGCAGTACGTCCTTGAAGAAACGCATGGGACCTGCGCCGTCGATGCGGGCGGCCTCCACCAGTTCGTCCGGCACTGTCATGAAGAACTGGCGGAACAGGAACGTGGCCGTGGCGGAGGCGATGAGCGGAATGGTCAGGCCCGACATGGTGTTGAGCATCTTCAGGTCGGAAACGACTTCGTAGGTCGGGCCGATGCGCACTTCCACCGGCAGCATCAGCGTGACGAAGATCATCCAGAACACGAGGTTCTTGAACGGGAAGCGGAAATACACGATGGCGAAGGCCGACAGCAGCGAGATGGCGATCTTGCCGATGGCGATGATCAGTGCGCTGGCGAGGCTGATGCCCATCATGGGCAGGGCAGGCGCGACGGTGGCACCTGCCTCGGTTTTGCCGCCGAACAGCGCGAACCGGTAGCTCTCGACAAAATTGCTGCCGGGGATCAGCGAGATCGGATTGGCGGAACTGATCTCCTGCGCCGTCTGCGTCGAGCCGACGAAGGTGACGTAAATCGGGAAGAACACCACGATCACCCCGAGGATGAGGATGGCGTGGGAGACGAAGTCGAGGAAGGGGCGGCGTTCGATCATGTCAGTAATGCACCTTCTTCTCGACGAACTTGAACTGGATGACGGTCAGCGCGATCACGATGAGCATCAGCACCACCGACTGCGCGGCGGATCCGTTGATGTCCATGGCCTTGAAGCCGTCGTAGTAGACCTTGTAGACCAGGATGGCCGTGTCCTTGCCGGGGCCGCCGCCGGTCGCCGCATCGACGATGGCAAAGGTCTCGAAGAATGCATGGACGACGTTGATCACCAGCAGGAAGAACGTGGTGGGCGAGAGCAGCGGGAACACGATGGTCCAGAAACGACGCCACGGCGTCGCCCCGTCGATGGTGGCGGCCTCGATCAGCGACTGCGGGATCGATTGAAGACCGGCGAGGAAGAACAGGAAGTTGTAGGAGATGTACTTCCAGATGGACGCCATCACGATCAGCGCCATGGCATGTTTGCCGTTGAGCAGATGGTTCCACTCGAAGCCCATCTCGATGAGCGCGTAGCGGATCACGCCGTAGGGCGAGGCGAACATCATCAGCCAGAGCACGCCGGCCACCACGGGGGCGACGGCGTAGGGCCAGATCAGCAACGTCTTGTAGAGCCCGGCCGCGCGGACCACACGGTTGGCCATGACCGCCAGCAGCAGCGACAGCGCCAGGCCGCCGACTGCCACCAGCGCCGAGAAAATGGCGGTGATGCGGAACGAGTCCATGTAGGACGGGTCGGCGAACAGGCGCCGGAAATTGTCCAGGCCCACGAACTCACGGCTTGCGCCGAACGCGTCTTCCTGAAGCACGCTTTGGTAAAGGGCCTGGCCGGCGGGCCAGAAGAAGAACACCAGGATGATCGCCATCTGCGGCGCGATCAGCGCCCAGGGCAACCACGACGATTTGAACAGGACTCTTTTTTCCATGACAGCAGAGACGAAACAAGGCCCCGCAGGGCCTTGTCATTGCCGTTGAGATCGGGCGGCCAGTTTAGCCTTTGTTGGCTGCCTGGAAGCGCTCGAGCTGTTCGTTGCCGCGCTTGACGGCGTTGTCCAGCGCCTCCTTGGGCTGCTTCGTCCCTTGCCACACGCCTTCGAGTTCCTCGTCGATGATGGTGCGGATCTGCACGAAGTTGCCAAGGCGCACGCCGCGCGACTTGTCGGTGGTCTTGCGGATCATCTGGTTCACGGACACGTCGGCGCCGGGGTTCTGCTTGTAGAAGCCGGACTTCTCCGTCAGGTCGAAGGAAGCTTTCGTCACGGGCAGGTACCCGGTACGCTGGTGGCTGGCTGCAGCCACTTCAGGCTTGGACAGGTAGTTCAGGAACGCGGCCACAGCCTTGTATTCCTCGGGCTTCTTGCCAGCCATCACCCAGATGCTGGCGCCGCCGATCACGGTGTTCTGCGGAGCGCCCGGAACGTCCGGGTAGTAGGGCAGGGTGCCCGTGCCGTAGCCGAACTTGCTGTTGCGCTTCACGCTGCCGGCCAGGGCCGACGAGCCGGTGGCCATGGCGCATTCGCCGGAGACGAATGTGGCGTCGGCCTTGTTCTCACGGCCCTTGTAGACGAACAGGCCGCTCTTGGCCATGTTGGCCAGGTTTTCGATGTGGCGCACGTGCAGCGGGCTGTTGAAGGCCAGTCGAGTGCCGGTGCCGCCAAAACCATTGTTCATGCTCGAATACAGCACGTTGTGCCAGGCCGAGAAGCTTTCCAGCTGCGTCCAGCTGATCCAGCTGGTGGTGAACGGGCACTTGTGGCCGGATGCCTTGAGCTTGGCCGCAGCCAATGCAACTTCAGGCCAGGTCGTGGGCGGCTTCTCGGGATCGAGGCCGGCGGCCTTGAAGGCGTCCTTGTTGTAGTGGAAGACCGGCGTGGAGCTGTTGAACGGGTAGCTCAGCATCTGGCCATTGGGCGCCGTGTAGTAACCGGCAACGGCGGGAACGTAGATGCTCGGGTCGAATTTCAGGCCGGCGTCGGTCATGACCTTGGCGACCGGGACGATGGCGCCCTTGGCAGCCATCATGGTGGCGGTACCCACTTCGAACACCTGGATCATGTGGGGGGCATTGCCTGCGCGGTAGGCGGCGATGCCGGCCGTCATGGACTCGGCGTAGCTGCCCTTGAAGGTCGGCGTGATCTTGTAGTCCTTCTGGCTGGCGTTGAAGTCCTTGGCAAGGTCATTGACCCATTCGCCGAGGGCGCCGCCCATCGAATGCCACCATTGGACTTCGGTTTGCGCCATGGCCGGGGTGGCCAGGGTCGCGGCAACGGCAGCACTGGCTGCCAGGATACGGAATTTCATATTGCTCCTGTGGCTTGGATGGAAAAGCTCAGGGGATGCTAGCCCCCGTTTATGACGGATTTGTTTCATTTTTATTTCGCCATAGAGCCGCGAAGGGGCAAAGCGGGAAAACCCCTCTTGTCCCTCGTGAGCGCGTGCTGCGGCGCAGCATGCTACTATTTTGGTTGACTGTTTTAGTCGGCTAACCGGAACTGTTTTCTCGATGACCAAGACCTCGCTGGACAAGAGCAAGATCAAATTCCTGCTGCTGGAGGGCATCCATCCCTCCGCCGTCGAGGTGCTCCGTTCCGCGGGTTACACGAATATCGAAACCCTGCCCGGCGCGCTGGAAGGCGCGGCGCTGGCCGAGAAGATCGCCGATGTGCATTTCCTCGGCATCCGCTCGCGCACGCAGCTGACCGAAGAAGTGTTCGCTCACGCCCAAAAGATGGTTGCTGTCGGCTGCTTCTGCATCGGTACCAACCAGGTGGACCTGGGCGCGGCCCGTGAACGCGGCATCGTTGTATTCAACGCGCCGTATTCCAACACCCGTTCCGTGGCCGAGCTGGTGCTGGCCGAAGCCATCCTGCTGCTGCGCGGCGTGCCGGCGCGCAATGCGTCCGCGCATCGTGGCGGCTGGCTGAAATCCGCCGACAACTCCTTCGAAATCCGTGGAAAGACGCTCGGCGTCGTGGGCTACGGCTCGATCGGCACCCAGCTGTCGGTGTTGGCCGAGGCGCTGGGCATGCATGTGGCTTTCTACGATGTGGTGACCAAGCTGCCGCTGGGCAACGCCCGCCAGATCGGCAGCCTGGACGAACTGCTGGCGACCAGCGATATCGTCACGTTGCACGTGCCGGAGACGCAGGCCACGCAGTGGATGATCGGCGCGGCACAGATCGCCGCCATGAAGCAGGGCTCGATCCTGATCAATGCCTCGCGCGGCACCGTCGTCGATATCGACGCACTGGCCGATGGTGTGAAAAGCGGCAAGCTGCTGGGCGCGGCGGTGGATGTGTTTCCCGTCGAGCCGCGCAGCAACAAGGATTCGTTCGAGTCGCCCCTGCGCGGGCTGGACAACGTCATCCTCACGCCGCACATCGGTGGTTCCACCATCGAGGCGCAGGCCAACATCGGCCTGGAAGTGGCGGAAAAGCTGGTCAAGTACAGCGACAACGGCACGACGACCTCTTCAGTGAACTTTCCTGAAGTCGCGCTGCCGGCCCACCCGGGCAAGCACCGCCTGCTGCACATCCATCGCAACGTGCCTGGCGTGCTGTCGGAGATCAACCGCATCTTCTCGGAAAACAACGTCAACATCTCCTCGCAATTCCTCCAGACCAACGAGAAGATCGGCTACGTGGTGACCGACATCGACGCCGCCTCATCCGACGTGGCGCAGGAAAAGCTGGCCCAGGTGCCCGGCACGATCCGCAGCCGGGTGCTGTTCTAGCGCTTTCGGGCAAAAATGCAGGGCTGACTTAAAATCGCGCCTCCCCGGCGCTGCGGGCGCGACGCGCCTGGCCCGGGGCATAAGACAGCCCCATGAATGCACCGACCGCGCTTACAGCGCTGTTGTCTCAGGTCGATGAACCTGTCCGACTGCGTGAGATCCCCTACAACTACACGAGCTTCTCCGACCGGGAGATCGTGATCCGGCTGCTGGGCTCCCGGGCCTGGGACCTGCTCGATGGGTTGCGCGGCGAGCGCCGCACCGGCCGCTCGGCCCGCATGCTCTATGAAGTGCTGGGCGACATCTGGGTCGTGCAGCGCAATCCTTACCTGCAGGACGACCTGCTCGACAACCCCAAGCGTCGCCGGCAACTCGTGGACGCGCTGCGCCACCGCCTGGCCGAGGTCGAGAAGCGCCGCACGCCCGGCGTGGACGCGGAGCGCGACGCCCTGGTGGGCGAGCTGCTGGCCGAGGCGAACAAGGCGGTCAATGCCTTCGGCGCCCGCTTCGAGGAGACCGCCGAACTGCGCCGTCGCGCCCAGCGCGTGCTGCGCAAGCACACGGCGCACGACAACATCCGCTTCGACGGCCTGTCGCGCGTGTCGCACGTGACCGACGCGACCGACTGGCGCGTCGAGTACCCGTTCGTGGTGCTGATTCCCGACACCGAGGCCGAGATGGCTGCGCTGGTGCGCGCCAGCATCGAGTTGGGCCTGACCATCATCCCGCGCGGCGGCGGCACCGGCTACACCGGCGGCGCGATTCCGCTGACGTGGCGCAGCGTGGTCATCAACACCGAGAAGCTGGAGGCGATGACCGAAGTCGAGAAGGTCGCGCTGCCGGGCGTCGAAGGCCTGGTGCCGACGATCTGGACCGAAGCCGGCGTGGTCACACAGCGCGTGGCCGATGCCGCCGAGCGTGGTGGCTTCGTCTTCGCGGTGGACCCGACGTCGGCCGAAGCCTCGTGCATCGGCGGCAACGTGGCGATGAACGCTGGCGGCAAGAAGGCCGTGCTCTGGGGGACGGCGCTCGACAACCTGGCCTCGTGGCGCATGGTGACGCCGCAGGCCGAATGGCTCGAGGTGGTTCGCCTGAACCACAACCTCGGCAAGATCCATGACGTGGAAGTCGCGAGCTTCCAGCTGAATTACTACGCGGCCGACGGCAAGACGCCGCTGCGCACCGAACGGCTCGACATACCGGGCTCGACCTTCCGCAAGGAAGGCCTCGGCAAGGACGTGACCGACAAGTTCCTGGCCGGCCTGCCGGGCATCCAGAAGGAAGGCACGGACGGCCTGATCACCAGCGCGCGCTGGGTGGTGCATCGCATGCCCGAGCACACGCGCACCGTGTGCCTGGAGTTCTTCGGCAACGCCAAGGACGCGGTGCCCAGCATCGTCGAGATCAAGGACTTCATGTTCGCCGAGCAGAAGCGCACGGGTGTGCTGCTGGCGGGCCTGGAACATCTGGACGACCGCTATCTGAAGGCGGTCGGCTACACCACCAAATCCAAGCGCGGCGGACTGCCCAAGATGGTGCTGGTGGGCGACATCGTCGGCGACAACGCGGACGACGTGGCGCGCGCGACCAGCGAGGTGGTGCGCATCGCCAACTCCCGCAGCGGCGAGGGCTTCATTGCCATCAGCGCCGAGGCGCGCAAGAAATTCTGGCTCGACCGCAAGCGCACGGCCGCCATCAGCCGCCACACCAACGCCTTCAAGATCAATGAAGATGTGGTGATCCCGCTGCCACGCATGGCCGAGTACACCGACGGCATCGAGCGCATCAACATCGAGCTGTCGCTGCGCAACAAGCTGCAGCTGGTCGACGAACTCGAAACCTTCTTCACGCGTGGCAACCTGCCGCTGGGCAAGAGCGACGACGCGAACGAGATACCGTCGGCCGAACTGCTGGAAGACCGCGTGGCGCAGGCCGTTGCGTTGCTGGGTGAGGTGCGTGCGCTGTGGGCCGGTTGGCTGACTGACGTGGACACCCTGTTCCCACAACTGCAGGACCATTCGCTGCGCGCGAGCTGGAAAACGCAAATCCGCGCCCCGCTGCAGCAGATCTTCGCGGGTGCCGCGTTCAAGCCGCTGCTGGACGAATGCAATGCCATCCACCAGCGCGTGCTCAAGGGCCGCGTCTGGGTCGCGCTGCACATGCACGCGGGCGACGGTAACGTGCACACCAACATTCCCGTCAACAGCGACAACTACGAGATGCTGCAGACCGCGCACGAAGCAGTGAAGCGCATCATGGCGCTGGCGCGCTCGCTGGACGGCGTGATCTCGGGCGAGCACGGCATCGGCATCACCAAGCTTGAATTCCTGAGCGATGCGGAGTTGCAGCCCTTCGAGGACTACAAGAAGCGTGTCGATCCCGAAGGCCGATTCAACAAGGGCAAGCTGCTGCGAGCGGGCTCGTTCGGCAACGAATACCTCTATGCCGACCTGACCAACGCCTACACGCCGAGCTTCGGCCTGATGGGGCACGAGTCGCTGATCATGCAGCAGAGCGACATCGGTGCGATCGCCGACAGCGTGAAGGACTGCCTGCGTTGCGGCAAGTGCAAACCCGTGTGCGCCACGCATGTGCCGCGCGCCAATCTGCTCTACAGCCCGCGCAACAAGATTCTTGCCACGTCGCTGCTGGTGGAGGCGTTCCTGTACGAAGAACAGACGCGCCGCGGTGTATCCATCAAGCACTGGGAAGAGTTCGAGGATGTCGCCGATCACTGCACGGTGTGCCACAAATGCCTGTCCCCGTGCCCGGTGAAGATCGACTTCGGCGACGTGTCGATGAACATGCGCAACCTGCTGCGCAAAATGGGCAAGAAGTCGCTGCGCCCCGGCAACAAGGCCGCGATGCTGATGCTGAACGCCACCAATCCGCAGACCATCAAGTTCCTGCGCACGGCGATGGTGGACGTCGGCTTCAAGGCCCAGCGCATCGCCCATGACCTGCTGCGTGGCCTCGCGCGCCGGCAGACTGCACATCCGCCCGCGACGCTGCACCCGGCACCCATCAAGGAGCAGGTGATCCACTTCGTCAACAAGAAGATGCCCAGCGGCCTGCCGAAGAAGACGGCGCGCGCGCTGCTGGACATCGAGGACAAGGACTACGTGCCCATCATCCGCGACCCGCAGGCCACCACGTCCGAGACGGAAGCGGTGTTCTATTTCCCGGGTTGCGGTTCCGAACGCCTGTTCTCGCAGGTCGGCCTGGCCACACAGGCCATGCTCTGGCATGCGGGCGTGCAGACCGTGCTGCCGCCGGGCTACCTGTGTTGTGGTTATCCGCAGCGCGGCAGCGGCCAGTTCGACAAGGCCGAGAAGATCATCACGGACAACCGCGTGCTGTTCCACCGCGTGGCCAACACGCTCAACTACCTGGACATCAAGACTGTGGTGGTGAGTTGCGGCACCTGCTACGACCAGCTGCAGGGCTACCAGTTCGACAAGATCTTCCCGGGCAGCCGCATCATCGACATCCACGAGTACCTGCTCGAAAAGGGCATCAAGCTCGACGGGAAAGACGCTTATCTCTACCACGACCCCTGCCACACGCCGATGAAGCTGCAGGATCCGATGAAGACGGTGAAGGCCCTCGTCGGCAATGCATCGGGCGACAACGTGCTCAAGTCCGACCGTTGCTGCGGCGAATCCGGCACATTGGGCGTGACGCGGCCCGACATCTCCACGCAGATCCGCTTCCGCAAGGAAGAAGAGCTGAAGAAGAACGAAGCCACGCTCCGCGCGAAGACCGGCGTCGCCGAAGGCCAGAAAGCCGACATGAAGATCCTCACGAGTTGCCCGAGCTGCCTGCAGGGGTTGTCCCGCTACGGCAACGATCTGGACAACGGCCTGCTCGAAGCCGACTACATCGTGGTCGAGATGGCCAGCCAGATCCTGGGCAAGGACTGGATGGGCGACTACGTGAAGGCCGCCAACTCGGGTGGCATCGAGCGGGTCCTGGTGTGAGCGTCCTCAGACAAGCCGGCTGCCCCCTGTGCGACGCGGTCGGCGGAGAGCTTGTCGCCGCCGGCAGCGGGATGCGGGTCATCCGTGCGACGGAGCCCTCGACCGAAGGCTTCCCTGCCTTCTATCGTGTCGTATGGGACGCGCACGTCGCCGAACTCTCCGACCTGTCGGTCGACGAGCGCAATCGCTGCATGGATGTGGTCGTCCGGGTCGAGCACGCCCTGCGCACCGCACTTCCCGAAGGATTGCGACCCGACAAGATCAACCTCGCTGCGCTCGGCAACATGGTGCCCCACTTGCATTGGCACGTCATCGCGCGCTACCGGTGGGACAGCCACTTCCCGTCACCGGTCTGGGCAGTCGCGGTCCATGCTGCGCCGCAAGATCGCATTGCCGCCTTGCAGGCGGCCCTGCCGGCGGTGGAGGCTTCGATGAAGCAGTCGCTGGCTGTCGCCGGTCTCCGTTAGCATCGCCCGTTACGTTCATCCACAAAGTCGTCAGAAGGACGTCCATATGGCAGGCTTGCAGCGCGGGGCACCGACGCCCGTTTCGATCACCGTCCACGGCCAGTCGCGCCAGCTCGAGGTGTCGTTTTCCGACGGTGCGCATTTCCACATCCCGCTGGAGCTGATGCGTATCTACTCGCCGTCGGCCGAAGTGCAGGGGCACGGCCCCGGACAGGAGGTGCTGCAGACCGGCAAGCGCATGGTCGGCCTGGAAAGCCTGGCGCCGGTGGGCAACTACGCGGTGCAGCCCACGTTCTCCGATGGCCATGACAGCGGCATCTTCTCCTGGGACTACCTGTATTTCCTCGGCGCGCAGCAGGAGCAGCTGTGGGCCGACTACGCCGCACGGCTGGAGGCGGCCGGCGTGGGGCGCGATGACCCGATGCCCGAGGCCGGTGGCCACGGCTGTGGCCATCACCACTGAGCTTTCCTTTCATCAAATAGGCGACAAATTCCCCGATCTGGTGCGGGGTTGTCGGGGATGGTGCGGGTAATAGCGCCTAGCATCGGGCCATGAGCAGCACCCACTTCGGCTTCGAGACCGTCGACGAGAACGACAAGCAGCGGCGTGTGCGCGGCGTGTTCGATTCGGTCGCGCCGAATTACGACGTCATGAACGATCTGATGTCGATGGGTCTGCATCGCGCCTGGAAGGCTTACACGGTGCTGGTTTCCGGCGTGCGCGAAGGCTCGCGCGTGCTCGACATCGCGGGCGGCACCGGCGACCTGGCGCTGGCCTTCGCGAAGAAGGTCGGCAAGAGCGGCCAGGTGGTCCATACCGACATCAACGAAGCCATGCTGCGCACCGGCCGCGACCGCCTGATCGACGCTGGCGTGACGCTGCCCACCTTCGTGTGCGACGCCGAGAAGCTGCCGTTCCCCGATGATCATTTCGACGTCGTGTCCGTGGCCTTCGGCCTGCGCAACATGACGCACAAGGACGCGGCCCTGGCCGAGATGCGCCGCGTGCTCAAGCCGCGCGGCAAGCTGCTGGTGCTCGAATTCTCGAAGGTGGCCAAGCCGCTGGAGAAGGCCTACGACTGGTATTCGTTCAACGTGCTGCCCAGGCTGGGCAAGCTCGTGGCGGGTGACGACGCAAGCTATCGCTACCTCGCCGAATCGATCCGCATGCACCCGGGGCAACAGGAGCTCAAGACCCTGATGCACAAAGTCGGCTTCGGGCATGTGGACTATCACAACATGACAGGCGGTGTCGTGGCCTTGCATGTTGGAATCAGGTGCTGAAGTTTTTTCCCAAGGAGACGGTATGAAAATCTGGGCGTTATTGCTGGCATGCACGATGGCGCTGGTCTCGGTCACCGCCGAAGCCAAGCGCCTGGGTGGCGGCAAGTCTTTCGGTCGCCAGTCGGGCAACGTCACGCAGCGCGATGCGACGCCGCCGGCGTCTCCCGCGCAACCCGCCGGCACGCCCGGCTCTCCTGCCCAGAATGCGACGGCAGCCAAAGCCGCGCCCGCGGCACCGGCTGCTGCGGCGGCGCAGACGCAGCGCCGTCCGTGGGGTGCCATGCTGGGCGGCCTGGCCGCTGGCCTGGGCCTCGCATGGCTGGCGCACTCGCTGGGCTTCGGCGAGGCGTTCGGCCAGATCCTGCTGATCCTGTTGCTGGCGGCGGTGGCTGCTGCCGTCATCGGCTTCTTCATGCGCTCGCGCCGTCCGGCCGCGTCGGGGCTGGCCTATCAGGGCGCAGGCGCGTCTCCCGTCCAGCCGGCTGCCGCACGACAGTACAGCCCGGAGCATGTGGGCAACGACGCATCCGCGCGTCCGTGGGAACGCAGCAGCATGGCGTTCGACGCCAGCAGTTTCCAGAACAACAACGGCTCACGGGGCGTCGTCATCGGCTCTGCACTTTCGGGTTCGCAGAGCTGGGGTGTCCCGTCCGATTTCGACACCGAGGGCTTCCTGTCCGCTGCCAAGCGCAACTTCGTGACCCTTCAGGATGCATGGGACCGCAACGACATCCCCACGCTGCGATCCATGATGACCGACGGCATGGTGGACGAAATCCGCCAGCAGCTCGCCGAGCGTGAAGCACACCTGGGCGGCGTGCCCAACAAGACCGACGTGGTGATGATCGATGCCCGTCTTCTGGGCATCGAGGACCTCGGCAGCGACTACATGGCCAGCGTGGAGTTCTCCGGCATGATCCGCGAGCAGCCTTCCGCCGGCCCGAGCCCGTTCCGTGAAGTCTGGAACATGACCAAGCCCAAGAGCGGATCGAGTGGCTGGCTTGTGGCGGGCGTCCAGGCGCTGCAGTAACACGGCGGTCCGGGCGCAAAAAGCACGGAACCTCCGTGCCCTGCGCGAATAAATGCGGAAATAATGGGGACTATGGCAACACAGTCCCCATTTCCCTTTCTGGATGGCTTGTTCGCGCGTGTCGGCGAACGCGTGGGCGAGCATCTGCAACCGCCGCCGTGGATGGTCGACGAAGTGCAGCAACGCGCCGTGCTGTTCCTCAACCATGTGCTGCAGCAGGAGCCCGAGGCGCAGGACCGCCTGGCGCGCCAGAAGGACAAGGTCATCTTTGTGCAGTGGCGGCAGTTCAACATCCGCTTGCGTGCCACGCCGGCCGGGCTGCTCGACCGGGCGGCCGCAGATGCCCCGGCTGACCTGACGCTGACCGTCACCGACACATCGCCTGCCGCCCTTGCGCAGGCTGCGTTCAAGGGCGAGAAACCCGCGGTTCGCATCGAAGGCGATGTGCAACTCGCTGCCGAAGTCAACTGGCTGGTGGACCATGTGCGCTGGGACGTCGAGGACGATCTTGCGCGCGTGGTGGGCGACGGCCCGGCGCACTTCGCCGCCTCCACCGCACGCAAGGTGTCCGAGGCCCTGCGGCAGTTCGTCAGCCAGCGCCGCAGCGCTTCAGCGGACAAGACTGCGGGCGAGACGGCGGACAAGAGCGGCGAATGACGCGGGTTTTCCGTGGCGCCTTCATCGTCTGGATCGTCTTCCGCTACGGTCTGGACGAGCTCGTCCTCACCAGCTTCCGCCAGCCGTGGCTGCGACTGGTCGCGCGTGTCATTTCGCTGGGCCGCAGGCTGGACGCGCCGCGTGGGCAGCGGTTGCGCGAGGCGCTGGAGCGGCTGGGTCCGATCTTCGTGAAGTTCGGACAGGTGCTGTCCACACGGCGGGACCTGATGCCGCCGGACATTGCCGACGAACTTGCCCGCCTGCAGGATCGTGTACCGCCCTTCGATTCGGCGATTGCCATCGCCACCATCGAGCGGGCCTTCCGTCGGCCTGTATCGGAGGTGTTCCTCTCGTTCGAGGAAGTGCCGATCGCCAGTGCGTCCATCGCACAGGTGCACTTCGCCACGCTGCGCGACCGCCACGGCCACGCGCGTGAAGTGGCAGTGAAGGTATTGAGGCCCGGTATGCGGCCAGTCATCGAAAAGGACATCGCGCTCATGCGCATGATGGCCGGCTGGGTGGAAAGCCTTTCTGCCGACGGCAAGCGGCTCAAGCCGCGTGAAGTGGTGGCCGAGTTCGACAAGTACCTGCACGACGAACTGGACCTCGTGCGCGAGGCGTCCAACGCCGCGCAACTGCGCCGCAACATGGCGGGCCTGGACCTCGTGCTGATTCCCGAGATGTTCTGGGACTTCTGCCATCCGGAAGTCATGGTCATGGAGCGCATGAAGGGCGTGCCGATCAGCCAGCTCGACCGCCTGCGCGAAGCCGGCGTCAACGTGCCCCAGCTCGCGCGCGATGGCGTCACCATCTTCTTCACCCAGGTGTTCCGCGACGGTTTCTTCCATGCCGACATGCACCCGGGCAACATCCAGGTGAGCATCGAGCCCGGCACGTTCGGGCGCTACATCTCGCTGGATTTCGGCATCGTCGGCACACTGACCGAGTTCGACAAGGAATACCTGGCGCAGAACTTCACGGCATTCTTCCGCCGTGACTACAAGCGCGTGGCCGAGCTGCACATCGAAAGCGGCTGGGTGCCGCCGGACACGCGGGTCGATGAACTCGAAGCCGCCATCCGCAGCGTCTGCGAACCGTACTTCGACCGGCCGCTCAAGGAAATCTCGCTCGGCATGGTGCTGATGCGCCTGTTCCAGACCTCGAGGCGCTTCCACGTCGAAATCCAGCCGCAGCTCGTGCTGTTGCAGAAGACGCTGCTGAACATCGAGGGCCTGGGCCGCCAGCTCGACCCCGAGCTGGACCTCTGGAGCACGGCCAAGCCCTTCCTCGAGAAGTGGATGATCGACCAGCTGGGTCCGCGCAAGCTTTTCGAGCAGCTGCGCGACGAGGCCCCGCACTATGCCAAGTTGTTGCCCGAGTTGCCGCGTCTGGTCTACGACTTCCTGCGGCAGCGGCCGTCGGCGCATCAGCGCGAACTGCAGCAGTTGCTGGTGGAACAACGACGCACCAACCGGCTGCTGCAGGCCGTCATCTATGGCGGCATCGGTTTTGCTTTGGGTCTGCTGGTCATGCAAGTCGTCGTGCGGGTGCGCCTGTTCTAGCTTGTTTGACTCGCCGCACCCACCCGATAATGCGCGGCGCATCGTTCACCAACCCTGCTTCTGTGGAGACCCGGAATGCTGATGACCTTTATCGTGTTGTACCTGCTCGCCTCGGTGGCGATCGGCCTGCTGGCCGCCCGCAAGGTCCACAACACCGCCGACTATGCGGTGGCCGGCCGCAGCCTGCCGCTGGCCGTCGTGATCGCAACCACGTTTGCCACCTGGTTCGGCTCTGAAACCGTTCTTGGCGTTTCCGCGCGCTTTGTCGACGGTGGCCTCGGCGCGGTGGTCGAGGACCCCTTCGGTGCTTCGATGTGCCTGGTGCTCGTCGGCCTGTTCTTCGCCTACCGTCTCTACCAGAAGAACCTCATCACGCTGGGCGACTATTACCGGCAGCGCTACGGCAAGGGCATCGAAGTCGTTTGCTCGCTGATCATCATCCTCAGCTACCTGGGCTGGGTGGCGGCGCAGATCACCGCGCTGGGCCTTGTCTTCAATCTGCTCACGCAAGGCGCGGTTTCGTTGCCCGTTGGCATGGTGATCGGTACGTCCATCGTCCTTGTCTACACGCTGTTCGGCGGCATGTGGTCCGTGGCACTCACCGATTTCGTGCAGATGATCGTGATTGCCGTCGGACTGATCGCCATCGCCTGGTTCGCGGCAGACCTTGCCGGCGGCGCCGGCAAGGTGATCGAATACGCGGCCACGGAAGGCAAATTCCAGTTCTTCCCGACTTCCGGCGAACCGAAGGATTGGCTTTTCTTCTTTGCGGCGGCCATCACCATGATGCTCGGCTCGATTCCCCAGCAGGACGTTTTCCAGCGTGTGATGTCGTCGAAGGACGCGAAGACGGCGCAACGCGGGCCGGTGATCGGCGGCATCCTGTATTTCCTCTTCGCGCTGATCCCGATGTTCGTGGTCACGTCGGCCGTGCTGATCATGCCCGACGCCGTTCCCGCGCTGCTCAAGGACGACCCGCAGAAGATCCTCCCCACGCTGGTCATGGAGAAGATGCCGGTCATCCTCCAGGTGGCATTTTTCGGCGCCTTGCTGTCGGCCATCATGTCCACCGCATCGGCCACGCTGCTGGCACCGAGCACCACCTTTGTCGAGAACATCCTGCGCAATCTGAAGCCCGGGATGAGCGACGCCGCCACCCTCAAGGCCATGCGGATTTCGGTGCTGGTGTTCACCGTCTGCGTGCTGGCCTACGCCATCACCATGGAGGGCACGTCGATCTACGAGCTGGTGTCCGGCGCCTATCAGGTTCCGCTTGTGGGGGCGTTCATCCCGCTGGTTTTCGGGCTTTACTGGAAGCGCGCCACCACGCAGGGCGCCTTTGCTGCCGTTGTCCTGGGACTGGGGACCTGGCTGCTGTTCATCGCGATCCCGGCCTGGGGTGAGGCATTCCCGCAGCAATTGGCAGGCGTGCTCGCCGCGCTGGCAGGGATGCTCGCCGGCTCGCTGCTGCCGCAGTGGGTGGCTGATCACAAGGGACATGTCCATCATTTCGAGGGCAGCGGCGCCAAGCCCTGACAGGCCGCCCGATCGAAAGGCTTCCCGGCAGGCCCGGGAAGCGGTGCAGAGCCTATAATTGAAGGCTTTGCCCCGCTTCCACGTTCCAGCCATGCCAATCTACGCTTACAAATGCGGGTCCTGTGGCCATGCCAAGGACGTGCTCCAGAAGATTTCAGACGCACCGCTGACGGTTTGTCCGGCCTGCGGCGCTGAGGCGTTTTCCAAACAGCTCACGGCGGCGGGATTCCAGTTGAAGGGCTCGGGTTGGTACGTGACCGATTTCCGCGGTGGCTCGTCCGGCGCGGCACCGGCGTCCGACGCCAAGTCGGATTCCAAGCCTGCGGAAGGCGGCACTCCGGAAAAGTCGTCCGAAAGTAAATCCACCGAAAGCAAATCGACCGAAAGCAAGCCCGCAGAAACGAAGTCGGAAACCAAGTCCGACAGCAGCAGTACGTCGTCCTCCAAGAGCGGCTCCGCCCCTGCTGCTTCCGGTGCCCGCGGCACAGGCCGTGGCAGCGACTGAACCCGCGATGAACGTGATGGCCGCCCTGCGCAAATGGTTGTTCGCCGGCTTGCTGGTGATCGTGCCCGTGGGCATCACCATCTGGGTGCTGGAATGGATCCTGAGCACGCTGGACAAGACGCTGTACATCCTGCCCGCGCAGTGGCATCCGGACAAGCTGTTCGGCTTCCATATCCCTGGCTTCGGTGTGGTGCTGGCGCTCGTGATCCTGCTGGCCGTGGGTGCCGTGGCCAGCAATTTCCTGGGCAAGAAACTCGTGCAGTGGGGCGACGCGCTGGTCGGCCGCATTCCGGTCGTGCGCTCCATCTATTCCAGCGTCAAGCAGGTATCGGACACGCTCTTCTCCGAAAACGGCAACGCATTCCGCACCGCGGTGCTGGTGCAGTGGCCGCGGGAAGGCGTCTGGACGATCGCGTTCGTCACGGGCACGCCGGGCGGTGACGTCGCGACCTATCTGGCCGAGGACGACTACCTCACCGTCTACGTTCCCACCACGCCCAATCCGACGGGCGGGTACTTCGTCATCCTGCGGCGCAGCGAATGCATCGAGCTGCGCATGGGCGTGGACGAAGCCCTGAAGTACATTGTTTCCATGGGAGTCGTGGTGCCGGCGCAGCCTCTGCCGCCGCTGGTCACTACACCGGCTCCCGCTCCATCCTCCTGAACATCATGTCCATGCGTACCCAATATTGCGGTCTCGTCACCGAAGCCCTGATGGGCCAAACCGTCAGCCTGTGCGGCTGGGTCAACCGCCGTCGTGACCACGGTGGCGTGATCTTTGTCGACCTGCGCGATCGCGAAGGCTACGTGCAGGTCGTATGCGACCCCGACCGCGCCGACATGTTCGCCGCCGCCGAAGGCCTGCGCAACGAGTTCTGCGTGCAGGTCAAGGGCGTCGTGCGCGCCCGTCCGGAAGGCACGACGAATGACGCGCTCAAGAGTGGCAAGATCGAAGTGCTGTGCCACGAACTGACGGTGCTCAACCCGTCGGTCACACCGCCGTTCCTGCTCGACGACGACAACCTGTCGGAGACCACGCGCCTCACGCACCGCGTGCTGGACCTGCGTCGCCCCTACATGCAGAAGAACCTGATGCTGCGCTATCGCGTTTCGATGGCGGTGCGCAAGTTCCTGGATGCCAACGGTTTTGTGGACATCGAGACGCCCATGCTCGGCAAGTCCACGCCCGAAGGCGCGCGTGACTACCTCGTGCCCAGCCGCGTCCACGACGGCATGTTCTTCGCGTTGCCGCAGTCGCCCCAGCTGTTCAAGCAGTTGCTGATGGTGGCCGGCTACGACCGCTACTACCAGATCACCAAGTGCTTCCGCGACGAAGACCTGCGCGCGGACCGCCAGCCCGAATTCACGCAGATCGACATCGAGACCTCGTTCCTGTCGGAAGAGGAAATCCGCGAGATGTTCGAAGGCATGATCCGCAAGGTGTTCCGCGAAGTCATGAATGTGGACCTGCCCGGTTATCCCGTCATGAAGTACGCCGACGCCATGCACCGCTACGGCTCGGACAAGCCTGATCTGCGCGTGAAGCTCGAGTTCACCGAACTCACCGACGTGATGAAGGACGTGGACTTCAAGGTGTTTTCCGCACCCGCCACCACCAAGGGCGGCCGTGTGGTCGGCCTGCGCATCCCCGGCGGCGGCGAGATGTCGCGCGGCGAGATCGATGGTTACACCGAGTTCGTGAAGATCTATGGTGCCAAGGGCCTCGCCTGGATCAAGGTCAACGATGCGGCCAAGGGCCGTGAAGGCCTGCAGTCGCCCATCGTGAAGAACCTGCACGACGCGGCCATTGCCGAGATCATCGCGCGCACCGGCGCGCGCAACGGCGACCTGATTTTCTTCGGCGCCGACAAGGCCAAGGTGGTCAACGATTCGATCGGCGCGCTGCGCGTGAAGATCGGTCACAGCGAATTCGGCAAGAAGGCCGGCCTGTTCGAGGACAAGTGGGCCCCGCTGTGGGTGGTCGACTTCCCGATGTTCGAATTCGACGAGGACGAGCAGCGCTGGAGCGCCGTGCACCACCCGTTCACCGCGCCCAAAGACGGTCACGAAGACCTCATGGACACGGCGCCCGACCAGTGCGTGGCCAAGGCCTACGACATGGTGCTCAACGGCTGGGAACTCGGTGGCGGTTCGGTGCGTATCCACCGCGCCGATGTGCAGAGCAAGGTGTTCACCGCGCTCAAGATCAGCCCGGAAGACGCACAGTTGAAGTTCGGCTTCCTGCTGGATGCACTGCAGTATGGTGCGCCCCCGCACGGTGGCCTGGCCTTCGGCCTGGACCGCCTGGTGACGCTGATGACCAAGGCGGAATCCATCCGCGACGTGATCGCCTTCCCCAAGACGCAGCGCGCACAGGACCTGCTGACGCAGGCACCTTCTGCCGTGGACGAGAAGCAGTTGCGCGAATTGCACATCCGCCTGCGCAACGTGCAGCAGGCCTGACGGCCAGGGTCGCCGGGGCTGCTGCTGCCGGCTCGCACCGCACGCCACCATGCACAAGATTCCAGAATCGGTGCTGGTGGTAGTGCACACCGAGGCGCTCGACGTCCTTCTGATCCGCCGTGCCGATGCCGGCACCTGGCAGTCGGTCACTGGCAGCAAGGATCTGCCCGGAGAATCCTTCTTGCAGACCGCGGTGCGTGAAGTGGCCGAGGAAACCGGCATCGACGCGCTCGCGCCGCGCATGCGCCTGACCGACTGGCAACTCGAGAACATCTACGACATCTATCCGCGCTGGCTGCATCGCTACGCGCCCGGCGTGACACGCAACACCGAGCACGTGTTCGGCCTGTGCGTGCCAGCCGGCACGGACATACACCTCAACCCGCGCGAGCACACCGAATGGCGCTGGCTGCCGTGGCGTGAGGCCGCCGACGAGGTGTTTTCCCCCTCCAACGCCGAAGCCATCCTGCTGCTGCCACAATTCCAGCCGTGAACCTCCTGCGCGTTGCCACCTACAACATCCACAAGGGTGTGCAGGGCCTCGGCCCGGCGCGGCGTCTGGAAATCCACAACCTGGGCCACGCGGTCGAGCAGCTCGACGCCGACGTGGTCTGCCTGCAGGAAGTGCGCAAGCTGCACCGCCGGGAGGCCCGGTACTTCACCCGCTGGCCGGAGCTGCCACAGGCCGAGTTCCTCGCGCCGGAGGGCTACGAATCGGTGTACCGGACCAATGCGTTCACCAGACACGGCGAGCACGGCAACGCGCTGCTCTCGCGCTGGCCGGTGGTGAACCACCAGCACGAGGACATGTCGGACCATCGCTTCGAGCAGCGCGGCCTGTTGCACGCGCAGGTGTTCGCGCAGGACATGCCGGTGCATGTGATCGTCGTGCACCTGGGGCTCATTCCGGCCAGCCGGCTGCGGCAGATCACGCGGCTGCGCACTTTCATCGAACGCGAAGTGCCGCCGCACGAACCGCTGGTGGTGGCAGGCGACTTCAACGACTGGGGCCTGCCGCTGCGGATGGCCATGAACGCCATGAACCTGCGTTCGCTGGACAGCCAGCGCACGCCGACCTATCCGTCCCGCCTGCCGCTGGTGCAACTGGACCATGTGTACGCGCGCGGCCTCAAGCCCGTGGCGCAGCACGCGCCGCGCGGGCGCATCTGGTCGCGCATGTCCGACCATCTGCCACTGATCGTCGACCTCGCCTACGACCCCTGAGACAGCCGGGCCGGGCGATCGCTGCTACCATGCCCGGATGTTAATGAAGACCGATGCCGCCATGAAGCCTGCCGATACGGACGAAGGAACGCCAGTCTCCGTCAAGATCCGCGAGCGGCTCAATGCTGCCCGTCACCGGTTCAACGCGAACGACAACATTGCCGACTTCCTCGAGCCGGGCGAACTGGAGCAACTGCTCGACGAGGTCGAGGTCAAGATGCAGGGCGTGCTCGACAGCCTGGTCATCGACACCGAGCGCGACCACAACACCGGCGACACCGCCCGCCGGGTGGCCAAGATGTACCTCAACGAGGTGTTCAAGGGCCGCTACGTCCGCGCACCCAGCATCACCGAGTTCCCCAACGCCGAGCACCTGAACGAGCTGATGATCGTCGGCCCGATCACCGTGCGCAGCGCCTGCAGCCACCATTTCTGCCCGGTCATCGGCAAGATCTGGATCGGCGTCATGCCCAACGAGCACACCAACGTCATCGGCCTGTCGAAGTACGCGCGGCTGGCCGAATGGGTGATGGGTCGTCCGCAAATCCAGGAGGAGGCTGTCGTGCAGCTGGCCGACCTGATCATGGAAAAGACCCAGCCAGACGGCCTGGCCATCGTCATGCAGGCCAGCCACTACTGCATGGCCTGGCGCGGCGTGAAGGACATGGACAGCAAGATGATCAACTCGGTCATGCGCGGCGTGTTCCTCAAGGACCCCGCGCTGCGCCGCGAATTCCTCGCCCTCATCCCGCAGAAGGACTGAACACCATGCTGGTACGCCTGCTCTACGCCAGTCGCGCCGTCGACCCCCGGACCGAGGTGATCGACGCCATCCTCGCGCAGTCGCGCCAGCACAACCCGGCCAGCGGCATCACCGGCATCCTCTGCTATGGGGGCGGCATCTTCCTGCAGGCCATCGAAGGCGGGCGCATGCCGGTCAGCGAATTGTTCGGGCATATCCAGAGGGACGCGCGCCACAAGGACGTGGCGTTGCTGCACTACGAAGAAATTTCCGAACGCCGCTTCGGCGGCTGGACGATGGGCCAGGTCAACCTGTCCAAGCTCAACACGTCCATCCTTCTCAAATATTCCGAGAAGGCCGAGCTCGACCCTTATACGGTGTCCGGCCGCGTGTCGCTGGCGCTGCTCGAGGAACTGATGGCCACCGCGTCCATCATCGGCCGCGCCTGAGGCGGCGCCGCCAAAAAGCCATACACGTACCGAGTCGAGCGTGCAGTCCGGCATGGTGTTCCTCGCCGGGTGCGATTTCTCCAGCAGGCCCACGCGGCGCAAGCCCATCGTCGTGGCACAAGGCACCGAGTCGGGTGGCCGCGTCCGCCTCGACCGCCTGCTGCGCTTCGAAACGATCTTTGCGTGGACCGGATGGCTTCGTACACCCGGCCCCTGGGTGTGCGGTTGCGACTTTCCTTTCGGCCTGCCGCGTGAACTGGTCGCCACGCTCGGCTGGCCGACCGATTGGCATGCGTGCATGCGGCATTACGCGAGCCTGAGTCGTGCCGGGATCCGCGAGCAGTTCGCTGCCTTCTGCGATGCGCGTCCGGTGGGCGGCAAGTTCGCGCATCGCGCGACCGACAGGCCAGCGGGTTCGAGCCCGTCCATGAAATGGGTGAATCCGCCGGTGGCCTACATGCTGCATGCAGGTGTGCCCGCGCTGCTCGAAGCGGGCGTGCACCTGCCCGGGCTGCATGACGGCGACACCACGCGCGTGGCGCTGGAGGCCTACCCGGGTCTGCTCGCGCGCGAAGTTCTGGGCCTGCGCAGCTACAAGAGCGACGAGCGCGCGAAGCAGACACCCGAGCGGCTGATCGCGCGCAAGGACCTGCTCACCGCCCTCGAGAACGGACAGACGCGCCTGGGCGTGTCGCTCAAGCTCAGCCATGCGCAACGCGATGCGTTGGTCGAGGACGCCAGCGGCGACAGCCTCGACGCGGCGCTGTGCCTGCTGCAGGCGGCCTGGGCGGCGCGCCAGCACACCAGGCAGGACAGTGCCGCCAGCCAGTCCGCAGCGCCGGGTTGGGGCTTGCCGACCCACATGGATCCACTCGAGGGCTGGATACTGACAGCGGAGTGACGGCAGCGCGGAGTGGCGGCCATGCTGGCACGTGGATTGCACCCTTTGCAGCATCCCCCGGAGCTTCCATGTCTTTGGCCGAATCTTCCCCTCCCTCGTCCCCGGTCACCGCACCCGCGACGCGCAAGCTGCCTGCGCGCTATGCAGCGGTCGTCCTGCCGTTCTTCCTCTCGGTCATCATGACCTGCATCGTCTCGCTGATCAGCACGTTGCACAGCGTGGGCCTGTCCAGGGGCGTCTTGCTGCTGTGGATGTCGGCCTGGGGCCTGTCGTGGATCATCGCGTTCCCGACGCTCATGTTGCTGCTGCCTCTGGTGCGCCGGCTCACGGCGATGGTGGTGCAGGTGCCCGGGTCACGTTGAGGCCGGCGTCGCTGCCAGCACGGACAGCGTTTCCGCGTCCGTGCGGTACAGGTGCAGCAGCGGCCAGGCCTGTCCGTTCTGTGGCAGTTCGCCGGCGCGCTGCAAGGCCGACTCCACCGGCAGCTTGATCCCGCTGATGTACAGCTCGATGCCTTGCCCCTGCAGGTTGCGGCGCATCTGGCCGAACACCTCGACGCCCGTCGCGTCGATACGATTGATCGGCTGCGCAAACAGGCACACGCGGCGCACGTGCGCATTCCTTGCGAGATGCTCGGTGATGTTGCGCTCCAGCGTGCTCGCGGCGGCGAAGTCGAGCTCCGCATCCATGCGCAGCGCGTACGTGTCCGGCGCAAGTGGCGGCAACTGCCACAGGTGCCGGTCGCGCAGACTGCCATCGGGGTGCAGGCCCGCTTCGATGATGCGAGGATGCAGCCGCTGGTACAGGAAGTGTGCGAGGCCCATCAGCACGCCGGCCGCCACGCCCCAGTAGATGCGCGGTGCCGTCACGAGCGTGACGGCCACGGTGACGAGCGCAGTCGCCGCCTCGACGCGCGACACCTTCCACACCTGCACGAAAGCGCGCGGTTTGATGAGGCTGGAGACTGCGGCGATCACGACGGCCGCCAGGACCGCCAGCGGCACGTGGAACAGCAGCGGTGTGAACCAGAGCATCACCAGCAACACGAGCACGACCGTGACCAGTGCCGCCCAACCCGTCTGCGCGCCTGCGTACAGGTTGAGGGCCGAGCGCGAGAACGATGAACTTGTCGGGAAGCTGCCGATCAGGCCGGAGGAAATCTTGGCCAGGCCCTGTGCGATCAGGTCCTGGTTCTCGTTCCAGCCCTGGTGCTTCTGCTGGTTCTCCACCTTCGCGCTCGACGCGACTTCCAGGAAGCTGACGAGCGCAATCACCATTGCGGGCACGATCAGGACGCCCAGTGTCTGCAGGTCGATGAGGCCCGGCAGGTACAGCGACGGCAGGCCCGTGGGCAGGTTGCCGACCACCGGTCCGCCGTTGGCATGGAAGCCGGTGAGCTTGCTCAGGATCGCGGCCCCGGCGAGGACCAGCATCATCATCGGAACGCGAGGCAACCAGCGCTTGCCGGCCACCAGCACCGCGAGGCTGACGACTCCGAAGGCGAATGCATACCAGTCCAGATGGGGTGATGCGAGCCAGCGCGACATCGGCAGGTCGGAACCGATGAGTGCAGGCACCTGCGAAAGGATGATGAGCACGGTCGCTGCCTGGGTGAAGCCCATGAGCACCGGCGAGCTCACGAGGTTGACGATCCAGCCGAAGCGGCCGATACCGAGGATCAGCTGCATCACCCCGCTGAGCAGCGCGAGCCACACCGCGAGTGCGACCCACTGACCACCCGCGGGGTCGGCCAAGCCCGTCAGCGAGGCGCCGACGAGGATGCTGGAGAGGGCCGTTGGCCCGACCGACAGGCGCGGCGATGCGCTCCATATCAGTGCAACCAGCGCCGGAAGGAACGACGCATAGATGCCGGTCTCGAGCGGCATGCCTGCCAGCGTCGCATAGGCCACCGACTGCGGAACGATCACCATGCCCACGGTGAGCCCGGCTGCGAGTTCACCCCGCATCAGCGGCCATGTAGGTCTCGGCCATGCGAGAAAAGGCAACCAGCGGCTGAGAGGCGACATGAACCGATATTAACGTTCTGTCGACATTGAAAAGAAAGACTTACCGTTGGCGAACCGTTCGCGCGGTCCCGGCACCCCGTCCTACAAGACCTTCAGCAGGCGCTGACTGCCCGCCATGGGCTCCGTTCCTAAAGTGGAAGACGTGGCGGGTGGTCCGCCATGCAACTCCATCCAACCGAAAGGAACAGTGTCATGAACAAGCACCAAGTTGAAGGCCGCGCCGATCAGGTCAAGGGCAAGGTCAAGGAAGCCACCGGCAAGCTGACGGGCAACGAGTCCCTCAAGCAGGAAGGCCGCGCCGACCAGGCCGCAGGCAAGACGCAAGCCACCTACGGTGACATCAAGGAAGACGTGAAGGACAGCATCAAGAAGGGTGCCGACAAGCTCTAACCGGCTGTGTCGATCGGGCGTCGGGCCGCATTGCGGCCTCGCCCGACCTTCTTCATTCTCGAAAGGAGATGAGCATGAACCATTCAAGAACATCGATGGGCGTGGCTGCGGCAGTGGCCGCAGTTGTCGCATTGGCTGCCTGTGGCCAGAAAGCCGATGACGGCTCCACCGTGGGCCAGAAGATCGATTCCGGCGTGCAGAAAACCGAGCAGATGGCGCAGAACGGCATGGACAAGGCCAAGGAAGGCACCGCTGATGCTTCCGCTGCCGTGAAGGATGCTGGCGAGAAAGTCGCCGCTGCCGTGGACGATGCGTCGATCACTGCATCCGTGAATGCCAGCCTGGCCAAGGATCCCGACTTGAGCGCCATCCGCATCAACGTGGATACCAAGGGTGGTGTCGTGACGCTTCAAGGTCCCGCGCCTTCCGCCACAGCCCGCGACCGTGCCACCGAGATTGCGCGCAACGTGAAGGGTGTGAGTTCGGTGAACAACCAGCTCACGGTCCAGACAGGCTGACAGCCGTCGAAAGCGCGCTTTGCGCGCACGAAAAAAAGCCCGGCATTGCCGGGCTTTTTGCTGCCCTCCCAGTGAGAGAGGGCGGTGGTGATTACATGCGAACCGTCAGGTTGTTCTGGACGGTCTTCACGCCCTTCACGTTGCGCGCGATGTTTTCGGCCTGGTTCTTTTCCGAGGACGACTTGGCGAAGCCAGAAAGCTGAACCGTGCCGTTCAGCGTCTCGACCTTGATCGCGGCAGCGTCCACGGTCTTGTCCTCGACGAACTTGGCCTTCACCTGGGTGGTGATGGTCGCGTCGTCGACATAGGCGCCGACGGTTTGCTGGTCGCGCACGACAGCGCAGCCGGTGGTCAGGGCGGTCACGCCGACAGCAGCGGCGATCAGCAGGGTCTGGAGGGTACGTTTCATGATGGCTCCTTGGCTAAGGTTTGATGGTTGGGTTTCACGGTGCACTGGCAGTTGAACTGAGGAGTCCGGCGGCACCACTGCCGGCTCCCTGGGGAATTGCTCACGTCACGAAGAAGGCCTCGGGTCGGTATCTGTCGTTGGGCCTGCACTGTTGTCGGTCAGGCGATGTGCGATCAGCTGGCTTGCCGTGCCGAAAATATCGGAGGCTCTCAGGCCTGCTGCCAGCAGCGCCGTCAGTGATACCAGTCGCCACGGCCGGATGACGACAGCTGCAGCGCCCACCGCGGCCGCAACGCCAAGCAGGTGCAGTGGCCGCTCCTTCGCGTAGTGCTGGAATGCGGGCTCGGCAATCGCAGCCACGGTGCGGACGGGATGGTGATGCCACCAGTTGCGGGCGGCTCCCTTCGCGATCTGCCAATAGCCGTAAGAGCCGTGCGCAGAATCGTCCTGCATGTTGGCGTCGGCGTCGCTGTCATCGTGGCCGGAATGACCGGCAGGCGATGAGCGGCGCGGTTTGCCACGATTCATCTGCGCTTGCAAAGCGAGCCGGCTGTGCGTCAGGCGCTGGCGTGCAAGATTGACGGTGTCAGTGCCCACGTTGGCTCTCCTCATGGCTCTTTTCGCTGTTGCGAAGGACCTGGAGATCGGCTTCGAACTGGTTGGACAACGTGCCGAAGATGCGTTCGGGCATCGGCTTGCGTGCGACATTCCAACCCCAAAGGGCCGGAGCGAGCGCGACAAGCGGAATGACGGCGAGGGCCCAGTGGAACTGGCTGTGGACTGCGGCGAGCATGGCGGCGACGCCGGCCAGCATCAAACCCATCGCGAGACTGAAGGCGGTCACCGCATAAGCGACACTGCGCTGCACGAGCTGTTCGCTCGCGAGCGCCGCTTCCTCGCGGGCCAGCAATGCATAGCCCGCAAGGTGCTCGGCAACGATGTCCGGCCTGCGGACCACGACTGAGAACAACGGGTGAAGCATGGTCCTGGCGCTCGTTTCTCGGTACGGATCAACGACGACGTGCAGCCACCAGGATCAGCGCCGTGATCGCAGCGCCGACGGCGGCTGCCACCAGCACGGACTTCATGGGCTGGTCGGCGACCATGCGGCCGGCAGCATCGGTGCCGCGCACGAACGAGTCGCGGGCACGTGCGCTGCCATGCGCCAGCGCATCGAGGCCACGCTGCGCAGCGTCGTGCACGCGGCTGGACCATTGGTCCACGGCAGGCTCGATGTCGCGGCGCAGGTCGCGCACCTTGTCGGCGGTGTCATGAGCCAGCCCACGCGTGGCATCGACGGCCTGGCCGGCGGACTGGAGAACTTCATCGGTCAGCTGGCGGCCGGTACGGGTGGAACTGGTCATGGCAAATCCTTTCAATGCGGTGGGAGTACGGAAAACTCAAACGGAAAAATGAAGCCGGAAGGGCTGGCAGCAGCGTCAGCCGCGGCGGATCAGGCCGACGACAAAGCTGACGATGGCCATGATCGCGAAGATGAAGAACAGGATCTTGGCGATTTCGACGGCGCCGGCGGCGATGCCACCGAAGCCGAACACGGCTGCGATAAGCGCGATGACGAGGAAAACGACGGCGTAGTGAAGCATGCTCTTCTCCTTGGGTTGAAGGGTTGCTTCACATCGAAGCACCTGAGCCACAAGGTTACGGAGCGATGGCCTCAGTCAGCATCGGCTGTCGCCGTGATACCGTGTCGGTGACCGCGAAGCTCGGGTGTAGGAGCACGCCCACACCATCGGCGCGTTGTCCCGCCCGGGACTGCCTGCGTCAGGTCGCAGTGGCCGTGTCCGGGGCCGACCCGGACGGCGCATCATCCCGGTCTTCGGTCACTTTCGGCAGCGGTTTGGGCAGCGTCGCCGAGATGCGTGCACCTTGCCCCTGAGCCGACTCCACGGTGAGCCGGCCACCCAGCGCCTCGACACGGTGGCGCATGCCGGCCAGGCCGTGCGACTGGTGCGACACGTTCCGCACGTCGAAGCCCTTGCCGTCGTCGATGACCTGCACGGTGACGTAGTTCTCGTAGTTCTTGAGCGCGATCGACACTTCCTTCGCCTGCGCGTACTTGCCGATGTTGGTGAGCGATTCCTGCACCAGCCGGTAGGTGGTGAGCTGTCCTGCCTCGTCCAGCTCCACGGCTTCGAGTGCGGTCTCGATGTCCAGGCCGGAGCGCTCGGCGAATTCACGCGCCAGGATTTCGAGCGATGCGACGAGGCCGAGATTGGACAGCGACGATGGCCGCAGGTCTTCGATGATGCGGCGCTTGAGCGCAATGCCGCTGTTGAGGATGTCGTTCAGATGCTGCAGGCGCTGCGTCACTTCAGGTGCTTCGCCCACGCGCGACTTGAGGCGCGCCACGTCCAGTTTGGCTGCGGTGAGGAGCGAGCCCAGTTCGTCGTGGAGTTCACGCGCGAGGTGGCCGCGCTCGGATTCGCGCACGTTCTGCAGGTGGGTTGCGAGTTCTGCAAGACTGGCCGTGCGGTCACGCACTTCCTGTGCGAGGCGCAAGCGCTCGCGCTCCAGTGCTTCCTGCTGGCGCTGCCCGGCCTGTGACAGCGCGCTCGTCTGCCGCAGGTACAGGTAGAACGCGAGCAGGCCGGCCAGCGCCACGATGGCAATGCCGATGCGCGATAGCTGCAGGGCCCGCGTGATCTGCAGTTGCCCCGCCTCGATGCGGAAGGTGCTGGATGCGGCAAGGCGAGACGCGGTCTCGCGCACGGCGGTCATCTGTTCCAGGCCGACGTCCGTGGTGAGGACGAACTTCCATGCGTCTTCGTTGCCCTGCTTGCGCAGTCGGACCGTCACGTCGATCTCGGACATCTTTCGCTGGATGTGGCGCGACAGTTGGGAGAACGTGGCAAGCCCTTCGGGGCTCGTGGTGTAGAAATTGCGCAGTGTGTCCAGGCCCGATGCGATTTCTGCGTTTGCCCTTTCGTAGGGCTCCAGGTACTTGGCATCGCCGGTGAGCAGATACCCGCGCTGACCCGTCTCTGCGTCCAGCATGTTCTGCAGCAACTGGTTGATGGCGGCGCGCGTGCGCTGCGCTTCGGCCATGTCCTCGACAGCCTGGGTGGACCGGCTGTAGCCCGTTTCATTGATGATGATGAGCACGCAGACGGCCAGCACTGCCAGAGGCATGCTGATGGCCATCTTGGGAATCACGAACTTGCGCATCAGAATCTCCATCATGTTTTTCCGTACCATTTCGGGAATAATGGCCGGGAAGGGTACCGTCGCGAGGACAAGCGGCGGCAGCAAATAAAAGGAACGGGAACAATGATCAGAATCGGGATTGTGGACGACCACGCCATCGTGCGCTCGGGTCTCAAGCAGTTTTTCTCCGAGCACACGGACCTTCGCGTGGTGGGCGAGGCGGCCAGCGGGCGCGAAGCCATCGAACTCGTGCGCACCACCGAGCTGGACGTGCTGGTCATGGATCTTTCAATGCCCGGCCAGAGCGGCCTCGACGCGCTCGCGATGATCCGCGCGAAGGCCCCCGATGTCGGCATCCTCATCCTCAGCGGCTACCCCGAAGAACACTATGCGATGAACCTGATCCGCCAGGGCGCGAGCGGCTACCTGAACAAGGAGTGCGATCCTGCGGAAATCGTGAACGCCATCCGCACGATCTCGCTGGGCCGGCGCTACATCACGCCGGCCGTGGCCGAACTGCTGGCCCGGCAACTCGATCGAAAGGAAGACTCCGCACCCCACGAGCAGCTTTCCGAGCGCGAGTTCCAGGTGTTCCTGAAGCTGGCCAAGGGTGAGACGGCAGGTGACATCGCCAAGACCCTTTCCCTCAGCGTGAAGACGGTGAGCACCTACCGCACGCGCCTGATGGAGAAGATGAACCTCGCCTCCAACAGCGACCTGACGTACTACGCGCTGAAGAACAAGCTGATCGATTGAATGGACGCCAGGGCGACGCGTGTCGCTCATCGGCTGTCCGCCGCCCCGCCGAGCGTGGAGGAAAGCTGGACGCAATAGTCGACCAGCGCGTCGATCTCGTTGGATTTGTCGAACACGGCGTCCACGCCGAGTTGCGCGCAACGCTTGCGGATATCGGGCGTCGCGTAGTTGCTGAGCACGACGACCTTCTGGTCCGGCTTGCGATTCGTCACCGCCTGCAGCACGCCAAGACCGCTTCCCTGCTTGAGGAACAGGTCGACGATGGCCAGGTTCCATTCATTGCCGGTATCGCCGAGCCAGAGCCGCGCCTGCGATTCCGTTTCAGCAAAGCCGACCGGCTCTACAAAGGTGAGCTCTTCCAGTGTGCCGATGAGATTTTCGCGGATGGTCGCGTTGTCTTCGACGATGTAGGTTCTCAATCTCACAGGGGTCCAGAGTTTTTAAGCCCCTCCCGGCCAGCACTGAAAACATGCAACTGGGGCTGCGAAAAATTGTGCCAGCCCGCGGTAGTTTTGCTTGTAGGAGAACTCCTACAACCGCATTTGTAGGCAAGGGCCGACATGCGGTCATGCCGATGGCCGACTGTCGGAGGCCCGGCCCGAATGCATAGTCCAGCAAACACCAACCATCGAGGTTCCCATGAAACAGACGTTCGCATTCCTGATGATCGGCATGGCTGGTCTGGCGGCTTCGTTCGCCATGACATTCGGTGAGCCCGCACGCGCAGACATTGCCGTGGCGCACGCGGCGACCCAGCCCCTGCCTGCCGCACTGCCCGACATTTCCGTCGATATGCGCGACAGCTTCGTGCTGCTGGGGCTGGAGGATTGATGCGGCGGCTTGGGCGTGCATGGAGGATTGCTGCAGCTTCGTTCCTCTCGCTGCTGGTCCTTCTCACGCTCCTCGTCGTCTTCTTTCCCTGGGACGTTCTCCGAGAACCCGTCAACCGCTATGTGAGCGGGAAAACCGGGCGTGACTTCGCCATCACGCGCCATCTCGACGTGAAACTGGGTCGCGAGACGACCATCACGCTGGACGGTGTGCGCTTTGCCAATCCGGCCTGGGCGCGCGATGCCCAGCTCGTCGAGGCCGACAAGATCGAACTGGATATCGCCTTCTGGCCCCTGGTGCGCGGACGGATCGAGATGCCGCGCCTGCACCTGTACAACCCGCGCGTTTCGCTGCAGCAGGAGGCTGACGGCCGCCGGAGCTGGGCCATGGGCGAGGACACATCCGACGAGTCCAACTTGCCGAAGATCGGCACCGTACGTGTGGACGGCGGGCTGGTCCGCTACCTGGCTCCGGCCTACGGTGCAGACATCGATCTGCAGTTCAACCTGGCCGATGCCCAGCAGGCCCTGCCGCTGCAATACAGCGCCAAAGGCAAGTGGAAGAACCAGGCTTTCACTGCCGAAGGCCGCGCCGGTGACGTCATGCGCCTGCACGAGATCGGTGAAAACCTGCGTTTCCCGCTGAAGATCGAAGCAAAGGCCGGCCGCACCTCGCTCAGGGCGGAGGGTTCCGTGTCCAGTCTTGCGTCGCTGGAAGGCATTGATGCTGCGGTCGACCTGCGCGGCTCGGATCTGGCAGATCTCTATGCGCTGCTCGGCGTCGTCCTGCCGAACACGCCCGCCTACGCACTGAAGGGTCAGCTCAGCGTACGAGGGGAACAGTGGCAGGTGGCGGGCATGCAAGGCAAGCTCGGCACCTCCGACCTGTCCGGCAACCTGACCTATGACATGGGCCCCGCCGTTCCGCTGCTCAGCGGAAAAATCCAGTCACGCGTGCTGGACATGGATGACCTCGCGCCGCTGATCGGCCTGACGCCGTCGCAACAGGCCAACATCAAGCAGGCTTCCGACACGGCCGATCAAACCGGTACTGTCAACACAGCCATCAACACAGCCACCAATACAGCCAATACGGCGGTCGCCAAGCCTGCAGCATCGACAACGACGCGGCAGGCCGCAACCATGACGACGTCTGCGGGTAGCGCGCGCGTTCTGCCCAACGCGCCGCTGGATACGCAGCGTCTGGCCGCCATGAACGCGGACGTGGTCTACACCGCCCACACCATCCGCCATGTGCAGGCGGTGCCGATCGAGCAGGGCAGCGTGCATGTCCGGCTGCAGGACAGCACCTTGCGACTCGACCCGTTGTCACTTGGCGTGGCCGGTGGCCGCATCCAGGGCCATGTGATCATCGAAGGCAAGGGGCGGCCGGCGAATGTGCAGGCGGTGCTCAGCGTGCGCAATATGCAACTCGACCGCATGTTCCCCACGGTCTCACGCATGAAGGACAGCCTGGGTCGCCTCAATGGCGACATCGACCTTCGCGGCCCCGGCAATTCCGTGGCGCAATGGCTGGGTTCGTCTTCGGGGCACGTGCAGGTGGCGATGGGCGAGGGGCGATTCAGCAACCTGTTGCTCGAAGTCGTGGGGCTGGACGGCGCAGAGATCATCAAGTTCTTTCTCCAGGGCGACCGGAATGTCGAACTGCGTTGCGCGGCGGCTGCCTTCAATGTGCAGAAGGGCCTGATGACGAGCGAGACGCTGGTGCTCGACACGTCCGACACCGTGGTGCTGGGCGAGGGCCGCGTGAACCTGGCCGACGAGACGCTGAACATCACATTGCGGCCGGCCCCCAAGGACCGCAGCTTCCTGAGCCTGCGTTCGCCGCTGAAGATCGGCGGCACCTTCAGTGATCCTGCGGCCGGCCCGGACAAGGGTGCACTGGCCGGGCGCGCCGGGCTGGCTCTGGCGCTCGGGGCCATCAACCCCTTGCTGGCCCTGGCGGCCACCATCGAGACCGGCCCCGGCGTGGATACCGACTGCGCAACGGTGCTGGCCGAGGCGAAAAATGTCGCTGCGAAAGACTCCTCGGAGAAGCGCGGGTCGGCTTCGACACCGCCGGTGGCTCGCAAGCCGGGCGATACGGAGACGAGCCGCCAGGCAGCCAATGCCGGCGTGACGCCAGTCCGGCGCTGACTGGCCCGGGATGTCAGTGACCGGCGCCGCAGACCGGGCAGCCGGGTTGCCGTTCAGCCCGCATCTCATGCCAGGACATGCTTCGCGCATCCAGCATCAGCAGGCGGCCAGCCAGTGATTCCCCGATGCCCGCGAGGAGCTTGATGGCTTCTGCCGCCTGCATGGCGCCGACGATGCCGACAAGCGGCGCGAACACGCCCATCGTGGCGCAACGCGTTTCCTCGAAGGCTTCGTCCGGCGGGAACAGGCAGGCGTAGCAGGGCGATGTTCCCCCACGTGAATCGAACACGGAAACCTGCGCGTCGAAGCGTATGGCAGCCCCCGAAACCAGCGGTTTGCCGTGTCTCACGCAGGCCGCGTTCACCGCGTGGCGCGTGCTGAAGTTGTCGCAGCAATCGAGCACGATATCGACGCTGGCGACGAGTCCGTCGAGCAACGGGCCTTCCGCGCGTTGCGTGAGCGCCCTGACTTCCACTCCCGAGTTGAGGCCCGCCATCGCCTGGCGGACAGATTCGGCTTTGGCCATGCCTACACGCTGCTCGGTGTGGGCAATCTGGCGCTGGAGGTTGGTCAGGTCGACCGTGTCGTGATCGGCCACCGTGATGTGGCCCACGCCAGCCGCCGCCAGATAGAGCGCCACGGGCGAACCGAGACCTCCCGCACCCACGACCAGTGCGCGCGCAGCCAGAAGCCGTTCCTGGCTTTGCTCGGAAAACTCGTCGAGCAGCAGATGGCGCGAATAGCGCAGCAGCTGGTCGTCAGTCAATGCGTTGACGGCGGAGGCCGGCTCAATTTTCCTTGGGCTCTTCCTTGCGCTCGACCTGCGTCTTGCTCACCAGCACGGGGCGGCCCTTGAGCTGGTTGATCGCCTGTGCGAGCTGGAAGTCCTTCTCGTTGCCGAATTCGGGCGGACGGCGGTCCGTCGGGGCTTTGAGCGCTTCGGCTTCGAGGCGCTTGCGCGCTTCTTCACGGGCCTTTTCGCGCGCGGCGTCCTTCACTTCGGGACCCTGGCCGCTGCTGATGTGCTTTTCCAGGTCGGCTTCACGCATGCGCAGCGCGGCGAACGGACTGCCTTCTTCGGTTTCATCCACCAGCACGTCGGGGATGATGCCCTTGGCCTGGATGGATCGGCCGCTGGGCGTGTAGTAGCGCGCCGTGGTGATCTTGAGACCGGTGTCGGGGCCGAGCGGGCGCACCGTCTGCACCGAACCCTTGCCGAAGGTCTGGCTGCCCATGATGGTGGCGCGCTTGTGGTCTTGCAGCGCGCCGGCCACGATTTCGCTGGCCGAGGCGGAGCCTTCATTGACCAGCACCACGATCGGCACGTTCTTCACGGCGGCCGGCAGGCGTTTGAGCGGATCCAGGCTGCTGCGGCGCAGGTAGTACTCGGGCGCTGCCTTGTAGGTGAACTTGCTTTCCGGGAGTTGTCCGTTGGTGGACACCACGGTCACGTCCTGCGGCAGGAAAGCGGCCGACACGGCAACGGCGGCATCCAGCAGGCCGCCCGGGTCGTTGCGCAGGTCCAGCACGAGGCCCTTGAGGTTGGGTTCCTGCTTGTAAACATCTTCCAGCTTGCGGGTGAAGTCGTCCACCGTGCGCTCCTGGAACTGGCTCAGGCGGATCCAGGCGTAGCCGGGCTCGACCACCTTGCCGCGAACCGACTGCGTGCGGATTTCCTCGCGGGTGATGGTGGCGGTGAAGGTGCGGCTTTCTTCCTTGCGGAAGATGGTCAGCACGACCTGCGTGTTGGGTTCGCCGCGCATGCGCTTCACGGCTTCGCTGAGCGTCAGGCCCTTGACGGCGGTGTCGTCGATCTTGGTGATCAGGTCATTGGGCTTGAGGCCTGCGCGGAAGGCGGGCGAGCCCTCGATCGGCGAAACCACCTTCACCAGGCCGTCTTCCTGCGAGATTTCGATGCCGACGCCGACGAAGCGGCCGGTCGTGCCTTCGCGGAATTCCTTGTAGGACTTCTTGTCGAAATACTGGGAGTGCGGGTCGAGGCTGGCGACCATGCCGGAGATGGCGTCGCTGATCAGCTTCTTTTCGTCCACCGGCTCGACATAGTCGCTCTTGACGATGCCGAACACGGCCGCGAACTGCTGGAGCTCCTCGAGCGGCAAGGGTGCGAGCGCACCGCGTGCTGCGGTCTGCAGCGACACCGTCGTCAGAACACCGGCCACCGCACCTGCGGCTACCCAACCCACGATCTTCAGCTTATGGCTCATACGTCACGTCCCTTGTCACGCCTCGGCGCGTACCTGCGATCCAATATACACCTTGGTGCCGCCGCGAATTCAGGGGTTCCGCAGAAGTCGTGCCAGAAGGTTGGATAAAGATGTAAAAGTGGCTGTAACGGGCTGACTTTGACGCAAGCTTTGCCGGGTGCCACCGGCCGAGCCCGGCCGTTCAGGCCTTGCCCTGCGACGCCACGGCCGCAGCGGCCCTGGCTGCAGCCTCGGCGTCACCCAGGTAGTAGTGGCGGATGGGTTTGAGGTCGGCGTCGAGTTCGTAGACCAGCGGAATGCCATTGGGGATGTTCAGGCCCACGATGTCATCGTCGGAAATGCCGTCCAGGTACTTCACCAGCGCGCGGATCGAATTGCCGTGCGCGGCGACCACGATGCGCTTGCCGGCACGGATGGCCGGGGCCATGGCCTCGTTCCAGAACGGCAGGACACGGGCGACCGTGTCCTTCAGGCATTCGGTCAGCGGCACCTGCGCGGCGTCCAGCTTGCTGTAACGGATGTCGCCACGCTCGCTGCGGGGGTCGTCGGCTGCCAGCGGCGGCGGCGGCGTGTCGTAGCTGCGGCGCCAGACCAGCACCTGCGCGTCGCCATATTCCCTGGCCATGTCGGCCTTGTTCAGGCCCTGCAATGCACCATAGTGGCGTTCGTTGAGGCGCCAGCTGTGCACCACGGGCAACCATGTGCGGTCCATTTCGTCCAGGCAGTGCCACAGCGTGCGGGTGGCGCGCTTGAGCACGCTGGTATAGGCGAGGTCGAATTCGTAGCCTTCGGCCTTGAGCAGGCGGCCGGCGTTCCTCGCCTGTTCGACGCCGGTTGGCGTCAGGTCGACGTCGGTCCAGCCGGTGAAGCGGTTTTCGAGATTCCAGGTGGATTCGCCGTGGCGGATCAGCACGAGCTTGTACATGTAGGGCCTATGGATTCCGGTGCAAAACGCAACATTCTAGAATCGCCGGTTACCCAATCCAGGATCTGACCGTGAAGTTCATCGAATTCCTTACCGCCAACTGGTACCTTGTGGTGGTGGCCGCCGCTTCGGGCGGCATGCTGCTGTGGCCCGTGCTGCGCGGCGCCGGCACCGGCACGCTTTCGGCGGCCGCAGCCGTCCAGCTCATCAACCGCGAGAAGGCCGTGGTCATCGACGTGTGCGAAATCGAGGAGTTCGCCGAAGCCCACGTCGGTGGCGCGAAAAACATCCCCCTGTCCGAGCTCGAGCAGAGGCTGCCTGAAACGGTCAGGAACAAGTCGCTGCCGCTGATCCTGGTGTGTGCCACCGGCGCACGCGCCAACCGCGCGCTGGCCACGGCCAAAAAACTGGGTTACGAGCAGGCCCAAGTTCTGGCCGGCGGGCTC
Source organism: Variovorax sp. VNK109 (assembly GCF_049445855.1). NCBI lineage: Bacteria > Pseudomonadati > Pseudomonadota > Betaproteobacteria > Burkholderiales > Comamonadaceae > Variovorax > Variovorax sp. VNK109. The sequence continues at coordinate 1,058,503 of NZ_JBMSDV010000001.1, read as the reverse complement.
AAGGCGTGGAAAGAGGCTAACCTTCCCGTTGAGAAGGCCTGATTTCCGGGCCGCAGGAACCGCCATGCAAACCGTCAAGATGTACACCACCGCCGTCTGCCCTTACTGCATCCGTGCCAAGCAGTTGCTGAAAGCACGCGGCGTGGAAGCCATCGACGAAGTGCGCATCGACACCGACCCGGCAGAGCGCGCACGCATGATGGAGATCACCGGCCGGCGCACCGTGCCGCAGATCTTCATCGGCGACACCCATGTGGGTGGTTGTGACGACCTGATGGCGCTGGACAGCCGGGGCGGCTTGCAGCCCCTCCTTCAGGGCGCCTGAGCTGTCACGGGGCTGGGTTTTTGCCGCCTCAGCCCACCTGAGATAATCCCCGGTTCCGGTTTTCCGGCCCTTGCGCCCTGATCGCTTGGCCGGCAGGCCCTTCCGAATCCAAACTCCCGAAAGTACTGCCAAATGGCTGACCAAGATCCCGTGTTCCAGATCCAGCGCGTCTACCTCAAGGACCTCTCGCTGGAGCAGCCCAACTCCCCCGCCATCCTGCTCGAGCAGGACCAGCCTGCGGTGGATATCCAGCTGGGCGTGGACGCCCAGCCCGTGGCCGACGGCGTGTTCGAAGTGACCGTGTCCGCCACGGTGCAGACCAAGGTCAAGGACAAGACCGTGTTCCTGATCGAAGCCAAGCAAGCCGGCATCTTCGAGATCCGCAACCTGCCGCAGGACCAGATGGGCCCCATCCTGGGCATCGCCTGTCCGCAGATCGTCTACCCGTACCTGCGCGGCAACGTGGCTGACGTCATCCAGCGCGGCGGCTTCCCGCCCGTGCACCTGGCGGAAATCAACTTCCAGGCCATGTTCGAGCAGCAGCAGGCCCAGGCCGCGCAGAATGCTCCGGGCATCATCACCCAGTAATTTCCGTTGCGGCGAAAGCCGCATGCACCGGAGCACCGCATGAAGATCGCGGTGCTCGGTGCGGGGGCCTGGGGCACGGCCATGGCTGCCAGCGCAGCCCCGCGTCACGACGTGACGCTATGGGCGCGCGACGCGTCCCAGGCGGAGGCGATCGCCGCCAGTCATGAAAACCAGCGCTACCTGCCGGGCGTGCAACTGCCCTCAACTTTGCGCATCGCGCACGGCGACGCGTCGGCCGTGGCTGCGCAAGCCGATGTGGTCATCGTGGCGACGCCGATGGCGGCGCTGCGCGAATGGCTCGGCGCGCTGGCCGACTCACCCGTTCCCGTCGCGTGGCTCTGCAAGGGCTTCGAGATGTCTGCCTCGCATGCGGCGGGCCTGTTGCCGCATGAGGTCTGCGCGCAGGTGGCGCCTGGCCTGAAGGCCGGCGCACTCAGCGGGCCGAGCTTTGCGCTCGAAGTCGCGCGTGGCCAGCCCACGGCGCTCGTAGCCGCCAGCAGCCATGCGGAAGTCCGCAACCTGCTCGTCGATGCGTTCCACAGCCCGGCGCTGCGCGTCTATGCCAACGAGGATCTCGTGGGCGTGGAGGTGGGCGGCGCGGTGAAGAACGTGCTGGCCATTGCCACCGGCCTGTGCGACGGGCTGGGCCTCGGGCTCAATGCCCGCGCGGCGCTGATCACGCGCGGTCTTGCCGAGATGACGCGGCTGGGCCAGGCGCTGGGTGCGCGGGCCGACACCTTCATGGGCCTGTCGGGCCTGGGCGATCTGGTCCTGACCGCCACGGGCGACCTCAGCCGCAACCGCAAGGTCGGCCTGTTGCTGGCGCAAGGCCGGACGCTGAAGGAGGCAGTCGATTCGCTCGGCCATGTCGCCGAAGGTGTGTATTGCGCGCGTACCGTTGCACAGCGTGCGCACGGTCTCGGCGTGGACATGCCGATCAGCGAGGCCGTGGTGGCGCTGCTGGACGGCCGCATGAAGCCTGCCGAAGCGGTGAAGGTGCTGATGCAGCGCGATGCGCGCGACGAAACCTGAGCGGATCGGTCGGCCGTCGTCAGGCCGGTGAGTAAGCCAGCCGCACGTAAATGGGCGCGAAAGCCTCGGCCTGCGTGATCTCGATCAGCGTTTCCTTGGCCAGTTCGAGCACCGCGATGAAGGTCACCACCATCACGGCAGTCCCGCGGGCGGGGTCGAACAGGTTCTCGAACTCCACGAACTTGCGGCCCTGCAGTGTGCGCAGCACGATGCTCATGTGCTCGCGCACGCTGAGCTCTTCGCGGCTGATCTTGTGGTGCTGCACGAGCCTGGCGCGCTTGAGGATGTCGGCCCACGCTTCCCGCAGGTCGACCAGATGCACTTCGGGAAAGCGCGGCTGCAGCGACTGCTCGATGTAGACCTGCGCCTTGAGGAAGTCGCGCCCGAACTGCGGCAACGCGTTCAGGCGCGCAGCGGCCAGCTTCATCTGCTCGTATTCCAGCAGGCGGCGGACCAGTTCGGCGCGTGGGTCCTCCGCTTCCTCGCCTTCGGCCGTCTTCTTGGGCGGCAGCAGCATGCGCGACTTGATCTCGATGAGCATCGCTGCCATCAGCAGGTACTCGGCGGCCAGCTCCAGGTTGCTGGTGCGGATCTCGTCAACGTACGTGAGGTACTGGCGGGTGAGGCCCGCCATGGGAATGTCCAGGATGTTGAAGTTCTGCTTGCGGATCAGGTAAAGCAGCAGGTCGAGCGGGCCTTCGAAGGCTTCGAGGAACACCTCGAGCGCATCGGGCGGGATGTACAGGTCCTGCGGCAGCGTGAACAGCGGCTCACCGTACAGCCGCGCGACGGCGACATGGTCGACCACCTGAGGCATGTCCGGCAGCGGGGCCCCGTCGGGCGGCCCGGGGAGCTCGGCGGTATCTGCCGAAATGTTCACTTGCCGCGCGTCTGGTAGACGTAGGGCTGCTGGGGGACCTGGCCGGCTCGGAATTCGCTCCAGGCGCTGCGATCCACGTTCTTGTCCCACAGCAGGGCGCGGCCGGCATGCTGTCCGGCTTCCAGTTCAGGCTTCTGGGCTTTCAGCTGGTCGATGAACTGCGTGGTGTCGGACTTGTAATCGGGGCGGCGGAAGATGGACATAGACTTGGGACCTCTGGCGCGATTTTACCGGGAGAGGCATGGACAAGTCACATGGGCGCGGGCGATGGACGGGATGGTTGCTGGCGGCAATGCTTGCGACCGGCCTGCTGGTGCTGGCCGGGTGCGATCCGCAACGCATCAGCGAACTGGAAGAGGGCGTCTCGACGGAGGCGGATGTGCGCGCCCGCTTCGGCGATCCGCAGCAGGTCTGGGAAGGTCCGGCGGGAGCCCGCGTCTTCGAATACAGCCAGCAGCCGGCGGGGCATCGCAACTACATGATCACCATCGGCACGGACGGAAAGATGTCTGCGCTGCGGCAGGTGCTCACGCCGGAGAACTTTGCGAAAGTCCGGCCCGGCATGAAGCTGGAGGAAGTGCGCCGCGTGCTCGGCAAGCCGATGAAGGTGACGCCGTATCCGCTGAAGAATGAAACGCACTTCGACTGGCGCTACCTGGACGGGCCGAATATGGCGGATTCGAAGATCTTCACCGTGGTCTTCGACAAGGATTTGTATGTGGCGCGGACCGGCTCGATCATCGATCCGGAAGTACAGCCGAAATAGATGCTGCAGGCAGGCGCCTATCCCGTGGCCCGGGCCAGCCCTGTCGCCAGATCCGGACAGAGGTTGTCCTCACCCAGCAAGGCGGTGAAGCCCACGCGCTGCAGGATGTCCAGCGGCTGGTGGTTCAGCCCGCACATGAGCAGCCGCACGCCCTGGCGCTGGCAGGCGCTTGCCAGGTCGGTCAGGGCATCGGCACCCGATGAGTCGACGTAGATCACATTCTTGAGATCGAGCACGAGCACACGCGCGGGCAACCTGTCCTCCATCGCCTCCACCAGCTTCACTGCGCCGAAGAAGACGGCGCCGTACATGCGCCATGCGGCGACCTCGCCCTCGTGCCCGGCCAGAACGGGGTGACTGGCCGAAGTGACCGCTTCCGAACGCGAAAGGCTGGAGATGCGGTAGATGAAGGTGACGCAGGCCGCGATGAGACCGACTTCCACCGCCACCGTCAGGTCGAAGATCACGGTGAGCAGGAACACCGCCAGCAGCGTCAGGCGATAGGGCAGCCGGTAGTGGCGCAGATGCAGGAACTCGCGCCATTCGCCCATGTTCCACGCCACGAACATCAGGATGGCGGCCAGCGCAGCCAGCGGCACATCGGTGGCCAGCGGCGCTGCGACGAGGATCACGAGCAGCAACGTGACCGCATGCACCATGCCCGCGACAGGACTGGTTGCGCCGTTCTTGACGTTGGTCATGGTGCGGGCGATCGTGCCGGTGGCCGGCATGCCGCCGAAGAAGGGGGTGATGAAGTTGGCCACGCCCTGCGCCATGAGTTCCTGGTTGGGGTTGTGGCGGTCGCCGATCATGCTGTCGGCCACACGGGCGCACAGCAGCGACTCGATGGCGCCGAGCAGCGCGAGCGTGAGTGTGGGCACCAGCAGGAAACGTGCGGATTCCCAGCTGAACGCTGGCAGCACGAATGCGGGCAGCGAGGCCGGGATGCCGCCGAAGCGGCTGCCGATGGTGTCCACCGGCAGATCGAACAGGCTCACCAGCAACGTGGCCAGCACCAGCGCCACGATGGAGCCGGGCACGCTGCTGAGCTTGCTGCCCATGCGCACGGGCGGGCCGATCTTCGCGGCCACGCGTTGCCACAGCACCACCACCGCCAGCGAGCCGGCGGCGATGGCCAGTGCCGCGGGGTTGGCGGTGTGCAGGTTGTGCCCGATGGTGGAAAGGATGCCGAAGAAATCCGCCGGCATCGTGGTGACCGACAGCCCGAGGAAATCCTTGACCTGCGACAAGCCGATCAGCACGGCGATGCCGTTGGTGAAGCCGATCACGACCGCGACGGGAATGAAGCGGATCAGCGTGCCCAGGCGGAACAGGCCCATCAGGAACAGCAGCACGCCCGACATGGCGGTGGCAATGATGAGGTTGGCGAGCCCATAGCGCTCGACGATGCCGTAGACGACGACGATGAAGGCGCCGGCTGGTCCGCCGATCTGCACGCGGCTGCCGCCCAGCGCCGAGATGAGGAAGCCTGCAATGATGGCGGTGAAGATGCCCGCTTCGGGTTTGAGGCCGCTCGCGATGGCGAACGCCATGGCCAGCGGCAGTGCCACGATGCCGACGGTGAGACCGGCCGCCACGTCGCGCCCGAACCGCTCGCGGTTGTACCCGGCGAGGGCGTCGATCAGTCGGGGACGGAAGGCGAACGAGGCTTGCAGCATGGCCTGCGGCGCAGTGTACGCCGGGGTGCGTACGAAGTCAGCAATCCCATCTTTGCGGCATGGCCCGTGCTAGCGTGTGCAGGTACAGTGAACTCATGGAGCGACAGGTGTGACGGGGTGGCTGCGGAGGCTGGTGCTGTGGATGGTCTGCACGGTTTGCATCGGGCTGCCGGCCGGTCACGCCCGGGCCGAACCCTTGCTGTGGGGCGGTGAGCCCGCACACGGCACAGCACTGACGGATGCGGGCGGCCGCTGGAGCGCCGACGAAGCGCTGGCCCGCATGGCGGCCGGGCAGGGCGCGCCCTATGACGAATCCGTCTTCTACCCGTTCTCGCACGATGCGGCCGTCTGGTTCCGCTTCGACCTGCCGTCCATGACGACCCCGGCGGTGCTGAGCATTCCCCACTCCGGCATCAACCTTGCGGAAGTATTCCTGCGACAGGCCGACGGCAACTGGACCGTGCTGCTTTCGGGCGATTCGATCGCCGTGGCCGACTGGGCGCTGCGGCACCTGCATCCCGCTTTCGTCGTGCCCACGCAAGCCGGCCAGCCGGCGAGCGTACTGGTGCGTGTGGTGCACAACCATCCGGTGACACTGCCGTGGCGTGTGTGGGCCGAACCCGACTTCCACACGGCCAACCAGTACCTGTTGCTGCTGCTCGGTGCCTATCTGGGCTTCGTGCTGCTGGTGGTCGGCCTGTGTGCATTCAACTGGTTCGCCTGGCGCGACCGCCTGTACCTGACCGCGGCCTTCTATGTGCTGTCGATCGGTCTCACGCAGGTGAGCCTGACGGGGGCGGGTGGACAGTTCGTCTGGTCGACGCATCCGGTGTGGAATGACTACAGCTCCGTGATCCTGCCGCTGGTGAGTGCCGTCGCGGCGGGCTGGTTCACCTACCGCGTGGTGAGCGAGCGTTCGGGGCGCGGCTGGCGTGCGGCGCTCGTCGTCTACTGCCTTGCGGGGCTGGCGCTCATCGCGTCGTTCACCGGGGTCGACCGCAACGTCGCGTTCCGGTTCGCCAACTACTATTTCCTGTTGTGCTCGCCGCTGTGCATCGTGGCGATGATGGCCTACGCGCAGCGCAACCCGCGCGTCGGCTGGTGGTTCGTGGCGGCGTTCGGCGTGCTGTTCGTGGGGGCGGTGTTCGCCGTGTTGCGCAACCTGGGGATGCTGGCGATGAGCCCGCTCACCCAGTTCGGCGCGCAGGTCGGCGCGGGCATCGAGGTGCCACTGCTGATGGCGGGCCTGCATTTCCGAAGCCGGGAACGGCGTGACAACCAGGCACGCATGAGCCATCTCGCACGCGTCGATCCGCTCACGGGTCTGTCCAGCCACCGTGTACTGGTGGAGCGGCTCGACCAGCAACTGCGGCGTGGTGGGGCGGACATGGCCGTGCTGCGCGTGCGCGTGGGCAATGCCCGCCAGATCCAGGACGAGTACGGATCGGATGTGCTCCAGACGGCGCTGGTCCACGCGGGCGCGTGCATCGGCCGCGTGGCGCGCGAGGGTGATACCGTGGCCCGGCATCGCAACGGCGATTTCGTGCTGCTGCTGGGCAACGCGCCCAGCCGCGAGCAGGCCGGCGAAGCGGCGCAACGCATCATCGCGCGTGGCCTCGCGCACACGAGTGACCTGCCGGAGAAGCAGTCGCTGCGCCTGCTGGTGGCGGCCTCGGTGCCACCCCTCGACTGCGAGGACGCCGAGGAACTGCTCGACGACCTGCAACTGCTCATCGAGGAACTGCAGGCCCGGCCGGGCAAGGCGCTGCGCTTTCTAGAGTGACTTGCCGGCGCGCACGCGCAGGTCGTCGACGATCGGCAGGATGGCGAGCGTGACCAGCATGGCGGCGAATGGCAGGGCGGAGGCGAAGCCCAGGTGCTTGAACGCGATCGCGCCGGTCAGCGCGCCGACGAAAAAGCAGCCCAGCAGCATCGACAGGATCGTCAGCCTGTCACGGTCGGCGACGACCCGGTAGGGTTGAATCCCGCGGTCCGTGTTGCGGTAGACGAGTTTGCCCAGTTCGATGCCCAGGTCGGTGATGACACCCGTCATGTGCGTGGTCCGGATGACCGCCTTCGAGATCTTCGTCACGACCGCATTCTGCAGGCCCATGAGAAAGCACAGGACGACGGCGGTGGCGGGGGCCAGCAGCGTACGGTTGCTGTCCAGCCGGTCGCCGAGCAGGCCGAAGGCGATGAGCAGCAGGGCTTCGAGCATCAGGGGAAGGGCGTACTCGCTGTGCATCCTGCGCTGGCGTGCCCAGTTGGCAAGGATGGCGGTCACCATGGCGCCGGCGGTGAAAACGAGCAGAAGCACAGCGCCGGTGAGCGCCGGCCAGACCAGCGAGAGCGCCAGGTCGTCGGCAATGGACGACACGATGCCCGTCATGTGCGAGGTGTAACGGCCGATCGCCAGGAAGCCACCCGCATTGACCGCGCCCGCGATGAACGCCAGCGTACAGCCCAGCTGGCGATTCGCCCGCACCGTGCGCTCGGCGCTGACGAGGGTCCGCAGGAACTGGCCGGGCACGGCAACGGTGTCAGCGTACCCGCATGCCAGGCTGCGCGCCCGGCCACGGGTTGAGCACGTAGATGCCCGGCTCGGCCTTCTCGTCGCCGTGGCTGGCGGCCAGAACCATGCCTTCGGACACGCCGAACTTCATCTTGCGCGGCGCAAGGTTCGCCACCATCACGGTGAGCTTGCCGACGAGTTCTTCGGGTTTGTAGGCGCTGGCGATGCCGCTGAACACGTTCCGCTCGCGGCCTTCCCCCACGTCGAGTGTGAGGCGCAGCAGCTTGGTCGAACCCTCGACGGCTTCGCAGTTCACGATCTTCGCGATGCGCAGGTCGATCTTCGTGAAGTCGTCGATGGTGATGGTGGGCGCAAGTTCTTCGCCACCGGGCACGACCTTTTCGGGTTCAGGCGCGGCCGGCGCAGCTGGCGGCTCGAACAGCGCATCGAGCTGCTTGTCTTCCACGCGCTGCATCAGGTGCTTGTAGCTGCCGACCTGATGGCCCGCACCCAGCGGCGTTGCAGCGTTGGACCAGTCGAGCGACGGTGCGTTCAGGAACGCTTCGGCCTGCGCCGCCAGTTCGGGCAGCACGGGCTTCAGGCAGGCCGTCATGATCTTGAAGGCCTCGATGCATTCGGAGCAGACGCGCGCGGCTTCGGCGCGCTTGCCTTCTTTCACCAGCTTCCACGGCGCGGCCGAATCGAAGCCCAGGTTCACTTCGTCGGCGAAGGCCATGATCTCGCGCAGCGCCTTGCCGTAGTCGCGTGATTCGTAGAGCGCACGGATCTGCGCCACCAGCCCCGCAGCCTTCGGGTGCGCCGGCGACTCCGCCAGCAAGCCGTCGGGAATGAACTTGACCGCACGGCTGGCGATGTTCACGTACTTGCCGATCAGGTCGGCGTTCACGCGGGCCATGAAGTCCTCGGCCGTGAAGTCCACGTCTTCCACGCGGCCGTTGAGCTTGGCGGCGATGTAGTAGCGCAGCCATTCGGGGTTCATGCCCAGGCTCAGGTACTTGAGCGGGTCGATGCCGGTGCCGCGGCTCTTGCTCATCTTCTCGCCGCTCACGGTGATGAAGCCGTGCACGTTGACCTGGCTGGGGGTCTTGCGCCCGCTGAACTGCAGCATCGCAGGCCAGAACAGCGTGTGGAAGTACACGATGTCCTTGCCGATAAAGTGCACCTGTTCCACAGCCGGATCGGCCATGAATTCGTCGAAACCCAGCGGGGTGCGCGAGGCTTCGTGCCAGTGATCCTTCGCCTGGCCTTTGTCGAAGTGGTTCTTGAGGCTGGCGAGGTAGCCGATGGGCGCGTCCAGCCAGACGTAAAAATACTTGCGCGGCGCGCCTTCGGGCAGGTCGGGAATCTCGATGCCGAAGTAGGGCGCTTCGCGCGAGATGTCCCAGTCGTTCATGCCGGCTTCGAACCATTCGCCGGCCTTCCTGGCCATCTCGGCCTGCAGGCGCGGCTGGCCCTGGGCGTTGCTGCCCTGCGTCCAGCCCTTGAGGAATTCGACCACGTCGGCGTCGGACAGCTTGAAGAAGAAATGCTCGGAGCTGCGCAGCTCTGGCGTGGCGCCAGTGAGCGTGGAGTAGGGGTTGATCAGGTCGGTGGGCGCGTAGACGCTCGAGCACACCTCGCAGCTGTCGCCGTACTGGTCTTTGGCGTGGCAGGTGGGGCATTCGCCCTTGATGTAGCGGTCGGGCAGGAACATGCCCTTCACCGGGTCGTAGAACTGCTCGATGGTGCGCGTGGAAATCTTGCCCGCGGCCTTGAGCTTCCTGTAGATGCCCTGCGCGAGTTCGGTGTTTTCCGGGCTGTCGGTCGAATGCCAGTTGTCGAAGCGCACGTGGAAACCGTCCAGGTACTGCTTGCGGCCGGCGGCGATCTCGCCCACGAACTGCTGCGGGGTCCTGCCGGCCTTCTCGGCCGCGATCATGATCGGCGCGCCGTGTGCGTCGTCGGCGCCGACGAAATGCACCATGTGCCCGCCCATGCGCTGGTGACGCACCCAGATGTCGGCCTGGATGTACTCCATGATGTGACCGATGTGGAACTTGCCGTTGGCATACGGCAGCGCGGTCGTCACGAAAATCTTGCGTTGGGGTGTCGTGCTTGCGGGCATGGTGTTTTTCCGGGGGAACCGGCGATTTTATGGGTTGTGGCTACACTGCACCCCAGCCGGGCGACAAGACCCGGCGCGCCCCCCACTTCCCCAGAGAAAACCATCCATGGCAACCCAGGAACAACTGCTGCAGGCCCTGCAGGCCGTCGCCGATCCCCAGACCGGCCGCGATTTCGTCACCACCAAGGCGCTGAAGAACCTGAGCGTCGACGGCGGCGACGTGTCGTTCGACGTCGAGCTCGGCTATCCGGCCAAGAGCCTCATTCCCGAACTGCGCCGTGCGCTGATCGCTGCCGCCAAGGGCGTGCCCGGCGTGCAGAACGTATCGGTCAACATCAGCACCCGCGTCATCGCCCATGCGGTGCAGCGCGGCGTCGCGCTCATGCCCAATGTGAAGAACATCATCGCCGTGGCCTCGGGCAAGGGCGGTGTGGGCAAGAGCACCACGGCCGTCAATCTCGCGCTGGCGCTGGCCGCCGAGGGTGCGACGGTCGGGCTGCTCGATGCTGACATCTACGGCCCCAGCCAGCCCATGATGATGGGCATCGACGCGCGTCCCGAGAGCGAAGACGGCTCCACCATGGAGCCGCTCGAAAACTATGGCGTACAGGTCATGTCCATCGGCTTCCTGGTGGCCCAGGACGAAGCCATGATCTGGCGTGGCCCCATGGCCACCCAGGCCCTGGAGCAACTGCTGCGCCAGACCAACTGGAAAGACCTGGATTACCTCATCGTCGACCTGCCGCCGGGCACCGGCGACATCCAGCTCACGCTGAGCCAGCGCGTGCCCATGACCGGCGCGGTGATCGTCACCACCCCGCAGGACATCGCCCTGCTGGACGCGCGCAAGGCCATCAAGATGTTCGAAAAAGTGGGCGTGCCCATCCTCGGCGTGGTGGAGAACATGGCCGTGCACGTGTGCAGCAACTGCGGCCACGTGGAGCACATCTTCGGCAGCGACGGCGGCAAGAAGATGGCGGCGGAATACGACATGGACTACCTCGGCGCACTGCCGCTGGACCTGAAGATCCGCGTGCAGGCCGACTCGGGCCGTCCCACGGTGGTGGCCGACCCGGACGGCGAGATCGCGGGTATCTACAAATCCGTCGCGCGCGAAGTCGCCGTGGGCATAGCGAAGAAGGCCAAGGACTTCTCCGCGAAGTTCCCGAGCATCACCATCAGCAAGAACACCTGAACCGAATGGCCCGATGAACCTGCTTGCCTCGTTCCGCTATCTGGTTGCGCTGGACGAGCACAGGCATTTCGGGCGGGCCGCGCAGGCCAGCCACATCACACAGCCGGCGCTGTCCAACGCGCTGCGCGCGCTGGAAAAAGAGTTCGGCGTGCTGATCGTCAAGCGCGGTCAGAACTACGCCGGGCTGACGCCCGAAGGCGAGCGCGTACTGGCCGCAGCACAGCGCATGCTGCGCGAGAGGGAAGCGCTTTCGCAGGAGCTGGCGAGCCTGGAGGGTCAGCCCGTGGGCCGCCTGCGGCTGGGTGCCGTGCCGACGGCCATGCCGATTGCCGCACGGTTCGCGGCGAGGCTGCGGGCGCGGCACCCCGGTATCCGGCCTGTGGTGGTGTCGATGACCTCTTCGGCGCTGGAAGAGGGCGTCCAGGATCTGTCGCTCGATCTGGCGCTGGGCTACATCGAACGGCTGGGTGCGGATCACGCGCGCCTGGCTACGCAGCAGCAATACACGGAGCACTACTTCTTGCTGCGTCGCGCGGCCGGCCGCACGGCGGAACTGCGGGTCGGTGACCCGGTGGATTGGCACGAGGCCGCGCGCGAGCCGCTGTGCCTGCTGACGCCCGACATGCACAACCGGCAGATCGTGGACGATGCGTTCACGCAGGCAGGCATCGCCGTCGAGCCGGCGATCGAGACCAATTCCATCCTCACGCTGGCCCTCAGCGTGGCGGCGGGCGACGTGTGCAGCGTGCTGCCCGGCGCGCTGGTCGCGGTCGTCCGCGGGCAGGGTGAACTGGAAGCCCTGCCGCTCACCGCGCCGGACGTGCGCACGCCCATCGGCTTCATCCGCGCGCGCAGTGCCCAACCCACCCGGGCCATCGATGCCGCTGTGGCGCTGGCGGAAGACGCCGGCTGGCTGGCCCACGCTGCCGCACACAGCGGGTCGCTGGGCCGCTGAATTTCTTCGCGGTTTCTTCCCGGACCCATTCGTGACCTGAATCGGCCCATGTGCCGATCTGATTTGACGCGACTGCACCCCACTGCGGACACTCGGGCGAACCAACGAGCGTGCCCCACCGATGAAGACGATGACCGAGGCACCGCCGGTCCAGGCCGTGAGCCTGGGCACGGCGGACGAGTTGCGCCACAGCCTGAAGCGGCGTGGCCGGCTCAAGGGCCGGCAGCCCGATGAAGCGGCGCTGGCCGAGGTGCGCGCGCTGATCGGTCCGCGACCGGTAGACGGACACCGCCGCGATCTGCTGATCGAATACCTGCATGGCCTGAACGACCGCCACCTCGCGCTGCGTGAGCCGCACCTCGTGGCGCTGGCCCGCGAGATGAACCTGCCGATGGCCGAGGTCTACGAGGTGGCAACCTTCTATCACCACTTCGAGGTCGTCAAGGCGGACGATGCCGTGGCCGCGCTGACCGTGCGTGTGTGCAACGGCCTGTCGTGCGGGATGGCCGGCGCCGCTGACCTGCTGCAGCGGCTGCCCGATCTGCTGGGCAGCGACGTGCGCGTGATCGAAGCCCCGTGCGTCGGCCGTTGCGAACAGGCGCCCGTCGTGGTTGCGCATCAGTTGCCGTTGCCGCATGCGTCGGTGGAAACCGTGACGCAGACTGTGGCAGCCATCGCTGCCGGTCGCGCGCAAGCGCTGCATCCCCCGGCGGTCGACGGCAGCAGTTTCGCACCGGCCGCGCTGGCCGGAATGCCCGTCACCGGCCATGCCGAGGTCACCATCTCGCCGGCGACCGTCGATTACGCGACGTATCGTGCGCATGGCGGTTACGCCCTGGCTGCAGCGATCGTCAACGGGGAGCAGGATGCAGAGGCGGTGCTCGCGGCCATGGAAACGTCGGGCCTGCGCGGTCTCGGCGGCGCCGGGTTCCCGGCGGGCCGCAAATGGCGCATCGTGCGTGAGCAAGCTGCACCGAGGCTGATGGCGGTGAACATCGACGAAGGCGAGCCCGGCACATTCAAGGACCGCACCTACCTCGAACGCGATCCGCACCGCTTCATCGAGGGCCTGCTGATTGCCGCGCAGGTCGTCGGCACCGAGGCCTGCTACATCTACCTGCGCGACGAATACCACGGTTGCAGGGCCCTCCTCGAGCGTGAACTCGAGAAGCTGCGCGCCGATCCACCATGCCCGCTGCCGCACATCGAACTGCGCCGCGGTGCCGGTGCCTACATCTGCGGCGAAGAGTCCGCGATGATCGAGAGCCTCGAAGGCAAGCGCGGCGAGCCCCGGATGCGGCCGCCCTACATCGCGCAGGTCGGCCTGTTCGGCCGGCCGACGCTGGAGCACAACTTCGAAACGCTTTACTGGGTGCGCGACATCGTCGAACGCGGGCCGGCCTGGTTCACATCCTTCGGTCGCAACGGACGCAAGGGTTTGCGCAGCTTCAGCGTGAGCGGGCGCGTGCGCCGGCCCGGCGTCAAGCTCGCGCCCGCCGGGATCACCTTGCGTGAACTGGTGGACGAATATTGCGGCGGCATGCAGCCGGGGCACGAACTGTATGGCTACCTGCCGGGCGGGGCATCCGGCGGCATCCTGCCGGCGCGCCTGGCCGATGTGCCGCTGGACTTCGACACGCTGCAACCGCATGGCTGCTTCATCGGATCGGCGGCCGTCGTCGTGCTGGGTCATACCGACCTGGCGCGCGACGCGGCGCTCAACGCCATGCGTTTCTTCAAGGACGAAAGCTGCGGCCAGTGCACACCGTGCCGCGTGGGCACGGCGAAGGCGGTCGAGCTGATGCAGGCACCGCGCTGGGACAGCGAGGCGTTGGACGATCTGGCCAACGTGATGGTCGATGCATCGATCTGCGGTCTGGGGCAGGCCGCGCCCAACCCGCTGCGCTGTGTGGAACGCTATTTCCCGCAGGAACTGGAAACCCCGGAGGTGCAGGCATGAGCGCACGCGATTTCCCCGAAGGCGCCGGGCCCGTCACGTTCACGCTCGATGGCCGATCCGTCGATGCCGGTCCCGGCGAGTCGATCTGGTCAGCCGCGAAGCGACAAGGCGTGGAGATTCCGAACCTCTGCCACAAGCCGGGTCTGCGGCCGGACGGCAACTGCCGCGCCTGCGTGGTGGAGATCGAGGGCGAACGCACACTAGCGCCCAGTTGCTGCCGGGCACCGACGCCGGGCATGAAGGTCAATGCCAGCGGCGATCGCCCGCGCCGCAGCCAGAAGATGGTGCTGGAGATGCTGCTGTCGGACATGCCGGCGCAGGGTTACAAATGGCTCGACGGCAACGACGGCAACGACGGCGATGCCGGCAAGGGCAACGCGCCCGCACCGCAGCACGGCGAACTGAGTGACTGGGCCGGCCGCATGCAGGTGTCCGTGCGTCCCGCGCTGGCGGCGATTGCGCGCGAACCGGTGGCCGCCGACATGAGCCATCCGGCCATGGCGGTGAACCTCGACGCGTGCATCCAGTGCAACCGCTGCGTGCGCGCGTGCCGCGAGGAGCAGATGAACGACGTGATCGGCTACGCGTTGCGTGGCAGCGCGTCGAAGATCGTCTTCGACCTGGACGACCCGATGGCCGACAGCACCTGCGTCGCGTGCGGCGAATGTGTGCAGGCCTGTCCCACCGGTGCGCTCGCGCCGCGCACCAGGGTCGGATCGCAGAAGGTCGATCGTGAGGTGGATTCCGTCTGCCCGTTCTGCGGCGTGGGTTGCCTGATCACCTACCAGGTGCGCGACGAACGCATCGTTGCGGTGGAGGGGCGCGATGGCCCCGCCAACCATTCGCGCCTGTGCGTCAAGGGCCGCTTCGGCTTCGACTACGCGCACCATCCCGGCCGGCTGCTCAAGCCCCTGATCCGCAAGGAAGGTGTGGCCAAGGACCCGGCCCTGCTGGACCATCCGCCCGGCGACTGGCGCGAGGTCTTCCGCGAAGCCACGTGGGACGAGGCGCTGGCGCTGGCCGGCGGCACGCTCGCGGCGCTGCGCGATGCGCATGGCCCGAAGTCGCTCGCGGGCTTCGGCTCGGCCAAGGGCAGCAACGAAGAGGCGTACCTGTTCCAGAAGCTGGTGCGCACCGGCTTCGGCAGCAACAACGTCGACCACTGCACGCGGCTGTGCCATGCATCGAGCGTGGCCGCGCTGCTCGAAGGCGTGGGCTCGGGCGCGGTGAGCAACCCCGTGGGCGATGTCGCGCACTCGGACCTGATCATCGTCATCGGCTCCAACCCGACGGCCAACCACCCGGTGGCCGCGACGTGGATGAAGAACGCCGCGCGACGCGGCACACGCATCGTGCTGGCCGACCCGCGCATCACCGACATCGGCCGCCATGCGTGGCGCGTGATGCAGTTCAAACCCGATACCGACGTGGCGATGCTCAATGCGCTGATCCACGTGATCATCGAAGAAGGGCTGGCCGACGACGCCTTCATCGGCGAGCGCGCCAGCAATTTCGAAGCGCTGCGCGAGAACGTGCGCGGCTACAGCCCCGAGGCGATGGCGCCGATCTGTGGCGTGCCCGCCGACACGCTGCGCGAAGTCGCCCGGGCCTATGCGGCTGCGGGCAGCGCGATGATCCTCTGGGGCATGGGCGTGAGCCAGCACGTGCATGGCACCGACAACGCGCGCTGCCTCATTGCGCTGGCGACGGTGGCAGGGCAGATCGGCCGTGCGGGCACCGGGCTGCATCCGCTGCGCGGGCAGAACAACGTGCAGGGCGCGAGCGATGCGGGGCTCATCCCGATGATGCTGCCCAACTACCAGCGCGTGGACAACAGCGCCGCCCGCGCGTGGTTCGAGAATTTCTGGGGGCGCGAACTCGACGCGACGCCGGGCTACACGGTCGTCGAGATCATGCACAAGGCACTGGCGCCCGACAGCGATCCGCACAAGATCCGCGGGATGTACATCATGGGCGAGAACCCGGCCATGAGCGACCCCGACCTCCACCATGCGCGCCACGCCCTGGCCAGCCTGCAGCACCTCGTGGTGCAGGACATCTTCATGACCGAGACCGCATGGCTGGCCGACGTCGTCCTGCCCGCCAGCGCCTGGCCCGAGAAGACCGGCACGGTGAGCAACACCGACCGCATGGTGCAGATGGGCCGCCAGGCCATCGCACCTCCGGGAGATGCGCGGCATGACCTGTGGATCATCCAGCAACTGGCGCTGCGGATGGGGCTGCAGTGGCATTACCAGGGGGCGGACCACGGGGTCGCTCAGGTGTACGACGAAATGCGGCAGGCCATGCACGCAGCCATCGGCGGCATCACGTGGCAGCGTCTGGAGCGCGAATCGAGCGTGACCTACCCGTGCCTTTCCGCCGACGATCCGGGGCAGCCGGTGGTCTTCACCGAGCGCTTTCCTACGCCGAGCGGACGCGTGAAGCTGGTGCCGGCCGACATCATTCCTGCTGCCGAGCGGCCCGACGCCGATTTCCCGTTCGTGCTCATCACCGGACGGCAGCTCGAGCATTGGCACACGGGCAGCATGACCCGGCGGGCCAGCGTGCTCGACGCCATCGAGCCGCAGGCCACGGCATCGCTGTGCGGCGACGACATGCAGGCGCTGGGCGTCGAGCCGGGCGACGTCATCACCGTCGAATCGCGCCGGGGCAGCGTGGCCTTGCATGCGCGGCGCGATGACGGCACGCCGCGGGGTTCGGTGTTCATCCCGTTCGCGTATTACGAGGCGGCAGCCAATGTGCTGACCCATTCCGAGCTCGACCCGTTCGGCAAGATTCCGGAATTCAAGTACTGCGCCGTGCGACTGTCGCGCGGCGGCCAACCCGTGGCGCGGCCCGGCTTTGGCCCGCATGGCGACGCGGCTGCAACCGGGGCGATAACATCGCCCCATGTCCACGCCTGAAGTCACCGACGCATCTCCCCTCGCCAGTGCGCGCCCGTCGATCGACGTGGCCGTGGTCATGCGGCGTGAGCGCATCGACAACCGCTGGCAGCCGTGGCGCTGGGTGTTGCACGAGGTGCTGCCCCCGTCGCCCCATCATGGCGAGGGCGCACGGCTCCTGCTGAAGGACGACCGCGAAGAGCGCTGGCTGCATGCGCCCTTCGTCGTCGAACTGTTCCGCGACGATGCCGAGGGCTACTACCTCAACGGCACCACGCCCGCGCCATGCTGGTTCGTGCTGTGGCGAATGGACGAACCCGAGTCCGTGCCCGAAGGCCAGGCGCTCATGGCCCGGCCCGTGGCCGTGAGCCTGAGCTACCACGATGCCGGCCGCTGGCTCGACGCACAGGAAACGGTGGAGCAGGTGCCCGCGCCGCAGGAAGTCATCGACTGGATGATGGATTTCGTCGCCCGGCATTACGTGATCGAACCCAAGCGCCGCAAGCGTCCCGAGAGCTTCCGCACGCTGACGGACCGCTTCGGCAATCCGGCGTCCGTCACGACGGAAAAGAAGCGCGGAGGCGGCGAGCATGGCTGACGGCTTCCTCGGCCGCTGGTCGCGCCGCAAGGCCGACGCGCGGGAGGGCAAGCCGCTGGACGAGCCGGCACCCGTGGCTGCCCCCATAGCGCCTGGGCCCGCTGCTTCCGCCTCTGCGCCCGTCACGCCGCCACCCGCCACATTGCCTGCGGACGAGCAGCGTGCACCGCAGGCGCAGGCCGCGAAAGGGCCCGCAGAGCAGCCAGTCCTGACCCTCGACGATGTGCAGGGGCTCACGAAGGAATCCGACTTCAAGCCCTTCGTCGCCCGCCACGTGGCGCCCGAGGTGCGCAATGCGGCGATGAAGAAGCTGTTCACCGACCCGCACTTCAATGTGATGGACCGCATGGACGTCTACATCGACGACTACAACCTGACCACGCCGATGCCCGAAAGCGTGCTGCGGCAACTGGCCAGTGCGAAGTTCCTGGGCATGTTCGGGGACGAGGAAAAGAAGGAAGATCCGAATACCCCCCCAGGCCACTCCACTGGGGAAGCTGCGGATGCCGATGTCGCGCAGGACGTGGCACAGTCCGGGGTATGCAACGAAATTCCTAGCCAGCCGCCGGCCAGCCAAGAAACACATGCCCACGACGCTGATCTGCGACTGCAACCAGACGATGCCGCTCGACCCCCAGGCGCTGGGCGAGCCGCTTCATGAGAGCCTGACGCTCCACTCCACGCTGTGCCGCCGCGAGGCGGGCGCGTTCCAGCAAGCCATCAAGACCGGTGATGACGTCGTCGTCGCCTGCACGCAGGAAAAGCGCCTGTTCGCCGAACTGGCGACCGAGACCGAAGGGGCGCGCTCGGTCATCCGGTTCGTCAACATCCGCGAAACCGGCGGATGGAGCCGCGATGCGTCCGCCGCCGGGCCCAAGATCGCTGCGCTGCTGGCCGCTGCACATCTGCCGGACCCGGAGCCCGTGGCCACCGTCACATACAAGAGTGCCGGGCGTGTGCTCGTCCTCGGCCCCATGGACGCTGCATTGCGTGCCGCCGCGCTGCTGGACGATGTGCTGAATGTGACGCTGTTCGCCACCGGCCCGGGCGTTGCGGAGGGGGGCGTGCAGGAGCGCAAGTACCCGGTGCTGGCGGGCGGCAAGCTTGCACTCACCGGCTGGCTGGGTGCCTTCAAGCTCAACTGGTCGCAGGACAATCCGATCGACCTGGACCTGTGCGCGCGCTGCAATGCCTGCGTGGCCGCCTGCCCGGAAGGCGCGATCGGCGCGGACTACCAGATCGACATGTCGCGCTGCACCTCGCACCGCGATTGCGTGGATGCGTGCGGCGTGGCCGGTGCGATCAGCTTCACGCGCGACGCGCAGTCGCGCGAAGAAGCGTTCGACCTCGTGCTCGACCTCGGCGCGAAGCCGCTCGTCGGACTGCATGCGCCGCCGCAGGGGTACTTCCACGTCGCCGGTGGCGATGCGGCGGCGCTGTTGCCCGTGGCTGTGAAACTGCGCGACATGGTGGGCGAGTTCGAAAAACCCAAGTTCTTCGACTACAAGCAGAAGCTCTGCGCGCACAGCCGCAACGAAACCGTGGGCTGCAATGCCTGCATCGAAATCTGCTCGGCACAGGCCATCTCCAGCGACAAGGGCCGCCAGCAGATCAAGGTGAACCCGAACCTCTGTGTGGGTTGCGGCGCCTGCACCACGGTGTGCCCCACGGGCGCGCTGACCTACACCTATCCCCGCACGCCCGAGCAGGGCCTGAAGTTCCGCACGCTGCTGTCCACCTACGCCGCTTCGGGTGGCAAGGACGCCGTGCTCATGCTGCACAGCCAGGCGCGCGGCCAGGCACTGGTGGAAGAGCTCGGCCGCACCGCGCAGATGTCTGCGGGTCGCCGTGCGAAAGGTGTGCCGGCGAACGTCATTCCCGTCGGCCTGTGGCACACGGCGAGCACGGGGCTGGACCTCTGGCTCGGCGCCGTCGCTTTCGGTGCGACGCAGGTCGTCGTGCTCACCACGGGTGAAGAAGCGCCGGCCTACCTCGAAGGGCTGCGCGCGCAGATGGCCGTGGCGCAGTCGCTGCTGAACGGCCTGGGCTACACGGGCACGCATTTCCGCCTGCTGGCGGCCCACGACGTGGCTTCGCTCGATGCCGCATTGCAATCGCTCGCGCAGACGAAGCAGCGCGTGCCGCAGCAAGCCGCGCGCTTCGCGGTCGCCAGGGAAAAGCGCAGCACGCTCGATCTGGCGCTCGACCATCTGATCTCGAACGCGCCGCTGGCCGAACAACTGCCGGAGGCCATCGACCTGCCCGCTTCGGGCGCGCCCTTCGGCAGCATCACGGTCAACCGCGACACCTGCACGCTGTGCCTGTCGTGCGTGAGCGCCTGTCCGGCCAGCGCGTTGCAGGACAACCCGCAGATGCCGCAGTTGCGCTTCATCGAGAAGAACTGCGTGCAGTGCGGCCTGTGCGTGAAGACCTGCCCTGAAGATGCCGTGTCGCTCGTGCCGCGCCTGCTGCTCACGCCGCAGCGCAAGGAAGCACGCGTACTCAACGAGACGAAGCCTTATTCCTGCGTGCGTTGCGGCAAGCCCTTCGGCACGCTCAAGGCCATCGAGGCGATGCTCGGCAAGCTGAGCGGCCACTCGATGTTCCAGGGTGCGGCGCTGGAGCGCCTGAAGATGTGTGGCGACTGCCGGGTGATCGACATCTATTCGGCCGACAACGAAGCGAAGATCACCGATGTCTGATTCCATCACCGCTGCCGTGCAAGGCGGCATCCCGGTCGCGTCCGCGCTGGACGAGGAAACCGCGCGTGCCGAGGTGTACGGCCTGCTGGCCGCGCTGTATTACGCGCCGCCCGCGCCCGAACTCATGGCGCAACTGCGCGTGGCCGCCACCGAGGCACCTGCGGCAGGCGGCTTCCTCGAGGAACCGTGGCGCGAGGTCGTCGCCGCCGCGCGTGACCTCTCCGATATTGCAGTGCTGGATGAATACGACGCACTGTTCGGCGGCATCGGCAAGCCCGAGGTGTACCTCTTCGGTTCGCATTACCTGAGCGGCTTTCTCAACGAGAAGCCGCTCGCACAACTGCGCACCGACCTGGCCGCGCTGGGCCTGGCCCGCGACGATGCCATGCGAGAGACCGAGGACCACGTGGCCTGCATTTGCGAGGTCATGCGCTATCTGATCGCGGGCGACGACGTCGAAGTGGCCAACCTCACCAGGCAGCACGAGTTCTTCTCGGCGCACGTGCAGCCCTGGGTGCCGGCCCTGTGCGAGGCGCTGGCGGCGCATCCGAAGGCGCGCTTCTATCGGGCGCTCGCGGGCTTCACACAGGCTTTCGTGAGCGTGGAGGCGCAAGGCTTCGACATGCTGCAGTGACTCGTTCTGCGCGTTTTCCCCTATGTAGTTTGGTCGGATTTCCCTCGCGCATCATTGCGGTGCACCGCTCGTGCCGTTACAGTATGCAAAGCATTTCATAACGCCAGCCCTTCCTGGAGACTTTTCATGCAGGACAGCCAGCAAAACAAGCCCGGCGCTTCCCCTTCGGGAACTTCCCGCCGCAATTTCTTCGCAGGTGCGGCCACCGTCGGTGCCGCAGCCGCCGCCACGGTGGCCCTGCCCAGGATCGACGTCGCCCCGGTGACCGAAGCCGCACGCCCCGCGCCCGAGCGTGGCGGCGGCTACACGCTGTCCGAGCACGTCAAGCGCTACTACAAGACCACCCGTCTCTGATTCGCCCTGGCCCGCTTTGAGGAGCCCCACATGTTGTTGACCAAGAAATCCGGATCGGCCCATGCAGCCGGCCGCTCGCCGTTCATCCACAGCCTGCAGCGCGGCCTGTCGCAGACGTTGCCCACCATGGACCGCCGCGCGTTCCTGCGCCGCTCGGGTCTGGGCGTGGGGGTGGGTATCGCCGCATCGCAGCTGAGCCTGGTGAAGAAGGCCAACGCCGCCGAGGGCAAGCCTGCCGGCATGGGCAACAAGCAGATCAGTGTGCGTCGCACGGTCTGCACGCACTGCTCCGTGGGCTGCGCGGTGGATGCGGTGGTGGAAAACGGCGTCTGGGTGCGCCAGGAACCGGTGTTCGATTCGCCGATCAACCTCGGCGCGCACTGCGCCAAGGGCGCTTCGCTGCGCGAGCATGGCCACGGTGAATTCCGCCTGCGTTATCCGATGAAGCTGGTGAACGGCAAGTACCAGCGCATCAGCTGGGACACCGCGCTCACCGAAATCAGCGCGAAGCTGATGGAGCTGCGCAAGGCCAGCGGGCCGGACTCGATCTACTGGGTCGGTTCGTCCAAGCACAGCAACGAGCAGTCTTACCTGCTGCGCAAGTTCGTGAGCTATTGGGGGAGCAACAACTGCGACCACCAGGCCCGCATCTGCCACTCGACCACGGTGGCCGGCGTGGCCAACACCTGGGGCTACGGTGCGATGACCAATTCGTACAACGACATGCAGAACAGCAAGGTCGCGTTGTACATCGGCTCCAACGCGGCTGAAGCCCACCCGGTGAGCCTGCTGCACATGCTGCACGCCAAGGAGACCGGCTGCAAGATGATCGTGGTCGACCCGCGCTTCACGCGCACGGCGGCCAAGGCGGACGAATATGTGCGCATCCGCTCGGGGGCCGACATCCCGTTCCTCTTCGGCCTGCTGTATCACATCTTCAAGAACGGCTGGGAAGACAAGCAGTACATCAACGACCGTGTCTTCGGCATGGATGCGGTGAAGGCCGACATCATGGCCAAGTGGACACCGGACAAGGTGGAAGAAGCCTGCGGCGTGCCCGAAGCGCGCGTGCTGCAGATCGCCACCATGCTCAACGAGAACCGCCCCGGCACCATCGTGTGGTGCATGGGCCAGACGCAGCACACCATCGGCAATGCGATGGTGCGTGCCTCGTGCATCCTGCAACTGGCGCTGGGCAATGTGGGCAAGAGCGGCGGCGGCACCAACATCTTCCGCGGCCACGACAACGTGCAGGGCGCGACCGACGTCGGCCCCAACCCCGACTCGCTGCCCGGCTACTACGGCATCGTCGAAGGCTCGTGGCGGCACTTCGCCAACGCCTGGGGCGTGGAGTTCGACTGGATCAAGGGCCGCTTCGCATCGCCCGCGATGATGTCCAAGCCCGGCATCACCGTCTCGCGCTGGATCGACGGCATCCTGGAGAAGAACGAACTGATCGACCAGGACTCCAACCTGCGCGGCGTCTTCTTCTGGGGCCACGCGCCCAACTCGCAGACGCGCGGCCTCGAAATGAAGCGCGCGATGGACAAGCTGGACCTGCTGGTGGTGGTGGATCCGTATCCGTCGGCCACTGCGGCCATGGCTGCAATGCCCGGCAAGGCCGAGGACCTCAACCCCAACCGCGCGGTGTACCTGCTGCCGGCGGCGACGCAGTTCGAGACCAGCGGTTCCTGCACCGCGTCCAACCGCTCGCTGCAATGGCGCGAGAAGGTGATCGAGCCGCTGTGGGAGAGCCGCTCCGACCACATGATCATGTACCAGTTCGCCGAGAAGCTCGGCTTCGGCAAGGAGCTGGTCAAGAACTACAAGATGCAGAAGGTCAACGGCATGGACGAGCCCGTGCCGGACGACATCCTGCGCGAGATCAACAAGTGTGTGTGGACCATCGGCTACACCGGCCAGAGCCCCGAGCGGCTGCAGGCCCACATGCGCAACATGCACGTGTTCGACGTCAAGACGCTCAAGTCGAAGGGTGGCAAGGACGCCGTCAACGGCTACGACCTGTCGGGCGACTATTTCGGCCTGCCGTGGCCGTGCTGGGGCACGCCGCAGTTCAAGCACCCGGGCTCGCCCAACCTGTACGACACCTCCAAGCACGTGATGGAGGGGGGCGGCAACTTCCGCGCGAACTTCGGTGTGGAGCGCGATGGCAAGAGCCTGCTGGCCGAAGACGGTTCGCACTCGGTCGGCGCCGACATCACCACCGGCTACCCCGAGCTCGACCACCTGCTGCTCAAGAAGCTCGGCTGGTGGGACGAACTCACCGAGCCAGAGAAGAAGCTGGCCGAAGGCAAGAACTGGAAGACCGACAACTCGGGCGGCATGATCCGCGTGTTCATGCAGAACCACGGCTGCCATCCGTTCGGCAACGCCAAGGCGCGTGCCGTGGTGTGGAACTTCCCCGATCCGATCCCGCAGCATCGCGAGCCGCTGTACGGCAACCGCGGCGACCTGATGGCCAAATACCCGTCGCACGACGACAAGATGGCCTTCTGGCGCCTGCCGACGCTGTACAAGTCGATCCAGCAGAAGAACATCGCCGACAAGCTGCACGAGAAGTTCCCGCTCGTCATGACTTCGGGCCGTCTCGTCGAATACGAAGGCGGCGGCGAAGAAACCCGCTCCAACCCCTGGCTGGCCGAACTGCAGCAGGAGATGTTCATCGAGATCAACCCGAAGGTCGCGGCCGACAAGGGCATCCGCAACGGCGGGCGCTGCTGGGTCGTCACGCCGACCGGCGCGCGCCTGAATGTGCAGGCGCTGGTGACCGAACGCGTCGGGCCGGACACGGTGTTCATGCCGTTCCACTTCTCGGGCCGCTGGCAGGG
This sequence comes from Variovorax sp. VNK109, assembly GCF_049445855.1. NCBI lineage: Bacteria > Pseudomonadati > Pseudomonadota > Betaproteobacteria > Burkholderiales > Comamonadaceae > Variovorax > Variovorax sp. VNK109. The sequence goes on along the minus strand of NZ_JBMSDV010000001.1, from coordinate 1,034,443 downwards.
CGCGGACATGCTGGCCCACTACCCGGCAGGTGCTGCGCCCATCGTGCGCGGCGAGGCCATCAACACGTCGACCACCTACGGGTACGACAGCGTGACGATGATGCAGGAAACCAAGTCGACGATCTGCAACGTCGAAGCGGCATAAGAAAAGGGGACCACGATGGCACGAATGAAATTTGTCTGTGATGCGGAACGCTGCATCGAATGTAATGGCTGCGTTACGGCCTGCAAGAACGAACACGAAGTCCCCTGGGGCGTGAACCGCCGCCGTGTGGTCACGCTCAACGACGGCGTGCCCGGCGAGAAGTCCATCTCGGTCGCGTGCATGCACTGCTCGGACGCACCCTGCATGGCGGTCTGCCCCGTCAACTGCTTCTACAAGACCGAAGAAGGTGTGGTGCTGCACGACAAGGACGTGTGCATCGGTTGTGGCTACTGCTCGTACGCCTGCCCCTTCGGCGCGCCGCAGTTCCCCGCGCAAGGCACCTTCGGCGTTCGCGGCAAGATGGACAAGTGCACCTTCTGCGCCGGTGGCCCCGAGGCCAACGGCAGCCAGGCCGAGTTCGAGAAGTACGGCCGCAACCGCCTGGCCGAGGGCAAGCTGCCGGCCTGTGCCGAAATGTGCTCGACCAAGGCACTGCTCGCCGGCGACGGCGATGTGGTGGCCGACATCTTCCGCACCCGCGTGCTGCAACGCGGCAAGGGCGCCGAAGTGTGGGGCTGGGGCACCGCCTACGGCTCGAAGCAGGCTGGCCAGCCCAATGGAGCCAAGTCATGAAGGCGGCTGCCATCGTCATCGCATCGGCCGTCGCGCTGGCCGCCTGCGGCGAAAAGCCGCAGACCATCGGCAGCGGCATCAAGCAGGACAGCACGGCCTACAGCGGCACCGGCAGCAATTTCACCGCCCCGGGCTGGAAGGCGGGCGACCGCACCTCGTGGGAGCAGGAACTCAAAGCCCGCGCCCAGGGCGGCCAGAACGAATACAACAAGGTCAGCAAGCGCTGAAGGCACGACCATGAAGCAACTGACCACTGCGCTGTTGCTGGCCGTCGCCGCGTGGAGCCTGCCGGCGATCTCCCAGGAGAAGGCTGCGCCCGCACCTGCAGCGTCTGCGCCGGCCGCAACCCCTGCTGCCGCAGCGACCCCCGCACCCGCCGCGATGCCCGGCATCCAGGGCCAGAACATCTTCGAGGTCAAGCCCGACGCGAGCAGTGACCCGAACTACGCCAACCAGACCAACGCCGAGCGCGCCAAGGTGCAGCCCGGGAACAACGCGCCGATGTGGCGCCAGGTCGGGCAGGGCGTCACCGGCTACAGCAGCCTGCCCGTCACGGAGGCGCCCGAAGCGGGCAACCTCATCCAGAAGTTCGTGCAATACCCGGGCTCGCGCCTCACCAACGCCGGCGAAGCCTGGCGGCAGGTGCGCAACTGGTGGATCATTCCCTACGGCGGCGCGCTGCTGGTGATCGTTGTCGTGGCGATCGCGCTGTTCTACTTCGCCAAGGGCAGCATCGGCTACGGCGCGGAGACGGGCCGCAAGATCGAGCGCTTCACCTACTTCGAGCGCGCGGCGCACTGGGTGAACGCCATCGCGTTCTGCGCGCTGGCGATCTCCGGGATCATCATGGCCTTCGGCAAGTTCTTCCTGCTGCCTGTCATCGGCAGCACGCTGTTCGGCTGGCTCACCTATGCATTGAAGAACCTGCACAACTTCACCGGCCCGCTGTTCGCCGTGTCGCTGGTCGTCGTGTTGCTGACCTTCGTGCGCGACAACCTGCCGCGCCGCGAAGACCTGCTGTGGCTGCGCAAGGGCGGCGGCCTCATCACCGGCGAGCACGTGCCTTCGCACCGCTTCAACGCGGGCGAGAAGGCGGTGTTCTGGGGCGGCGTGTTTTTCCTCGGCCTCATCGTCGTGGGCTCGGGCCTGTTCCTGGACAAGCTGGTGCCCGGCTTCCTCTACCTGCGCGGCGAGATGCAGATCGCACACATGATCCACGCCGTCGCGGCCGTGCTGATGATGTGCATGTTCCTCGGCCACATCTACCTGGGCACGATCGGCATGCGCGGTGCGTACAAGGCCATGAAGACCGGTTACGTCGACGAGACCTGGGCGAAGGAACACCACGAGCTCTGGTACGACGACATCAAGGCCGGCAAGATCCCCGCGCAACGCACGCCGCCCACGCAGACCGCACCCGACGGTTCGCCGGTTCGCGTCTAGGCGTTTTCAGGAGTTAACCCCATGAAGAAGTTGCTCATCCCCCTGGTCTGCGCCATCGCTGCCGGCAGCGCCGTGGCCAAGCTGCCGCCGCCCAACGACGCGGCCAAGGCCAAGGCCGCCGAAACGGCCGCGCGCACCGCCTGGACCACCAAGAAGGAAGGCTACCTGCTGTGCCAGGCGCAGAACCGCGTGGCGGCCCATTACCTCAAGACCGCGAAAGCCGCCGGCAAGGACGTGAAGCCCATGGACACACCGCCCTGCGCCGACCCGGGTCCTTTCGTCTACACGCCGCCCGCGGAAGTGAGGCCCATCGAAGCGGCCGGCGCGCATTCACCGGCCACGACCACCGGCAGCCCGCCCAACAACACCGCCAAGTCGGCGTCTGAAGTGGCGCCGGCCAAGAAGCCCTGATGGACTGAAGTCCGGACGTCCCGCCGAATCCCCGTTGTTTCAAGGGGCCATGTCCTTCGGGGCATGGCCCTTTTTGCTGTAGCCTCACACCATGTCCCTGCCCCGCCTGACCCACGCCAGCGCCCCGCTGGTGCGCGACGTCGAAGTCGTGAACGAACACGGCGAGCGCGATACGGTGCAGATTCCTGCGGAGCGCGCGCTCACCGTCTATGTGGACAAGCGCGAACTCGTCACGCTGATGACACTGGGCGCCGCACCTGAACTGCTGGTGCTGGGCTATCTGCGCAACCAGCGGCTGGTGAAGGACGTGGCCGACGTCGACTCCATCACCGTCGACTGGGAAGTCGGCGCAGCCGCCGTGAAAACGAAGAACGGCATCGAACGCATCGAGGAGCGCACATCGAAGCGCGTGGTCACCACCGGCTGCGGCCAGGGCAGCGTGTTCGGTGGCCTGATGGACGAGATCGAATCCATCCGCCTGCCCGATGCGTCGCAGGCGCGCCTCACGCAGGCCGAGCTCTATGGCATCGTCAACGCCATCCGCCTCAAGGAGACGACCTACAAATCCGCCGGGTCGGTGCACGGCTGCGCGCTGTTCCGGGGCGAGGAACTGCTCCTCTTCGTGGAGGACGTGGGCCGCCACAACGCCATCGACACGATTGCCGGCTGGATGTGGATGCAGCCCGGTGACATGACCGGCGGCGACAAGGTGTTCTACACCACGGGCCGTCTCACCAGCGAGATGGTGATCAAGTCCGCGCAGATGGGCGTGCCCATCGTCGTCTCGCGCAGCGGCATCACGCAGATGGGGCAGGACATCGCGAGCCAGTTGGGCCTGTGCACCATCGGCCGCGCCGTGAACAGGCGCTTCCTCTGTTACAGCGGCGCCGACAGGCTCGTGCTCGACCCGTCACTCGCCGCCATCCCCGTTGTCAGCCAGAAACTTCCCGACGATCGAGTACTCCACGCAGAACCATGACCACCGCCAATTCGTCTTCACTGCGCCTGGGCTGGCGCACCCTCGTGCGCGATCTTCGCGCGGGTGAACTGCGCCTGCTCATCGTCGCCGTCACGCTGGCCGTGGCTGCGCTCACGGCCGTCGGCTTCTTCGCCGACCGGTTGAAGGGCGGCCTGCAACGCGATGCGCGGCAACTCCTGGGCGGCGACGCCGTGGTGGCGAGCGACACGCCGACGCCGCAGGCCTTCATCGACCGCGCGAAAGCGCTCGGCCTCGATGCCACGGGCACGCTGGGCTTTCCGACCATGGCACGTGCGACCGATGCACAGGGCGGCGCGAGCAAGCTCGTGGCCCTCAAAGTCGTCGAAGCGGGATATCCGCTCCGGGGCAACCTCACCGTGACCGGCCAGCCGGGCGAGCCCGGCGCGAAGACGCGCGACATACCGGCGCCCGGCGAGGCATGGATCGACGGCCCGCTGCTCGACGCGCTGGACCTGAAGATGAACGACACGCTGCTGCTGGGCGATGCACAGTTGCGCATCGGCCGCATCATCGTGACCGAGCCCGACCGCGGCAGCAGCGGCTTCATGAGCTTTTCCCCGCGCGTGATGATCAACCAGGCCGACCTCGCCGCCACGCACCTGGTGCAGCCGGCCAGCCGCATCACATGGCGCTATGCCGTGGCGGGCAATGACCGTGACGTCAAGGCCTTCTCCGACTGGGCCGTGGCCGAGGTGAAGAGCCTGCGCGGCGCGCGCGTCGAGTCGCTCGAGGGCGGCCAGGAAGGCATGCGCCAGACGCTGGACCGCGCGGAGAAATTCCTGAACCTCGTGGCGCTGCTGTCTGCATTGCTTTCCGCCGTGGCGGTCGCACTGGCTGCGCGCGGCTTTGCGGCGAACCACCTGGACGACTGCGCCATGTTGCGCGTGCTCGGCCAGAGCCAGCGCACCATCGCGCGCAGCTATGCATTCGAGTTCGCGCTGATCGGTGTGTTCGCCAGTGCGCTGGGCGTGGCCATCGGTTTCGGTGTGCACTACGTCTTTGTGCTGCTGCTGGCCGGTCTGGTGGAAACGGCGTTGCCCGCGCCGAGCCTGTGGCCGGTGATGTTCGGCATGGGCATGGGCCTCACGCTGCTGTTCGCTTTCGGCTTGCCGCCGGTGCTGCAGCTGGCGCAGGTGCCGCCGCTGCGCGTCATCCGCCGCGATGTGGGCGGCCTCAAGCCGACTTCGCTGGCCGTGCTCGGCATCGGCGTGGCCGGTTTCGCAGCGCTGCTGGTGGCCGCAAGCAGTGATTTGCTGATGGGGCTGATCGCCGTCGGCGGGTTTGCGGGCGCGGTGGTGATCTTCGCCGGGCTGTCATGGCTCGCGGTCAAGCTGCTGCGGCGCAGCGTCAATGAAGCCACCGCACCGCGCTGGCTGGTGCTAGCCACGCGGCAGATCTCGGCCCGGCCGATCTACACCGTGGTGCAGGTGAGTGCGCTCGCCGTGGGCCTGCTCGCGCTGATGCTGCTCGTGCTGTTGCGCACGGACCTCATCAGCAGCTGGCGCCAGGCCACGCCGCCGGATTCGCCCAACCGTTTCGTCATCAACGTCATGCCGGACCAGAACGAGGCGTTCCAGAAGGCGCTGCGCGACGGCGGCGTGCAGAAGTTCGACTGGTTCCCCATGATCCGCGGCCGCCTGGTCGCGATCAATGGCCGGCCGGTCTCGCCTGACGACTACACCGACGATCGCGCCAAGCGGCAGGTGGACCGCGAGTTCAACCTGTCGAATGCCAGTGTGCAGCCCGCACACAACCAGATCACCGCAGGCCGCTGGACGGCGGGTGAGAAGGACGGCATCAGTTTCGAAGAGGGCATCGCCGAGCGGCTGGGCCTCAAGGTCGGCGACACGGTGCGCTTCGACATCGGCGGCATCCAGAAGGATTCGAAGATCACGTCGCTGCGCAAGGTGGACTGGGGCTCGATGCGCGCGAACTTCTTCGCGATGTACCCGGTGGACCATCTCGATGACGTGCCCGTCACCTACATGTCGGCCTTCCGCGCTCCGGAGACGCGCGGCTTCGACAATGCACTGGTGCGCGCCTTCCCCAACGTGACCAATGTGGACATGACAGCCACCATCACGCAGGTGCAGCGCGTGCTCGACCAGGTGATCCGCGCGGTGGAGTTCCTCTTCGGCTTCACGCTGGCGGCGGGCCTCGTGGTGCTGTTCGCGGCCGTGACGGCCACGCGCGAGGAGCGTGCGCGCGAATTCGCCATCATGCGTGCGGTGGGCGCGAGCTCATCGCTGCTGCGCCAGGTTCAGCGCGCGGAACTGGCAGGGACAGGCCTGCTCGCCGGCTTCCTGGCCAGCGTGGTGGCGGTGGCCGTGGGCTGGGCGCTGGCGCGATTTGCATTCCAGTTCAGCTGGAACGCGTCGCCGCTGGTGCCGCTGGCCGGTGCGCTGGTCGGTGCGGTGCTCGCGCTGGCCGCGGGCTGGTGGGGTCTGCGTGAAGTCCTGCGCCGCCCGGTCGTGGAAACGCTGCGTCGCGCTGCGCAATGAACATCGAGGAAAAGCCACCCTTCGCCACGCCCTTCGAATGGATCGGCGGCGAAGACAAGGTGCGCGCATTGGTCGACCGGTTCTATGACCTCATGGACCTGGAACCGGGCTACGCCGCACTGCGCGCCGCGCACGGCGACACGCTGGAGAACGCTCGCCAGCGCCTCTTCTGGTTCCTTTGCGGCTGGCTCGGCGGGCCGCAGCACTACACCGAGCGCTTCGGCCATCCGCGCCTGCGCATGCGCCACATGCCATTCAAGATCGGCATCCTCGAGCGCGACCAGTGGCTTGCCTGCATGGACCAGGCGATGGGCGAGACGGGTGTGCCCGACGACCTGCGCGCGCGATTGAAGCAGAGCTTCTTCCAGACGGCGGACTGGATGCGGAATGTCGGTGCCTGACGCCGCGTGATCGTCAGGATTGCGGCGAAGGTTGCAGCAACACCACCAGCGCCCCCGCGCCGCCCTCGGCCGGCCTCGCCTGCACGAAAGCCAGCACTTCGTTCTTCTGGATCAGCCAGCCCTGCACCTTGCCCTTGAGCACCGGCGTCTTGCCCGGTGACCCCAGGCCCTTGCCGTGCACCACGCGCACGCAGCGCAAGCCCTGCTTGAATGCCTCACGGATGAAGCTGCCCAGCGCCTCGCGCGCGTCGTCGGTGCGCAGGCCGTGCAGGTCGATCTCGCGCTGGATGCGCCAGTCGCCCTTGCGCAGCTTGCGCGTGACATCGGTGCCCACGCCGGGACGGCGGAAGCTCAAGGCGTCGTCGGTATCCAGCAAGGTGGTGAAGTCGAAGTCATCGCTCATCGATTCGCGCAGCACGCGTTGCTCGTCGAGCTGGTGCTGCACCGCGATGGGCGGTGGCGGGTCATGCGGCAGATGCGCGCGGCCACGATCGGGCAGGCGGGTGACCTGCCCGGCGGCACGCACGAACAGGTCCTGTTCGGAGCGCAACTTGCGCTCGGCCTCGCGTCGTTCCGCGGCTTCGCGCGCGGCGCGTGCCTGGTCGTCGGCGAGCTTGCGGCGGATGGCTGCAAGGTCCTGCAGCGATTTGGCTTTCAAGGTCGGCACCTCATGGAAGGCGCATTGTCGTGCAAGCGTGCGAGTCTGCAAGTTGTACAGCCCCGGGGCAGGGCGGCTTCAGGCCGGCTTGAGTTTCAGCGCGTCCTTGAGGAATTGCGCCCGTGTCTGCGGGTCGTCCACGTGCATGGCCAGCGCCTGGCACAGGCCGGCGAAGTCCGTGGCCTTGCGCACTTCGTTTTTCACCAGCACGCGGGCCACCGGGCCGACGGTCTGCGCCAGCAGCTTTTCGAGCCGCGTTGCCGTCTCCTGCGGCAGCCAGGGGCGTGCGGAAGCGGCGGATTGCGAGACCGGACCGGAGACGGACGCGGTCACGGAGCCCGTCACGGAAACCGGGACGCTGGTCGATGACGCCGATGTCGTGCCGAGACCGGCCGCAGATCGCGATGATGGTGATGACGATGGTGTCGCTGAAGAAGCTGCCCCCGATGGCGCAGACGCGCTGCGCGAGCGGCTGCTGTTGTCCAGCGTCGCCAGACTGCGCGAGGCAAGGAAGGCATCGCGCTGCTGCGGATCGGCAATGCTGTGCGCCAGCAGTTCACGCAGGTCCTGCGCGGTCCTGGCGCGGCCGCGGGCCTTGCGCATGAGCACGGGCGCAAGCGGGCCGAGCAGTTGTGCCAGGTCACGCTCGATGGCAGCCAGCGTGGCCGGGTCGATGTCGAAACTTTCCGTCGGCTGCGCCGGGGGCGTGCCACTGGGCGAATCGGACGGCAGCTGGATCGTGCGGTCCGCCAGCGCATCGCTGTCGCTGTCGTCCACCGTCTCGTACAGCTCGTGCATGCGGCCGTGCTTGTCGGCCTGCGCGCCGATGTGGCGGAACGCGCGCTCTGCGCCGTCGGACAGGCAGGACACCACGTCGTAGAACGCACGCGAGACCAGCAACGCGTTCTCGCCCGCAAAACTCATCACGCGCTGCGCCGCGTTGATGCCGTCGCCAATGACGTTCACGCGGTCGTTCATGTCGTTGAGGATGCGCACCGGTCCCATGTGCAGGCCCATGCGCACTCGCAGCCGCTCGTGGGCGGCGAGCGAGCGGCGGATGTCCACGGCCGTGTGCAGCACGATCTCCGGGTCGCCCATGAAGCAGACCGCCGCGCCGTCGCCCGTGTCGAGCGTGATGCGCGTGCTTTGCGGAATGTGCGCGAGCTTGCCGGTGATGAGTTCGTTGAAGTGCTTCTTCACCTCGTACTGTTCGCTGACCGAGGCCTTCGAATACGCGACGATGTCGAGGAACAGCACCGAGCACACCATGTTGCCGCGCGGCACGTCGGGTGGCGGCGCAGGCGCGGTGGGCAGCCGCTGCGTGGGCGCGCCGCCGGGCATGGGGATGGCACCCGTAGCGGCGTTCAGCCGGTCGCGGAATTCAGCGACGGTCTGCGGGCGGCGTTCTTCGTCCGGGTCGAGCGCCCAGTCGATGGCCTTGAGCACGGCTTCTCCGACGAGTTCTGGGTTGCCGCATTGCAAGGCCGGGACCAGTCCATCGCGTTTCAGGCGCGCGGCGGCTTCCACAGGTTTGTTGCCGGAAACCATCCAGTACATCACCGCGGCCAGCGAATAGATGTCGCTCCACGGGCCCTGGTGGCCGGCCGAGTGGTACTGCTCGAAGGGCGCGAAGCCCGGGCTCACGATGGTGGTGAGGTCGCGGCCGGTGGTGGTGCTGCGTGCAGAGCCGAAGTCGATCAACACCGGGCTGCCGTCGGCGCGCATGTAGATGTTGTCCGGCTTGATGTCGCGGTGCAGGAAACCGGCCTTGTGGATGAGCTCGATGCCGTCGAGCAACGGCATCACGATCTTCAGCAGCGTGTCGCGGTCCACCGGCATGCGGCCGGACAGCCACTGCTTGAGCGAGCGGCCCGACTCGTACTCCATGACGATGTAGGCCGTGCCGTTCGCCGTGAAATAACGCAGCACACGCACGATGTTCGGGTGGCGGAAGGTGGCCAGCGCACGCGCTTCGTCGAGGAAGCGTTCCAGCCCCCACTTGAACTGCTCCTGCGACGATTCGCCCAGCGGCTGCACCGCGCCGTCGTCCATGCGGCAGGCGAGATCGGCCGGCAGGTATTCCTTGAGCGCGACGGGCAGATTCAGGTTGGCGTCGCGCGCGAGGTAGGTGATGCCGAAGCCGCCGCCCCCGAGCGTCTGCTCGATGCGGTACTCCAGCATCGACTGCCCGGGCTTGAGCGCGAGCGTCGAACGCGGAGCCGGTGCCGCGGGTGGCGGATGTTCGCTCATGCGGGTACTGCCTGTGTCCATCTCACTCGTCGATCATCTGGATCGCCTTGGCGAGGCTGCGGCGCATCCGGTTGAACGAGGCGGCGAGCACGGCGACTTCGTCCTTGCCCTTGTCGGCGAATTCAGGTTCGCTGAAATCGCCCGTGCTGATCTTGTCGGCCGACTCGGAGAGCTTGCGGATCGGCCGCACGATCAGGAAGCTCAGCATCACGTTGATGACGATGAAGACGACGAGGAAGACGCCGGCCAGCGATGCCATGAAGGTCGTGAACGCGCGGTCGGCATTGCGGCGCGGCACGTCCATCGGCACGGTGACCACCTGTGCGCCCACCACTTCGTTGAGCTTCCAGCCGAAGCCGTTGGCCGGGCCGTAGATGCGCACCATGGCAGCCGGCGCCATGTCGGCGGTGGTGTGGCATTGCAGGCAGGCGGGGTTGGTGATCTTGATCGGCCGGGCGATGTAGAGCTGGCGACCGGTGGCCGTCTCGCGCTCGGAAATGATTTCCTGCACGTCACCGCCCTGGCGGAAGCGCTGGACGATGTCGGCCTCCCAGTCGGTGGCGCGGTCGCGCGGGTTGGTGGGGTTGAGCGTCGCTTCCTTGTAGCTGTAGTCGGCGAGCTTCTTGCGCAGCTCCTCGAAGACCTCGGTGGCGGCGTAGGCCGGCACGGTCTGGGGGAAGAACACGTCGTCGGGCAGCCTTTCGAGGTGCGGACGGATCTGGTCCACCGTGTACTTGCGCACCGAGAGGGCCGATTCCATGATCAGCCCGGCGGACTTGAGCACTTCGTCGCGGGCGTTTTCCTGCAGCAGTCGGTGCGAAATGGCGCCGGCGGCGGCCAGGCCGATCGCGAACACCACGATCAGTACGAGGTTGAACTTCAGTCTCAGTTTCATCGTGTGGCCCCTCAGCCGCGTTCAGGCGGTGTTGTGCTGTATTTCTGCGCGCCATCATAGCTTTGCGACAGGATGTAAGCGAGCCGTTGGCGCCGGTGTTCGTTGCGTCTGTCTAGACCAGCCCGTCCTCGGCCATCGACAGCGACTGTCCCGGCGCCACGATCACGTGGTCCAGCACCCGCACATCCACCAGCGCCAGCGCGGCTTTGAGGGTCTGCGTGATCTGGATGTCGGCGCGTGAGGGCTGGACGCTGCCGCTGGGGTGGTTGTGCGCCAGCACGGTGGCGGCGGCGTGGTGGTGCAGGGCGCGCAGCACGACTTCGCGCGGGTAGACGCTGGTCTGCGTGAGCGTGCCGCGGAACAGTTCTTCCATGGCCAGCAGGCGGTTCTGTGCGTCCAGGAACAGCACGGCGAACACCTCGTGTGGACGGCTGGCCAGGTGCAGCTGCACGTACTGGCGCACGGTGGCAGGTGAATCGAACACGGCGCGTTCGGCCAGTTGCTGCCCCATGGCGCGGCGGGCGATTTCGAGCACGGCGGCCAGTTCGGCGCGTTTGGCGGTGCCGCCCAGGCCCTTGATGCGCTTGAGGTCGGCCAGCCCGGTGCCCAGCAAACCGGCCAGCCCGCCGAAGGTGTCGAGCAGTTCCTGTGAGAGGTGCAGCACATTCTTGCCCCGGATGCCGGTGCGCAGCAGCAGGGCCAGAAGTTCGGCGTCGCCGAGGGCGGCGGGACCGCGCGCCAGCAGTTTTTCGCGTGGACGGGCGTCTGGCGGGAGGTCCTGAAGGGCCATGTGGGGTTGCCGGGCGGGGTCCGGCCCCGGCTCACTAAAATGGAGGGCCGCATCATGGCGCGCGCCAGCGGTCTTTTCGCGCGCCGGCCTTGCACCAAACTGTCTCCAAGCGTTTCCATGCCCACCATCCAGCCCGGCTCGTTCCTCACCCTGCACTACCGTCTGGCGGGGCCGGGGGGCGACATCATCAATACATTCAGCGACAAACCCGCGACCCTGTCTCTGGGTACAGGCGAGCTGTCGCCGGCGATGGAACAGCGCCTGCTGGGCCTGGAGGAAGGTACGCGCACCACCTTCGAACTGCCGCCCGGCGAGGCCTTCGGCGACCGCAACCCGGAGATGCAGCAGTGGGTAGCCCGCGCGCTCCTCAACCAGCTGGGCGACCCGCTCGAGCAATACCACGTGGGTGACGTGGTGCAGTTCCCCACGCCCGATGGCATGGGCAGTTACGCCGGCGCGGTGCAGCAGGTCGGCAATGCGGACAGTCCGGACGCCGTGCTGTTCGATTTCAACCATCCCCTCGCAGGTCAACCCGTGACCTTCGAAGTCCATGTGATCGGAGTCCTGTGAGCACCGACACCCCACACGAAAACGAGCGTGAGGTCGTGCTGGCCGAGCCGCGCGGCTTCTGCGCGGGCGTGGACCGGGCCATCGACATCGTGGAGCACGCGATCGCCAAGTTCGGCGCGCCGATCTATGTGCGCCACGAGATCGTGCACAACACCTTCGTGGTGAACGACCTGAAGGCCAAGGGCGCGATCTTCATCGAGGACCTGGCCGAAGTGCCTCCGGGCTCGACGCTGGTGTTCTCGGCCCACGGCGTGAGCAAGGCGGTGGAGCGTGAGGCGCACGCGCGTGGCTTCGACGTGTTCGACGCCACCTGCCCGCTGGTGACCAAGGTGCACGTGGAAGTGGCCAAGCTCGCGAAAGAGGGCTACGAATTCATCATGATCGGCCACAAGGGTCACCCCGAAGTGGAAGGCACGATGGGCCAGCTGGACCATGGCATCCACCTCGTGGAAGACGAGGACGACGTCGCCAAGGTGCAGCCGCTGCAGACCGAGAAGCTCGCCGTCGTGACGCAGACCACGCTGAGCGTGGACGACGCGGCCGGCATTGCCGCCGCCGTACGCGCGCGTTTTCCGAAGGTGCGCGAACCCAAGCAGCAGGACATCTGCTACGCCACGCAGAACCGGCAGGACGCCATCAAGATCATGGCGCCGCAGGTGGATGTGGTGATCGTGGTGGGCAGCCCGACCAGCTCCAACAGCAACCGGCTGCGTGAACTCGCGGCCCGGCTGGGCACGCCGGCCTACATGGTGGACAGCGCGGACGAGCTCGAGCCCGAATGGTTCGAGGGCCGCCAGCGCGTGGGCCTGACGGCCGGCGCATCGGCACCCGAAGTGCTGGTGAAAGGCGTGATCGGACGCATCCGTGAGCTCGGCGGTGTGTCGGTGCGCAAGATGGACGGCATCCAGGAAACCGTGAAGTTCCCGCTACCCAAGGGCCTCAAGCTCACCTCTTCCTGAGGGTTCTTTCAGATGAACGCAGAAAAGATCAGCGCCGCTGCAGGCGCACTGGATGGCGTAGCTTTCGTCCGCGAAACGCCACTCATGAAGCTGCCCGGCCTCGCCTTCGGCGTGGACTGCGCGCAGGTATGGCTCAAGCTCGAACACCTGCAGGTGGGTGGCAGCTTCAAGGCGCGCGGCATGATGAATCGCCTGCTGGCGAACGACATTCCGGCGTCGGGCGTCATCGTCGCCTCTGGCGGCAACGCGGGCATTGCCACGGCTGCGGCCGCGCAGGCGCTGGGCGTGAAGTGCGAAGTCTTCCTGCCCACCGTGAGCAGCCAGGCCAAGCGCGACCGGCTCGCCTCGCTGGGTGCCACGGTGGTGGTGAAGGGTGACGTGTATGCCGAAGCGCTGCAGGCCTGCATGGAGCGCCAGCGCGAGACGGGCGCGCTGCTCACGCACGCTTACGACCAGCCCGAGGTGGTGACCGGCGCGGGTACGCTCGCGCGCGAAATCGAGCAACAAGGGGGCACGCCCGACAGCGTGCTGGTGAGCGTGGGCGGTGGTGGCCTCATCGCCGGTGTGGTGTCGTGGTTCGCATCGCGCAGCCGTGTGATTGCGCTGGAGCCCGAACTCGCGCCGACGCTGCATGCCGCGCGCGCAGCCGGGCAACCGGTGGACGTGCAGGTCAGCGGCATCGCCGCCGATTCGCTGGGCGCGCGCCGCATCGGCGCGATCGCGTGGGATGTGACGCAAGCTCACGTGAAGGACTCGCTGCTGCTGCCCGACGCCGCCATCCGTGCCGCGCAGTTGTGGCTCTGGAAGGAAATGAAGCTTGCGGTGGAACCCGCTGCTGCCTTGCCGCTTGCCGCCCTGCAGACCGGTATCTACAAACCAAGCGCCAACGAGAAGGTGTGCCTGATCATCTGCGGTGCCAACCTCGACCCGGCGACCCTTGTCGCGTGAAGACACTGCCTGAATAGAATCCCAGCCATGCTCGACATCAACCTGCTCCGCAAAGACCTCGACGCCGTCGTCGCCCGACTGGGCACGCGCAAGTCGCCGCAAACCTTCCTCGACGTGGAGGCGTTCCGGTCGCTGGAGTCCGAGCGCAAGACGCTGCAGACGCGTACGGAAGAACTGCAGGCCAGGCGCAATGCGCTGAGCAAGTCCATCGGGCAACTCAAGGCCAAGGGCGAGAGCACCGATGGCGTGATGGCCGAAGTGGCCGGCATCAAGACCGAACTCGACACCGCTGCCGCGCGCCTCGAAGTGCTGCAGGCGGAACTGCAGGGCCTGCTGCTGGCCGTGCCCAACCTGCCGCACGAAAGCGTGCCGGTCGGTTCCGACGAACACGGCAACGTGGTGGTACGCAGCTGGAATGCGCACGGCCTCACGCCGCCGCAACTGCCTTTCACGCCGAAGGACCATGTGGATATCGGCCAGCCGCTCGGCCTTGACTTCGACACCGGTGCGAAGTTGTCCGGCGCACGCTTCACCGTGATGCGCGGGCAGATCGCGCGGCTGCATCGCGCACTCGCGCAGTTCATGCTCGATTTGCAGACGCAGGAGCACGGCTACACCGAGTGCTACACGCCCTACATCGTGAGCGGGGCCACGCTGCGCGGCACGGGCCAGCTGCCCAAGTTCGAGGAAGACCTGTTCGCCGTGAAGAAGGGCGGACAGGAAGGCGAGGGTGAGGCTCTGTACCTCATCCCGACGTCTGAAGTGTCGCTGACCAACTTCGTGCGCGACGAAGTGGTGGCCGAATCGGCGCTGCCGATGAAGTTCACCGCGCACACGCCGTGCTTCCGCTCCGAGGCAGGAAGCCACGGGCGCGACACGCGCGGCCTCATCCGCCAGCACCAGTTCGACAAGGTCGAGATGGTGCAGATCACGCATCCCGACAAGAGCTACGAGGCGCTGGAAGAAATGACCCGCCACGCAGAGACCGTGCTGCAGAAACTCGGTCTGTCCTACCGCGTCATGCTGCTGTGCACCGGCGACATGGGCTTCGGCGCGACGAAGACCTACGACCTCGAAGTGTGGATTCCCGCGCAGAACACGTACCGCGAGATCAGCTCGGTCTCGAACTGCGAAGGCTTCCAGGCGCGACGCCTGCAGGCGCGCTTCAAGAACGCGCAAGGCAAGAATGAACTGGTGCACACGCTGAACGGTTCGGGCCTGGCCGTCGGCCGTGCGCTGGTGGCCGTGCTTGAGAACTACCAGAACGCCGACGGCAGTGTGACCGTGCCCGAGGTGCTGCGCCCGTACATGGGTGGGCTTGAGAAACTGTCTGCCTGACCTGCTAGAATCCCGGCTTCCCGCGACCACGCGCGGCACCGGATACAGGAGAGGTGGCAGAGTGGTCGAATGTACCTGACTCGAAATCAGGCGTAGGTGCAAATCTACCGTGGGTTCGAATCCCACCCTCTCCGCCACTCAGTCCTTTGATTTCGAAGGACTTTTTCTTTTTTCTCACCCCGAATTCGAACCTTCGGTCTGGATTGTTCTCCGGCATCCGACTGTGTGTTTTTGCGAATCTCTGCGGGTCTGATTTAGTGGGGAAAACTCAATGAACGCGCGGCTCTCCGAGGAGAAGGCGCGTCAGCCTTCGCGAATTCCAGCGCGTATGCATTGAGTCTTGATTAATTCGCAATCGAGGTCCGCATGTCTATGGAAGTGAGCTTTGAAGTCAAATTAGAGCAGAGATGACTTCTACAGGCAACGAAATAGCGAAGCAGGCGTCGATTTCTGATATCCCCAAAATGGCCGGTCGAGTTGGATCGGCATTGAGCGTGGGGCGTAAAGATTCTCGTGTGAAAGGCATAGCACCTGGAGCAGATCGACTTGACTAAGCTGTCTGCTATTAGCTAGCCGCAGACAACAACAGGCCTGCGTGGAGTTTCCGCATTGGACTTCACATTGATTTCATCCATATTGCACCCAACGTCGATATCGTGCATCTGCCAGACCACATACCGATGAGCCCGTTTACCAGGAATTTGCTATGAATACATCCGCAGTGCCTCGCAGAACCTTCATTGGTTGGGCTGTGTGGAGTTTTGTTGTTGCCCCTACCGCCGCAAGTGCCAGCATCCACACGCTGGGGCATACCGATTCGTCCGCGCTTCAGCAAGGAGATCAATTGTTCGCGAGCCGTGTACCTGAGAAAGCGAAGCAAGTGCACGCAAAATTTGCCTCGGGGGTTTATGTATCCATCTATGAAGTGACCACTGAAGAGAGCCGCCATGGCGTGTCGACTGAGCGATGGCTTTGCATGGCGTTCAAAACTGAGTCAGGTGAATATGTCGTGCAGACATCGGGGGATGCTCTGTTCACATCGACGAACTGGCACCCTACAGAAATTGCGGGAGTGACGGTGCTTGACGGCGGGGACGTGGAAGTAGTCGAAGAGCTACTCCGCGGAAATAGCACGACGCGTTGGAGTCGATCGGGCAACACTTGGGAGCTCGCGGCGATGCGATCTGCAGGAGTTAGTGGCCACCGAATCTACGAGGAGGAATACGACCGCGATACGCGTGAGCTTGTGGTGCGAAGCGGTGATCCAGGCGAAACCGATGATCTGTTGGAGACCAAACGCTACGCGGTCACTGAAGCGTTCACGCTTGCTGACTATGGTCGCAAGAGTCTGGTGGATGTCGCGTGAACCACGTCAGTTCTGAGTGTCACTAGGTTGTGCATTTGACCTGATGGCAAGCGTTTACTCAAGGCTTAGAACAGTTCTGGGCATAAAAATAAGAATGAGCAAGATCGGGAATAATGCAGCGAAGCCGACGCCGACATTCATGGAGTACATCAAAGATCCGAAGCGGGCAGCACTAGTCAATATGGCTACTCTCCTCCATATCTTTAAGTCTTATCCGGCCGCACATTCTTCTGGAGCACTGCCTCGAACTCCTTCAGAATGGGAGCTGTCCTACCGTCGCGATCTATGGAGATGTTCCCTTTGGCCATGAGCCAGTACAGAGGGAAGGGGGAGGAAAATGAGCACTTCCCGCAAACGACCGTTTCGCGTAAATATAGACTTAACGCGTTGTCTCGCGTTAGACGCAAGCTTGCGTCGCAATGTGGGCAGGTCAAGAATGACTTCATAAGGCGACGCACTAGTGCGGTCGCAGGTGCCTTCTTGATCTTGAACAGTGCTTCGTAGGCCCCCATTGAACAAAGAATGAGGTGCGAAGTTGTGTGGATCTGCCGCAAAGTGCGCCGCTGTTTCCGCGATTTGCTGACCTCTGCTACGAGCCATCCGGCCAGCTTGTCTGCGTAGGGATCGAGCTTGCTTGAAGCAGCTCGCTTGGCGTACTGCGGCTCCAGTTGATCCGACCGCAAGTACTTCTTCACTGTGTTGCGCGCCAGGCCTGTACGCCTGGAGATCTCTCGTATGGACAGCTGCTCGCGCAGCGCCCAGCGCCTGATGACATTCAATGTCGCCACGTCTATCACTCCGAAATTCCCCTGTACTGCTAGAGATGCATCAGGGTAGGGCTAACGTGGGTCAGTTCTGAATGGAAATTACTGCTCTAACTGGATCAGTTTTGGACGGAACTCAACATAGCGTGGGCAACAATTCTTGCGGAAAACGGAACGAATATTGCCCCGATATTCTTCATGATTGCAGGTGTTCGGTCAGGTTCCATTCGGCGAGATCCGTTGAGATTCACTCCAATGATTACGCATCGTTTCTCAATGGCTGTTTCCAACTCCCACCGAACATACTTGTGCTTCGATTTCGTATCGGCCCCAATGAGACTTACAAACTTCCCTGCCATCGCAATGCGCTCTTTGCATTTCTGCTTTATGTACGCTTCGTTCTCAGAGTTGATTTCCTGAGCAAGTTGGCAATCGGTAAAGTTGAAATCAATATGCTCGGAAGCTTTCCAAGCTTGCATGAGCCTGTAGTAATGAATGTCTGTGCTACTGAAGCCAACAAATGTTCTTGGTAGTCCCATTTTTCCCTCCGTTTGTGCGAACGATAACTCTATCTTTTAGGGGTCGCATTTGTCCATTGGGTTAATCGGTGAAAGCCATTTCCCAGCGGCTACAGTCGACGTCCAATCGCGCAGGTTCTCTGCACGCCATAGCTCACGCGCCAGATCGTCCAGCTTCTTGGCGTTAGCCGAGCACCATCTCCGGTGCAACTGGTGCGCAGAGGCGACTAGATTTTTAATGTGATGTTCGTGCGTCAGCACAACTGTATAAATGTACAGTTTAAACTAAGTGCGCCGCACCGCCGAGTGTTACTATTTAATTACTAACAACGAGGGCGAACATGGCGAGATGCACAGCACCAGTAAACGGCCATCGATCATCAAGCGCAGCAGCAGCTTGCCCGGCATGCGGTGGTCGCTCCAGTCGCTATGGTGGATACGGCTACAGCAGTGGCTACGGTTCCTATTCTTCGCCGCCGGCCTATTCCTCTTCCCGGAGCACTGGCAGCGGGGGTGGAGGTAGTTCAAGACCGCGCTGGTCGCGGCCTGGTTCGTTAGTGACGTACACGCCTGCTGAGGTGCGGACACTTACGCCGGTTCGTGAAAACTTCGAAAGACGCGTGTCTGTGCCTGACTTGCGGGACGTCTTTCTCTGTCATGCATGGGACGATCGTCGAGGCTCCGCCATGGAGTTGCACGATCTTCTCGTGGCAAAGGGCGTCTCAGTATGGTTCAGCGAAAAGGACGTTGTCCTTGGCAGCGCGCTGCTTCGCGAAATCGACAAGGGACTTGCAAAATCGCGTGTTGGCATTGTTCTGGTGACTCCCGCGCTACTGAACCGACTTCGTGGAGAGGGCATTGCCGACAAAGAACTATCGGTGCTTTTGGCGCGCGACCTGCTCGTTCCCATCGTGCACGGCACGACTTATGACGCTCTTCGAGATGTCAGTCCCCTTCTAGGTTCAAGAAGCGGATTGAGCACTGCGGAAGATTCGATGGCAAATATCGCCGCTAAGCTTGCTGAGCTTGTCTCTGTCGAGGCTTAACTAAAATTAGTTTGCCTTCCCTGCGTCTAGGCGGGCTTGGGGGAGGAGCTTGCGTGATTCGAGCACCCGGCCTTTGCACTAAGAGTTCGCTACTCCAACTGCAGCGCCCAGTTTAATGCCGCCGGCTCCTGCAGCCGCTTGGACGACCAACCAGTTATTCGTCCCTCAAGCATCCGCTCTACCAGCTCCGGTGCCAGGAACGCTCCCCTCAGCGTCTTCCCGACGAAGTCCCCGCTGACCTTCTCCCGCTTCGCGATCGCCGCAATGGAGCTGACAGCTCCTGTCCTCAGCTCGGTGAACCACTTGTGGCCCCGTGCCAGCCCCAACACCAGATGCGGATCAATCTCCGGCTCCTCAATGGTCGCCCATTCCTCGTTCACGATCAGCCGCATCTCCAGCCCATAGCGCTGGAGCCTGGCGTCCACTGAAACGACCGGCGCATCCTCATCCAGTCGATCCTCCTTCTCGTCCACCTTCAGCTTCACCCAGAGCGCGCTGAGCGTTCCCTGCCGTCTGAAGCAGATCCGTACCTCCTCCGTGTACACCTGCACCCAGGTGATCAGCGGCAGCAGCAGTTCCCGCTGCTCGTGATGCGTGCCCTGCCTCAGCCTCTCGGCATACCTCTCTGCAGCTTTCAGCACCTTCATCCGCGCATCCGGCTCCCAGTCCTTGATATGGAGGTCGTTGAGCATCCGTCCCGCATCCAGGAGCCACCGGCTGGTGGCCTCAATGACGAGTTTTTCGATGTCGTGTGCTGGAATGGAAATCCGCGGTGCCCATTCATCCGTCTCCATGTCCCGTGGCCGGGTCACGTAGTACCGGTAGCGCTTTCCCTTCTTAAGGGCATGCGAGGGCATCAGGATGTTCCCGTCCTTGTCCCGCACCCAGCCGGCCAGCAGACTCGGCTCCTTGGCGTGGACACCTTTGCGTCGCCGATCCAGCCCGATGGCCAGGGCATCCTGAACCCGCTTGAAGAGTTCTTCCTCCAGGATGGCCTCATGGGCCCCCGCATACCAGACGTCCTTATGTGGCACCTCGCCCAGATAGATCCGGTTGTTGAGGATCTTGTAGATGGCACCGGGCCGGAAGGCGGCTCCACCTGAGCTTTTCCCGGCCGCGTTCAGCCTGACTTTCGAGACAGCGCCCATCGCCCTCAGCCTCGTCTGCACCATCCGGACGTTCCCGGTCTCCAGATACAGCTCGTAGATCTTCCGGACCAGTTCAGCCTCCGGCTGATTGATCACCAGCTTCCGATCCACAGCGTCGTAGCCGAGCGGCACCGTCCCTCCCATCCACATCCCCTTCTTCTTGGAGGCCGCAATCTTGTCCCGGATGCGCTCCCCGGTCACTTCCCGCTCGAACTGGGCGAATGAAAGCAGGACGTTCAGGGTGAGCCGTCCCATGGAGGAGGTGGTATTGAAATGCTGGGTGACTGACACAAAGGATGCCGAGTGGGCATCAAAGACTTCCACCATCTTCGCGAAGTCCGCCAGCGACCGTGTCAGCCGGTCGATCTTGTAGACCACCACCAGATCGACGGCTCCGTCCTTGATGTCGGTCAGGAGCGTCTGGACGGCAGGCCGGTCCAGTGTTCCTCCTGAGAACCCGCCATCGTCATAACGGGTAGGTAGAACAACCCAGCCCTCATGCCTCTGGGAAAGAATATAGGCCTCACAGGCCTCTCGTTGGGCATCGATGGAGTTGAAGGACTGATCCAGACCTTCTTCAGAAGACTTGCGCGTGTAGATGGCGCAGCGGATGGGACGAACACTCATGAGGATGCCTTCCTTTTGCGCAGGCGGTCCTGCGTCTGCTTGAGACCAAAGAAGAGGGGACCTGACCACTGGACGCCGGTGATGGTGCGGGCGATCTCGGACAAAGACCGGTAGTGCTGCTCGCGGTACTGGAAGCCGGCATCAAGCACGGTGACCTCATGGATCTCACCGCGCCAGGAGCGGATCAAACGGGCACCGGGGCGAACGGTGGGCCGTGGAGGGGCGATGGACGGGCGCTTGCCTTCGTCCCAGTCCTTGGCGATGGCTTCGAGCTTTGAGCGGGCTGAGCGGGAGAGGCCGCCGAAGGCCTTCTCCTGGATCGCGTAGCCCAGAAAGGGCATCAAGATGGCGCGCTTCTGGGAGAAGGCCGGCACCTGGAAGTACTTGGGCCACAGCGCCCGCAGTTCGGGCAGCGGCATCTCGGGGAGTGCCGCAACCAGGTGCTGGGCTTCCTGCTGCGCGCGGGTGAGTTTCTGCTGGCCGTCGGCGGCCGACCTCTTGGGCATAGACGCTCCGTAGTGAAGACACTACGGATGGACGCTCTGCTCGGGCACCAAGTCAACTCGAAACCCGAGAATTCTTGATCGACAGCGGCGAAAACCTGACGTATTCTTTGGTTCTAAAAATAAGACGGAGGGTTTCGCATGGAAGTCAAGGAAATCAATCGCTACTACCGCCTCACGGCGCGCAGTCGTGTGGACAAGGCGGTGAACTCCCTGCTGGGCTTGGTCGAGGGAATTTCCATCGACGGGCAGATCAATGCGCGAGAAATCACGCTTCTCCGGATTTGGCTTGAAGACCACGAGGAATTGAGCAAGCGCCATCCATTCTCTGAGCTTGTGCCTGCCGTCGCACGTGCACTGCAGGACAGTGTCATCGACAAAGAGGAACGCGAGGATCTGGTCTGGCTGTGCAAGAAGCTGCGTGACGATGCCTTCTACGACATGGTCACGGCAGATTTGCAACGACTGCATGGTGTGGTCGGTGGGATCGCATCAGACGGACATATCTCCGAAGCCGAGTTGAGAGGCCTGTCTGAGTGGCTGGAGGCACATGAACATCTGAAGACGTGCTGGCCATACGACGAAGTTGCATCGATCACAACGCAGGTACTCGCCGACAGCAAGATTGATCCGGCCGAGCATGCAATGCTCCTCGATTTCTTTCGTGAGTTTCTGGCTGTCATGGACGAGCGCACGATCGTCAATCCGCCAGTCCGCTTGAGCGACGATGTGCCTATTGCCGGGCTGTGTGCAGTCATGCCCGACATTGCATTTCAGGGCTCTGTGTTTTGTTTTACAGGCGCGTCCAGCAGGCACACCAAGTCTGAGCTTTCGCGCTTTGTCTCGGACAAGGGCGGTAGCACTGTCGAGAACGTATCCGCCAAACTCAACTTCTTGGTCATAGGAGCGGATGGCAATCCGTGCTGGGCGTACGCCTGTTATGGCCGAAAAGTGGAAAAAGCAGTCGAACTCCGAAAGAAGGGGGCCCGCCTCCTCATCGTTCACGAGAACGACTTCCACGATGCGTTGCTTGATCATTGAAAGAGTCGATAAGACATGGAAGGTGGAAAGACAAGAAGGTTTCGCGCGCATCGGCCAGAGTCGAGTGTTGTTCCGAGCAAATTCCGGCAGCTATTCACTGATGCGGTTGTTGTCGCGCTGACATCAGGATGGGCCTATTGCATTGCCTTTGCGTACGAAGCAGGCTTCTGCTCACACTTTGGGGTTCCCCTCCACCTCATCACGCCAAGTCTCACCGCGCTACTGACGGCCGCATTTGCGGTACTACTTGGCATAACAGCCATGCTCTACGCGGCCGCGTGGCCGCTGGCGCTCGTGCCCAAATCTGCTCGGCGATTGAGACGGAAGCTGTTTGCATTTGCCTTGCTGGTTGTCATCACGCTCTTCTGGTACAGGCTTGAGCTCGATGGCCTCATCCAGATTGGGGTTGGAGCCGTGATCCTGTTCGGCGGGTACGCGTACAGGCTGGCAGTTGGCAAAGGAACCGTCAAGGAGCGACTCAGCTCCGGGTCGGAGAAATCTTTTACAGACATTGATCCCATGTTTGGCCCGGTGGAGAAAGTATGGGGAAGCAATGTCACCGGTGCTTTTGCCACCATATTCTTTCCCGTCTACGTGGCTTGGGTCGTGGGAATGGGTGTCGCTACGAATCAGTCGAGCTTTCTGATGCTCGATGAGCATCCTGCGTTTGCACTAGTGCGAAGCTACGGCGATACCTTGATAGCGGTGAAGATCGACGAAGACAAGAAGTCAATCGAAGGGTCTGTCTTCATCTCCAAAATCCCTGCGGCCCCAGAGGTGCTGAAGACAACGCTGAAGCAAACAGGCAAGCTCAAAGAGAGCCCATAGAGGAATAAATATGGCTGGTGAAAATGCTCGGCTCGCAGTCCTAATTGATGCTGACAATGCTTCTTCCGCATCAATTCAGGAGCTGCTCGCTGAAGTCGCAAAATTCGGGACAGCCACGGTGAAACGGGCGTTTGGGGACTGGACAACCAACAATCTTCACGGCTGGAAGCAGCACCTTCACAGGCATGCGATTCAACCTATCCAGCAGTTTGCGTATACGAGCGGGAAAAACTCAACGGACTCCGCGTTCATCATCGATGCGATGGATCTGCTTTATGCGGGAAACCTTGATGGCTTCTGTCTGGTATCCAGCGACAGCGATTTCACTCGTCTTGCCACGAGGCTACGTGAGGCAGGAAAAGTCGTCTACGGATTCGGCGAGAGAAAGACACCGGAACCCTTCATTGCGGCGTGCGACCGCTTCTTCTTCCTGGAGGTTCTGCGGCAACCTGCGACAGATGAAGCGGCTCCGCGCGTTGCAGATCTTCCTGATCTGGAGGAAATCATCCGGCATGCCCTTGAGGAAACCGCGAGGGAGAATGGATGGGCTCGTCTGGGAGCGGTCGGTGGCCATATCGGAAAAAGACACACGTCCTTCGATCCTCGCAACTACGGTTTCGCTAAGCTGAGTAATCTGGTGCGCGCCCAGAAGTATCTGGAGGTCGGGGAGGTGACGGATGTCTCAGGGTCACCGCATCTGCAAGTGCGGTTGAAGTCGTGAATATGTTCGGGGGTGATATGGGACGCCATTGGCTGATGTCGCAGGAGTCGGTGTGTTGGCCTCTGGGTACAGCGGCCCTGATAGGTGTGCTTCTAGCAGCGATGCCTGCTCATGCGCAGAAGCCGGTGTACCTGTGTGGGGGTGTTTACACCGATGCGCCGTGCAAGGGTGGTAAAGAGGTGGACATCGCTCCGACGCGGGGCCTGGATTCCATGTCGGGTCAACGCAAGGCCAGCAACGAGGTCATCCACGAACGGATCAGGGAGAGCTCCGAGCGCGCTAGGAAGCAAAGTGATGCAGAGGTCAAACGCCTATTGCGTTGCGGGGAACTTCAACGACGCCGGCAGGCATTGGACGCGGCCGTCCCAGAAGCCAAGCTGGCGGGTGAGCGACTGGCCATTCGTGAAGAGCAATTTGCATTGAAGTGCGGCCGGACCTGATGTCGCGCCCTTAGTGTCAGAAGTGCCAAAAAGTGCAGTAGACAACGCTGATACATCGAGTAACAATTAGATCAAAAGAGCTAATTGGAGGGCGCGATGAAGATGGATCAGCATGGGACCCCCAGAGGGGCCAAGACACTTGTAGCTGTACTTATTCTTGCCGCATCAGCAGCAACCCACGCCCAGACTGCGCCCAATCCGATTGGCGCGTTGTTTCAAGGCGTCGGTGGATTCCTAAGCAGCATCGTTTCTCCCAAGAGCCAGAAGTTCAACGAGCTCGTCCAGGCGAAGAAGTACGACGAAGCGGCGCAGTACTACGTAGATAACTCCCAAGACCTTGAGAGTCAGAAGGCGAGAATTCAGGACTCCCTCAATGCACTGGTGAAGGGCTTGAATGAAGAGCGGGTGCCAGCACTGAAGCAGCATGCTGATGCACTCGCCGTGCTCGCTGGCCAGGATGTGGAGGCAACACCCGAGGGTTGGGGCAAAGTCAAAACGAGTCTTTCCGAAGCTGAGGCACGCATCCAGAGTTATGGGACGGTTGCCCTGCTGAAGGAGGCGGCCTATCGGGCTCCAGAATTTGACGAACTCAAGGCTAACTACGGTCGCGTGGTGACGCTCTATGAGTCAAAGGCAGAGACTGCATTCACCGCCTACGGGTTAAAGCAGGAGAGATCGTTCTTTGACGTCTATCCTGGAACGCCACGGGCCGTACCGATTGTCAACAAGCACTTCGAATCCTCGAAGGAGGAGATTCAGCGGTTCACGACGCCTGAGCTTGACCGTTATCGGCGGCACTATGGAAGCGCGCTTTCAGAAGAATCCGCTCAACGGATCGGTGGCATCTACTATGAGAAGTTGCTGGAAGAGCGCCATCCAGGCGTCGTACCCAGCTTCTTCGAAAAGGGGCGCGTAGTTCAGGAGGTCAGACGTTCCGGCTTCAAGCTCGCTCAGCCACCGAAATTTCGCGTCGCGTACGTTCAACTTCAACCTGACGAGATGCCTGCTGGCCGGAAGCTATTGCAGATCAGTGGTTCATCATCGCAATGGAAGACAAGCAAGGCGTCAGCAATCACTGATGCTGTTGGCGGTGCAGATGCTGACTACGTTGTGGTCGTACAGCAAGCTGAAGTCGTCGTGAATCGGAAGATTGTTGAGAAGCGCGAGCAAGGATCCAAGTATCAAGTCAGTGAGCGAGTTCTACCTAATCCGGAGTACTCGAACGCTCAGTCGAAGTTGCAGGAGGCACAAGCCAACTACAACGCGCAGCGAATGGAGGCGGCTACGTCACCTGCTGCCAATGCCTGGGTGGCCATCGCTCGCGGAATCGCGCAAGCAGCGGCTGTTTCTGCTGTGGATACAGCGAGAAAGAACCTTTCGAATACATCCCCCACGATTAAGGAGCCGGTATATCAAGACTACTCTTTCACAGTGAGTCGCGTGGAGACAACACGTGAATCGAAGTTCAACGTGTGGATTGTTGATCGTGCGCAGAACAGGGTGGCTCGACATCAAATGGTTCACAGCGACCAGAAAACTTTCAATGTGGCTTTCGGAATTCGTGAGCAGGATCCGGCGAAGTACGTGTACGGAGCGAGATTTGATGAAGAGAAGGCGATCGACGCTCATGAGATGAGTGAGCTCTCTACGCCTATGCAGCAGATCGGTGAGCAGGTCACGAAGGCAGCGCCAGCGTTCGAGCCATTTCACCCGGCCAGCATCTCGTACGCAAGCGATAGTCAGTATGCAGCTCGACCTTCACCCGCAGCAGCACCGTCAGGCTTTCAAATGGTTGCGATGGGGCGCCCTGCCGCAGAGATGCCAAGCGCACGATCCGTTGATTCGCGAAATGACAGCGTTGTGGTTGTTCGAAATCCCAGAGGGGGATTGGGCACGGGGTTCTTTGTTGCAGGTGATCTCGTCATGACCAACTATCACGTCATTGAAGGTTCAAAGATGGCTGAGCTGAAGATGTTTGATGGTTCAACTGTGACTGGCCGCGTGATCAAGGAGGACATTGGTCTTGATCTGGCGCTTGTGAAAATCACTAACCCGATCGGAAGACCTGTTCAGTTTGCTAATTCGCTTCAGCCAGCGGGAACCACTGTAGAGGCCATTGGCCATCCTCAGGGCCTTGAGTTCACGCTGACTCGCGGCGTTATCAGTGCAGTGCGAAGGATGAAGAATCCGTTGGTTCCTGGCTCGGCAGAGATGCTGGTAATTCAGACCGATGCGGCCATCAGTCCGGGTAACTCAGGGGGCCCACTGTTCAGCGGTAACCAGGTAGTTGGCGTCAATTCCCGTAAGCTGGTGCGCGCTGGCGTCGAAGGAATTGGATTTGCAGTGCATTTCATCGAGGTGCAGCGATTCTTGTATGAACAATAGAATGCCGCATTCACTGTTGTCATCAAGTAATGCCCAATATCGCATCTGCCATCAAAGAGGAAATCGGACGCCTTGCCCGCAAGGAAATCCGCTCCGAGACCGAACAGCTCAAAAGGGCAAGTGCCAACTACCGCGCAGACATCGCGCAGCTCAAGCGCCATATTGCCCAGCTTGAGTCGCAGCTAAAGAAACTGCAGAAGGCCGGCGTGCGAGGTGCGACTCCCGTGTCGACTGAAGACGATCAGCCCAGCCTGCGCTTTCGCCAGGAAGGACTTTCCGCGCACCGGAAGCGCCTTGGCCTGTCTGCGGCGGACTTCGGCAAACTGGTGGGCGTTTCGGCCCAGACCATCTACAACTGGGAAGCCGGCGAATCCAAGCCGCGTGCCAAACAGCTCATCACGCTGGCGGCCGTGCGCAAGATGGGTAAGCGTGAGGCTGCCGCAGCTCTCACCGGGGAAGAGCTGGAAGCCTGATGCCGGATGCGTACGATCTGGACCGGTTCGTGCAGGCACAGGCCGATGTCTACGAAACGGTCAAACAGGAACTGAAAGCCGGCGAGAAGCAGAGCCACTGGATGTGGTTCATCTTTCCTCAGCATGAGGCGCTTGGCCGTAGCGCCATGGCGACGAAGTACGGTCTGCGTGATCTGGCAGAGGCTCAGGCTTACTGGGCACACCCGGTGCTTGGACCTAGGCTTGCCGAGTGCTGCAACCTGCTCCTGAGCGTCAAGGGCAGGACCGCATACAGGATCATGGGATCGCCCGACGACATGAAGCTGCGCTCATGCATGACCATTTTCCATCGAGCCGAACCTGATGAGAGCTGCTTCGTGCAGATGCTGCAGAAGTACTTCGATGGCGTCGAAGACCAGAAGACTCTTCTGCTGCTGCCAAGACGGGTTTAGTAGACGTTGACTTTCCAGACCGACTGGTACGGACGTCGACTGTGATCATCGTCGTTGTATCTGAAACTGATCTGGAGCCGGAAATTCCGGCGAGCACCTGCGTCTTCCGCTGTGATTGAGTAGTACCACAGCTCATCGCCGACTTTCTGAACTGTCTCTGGCGGACCCAGCGCGGTCATGAGATCGTCGCGTGAGAGGTTTGTCATCATCATGCGCACGGATTCGATGTCGCAATCCCTGCCCTGCTTGCAGGTACGCAGGCCATCGATATTGCTTCTCCGGTGCTGGGCGTCTTTTTGCGCGCGGGCGGCCTGCAGTTTGGCCAGTTCAGCTTGTCTGGCTTCCTCACGGGCGCGCTCCACTTCGCGCTGCTTGCTCCAGGCTGACCCGACTTCTGCCCCCTGACCGCACGGTGCTTGCTGGTACTGCTGCTGACCGTCGGCACCCTTGCACAGGTAGACCTGCTGGGCCAGAGAGAAGTGAGCGTGTGCACACAGCAATACGCCAAGGATGTACCGCAGCCGGAGCACGTATGACCAGATCATGAGCCTCTTCCTTATGAGTTAAATATAACTCATAAAGTATTGCTCCACGAGCTAGCCAGATCCAGTCCAATGGGGCCGGATTGTGAGACTTAGTGCCGGTAAGTGCCCGCGTGTTGCCTGCAGAAGGCAGAAAAAAGCCCGGTCACTGTCAATGGACCGGGCCTGCGGACTACCAAGGTGCGTTCATGATGGTATTGAGATCGTGTTGAGGCTCCCACTGGTCCGCATAGATCGTCACCTTCACGGTACCTTCCCACTTGTTCTTTGCCATGCGCAGGGCCTGCACGATACTGTCGACTTGGTCGTCGTAGCGGCTGTAGGGAAACATCAGCAACTCACATTCCAGACACTTCAGTCCTTCCTCATTCTTCGGTGTACGCACGAAGAAGACGCGCTTCTCCTCAAACTGCTGAAGGACATCGTAGGCACGAGTTTCCTTGGATTTTTTCGGCTCGTGGACCCCGACATTCGCGCCTTTGGATCTGAGGAATTTCGCAAGAGTAAGGCCAACGTTTGCGGTCTCAATCAGGAACTGTGCATCGGGCAACTGCTTCCACAACTGCAGGGCCTTTGCCTTGACGATCTCATAGTCCCAGTGGCCGCGCGATGCGTGGTGGATGTAGTGCGTACCGTCATCCATGCTCTGGCCGACCGTGATCGCGGTGTAGTCGGCGCTCTCCTCGGTTGAAGTTGCCGTGTCGATGCTGATCCAGAAGTGACCCTGATGGCGCGGCGGGATTTTGTCCACCCACTGCATGTACTTGAGCTTGAAGATGTTGCCTTCCGGCGCTTCCGGAGTCTGCTGGTACTGGGCGCTGAAGATGCGGCGGCCAACCTCCCTGCGCTTCTTCTCCCAAACCTCCGCGCTGTCGCGCGCCGGATGCAGCGGTTCGCCCTCGGCGCGGTGATAGACGTCATCCGCGTTCGGACCGATAGGGATGATTTCGGCCTTCGTGGCGATCGCAGGCAGTGAGAGCTTGTGGAAGTCGCCAAGACCTTCCATATACCCACACAGGTCACCCACGTGCAGGCGCTGCATCACAAGGACGATGACGCCCAGCGTCTGGCTGTTCAGGCGACTGAGAAGCGTTGTGACGAACCATTCGTTCACAGCATTGCGACGCAGGTCGGAGTAGGCATCCTGTGGTTTGATCGGATCATCGATGATGATGATGTCGCCACCACGGCCGGTCAGAGCACCTTGCACGGAGATCGCGCGGCGTCCACCGCCTTCTTTGGTCACGTAGTCAGAGACGGCAGTCTTGACGAACTGGACCTCGGGGAAGGCCTTCTGGTACCAGTCGCTCATCACGAGGCGACGGAAGTTGAGGGCAATCGCATCTGCCAGCTCGGTCGAGTAACTCACGCAGATGATCTCAGCGGTCGGGTCATGCGCCAAGATGTACGCCGGCCACGCGATGGAGATGATGAACGTCTTCAAATGCCGCGGCGGGATGTTGACGATCAGGCGAGGGCGCTTGCCGGTGCGCGCAAGCTCCAACTGGTGGCCGATCGCATCGATGTGCCAGTTCTCTTCGAACTGCGTACCCGGATAGAGCACCTTGAACGCCATTTTCACAAAAACGTGGAAGTCGTCTTTCGACGCCGCGTAGAACGCGTCCCAATCCGTTGCAGATTTTTTCATTTCAGTTCTCCTTCAGTAGTTACGATTTGGATTTGCCGTTGATGCGGCGCTGGATATAGGTGTCTAGGATTTCCTGGTAGTCATCGGGGAGCGCCGTGGGTTGCTCCGCCTGCTGCAGCTGGCCGGTCTTGCGCATCACCTCGATGAGAGTGAGTAGGGACTTCTGGTCACCCTGAAGGGCACCAGCGACCATGCGCTTGACCATCGCCTGCATACGGGTAACCTTCTTGCGGCGACCGTCCTCGTTCACGACGATGGGCTCCGAGAGTTCCTGCTCCAGCAAGGTCATGAAGTTCTTCGAGCCTTTGGGGCGGCCGCGGGGGTTGCCACTCGTGCCCTTGCGGAACTGGGTGGCCTTCGGGGGCGACTTGTAGCCAATGGCCATGTCACATCTCCTTCTGGGAAGTGAGGAGACGCTCCGCACGGACCTGCTCCCAGGTCTGGCCGGTCGCCTCCAGGATGGCGCTCTTGCTTGTCACGCGCTGCCAGCGACGCACCGAGGTGTCGCAGTAGCGCGGCTCCAGCTCGATCGCGCGCGCGTAGCGACCTGTGCGTTCGGCAGCGATGAAAATAGTGCCGCTGCCGGCGAAGGCGTCGAAGACGATGCCCTTGCGGTGGCTCGAATCACGGATGGCGTCCGCGATGAGGGGCACCGGTTTCGGGGTGGGGTGCTCCGCCAGGATCGCCTTGTCCGTGTACTGTTGGGAGCCGGCATAGGCCCACACGTTCGTGCGGTAGCGGCCATGCTGGCCCAGCTCGAACGTGTTGATGTGCGGTGCCGTACCCTTCTTGTGCAGGAAGATGAGCTCGTGTTGGGAGCGGTAGTGGCTGCCTAAACCTCCAACCCCCTTGTCCCAGACGATCAGCTGCTTGTGGTTGCCGAAGTAGGGCAATGCGGCATCGAGCACCGGGCGGATGCCCTTGTGGTCGATGAAGGTGTAGACGAGCGCACCGTCTTGGGCGAACGCGTGGACAAGTTCCAGATGGTC
This sequence comes from Variovorax sp. VNK109, assembly GCF_049445855.1. Taxonomy (NCBI): domain Bacteria; kingdom Pseudomonadati; phylum Pseudomonadota; class Betaproteobacteria; order Burkholderiales; family Comamonadaceae; genus Variovorax; species Variovorax sp. VNK109. The sequence continues at coordinate 1,004,031 of NZ_JBMSDV010000001.1, read as the reverse complement.
CTGCAGGAACTTGGTGAACTCCTGTGGGCTCATCTCGCCAGAGGCCATTTGGAACTCGGCGTGCTTGACCGTACCCTTGCCGACGACATCCTTGATGGCCACATTGAACGGAACGTCGGAAATGGCCATCTGGATGCATTCGTCAGCGAGCAGAGCCTCGAACGACTCGCGCTGCAGCGAGTTACCGCACAGGAGCTTGTGGTTGCCCAGCACCCAGAGGTCGCCCAGGCGGGTCACGAGGTCGGCACTGGCGTCGACCTCCTGCAGTGCGTCCTGATCGGGCTTGCCCTTGGCCGTTACCGGTTCGAACATCAGGTCGATCTCGGCCGTGCTGAAGGCGGTCAGCTCCAGCTCGAAGTCGTCCTTGATGAGCAACTCCATCTCCTCAAGCAACAACTCCTCGTCCCAGGAGGAGAGCATGCCGATCTTGTTGTCCGAGAGAACGAAGGCGCGCTGCTGTGCGAGGGACCAGCCGGAGACGGTGCGGGTGGGCACTTCCTCCAGCTTGAGCTCAAGCGCTGCCTGGAGGCGACCATGGCCGCTCAGCACCACGCCGGCTTCGTTCAGAAGGATCGGAGCCGTGAAGCCAAAGCTCTGGATCGCAGCGCGCAACTGCGCGATCTGGCGCGGCGGGTGCTTGCGCGGGTTGTTCGGCCAGGCCTTCAGCTCCTGCGGCGAGCGCAGGGTGATCGGGCCGATGTGCGTTGTCGGGGGCGGCTGAGTGATAGCTTTCATAGTCAGTTCCAGAAAAATTTTCGATAAGGAAAACTTGCAACCAGGTCGTAGCTGATCCAAAGCTGATGAAGTGCAGCAGTGCACTCCACCAGCGGTGGGTCAACATCTGACAGGTAGTTCCGGAACTGCGGGCGTCATAAATGCACCCGTTGATTGGAATTCTAGAAAAGCAAAATCCACCTAGCAAATAAACGCTAGGTGGATCGTGTCGGCCGCATCCCCGACCGAAAATAGGGCTCGGAATATACAAGACACCAGCGGCGCGCGCTGGCTGCGCCCTAGTCCTGGTAGCGCTTGTCGAAGGTGGCCTGGCTCATCAACAGGTAGTTCAATCCTTCGAGGAAGCCGATCACTGCGGGCACAAACGTCCAGCAGAAGATCAGATAGAAGATCCCCCAGTAGAGTCGGCCAAGATAGAACTTGTGAACGCCAAAGCCACCCAGGAAGATGGCGAGAAGTCCGGCGACAAGCTTGCTACGCTCGGATTTCGGGGCGTCCCGACGACCTGTGTCGGGCACTGCCATTTGCCGGACGCCGCAGTGGGGGCAGATCTCGGCTTTGGCGCGGATGATCGCTCCGCATTCGGCGCAGTACTTCTCGTTCGGGCCCTTTGTTTTCATGACAGTTTCCCTCTCTTCCACGTGAACTCCTCAAGAATGGGTTAAATATAACGTGGTTAGAACTGTCGCTCGACGGAATGCTTTTGTCCAATGCAAAAGCGCGAAGTCAAACCCGGGCGTCCACGTGGCGCAACAAGCTTTGATCAAGGGGTTGCTACTGCCTTCGGCGAGGTCGTGCGGGAAATCCGGAAGACAAAGGGACTCTCTCAGGAGGGCTTGGCAAACGCTGCTGGCATTGAGCGCTCGCATATGGGCAAGATCGAGCGTGGGCTGCACCTCCCCAGCCTGGTCATGGTGATGAATCTGGCGGAGGCACTTGGTATGCGCCCAGGGAAAATCATCGACCAGACGATGGAGAGGCTAGTCAAGGGCTAGTCGTTTGGAGCTGCCCATACGTGCGTCGCTGTTTCCGAGATTTACTGGCCTCCGATTCAAACGGAGGCGCGCTTAGTACTTACTCTACTGAGGTTCGATGCCGAAATCCGCTGATCTGTAGCTCAAGACGCAGTCTGTGCTTTTGACACGAGCTCGCGGGCCATGGTCGCCAAAGCAAAACGTTGGATCTTTCCCGTGGGCGTTCTCGGGAATTCATTCACGACATTGAATGTGCGCGGAACCTTGTAGTCGGCCATCTGGCTGCGGCAGAACCTCTTGAGCTCTGCCGCCAACTCTTCAAGGTTAGGAACGGCATCGCTTTTCGGTTGAACGAAAGCAAAACCAACCTCTCCAAGGCGCGCATCCGGAACACCGACGACGACGACCTGCTTGATGCTGTCGTGGCTCAGGATCATCCGTTCTATCTCGGCGGGATACGCATTGGAACCGCCGACGATGAACATCTCCTTCAGACGCCCGGTGATCATCAGATAGCCTTCATCATCGAAGGTGCCCAGGTCTCCTGTGCGGAACCATCCGTCTGGCGTGATGACTTCCGCAGTTGCCTTGTCATTCTTGTAGTAGCCCATCATCACGAGGTGACCGCGCACCCACACTTCACCCTGGATACCCGGCTCATCGATCGGCCTGTGCGTCTGGGGGTCAACCGTCTTCACTTCGAAATCACCGATGGGTCGCCCCTTGTTGCTGCAGACGACTTCCAGATCTGCGTCGAATTCGCTGAATGTTGTGGAGCCGGTTGTCTCTGTCATTCCATAGACGACCTGCAGCGCCAGCAAGCCAAGTTCCCTCTTGGCGGACAGGGCCACATCTGGCGTGACTGGCGCACCACCAATCCACGCTGACTTCAGGCACGAGGTGTCGCGTGGCCGCTTGCGCACGGCATCAATGCAGTCGATGAAATGCGTTGGGATACCACCAAAGATCGAGACGCGCTCGCGCTCTATGAGGTCCAGCGCATGATCCGGGTCCCATTGGGGCATGGAGACGAGCGTGCAGCCTTTCAGGATGGACAACGCCGCAGCGGTGATGGCGCCAGCGACATGGTAGAAGGGCATGTGCCCCATGACGACATCGCCGGGTTCGATATGCATGACGCGCGCGATGTTGGACGCATTCTGGAGCACGATGTGACTGTGCACGGCACCTTTGGGATGCCCCGTCGTTCCTGACGTATAGACGATGATGACTGCGTCGCCGGGGTGTTGGGGTGACAGTCTCGCGCCGGTCTGATGGAACTCCGCCCCCAACGTGGTGAGTGTCTGCAGATCCCTGGTGCCAGGCACCTGGACATCCTTCCACAGAAGAACCGATTTCAGGGCGGGGAGCTTCTTGCACTGGAGTTTCCCGGGCACCGATGCTGCCAACTCGGGGACGACTTGGTTGACCATGCCAACGAAATCGATCCCCCAGTACCGATCCATCATGATCAGTGCGACGGCATCGGACTGCCGGAGGATGTATTCGACTTCATCCGCCTTGTACCGTGTGTTGATCGGCACCACCACAGCCCCGACATGCGCACACGCCATCCAGGACACCACCCAATCGATGCTGTTGGTCATCCAGATAGCGACCTGCTGGCGACGACCGATGCCCAGGCTTTGCAGGCCGTGGGCCAGATCTCTCGCGGCCTTATCAAGTTCCGCATAGCTCATTCGTCTGTCGCCATCGACGATGGCGATGCGGTCTGGATAGAGCGAGGCTGAACTGTTCAGGGCCGAGCCGAGTGTGACCTGCCTCCAGTCGATGGAGGCATCGTCGGCGGTTTCGATAAGTACGGTGTCATGCATGGGCCACGCTCTGGATACTGCCTGTCTGGGAGGCCGGCACATGATTGCCGCCGAGGTAATGTGTGGTCAGCATCGGGTTGGACGCCAGTTCATCCCGAGATCCACGAAGTACGATTTCGCCGTTGACCAGCACTACGGCACGATCCGCAAACCGGATGGCCATCGTGGCGTTCTGTTCGATCAGCAGCACGGTATATCCGGCTTGTCGCAGGCGATCCAGTGCCGCGTAGATTTCGCGGATGATCAACCGGGCAAGGCCCAGCGATGGTTCGTCGAGGATCAGGAGTTTTGGGCGCCCGAGCATCGCCCGCGCAATGGCGAGCATCTGCTGCTGACCACCGGAGAGGTTACCTGCGACATCGTTGGCCCGTTGCTTGAGGATCGGGAACAGTTCGTACACCTCGGAAAAGGCGGCTTGCTCGTTGGCAGGGCTGTTGAGGTTGTCAAATGCGACGCGAAGGTTTTCCCACACGGTCATCCCCCCGAAGATGTCGCGGGTTTCCGGAACGTGGAGGAGGCCGCGGCGTGCCACGGCATGTGAAGGCAAGCCCGTGATGGGCGTACCGTCGAACACGACTTCGCCGGCTCGGGGCTTGATCACACCGGAGATGCAACGGACCAAGGTGCTCTTGCCTGCGCCATTGGGGCCGACAACGGCGACCACCTCACCGGATGGGACTTCGAGATGGAGGTTGTCGAGTACGAGCGCCTTGCCATAGCCAGCGGACAATCCGCGGACGACAAGGCCGCCGCTTCCTACTTGTTTCTTGCTGAGCGTTGCTTCAGTCATGGTCGGAATCATCCCCCAGATACGACAGGATCACCTCGGGGTCTTTCTGGACAACCTCGGGTGAGCCTTCGGCGATTTTCTTTCCGAAGTTGAGAACGACGACCTTGTCAGAGACGCTCATCACCATCGACATGTCGTGCTCGACCAGGAAGACCGTGACCCCGGAGGCACGGATGGCGCGCACGTCTTCCACCAACTTCGCCGTCTCTGCTTCGTTCATGCCCGCTGCAGGCTCATCGAGCAGGAGCAGTTTGGGTGAGCCCATGAGCGCCCGTGCAATTTCGACGCGGCGCTGGGTACCGTAGGGCAGGTCCGTTGCAATCTCGTTGGCGAGGTGCGTCAGATCAAACATCGCCATCAGTTCCTGCGCGCGTGCACGACCGGTGGCGTCACCCAGGAACATGGGCGAAACGGTATTGGCGATGGCACTCAGGAACGAGCCGCGACGAACAAGGTCCTTGAACTGGCCGATCTCCAGGTTTTCCTGCACGGTCAGCCCGTTGAAGAGCCGCACGGTCTGGAAGGTCCTGCCTACCCCGCTTCTGGCAATGGCGTGTGGACGCTTTCCGTTGAGCGCGGCATCGTTCAGACGCACAGAGCCGTGTGTTGGAGCGAGCACGCCGGTGATGACGTTGATCAGCGTCGTCTTACCGGCCCCATTCGGGCCAATCAATGAAGTGATCGAACCCTTGGGTACATCGAAGCTCACATCGTCAATGGCCTTCAGCCCCCTGAATTCCTTACTGATCGCGTTGACCTCAAGCATGACTGGGCCCCCTTGCGGTCGCGTCGCGCATGGACGGATCCTTTGCGCTGGTCGGGGCCAATGCAGTCCTGGTTTTTCCCGGTGAGCTGCGCTTCCACCACGTCAGGCGGTTCTTGGGAAGAAGACCGGACGGCATGAACACTGCCATGACCAGCACGATGACACCATAGATCGCCGGAGCCCACTTCTCGAGCGAGGTCACAACCTGGGGCACGAGCGTGAGCGCGCCCGCGCCGATTGCGGCACCCAGCGGCGTCAGGCCCCCGATCACGAGGAACATCAGAATGTCGGTGGTTCTGGCGAACCCGAAGTTGGCGGGGCCGATGAAGGAGTAGTAGTGCGCAAAGCATCCTCCTGCAAGACCGGCCAGCGCGCCACCGATGGCGAGAGATGTGAACTGGATCAAAGGCACATTCAGGCCATGACATGAAGCGACTACGGGATCGCTGCCTACCGCGACAAGCACTTTCCCGAAGCGGGAGTTGTACAGCAGCGAAGTTGTCACGACAGCCAGCACGGCGAGTCCCACGATCCAGCCGGTTTCCAGATAGGGCATGCCGGTCAACCCCATCAGCCCGCCAGTCGGTTTGAAGTGTGAGAAGAAGAGCTGGATGAGTTCGGCCGCTGCGAGTGTCGCAATCGCGAGATAGATCTCGCGGATGCGCAGCGTGAGCAGGGCGAAGGGTAGGGTGGCACATGCGCCCGCAACACCCGCGACGGCAAGCGCAGCGCCGACGGACCATCCCTGTTCCATCGTCAGCCAGGCAGAACTGTAGGCGCCGATGGCCATGAAGCCGGGCATGCCGAGGGACCAGACGCCGGTGACAAACGGATAAAGCAGGCTCAATGTGAGGAGGATGTTGATAGCGATGAGGGCCTGTACGGGTTCGGAGAGGAGGACTTGCATCTCAGATCTCCCGTACCTTGACGCCCGTGCCGAAGACGCCATCGGGCTTCAGCAGGAACACGGCAATCAGCAACAGCCACACAAAGGCTTCTGACCAACCCGGCGATGCATAGGCTTGGAACAGCACTTCAGCCATGCCCAGAAGCAACCCGGCGAAGACGGCGCCGCGTACGTCACCCAGTCCGCCGATGACGATGACCGCCAGCGCCTTGATCGCGTAGGTATCACCCATGTACGGACCGAGGGTCCCAAAGCGCAGTGCGACCATGAGGCCGGCGAGGCCCGCCAAACCTGAGGAGAGCATGAACACGAGGATCACGGCTTTGGGCGCGGAGACACCGAGCAGTGAGGCTGCTGTCGGGTTCTGCGCGATGGCGCGGATGTTCCGACCGAAGCGGGTGCGCTGGATCATGTACAGCAATGCGACCATCAGGATGGCAGACACCACGAGGCTTGCCAGTTGCATGCCCGAGAGGATGACGGAGCCGATCGTCAGATCGGGCAGCGGCAGCGAGACAGGGAATGGCTGGTTCAGGCTGCCGAACCTGTTCACCACCACGACCTGGATCACGATGCCGAATGCCAGGCTGGCAACGAAACCACCCAGGGCATGCTCGCGCGGGATGGGCTTGAAAGCGACCAGATACAGGACGAGGCCCAGAAGCGCCGTCCCGATCAGGCCGCCTGCAAGGGCCAGGCCCACGGGCAGGCCCAGTGCCATGAGCGAGAACCCGATGAACGGCCCCGACATGAACACATAGGCATGCGCGAGGTTGAGCATGCGAAGCACGCCGAAGACCAGCGTGTAGCCGATCCCGATCAGGGCGTACACGCTGCCCAGCATGAGTCCATTGACCAGCTGTTGAGTGAGCATGATGCGGCGGCTTACTGGCGAGCCCACTTGCCGGACTGGGTCCGGTAAATGATGGTTGCCTTCACTGCATCGCCTTCGTTGTTGATGGACAGCGTATTGCCCAGCCCCTTGAAGTCCTTCAGCTGCGTGAGATGGTCGCGCAGCGACGTACGGACGGCCTTCACATCGGATTTCGGCGTGGCTTTGGACGCGCGCAATGCGTCGGCGATGACGTGGATGCTTTCATAGCCACTCGCGTCGATGTACGTCGGCGTCGTGTATTGACCCGGCAACTGCTTCTCCACACGTGTCTTGAACTCGGCGGCGAACTTCTGCACCGCTGCATCCTGCGAATCCGAGGCGAAAGGCTGGCCGCCCCAGAGCTGGATGTCGCCTGCTGCCGTGGCGATGGAGGACGTGATGTAGCCCTGGCCGGCAAACATCGGCACATTCAGCTTCTGGCGGTTGGCTTCACGCAGGAAGCCGTGACCGGGTTCGAAGGCGCTTCCCACCAGAACCACGTCCGGGCTCATCGCGCGGATCTTCGTGATATGCACGCTGAAGTCGGTCGTCTCCGGCGGAATCTCGACCAGCGCGTCCTTGTTGAGGATGCGGAAGCCGTGCTTTTCCAGGATCGGCGGCGCCACCGTCTTGGCCAGGAACTGGCTGTAGGCGTCCTTTGCATCGACGGCGATCGCGACAGTCTTTGCATTCGGGTTTGCCTTGCGCAGGTTCTCGACGACTTCGTTGACGATTACGCTGTCGAGCGCGGAGATGCGGAACGTCCACGGACGGTTCTGCGCAGTCAGACCGGGTGCGCTGGAGCCGGGCGAGATGCTGGTGAGGCCGATGCGGTTGGCCGCGGGGAAGGCCGTGCGGCACTGGCTGGTCTGGATGGGACCGAGCATGCCCACGACGCCGGCTGCATCGAGATTGCGCACTGCAATGACGGCTTGCTCAGGGCTGCTGCGGTTGTCTTCGATGACGAGTTCGAGCTTCGAACCGTTCACACCACCGGCGTTGTTGATCTCATCCAGCGCGATCTGGGCACCGATGAGCATGTGCAGGCCGAAGCTGGATGCCAGGCCGGTTCGTTCGACGTTGACGCCGATCTTGAAGGTGTCCTGTGCCCACGCGGAGCCGACCGATGCGGTGGCTGCGATGGCCGTCACGGCGGCGATTATTTGTCTTCTCTTGAACATTTTGTCTCCTTTTCTCTTTGATGAAAGCACTGACTGGAAATCAGCCGCCGGGTGACCGGGACTGGGTTTTGTACTGCGATTCCCTGAATTCGTGGGTCATCTGCCAGTAGTCGACAAGGCGCCAGGGCATCGGTGAGAACACCCGCCCCTTGGCATTGCGATACCAGTTGTTCATGCCCGGATGGACCCACACGAGTTCGGCATGTTCCGCATCGACCCGCTTGCAGTAGTCGTCGTGCACGTCGCGCCGCACTTCGACCGACTTGAGCTGCTGCTCCAGCATCAACCGGATCGCATCGGTGATGTATCGGGCCTGGCACTCGGCCATGAACATGAGGCTGCCGCCGTGGGCCAACCCCGTATTCGGTCCGTACATGCAGAACAGGTTGGGATAGTCGGGCACCGAAATGCCGAGGTAGGCGCGTGGATCGTCATCGCCCCACACCTCCTGCAACGGTGTGCCCGAGCGGCCGATGATCTTCATGGGGCCCATGATCTTCGCGACTTCGAACCCCGTGGCGAACAGGATGACATCAGCTTCGAACCTCTGGCCGTCGGGGGTGACGAGATGACTGCCTTCGATGTGATCGACACGTTCGGTGACCAGCTCGACGTTGGGCTGCTTTAGGGTCTCGAACCAACGGTTGTCGATCAGGATGCGCTTCCCGTACGGCGGGTAGTCGGGCAATGTCTTCCCGACGAGATCGGGGCGACCCTCCAGTTCGCGCATCAGGTAGTCGGTGAGTTCCCGACGATGGCGGTCGTTCCGGGCATTCATCGAACGCTCCGGATGCGGCCATTCCGGATCTTTCCTCAGCGACGGCAACAGGCCGTCGCCGAAGCGCCAGAGCAAGCCGAATCTGTACCAGGCGTAGTAGTACGGCACGTTCTCCATCAGCCACACGCTTTCGGCAGATACCTGCTGCTGATAGTCAGCCTGCGGGCGAATCCACTGCGGTGAACGCTGGAAGATGGTGACCTTCGACGCCTGTTTCGCGACCGATGGCAGGAACTGCATCGCGCTTGCACCGGTGCCAACGATCGCCACCTTCTTCCCCGCCAGCGGAACGTCATGCCGCCATTGAGCGGAATGCCATGCTTCGCCTGGGAAGTTCTCGATACCGGGAAGGTCGAGCTTCTTGGGGCGATTGAGTTGGCCGAGGGCCGTCACCACGACATCGGCCCAGAGGCGGGTTTCGACGCCGTCTTTCCCCTGCAGCGTCACGCACCATGCATTCAGGCCTTCGTCCCACTGCATCTGGGTCACGGTCTGCTCGAAACGGATGGCGTCGCGAAGCTTGAACGTATCGACCACGCCGCGCAGGTAGTTCCAGACTTCTGCACGCTTGGAGTAGTAGCCCGACCAGCGATGGTTCGGGGCGAACGAGAAGGAATAGAAGTGATTGGGAGTGTCGACGCCCGATTCCGGGTAGTCGTTTTCCATCCAGGTGCCGCCAACGTCCGCGTTCTTGTCGACGACGGTGAACTTGACGCCCATGTCTTTCAGGCGCTTGGCCATCGCGATGCCAGAGACACCTGCACCCACGATCAGGACATGGTGCTTCCCCGCATCTTCCGCCCGATCGGGGGCGAGTGTGATGGTGCGGTCGCGCATGCCCATTTCCTCTTGAGCCATGCCCACGTACTCCGGAGGCACTTTTTCGCCAAGGACCACGCGCATCATCGTCAGGAAGGTTGCGTCGTCTGGAGGCGGCGCGAATGATCTGGTGCCAGCCTGCAGATCGTCGAGTACTTGGGCCATGGCGGCACGCACCGTGTGCTGGGCTTCTTCGGAGAGTCCGCCGGACTCCTCTGCGAACAGCGAGATGTCACGCTGCGGCAGATAGGGGGCTTGCAGCCACTGCTCTTCGCCTGTCAGTTGGGCCAGGCTCATCAGCAGAGCCGGGATATGCGCGCTTGCCAGCGCGCGATCCCGCATATCCTGGGTTGTTTCTTCCACGGTGACCGAACCATCCATCAATCGTTGCTCCTTTGATCACGGTCAGGTTGGGTTTAAGTAAATGACTCGTGATTCATAATTCGTAAATATTTGGCCATTGATTTGGAGCGAGGTCAAGGACTTTGGTGGGAAAATGAATGGTGATTCGCAAATTAATTCTCTATGCTTTGTCTGCAGGCCCGACGTGTTCGGGATAACCCGAGTCCGGAAACGCCATGACCTCGCCCAAACCGCAAAAGCCAAAGGCAAAGAGCCAGAAGACAACCGCGCGCAAGCTGAAGCCCACACGGGCCGAGAAAGCAGCGAATACGCGGGCTGCATTGCTGGATGCGGCTGTGGATGTGGTGGGAGAGGTGGGCTATCTCGGCGCGATGGTGTCACTCATCACGACACGCGCGGGCATTGCGCAAGGCACCTTCTACAACTACTTCGAGTCGCTCCAGGATCTGCTCGATCAGTTGTTGCCGACGGTGGGCCGCTTCATGCTCGACTACATCCAGGATCGTTCGGTGACGGCAAAGACCGAGGCCGAGCGGGAGGAAAAGCGCTTCCAGGCGTACTTCAGTTTCCTCGAGGAACATCCGGCCTATTACCGGATCCTCTATGAGGCCGAGGTCTATTCGGCCGAGTCGTCCCGGCAGCACCGCGAGACGGTGGCGCGTGGACTTCGCCGCATCCTCGAGCGGGCTCGTAGCGCGGGTGAGATTGTCGAGTGTGAGCCGCGTGAGCTGGAGGTCTTGACCTACATGATGCTGGGTGCCCGGCATTACCTTTCGATGCGTTACTCGCGCGACGGCGACCAGCCAGCAAAATTCCCGAAGTGGGTCTCCAAGGCATACATGAAGTTCCTGGCCAAAGGGATCTACCAATGACGATCTCGATCTCCCGTCCTGAAGAATTCATCGGGCTCATCGAAATCGACAATCTGGCACGACGCAACGCCCTGGGGCTTGCAGATTTTCTCGGGCTTGCAGATGCATGGCGTGAGTTGGGGGCTGACACCTCCATTCGTTGCATCGTTGTCACGGGCGCGGGCGATCACGCCTTCTGCTCCGGTGCCGATCTGGGTGCCGACTTCTCATCTGTGGAGGACGTCGATGCACTCGTGGATGCTGCGCTTCTGAAGACCCGGCTTTTCCCGAAGCCGGTGATCGCGGCGATCAACGGGCATTGCGTGGCCGGCGGCTTCGAGCTGATGCTTTCAGCCGACCTGCGCGTCGTGAGCGTCAGTGCAAAGCTGGGGTTGCCTGAAGTCCGTTGGGGGATCATCCCATCAGGTGGCGGTGCCATGAAGCTGATCGAGCAGATCGGTCACGCGAGGGCCATGCAACTCATGCTGACCGCAGAGCTCATTTCCGCTGGCGAGGCGTTGGACATGGGACTGGTCAATCGTGTCGAACCAGCGGAGCGCGTACTGGATGCGGCACTCGGGCTGGCCCGGCTCATTGCATCCAACAGCCCACGAGCGGTTCAGTCCACCAAGCTTTCCGCACTTTCCCTGAGGGCGTCTCAGTGGCAAAGTAGGGAGCCTGCGGAGCGGGAAATGGCTCAAACCATGCGCACGACCGAAGATTGCAAAGAAGGGCGTCGGGCATTTTTCGAGAAGCGTGCTCCCGGATATGTGTGAAAACCTGCCGGATGAGGAGACGTGAATGGTCGACGCTGTCGTGATGCCCACTTTCTCGGGCCTGCAATTGAACCTGCCCCATCTCGCAGAGCAGTCGTTCTTCTCGATGATGGAGGCCACGGCCGCCGGTACGCTTGCCACAGATCGCGATGGCGTGATCGTCTGGATCAACGAGAAGTACTGCCAGCTTCTTCACTTGCCCGCCGGGCAGATGCTGGGGCGACAGATTTCCGGTGTTCTTCCGGGAACCCGTCTGCCGGAGGTGCTGACCACCGGCGAGCCCATCCTGCTCGACGTCATGGAGCACGCCGGGCGCCAGTACCTCGTGTCGCGATTCCCGATCAAGGATCAGGACGAAACAATCATCGGTGCGTTCGGCTTCGTGTTGAGCGAAGGCTCCCAGGCCATGTCGTTGGTCAGGCATTGGAGTACCTCGTTCAGGATGCTTCCGACGGCCGGTGATGGCGACGAGATACCACGCCAGCCGGACGCAGAGGCCGTCAGGTTCATTGGTGAAACTGCGAGCGCGGTTCGCGTGAGGGATCTGGCTCAGGCGTGCGCAGCCTCGGACGCTTCGGTGCTCATCACCGGGCCGACCGGCAGTGGCAAGGAGGTGGTTGCGAAGTCGATCCACTCGCAATCCGCAAGAAGTGGGAAGGCGCTGGTTGCGGTCAACGTCGCTGCGATTCCCGAGACCCTGTTCGAATCCGAGTTCTTCGGCAGCGCGCCCGGTGCGTTCACCGGCGCAGATCGTCGCGGTCGCATCGGCAAGTTGCAGGCCGCACACGGTGGCACGTTGTTTCTTGACGAGATCGGCGACTTGCCACAGGGTGCCCAAGTCAAGCTCCTGCGCTTCCTTGAAAGTGGCGAATTCGAACAGCTGGGCGCCAATCGTGTTCAGCGCGCCAACGTCCGGGTGATTGCGGCCACCAGCACCGATCTTCGCAAGGCCGTGTCTGAAGGCCGCTTCAGGGCCGATCTCTACTATCGCCTTGCGGTGTTGCACATTCCCGTGCCGTCGCTTGACGACAGGCGCGAAGACATCGCGTTGCTTTCCGTCGCCTTGCTGGAGCGGATCGCCCGACGCAGTGGCGCGGTCTCGCCCCGGATTTCTCCGGCGGCGTTCTCGGTACTTGAAGGGCGGACCTGGCCTGGAAACGTGCGAGAGCTGCGGAATGTGCTCGAACGTTGCTGTGCTTTCGCGCCAGGCGCTGAAGTCGATGCGGCGCGGATGCGGTCTTTCCTCGAGGATGAGCCTGAATCGGCACAGGCACCGCAAGGCTCACGCCCCTTGCATGAGATCGTGGCCAGCGTCGAGCGCGAGGCGCTGGTCAATGCGCTGGACCGCGCCGACGGTTCGATCGCCGCAGCCGCCGAGTTGCTCGAAATTTCACGTACAACTTTCTACAAGAAGGCTCGTGCGTTCGGAATCGCGATCTGATCTGTTGTCCAGCATCTGGACCTGGGTGTCCTGAATCTGAACACGAGGTCGGCGACGTGCCGATCCTCTCGTCGCGAATTGCTCCGGGTTAACCCCGAATTTTTCTGCATTCAACGGTCAGAAATGCGCCGGCTGCGGCCTTTGTGCCGGTGGCATGGCTGTTGCACTAGGAGGAGCAGAAACAAAAACCTGGATGGAGACAACGCATGAGGAATGCGTATGCAGTATCTGCAGCGGAAAGCGTGGTGGGTGACGGGTTTCAATGGGAAATCCCGGAGAAATTCAACATCGCGCAAGACGTCTGCACGCGATGGGCTGACGGATCGGGGCGATTGGCCCTGATCGATGAGGACGCGGATGGCAAGGTTCGTCGTTTCACCTTCGATGAACTGGACGAGATGAGCAACAGGCTGGCCAATGTGCTGGCAGCTCAAGGGGTGAGTGAGGGTGATCGTGTGGCCATCCTGCTGCCGCAATGCGTCGAGTGCGCATTGGTTCATCTGGCCTCTTACAAGCTGGGCGCGGTTGCACTGCCGCTCTTCACGCTTTTCGGCCCCGAAGCTCTTGAGCACAGGCTGGCTGACAGTGCCGCGAAACTTCTCGTGAGCGACGCAGTGGGCATCCGCAAGATCAATGCGTTGCTTGCCAAACTGCCCGGGTTGAAGACGTTGCTGAGCATTGACGCGACGTCAGGTGGTGAGGCGCAACTCTTCTGGCCGGCGTTGCATGCGGCATCTGCCGGATTCTCCGGCCCCGTCACGGCGGCAGAAGATCCGGCATTGCTGATCTACACCTCCGGCACGACGGGTAAATCAAAAGGCGCTCTGCACGCGCATCGTGTGCTGCTGGGGCATTTGCCGGGTGTCGAGATGTCGCATGACGGATTGCCCGTGGATGGTGATCTGTTCTGGACGCCTGCCGACTGGGCGTGGATTGGGGGCTTGCTCGATGTGTTGCTGCCGGCATGGCATCACGGCCTGCCGGTCCTCAGCCATCGCTTCCGGAAGTTCGATGCAGCGTCGGCCATTGACCTCATGCGCCGACACCGGGTGCGCAATGTCTTCTTGCCCCCGACGGCACTCAAGCAGATCCGCGAACGATTCAGGGACGCACCGCCAGCTGGTCTGGCACTGCGGTCGATCGCCAGCGGCGGCGAGTCTCTGGGCGACGAAATCGTCGGTTGGGTCCGCCACTTCTTCGGGGTGGAGATCAACGAGTTCTATGGGCAGACCGAGTGCAACGTCGTCGTTTCTGGAAGTGGTTCGAAATTCCCCCGTGTATCGGGCGCCATCGGCAAGGCGACGCCGGGGCATGCGGTATTCATCGTTGGTGCGGATGGCACGCCACTACCGGCGGGATCCGTCGGTCAGATTTCGGTGCAGGGACCTGATCCGGTCATGTTCCTTTCTTACTGGAATTTGCCTGAAGCAACACGTTCCAAGTTCATCGGTGACTTCCTGCTGACTGGAGACACCGGCTTCATGGATGGTGAGGGATACGTCCATTTCGTGGGGCGCGATGACGATGTGATCACCAGTGCGGGTTATCGGATCGGTCCCGGTCCCATCGAAGACTGCCTCATCTCGCATCCATTGGTGTCGATGGCGGCGGTGGTCGGCTTGCCGGACCCGGTTCGGACGGAAAGGGTCACAGCGTTTGTCGTGCTCAAGGCGGACGGAGTCGCTTCGCCCGAACTGGCGGTAGAACTGCAGGATCGTGTCCGCAGCCAACTGGCTGCACATGAATACCCGCGTGATGTGCATTTCGTCAATGAACTCCCGCTGACCACCACGGGAAAAATCATCCGGGCCGAGCTGCGTCGATCGGCGATGGCGAGTGCCGTGAAGCAGGAACAAGGCAAGGAGATCGCAGGATGACAGCAACCCATATCAAGCCAACAGCGCACTTCGTGAAATGCAAAGGGCGCGAGATCCACTATCTGGAATGGGGACAGCCAGCGAGCCCGGCAGTTGTCTTGTGGCACGGACTGGCTCGTACCTGCAGGGACTTCGACGACCTTGCTGCGTCCCTGGCAGACAGCTTCCGTGTCATCGTGCCCGACACCATTGGTCGCGGCATGTCGGAATGGAGCACTCGGCCAGACGAAGAATATTGCTTCGAGTTCTATGCGGAGATCGTGGAAGACCTTGTCGAGAAGCTGTCGCTGCCTGAGTTTTCGTGGCTTGGTACGTCCATGGGCGGAGGGCTGGGCATACGGGTGGCGGGCGGCCGACTGGCTCCGAGAATCAGGCATCTGGTGCTCAACGACATGAGCCCGGAGCCGAGCAGGGATTCGCTCATGCGTATCCGCAACTACATCGGGTCACCGCCGGTCTTCGACACTGTCTCCGAATTCGAGACGTATTGCCGCGGCGTCTACACGCCTTTTGGCTGGCACAGCGATGCGCAGTGGCGCCACATGGCGACGACATCGATGCGTCGTCGTGAGGACGGGCGTGTGACGACGCACTACGACCCGCGGATCGTCCAGCAGCTCTTCAATCATCTCGATGACGACTTCTGCCAGTGGGAAGCGTTCTCGCGGATCAAGGCATCGATCCTTCTTCTCAGGGGCGAGAGTTCTGATCTGGTGCTTCCGGACCAGGTGCCCAGGATGCGCGCACTGCAGCCCGCGATGCAGGTCATCGAAGTCCCGGGTTGCGGCCATGCGCCCGCTCTGAATGTCGATGCCCAGATCGGCATGGTCCGGAAGTTCTTTGGCGCGGTCAATTGACACTTTTCATTCAACAAGGAGACAACCATGAAATTCTCATCATTGCTGTGCAGCCTGCTTGTCGCGTGCGCGTTTGGCGCGCAGGCAAAAGAGATCCGCATTGCGCACGTTTACGACAAGACGGGACCACTAGAGTCCTACGGCTCACAAACCCAGATCGGTTTGATGATGGGTCTGGAGTACGCCACAGGCGGCACGATGACCGTGAATGGCAAGAAGCTCGTTGTCATCGAGCGCGACGCACAAGGCAAGCCTGATGTCGGCAAGTCGCAGTTGGCTGCGGCTTATGGCGATGACAAGGCAGACATTGCCATCGGACCGACGAGCTCCGGCGTTGCGCTCGCCATGCTGCCTGTGGCTGAGGAGTACAAGAAGATCCTGCTGGTGGAGCCCGCCGTGGCCGACTCCATTACAGGCGAGAAGTGGAACAAGTACATCTTCCGTACTGGCCGGAATTCAAGTCAGGATGCCATTTCCAATGCCGTTGCTCTGGACAAACCCGGCACGGTCATCGCGACACTGGCGCAGGACTACGCCTTCGGCCGCGACGGCATCAAGGCATTCAAGGATTCTGTGAAGACGGCGCAGATCATCCATGAGGAGTATGTCCCGTTCAACGCCACCGACTTCACGGCGGCGGCGCAGCGGCTGTTCGACAAGCTCAAGGATCAACCGGGCCGCAAGATCATCTGGATTCTCTGGGCAGGTGCGGGCAACCCGTACAAGATTTCCGAACTCAATCCGAAGCGTTACGGCATCGAGCTGGCGTCGGGCGGGAATACCCTGCCTGTCATGACCGCGTACAACAGCATGCCGGGCATGGAAGGCGCAACGTACTACTACTTCCGTTTCCCGCAGAACGCCGCGAACGAATGGCTGGTTGCAAACCACTACAAGCGTCATCAAAGTCCCCCAGACTTCTTCACGGCGGGTGGATTCTCTGCCGCAATGGCCGTGGTTGCCGCTCTGAAGAAAACCGATGGTGATGCGGGCACAAACAAGCTGATTTCCGCGATGGAAGGGCTGAGCTTCGAGACCCCCAAGGGCACGATGACCTTCCGCAAGGAGGACCATCAGGCGTTGCAGCCGATGTATCACTTCCGTGTTTCCGCCAACGCAAAGCCTGGCGCGATGGCCGATCTCACGCTGGTCAAGGAAATCACGCCGAAAGAGATGAACATTCCCATCAAGAACAAGCGTTGATGCTCGAGACCAAGGATTTAACGATCCGCTTCGGCGGCCACGTGGCGGTGAGCAGTGTGTCGTGCGCGTTTGCGCCGGGCACGCTCACGGCGATCGTGGGCCCCAACGGTGCGGGCAAGACCACGTACTTCAACCTGATCTCGGGGCAGATCCCTGCGAGCGAGGGGACGGTGACGCTGAACGGTGTGGACATCTCGCGCCACAGCGCATCGTCGCGTGCGAAGGCGGGTCTGGGCCGCGCGTTCCAGCTGACCAACCTGTTCCCGAATCTCAGTGTGCTGGAGAACGTGCGCCTGGCGGTGCAGTCCATGCGCAGTGGTGCGCACCGGCGCGGCATGAACCTGTGGAGCATCTGGAGCGACCACGGCGCATTGACCGAGCGCGCCCGGCAGATCCTGCAGGACGTGTCGATGACGGCGCAGGCGGATGTACCCGTGTCCAGCCTGCCGCACGGCGACCAGCGCAAGCTGGAAGTGGCGCTGCTGATGGCGCTGGAGCCGCAGGTCTTCATGTTCGACGAGCCGACGGCGGGCATGAGCCACGACGACGCGCCGGTGATCTTGGACCTGATCCGCGCGCTCAAGAAAGACAAAACAAAAACCATCCTGCTGGTCGAGCACAAGATGGACGTGGTGCGCGAGCTGGCCGACCGCATCATCGTGCTGCACAACGGGCAACTGGTGGCCGATGGCGACCCGGCGGAGGTCATCGCATCGCCCGTGGTGCAACAGGCTTACCTGGGTGTGGCTCCTGAAGCCACGAAGGAGGCCGCATGAGCCACAACAACCTCCTCGAACTCAAGGGCGTGCACACGCACATCGGGGCGTACCACATCCTGCACGGTGTGGACCTCGCGGTGCCGCGCGGTGGTCTCACGATGCTGCTGGGCCGCAACGGCGCGGGCAAGACGACCACGCTACGCACGGTGATGGGCCTGTGGAAGGCCAGCCAGGGCACGGTGCGTTTCAACGGCAGCGACATCACGGCGTCCAGCACACCGGACATTGCGCAACTGGGCATCGCTTACGTGCCCGAGAACATGGGCATCTTCTCCGACCTCACGGTGAAGGAGAACCTGCTGCTGGCCGCACGCGGTGCGCGCACGGCCACTGAGATGGACGACACCCGCCTCAAGTGGATCTTCCAGCTCTTCCCCGCGGTGGAGAAGTTCTGGAACCACCCGGCGGGCAAGCTCTCCGGTGGGCAGAAGCAGATGCTGGCCGTCGCCCGTGCCATCGTGGAGCCGCGCGAGCTGCTCATCGTGGACGAGCCGAGCAAGGGTCTTGCGCCCGCCATCATCAACAACATGATCGACGCCTTCGCCGAGCTCAAGGCCAAGGGCGTGACGCTCTTGCTGGTGGAGCAGAACATCAACTTCGCCAAGCGGCTGGGCGACACGGTGGCCGTGATGGACAACGGCGTCGTCGTGCACGCGGGCAGCATGGCCGAACTCGCGGCCAATGAAGAGCTGCAGCAGTCGCTGCTGGGGCTGGCGCTATGAAGAACATCGACTTTGACTGGAAGCCGCTGGCGCTCGTGCCGCTGCTGGCCGCACTCGCGCTGCCGCTCATCGGCTCGGGCTCGACCTGGCTCACGCTCACGGTGGCGGGTCTGGCCATGGGCATGATCATCTTCATCATCGCCTCGGGTCTCACGCTCGTCTTCGGGCTGATGGACGTGCTGAACTTCGGTCACGGCGTGTTCATCGCGCTCGGTGCCTTCGTGGCGGTGAGCGTGTTCGGCGGCATGGCCGACTGGACGACGTCTGCCGAGCTGTGGCGCAACCTCGTGGCCATGGGATGCGCGGTGGCGGCGGCGATGGTGGCCGCCGGCCTGCTGGGCCTGGCGTTCGAGCGCCTCATTGTGCGGCCGGTGTACGGCCAGCATCTGAAGCAGATCCTCATCACCATGGGCGGCATGATCATCGGTGAAGAGCTCATCAAGGTGATCTGGGGCCCGCAGCAGATTCCGCTGCCGCTGCCCGAGGCCATGAAGGGCTCGCTGCTCATCGGCGATGCGGCGGTGGAGAAGTACCGCCTGATCGCGGTGGTGATCGGTGCGGTCGTCTTCGGGCTGCTGGCCTGGACGCTCTCGCGCACGAAGATCGGCCTGCTGATCCGCGCCGGCGTGCAGGACCGCGAGATGGTCGAGTCGCTCGGCTACCGCATCCGCCAGCTCTTCATCGGCATCTTCGTGGTGGGCAGTGCGCTCGCGGGCCTGGGTGGCGTGATGTGGGGGCTGTACCAGCAGAACGTGATCCCGCAGATGGGCGCGCAGGTGAACGTGCTGATCTTCATCGTGATCATCATCGGCGGGCTGGGCTCGACGGGCGGGGCGCTCATCGGCGCGCTGCTGGTGGGCCTGATGGCCAACTACACGGGCTTCCTCGTGCCGAAGGTGGCGCTCTTCTCCAACATCGCGCTCATGGTGGCCATCCTGCTGTGGCGTCCGCAGGGTGTGTACCCGGTGGCCAACCGCTGAAAGGGGAGGGACGACACATGCTCAACCGAATCCTCTCCGGCGACTACCCGCGCAGCCGCATCCTCGCCCTCGTGCTGGTGGCGCTGCTGCTGGGTCTCGCCTTCGCGCCCTTCATCTTCCCGGGCGTGAAAGCGCTCAACGTCGCGGCCAAGGTGCTGATCTTCATCGTGCTGGTCGTCAGCTTCGACCTGCTGCTGGGCTACACCGGCATCGTGAGCTTCGCGCAGACCATGTTCTTCGGCATCGGCGCCTACGGCGTGGCGATTGCCAGTGCACGCATGGGCGCGTCGTGGAGCGCGCTGGCGGTGGGCATCGGCTCGGCGCTGGCCATCTCGCTCGTGCTGGCGCTGGCGATCGGGCTCTTCTCGCTGCGGGTGCGCGCGATCTTCTTCGCGATGATCACGCTCGCCGTGGCGTCGGCCTTCCAGACGCTGGCCTCGCAACTCTCCGAGTTCACCGGCGGTGAAGACGGCCTGACCTTCCGGCTGCCCGAATTGCTGTCGCCCAGTTTCGAGCTGATGGAAGAGCCCTTCCTCGGCGTGTCGCTGGACGGCAAGCTCATCACTTATTACCTGATGTTCGTGGCGGCGCTCGTGCTGCTGCTGGCCATGCTGCGCATCGTGAACTCGCCCTTCGGTCGCGTGCTGCAGGCCATCCGTGAGAACGAGTTCCGTGCCGAGGCCATCGGCTACCGCGTGGTGGTGTACCGCACGGTCTCCAGCGTGCTGTCGGCGCTGTTTGCGACGCTCGCAGGCTGCATGCTGGCGATCTGGCTGCGCTACAACGGGCCGGACACGTCGCTGTCCTTCGAGATCATGCTGGACGTGCTGCTGATCGTCGTCATCGGCGGCATGGGCACGATCTATGGCGCGGCCATTGGTGCGGTGCTCTTCGTGGTGGCGCAAAGCTACCTGCAGGACATCCTGCGTCTGGGCAGCGAAGCGGCCTCGGGCATCCCGGGGCTCTCGTCGCTGCTCTCGCCGGACCGCTGGCTGCTGTGGCTGGGTCTGCTCTTCGTGCTCTCGGTCTATTACTTCCCGACGGGGGTCGTGGGCAAGCTGCGGGCTCGGGCTGCCGAAAGAATTTCTCGGTAGCTTTGATTTGATGAATCGAAGTGCCAACGGATGGTCAATCCGTGGGAATGACTATCTGCCATCGCCGTAAACCATATCTGGATTTACCGACATGATTCGCAACCGGTCTTCTTCACTAGGTATCCACTCGCCAATCAGATCGATGAGGTCGCCATCATTCGGCATGATCCGGCCGTTGCGCATCACATGCGGCCAATTGGACCCCCAAAGAAGACGCTCAGGAGCGTGACGCACCAGCGTGCGGGCGAATGGCAAGACAGGGGCATAGGGATAGTCCTCCTTCGTGCAGAACGCAGGGTTGGACATCTTGAGCCACACCCTTCCGGTGTCCAGCAGTTCCAGCAAAGCGGTGAAGCCTGGCTGGTCCAGTCCCTTCGTCGCATCGAGCCGCCCGAAGTGATCGATGACGATGCGGTCGTTGGGCAGCGAAAGGAACAGTTCCTTCTCTTCGGCCATGCCGCCTGGCGTGAACGTGAGGAACTCGACATGCATATCTGCATCCGCGAGTCTGCGTGCCATCTGTTGCGTGATCTTCGGCAGATGGGGATAGGCGGGCCCACCGGCAAAGCGGGCGCCGAGAACGCCTTTGCGCCTGAGTTCGTTCAGTCTTGCGGGTGAGACATCGTCGTCGACGTACGTGACGCCTCTGAATGTCTTGGGGTACTTCTCCAGCGTCTCCAGCAGGTAGCGGCTGTCGCTGCCGTATCCGGCACCGTTGGCGATGACGGCTTTCTCCAGTCCGAGGATCTTCATTTGCCGTATGAAGGTTTCGGGCAGCACCGGCGCCGAGCGATACGGGCAGCCGGGATGGAACGGGTAGTCCTCCATCGGGCCATAGACGTGGATCAGGCAATCCCACGATCCGGGCGGCAACACGAGAGCCGGCTTGCGCGGGTTCGGATCCGGTGGATCTGTCAGCAGCTTCTGCGGTGCGGAGGTCGTTGTCATGGGCGCAGGTCTCGCACTGCGTTCAGTCCGTGAGGGAGATGTTTGCTTTCTCGGCCACTTCCTGCCAACGTGCCGTTTCCTTGCGCAACAGGTCGGTGAACTGTGCGGGTGTCATCGGCGTGTGGCTCATCGCACCAGCCTGCAGTTGCTTCACGGCGTCGGGCGTGGCGAAGACCGCCAGGATCTCGCGATTGAGTCGCTCGACTGTGGCTGGGGGCGTTCCCGCCGGCGCGAACACACCGATCCACGACCCGATCTCGAAGCCGGGCATGCCCTGTTCTGCGAGTGTCGGCACGTTGGGCAGTGAACTGCTGCGCGACGAGTCCATCGTCGCAACGGCTTTCAACCGTCCGCCCTGAACCAGGGGAATGGCGACCGGCGCGGTGAGCATGTTGAACGACACAGTGCCGCCGATCAGGTCATTGATCGATGCGCCATCGCCCTTGTAAGGGATGTGCGTGATGTCCGTGCCGGTACGCAGCTTGAAGTGCTCGCTGCCCAGATGGTTCAGGCTGCCGTTGCCTGCGCTTGCATAGCTCAGGGCGCCGGGCTTCGCTTTTGCGGCTGCAACAAGTTCGGGGCCGGTGTTGAATGGCTGAGAGTTGCCCGCGACGATCACGAATGGGAATCGCGCGGCCATGGCAACTGGTGCGAACACCTGAAACGGATCGTACTTGCGTGGCTTGCGGATCGTGGGTTCCAGCGTGATGGCACCGGACGGCGTGACGAACAGTGTGTAGCCGTCGGCCGGACTGCTGAGTACCGCTTGTGCGGCCAGCGCACCATTGGCACCCGGTCGGTTGTCCACCACCACCGGTTGCCCGAGTCTGGCGGTCAGGCCCTGGCCCATCATGCGAGCGAGGATGTCGGTGGCACCACCGGGCGCGAACCCGACCACCAGTTTGATGGGTTTGTTCGGAAAGTCCTGAGCAAGGCTCGCGGTACAGGCCAGTGCCAGTGCGATGGCCAATGAGAACGTGTTTCTGCGGATCATCATCTTGCCCTCAATCACCCTTGATGCCGCCGCTCTTGACAAGGCGCGTCCATTTGTCGATTTCCTTGCCAAGGAAGGTGCCGAACTCTGCAGGTGTGGTGGCTTCGGTGACGACGCCGATCTCTGCGAGGCGTGCCTGTACCGCCGGGTCGGCCAGCGCCTTGTTGATCTCAGTGTTGAGGCGCGCGACGATGGCGGGCGGCGTCTTCGCAGGTGCCACGATGCCCCACCACACAGTGGCTTCGTACCCGGGCAAGGCTTCTGCAATGGCGGGCGCATCGGGCAGGACCGGGGAGCGCTTGGCGCTGCTCACCGCGATGCCGCGTAGCCGGCCGGATTTGATGTGCGGCATGGCCTGCCCGGGATCGAGCAGCATGAGCGAAACGCGATTGCCGATGAGGTCGGTCAGCGCAGGTGGGCCACCCTTGTAGGGGACGTGAAGGATATCCACGCCAGCGGTCTGCTTGAGCAGTTCCGACGACAGATGCGCGGCGCTGCCGTTGCCTGCCGACGCATAGCTGACCGACCCGGGCGATGCCTTGGCCTGGCTGATGATGTCGCGAACACCGCGAGCGGGGGATGCGCTCGGTACAACCATGATGAGCGGCGCGGACCCGTAGAACGCCACCGGCGTGAGGTCGCGCATGAAGTCGTAGCCTGCGGCCGGATACAGCGCCGGGTTGGTTGCCAGGCCGTTACCGCCGATGAGCAGCGTGTATCCGTCTGGCGTGCCGGTCTTCGCGACGGCTTCGGTGGCGAGATTGCCGTTCGCGCCGGGGCGGTTTTCCACCACGATGGCCTGTCCCAGTTGCTCTTGCAGGCGGGGACTGATCAGGCGGGCCAGAATGTCCACGCCACCGCCCGGCGGGAAAGGAACGACCAGGCGGATGGGCTTGTTGGGGTAGTCGCTTTGCGCGAAGGCGCCTGAGGCCGGAATCATCGAAGTCGCTGCAGCGAAGATGGCTGCGAGAATCGCACTGCGTCGATTGCGTGGTGAAGAAATCATGCGTATGTCTCCTTGGATTTGTTTGAAGTAGCTGCGGCCGCAGTTGTCATCGGCCAGCGCAAGAGGTCCGAAAGGGCTCGTCCCATGACGAACTCCTTGTCTTCGCCTTTCAGGAAGTCGAGTTCGTGCAGAAAATGATCGACAGCCTGCTTGTAGCTGCACTGAAGTCGCGAGACGTCCGAGCCCCAGAACGTGCGACGTGGCCCGAAGCTGTCGAATATCCGCTGGAGGTGAGGCGTCAGTCCGGGGAACGGGTACTCCTGTGTCGAGTAGCACGGCGCACTCGATGCCTTGACCGATACGTTGGGCAGCCGGGACAGGGCCAGCAGCTCCTCGAGATCGGCGAAGCATTCATCGTTACGCAACTGACTGCGTCGGCCCATGTGGTCGACGATCAACGCCAGGCCGGGATGACGGCGCGCCACACGGTCCACGACGTCCATCCGGCCCGGAAGCAGCAGCATCAACGGGATGCCCAGCCGTTCGCAGTCGGCCCAGAACCAGTCGATCTCGTCGTTGTCCAGCCACGGGCTCCACTTGGGCTTGTGGAATGTCATGCGGATGCCCGACATGCCCGGTTGCGAGAGCCAGGTCGGCAAACGGTCGCGGGCTCCCGGTGCGGCCGGATTGAAACGCCCCATGACCGTGTAGCGGTCGGGGTACTTCGCGGCGGCTTCCAGGGCCGTGAGGTTGTCGTCGCCCGTCGGGGAAGGCGGCACGATGACGGCGCGGGTCACGCCCGCACCATCCATCAGACTGTTCATTTCCTCGGCGCTGATCGGGGCCTCTCGATGGGGCCGCGCGCCGGGCACGGCGACGAAGACCGGTGCATGGACTTCGTCGGGATCCCACGGGCGATCGGGCCGGTGCGCTTCCCAGATGTGCACTTGGGAATCGGTGATGTTCACTGCTGTCTCCGTCACTTGTATCGGGCTGCATCCTAGGGCGGATCAGCCAATACAAAAACAGCAAATCCGGACTAGCTGTTTCTCGTTTTCGAGATAGGTCGTGGCTGCCTCTGCTGCAGGTGAGCAGGAATGAAGCTTCTCAACATCTCCACCGTTTTCTGCGCCAGGTCGGTCAGCGGTCTTTCTGCAGAGATGCCGAGCACCAGCGTGCTGCGCATGGCCGGCGACACGATGCGGCGAAAGCTGAACTGCGCGGGCCCGTTGTGCACGCGCAAAGCGTTCATGGTGACTAGGCCGTAGCCCAGGCCCTGTGCCACGAGGTCCGCGATGGCCGGAACCGCATCGATCTCCAGCGCGACCTGCGGCTTGCGCCCCAGATTCGCCAACTGGGTTTCGAGTTGCAGCCTCATCGGATGGGGGCGGCGCGGCAGGATCAGGGGATAGCCCGCGAGATCGGCCAGTTGCACAGTCTTGCCCCTTGCTCCTTCGGCCATGCCGGGGCACAGCAGGAAGTAGTCGTCCTGCTGCAGCGGGAATGTCTCTATGGAAGGCGAAGGGACCGGGTCGTGCAGCACGGAGATGTCCAGCCGGCCGGCCTTGAGCCATTCGTGGAGGTGGATCGTGAGCCCTTCAGTGATGCTGAGCTGCGCATGGGGAAACGCACGCTGGAATTCGCTGACGAATGGCACGGTGAGGATACGGCCGAGCGAATGGGGCAGGCCGATCACCACGTTGCCGATAGGCGCTCCGCGAACGTCGGCAACTTCCTGGTGCGCGCGCTGTACCTGCAACAGGATGCCGTGACCGTGAGAGAGTAGCCGTTTGCCGGCTTCCGTAGGACTGACGCCACGACCGTCCCTATGCAGGAGGTTCTGGCCCAACTCTACCTCCAGCTTGCGGACGTGCCTGCTCAGCGCGGACTGAGCTATGCCTAGCAGGTCTGATGCTTTGGTGAAGCTTCCGAGTTCGGCAACGTGGACGAAATATTCGAGCTGCTTGAGGTCCATTCGAACTAGTCTAGCGCCAAGCTATTGAGTTTGACGTCAACGACAGCACAGAAAGACCTGAGAACGAAACGGTCGAGGTGCTGATTGAATCTCAGACGCTAGAACGGTTGCTGAGCGAGGCTTCGATGCACGAGCTGCTGAAGCTGGATGAATCGGGGCTTTTGTCCGATCACGACATCAATAGTCTCTATGCGATTCGGATCGAACGCCTGACGCATATAGATGATGAGTATTTTCCAGCAAGGGCAGGGCGGACCTGAATGCGCAGCCAGCGTTTAGATATCAGGGTAGTCAGGACGTTGCTTCTGGAGAAACGCGGAGACGCCCAACTTGTGATCGATGCTCCTTCGCATGACTCTAGCGCTACGCCTTTCGTTGGGCTCCAATTCATTCCATCGCTGCACCCGCATCCCAAAAGCGGCGATGCGAGCCAGCTGTACAGCCAATGGACTGTTTTGCGCGATCGAATCGGCTAACGCCAAGCTCTGAGGCAGCACGTCGGCCCGGCCGACGACACGATTTACAAGCCCGAGTTGGAGTGCCTTCTCGGATGAAATGAGACTGCCGGTCAGCAGCAACTCCATCGTGTGTGCAAACCCGATCTGTTCAATCAGCTTCATCGCACCGCCACCTGAGGGAAAGATTCCCCAGCGGACTTCCGGCAGTCCCAACAAAGCATCTGCACTGGCTAGCCGGAGGTCACAGGAAAGCATGAGTTCAAAGCCACCTGCAACGCAGTGCCCATTAATGGCGGCGATCACTGGTTTGGGGAAAATCCGAGTTTTGAGCAACGCTGCATCAACTAGATCATCGATATCGTTGCGTGCCGAAAAGTCGACGTCCAGTTGTGCGCCGGAGCAAAAGGCGGTCTCACCGCTTCCAGTGACTACAACACACCTGATTTCAGGCTGCTGTTCGATGTGATTCCATGCGCTCACGAGGCCCTCGAACTCCGGGATACCAAGCGCGTTTCTCTTGGCTTCGTTGTCGATCGTAACAAGGGCGATACGTTGGGAGGGATAGCTGATATGGACAGACATAAAGCTTGCTCGCTAACTATTGTGGTACCGACTCATCCGAGTTGACCCTCGAGACCAGGTAGTCGGACAGCTCTGCATCGTGCGTCATCACCCAGTAATCCACAAAGCGCCAAGGCATAACCGAGAAGACACGCCCGGCCGAGTTCCGGTAGTAAGTCGACATTCCCGGATGTGTCCATATCAACGCCTCATGCTCCGCGTCGAATTTGCGGAGAAAATCCTCGAGGATCTCCGCTTTTACCTCGATCGCATCTGCTTCAGCATCTGCCATCTGCGCCATGGCTGATGTGATGTATCGCGCTTGGCATTCGGCCTGAAAAACCGCGCTCCCGCCGTGTCCCGGACCGGACCCAGGGCCCAGCATGGTGAAAAAATTTGGGAACTTCGGTACAGCCAGGCCAAGATAGGCCGAAGGGTTATCATTCGACCACACATCTGCAAGGCGCACGCCACCGATGCCCTCAATGCCGAGGCGGGCGGCCATCTCCGTGACTCTGAACCCGGTCGAATACACGATGATGTCTGCCTCACGGATTCCGTCCGACGCCTCGATGCCCGTGGGAACGATCTTCTGAATGGGCTGCGTCACCAGTTCGACCTTCGGATTCTTCAAGGTCTGAAACCAGCGGTTGTCCAGCAGGATGCGCTTTCCGTATGGGGGGTAGGTTGGTGTGCACTTCTCGACCAAGTCCGTCCGGTTTCCGAGCTCCGAATGCATGAAGTCCAGCATCTCCTGCCGATGTCGGTCATTGACCTTGTTGATGGATCGCTCGGGATGCGGCCAATCGGGATCCTTGCGTAAGAACTTGAGCAATCCATCGCCGTAGCGCCAGAACATGTTGAAGCGGAACCACTCAGCGTAGAACGGGACGTGGGTGAGAAGCCACTGCGCTTCCGCTGAAATCGGATCTGAGTACCCAGGGATCGGACGTGACCATTGGGCGGTGCGCTGGTAGACAGTGATCGATTGGGCGATGTCGACAATTTCTGGAACGAGCTGCATTGCGGTGGCACCGGTGCCGATGACTGCAATCCGTTTGCCGGCCACGGACAGTCCATCGGGCCAGACGGACGAATGGAAGCTAAGACCCGTGAAGCTGCTTGCACCATTGATTTGAGGAATCGTGGGATCGCTCAACTGGCCGATGGCTGTGACCAGGAAGTTGGTGACCAGCTCTTCAACGCCATCGGGGGTTCGCACCGTGGCTCGCCAATGTTTTAGCTCTTCGTCCCAGTGGGCACTCAGAAGCTCCGTATTGAACCGAATCCGATTCCGTATGGCAAGGGAATCCACGACTTCCGCAACATAGCGTTGGACGTCTTCACGGCGGGAGAAGTATCGCGGCCACTTGAAGCGGGGCCCAAAGGAGTACGAGTACGAATGATTGGGCGTGTCGACTCCGCAACCCGGATAACGGTTCGTGTACCAGGTCCCGCCGACGTCCCCATGCTTCTCAAGGACTGTGAACGGAATACCCATGCGCTCCAGATTAGCTGCCAGTGCGATACCGCATACGCCGGCCCCCACGATCAGCACGCTTTGCTGCTCCGGTGACCGCGCTGCAGATTCGGGCCACTGGACCTGTCTTGAGATGAGCCCCATCTCCTCGCGATTCAACGGAGCGTACTCTGCGGGGACGCTCTCGCCGAGGCTGACGGACATCATGCGCTGCATCAACGTATCGCCTGGATCGACGATGACTGCGGGCGTGTTTCTCGACAGGACTTCCACAGCGGCCTTGCGGATCTCATCCTGGATGGCTGGAGGCAAGCCGGCATCTGCATCCGGGATCAACCGGATGTCGCGCTTGGGGAGGTAGGGAGCGTCGAGCCATCGCAGATCACCAGTTAAGTGCACCAGAACCATCAGGAGAACGCGCAGATCAGCTGCCGCAATGGCGGTGGAGAGCGCGTGCATTTTCTCGGATTTGTCGGACATGAAGAAACCTTGGGGTTGAACGAAATGCTCTTGGAAGGACATTGCGCGTCCCTGAGAAGAAGCTTTATGAACATTAAACGATTTATGACTCATGTGTCAATATTTATGATTTCATAGGTGAAAACACCAGTACATGATTCATGAGTCATATATCAAACTTGCAAGAATGATGCATATAAAACTAGAGCTAACTGGCTTGAGCCGATGTCAGGCGGGCGTAGGAGTGGTTAATGGCTGAGATTGCCCAGCTTCTTGTCACCGGGGTCGCAGTAGGCTGCATCTACGGGTTGGTGGCGCTCGGATTCGTGCTGATTTACAAGGCAGGCGAAGTGGTGAACTTCGCTCAGGGCGACTTGATGATGCTTGGAGCCCTTCTCGCAGTCACTTTCGTGTCGACGATGGGCCTGGGTTACTGGACCGGGTTTGGTCTCGCGGTTGTGGCGATGCTTTTCATCGGCGGCGCAATCGATGCCGTGATTGTTCGGCGTATCGTCGGATACCCGCAGTTCTCCACCGTTATGCTGACGCTGGGCATCGGCTTCATTTTGCGCAGTGTGGCCGCTATTGCATGGGGGCCCGAAACACGCACGCTCCAGACGCCTTTCAGTGCGGGAATGCTGCACGTGGGAGAGATCTCCATCTCCTACACATATGCGTCAATCATCGTGGGCACGCTGGCCCTTTGTGTGCTGATGTATCTGGCGTTTCGCTACACAAAGGTCGGGCAGGCCATGCAGGCGGCATCGGAGAATCAGTTGGCCGCTTACTACATGGGCATTCCCGTCAGGCGATATCTCTCGCTCATCTGGGCAGTTTCCGCCGCCGTGTCGGCATGCGCTGGCGTTCTGCTTGCGCCGGTAACCCTGGTCGATGTGAACATGGGCTCGATCGGGCTCAAGGCATTTGCTGCCGCGGTCATCGGTGGATTCGGCTCGATCCCCGGCGCGCTGGTCGGCGGGATCATTATTGGTGTGGTCGAGCTCCTCGCCGGCGTGGCACTGAGTGCCGCATGGCGTGACACCAGCCCCTACATCGTGCTGCTGGCTGTGCTTCTCGCTCGGCCTCACGGCATCTTCGGAAAAGTCGTCAGGAAAAAGGTCTGAACATGCGCTACGTTTTCAAGAAGCGCTACGAGCAAGACTTCGGCCTCACCCGGCATGGTGGTGATGTCTTCTGGTATGGCCTGCTGATCGCATTTGCGGTCTTATTGCCCTGGGTCCTTTCGGACTACTACATCGGCGAATTGAGTATGCTGATGATCTGGTCCATTGGTGGCTTGGGCGCCATGCTGCTGGTCGGCTACACGGGCCAAGTTTCACTGGGGCAGGCTGCGTTCATCGGTATAGGCGCGTATACCGAGGCGGTGCTGGTGTCGCACGGTGTCTCGCCCTTGGTCGCCTTGCCGGCGGCTGCCTTCGCCGCAGGGCTGGTCGGCTTGCTCATCGGGCTGCCGCTGACGCGCCTACATGGCATTTACTTAGCCATCGGTACGCTCGCGTTCGCGGCCATTGCTGAGCAGGTGTTCGCGCACTGGGAGTCGCTGACAGGCGGTCACCGTGGCCTGCCGGTGCCCAGCCTGGTGTTCGGCGGTTTCTCGTTCGACGCGGCGCGCCCCTTTTATTACCTATGCCTGCTGCTGATCGGCATCCCGACCGTGCTCGTCCTCAACTGGATGCGTTCACCCACAGGGCGTGCTCTGGTCGCGCTTCGGGACAGCGAGGTGGCCGCGCGCAGCATGGGCGTCAACCTCGTCTACTACAAATCGGTGGCCTTCTGTGCTAGCGCCGTGCTGAGCGGCCTGATGGGTGCATTGCTCGCTCACAAGATTAGCTACCTCTCACCAGAAGTCTTCAGTCCACTGCTGTCCATCCAGATGCTGATGCTGGTCGTGGTGGGCGGTCTGGGATCGATCCATGGCGTCTTCTTCGGGGCAATCTTCATCGTGATTCTCCCGTTGCTGATTGCCGCCGCCAAGACCTATATGCCCGAGTCCATCGCGCAGCAGCCTGCCATCGAGCCGGGCTTGTACGGATTGATCCTCGTTGCATTCATCGTCTTCGAGCCCACTGGCATCTACGGCCGTTGGCAGAAGGTGAAGTTCTTCTTCGCGACATTCCCCCTCTACAAGGCGGCCAGCTTCAAGCGCCAGAAGACTTACATGAGATCGGAGCGGCTGAGATGAGCGCCCTGCTGAGTATCGAATCTATATCTCTCAACTTCGGCGGCATCAAGGCCGTGGACGGACTGAGCTTCGAAGTCGAAGCTGGGGAGGTGTTCACCATCATCGGCCCAAACGGTGCGGGCAAGACAAGCGTCTTCAACCTCCTCAGTCGGATTTATGACGCGACCAGCGGCCGGATCCTGCTGGCCGGGGAAGATGTCACTCGGGTACCTGCGCATTCTGTGGCCGCCCGCGGGGTTGCCCGCACCTTCCAGAACATCGAGCTCTTTGAGAGCGCATCGGTACTGCGCAACGTGCTC
Organism: Variovorax sp. VNK109; assembly: GCF_049445855.1. Lineage (NCBI taxonomy): Bacteria > Pseudomonadati > Pseudomonadota > Betaproteobacteria > Burkholderiales > Comamonadaceae > Variovorax > Variovorax sp. VNK109. The sequence continues at coordinate 973,106 of NZ_JBMSDV010000001.1, read as the reverse complement.
GTCGGGTGCCACTCGTGGCGCAGCACGGGCGTGCTGCGTGACCTGTTCTTCACCTCGAAGGTCCGTGGTGGAGAACGGGAGAGCCGTCTGTACGCCGAAAAGGTCATGGACCTGCTGGAGCTGCACGCCTGGCGCGACGCCACTATCCGCGACCTGCCCTACGGCGTGCGCAAAGTGGTCGAAATCGCGCGAGCCCTGTGTGCGAAGCCGCGCCTACTTTTGCTGGACGAGCCGTCGTCCGGACTCAATGTCGAGGAAACAGGCGACCTGGCGTTCTGGATCCAGGACATCAAAAAGGACCTGGGCGTCACGGTGCTAATGATCGAGCACGACATGGGACTGGTGTCCCAAGTGTCTGATAGGGTGCTGGCGGTTAACTCTGGACGCTATCTGGCCATGGGCACAGCTGAAGAAGTGCAGCGCAATCCGGTGGTCGTCGAAGCTTATCTAGGAGCCGCACAATGAGCGAACACCTATTGAGCGTCCGAAACATTGAGACGTACTACGGTCCAGTCATGGCCATCCGGGGAGTCAGTTTCGACGTTGAGAAGGGCGCCATCGTCACTCTGCTGGGAGCCAACGGCGCTGGCAAGACGACCATCCTCAAGACCGTCTCTGGCGTCATGGACCCGCAGAAAGGCAGCGTGGAGTTCGAGGGGCGCGCAATCCACGGCATCAATCCTGATGCTGCCGTCCGGCTGGGCATCAGCCACGTCCCGGAAGGACGCGAAGTTTTCCCGTTCATGACCGTGCAGGAAAACCTCGCCATCGGCAGCTATGTGCGCAACGACAGGCTGGAAGTCCAGGAGGACTTACGGCTCGTTTACGACTACTTCCCCTCGCTTCGCAAGCGCGAAGGCCAGCCAGCCGCGGGTTTGTCCGGCGGGGAGCAGCAGATGCTGGCCATCGGCCGTGCAATGATGGCGAGGCCTAAGCTGATGCTGCTCGATGAGCCATCACTCGGCCTGTCGCCCCGTCTCATGAAGGAGATCTTCACGATCATCCGACGCATCAACCAGGAGCAGGGCACGACCATCCTGTTGGTGGAGCAGAACGCCAACACGGCGCTGGCGACTGCGGACTTCGGTTATGTGCTCGAAATGGGCCGCATCGTGCTCGGCGGCCGCAGCGACGAACTGCGTGAACAGGACGACGTCAAGGAGTTCTACCTTGGTGTCAAGGGCGACGCCGTACGCGGCACGCGGCGCTGGAAGCGCCGGAAAACCTGGCGATGAACCATGCTGATGAATATGACCGAAGCCAAGGTAATGGCAGAAACTGACTCTCAGGCTATGGGCCGACATGCGGTGAATGGCTGCGAAACCGTGCCCGCCCTGTTCCAGAAGATGGTCGCCGAGCGCGGATCGAAAGTCGCGATGCGTGAGAAGGACCTCGGCATCTGGCAGGAAATCACATGGCAAGACTACGGCGATGCCGCTCGTGCTGTGGGACTTGGCATGCGGTCATTGGGTGTGCAGCGGGGTGATGTCGTCTCGATCCTGTCCGAGAACATACCTGAGTGGCTGTTCGCAGATATGGGCACGCAAGGTATCGGGGCGGTCACCAACGGCATCTACCCCACCGATTCCGCCAAGCAGATCCAGTACATCCTCAGTGACAGTCACACGCGGGTCATCTTTGTCGAGGATGAAGAACAGCTCGACAAGGTCCTGGAAGTTCGTAGGGATTGCCCGACGCTGGTGGCTATCGTCGTGTTCGACATGAAGGGCTTGCGGGATTTTCGTGACCCGATGGTGATGTCGTTCGCTGATCTCCAGGAGACAGGGCGCAGCCATGAGCTGAGCCACACCGACCTGTGGGCCGTTGAGGGCGCCGCCGCCCGGCCGGACGACATTGCCGTTCTGATCTACACATCGGGCACAACGGGAGCACCCAAGGGGTCGATGATCAGCCACCGCAATCTCATGTACCAGACGGAGCACGTCACGCTGTTCTCCGAGCTGGGCGAGGGCGATGAACTGCTATCTTTCCTGCCGCTCTGTCATATCGCCGAGCGCAAGTTCGGCATCCTATTCTCGATGAAGACGGGCGCGGTCCTCAATTTTGTTGAGGGCCTGGACACGGTCACGCAAAACATCCGCGAAGTCGCCCCCACCTTCTTCTTCGCTGTGCCGCGCTTGTGGGAAAAGTTCTACTCGGAAGTGACGATACGGATATCCGAGGCGCCTGCCATCTGCCGCCACGCCTATCGCACTGCAGTTTCCGTCGGCGAACGGGTGGCCGATCTTCGCCTGGCAAGGAAGCCAGTGCCACTCCACCTCGCCGCGCTGCACCGCGTGGCCGACCTTGTGGTGTTGCGGAACATCAAGACCATGCTGGGCATCCGGCGCGCGAAGGTGCTGGGCACGGGGGCGGCACCGATTGCACCGGCCCTCCTGCGCTGGTATCTTGCGCTCGGTTTCGAGATGCGGGAGATCTACGGGCAGACGGAGTGCACCGGCATCGCCACCATCATGCCGGCGGAGAAGCGGCTGGGCTCTGTGGGCAAACCTTTACCGGGCTCCAGCGTGAAGACGTCACCCGAAGGCGAGCTTCTTGTCAGGGGGCCGCACGTGTTCATGGGCTATCTCCATAATCCCGAGAAGACGGCAGAGACGGTCGTCGATGGCTGGTTGCGGACAGGCGACGTCGGAAAGATCGATGACGACGGCTACGTCTACATTACCGACCGGATGAAGGACATCATCATCACCGCCGGTGGCAAGAACATCACGCCGTCGGAAATCGAAAACCTCCTGAAGTTCTCGCCCTACATCTCCGACGCCGTCGTCATCGGGGATCGCCGGAAGTTCCTGACCTGTCTGGTGATGATTGACCATGACAACGTGGTCAAGTTCGCGCAAGACCGGAACGTCCCCTTCTCGAACTACGCCTCCCTGTGCCATGCCAAGGAAGTCCAGGACCTGATCGGCTCAGAGATCGAGAAGGTCAATTCACAACTCGCCCGCGTCGAAACCATCAAGCGATTCCGCCTGATCGATCAGCTATTGACGGCGGACGATGAGGAGCTTACGCCGACCATGAAGTTGAAGCGTAAGTTGGTTAACAAGAAGTACGAGCAGCTGATCGAGTCCATGTATCAAGACTGAGGAAACGAGGAAACATCATGATCGCCAACTCCATCAAGCGCGCCTTGGGCGTGCTGGCCTCCCTGCCCATCATCGCTTCGGCCCAAGCGGTGCAGGGCGTGACACCGACCGAGATCCTTCTGGGCATGCACGCGGACCTGTCCGGTCCTGCCGCCAGTTTCGGCGTTCCCGTGGCAAACGCATTCCGCATGCGGATTGACGAGGAGAACGCCAAGGGCGGCATCCACGGGCGCAAGATCCGCCTCATTGTGGAAGACAGCCAGTATCAGGTGCCGCGTGCCGTGCAGGCGGCCAACAAGCTCATCAGCCATGACAAGGTTTTTGCCTTCGTCGGTGCGGCCGGCACGCCGATGAACAATGCGGCGCTGCCGCTCCAGCAGAAAGCCGGGATCCCCAATCTGTTCCCGATTACGTGGGCGAGCTCGATGTCCGAACCCGTCAACCCGCTCAAATACGCGATCTACCAGCCCTATCAGGAGCAGATCAAGTCCGGCCTGAGCTACATGATCGGAAAGAAGGGCAAGAAGGCGGTCTGTGCCATGTACCAGGATACGGACTTCGGCCGTGACGTCTTCGACGGCGTGCAGGCGTATCTCAAGTCGGCCAACCTGCCGCTGGTGGCATCGGCCAGCCACCGTGCGACCGAGCAGGATTTCACTGCCGCGATCTCCAAGTTGCGTGACGCCAAGTGTGATCTGATCGCACTCGGCACCATTGTCCGGGACACGATCGTTCCTTACTCCACCGCACGCAAAATGGGCTGGAACGATGTGGACTTCATCGGCGCGGCGAGTAGCTATGACCTGACTGTGTCGGGGGCGCAAGGCGGTGCCACAGAAGGTCTCTATGCCACGGGATTCTTCGACCCGCCGTACCGCGACACTGCAAACCCCGCGGTCGCCAGGTGGTTCGATGCCTACAAGGCGCGGTTCAATGCAGACCCGGCCATCCAGGCCGCGGTGGGCCAGGTCATCATGGACCTGACCATCCGAGCGTTGCACGATGCGGGCAAGGACCTCAATACCCAGACGTTGGCTACGGCATTCGAGCGGATTAATGGCTATCAAGACATGTTCAATGGACCGCTGCAGAGCATTACGCCGACCAGCCATGCTTCTGCGCGCTCGTCCATCATCTACGTTGTCAAGGATGGCCGATGGACGCGCGTCAGCGAGAGTTCTGGCCAAAAATGACCATCACTCGCCCGGGTGACCGGGCGATGCAGGAATCTTTATGAGACAGCAGACCCAGATCGATCTCGCCCAACGGGTGATCGATTTCATCGAACAGCGCGGCACGGAACTGACGGACGAGGTTTTCCTCAATCCGGTGGACACCTACACCAGTGAAGAACAACTCGCGCGCGAACGCGAGGTGTTCTTCCGCCAGTCCCCGCTCCTGCATTGCCATAGCAGCCAGATGCCGAACCCGGGCGACTACGTGGCCGACGAGCTCTCCGGCACGCCGATCCTCGTCGTCCGAGGGCAGGATGGGGTGGCGCGCGCCATGCTCAACATGTGCCGCCATCGGGGCGCGCGACTCAAGGACGGGACCGGGCATTGTGAGCGCGCCATCACCTGTCCATACCATGCGTGGACCTACAGTTTCGAGGGAAAGCTGCGCATGGTGACGCCGAGCGCCGGATTCCCCGGCATCAGCCCGGATGATCGCAGTCTCGTCATGCTGCCCTGCGTGGAGCGGCACGGCTTTATCTGGGTGCTGCCACAGCCTGGAGGGCAGATCGACGAAGACAAGCTCTTAGGCGGGATGGACGACGAGATCGCGTCGTATGGATTTGCCGGCTACAAGCACCATGACACACGGCGCGTCACGAAGGCCATGAACTGGAAGCTGGTGATCGACACCTTCATGGAAACCTGGCATGTGGGAACGTTGCACCGCGATACGGTGGCCCCTATCTTCCAGCCGGCCGTCAACGTCTTCGACGCTTTTGGGCCCAATGGACGTCTGATTATCCCGCGGCGCACGATCATCGAACTTAAGTCAAAGCCGGAGGCAGAGTGGGACTTCCTGCCGCGCACGGCCGTCGTCTACACGGCATTGCCAAACAGCCTGATCGTGTGGCAAGGCGACCACCTGGAGATCTGGCGCGCCTTCCCGGGTCGACATGCGGGCGAGTGCATCGCCGAAGCGTCGCTGTTCATTCCGCGGGCACCCCAGAACGAGCGCGAAAAGCGCTACTGGGACAAGAACATGGACCTGTTGCTCCGCACCGTAGAGGAAGAGGACTTTCCGGTGTGCGAAGGAATCCAGCAGTCCTGCGAGCGGGGGGGGCAAAAGCATGTGACTTTCGGACGCAACGAGCCCGCCTTGATTCATTTTCACCAGCAGATCCGCTTGTGCCTGGGTCTGCCTGCCAACTGAGGAGTTTTCATGGACAGTAATGCAGTCGATCCACTTTCTTTTGACGTCTCCGGGAAACATGTGCTGATCACGGGCGGCACGGGGGGCATCGGCATGGCCTTTGCGCAAGCCTTCGCAGATCGTGGATCTCACGTGGTGGTTTCAGATATCAAGCCACCGGCCGAGCCGTTGCGGCATGAGCGCATGCGGTTCGAGATGCTCGATGTGCGCGACGAAGCAGCGGTCAACGCACTGGCGGCAAAGATGGAAAAGCTGGACGTACTCATCCATTGCGCTGGAACGCTGGTGCCGTTCAAGGAACACCAGCCCGGTGTCTTCGAGAAGATTGTCGATATTCATCTGTTCGGCAACGTAAGGCTTGCAGCGGCCTTCCGGCCGCATCTCAAAGAGCGACGTGGTTGCATCATTAACATCGGGTCGATGTACAGCTATTTCGGAAACGGCCGCGTTCCTGCCTACGCAGCAGCCAAGACTGCAGTTATGTCGCTGACAAAATCGCTGGCCATCGCGTATGCAGAAGACGGGATTCGCGTCAACGCTATTGCCCCCGGCTGGATCGATACGGAAATCAGCAAGGGCGGGCAGAACGACGAAGCTTTCAATGCAACTGTCATGGCTCGGCTACCCTCCAAGCGCTGGTCGCCTCCCGTAGAATTGGCTGGCACGGCGCTGTTCCTCGCTTCCGCTGCATCGAGCCTCGTCAATGGTGTCATGATTCCCGTCGACGGCGGCTACGTCGCAAGCTGATGGCGAGAGCAGCGACCGTCAACGTAAAAAGCAGGGAGCGGACTTCGATGGCACAAGCCAAAACTGCAGCCACCACCATCTCAAAGAAGAAGTCAAAAGCTCCGAAGCTCAGCCGTGAGGAGCGGTCGATCCTCACACGCGATGCCCTGTTCGATGCGACGGCCAAGATCGTCGGTGAGATGGGCTATCCGGATGCCCAGGTCGCAGCCATCACGGCAGAGGCCAAGGTCGCCCATGGCACGTTCTACAATTATTTCGAATCCCGTCAGGATCTCTTTGACCAGTTGCTGCCCAACATCGGAAAGAGCATGCTGGAGCGCATCCAGGCCGAGGCCGCCACTGCAAAAACCGACCTGGAGCGTGAAGTTAACAGCTTCAAGGCGTTTTTCGATTTCCTGTATGAGCACCCAGAGTTCTACCGAATCCTGTTCGAAGCGCGTGTCTTTTGTGCGGAAGCCTATGAGGAGCACACGCGTAATGTGTCGGATGGCTATACGCGCGTTCTCACGCGGGCCCATGGTCGCGGCGAAATAAAGGGACTGGCGGCGGAAGAGCTGGAGGCTATTGCCTTCATGCTCATGGGAGCCCGAGAGTACATCGCGATGCGATATGCGCGGCAGAAAGGCCGTACAAAACAGCTGCCCGAATGGGTGGTCGCGGTTTACGAGAAGCTAGTGTCGCGAGCCTTGTACGGCGAAGTCCCGCCCACCAAGCGCAAGAAGTCCGGCTGATCCGTCCACGCTGACGCTTCAACTTCGCTCACGGTGCTGAGTGACTGCCATGGCCACACAATTACTCTCCGCGCGCGTCCACCTGATGCGCCACGAAGCCGACGGAGTCGTCGGAATCGAGCTACGGCCGGTAGATCCTGTCGCTGAGTTCCCGCCGGTGGAGGCGGGAGCCCATGTTGACGTCCATCTACCAAATGGCATAGTGCGTAGCTACTCGCTCTCGAACATGCCTGGAGAGACGCACCGCTATGTGCTGGGCGTACTCCTCGACCGGGCCAGCCGGGGTGGCTCGCGGTTCGTCCATGAACAATTACGCGTCGGCTCGGTGATCGGGCTCTCGGGTCCTCGGAATCATTTCCAGCTGAACGAGTTGGCAGAAATGAGTGTTTTAGTGGCAGGGGGGATTGGCATCACCCCGCTTCTCTCGATGCTGCGCAGGCTTTCCGCATTGGGGCAGAAGGTTCACATGATCTACTGTGCAAGGTCGCGGCTGCAGGCCGGCTTCATGGAGGACGTGAGGAGTTTGACGGACGTGACTGGCGCACTTACTCTGCATTTCGACGACGAGCAGCGTGGTCCTCCCGATCTCAAGGCCCTGATGACACCCTTCGTCGGTCCATCGACCCACTTTTACGCATGCGGTCCATCACCGATGTTGGCCGCATACGAGTCCACCCTGGCGGAGCTCGGACAAGGCAACGTCCATCTGGAGCGCTTTACTGCGATACCTTCGGCGGCACTGGATCCGGGCCTGAATGACACGAACGAATACCAGGTTGAATTGCACAGGAGTCGTCGCATTGTCACGGTAAAGGCGGGCCAGACGCTTTTGGATGCGATGCTTGATGCCGGGATCCCGGTTAACTACAGTTGCTGCGAAGGCGTCTGCGGTACATGCGAAACGCCGGTCCTCAGTGGTGAAGTCGAACATCGGGATGGCCTTCTGAGTGATAGTGAGAAGGCGGCTAACAGAACCATGATGGTCTGTGTGTCACGTCCGATGGCAACTGGACTAGTGCTGGATATTTAAGACCCGACCAAGTACGCATCAATCAGCTACTCGGCGGAGATGTTGCGATCCACCCGTTTATAGGGAGCGACCAGTTACCGGCGTGATCGTTGAAGATTTCAGCGAGCAGACCCCGTTGTATCTCAGTGCTCCCAACGCTTTCACGAAGTCGTTCAGTGCGAGCCTGCCTTCGTCCGGCAACATTCGGTAGAACCGGCTTTGCTTGGCCTTGTTGAGTCGGGTGAGGGGTAGGTCAGCGATTTCGCGAGAAACGCTCTGTAAATCGATCTAGCGAATGTTGCCGTACAGTCGGCCTAAGCATATGCAATGTGCAAGCCGCTGAGGTCATGTAGTCTCTCGCTGCATGATCAGCATGGCGTCATGCCAGCAGTACGCTCGAATGACCGAAAAGAGAAATTTTTGGCCACGAACCAGTGCGTCCTGCCGAGACGATGGACTCGTGAAAGCTTGAGGCATCACGTGTGTGTGTGCTTCTGATTCCAATCCTCGGCAAGCCAAACAGCAGATGTCCACTGTTTTGACTGCACCATGGTTTTCATTTGATCAAGCAAGATCGTCAGTGCACATCGTACGGAGGTGGTCGGTTGTCGGCTAGCAGGCGCTGCAATAACGATTTTTCGTCGCAATGGCAGTCCCGCGAATGTGGTCGCACTTAAGCGCTTCTGCGCAACGTCTTCTGACACGGAGGCCGCGGGCAGAATGGTCCAGCCATGCCCGTTCATCACCAAGTTCTTCTGCACGCTAAGTGAATCGGTCTCGGCGACTACGTCGAGTTGGACCTGCATCAAAGACACTGCCTGCTCAATCAATGCGCGTAGCCCATAAGGCGCACTGGGAAGGACGAATCGCTGTAGAGCCAGTTGATTGGGCTGTACGGGTCTACTACGGCGAAGGTTCGCTGAAACAGGTCCAACTACCCATAACTCCTCTTCGATCAGTGTTGTTACGTGAAGCGCAGGGGTATTTTTTTGGTCGTATAGGAGGGCGAAATCTACTTCCCCATTCTCCAGAAGCTCGACTAGGTGCCCGGCATACCCCACAACAATGCGGGGTCGTATCTGCGGGTAGGCATTGGAGATTGCTGAGACGATAGGAGTGGATAGCAGATCGGACGTGCTAGCTAGCAGGCCGATGCTCACAATTCCAGCCACAGATCCGCCCTCCGGACGAATTTCGGCCTTTGCACGCGCTACCTCATTCAGGATTCGTCGTGTGTATTCGACCATAGTTTTTCCGGCCGCTGTCAGCGTCATTCGTCGGGCGCCGCGTTCAAATAGGGGCGTTCCCATATCCTCTTCGAGCAACTGTAGCTGCCTCGAGACAGTGGGTTGCACCAAGTTCAACAACTCTGCAGCCCGGGTGACGCTACCTACCTCCGAAACCGTCAAAAACGCCCGCAACTGTTTGAGATCCATAAAAAGCTCCGATGCTCATATTCAATGTGGCATGCAAATTTTCTATTTGATTCTTCAACTCATCAAATATTAGGATGAATGCGGTATTAAATAGAAAACAACTGGCCACCACCAGATCACCATGTCAAATATCGACAGTTATCAGGATATTCGCAACGCGGTCCGCGCACTTTGCGCCGAATTCCCGGACGAATATCATCGAAAAATCGATGAGCAGAGGGCATACCCCACTGCATTCGTGGATGCCCTGACGAACGCTGGATGGCTCGCCGCTTTGATTCCCACCGAGTACGGGGGGTCAGGTCTCGGCTTAGCAGAGGCCTCAGTCATCATGGAGGAAATAAATCGCAGTGGCGGTAACTCCGGGGCATGCCATGGCCAGATGTACAACATGGGCACATTGTTGCGACATGGATCGGAAGAGCAAAAAGCCCTCTATTTGCCCAAGATCGCTAAAGGGGAGTGGCGCCTGCAGTCCATGGGGGTCACTGAACCGACGACGGGTACAGATACAACGAAAATAAAAACGACTGCAGTCAAGAAAGGTGACCGGTACATCGTCAATGGCCAGAAGGTCTGGATTTCTCGAGTCCAGCATAGCGATTGGATGATCTTGCTGGCACGTACCACACCGTTGGTTGAAGTGAAGAGGAAGACAGAAGGCATGTCGATCTTCATGGTTGATTTGCGCGAGGCGGAAAAGGCCGGAATGACGGTACGGCCGATCGCAAATATGGTCAATCACGAGACCAACGAGCTTTTCTTTGAAAATCTGGAGATTCCGGAGGGTAACCTCATAGGCCAAGAAGGTCATGGTTTTAAGTACATCCTGGATGGCCTCAATGCGGAGAGGACCCTGATTGCCGCCGAGTGCATAGGCGATGGATACTGGTTCATTGACCGAATTTGCCGCTATGTGAAAGACCGCGTGGTGTTTGGTAGACCTATCGGCCAGAACCAAGGCGTGCAGTTCCCCATCGCTGAAGCGTTCATCGAGCTAGAGGCAGCCAACTTGATGCGGTTTGAAGCTTGCAGGCTATTTGACGCCAAACTACCTTGTGGTGCTCAGGCAAATATGGCTAAGTATCTGGCGGCCAAGGCAAGTTGGGAGGCTGCGAACGCTTGCCTTCAATACCACGGGGGCTTCGGGTTCGCGCATGAGTACGACATCGAGCGGAAATTCCGGGAAACGCGCCTGTACCAGGTTGCTCCTATATCAACGAACATGATTCTTAGCTATGTGGCTGAGCATCTTCTTGACTTGCCGCGATCGTACTAATGATGTCTTTAGAACGCTCTCTTCTCTTTGTTCCGGGTAACAGACCGGAGCGTTTTCAGAAGGCATTTCAAAGCGCCACGGATGCCGTCATCTTTGACTTGGAAGATGCAGTGCCGCCGGGGGAAAAGGAATTTGCTCGCGAGCAAGTTGCCAATGCGCTGAACGCACAGCAACCTGCAATCGTGCGGATCAATGCTGCGGGTAGCGCTTGGTTCTCCGCGGACCTCGAACTTTTATCTTTGCCAGGTGTAGCTGCCATCATGTTGCCCAAAGCGGAGTCGATTGACCCAATCAAAATGCTGGAACGGGTGGGTTGCAGCCGCATTTTTGCGCTCATTGAGACTGCTGAAGGACTGGCCAACGCCCGATTGCTCGCGAGGTGCAGACCGGTCTCTCGCTTAGCCTTTGGATCTCTCGACTTTCAGGCTGATCTGCGTATTGATGGAGACGATGACGAGCTGCTGATGTACCGCTCAGAACTAGTTCTTGCGTCGCGGCTCGCTGGTTTGCCTGGTCCGATCGACGGTGTAACTGTCGCTCTGGATGATCCCGTGCGGCTGGCGGCGGATGCATCAAGGAGTGCAAGGCTTGGCTTTGAGGGCAAGCTTTGTATTCATCCCAAGCAGGTTCAGGTGGTGAATTCTGCTTACTCCCCCTCCCAAGAGGTCGTCGCGTGGGCACGCCGCGTTGTCACAGCCGTGCAAGAGTCAGGAGGTGATGTGGTTGTCCTGGATGGAAAGATGGTTGACGCTCCTGTTGTCCTCCGAGCTCAGGCGATTGTGCGGACCGCCGAACAGCTTGCCGGAAGAGCTTAAATAGAAGGAAATGAAGTGAAAGTGCTGGTACCCGTGAAACGCGTGGTGGACTACAACGTGAAAGTCCGAGTGAAGTCCGATGGCAGCGGTGTGGACATCGCCAACGTGAAGATGAGCATGAACCCGTTCGACGAGATCGCTGTGGAAGAAGCGGTGCGCCTGAAGGAGAAGGGTGTCGTCACGGAAGTCATCGCGGTGTCCTGCGGCGTCACGCAATGCCAGGAAACGCTGCGCACGGCGATGGCCATCGGCGCGGACCGCGCGATCCTGGTGGAAACCACCGAAGAGCTGCAGCCGCTGGCCGTGGCCAAGCTGCTCAAGGCACTCGTGGACAAGGAGCAACCCTCCCTCGTGATCCTGGGCAAGCAGGCGATCGACGACGACGCCAACCAGACCGGCCAGATGCTGGCCGCGCTGGCTGATCTGCCCCAAGCCACGTTCGCCAGCAAGGTCGAAGTCGATGGCGACAAGGTCAAGGTCACCCGCGAAGTGGACGGCGGCCTCGAAACCCTCGCGCTCACGCTGCCGGCAGTCATCACCACCGACCTGCGCCTGAACGAGCCGCGTTACGTCACGCTGCCCAACATCATGAAGGCCAAGAAGAAGCAGCTCGATACCGTCAAGCCCGAAGACCTCGGTGTGGACGTGAAACCGCGCCTGAAGACCCTGAAGGTGGCCGAGCCCGCAGGCCGCAAGGCCGGCATCAAGGTGCCGGACGTGGCCACGCTGGTGGACAAGCTCAAGAACGAAGCGAAGGTCATCTGACAATGTTCGTGGGTAGGAACGCCGCTGATAGTTTTGCATTGAAGCGGCGCAGTGATGTTCCATTCTTCCGCGGATATCGCACGGACTTCATCGTGTCAGATCCGCTGATGCAACCCAGTCCGCAGGCATATCTTGTCGAACAAGAGGCGGGCTTTAGTCTCCCGCCGCATTTCCATCTTGAACATCAATTTCAGGTCGTTTCGGCGGGCGCAGGAGCGCTAGGCCGTCACGTGCTGACACCGTGGAGTATCCACTACACCACGCCAGAAACTGGTTACGGACCACTCATTGCAGATCGCGACGGCCTATCCTATTTCACGATCCGGCTGCTATCAGACACTGGTGCTTGGCAGCTCCCTCATGAGCGTGCTCGTTTGCGCCGAGGTTTTCGCAAGTATCAGAGAACCGCGACCGCTCCTGCGCAAGGTTGGCTGGAGTCGTTGGCGTGCAATGACGTTCATTCAATCATGCCACTAGATGCAGAAGGCGTCTCTGCATCCTGCATGGCGTTATCTCCTGGGTATGAGAGGCAACTCTGCAAGGAGGCGCGATGCGGCGGGCGATTCCTGATCGTAATGTCTGGTTCCTTGACAGTAAGGAGTTCTGTCTATCTGCCGTGGGCTGTGATTTTTGCCTCTGCCGATGAAGACGCTCTACGCTTTGTGGCCGGCCCGCAGGGTGCCTCGTTGATTTGCCTCCAGTTTCCCATTTGCTCGCTAGAACGCAACACCTAAACCAACAGATATATGACCGCACTCGTCATTGCAGAACACGACAACGCTTCGATCAAGCCCGCAACGCTCAACACCGTGACGGCCGCTGCCGCCTGCGGCGGTGACGTCCATGTGCTGGTTGCTGGCCTGAACGCGGCTGAAGCCGCCAAGGCTGCCAGCCAGATCGCCGGCGTCGCCAAGGTCATCCACGCCGACGGCGAAGGCTTCGCCCACGGCCTGGCCGAGAACGTCGCGGCCCAGGTCCTCGCCATCGCCAGCAACTACAGCCACATCCTCTTCCCGGCCACCGCCAGCGGCAAGAACGTCGCCCCGCGCGTCGCCGCCAAGCTGGACGTCGCGCAGATCAGCGACATCACCAAGGTCGATGCTGCCGACACCTTCGAGCGTCCGATCTACGCCGGCAACGCGATTGCCACCGTGCAGAGCGCCGACGCCACCAAGGTGATCACGGTTCGCACCACGGCCTTCGACCCGGCAGCAGCCTCGGGTGGCAGCGCCGCCGTCGAAACCCCCGCAGCCGCTTCCGGCAACGGCAAGAGCAGCTTCGTGGGCAGCGAGATCGCCAAGAGCGAGCGCCCCGAACTCACCGCCGCCAAGATCATCGTCTCCGGTGGACGTGCGCTGGGCAGCTCCGAGAAGTTCAATGAAGTGATGACGCCTCTCGCCGACAAGCTGGGTGCCGCCATCGGCGCGAGCCGCGCTGCGGTGGACGCGGGCTACGCGCCCAACGACCTGCAGGTGGGCCAGACCGGCAAGATCGTGGCGCCGCAGCTGTACATCGCAGCGGGCATCTCGGGTGCGATCCAGCATCTGGCCGGCATGAAGGATTCCAAGGTGATCGTGGCGATCAACAAGGACCCGGAAGCACCGATCTTCTCGGTGGCTGACTATGGGTTGGAGACGGACTTATTTATGGCGATCCCCGATTTGCTCCAACAACTGGAGAAGTAGCATATGACCGATTCTTCGTGGGGAGCGTGGGTAGGACGCTCGCAGGATACAGAGGATATTGTTTCGCCGACTGCCATTCGTCTAATGCGGGCAGCGCTGGGTTCGAGTGATGAGCAGAACGACGAACTGCCTCCACTTTGGCATTGGCTTCACTTTTTGCAAGCAGAGGCTCCCGAAAACTTGTCGAATGACGGCCACCCCTGTAGGGGTGGTTTTCTCCCGCCAATCGAATTGCCTAGGCGCATGTGGGCCGGTGGTGCGCTGACGTTTCACCACCCCCTGCGGGTCGGCGAGTTTGTCCGACGGGTGTCCAGAATTAGCAATATCCAGGAGAAGACTGGGCGAACTGGTAGCTTGGTTTTTGTCCAAGTTGCCCATGAAATTCATTCACCTTTAGGTCTAGCAATCAGCGAAAGTCAGGACATTGTTTACCGAGAAGCCCCGGGAGCGGTGCAGGGTCTACCGTTGCGCTCGGCACCGCACGACGCGCAGTTCAGTCGGATAGTTACGCCGGACCCGATTTTGTTATTTCGGTATTCAGCCCTGACGTTTAACGGTCACCGGATTCACTATGACCACCCCTACGCTACACAGATTGAAGGGTATCCGTCTTTGGTAGTGCACGGACCTTTAATCGCCACTCTACTACTCGAGCAATTGCGGGCCTTCCGGCCTGGAGTGAAGATCAGAAACTTCACATTTCGCGCCTTGAGTCCTTTGTTTGTGGGAAGCTCGTTTACCGTTGCCGGCCGCGTCGACGCACAGACTGCCAGATTGTGGGCCGCAGGAGCGGACGGCCAATTCGCAATGGATGGAATGGCGATTCTTGGTTAGCCCTTGTTTTGTTCAGTATAATGAACGTCGTTCATTATACTGAAGGGAAAAAATGACTGACTCACATCAGGATGCCTTGATCCTTTATTCCGTCGATGACGATGGAGTGGCCACGCTTGCGCTAAACCGTCCCAACAAGTTCAATGCTTTCAATGCGGAGATGATCAGACAGTGGCGCGCTGCTCTTGAAAAAGTCGCTGAAGATCGGAGAGTTCGGGTTCTCGTGGTTACCGGAAGGGGCGAGGCATTTTGCGCAGGGGGTGACGTGGATGACCTCGAAGCCTTCTTAGCGATGGACGCCTTGGAAAAGAAGAACTACCTTTGGCAGAACGTGCACCACATCCCGCAATTGCTGGAGAGGATCGACTGTCCGGTCATAGCTGCGATCAATGGAACTGCCAGAGGGGCGGGCCTGGACATGGCGTTGATGTGTGATTTACGAATCATGGACTCCGCCGCCGTTGTTGCAGAGAGCTACATCCGCATGGCGCTGATGCCGGGTGACGGAGGGGGGTGGTTCCTTCCCCGCATCGTGGGTGTCCCTAAGGCGCTCGAATTGCTTTGGACTGGAGAAGAAGTTGACGCTCAGGCGGCACTCGCTATGGGTTTGGCCAATAGGTTGGCACCTGCGGGCCAGGCACTCCAGGTTGCACTAGAGCTCGCGAGGCGTATAGCGCGTCAACCTTGCGAAGCGATCCGGTTCACGAAGCGTGCGGTCTACGACAACATGAACGGGTCGATGACTTTGAGATCGCATCTTGATGCCGTATCGTCTCATATGGCACTCTTGGAAGCGCTGCCCGACTTTAGCGACAGAGTGGCAGCATTCCGGAGCCGAAAATCATGACACTTGGCGTTGGCGTAACAAGCGGTGCGGGGCCGCTTCATGGTCTGAAAATCGTCGAGATGGCCGGAGTCGGTCCTGGGCCTATGTGTGCCATGTTGATGGCTGACTTGGGGGCTCAGGTTGTCCGGATCGAAAAAGCTGGAGGTAGCGGATTGGGTATTCCCCGGCCTCGGAAATACGATCTTGTTCTTCGCAGCCGGCCTGCCGTTGTAGTGGATGTCAAGTCCAAAGCGGGTCATGCGGCGTTGATGGATCTTATTAGTCAGGCGGACGCCCTGATGGAAGGATTTCGGCCCGGCACCATGGAGCGCTTGGGATTAGGTCCGCAAGAATGCTTTGAGGTTAATCGTCGACTGACGTATGGGCGCGTCACGGGGTGGGGCCAGGACGGTCCATTGGCTGACGTTGCAGGCCATGATTTAAACTACGTAGCTCTTACTGGCGTGCTTCATGCCATCGGTTCTGCCGAGCGACCTGCAATTCCGCTCAACCTAATTGGCGACTATGCCGGTGGCGCGCTTTACTTAGCATTTGGAATACTAGCGGCGATTCTCGAAGCCCGCTCTTCGGGTCGAGGACAGGTGGTGGACGCGGCGATGGTGGACGGCGTTGCATCGCTATCGGCATTGTTCCAGGGGCTGATCGCTGCAGGTGCCCACGGTGTGCAAAGAGGCCAAAGCGTGCTTGACGGCGGGGCACCGTTCTATGGCGTATATCAATGCGCGGACGACCACTGGGTATCAATTGCTCCGATTGAACCCAAGTTTTATCTCGAACTGCTTCATGCACTTGGGATCGCCCCTCATTCCGTTGGCGGCCAATACGAGCAAGCACATTGGCCACAGGCCCGACGTATGCTGTCGGACGTATTTCGCACCCGAACGCGTGCTGAGTGGGCACAACTTTTAGAACATACGAACGCATGCTTTAGTCAGGTACTGACCTTTGTTGAGGCGCCACGGCATCCACACTTGGCCGCGCGTGGAACATTCGTGGAGGTGGATGGAGTCCAGCATCCGCGGGCTGCCCCCCGATTTTCCCGGACCATGGCGTCGGACCCGTGCGCGCCGGATGATGGGCCTCAGATGCCGGAGCAAGCGTTGCAGCAATGGCTCGATGCAGATGCCATTCGGCGCCATCGCGAGAACGGGGCATTCGGCTAGGCGATTGCTAGCCGCGTGTCCAGAGTTTGAGCGAACGCGACGAAGTCTGGTCCCCGCGCGTCGGTTAGGACCTTTCCGATTCTGTCGTGCCATATGGCCTCGGCGCCATCGGCCATTCGCCATTCATGGAGCCTTCGGGTATGAAGCTGCAGCTCGTACTCAGCCGTGATTCCGAACGCGCCATGCACGGCGTGCGCGGCAGCTGCGACAAGTCCCGCAGCTTCGCTGCAACGGGCTTTGGCTACAGCGACAGTCGCAAGGCTCAAGCCGCGCGCAAACGGTAGTTGTGCCGCTATCCGGGCCGCCACGACGTGCTCGGCGACCACTGCGATTTGCTGCTGGACAGCTTGAAATTTACCGATAGGCTTGCCGAATTGCGCGCGATCCGCTGAATACTGCAAGCAGATATCGAGCACCCGCTGCATGGAGCCTGCAAGCAAGGCTGCATGGATCGCTGCGCTTGTCCATTCAAGGTGGGTGCCAGGAGCAAGCATGGCGAGGGACTGTGGGCGCTCGCTCCACGTTAACGAGGTGGCGGTTGCGCAACCTGGAATTCTGGATGTAGTGCGCCGCGCATTCTCGCAAGGCCAAATTTCTACGACGCCGGAATTTTGCTCGCAGGCAACATGTGTCGCCACTAATCCGTACGGCACTTTGTCGAGAATTACGTCCCCTGAAGAGGTCCTTGCGTGCAACGATGCCAGTGATATTGCCGCGCCTCGCATTTCGGAGGGCATCCAGGCGCGCGCGGCAATGGTTTGTGCGATGGGTGCCGGCATGGCGTACCGGCCCAAGAGTGTGAACGCCGCGAAGGCCTCGCTCCACGACATGCCCGCACCGCCGAGTTCTTCGGGCGCCATAAGCGCCAAGAATCCGCTGTCCTCAACCTCGCGCCAAAGGAGGTCGATTTTTCCGCTGGACTCAATCTGTCGCACAACATCCGGAGTGCATGACTTAGCCAGAAATGTTTCAAATGCTTCGATCAACATAGTCAGTTCCTATCGCATACCAAGGCCACGGGAGATCATGCCGCGCAGGATTTCGCGGGTGCCTCCTCGCAGAGAGAATGTCGGAGCCATCACGGCAACATAGTGCAATGCTCGGGCGAAGTCGTCGGACCAGTCTGGTCCCATGCCCACGTAGCTCTCGATTAGCGAAGGCACGAATTGCTCGAACTCGGTGCCCAAGTCTTTTACGATTGCGGCTTCGATCATGGGACTGTTTCCCTTAGCCAGCTGAGCTGTAACTGCTATCGACATACTCCGCAAGGTGGCCAGATGCACAGCGAGTCGCCCCACGATTGGGGTCGCTCTGCTTAGATCGGAGCAATCGCGGAGAATGGCCAACCAGTGCTCCAGCAGCACGATGCTGGAGTAGAGCCGCTCAGGACCGCTTCGCTCGAAGGCGAGCTCCGAGTTGACCTGTTCCCACCCAGCCCCTTCCTGGCCTATCAGTGCATCGTCGGATAGCAGAACGTCTTCCAAGAAAACCTCACAGAAGTGTTCGCCTCCGCTGATATCAGGGATTGTGCGCACGGTTACACCAGGAGTTTTCATGTCGATAACGAACTGCGAAAGCCCAGCGTGACGCAGCGCTCCTGCGTCCGATGTGCGCACCAAGGCGATCATGAAGTGACAGCGGTGAGCATTTGTCGTCCAAATCTTATGCCCATTTAAGCGCCACCCGCCATCAACTCTTTTTGCACGTGTTCTCACACTCGCTAGATCCGAGCCGACATCTGGCTCGCTCATTCCAATACAAAAGAAGGCCTCGGCGGCGCAAATCCTGGGGAGGAAGTATCGTTTTTGGCTGTCGTTGCCAAAACGCAGGATCAAGGGGCCGGACTGGCGTTCTGCGATCCAGTGAGCTGACACCGGCGCGCCCGAAGCGAGCAACTCCTCGACGAGCACGAATCTATGAAACGCGTCGCGACCACCGCCTCCGTACTCCTTCGGAAGGGTGAGGCCAACCCAACCATTCGCGGAGAGCTTGCGACTAAAAGATCCGTCAAATCCCATCCACGACTGAGCCCTGCGCTCGAGTGACATGCCCTGCAGCTCGCGCTTGAGGAAGTCACGAATGATGTTGCGTGTTGCCTCTGCGTCTTCCGGGACCTCTGCGTACTGAAACGTATTGATGAATGTTGACATCCTGATCCTTACCAACCACCGAATGAAAGGCCACCATTGACGCTGAGCGTCTGGCCCGTGACCTGAGAAGCGCTCTCACTTGCCATAAAGATTGCTACCCGTGCGACTTCGTCGGCCGTTGGTGCGCGACCCGAAGGAAAACGTTCCAGTGCCTTCGCGAACAGTCTTTGTTCGAACCCGGGCCGGCTGAAGATCCGGTCCCAGGAAGGGGTATCTGAGGTGAGCGTCAGCGCGAGTGCGTTAACACGGATTGAAAATGGCGAAAGCTCTCGTGCCAGGGCTTTGGTAAGCATGATCAGAGATGCGCCTGTTGCGCCCACGATGGACTCGCCCGGGGTCGCATGCCGGCCTGCGTCCGTTGTGAGCAGGACGATCGATCCGCTTCGAGCGGCTTGCATATGAGGGACTGCTGCACGAATGGGGAAAACTCGGCCGAATACACGTGAACCGAACGCTGCTTGCAATTCGGCCGGTGACATGTTCATAAATGGTGTAGGTGGGACAGCCCCCTCGGCGCCTGCGCTAATCAACACATCGAGTCCTCCCATTAAGCGCACTGCCTGCTCAACGGAGTCGAATGCGCCATCCCAGTCCGCTGCATCGCCACAGACGAAAGAGGCGTCGGGGGCGATCAATCGCAAGGTGGACTCAGCGATGGCTCCTCGTTTGGGGTCACGCCCGCTCACTACGACCTGCGCCCCCCCCGCTAGTGCCAAGCGAGCTATTGCGAATCCAACGCCGGACGTCCCGCCTGTCACAAGAACTCGCTGACGCAATGTTCGCTTGTCTCCTGTCTGAATCATTGTTTTCATGATTCAAGAGTATATCCGTTGTTCATTAGAATGAATATCGTTCTATAATATGAACGAGAAAATTCGAGTACTGAGTATCGCGAGGAAAACTATGAGAGTGCTTCTGTTGCTGACCAAAACATTCCTTCTTTGTCTATCTGTCGTGGCCGCTACTGCTGGCGCACAGTCCTTCCCTACAGGGGTTGTGCGAATCATCGTGCCCTCTGCACCGGGTGGCGTGACAGATCCCGTAGCGCGTCATCTGGCAGATCATCTCAGCAAGAAGTGGAAGGTTCCGGTCGTCGTAGAGCACAAGCCTGGAGCGGGCGGCGTTACTGCAATGCAGCAGCTGACGAAAGGTCCAGCTGACGGGTATACGTTGGTCATGGCGAACAGCGGGCCGCTGGTTTTCTCCCCCGCGATGACGAATGTGGGTTATGAAACTGCACGCGATATCGCGGCCGTAGGGTCGCTCGTGCAATTTGCCAATGTGCTTATCGTCAACCCTGCTGTGCCTGCTTTATCGGTTCCCGAGCTCATTGAGCTGGCCCGCAAGAAACCAGGGACGCTCAATTTCGCGTCATCGGGACAGGGGCAATCTCAGCACCTGACAGGCGAGATGTTCAAGCGCATGGCCAACGTTGATATCGTGCACGTACCGTACAAGGGTACTGGCCCAGCGACGACTGATCTGATTGGTGGCCAGGTGCAGATGATGTTCGGCAACATTCCTGCTGCGGCACCTTTCGTTCGGGATGGCAGGCTTCGTGCATTGGGCGTGACTGGCACAAAGCGGAGCTCGGCTTTTCCTGGTGTGCCGACTATCGCTGAAGCGGGCGTGCCGAACTTCAACGTAACTTCATATCTTGTGCTGGTTGCCCCAAGTAAGGTTCCGCGTGAAGTGATTCGCAAAATCAACACTGACGCTGAGGAGGCTTGGACGCTCCCGGCCGGGCAGCAGTTGTTGGACTCACTTTACTTGACATGGATGCGGCAATCGCCAGAAGAGGTGGACTCGTTCCTTGCTGGCGAATCGCAGCGCTGGACGCCGCTCATTAAGCAGGCCAACATCAAAGCGGAGTAGGCAACGTGAAAGAGCAAGTCGACTCATGCGTGGCCTCAGTGGCGACACGGCGTATGCGCGATGTTGGAATTATTGAACTGGCGAGACCCGACAGCTTCAATAGCCTGACGCCCAATATGGTGTCCGCACTCTCGGCCGCTGTTATCTCGTTCGAAGCGGATGCCTCGATTCGGGCGGTGCTGGTGTGCGCTCAAGGTAAGAACTTCTGCAGCGGTGCAGATCTCCAGTCTCTCAATGCAATTCGCCAGGATGAGCGCGCGTTGAGGAACTTTCTCAGCGCAGGGCATGCCTTGATGCGTCAGATCGAATGCAGCGCGCTGCCATTTGTCGCTGCTTGCCAGGGGCTGTGCCTTGCAGGCGGTTTGGAGCTGATGCTCGCCTGCGACGTGGTGTTCGCCGATTCCACGGCGCGCTTTGGTGACCAGCACGCGAAATTCGGCGTAATTCCAGGATTGGGAGGTAGCCAGCGTCTACCCAGGATTGTTGGGCAACGTCGGGCCATGGATTTGTTCCTGAGTGCCAAATGGATTGATGCATCCGAGGCGGAGCGCTTTGGGCTGGTCAATCGTGTGGTTACAGACGGGCTGATGGAGGCGGCGGTTGCCTATTGCGATGAGCTCGCAACGCGCAGCCCGGAGGGACTTGCTCTCATGAAGCGGCTCGCACGTCAAGGTCTCGACATGGCGCTACCCACCGCGCTTGCTATGGAGGTCGACGCAGCCTCTCGATTTCTTCAAGGGGCAGACACCGGCGAAGGTCTCCGCGCCTTTTCCGAGCGTCGCGCGCCCGTGTTTCCGGCAACTGCCAGTAATTCCCCAAATCAGGAGTCCCCAACTTGAGAAGAGCCGCTATTGTTGCTCCCGTCCGAACGCCTGTTGCTGCATTCGGTGGAGCCTTCAAATCCATCAGAGTGGAGCACTTGGCCTCGGCCGTTGTCACTGAGGTTGTTCGTCGTACGGCAATCGATCCAGCCGTGGTCGAAGATGTTGTCTTTGCCCAGTCGTATGCAAATGGGGAGACGCCTTGCGTAGGTCGTTGGGCAGCGCTTCAGTCTGGAATGCCGGTCAGCGTGCCTGGAATGCAGCTCGACCGCAGATGTGGCGGCGGTCTTCAAGCAATTGCGAGTGCCGCGATGATGGTGCAGAGCGGTGCCGCAGATGTTGTCGTCGCCGGCGGCGTTGAGAGTATGAGCAATATTGAGTACTACTCGACTGATATGCGCTGGGGCAAGCGAAGTGGCAGTGTCGCTCTACACGATCGCTTGGAGCGCGGCCGGGAAAGATCTCAGCCGGTAGAGCGATTTGGGCCTATCTCCGGAATGATCGAGACGGCTGAGAATGTGGCGCGCAAACACAGCATTGGGCGCGAGGAAAGCGACCGTTACGCGCTACGTAGCCACAATCGCGCCTCGAATGCTTGGGCGCAGGGGCGATTCGCCGAGGAGATCGTTTCCGTCAAGGTTCCGCAAAAGAAAGGCGCGGCGATCGAAGTATCGCAAGATGAAGGTGTTCGTCCAGATAGCACGCTCGATAGTCTTACGAAGTTGCGCCCACTGATGGACGGTGGGGTTGTCACCGCTGGCAATGCAAGTCAGCAAAACGACGCGGCGGCTGCCTGCTTGGTTGTTGCGGAAGACAGATTGGCATCGCTCAGACTACAGCCTATCGGCTTTCTTTCCGGATGGACGGTCGTTGGTTGTGAGCCTGCGTTTATGGGGCTAGGGCCTGTGCCGGCGGTTCGCAAGCTGTTGCCACGCTTGGGGCTGACGTTAAATGACATGGGCCTAGTCGAGCTCAACGAGGCGTTTGCTTGCCAGGTGCTTGCCGTACTAAGAGAGCTTGACTGGAACGATGAGGACCGTTTGAACGTCAACGGCTCTGGCATCTCCCTTGGTCACCCTATCGGTGCCACCGGTGTGCGAATTATGTGCACGCTGCTGCACGAGATGAAGAGGCGCAAGGTGCGCTATGGCTTGGAGACCATGTGCATTGGTGGTGGCCAGGGGATGGCGGCGGTGTTTGAGGGAGCTTGGTAATGAGCAATGGAATGCAGGAAGAAAAATGCATGGCGGGCAAGGTCGTCGTGATCACTGGCGCGGGCGGGGGCATTGGACGCGACATCGCATTGTGCATGGGTCGTCATGGGGCCAAAGTGGTTGTCAACGATGTTAGTGACAACGCGGATGCAGTTGTCGGTGAACTTCGCGCAGAAGGGGCAGAGGCGATCGCCTCAAAAGAAAGTGTGGCGCAATGGGAGTCAGCCCAGCGAATTATCACAACAGCCCTCGACGTCTTTGGACGCATCGACTGTGTCGTGAACAATGCGGGGATCTTGCGCGATCGCTTCTTCTTCAATATGAGTAGGGCGGAATGGTCGGACGTCCTTGACGTCCACCTGAATGGGTCATTCAACGTGGCGCGTGCCGCGGCCCCACACATGAAAGCGCAAGGTGCTGGCGCTTTTGTGCATATGACCTCCACCAGTGGCTTGATTGGAAACCTGGGTCAGGCCAACTATGCTGCGGCAAAGATGGGCATTGTTGGCCTTTCTAAGTCCATCGCCTTGGACATGGCGAAATTCAACGTTCGCTCGAACTGCATCGCTCCTTGGGCATGGACGCAAATGACCTCTGGTATCCCTTCCGATACGCCCGAGGAGAAGGCGCGCGTCGAGAAATTCAAACGAATGGAGAGTCACAAGATTGCTCCGCTCGTCGTCTATCTATGTAGTGATCTCTCCTCGCATGTGACTGCGCAAATTTTTGGAGCCCGTGCGAACGAGCTCTATCTTTTCAGCCAACCGCAGATCCTACGCTCCATACATCGCGACGGGGGATGGTCTGTTCATAGCATTGCCGAGCATGCAATCCCGGCTATGCAAGCCAGCTTCTCACCCAATGTCGTGTCGATTAAGCACACGCCTTGGGATCCTGTCTGATCGACTGGAAAAATTAACTATGAGACTACGTGAAAGCGAAGAAGACCAGGCATTTCGCCAAGAGGTCAGGTCGTTCGTTCAGGCAAAACTTCCTGCCGATATTCGCGAACGTGTACTCGGCCTTAGACGAGTCGAGAGGGCCGACTATGTGGAATGGCAAAAGATTCTGGCGGCGAACGGTTGGGGCGCTCCCAGCTGGCCGGCGGAGCACGGTGGTTGTGGCTGGAGCGCAGCCCGGCGTACGATTTTCGAAGATGAGTGCTTCAGTGCCGGTGCCCCTAGGCAGCTTCCTTTCGGCCTA
Source organism: Variovorax sp. VNK109 (assembly GCF_049445855.1). Taxonomy (NCBI): domain Bacteria; kingdom Pseudomonadati; phylum Pseudomonadota; class Betaproteobacteria; order Burkholderiales; family Comamonadaceae; genus Variovorax; species Variovorax sp. VNK109. Next base: position 949,037 of record NZ_JBMSDV010000001.1, on the reverse strand, counting down.
ACGATGCTTGCGCCCGTGTTGATGAATTTCGGCAGCGCTACTTTGCAGCAACGATTTCTTCCCAAAATTCTGCACGCAGATGAGCTGTGGTGTCAGGGCTACTCTGAGCCTGGGTCGGGATCGGATCTAGCTTCGCTGCGCACTAGAGCCGAACGAAATGCAAATGGCTACGTCGTCAATGGACAGAAGATTTGGACTACTTTCGCACACTGGGCGGACTGGATGTTTTGTTTGGTTCGCACAGACCTCGGTTCCAAGCCGCAAGCGGGCATCTCCTTCTTGCTGATTGACATGAAGTCCAAAGGATTGACCGTCCGTCCAATCCGGACACTTGATCATGGCGTCGATCTGAATGAAGTTTTCTTTGATAACGTGATCGTCCCACACGGTAATCTGGTAGGACGGGAGAACGAAGGCTGGTCCATTGCTAAATTTTTGCTGGGCAATGAGCGCACGGGGATCGCAGGCGTAGGGCTCGCCAAGCGCTTTCTCCGTCGGCTCAAAGAGGTGACGGCAAAAATCCCGGATGTCAATAACCCACTGCTCGCTGATGTCGCATTTCGCCACAAGCTTGCCACTCTAGAGATCGAGCTTAAGGCCCATGAATGGTCGCTGATGCGCACCATTTCGATGGAACAGGCGGGCAAGCCCATTGAGCAGGAGGCTTCGATCCTCAAGATTCGTGGATCCGAAATCCAGCAGGCACTTTCGCGCCTGTTGCAAGAAGCGGCGGGTCCTACGGCTATTCCCTACGTCCCGGAGGCAATGGACGATGCGGGTGCAGCAACTCCAGTGGGCGCTGAGCTTAACGCACTCGCAGCCCTTTATTTCGATATGCGTAAAGCATCGATCTATGGAGGAACTAACGAAATTCAGAGGAACATCATCGCCAAGCTGGCGTTGGGATGACGCAATGGAATTCAACTACACCGAAGAACAGCAACTGCTAGTCGATGCCGCGCGAAGGTTCATTGAGGATAACTGCTCTATCGAGGCGCGGCGTCGCGCGATGGCGCAGGAGAAGGGCTTTGACGTTGCCACCTGGCGTGGTCTTAGCGAGTTGGGAATTACGGGCCTACCCATTGCGGTAGATGTCGGCGGTCTTGGCGGCTCAGGTTACGACGTGATGTTGGTGGCGATTGAGCTAGGGCGCGGACTATCGCCCGAGCCATTCATTAGCAGTTGCATCGTCGCAGCATCAGCTATCAGCGCTGCGGCAGTATCTCAAGCTAGGGACGAGTTGCTTCGCCAGATTGCAGACGGGAGTGCTGTCATTGTTCTAGCACACGCCGAACAGGGGCATCGTTATGACCTGGTCTCGCCGCAGACGACGGCGGAGTTGTTCAATGACGCATGGTTCATTTCCGGCCGAAAGTCGCTGGTATTGGATGGTGCCGGGGCCACGCAATTTCTCGTGACGGCGACCGCTGCCACAGGCGAAGAGCTTCTCCTGGTCATCGATGCTGATACGCCTGGTATGACAGTACGCAGCTTTCCCACCATTGACGGTCGGCGAGTATCTGAACTTGAGATGAATCGCGTCGAGGTGGATGCGAATCAGTTGCTCATGCGCGGTGAGTCCGTTCGCAGCAGCGTGAAGCAAGCACTGCGACGTGGTACCGCAGGATTATGTGCAGAAGCCCTCGGTGCAATGGAGCAACTGTGCTTAGTTACCGCAAGCTATATGCGGACTAGGCAGCAGTTCAAACAACCCCTGGCTTCATTCCAGGCGTTGCAACACCGGTACGCTGACATGTTGATCGCATTGGAGCAGGCCCGCTCGGCGGCCTTCATGGCCGCAGCGGCGATCGATGACATGGATGACAACGACGCGAGTGCCACCATCGCAGCCGCCAAGTTCTTGACAGGAAAGTCCGCTCGATTCATCGGTGAACAGGCTGTGCAGCTGCACGGCGGCATCGGTATGACTGCGGAGCTTGAGGTGGGCGACTATTTCAAGCGCCTAAGTGTGATCGACCTGACTTGGGGCAATTCTGACCATCAGCTCGCGTTGTACGCGAACTTGTTGACGTGAACGTATTCTCTTAACCGGAGCAAAAAATGGATCTTCAACTCAAAGGAAAATCAGTCATTGTCACTGGGGGTGCATCCAATATCGGGCGCGAGATCGTCCTTGGTTTCGCCGCTGAAGGAGCAAACATCACCATTGGCGACATCGATAGCCAGCAGGCTGACGAGGTAAGCAAAGAGGCGCTGGAGCGCGGTGCGTCATCAGTGCAAGTAGCAAAGACTGACGTCACCGATCTTGCTCAGGTGGAGCGCCTCTTCACTAAAGCGGCAGAGAGCTACGGGAAAATAGATGTACTCGTCAACAATGTCGGCTGGGACAAGCTGATGTACTTCACAGAGACGACCCCCGAGTTCTGGCAAAGGATCATTCAGGTTAACTACGTCGGCGTACTTAATTGCACGCATGCCGCGCTAAAGCTCATGATTCCGGCCAGGCAGGGGGCTATTATTTCGATCAGTTCTGACGCAAGCCGGCAAGGCGAGCCTCGCGAAGCAGTCTATGGTGGAACCAAGGCTGCGGTGAATAGTTTCATGAAAACCATCGCCAAGGAAAATGGCCGCTATGGCATCCGCTGTAATGTTGTGTGTCCGGGAGTGACAGTTCCAGAGACAGCCCAAGAGGTCGGCGGCTCCAGCATGTGGGCTCAAACCGGTGAAATGTTTACGACGGAGCAGTTTGAGAAAATCGCAAAAGCGCTGCCGCTGCGAAAGCTTGGTCGGCCACGAGACATCGCGGGCGCGGTAGCATTTCTCGCGTCTCCAGTAGCGGGCCACATCACTGGTCAGGTGCTGTCCGTGTCTGGCGGATACAGCATGATTGGCTAGATTCCCTATGCGCCGTCAACGGCCTGCAGTTCGCCCGAGGCGCGCATGCTGATCGCCTGCAATGTCTGAATCACATGTTCTTTTGAGGAGTCGAAACGGTGTGTTGGTAGGGCAACGACTAATGCTGCCCAAATCCCGCCTGACGAATCGAGGATGGGCGCCGCAACCCCTGTCGCGCCTTCGTGCCCTTCATTGACGGTAAGTGCATAGCCCTGTACCCGGATGCGGGAAAGCTCCTTGCGCAGCTTATCCTTAGAGACGATGGAATTTTTCGTTGCCGCGATGAGCTTGGTTCGCTGCAAGTATTGCTCAATCCACTGCTTGTCTTGCCAAGCCAGAAGCAGACGGCCGGCGGACGTGCCATAGAGAGCTCGTGGCTGCCCGAGGGGGAGAACGAAGCGAACGGCCTGCTGGGAATCCACGCCTTCGATGTACGTGCAAACGCCCATGCCTGGGTCAAGTACTGCTAGATAAACACTCTCTGACACTGCCTGTGCGAGCTCGGCGATATACGGGCGAATGAGGCTGTTCAAGTTGCGAGCACCAGTAATTGTCGCCGCCAGGCGATAGATCGCTGGCCCTAGGCGATATCGCCCGTTTTCATGAAGCAAATATGCCTCCATCACCAGTGGCCTCAACAGAAGCAGCAAGCTGCTCTTAGGAGACTCCAGGATGATGCTGAGTTCTGCGAGAGTTGCTCCTTTGGGGTAATTGGCGAGGCGGCCGAACAGGCCCAGGACGCGCGTGACGGAACGGGGTGCGGACTGCACCGTCGCGGCGGATTCTGGCGTCGGATCTTTAGCTTGGCTGGGAGCAGGAGACATGCGTGCAGTCTAGCCCAAAGATTTCCTTGTCCAAATTCATTAATATGAATATCATTCATATTAATGAACAAGCAAGCGAAATCGCGCAGAAAGGCTTTTGTGTCCGAAAGATACTCCCGCTACCAAAGACTCAAGTTCGACCGCCCGCATCCTGCCGTCTTGCGAATTACGTTGGCTTCTCCTCTGAAGTTGGGCGCGATGGATGCTCTTATGCATAAAGAAGTCTCCGAAATCTGGAGCGATGTGGAGGCCGATGCTTCAGTCGCTGCCGTGATCCTTACCGGGGAAGGGCGCTCCTTTTCAGCCGGTGGCGATCTGAATCACGAGCGCAAGGTTGTGGACGACTACCACCTCAGATTTCAGACAATGCGAGAGGCGCAGCGGCTTGTGCTCGGCATGCTGGACTGCTCGAAGCCCATCGTCACTGCTGCACGCGGTTGGGCCGTGGGTGCTGGGTTGGCTTGCTTGGTGATGGCTGACGTATCTATTGTGTCTAGGGACGCGAAGTTCTCTGATGGTCACCTAAAAGTTGGGATTGCGGCAGGCGACCATGCGACCATCATCTGGCCGCTTCTATGCGGAATGGCCAAGGCCAAGTACTACCTGCTTACGGCGGATGTGTTCACCGGAGAGCAGGCTGAGCGAATGAATCTGGTGTCCTTGGCGTTGGACGATGCGGAGGTCGAGTCGCGAGCGATCCAGGTCGCGGTGCAATTGGCGACCGGTCCCCGTCATGCCATCAGTTGGACCAAGCAGGCGCTAAACATGTGGGTGCGCCAAGCAACGCCGATTTTCCAGGCCTCGCTCGCGTACGAGATGATGGGTATGGCGGGGCCCGAAGGCAGGGAAGGAATCGACGCGTTCCTGGAAAAAAGAACTCCAGATTTCCAGATTAAATCTGAGGAGAGTGCCTAATGGGACCGTTAGCGGGAGTCCGCATTGTCGAGGTCGCATCCGTTGTCATGGCTCCGTTTGCGTGCCGGATCTTGGGTGACATGGGGGCCGATGTGGTTAAAGTTGAGCCACTTTCGGGTGACACGATTCGAGCGATCGGCCCTATGCGCAATCCGCGAATGGGCCACCTGTTTCTTCATGCAAACCGAAATAAGCGTAGTCTCGCGCTTGACCTCAAATCGCAAGAGGGCGCGGAGGCAATGCGGCGCCTGGTCCAGACTGCTGACGTACTCATTTACAACGTTCGGCCGGCGGCAATGCAGCGGCTTGGGCTTGGCTATGAAGAGTTGTCTGCTATTCACCCTAAGCTAATTTACGTGGGGGCCTACGGTTTTGGGCAGAGTGGGCCCTATGCAGCACGCCCCGCCTACGATGATCTGATCCAAGGATTAGCTGGAATTCCGAGTCTGGTTGCTCGTACCGGCGACGGCAACCCTCGCTATGTCCCTTTGGCAATCGCAGATCGATACGTGGGGCTCGCAACGGTTAACGCCGTCTTGGGCGCGTTGCTTGCCCGAGGACGGACTGGTCGGGGGCAAAGCATCGAGGTGCCCATGTTTGAGACCATGGTCGAATGTGTTATGGGCGACCATTCAGGCGGTGAAACTTTCGAACCGCCTATAGGTCCTGCAGGCTATGCACGCTCGCTAGCGCCCGAGCGCAAACCTTTTGCGACACTGGACGGATACATCTGCGCGATGTTGTACACGGACCAGCAGTGGAGGGCATTTTTCCAGTTGGTGAATAGCGAAATGCGGAACGATCCGCGCTTTGCCACGCTGACATCGCGTACTAAGCACGCGGGCCCGGTACATCAGTACTTGCAGGAAGTCCTGCGAACGCGCACGACCTCCGAGTGGTTGCGAAATTTTGAAGAGCTGGATATCCCCGCGACGGTATTGCACACCTTAGAAACAATTCCTGGCGACCCGCACCTCACTGCCGTCGACTTTTTTCAGTGGCACGAGCACCCCACGGAAGGCCCCTTGCGCTACACACGCTCGCCTGCCACTTGGTCTGACACACCTATGGCGATAACGAGACATCCGCCGACTATCGGTGAACACAGCGTCGAACTGCTGGAGGAGTTGGGGTATAGCAGCACCCAAATCGAGGAGTTTTTCGAAGCAGGCGTGACCTGTGGGCCGTCAGCGGTTGCTGCCGCCTCGGCTGCTTGACTATGGCAATTGACTACGCAAAGCTGAAGTCCTGGCGCTTTCCGCCACTGATGCAAAGCTACAGCGAGAAGGACGTCATCCTGTACGCGCTCGCCGTAGGTGTTGGGCAAAATCCGATAGACCCTATTCAGCTCCGGTACACGTTCGAGAAGAACTTGCGCGCTCTTCCCACGGTCGCAACTGTCCTTGCGACACCGGGATTTTGGATGCGTGACGAAGGCACGGGTATCGATTGGCGTCAGTTACTCCACGGCGAACAAAGAACGCAATTCCACGCTCCGATTCCGATTTCGGGAAGTGTTTATTCGGAAATGCGTGTGCTTTCAATTTCAGATAAAGGGCAAGGCAAAGGTGCCATCGTTGTGTCGCAGCGCAAACTCTTATCCGAGGCCGGTGAGCTACTGGCAACGCTGCAGCAGTCCACATTTTGCCGAGGCAATGGCGGATATTCAGCCGACGGTCAATCGAACGATCCAGGTCCCGAACCTCTGCCTGCAGTGCCTCAGCGGCCCCCAGATGCAACGGTGGAAGTGGCGTCTCGACCAGAAGCTGCGTTGCTCTATAGGTTGGCTGCGGATCCAAACCCGCTGCACGCGGATCCAGATGTAGCACACGCTGCTGGATTCGATAGACCGATTCTGCATGGGCTCGCAACCTATGGGATGGCAGGGCAGGCCGTGGTGTTTGCGTGCTGCGGTGGGGACGCGAGCCGGCTGCGTGCCTTCGATACGCGCTTTACCGCACCGGTCTACCCGGGCGAGACACTACTGGTCGACATCTGGCGGGAAGGGGCTCGAACGCATTTCCGAGGGCGTATTGCCTCTCGAAACGTCGTTGTATTAAGCAACGGCATTGCTTTGATTGAAGACTAGGTCGCTCATTGGGGTATTACCCAGGGTAAAAGTCAGCAATGAAGTGCATAATAACGAACAGCGTTCATATAGTTGAATAAACCGAAATAGGAGGCAAAGATGAAATTAGAGTGGAGCAGGCGCCGCGTACTGACAGCCGCGGGCGCTATTGCTGCGGGTTCGATGCCCAAATGGGTTGTGGCTCAGACCTATCCCCATAAGCCGGTCACAGTCGTGATTCCTTCGGCCGCAGGGGGCATGTCCGATCCATTCGTTAACCTACTTGCTGAGCAGTTGCGCAAGCAGTTCGGACAAACTGCCGTTATGGATTTTCGTGCCGGTGGTGGCAGTGTCATTGGTAGTAAATACGTCGCAGGAGCGCAACCGGACGGATACACGCTTCTTTTGGGGAATATCGGACCGTTGGCGATTACGCCTGCGCTTGAGCAGGTGAGCTACAACCCCTCGACGGACTTCACGCCGATCGCGTTAATTATTCGCTCTCCAAACCTGATGGTGGTTGGACCCAAGCTGAAGGTTGGCAGTGTCGCTGAGGTTATCGCTGAAGCGAGGCGGCAGCCTGGCAAGCTGAGCTACGGCTCATCGGGTGTCGGCTCTTCACATCATCTTGCGGGCGAGTTGTTCAAGCAGCGAACTGGCGTCGACATTGTTCACGTTCCATATAAAGGCGGTGCGCCAGCGGTCAACGATCTTATGGGGGGACATGTCGACATGATGTTCGGCAACACCGCCTTAGTAGTGGAACAGGTGAAAACAGGAGTGCTAAAGCCACTCGCGTTTACCGGACGTAGTCGCAACTCACTATTTCCTCAGGTTCCCACAATGGAGGAGGCGGGCGTAGCGGACTACGAAGTTACTTCATGGCTTGGCTTGCTCGGCCCGGCAAACCTTCCGGCTGCTGTGGTGGTGGCACTGAATGAAGCGATGAATGCGGCGCTTCAAACCGAGGGTGGGAAAGCTGTGATAACGCGCTTTGCTGGCGAGGCCGGCACTGGCACTCCGGCCGACTTCCGGCAGTTCATCGCTTCCGAGCAACGCAAATGGGGTGATGTTATCCGTAAGGCCAATCTAAAGGCTAGCTGAAATAGGAGTAGACCTATGAATATGAAAATCAATGACATCAATCCGGGCTTCGGTGCCGAAATCAGTGGCATCGATCTCTCAAAGCCGCTTGATCCGGACGTCGTAGAGCGAATCAAGAATGCTGTGCAGGAAAAGGTAGTGGTCGTCTTTCACGGCCAGCAACTCGATTCCGCTCAGCAGGTTGCGTTCAGCCAGTTGTTCGGGCCTCCTGAGCTACCCTGGCGTCATATGCGCGGTGAAATGAACGGATTGGTTGAGCACAGCGCAATCAGTATGATCGGCAATGTTGATGAGCAAGGTCAGATCATCTCGAAGGATGACCGTCGACGTTTAAATCAGCGTGGCAACATGCTGTGGCACACCGATAGTTCTTACCGCCATCCCAGTGGACTGTTTACCTTCCTGTACGGCTGTCACATTCCGAAAATGGGCGGAGGTACTCAGTTCGCAGACACCAGAGCTGCGTATGACGCACTGCCTGAGGCAACCAAGCAGCGCATCGATGGATTGCGTGTCGAGCACAACCTTGACAGAACGTTTGCGGAGGCGGGATCACCTCGGCTCACTGATTCCGAGAAGCGCATACTTCCACCGGTAGGGCATTCGCTCGTGCGAGTGCACCCATCGACTGGCCGTAAGGCGCTGTACCTCGGATCGCCGGCTAGCCGCATAGCTGGTTGGTCTGTGGAGGACAGCCGCAAGCTTCTTGATGAACTCACCACACACAGCACACAGCGGCAATTTATTTTGACGCATCGCTGGAGTCCAGACGATTTGGTTATGTGGGATAACCGATCGTCGTTACACCGTGGTGAGGCATTTAACGAAGGCGAATTCAAGCGTCAGTTGCGACGTATCACCGTCTCCGATCTCGATACCATACCTGCCTAAGTATGAAAGCAGTAACTCATCTGGCAGAAGGTCGCTTCAAGTATAAGCAAGCCTTCGACATGGTCGAGGATGACACTGGAGGCATTCTCGATGTGCCGCAAGTGGGGCAGTACCGAACCCAAGAACCTGTGCCAGCTCATGCGTTCGAAGAGGAACGCATTAAGGCACTATCCAGAGATACACCTACCGGGTTTATCCCTTTGGATTTGTCGAACGTTCTAGGGACCGGTTTTGCCGCTACTACACCGCTCTTACTTTGCCGCTATTTAGTTCTACGGCCTAACGAGCGATTTTCTCATGAGCTGAACGCTACGGGGCAGATCGTTTATGTACTGCGCGGGAAGGGGGAGAGCACGAGTGGAGGTATTTGTTTTCAGTGGAGCGCGGGCGATGTTTTCGTGTTTCCATGGGGCTCGCCCGTTGAGCACTGCGCTAGTTCCGACGCCTTGCTCTTTATGGCAACCGACGAGCCAGCATTGGCATTTGTGAATGCATCGCCGTCCTCACCGGCTCCTGTCTTACCGGCCCATTTCAAACATGCCAGAATCGATGAAAGGCTCCAGAGCATCCGGGAGAAGACCGAGCAACACCAAGCCGCTGGCAAGTTTGTCACTTTTTACACTAAGCCGATGAAGGCGCTGCGATCCATGCTTCCAGCAATGAACTGCAGCATCAATACCTTGGAGGCGGGCGGAAACCAAAGGCCGCACCGGCACAATGCTGTCGCCGTGACACTGTCAATTCAGGGCGAAGGCGTGTACTCAAAGGTTAGTGGCGAACGCGTGGATTGGACTGAGTTCGGCGCATTTGTCACACCCCCAACTGTGATTCATTCGCATCACAATGGAGGTAGCAAAGAAATGTGGTCCTTTGTGATCCAGGACTCGGGTTTTCACAGCTACTGTCGCACGCCCGGATTCGCGTTCTCGACGGATTGAGGTGGTTTTCAGTTCTCATTGGCGGCAGGGATCCCTTTTCCATCGAGGCTTAGATCGCCCGCAGCCTATGCGAGGCTGGTGAAGCACTTATTCGAGAACGATATGCTTATTGGTGAGGTGATCCGACTCGACGGCGCGGTTCGCTTGGCGCCTTGCTGAAACGAGAGATCGCCGTCCTGTGTGGATCTGCCGCAGAGTGAGCCGCCATTTTCGCGGTTTATTGACCTCTGTTTGCAGTGAACCTCTGCGATACTGTCCAAATATCGTCTTTTCAAAACTCAATTGAACGCGCCTAAAGTTAACTCAGAGGTGTCCCGGAAGCTGCTGGATGACATCAAGATCTGGGCTATCCAGGCGATGTTTTCTGACGATGATTTGCTCGAGCAACTAGTGCTGAAAGGCGGCAACGCCATGGCACTCGTCCATCAGGTGAGTGCCAGAGCCTCGGTAGATCTGGACTTCTCTCTCAAGCATGACTTTGGGGAGAACACTTCGCAGATTGAGGATGCTATCTCCCGTACCTTGTCTGAGACTTTTCGTGAGAATGGGTATGAGGTCATCGACTTCAAGATGGCGCAGACACCTAAGCGCATTTCGGAAGACATGAAGGATTTCTGGGGCGGTTATGGTGTTGAGTTCAAGCTGGTCACTGCAGCGAACTTTCAGGCGCATGCCGGCGATATCGAAGCCATGCGTAAATGGGCCATTAATCTAGGTCTCGGTCCCAAGTTCTTGATTGAGATCAGCCGCTTCGAGTATGTCGAGGACAAGCAACAAAAGGACTTGGATGGGTACACCATCTACGTCTACTCTCCGGAGATGATCGTTTGCGAGAAGCTTCGCGCGATTTGCCAGCAAATGCCGGAGTACGCCCCGATTGTGAAACGTGGACCTGCTCATGCATCACGTGCGCGCGCCCGGGATTTTGTGGACATCCACGTTCTGGTCGATAAGCTGAGACTCGACATGACAAGTGCGAAGGCTCAGAGGATCCTGACCTCAATGTTTGAAGTTAAGAAAGTGCCGCTGTCATTTCTTGGTGCGATCCCGAAGTACAGGGCGTTGCACCAAGCAGACTTCAGTTCAGTCCAGGCGACAGTTGATGCAGGGTTTGCTTTGAAGGACTTCGACTTCTATTTCGACTACACGCTGCAGATCGTGGATTCGCTAAAACCCGTCTGGGACGTGTAGGCGCCAGGACTCTTCGTAGCGCGTCTTACCCATGTCGTGTGCGAGGTAGAAATCATGCTGGACAGGTCGTCGCCTGATCAGGTCTAGCTGGGAGTCTTTGTATCCGGCTCGCTCCAGGTAGTACCCAATGGCTTGGTGATAGGGATAGGCAAAGTCCAGCTTGCGGAGCATGGCCACCAGTTTGTTGACGGAGACACGCTCTTTCGCGAGTTCAAAGGCCTTGGCGACCTCAAACACACCGCCGGCGTAGACAGGCCGGACCGTAATGTCGATGAGTGTTCGTTCTAGATTGGTCAGCCGAACCGCGATTTCCTGGCCTTCCTCGTCGTGAGCTTCGAAGTTCACCACGCCTAGGTGGTCGGTGTCGGCGCCGTTGAGCAAATAGATCGTCTTGCCAGCATGCTCCGCGCAGTTCACTGAAATCCGTGGAGGGCGACTGAAAGCCTGATCTATTTCCGATTGGCTCAGCGGGTCCCTGTTGGGACTGTGGACTGTCTTGCGTTCGTCAGTCAGATATATGGCTTGGGGTGATTGTTCGGTCAGACCCAGCATCCGCATCGCTGTGTAGTGACTGAAATGCAGCCCTTTTTTAAGCTGCAACAGCACGATGTATAGGGGAACGTCTCCCCAGACGTAAACGGTTTCTGGTCTCTGGGGGAAAGGGAATGTCAGTTCAGTCAGCTTGGAATGTGTCTTCAGGAAGCCGATGAACTGCGATGCTGTCATGTTCTGAGCCAGTCGCCAGAAGGCGCGCTGCTCGGAAACGATGGCCTGGATTTCTCTCAGTTTGAGGACGTGAGCGGGCAGGGCGTTGAAGTAACGAACGATATCTGCCTTGGCAATCTGAATGCGAGATTGCGCCATTAGGCCTTCCCTACAAAGAAACTGTAGTGCTCAGTAGCATTAATGCTACTGAGCATACTATCGAAAACTCGTGTGATCAAGTCTTCTTTAGCTGAGAGATAGCGACGTGAAGCAATCAGTATGTTCATAGTGCTATGCAGCGTTAACGCTGCATAGCATAACATAATCTATAAGCAAATCAAAACCCTGGCCAATAAAAGTCACAGCGAGAGCCTAAGGACTTCAGAGGGAAAAAATAGTCTTCAGTCTCATCCGGCGGTAGAATGAAGCATTAATGCTTCATTCTACCGCCGGGTTACTCTCCTGTCTGATTGACGGTCACAAAAGAGTATGTTATGCTACGAAGCATTAATGCTTCGTAGCACTAGAAATGCTTTATGCTCGCTATAGCCTGTAGATCGCTTTTGGAAGAGGCTGTGACGATCAGTCTGTTTCAGGGCTCTTCGACTGTTTGTAGGCTTCTTGCTGCTTCGACCAGCTAAGAGAAGGGTGTAAGTCAAGCGGTGGAGCATTTGCTGCATCGTTGCCTAGCAAAGCTTCAGTGATTTCTGGTGCTAGCAGTCCTCTTCGAAGCTCACTCTCGATGTACTTTGCGGGCAGTTGTTCCGCATTGGCAAGCGCCTCCACGGATTTGTATTGCCCACTAATAAGCGCTTCACGCCACTTGTATGAGCGTGCCAGAGCGATCCGTTGGGGCGTCAACGCGAGCCGGGGATGCTCAGTCTCAGGTAGCGCGGCCTGGTGAGCCATCTCCTCATCGCGCTTCTTCATCCATTCGGGCTCCACATAGAGTCTGAACTTCAACCCATAAGGTTTGAGGTCGAACGGTGCCCGTAGCTGGTTGCCGCTTCGAAGCGTGATCTGAATGGAGTCCTGCCGGATCGAAACCCGTTCGACGAGCTGCAGCATGAGCTTACGCACGCGTTTGGTATCGGCAGATCTCATATTTTGAGCCTGGGCTTGAAGCTCAAGGAGCTCCTTCTTCGATGCTTGGGCTATGGCCTCGTCCGATAGCCAACGAGCGACATGCTCCCGGACGATCGGCTCAAGAACCGGGGCAGCGATGGAAAGCTTGGTCGTCGATGTCTCAGTGATCTTGTGCTCCCGGGTATTCGCGTTGGAGTAGTACCTATAGCGTTTTCCCTTCTTGATGCCGTGGATGGGGCTCATGGCAAATCCTTCGGGGTCGGCGACGAGCCCGGCCAGCAGGCTTGGGTGCTGAGCATTCAATTCAAGTGGACGCTCTTCTATCTTTCGCGCCGTCAGCTTGCGAGCCATCATGAAGACCTCTTGCGTGATGATCGCCTCGTGCTGACCTGGATACGATGATTCGCCGTGCGGGATGTAGCCCGCATACGTCACGCTGTCCAGCATGTTCCTGACCACGGAAGGCCTGAAAGCGAACCCTTCTGTGACTTTCCCATCCTTGTTCACACGAGTCTTCGTTCGTGCCCCTATCTCATTGAGTCTGCGTGAGACCGCTGTAACGCTCTTTGTCTCCAGATAGAAGTCAAACATCGCCCGGACGATCTGCGCCTCGGCCGGGTTGATAACCAGCTGTCTGTTGACGACGTCATACCCGAGTGGGATTGAACCTCCCATCCAGATTCCCTTCTGTTTGGAGGCCGCGATCTTGTCCCGAACCCGCTCGCTTGACATCTCTCGTTCGAACTGGGCGAAGGACAGCAGAACATTCAGGGTCAACCTGCCCATGGACGAACTGGTGCTGAAGTGCTGGGTGACGGACACGAAAGAAACGGCGTGCTCCTCGAACAGCTCCACGATGCGGGCGAAGTCGCGCAATGAGCGGGTGAGACGGTCTATCTTGTAGACGACAACAGCATCAACGAGCCCTGCCTTGATGTCCGTGAGCAGCTTGTGCAGCGCCGGTCGCTTCATGGAACCACCGGAGAAACCGCCATCGGCATATGTCTTCTGGATCTGTACCCAGCCTTCGGCTTTCTGGGACTGGATGTAGGCTTCGCAGGCCTCCTGCTGCGCGTCCAGGGAGTTGAACGCTTGACCCAATCTTTCGTCCGTGGAGGTGCGCGTGTAGACAGCGCAGCGGCATAAAGTTGGCGTGGCTTTAGGCGGATGCTCGACCAAGGGCTGGCCGGCGCCGGGTAAGGATCGTTTGACCAACGAGGCTCCAATGAATCGCTGTTGACGGCCCCGATGAAGCTGAACATTCCCTGTTAGGCGGCCGGAAATTCCCTGATACCGGAGCGGCGGCGTGAGGCTGAAATCGGGGCTTAGGGGGTTTCCCCTCGAAGGCCTTGCTCCTGACGTTGAAGGTAGCAAAGAAATGGCCTGAATTTCCCTGTAAAAGTCCCTGTTTCAGGGTACCCCCGAGGTGAGGCGGGTTCGCTGTCCACTCGGACCACCGCCAATTGGCCCTGCAAGACGGTCCATGTTGATCCAAAAAAGCCTGCTCTGAGGGCTTTTTCATTTAGGGAATCACCTCAGGTAGTGTCAGTTCATGCTTTGACATCTCATCTGCTCAAGGGGCACATTTGGTCGGGATCGCTTGGGCATACACACGGTACGTCGCAGATCCTCGCATACCCGCTTTGGAGGCGGGGGCACGAACTGCAAGGCAAGGGTTGTAGGTGGATGCAGCGCCTGTAGCTTCTTGGGGGTGGCGGCGGAGCACCAACTCAGTAGCCCTCAAATTCCCGGGCCCAAGCCCAGATCCATCTGCGGCTTTGTAGAGAAGATCTGGGCTATCTCATCCGTCAGTCGCCCCTCATTCAAGCCCTTAAGAATGATGAACGGCTGCATCATTGGGTCTGCAAATCGATATCGGTAAGCGCGCGGCGTGCCCACGCGCTGCAATACGTTCCCACGGTCTTCTTCACAAAATGAATTCATGTGCATCGCGTAGGTCGATGCTTGGTAGTTTTTCCCGGGGTGCAACTTGTTAAGGGGTACCGCAACAGCAGACTGTTGGAATCGACCTAACTCGTCCGTCTGTGCAAAAGCGCATGCAAGTAGCACTGAAGCGTACAGAGTGTCGTCGCCTCGTTGGCTGCGGATTGCACGCATGTAGTCTTCGCGAATTGATTGATCCAGCTCTGTGATGGAACCGTCCAACGCCTTATCGATGTCCGTATGGCGCACAGTCAGGCGACGCTCACTGATCGCGAAGCGTGCAGCGTTCATGGCGAGCAGATGGGCATAGTATGGCAATCCCCGTGACAAGAACACGATCTTCCACACCGCATCTGCGTCCGTACTCAGCCCGCATCGGCTGTAGCGCGTTACAACGAGCTGCTTAAGTTCGTCGGTGGACATTCGGGGCATCTTTATCTGGATCAGGCTGCGCGTAATGGACTCGTGTCCTTCTATCAGGGTCGACACGTCTTCCGCCACTCCGACGACAACCAATGTCGCATTGACCGAATAATCTGCGAGCGCCTTAATCGTGTCGGCCACAAGAATGTTGGCTTGGTGCTGCTTAATTCGATCAAATTCATCCAGCACGATGATCGGCATCTGATTCTCAGAAAACTGCTCGAGGACCAACTGGACATCGTCAGGGGTGATGTCGCCTGAGAAATCATCAGAGATCCGCTTGCTTCCACCCGCGACCTCTGCGGTGTAGTTAAGTCGCTTGAAGACTTTTCGCCATAGGGTCGTGAAAGTATCTGTGGGATCAGCGTTTACACGGACGTAGATCACGTCACGATTGGGTCTGCGCGAGACCAAGCCAAGGATGTTTACTAGCGACGTTTTGCCAACGCCACGCTCCCCGTAAACGATCGCGTGCCGTCCTCTCTGATTCACGGCGTCTTCGAGGGCTGATATTTGCTTGCCGCGACCCGCAAAGAGATCCTTCTCTTGGACAGGTGATCCCGGTGAAAAGGCTGCTGTCACATCCGCCCGAACAGCCGCCCAATCCTCGATGGTCATGTTTTTGCTGGGTTTCACTGGCGCCTCAGTAACTATAGAAGTGCGCATATTAACAAAATAAAGATCAAATAAGCAAAATAATACCTACGGCCCGTGCGGGGGGCGAGCATGATTAACCCAGGCCCACCCAAGCGGGCTTTTTTACATCTGGTTGGGATGGCGGTCATGGCATCGTGCTGTTCGTGCTCGATTGCAACATTCCGGATCTGGCGAGCAGCGGCCGCGCCTAAGCTGTTCCAACGAGGATATGTGACAATTAGTACGCTTAATAACTACAAGCGCATCAATGGGCAGGGGCAATCCAATTCATGGCTTCAAGCGTCGGGCGTTCTACGAGCGGAAATGGCTTGTAGAGCTGGTTGCAGCTGGTCCCCCTTTTATTGGAGCGCTCTACTCCGCATATAAGGCATGGCAGGCTACGAACGTGCCTCCGACTGGATCGCCAGTTATTGCGTCAAATGGTGTTGACCCGTGGGTGTTGGGCTTGGCTTGCTTGTGGCTGTTCTTGGCCTCGATCATCAAAGTAGTGGCGGCCAAAGCGCAAGACTCAAAGGAAGATGCGGCGCGTGGACACGATGGTCTCATCGCAACGTTGCATGTCGTTCACGCGGTCGTAGCGCGCGTAGGTCGGTTGAATACGGCTGAAGAGCTTTTGAGCTTGCGTGTGACGTTTCATAGAGTGGTCCCGCCGCTTGAGACTAGCGAGCACATCGAGCACATCGTTAAGTACGTAGGTGGGCCTGGAAGCGATCCAGGGCGTCGATTCTCGATCAGATCGGGGATTACTGGACGTGCGATTCGGGAGAACGCAGCGTTTGTGATGGCTAGGCAAAGCGAGAAGTATGAAGACTACGTGAACGAATTGGTCAAGGAGTGGTCCTACACGCAGGCTGATGCACGCCAGATGACAATAGATAGGTTTTCCGCGATGGCAGTGCCCGTCAGGGGGCGTGGACAGGACGTCTTGGGTGTGGTCTACTTAGACTCAAGTTCCAAGAATTTTTTTGCTTCGGATGAGATGCAGCAGGCGGTTACCGCCGCTTGTTTCGGAGTAGCAGACTACATAGGGGAACGATATGGCTAACCAATCTGGCAAGAGCAAATCTAGTAGCGGCTTCTTCGCGGCCAAGTCAGTCGTGTCCAAGAAGGGTGCGACCATGAAGGTAACGAAGCTGGTCCTTACTCAGCGAGCTTCGGAACTCCTAAAAACGAACAGCAAAGGTATCAGCGTTGGTGCAGCTGAAAGGCGAAAATCTGACGAACTTGTCGCGGCGGATTGAGTTGATAGATTTCCGGTAAAGCCCGCCTCGTGCGGGCTTTTTAGTGTCTGATTGGGCGTGTTTGCATCGAGCCCTCGATTTCCATCTGCATTCCCAATGAGGTGATACTCAATCGCAAGAGGCAGTTCCTGGCTAGTAGCTACGGCACCTCGCATTGAAGACAAAGAGACTCGGCTTCAAGCGGAATAGCGCAGTGGCTTTCGGGCCGCATCCCAGCGGAAAAAGCCGTTTAGCAAGTGGGCTAGTCCGTGCATTGATAGCGTCGAAAGCTTGGGGGCATCAGCGTCATTTTTAGGGTTTGCTCGCTAGCACTGACGCGGCCTCACGGCCTTCATCGCGCTGTTACCCTCCCGCCAGGCAAAAGGCCTGCTGGAACCAGCGGGCCTTTTCATTCTGCGGGCCCGACCCCGCGCGCACCATCGGCTGGCATGCGTCTTGATGCATCCAGGCATCTTGCGTCCAGCGACGGGCGGGCGTGCACTTCCGCGGTGCGCACGGGCATGCCATTAGCTTTCCTCATGTGTTGATGGCAAAAGAGTCGGTTGTTGCGCAACGGGTGCACTTCTTAGACTTGTTTCAGCCTCGAACTCCGAGTCGACTGCCCATCAACCCGCGCAAGAACTGGAACACATCATGAACAAGAGCCGCATCCTTTCCCGCCTCGCTGTGCCGCTGCTTTGTACGGCCGCTTTCTGTCAGCAAGCTGTCGCCCAGGCTCCTGCGCCCGCATCGGCCGTCTCCGATGGCGTGGTCAAACTGGGCGTGCTGACGGACCTGTCAGGTCCGTTCTCGGATTTCGCGGGCAACGGTTCCATCGCCGCCGTGCGCATGGCGGTGGCCGATTTCGGCGGCAAGGTGCTCGGCCGTCCGGTCGAGGTGGTCTATGCCGATCACCAGAACAAGACCGACGTCGGCGCGAACATCGCCCGCGAGTGGTACGACACGTCCAAGGTCGACGCGATCTTCGACATCTCCAACTCGGGCGTGGCGCTGGCCGTGATGAACGTCACGCGCGACAAGAACAAGGTGGTGGTCCTTGGCGGCGTGAGCACGACGCGCGTGACCACCGATTCGTGCACACCCAACAGCATCCAGTACGTGTACGACGCCAACGCGCTGTCGAACGTGGTGGGCAAGGCGCTGCTGTCGCAGGGCGCAGACAGCTGGTACTTCATCACGGTGGACTTCGCTTTCGGCCATGGCCTCGAGAAGACCACGGCCGACGTCGTCAAGGCATCCGGCGGCACGGTGGTGGGCGCGGTGCGCCATCCGCTGAACACGACGGATTTCTCTTCCTATCTGCTGCGTGCCCAGAGCTCCGGCGCCAAGGTGATCGCGCTGGCCAACAGCGGCACGGATACCACCAACGCCATCAAGGGCGCGAGCGAGTTCGGCCTGGGCACGAGCGGCAAGCAGCGCGTGGCCTCGCTGCTGACCTTCATCTCCGACGTGCATGCCATGGGCCTGCCGCAGGCGCAGGGCATCCAGCTGACCGAAGCCTTCTACTGGGACGCGAACGAGGAATCGCGCAAGTGGGCCCGCCGCTTCTTCGAAGCGAACAAGCGCATGCCCACCATGGTCCATGCCGGCATGTATTCCGCCGCCATGCACTATCTCAAGAGCATCCAGTCCGCAGGCGGTGACGGCGCCACTGCCGTCATGGCGAAGATGAAGTCCACGCCGGTGAACGACTTCTTCGCCAGGAACGGCACCATCCGCGCCGACGGCCTGCACGTGCACGACATGTACCTCATGGACGTGAAGAAGCCCGCCGATTCCAAGTACCCCTGGGACTACTACAACATCAAGGCGACGGTGAAGGCCGAGCAGGCGTTCTCGCCGATGGTGGCCGGCGCATGCGCATCGGCACGCTGAGTCGCGGCTGGCAAGGCAGGGGCTCCTCGTGAATATTGCAGCGCTTTACCGTTTTCCCATCAAGGGCCTGAGCGCGGAAAGCCTGCCGCAGGTCGGCCTGCGGGCCGGCTTCGGCTTCCCGATGGACCGTGTCTACGCGGTGACCGATGGCTCGCTCGACTTCGATGAAGCAATCCCGAAGCCTGCGCCCAAGACGCAGTTCCTCATGCTGGCCAAGTACGAGCGGCTGGCCCGGCTGAAGACGCGCTATGTCGATGCAGACAACCTCATGGTCGTCGAGGAAGCAGGGCTTCCCGCGAAGCAGTTCCGTCTCGATGTGCATGAAGATCGTGAAGCGTTCGCGGCCTTCCTCGGCGGCTACGTCGGCATGCCGCTGCCGGGCAAGCCCCGCCTGGTGCGTGCCGAAGGTCACCAGTTCACGGACGTCAGCGTGCATGGCGTGGAGTTGATGCGCAGCATTTCGCTGATCAACCTTGCCACCGTGCGCGATCTGTCGGAGAAGCTGGGCGCCGTACTCGACCCCGTGCGCTTCCGTGGAAACCTGGTGTTCGACGGCGCGCCCGCGTGGTCCGAGCTTGACTGGGTCGGCAGGACCCTCCACGTGGGCGACGTGAAGTTGCGGATCATCCGCCGCACCAAGCGCTGCGCGGCCACCAGCGTGAACCCGCAAACGGCCATCCGCGATGTCAACGTGCCGCTGGGCATCCGCGACAAGCAGGGCCATGGTGATCTGGGGGTGTATGCCGAGGTGGTCACACCAGGCACGATCGCCGCGGGCGACGCCATGGTGCTGCAGGAAGCTTGAACGACAAGACGCGATGAACGGCGACTACATACTGGAAACCCGGGGACTCGGGAAACACTTCACGGGCTTCCGCGCCGTGAACGACGTGAACCTGCGCGTGAAGCGCGGGTCCATCCACGCGCTGATCGGCCCCAACGGCGCGGGCAAGACGACGGTCTTCAACCTGCTGACGCGCTTTCTTCCGGTTTCGGAGGGAAGCATCCATTTCGAGGGCGACGACGTCACTGCGCTGCAGGCGGCGCGCGTGGCGCGCATGGGCCTTGTGCGCTCGTTCCAGGTGTCGGCCATTTTCTCCGGCATGACCGTGCTGGACAACGTGAAGGTCGGCCTGCAGAAGCGCGACGGCCTGGCGCACTGCTTCTGGCGCGGCTCGCAGGCCATTGCGCACCTCGACGCCGAAGCGATGAACCTGCTCGAAGCCGTGGATCTGGCAGACGTCGCGCATCACAAGGCAGCGGGCCTGCCTTACGGAAAGCGCCGCAGCCTCGAGCTGGCAACGACGCTGGGCATGAATCCCAAGGTGATGCTGCTCGACGAACCGACCCAGGGCATGGGGATCGAGGACGTGGCCGTGGTCACGCGGCTGATCCGTCGTGTGGCGGAATCGCGCACGGTGCTCATCGTCGAACACAACCTCAACGTCGTGTCCGCGCTGTCGGACACGGTGACCGTGCTGGCACGCGGCAGCGTGCTGGCCGAGGGCAGCTACAGCGAAGTCGCGGCCGATGCACGTGTGGTGCAGGCTTACATCGGAGTATCGGACGATGAGTGAATTCGCCGTCGAAGTGAAAGGCCTGCATGCGTACTACGGGGATTCGCATGTGCTGCATGGCATCGACCTGAATGTTCGCCCGGGCGAAGTGGTCACGTTGCTCGGCCGCAATGGCGCTGGCCGCACGACCACGCTGCGCGCGGTGATGGGTCTGCTGTCGCGTTGCGAGGGTGCCGTGCGCATCCGGGGCCGGGACGCACTCGGCCTTGCGCCGCACCGCGTCGCGCGGCTGGGCGTGGGTTACTGTCCGGAAGAGCGGGGCATCTTCGCGTCCCTGTCGGCCGAAGAAAACCTGCTGCTGCCGCCCGTGGTGGCCAGCGGCGGCATGTCGCTGGAGCGGATTTACGAACTCTTCCCGAACCTGCATGAGCGCCGCAAGAGCCCGGGTGGACGCCTGTCCGGCGGCGAACAGCAGATGCTCGCGCTGGCCCGCATCCTGCGCACGGGCTCACGCATCCTGCTGCTCGACGAGATCACCGAAGGCCTGGCGCCGGTGATCGTCAAGGCACTGTCGGCAGCGATCCGGGAACTCAAGAAAGAGGCATTCACCATCGTGCTCGTGGAACAGAACTTCCAGTTTGCGCGGCGCGTGGCGGACCGCCACTACGTCATCGAGCGCGGCGCGGTTGCGCTCGAGGTCGCGGCGGCGGACGTGGATCGCCGCTCTTCCGAAATCGAAACCTTGCTGGGGGTCTGAATGGTTGCATTCTTCAGCCAGCTTCTCCTGGGACTGATCAACGGTTCCTTCTACGCACTGCTGAGCCTGGGGCTCGCGGTGATCTTCGGCATGCTCAACAGCGTGAACTTCGCGCATGGGGCGATGTACATGGTGGGCGCGTTCCTCGCGTGGATGTGCCTCGTCCAGCTTCCCGAGCTCGTCGGCCCCGACATCCAGATCGGCTACTGGTGGGCGTTGCTCGTGGTGCCGCTCGTCGTTGCGGTGCTGGGCATGGGCTTCGAGCGCGGCTTCCTGCGCAAGTTGCGCAAGCTCGATCCGATCTACGGCATGCTGTTCACGTTCGGCCTGGCCCTCGTGCTGGAAGGCCTGTTCAAGAACTTCTACGGAGCGGCGGGCCGGCCGTATCCGATCCCCGACGCCTTGCGCGGTGCGGTGGACATCGGCTTCATGATGTTGCCGAAGTACCGTGTGTGGGTGGTAATCGCGTCGCTGTCGGTCTGCTTCCTCGTCTGGTACTTCATCGAGAAGACGCGCATGGGCGCCTACCTGCGGGCCGGCACCGAGAACGCGGCGACCGCGCAGGCGCTGGGCATCAACGTGCCGCTGCTCGTGTGCCTCACCTACGGCCTGGGTGTCGGGCTGGCCGCCTTCTGCGGCGTGCTTGCAGCGCCCATCTTCCAGGTGAGCCCGCGCATGGGCTCGGAGCTCATCATCGTGGTGTTCGCCGTGGTGGTGATCGGTGGCATGGGGTCCATTGCTGGCGCGATCATCACCGGGCTGGCGCTGGGCGTGATCGAAGGCATCGTGAAGATGATCTACCCCGAGAGTTCCGCCATCGTCGTATTTGTCATCATGTCCGTCGTCCTCGCATTGCGACCGGCCGGACTGTTCGGACGCAACTGATGAAAAAGCAATCGATC
Source organism: Variovorax sp. VNK109 (assembly GCF_049445855.1). Lineage (NCBI taxonomy): Bacteria > Pseudomonadati > Pseudomonadota > Betaproteobacteria > Burkholderiales > Comamonadaceae > Variovorax > Variovorax sp. VNK109. The sequence goes on along the minus strand of NZ_JBMSDV010000001.1, from coordinate 927,143 downwards.
CTGTTTGCCACGCTGATCGTCTTCGGCATTGTCGCGCCGTGGACCGGCATCTATCCCGTGTTCCTCATGAAGGCGTGGTGTTTCGCGCTGTTCGCCGTCGGCTTCAACCTGCTCATCGGCTTCGGCGGGCTGACTTCCTTCGGGCATGCGGCATTCTTCGGCGGCAGCGCCTACCTGGCCGGCTACGCCATGAAGGAGCTGGGCTTCCCGCCGCTGCTGGGCATCGCCGCCGGCGCAGCCTGCGGCGCGGCGCTCGGATACGCGGTAGGTGTGCTCGCCGTCCGCCGGCAAGGCATCTACTTCTCCATGGTCACGCTCGCGCTGGCGCAGATGCTGTACTTCGTGTGGCTGCAGGCGCCGTTCACGCACGGTGAAGACGGCCTGCAGGACATCCCGCGCGGCCAGCTCGTTCCCGGCGTGAGCCTTCAGGACAACATGACGCTCTACTACGTCGTGTTCGCTGTCTTCATGGTGGGCTTCGTGTTCATCTGGCGCGTGGTGGAGTCGCCGTTCGGGCAGGCGCTGAACGCCATCCGCGAGAACGAGCCGCGTGCGATTTCGCTCGGCTACGACGTCGCGCGCTACAAGCTCGGTGCGTTCGTCATTTCTGCCGCACTGGCCGGCGCCGCAGGAGCGACGAAGTCCATCGTGTTCCAGCTTGCGTCGCTCACCGACGTGCACTGGTCGATGTCGGGCGAGATCATCCTGATGACGCTGCTCGGTGGTGTCGGTACGTTGCTGGGGCCGGTCGTCGGGGCTTTCCTGGTCGTCACGCTGCAGAACGAACTGGCCACGCGCGTCGGCCCATGGGTCCAGGTGATCCTGGGCGTGATCTTCATGGTGTGCGTGTTCTCGTTCCGCCAGGGCATCGTCGGATCGCTGGCGGCGCTGCTGGGTCGCCGCAAGGCCTGAGCAGGCTGCTTCAGTACTGCGCGGAGAGCCAGCTGGAGAACAGTTTCACTTCCGGCGACAAGGCCTTCTCGCGAGGGCAGAGCAGGTAGTAGGCACCGGAGCTCTGCAGCCTCAGGTCGAACGGCTGCACGAGCTCGTCGCGCCACTCGGGTGTTTCCACTTCGATGACCGGAACGCAGGCGATGCCCTGGCCCGCGCGTGCCGCGAGCACAGCCATGTACGAATGGCCCACCTCCATGCGCACGCGGCCAGTCAGGTCTTCCTTGCCGGAGGCGCGCAGCCACGCCGGCCAGCAATCCGCACGTGCCATGTTGTGGATGAGGCAGTGCTTTGCAAGATCGTCGATGGAATGCAACGGGCCGTGTCGCGCGAGGAAATCGCGCGAGCAGACCGGTGTGATGTAGTCGTCCCACAGGTGCATGGCTGTCACGTCGGTCCAACTCTCCGACATCCGGAACGTGATCTGCGAACCGCCTTCGACATAGTCGTGGCCCGGCACCTTGCCCACCCGCAAGGCGACGTCCACCGGGTCGCGCTTGAAGTTCACGGGCTCGAGCGATGCCGACACCTGAAGGCGGATTTCGGGGTACGCCGTCATGAACGCCGTGAGCCGCTGCATGAGGAAGAGCGTGCCCATCGTGGGCAGCAGGCTCACCGACAGCGAACGTGCCTGGTCGAGGCCCTGGAGCGTGGCGTTCTCGATCAGGTCGAGTGCCTGCGTTGCGGGAACGAGGTACGACTGGCCGAAAGGCGTGAGTTCAACCTGGCGGGTGAGGCGACGGAACAGCGGCGCCTTCAGGAACTCTTCGAGCAGTTTGATCTGACGGCTGATCGCGCCTTGCGTGACGTTCAGTTCTTCAGCGGCCTTGGAGAAGCTCATGTGGCGGCCTGCTGCCTCGAATGCGCGCAGGGCCAGGAGCGGGGGCAGTCGGCGCTTCATGGGCGACGGATGACTTCAACTGATGTCACGAGGAAAACAAATGGTTTGTGAGGCCGCTGCGTAGCAAGGAAACTCATCGGCAAGAAAGAGACGCGAGACGTATGAGATGCCTCCACAGGAATTGGTTTCATGCTGCAAACGATTGTCGTGCAAGTGCAAAGGGCTCGCAAGCTCAACAGCCAGGTGATCGAGTACGAACTCGGAAGCTCCGAGGCAGATCTTCCCGAATACACGCCGGGTGCGCACATCGAGGTCCGGGTGCCCGGTGTTGGTCCTCGCCACTACTCGCTGGTCCGTACATGGGAAGCGACAAACCCCTACGTGATTGCAGTGCAGCGCGAAGCGGCCGGCCGCGGCGGCTCGCGCTGGATGCACGATTCGCTCGAAGTCGGTGCCACGCTCGAGATCGGCCCGCCCAAGAACAATTTTCCATTGCATGACGACGATGCCCGCATCATCCTGATTGCGGGTGGCATCGGCATCACGCCGGTCCTCTGCATGGCAGAGGCGCTCGACCGCGCAGGCCGTGCATACGAGCTCGTCGTGTGCGTGCGTGACCTGGAGCGGCTGCCATATGCGGACGACGTGAGCGCACTGGTCGCACGTGGCAAGGCCGTCATCGTAGTGTCCGATGGAAGTGACGGAAACCAGTTTGTGTTGTCCGAGCGCTTCCCCGATCTCGCAGGTCCGGTCCGCATCTACACCTGCGGTCCGGCATCGCTCATGCAGCACGTGCGCGAGGCCACTGCGGGCATGCCGGGCGTGTCGATCCACGAAGAGCGCTTCGGTGCCGCGCCCGTGCCGGCCGTGCCTGTCGGGCCGCTGCCGTTCCGCGTTCGTTGTGCGCGTTCCGGCCTCGTGGTGCCTGTCGATGCCGGGCAGTCAATGCTCGACGCGTTGCTGGACGCCGGGCTGGACATCGACCATTCGTGCCGCGAAGGCTATTGCGGCACCTGCCTCACGAAGCACATCGACGGCTCGCCGATCCACCTGGACAGCTGCCTCGGGCAGGAAGAGCGCTCGCGCTATGTGGCCGTATGCGTGTCGCGTGCGCTGAACGATTCTGAAATCGTGCTGGATATCTGACCACTGAACCAACTGGAGATCGCAACCCATGGCCAAAAGAATCACCTGTGCGATCGGCATCGACGTCGATGCCGTCGCCGCCTGGATCGGCACCTTCGGCGGCGCGGATTCGCCGCACGACATCTCGCGCGGCATGTTCGCCGGCGAAATCGGAAGTCCGCGCCTGCTGGAACTGCTCCGGCGCTTCGACCTGAAGTCGACCTGGTTCATCCCGGGCCATTCGATCGAAACCTTCCCGGATGAAATGGCGCAGGTCGTCGAGCACGGCCATGAGGTCGCGCTGCACGGCTATTCGCACGAGAATCCGCTGGCGATGACGCCGACGCAGGAGGCCGACGTGCTGGACAAGTGCATCGGGCTCATCACCGATCTCGCCGGCCGCAAGCCCACGGGTTATGCCGCACCGTGGTGGGAACTGAGCCGCGCCACCCCACAACTGCTGCTGGACCGTGGCATCCGTTACGACCACAGCATGATGCACAAGGACTTCCAGTGCTACCGCCTGCGTGTCGGCGACCAGTGGACGCCCATCGATTACTCGCTGCCGGCCAGTGAGTGGATGAAGCCGCTGGTGCGCGGCACCGAATCCGCGCTCATCGAGATCCCGGTGAGCTGGTATCTGGACGACCTGCCGCCGATGATGTTCATCAAAAAGTCGCCCAACAGCCACGGCTTCATGAACCCGAAGGACATCGAGGAACTCTGGCGCGAACAGTTCGACTGGGTCTACCGCGAGTACGACGACGCGGTGTTCAGCCTGTGCCTGCACCCCGACGTCGCGGGCCGTCCGCAGGTGCTCGCGATGCTCGAACGCCTGCTGGCGCACATCCTGCGCCACCCCGGCGTCGAGTTCCTCACCATGGATGCGATCGCGCAGCGCTTCGCAGCCGAGAACCCGGTCTGAGCCGCCAAGGCAAGCAACCATGTGCGGCATGTGCGGACTCTGGAGCCGTGACGATCACTGGTCCAGCTTCGCGAAGCTGCCGGGCCGGCGCGACGATGCCTACTCCGTGGTGCGTTCGCGGCAGGAGCAGGCGCAGACCATCTCGCAGTTCACGCGCCCGAGCGGCGCCTCCGTGCGTGACTGGGGTGGCGGCATGTGGATCGTCGAGGGCATCTCGGGCGGTTCGGAGGTCGTGTCCGCACTCGGTGATGTCTGGGCTGCCGTGGAGCGCCTCACCGGTCGGGTCGTGGACCCGCTGGACCTGCCGCTCGTGCAGTCCTTCGAACGGGGCCGTCAGGCCTGATCACGCATGCAGGACCCGCGCATTCCCGTCTACGTGGTGACAGGCTTCCTGGGCGCGGGCAAGACGACGCTGCTGCGTCGCGCGCTGAAAGACCCGCGCCTCAGTGGTTCGCTGCTGCTCGTCAACGAAGTGGCCGAACTGGGCGTCGATGACCGACTCATGCGCCTGGATGGCACTGAAGCCGTGCTGCTGGCCAATGGCTGCCTGTGCTGTGCGGCAAGCGAAGGCCTGAGCCAGACCCTGCAGAAGATCGTCGAGTCCGAGGCGGCGCCGGCCATCTCGCGCGTCATCGTCGAAACCACGGGCCTGGCCGATCCGCTGCCGGTCATCTCGACGATCGCCATCCATCCGTTCCTGTCGGCACGCCTGCGCGTGGAGATGGTCGTCACCATCGTCGATTCGATGCATGCCGTGGAGAGCGAGGGCAGCGCCGACTACGCGCGCCAGATCCAGTCGGCCGACGTGGTGCTGCTGTCGAAGACCGATCTTGCGACGCCGGCCCAGGTGGATGCAACGACGGGCGTGGTGCGCCGGCACAATCCCTTGTGTGCCGTCCATCGCGTGTGCGATGCCGACTTCGCCGACCTCGTGACGTGCATGTCGTCCGAGCATCGTGCCGACCGCCTGGCAACGGGTCTCTTCTCCACCATCCTCGATGGGGCGGCACCTGCAGAGCGCACACGGCTGCGCATCGGCCAGCGCTTCGCGCCATCGAGCGTGCACACCTCCAGCGTCCAGACCTTCTGCCTCGAACTGGGTGACGACCTGGACTGGCTGCGCCTGTCCGTCTGGTTGTCGCTGATGCTGCACCGCCACGGGGCGAACGTGCTGCGGATCAAGGGCTTCCTCGCGCTGGAGAACCGCGATGCACCGGTGGTCGTCAACTGCGTGCGGCACGTCATCTACTTCCCGGAGCATCTCGATGCGTGGCCTGACGGCGACCGTCGATCGTTTCTCGTCTTCATCGTGAAGGACCTCATGCCGGACGCGGTGTTGCGCTCATTCCTCGCCTGTGTGCGCCGGCCGGCTTCGATCGGCCTGTCGACATCGCGCACGGCTGTTCCCGCGATTGCATGAAACAAGATTTCTCTCCCATCACAACCGCACGAGACACGGTCGGTGCGTTCCTGCATGAAGACGCGATCCTCGTGCCGCCAACCGGCAGCGGTCCGCTCGACGGGCTGACTTGCGGCGTGAAGGACCTGTTCGACATCCGCGGCCATCGCACGGGGTATGGCAATCCAACCTGGCGTTCGACCCATGCGCCGGCAAAACGTCACGCCCCGGCTGCACAGGCCATCCTCGATGGCGGAGCGCACGTCGTCGGCAAGACGCACACCGATGAACTCGCCTTCAGCCTGACCGGTGAAAACTTCCACTACGGCGCGCCGTTGAACACGGCCGCACCGGGCCACATCACCGGCGGATCATCGAGCGGGTCTGCTGCGGCTGTCGCTGCGGGTCTCTGTGACTTCGCGCTGGGCACCGACACCGGTGGATCCGTCCGGGCACCCGCAAGCTTCTGCGGGTTGTTCGGCTTTCGCCCCACGTACGCGGCGGTGTCCAGCGAGGGCGTCTGCAGGCTTGCGCCGTCGTTCGACACCGTCGGCTGGTTTGCGCGGAGCGCGCGCGTGCTCGAGGCCGTGGGCGACGTGCTGCTGCCCGCAGATCGCGCCGTGAACCAGCCAGGCTCCATCGGTTTTCCCGAGGAAATCTGGCAGTCGCTGGATGCCGGCAATGCGGGTGACATCCGCGAAGAAGGACTGGCGGTCGCGCGCAGGCTCGGTGAAGTGCAGCCGGTGCCGCTGGCCCCGTCGGCGCTGGATGCGTGGTTCGAATCGTTCCGAACCGTGCAGTTCCACGAGGTGGCGCAGGAGCTCGGCCCCTGGCTGGACGCGCACAAACCGGTGCTCGGCCCCGGCATTGCGGAGCGCATCGACATCGCCCGCCGTCTTACTGCCTCGCAGATCGACGACGCCACGAAGGCCCGCATGGCCGTACGCGGCTACATGGACCAGATGCTGGAACGCCATTCCCTGCTCGTCCTGCCCACCGTGCCGGGAGCCGCGCCGAGACGTGGGTTGCCCATTGAAAGCATGGAGCGCTACCGCCGCACGGCGATGCGCTTCCTGTGCATCGCCGGTCTGGCCGGGCTTCCGCAGGTCAGCATCCCGATGCTGCGGGCAGACGGCTTGCCGTTGGGGCTGTCCCTGATCGGGCGGCCCGGGGCCGACAGGGAACTTCTGGCTTTGGTGGCGCGGATGTTCACGGATCCCCAGAGTTGGACGGTTGTTCAATAGACGCACTGAAGCCAGCATTCGGCGCTTTCTTGCTTCCGGAGAAAAGTGCCGAGGCGGGCGAAGATTTCAAGTCATCAGTAACCTGGATGGGCTGAACAGCGTGGCTTCGTCATACGTCTTCAACGCCCTCGCGCGTGTACCTGCGACTGCCCGAAACCGGGTTGTCGTAGTGGAAAGGCGGTATGTATACAGCGGGCCAAGGTTCATACTCGCGCGATGGAGGATGGTCCGGTGGCAGGTGTGGACGCATGCCGCCTGCTGGCGACTTCGCCTTCGCCCATCCCTCGTCGAATGGCGTGTGGTAGGTACGATAGAAGTGCAGCCGCTGGATTCGCCAGAGCCCATCGTCGCCCTTGCGATACCGGATTTCATACGGCCCTTCGCCCCACACGGCGCTTTTGCCGAACTCTGCAATCTGCATGAAGCAGCGCCAGCGGCCGCTCGCGCCTCGGCCGTCGTCGTCGACATTCACGATGCCCTGGACGATCATGTGGTTGTAGAGTCGCCCCCATACCAGACCGTTGTCGTCGCTGAGGGCCGGGCCTTTGCCAAGCAGATCCTTGAACAGAACGCCTGCCTGCTTCTTCCCGACATAGATGCCGAGCGCAGAAATCTCGACGCTGCAATCGTCGGTGAAAAGTGCAAGCGCTGGATCCCACTGGGCTTTGTTCAGGTATTAGCCGAGCACACGACAGACGTGCTCGATCGCCGTCGTCGACGCTTCGGTGTGCCGGCCGCGCTGTCGGCCCGGATCCCGAGCGTCGGCGCTGACCTACCCGCATGCCGGACTCCCGCTGACGGACCGCAACGGCTCATCGGCGCAGCATGGTTGGAAGTCCAATGCTGAAGGAGTCCGTCATGGAATTTCGCAACAAGATCTTCACGGTCGCGCTCATCTGCGCGGCCACTGCGTCGATGGCGCAGGTCGGCAGTGCAGGTGCAGTGAGGGGCGGGGGACTGACCTCCGGCTTCGGCCCTGCAAGTTCCGGCAACGGCGGTGTGTCGGCGAGCGGCCTGACATCGGGTTCGGGTCCCGCCACCTATGGTTCGCCCGCCGCGCCGAGCGGGCTGACTTCCGGTAGCGGCCCCAGCATCACGGGCAACGGGTCATCCACGGTCCAGTCGTCGACATCGCCCGGCGTGATCGTCATCAACAACGGCACGACAGCGATCAGCGGTGCGTCGGGCGTCGTTCCGTCCCAAGGCACCGGTGTTGTTCCGGGACAGGCGGTGGGCGGTGTCGGCGCCAGCGCGGGCGTCGCGGCCGGAACCACCGCGCAAGGCAGCCTTCTGGCGCCGGGCATCGTTTCGACCCCCCAAGGCACCACACAACGCACCACATCGCAGGGCGCATCCGCGAGCGGTTCCGTGACGTCCACCACTTCCGGGGCTGGAAGCGACGGTGCGTTCACGGCATCGGTCACGTCGCAGCAGTCGTCGCCCTCCGACGGACTGCGCGCCGAGCCGATGGTGCCGACTTTCACGGCCACGCCCTAACTGGTTACTTCAGAATCCTGAACAGGTTGTTGTAGTCGTCGGTCCAGAGCGCGAGGCCAGGGATCGGCTTGATATCGACTGAGCGGGCCACGATGTCCGGATCGTCCACGAACGCCCGGTTGCGGGTGACCAGGACATAGGTCGTGGTGTCCTGCCAGTAGTTTTCCGGTGGGGGAACGTCGTCGATCTCCACCGCATGCAGACCCACATCCTGTGCGAGCTGCGCGACCACGGGTGACAGGTTCAGGAAGCGGTTGCTCACGTGGAACGCGACGACGCCGTCCGGCTTCATGTGCTGCATGTAGATCGCAAGCGCTTCGCGCGTGATCAGGTGCACGGGGATGGAGTCGCTGGAGAACGCGTCCACCACCAGCACGTCGAACTGCTGCAGCGCACCGCCCGCTGCTTCGCGCTCCATGGAGAGTCTCGCGTCGCCCAGGACCACCTCCACGGCCGCCGGCGAGTCCTTCAGATAGCTGAAATGGTCGTGCGCGATGTCCATCACTGCCGGGTTGATTTCATAGTAGCGGACCTTGCCGCCCGGCTGGCCATACGCAGCGATGGTGCCCACGCCCAGGCCGATGACCCCCAGATGTGGGCGCGCCGACTGGACTTTGGCGATGGCCAGGCCCGCACCGGACGACTCGGAGTAATACGAGGTCGGGCGGTGACGCAGGTCGGCGTCACCATACTGGCGGCCATGCGAGATGACGCCGTGGACCAGATAGCGTGACTGCGAAATCGTGCCGTAGTCCTTGACGCGCAACGTGCCGTAGAAGTTGCGCGTCATCATTTGCGTGTTGTCGAACATGAAGCTCGCATAGTCGCGCGCGAACCAGAAGCAGAATGCAGCGGACAGTGCCGCCAGCAATGCACCGCCCGCCCGTATCGAACGGCGCATGGCGATGAGTGCGCCGGCCAGAACGGCCGACAGGCCGATGGCGATCATCAGCACATTGTTCTTGGGCAGGATGAGCTTGTGCTCCAGATACCAGATCAGTCCGAGCACGAGGCTCGCGGCAAGGATCATCAGGTACGAGCCCGCGAGGCGGCGCGACACGTACGCCAGCAGCAGGCTCGCGGCGATCAGCGCCATCGGCAGTTCCCAAGGGCCGTCGAGCAGACGCGGCGCGCCGACGCCCACCAGCAGCCCGCCCAGCGCGCCGCCGAGCGACACCATCAGGTAGAACCGCGTGAGCCATTGCGGCGCAGGCCGGGCCCGCACGAGCTCGCCATGGCAGAACATGCACACCGCAAACAGGCCGCCCCCGAAGAGCGGCAGGGCATGTTCGATCTGCAGCACACCACCGCTGGCACGCAGACCCCACACCATCGCGGGCGCCAGCACGATCACCGCAGGCCAGAAAATCCAGCGGCGATACCAGAAGTCACTGTCGAAGCAGAGGATGAAGGTGAGCAGGTAAAGCGCCAGTGGCAGGATCCACAGGAACGGCACCGAAGCCACATCCTGCGTGATGTGCGTGGTGATCGTGAGCAGCATCACCGTGCCGAGTGCAGCCAGGCACAGCCAGAGGGCGTAGTCGGCAAGTCGTGGTGCAGTCGCTGCTGGCGGGACTTCCGAATTTCCTTCCGCGCCATCCGCACTTTGCGCACTTTCGGCCCTTGCACCATCGGTCGCCGGTGGAACTGTCGGCGCCAGTGGGTCGATGGCCGCTCCGATGCGGCGCTCTGTTCTCCAGGCCGATGCGATCACGAGCGCGGCAAACAGCAGGAAGCCTGCAGACCAGGCCCAGCTCTGCACGCGCAGGCTGGCGTACGGCTCCAGCGCGAATGGGTACGCGACAAGTGCGATCAGCGAGGCGAGGTTGGACAGCGCGAACAGCCGGTAAACGCGCGCCTGCCGCGGGTCATTCACATGCACGCGCGCAAACCAGCTCTGCACCAATGGGCCCGTCGTGCACACCACCAGATACGGCAACCCGATGGTGACGGCCAGCAGCGAAAGGATGCGCAGGGTCGGGTCGCCGTCGCCCGTGGGCTTCCAGGACGCATCGGGGATGACCGGCAGCATCAGGCATGCGGCGAGCACCAGCACGGTGTGCACGATGGCTTGCCGCCGCACAGGCAGCCGGGAAATCCGGTCCGCGTAGATGTAACCGGCCAGCAGAAGGAACTGGAAGAACACCAGGCAAATGGTCCAGACGGCGGCCGTGCCTCCGAACCACGGAAGGATGTGCTTGGCGATCAGCGGCTGCACCAGGAACAGCAGGAATGCCGAGACAAAGATGGTCGAGGCGTAAAGCATCGGCGATCTGGTGCTTGCAGGTTCAGGCGTCGTTGGCCGACTCGTCGTAGTCCGGTGACCAGCGCACGATGCTGGCCGGATCCACGCCCAGCGCCTTGCCGATGCTCACCGGATAGAGGCGGATCTGCACGTCTTCGGGCAGCGACATCTCGATGGCACGTGCGCGCCATGAAGCGAGCTGCACCACGGCTGCGTCGAAGTTCCTTGCGTCGGTCAGATCCGGCGTGCGCTGTGTTTCGATGACGCGCACGATGCTTGCGGGCAGTTGCCACAGCCGGGCCAGCGCCGCGCCGACTTCGGCATAGCTGTAACCCAGCATCTCGACCTCCGCCTTTCCGCGCCCGATGGACAACGGCGGGGTGATGCGGTCCAGCGCCATCATCTTCTCGGTCATGCCCACGCGCATGACCAGCGCACCGATCATGTGCAGCAGCGCGCCGGTGTAGGCGGCTTCACTGTCCGAAGAGATGTTGCGCGACACATGGCGGGCCAGGTCCGCCGTGGTCAGGCTGAAGCGCCAGAACTGCTGAAGCACGGCGGGCGGCAGTGCGGGAAAGCTGTCCCTGGCGATCAGGCCGATCACCAGTGAGCGGACCTGCGATTGGCCCAGCAGCCGGACGGCGTCGCTCACGCTTTCGATGGTGCGACCGCGGAAGAAGAAGGGCGAGTTGGCCAGGCGCAGCAGCTTGGCCACGATGACCGGGTCCGCTTCGATGCATTCGACGATGTCGTCCGTGGAAGCGTCTTCGTCGTCGAAGGTCTTGATCAGTTTTGCCACGGCCTGGGGCGCGCTGGGCAATGCGTTCGGCTGTGCGAGAAGGGCGTTCAGTTCCATCGCGGGCAAAAAAAAGCGCGGCAGATGCCGGCGCGCGGTGTTGTTGACAGGATGCAGGATACACCGGGACTCACGGATTCTCACCGTTTTGCGTTGCGGGTGTTCCATCGGGGCCACGCGAAACGTGAAAAGTACACGCCCACTGACCTGTCCTGGCGCGCATGGGCGCCGTTTAGACTTGCAGCATGACGCTTTCCCACATCCTCACCGGGGCCCAGGACGACGAGGCCGTGTGGGTCGAGGGTGAGCTCATCCGCAACCTCGTGGCGGCGGCGCGCAGCACGCAATACACCGGCGCGATCGTCGTGCCTGTTTTCTTCGGCGTCGGCTACGGCGAGGTGCCGCTGTCATGGCTGCTGGTCTGGTGCTCCGGTGCGCTGGCGCTGTGGGCATACCGGTTCTGGATCGGTGTCCGGTACACGCGGCATGTGGCGCGCGCAGATACCGCGGCGCATATCGCGTTCATCCGCCGCTTCGCCCATTCGTGGCCGCTCAGCGCATTCTGGTGGGGCCTGTCCACCTTCATGTTCTTCGACCGCACGCCGCTGGTCAGCCAGTTCATCTGCTGGCTGATCATCGCGGGCATGGGGGCGTACTCGCTCAACAGCTTCTCGTCGTACCTGCCCATCATGCGTGGCTACGTAAACACGCTGGTCTTCACGATCATGGCCGTGATCGCCGTGCGCATCATCGAGCTGAAATTCCAGGGGCCCACCTTCCACTACTGGCTGCTCATCCTGGCCATCGTGCAGTGGCAACTGCTCATCCGCGGCGGAACGCGTCTCAACGAAACCTACCGCCGCAACTTCGAATTGCTGTACCGCAACAACCTGCTCATCCAGTCGCTCACGCGGCAGACGCAGGCGGCGCTGGACGCCGTGGCGGTGAAGAACCGCTTCCTCGCAAACGCCACGCACGACATCCGCCAGCCGGTGCATGCGCTCGCGCTCTATGCGGACTGGCTGCGCGACGAGCCCGAACTCGTGCGCGAGATCGCGCCCAAGATCGTCGAGGCCACACAGGCGGTGAACCGGCTGTTCGACTCGCTGTTCGACCTCGCGCGCCTCGACGCAGGCCAGGTGCGCATGAACACCGAGGTGATCGACATCACCCGGCTGCTGCATGACCTGGACCTGCAATACCAGCCGCTCGCGCGGGCGCGTGGCCTCGAATTCCGGGTGCGCGGCGTCGCCGGCACCATCGTTTCCGACCGCATCCGTCTGCAGCGCATCCTGGGCAACTTCATCTCCAATGCCATCAAGTACACGCCGCGCGGCGGGGTACTGCTGGCGGCGCGGCGCACGGCGCGCGGTGTGCGTTTCGAGGTGTGGGACACCGGCATCGGCATTGCGGGGCAGCACCTGGGGGACATCTTCCGGGAGTTCTACAAGGTGCCGGCGCATACCGGCACGGAAGACGGCTTCGGGCTGGGCCTGGCCATCGTTTCGCGCCTAGCCCACGCGATGGGCCACCGGGTCGGCGTGCGTTCGCGGGTGGGGCGGGGCAGCGTGTTCACACTCACACTGGACAACGGCGACGCATCCGTGGCACCGCCAGTCAGGACGCCGCTCTGAAGCAGCGCGCCGCCGGAGGCGGCGTTCAGACGGCCAGCAGGCCGTGCGTGCGTGCGTAATGCAGCGTCTGCGTGCGGCTTTTCACGCCCAGGCGGCGGAACAGGCGCCACAGGTGCACCTTCACCGTGTGTTCGCTGATGCCCAGTTCGTCGGCGATCTCGCGGTTGGACAGGCCGCGGTCCAGCATCACGATCAACTGGCTCTGGCGTTTCGAAAGCTTGTTGTCAGCCGGCGTGACTTCCTCGAAGCCGCTGTCGGCCGTGAGCAGGGCGCGCAATGCTGCACCGATCTCGAACGCACCGGACGATTTCTCGATGTAGATGTCGGCGCCGGCCTCGATGCACTGTTCTTCGATGTCGCTCGCGGGCGATGCCGACAGCACGGCCAGCGGAATGCCGGGGTATTCCTTCTTGAGCTGGATGACGCCTGAAACGCCCTGGGCGTCGGGCAACTTGAGGTCCAGGCAGAACAGGTCGGGCGAGCCGTTGCTCTGCACGGCTTCGGCCAACTGGCCCAGGCGTTCCAGTTCCACCACTTCGGCCCCGGCGCGATGACGGCGCAGCAGCATGGAGACGGCCTCACGCATGAGGGGATGGTCATCAATCACGTAAATAGGCATGAATTACAGCTTTCGCAGTTCCAACGATCATTGGTGTTATTAGCAAGGGCGATGCCTGTCCCGATTCCCGTTTCCGATCCCCGATTGGCGCCCAGCCCCCGATTCAATCAGCTTGGGCCATTTGCTGCAAGGCCGCCTGCACGTCGGCAGCCGTTACACCTTCCGGCAGGCTTTCCGGGGCCGGCTGCGCCTGAGCCCCAGCCTCGCGCAGGGCCGCAATGGCTTGCGCCGCGTCCTTGGGCGAATCGAAACCGCCGCTTTGCACGAGCAGCCGGCCGTGCGCATCCACCAGCTTGAAATGGAAGCGGCCGTCGGCCTCGCGGTACTGCTTGAAGCCGGCGACCGCGGCCTTGGCAGCCTTGGCCTTCTTGCCCGTGTCTGCCGTGGCCGCCAGATTGCGCAGGCCGACGGCATGGCGCAGCTTGCGGGTGAACGGGGTCGCGATCTTCCGCGCCTTCTCCGCCCCTGCGAGCAGCGTGTCCTCGATGCGCTGCGGGTTGGCGATCAGTTCCTCGTACTTCACGCGCATCGGCGCGAGTTCGCGGTCGATCCGGTCCAGCAATGCCTGCTTCGCATCGGCCCACGAGATGCCGTCCGCATAGGCCCGGCGCAGGGATTCGGTTTCCTCGGGTGTGGCGAAGGCCTGGTAGATCTGGAACAGGGCCGAGCCCTCGGTGTCCTTGGGCTCGCCGGGCGCGCGCGAGTCCGTCAGGATGCCGGCGATGAGCTTCTGCAACTGCTGGCGGCTCGCGAACAGCGGGATCGTGTTGTCGTAGCTCTTGCTCATCTTGCGGCCGTCCAGACCGGGCAGCGTGGCGACCGATTCCTCGATGGCGGCCTCCGGCGGCACGAAATGCTCGCCGTACAAGTGGTTGAAGCTGTAGGCCATGTCGCGCGCCATCTCGATGTGCTGGATCTGGTCGCGCCCCACCGGCACCTTGTGCGCGTTGAACATCAGGATGTCCGCGCCCATCAGCACCGGGTACATGAAGAGGCCGGCGGTCACGTCGGCGTCCGGGTCGTTGCCGGCGGCGATGTTCTTGTCCACGGAGGCCTTGTACGCGTGCGCGCGGTTCAGGATGCCCTTGCCCGTGACGCAGGTGAGAAGCCAGGTGAGTTCGGGGATTTCGGGAATGTCGGACTGGCGGTAGAAGGTCACCTTCTCCGGGTCGAGCCCGGCGGCCAGCCAGCTCGCTGCGATCTCGAGCGTGGAACGCTGGATGCGTGCGGGCTCGCCGATCTTGATCAGCGCGTGGTAGTCCGCGAGGAAATAGAAGCTTTCCACACCGGGGCGGAAACTGGCCTGTACCGAGGGACGGATGGCCCCGACGTAGTTGCCCAGGTGCGGCGTTCCGCTCGTGGTGATGCCCGTGAGGACGCGCTCGATGCTGTGCATGGTGCTTGCGATCAGTGATCGGTCAGTTGGATCAGTTCAGGATGTGATACAGCGGCGAGACCATGACCATGATGAGGCGCATGGCGCCCATGACGAGTGGCCGGAGCCAGTCGTTGGTTGCCACGCCGGTGACCAGCAGGGCCAGCACCACGTAGAAGCCGTACGGCTCGATCCGCGCCAGCCATTGTGCCTGTTTCAGGGGGAGCAGTCCCGGCAGGATTGAAATCCACGCGCGGATTGTCTCAGGTGCTTGCGACGGCGATGACTGCCGCGCGTCAGAGCCCGAGCGGGGCCAGTTCGCCCCTGCCCTGACGGATGAGTTCGGGTTCGCCGCCCGTGCCCATGGGGACCAGGTCGACCACCGTGGTCGGCTGCGACGGGCAGGCCCCTGCGTCGATGACCGCGGCCAGTTCATGCTCGAAGCGCTCGCGGATTTCGTGCGCGTCATTCAGCGGTTCGGTCTCGTCGGGCGGGATGAACGTGGTTGCCAGCAAGGGTGCGCCGTGCAGTTCGATGAGGTCCGACAGCGTGCGGTGTTCCGGAACACGAAGCCCGATGGTCTTGCGTTGCGGGTGGCTCACCCGGCGCGGCACTTCCTTCGTCGCTTCCAGGATGAAGGTGTACGGCCCCGGCGTTGCGGTCTTGAGCAGTCTGTATTGCCGGTTGTCCACGCGCGCGTAGTTCGCCAGCTCGCTGAGGTCACGGCACAGCAGCGTGAGATGGTGGCGCTCGTCCACGCGGCGGATGCGGCGCAGGCGGTCCGCTGCATCCTTGTCGTCGAGGTGGCAGACCAGGGCGTAGCTGGAATCCGTCGGCACCGCGACGATGCCCCCGCGCGTGAGCAAGGCTGCCGCCTGCTTCAGCAGGCGCGGCTGCGGATTTTCGGGATGGACTTCGAAGTACTGGGCCATGCTGCCTTTACCGGAACGTCTTCAGCTC
The DNA here is from genome assembly GCF_049445855.1 of Variovorax sp. VNK109. Classification (NCBI taxonomy): domain Bacteria; kingdom Pseudomonadati; phylum Pseudomonadota; class Betaproteobacteria; order Burkholderiales; family Comamonadaceae; genus Variovorax; species Variovorax sp. VNK109. The sequence goes on along the minus strand of NZ_JBMSDV010000001.1, from coordinate 911,532 downwards.
TCTGCCGGCTCCACGCGGACGCGGCCCTCGCGCGCCGTGAGCCAGGCACCGACGGCGCCGCACACGGCGATCAGCCCGATGCCGAGGAATGCCCAGCCGTCGGGCACATGCGAGAAAACGATCCAGCCTCCGATCATCGCGAAGCCGATCTGGCTGTACATGTAAGGTGTAATCGTTGCGGCGGGTGCGCGCGTGTAGGCGAGGATCAGCAGGAAGTGTCCGATCGCGCCCATCAGGCCCATCATCGCCATCAGGATCCACAGCGTCCAGTCGCCGATGTCCACCCACACGAAGGGCAGTGCCGCAGCGGCGAGCAGCGTGCCGACCCAGCCGGTATACAGATGTGTGGTGATCGGGTCTTCGGTGCGTGCCATGCGGCTCGTGAGCACCTGGAACCACGAGTTGCATGCCACCAGCGCCAGCGGCAGCAGCAGTCCCCAGTCGAAAGCCTCGCCACCGGGGCGGATGATCATGATGGTGCCCGCAAAACCGCCGGACACCAGCGCCCACCGGAATGGCCGAACACGCTCCCCGAGCGCCAGCGTGGCCAGCAGCGTGATCACCAGCGGCGTGATCATCACGATGGCGGTGAACTCACCCACCGGCATGAAGCGCAGGCTGTAGAACGCGAGCACGCTGCAGGCCAGCAGCAGCACACCGCGCAGCACCTGGAAACCCAGGTGTCTGGTATGCCACACGCCCCGCCCGCGGGAAGGGACGACCACCAATGTGGTGGCGACCGCCTGGAATGCGTAGCGGAACCACAGCGCCATCAGCACAGGCACGGCCGTGCTCACATATTTGACGATGGTGTCGAGCGTGCCGAAACAGGCGAACGCAATCAGCGAAAAGCCGATGCCGACCAGCGGCTTCGAATGCGCCGCAACCGGGTGTACCGCACTCACCGGAAACGATCCGTCATCAGTTCCCACACCGGCGTCAGGTCGCCGGGCAGCCAGGGCAGTTTGCCCAGATCGGTATGACTTTCGTCGGGACTGTGGAAGTCGCTGCCGCGCGAGGCGGCCAGGCCGAACTCCTTGGCCATGGCCGCGTACTTCACATATTCCTGGGCAGTGTGGCTGCCGGTCACGACTTCGACGCCGCGTCCGCCGTGTGCCTTGAACTCGGTGAAAAGCGCATATTCGGCGTTGGCCGAGAAGTTGTAGCGGGCCGGGTGCGCAATGACGGCCATGCCGCCGGCCTGCGTGATCCAGTTCACCGCGTCCCTCAGGTTGGCCCAGCGGTGTTCCACATACCCGGGCTTTCCTTCGGTGAGGTACTTGCGGAACACCTCGGGTGTGTCGCGGCACACGCCGGTCTCCACCAGGAAACGCGCGAAGTGCGTGCGTGAAATGAGTTCAGGATTGCCCACGTACTTGAGCGCACCTTCGTACGCGCCGTGGATGCCGACCTTGGCGAGCTGTTCGGCCATTTCCATGGCGCGCCGGTCCCGGCCGCCGCGCGTGTCGTACAGGCCCTGTTGCATGAGCGGATCGTCGGCGTCGAAGCCCAGGCCCACGATGTGGACGGTCTCGCCTGCAAAAGTGACGGAAATTTCGGTGCCGGTGAGGTAATTCATGCCATTGGCATGGGCGGCTTCGATGGCGCGGTGCTGGCCGCCGATCTCGTCGTGGTCGGTCAGCGCCCAGAGCTCCACACCGTTGGCAGCGGCGCGCGCAGCCAGTTCCTCCGGTGTCAGGGTGCCATCGGAAACGACGGAATGGCAGTGGAGGTCGGCGTTGAGTATGGCGGGCACGCCTTTATTTTAGGCGGGGCGGCGTTTCCCATGCTGTCAGCAAGGGCCGCTTTTCATCCGCGGTGTTCAGGCGGGGAACACCTGCAGCAGCGCCACCGTCATCACCAGATACCGCGCCAGCTTGCCGATGGCCATGTACATCAGGCACGGCCAGAAGGGCATGCGCAACCAGCCGGCCACCGCGCAAAGCGGGTCGCCCACGAAGGGCAGCCACGACAGCAGGCAGGCCTTGGGGCCGAGCCGCTCCAGCCATTCGAGTGCCTTCACGTGATGGCGCGAATGGCCGTATTTGTCCACCGCCTTGTGCGCGCCCCAGCCCAGCCACCAGTCGAACGCGCCGCCCAGCGTGTTGCCGGCTGTGGCGACCAGCACCGCCGGCCAGAACAGGGTGGGGTTCAGTTTGAGCAGGCCGAACAGCGCCGGCTCCGAGCCCAGTGGCAGCAGTGTCGCGGACAGGAAGGCCACCATGAACAGGCTGGACAGCCCGTATTCGGGCAGGGCGAGCAGAGAGAGCAGGGAATCGATCCAGGCTTGCATGGGCCGCCAAGTATAGGAAGCCGGTCCACCGCCCCGGGTAGGACGCGGGCGCAAGCCGGGTAAATCCGTAAGCTGGATTTCAATTGCTGAAATTTTCAGCAGCTACAATCGTGCCTCATTTTTCAGCAGCGCCCGCTTCCCCTCCCCTCCGCCACCATGAACATCGGTCCTTACGAACTGGCGAACAACGTCTTCGCCGCGCCGATGGCGGGCGTGACGGACAGGCCCTTCCGGCGCCTGGTCAAGCAATTGGGGGCAGGCTATGCGGTGAGCGAGATGGTGACCTCGCGCCGCGATCTGTGGAACAGCCTGAAGACCTCGCGTCGTGCCAACCACGATGGTGAAGTCGCGCCCATCGCGGTGCAGATCGCCGGCACCGATGCCGCCATGATGGCCGATGCGGCGGCCTACAACATCGAACGCGGCGCACAGATCATCGACATCAACATGGGCTGTCCGGCCAAGAAGGTCTGCAACAAATGGGCGGGCTCCGCGCTGATGCAGGACGAGCCGCTGGCCATCTCCATCGTGCAAGCCGTGGTGCGCGCATGTGAACCCCACGGCGTGCCGGTCACGCTCAAGATGCGCACGGGCTGGTGCAATGAAGCGCGCAACGCGGTGGTGCTTGCGCGTGCGGCCGAGCAGGCAGGCGTGCGCATGGTCACGGTGCATGGGCGTACGCGTGAGCAGGGTTACAAGGGCCGCGCCGAATACGCAACCATCGCCGCCGTGAAGGCCGCGTTGCGCATTCCCGTCGTCGCCAATGGCGACATCGACTCGCCACAGAAGGCGCGCGAGGTGCTCGACGCCACGGGCGCGGACGCGGTGATGATCGGCCGTGCTGCGCAGGGCCGTCCCTGGATCTTCCGTGAGGTGGCGCATTACCTGGCCACGGGCACGCTGCTTGCAGCGCCGCTGGTGGCGGAAGTGCGACGCGTGCTTCTGGAACATCTGGAGGACCACCATGCGTTCTATGGCGAATTCACGGGCGTTCGCACTGCACGCAAGCACATCGGCTGGTACGTGCGGGCGCTGCCCGGCGGTGAGGAATTCCGTCGCGGCATGAACCTGATCGACGACAGCCGCCAGCAGGTCGACGCCGTGGCTGCGTTCTTCGACCGGTTGGCCGACATCACGGACCGCATGCCTGACACCTCGGCATACGACCAGGAACACGAAGACGCCGACAGCGCAATTGCCTGAGACGGCGCAGAAAGCAAGGGAACATGAGCAAGAAGCAGATAGAAGAGTGCGTGCGCACGAGCCTGGAGGGGTATTTCCGCGACCTGCGGGGCACCGAGCCCGATGGCCTGTACGACATGCTGGTCAAGGTGGTCGAGAAGCCGATGCTGGAAGTGGTGATGAATCACGCCGAACAGAACCAGTCGCGCGCGGCCGAATGGCTCGGCCTGAACCGCAACACGCTGCGCAAGAAGCTCGTCGAACACAAGATCATCAAATGAACCGCAACCCATGAATGCACTGATTTCCGTTTCCGACAAGACCGGCGTCGTCGAATTTGCCCGTGGCCTGCATGCGCTGGGCATCAGGCTGCTGTCCACCGGCGGCACCGCCAAGTTGCTCGCGGCTGAAGGCCTGCCCGTCACCGAGGTGGCGGAAGTCACCGGCTTCCCCGAAATGCTGGACGGCCGCGTGAAGACGCTGCACCCGCGCGTGCATGGCGGCCTGCTGGCGCGTCGCGACCTGCCCGAGCACATGGCCGCGCTGAAGGCGCACGACATCGACACCATCGACCTGCTGGTGGTGAATCTCTATCCGTTCGAGGCGACGGTGGCCAAACCCGGCTGCACGCTGGAGGACGCGATCGAGAACATCGACATCGGCGGACCGGCGATGGTGCGCAGTGCCGCGAAGAACTGGAAGGACGTTGCCGTGCTGACCGACGCGTCACAGTACGCGACGGTGCTGGCCGAACTCCAGGCCGGCATGCTGACCGACAAGACGAAGTTCGCGCTGTCGGTGGCGGCGTTCAACCGCATCGCCAACTACGACGCGGCGATCAGCAACTATCTCTCGGCCATCCAGGACGACGGCAGCCATGCCGGCTTCTCCGCGCAGCACAACAGCAACATGGTGAAGGTGCAGGACCTGCGCTACGGCGAGAACCCGCACCAGCAAGCCGCGTTCTACCGCGACCTGTATCCGGCGCCCGGCTCGCTCGTCACGGGCAAACAGTTGCAGGGCAAGGAACTCTCGTACAACAACATCGCCGACGCCGACGCGGCTTGGGAATGCGTGAAGAGCTTCGACACTCCGGCGTGCGTGATCGTGAAGCACGCGAACCCGTGCGGCGTTGCCCTGGGCGCGAACGCGCTGGAGTCGTACTCGAAGGCTTTCAAGACCGACCCGACCTCGGCCTTCGGCGGCATTATCGCCTTCAACACGACGGTGGATGGCGCGGCTGCTCAGGCCATCAGCAAGCAGTTCGTCGAGGTGCTGATGGCGCCCTCGTTCACGGCTGAAGCCCTGGATGTTTTCAAGGCCAAGGCGAACGTACGCGTGCTCGAGATTTCGCTTGACGGCGTGAAGCGTGACGGCAAGACGCCGTGGGAGCGTGGCCTCAATTCACACGACGTGAAGCGCGTCGGCTCGGGCCTGCTCATCCAGACGGCCGACATCCACGAACTCAGGCGCGAAGACCTGAAGGTCGTGACGAAGATTGCCCCGACGGAGCAGCAGATCGTCGACCTGCTGTTTGCATGGAACGTGGCGAAATACGTCAAGTCCAACGCCATCGTGTTCTGCAAGGACGGCATGACGTTCGGCGTGGGCGCGGGCCAGATGAGCCGCCTCGATTCGGCGCGCATCGCCAGCATCAAGGCAGAGCACGCACAACTGTCGCTCAAGGGCACGGCGGTGGCCAGCGATGCGTTCTTCCCGTTCCGCGACGGGCTCGATGTCGTTGTCGATGCCGGCGCTTCGTGCGTCATCCAGCCGGGTGGCAGCATGCGGGATCAGGAAGTCATCGACGCTGCGGACGAACGCGGTGTTGCGATGGTGTTCTCCGGTGTGAGGCACTTCCGGCACTGAGTTTTGTGTCTCGCACTGGCACAGCCCCACCAGCGTGGGAGATGTTGTTTGGGTGGTTGTAGAGAGCCGGGGCGCGTACTGTGGGGAGTCGTTTGCATGTGAACGTTTCCACAACCCAAGCTCGAGACAGTCTGCCTTGGCCGTGGCCCTTCAGTGCGGCTGAGCAGCACAGCTTCGGGGATGGCGCGCATAGCGCGCTTCAATCACTGACTCGCGGCGGCTGTCTGAGCGAAGCGGATCAAGTGATCCGCGTAGCGAGTTCCGCCGCGCATCCCCGAAGCGAGCAGCGCAAGGAAGCCCGAAGGGCCCGCGATGCAGGGCCACGGCCAAGGCAGACTGTCTCGAGCGCTCTCTCCGGAGAGAAGCTCAACCAGCCAACGATTTGAAGACGGACCGCGCAGCAGCCACCGTCTCTTCAACATCGGCGGCAGAGTGCGCGGAGCTGACAAACCCCGCTTCGTACAAGGCCGGCGCAATGTACACACCGCGATCGAGCAAACCGTGGAACAGCGTGTTGAACCGCGCCCCGTCGCTTTTCATGACCTGTGTGTAGTTCTGCGGCAGGACATCGAGCAGGAAGAAGCCGAACATGCCGCCTTCGCAGTCGGCCGAGAACGCCACGCCCTCAGCCTTCGCGGCGGCAGACAGTCCATCGACGAGCGATTTCGTCTTCGCGGAAAGCGCGTCGAAGAATCCGGGCTTGCGGATTTCCTTCAGCGTGGCCAGGCCACATGCCGTAGCGACCGGATTGCCCGACAGCGTGCCGGCCTGGTACACCGGCCCGAGCGGCGCCAGCTGTTCCATCACCGCACGCGGACCACCGAAGGCCGCCAGCGGCATGCCGCCGCCGATGACCTTGCCCAGCACCGAAATGTCAGGCTTGAACCCCGGGATCGCCTTGGCATAGACGCCCTGCGCGCTGCCGAGTGCGACGCGGAATCCCGTCATCACCTCGTCCAGCACCAGCAGCGCGCCGTGTTCGGTGCACAGCTCGCGGCAGCGTCTCATGAAGGGCACGCTCGCACGCACGAAGTTCATGTTGCCTGCGATCGGCTCGATGATCAGGCAGGCGAGTTCCTTGCCGTGCAGCGCAAAGGCTTCTTCCAGTTGCGCAACGTTGTTGTACTCCAGCACCAGCGTGTGCTGCACCACCTCGGGCGGCACGCCGGCCGAGGTCGGATTGCCGAAGGTCGCCAGGCCCGAGCCGGCCTTCACCAGCAGCGCGTCGGCGTGACCGTGGTAGCAGCCTTCGAACTTGATGAGCTTGCTGCGGCCCGTGGCACCGCGCGCCAGGCGGATGGCGCTCATGCCGGCTTCGGTGCCGGAGCTCACGAGGCGAACCATGTCCATGGACGGCACGAGCGAGAGGATCTCCTCGGCCAGTTCGATCTCGCGCTCTGTCGGCGCACCGAACGAGAAACCGTCGAGCGCGGCTTTCTGCACCGCTTCCAGCACGGCGGGATGGCCGTGGCCCAGGATCATCGGGCCCCAGGAGCCGATGTAGTCGATGTGGCGCTTGCCTTCGGCATCCCAGAAGTACGCGCCCTCGGCGCGCTGCACGAAACGGGGTGTGCCGCCCACCGCGCGGAAGGCGCGGACCGGCGAATTCACGCCGCCGGGGATGACCTGGCGGGCGCGGTCGAACAGTTGCTGGTTGCGGTCAGTGTTTGGTGTCATGCGGAGGAAATTCGAAGGCGCTGGTGATGTCGCCATCGTCCGGTGCGGCTTCGTCCTCTTCGTCGTCGGACTCCGGCTGCGCCCAGAAGAGGCGGTCCGGCACGACGTGGCCCATGCCGGGGCGGAAACCGCCGTCCAGGCAGCGGTCCAGGTAGCTCAGGGCTTCCGTGGTGGCGGAGGCCAGATCGGTGCCACTCGCCAGCAGCGCGGCCAGCGCGGCGGAGAGCGTGTCGCCCGCACCGGCGAAAACGGCGTCGAAGCGCTCGAATTTTTCGGTCACCATCACCGCCGTCGGCGAGGACAGCACGTTCTCGATGAAATGTTCCGGCAGCGGGATGCCGGTGACCAGCGTGTAGGGCACGCCGACTTCGGATGCGGCCCTGGCGATGTCGCGCGCCGTGGGACTTCGGTCGCCGGTCCAGTCCGGAAGCAGCCAGCGCCACAGCGTACTGTGGTTTCCCACCAACACGGTCGTCTGCGGCAGGATCAGTTCGCGGAACGCGTCCTGATAGGACTCGATCTGGTTCTCGTTCCACCAAGACAGATTGGGCATGTAGGCGACGACGGGCACGTCTGCATAGTCCGTTGCCACCTCGGCAATGGCGGCCAGGTTCTCCGGGTCACCCGCGAACCCGACCTTGATGACCTGCACGGGCACGTCTTCGAGGATGGCGCGCGCCTGCTCGGAGACGGCTTCGTCGTCGAGGGAGAAGTGGTCGAAGATCTCGGCGGTGTCGCGCGCGTACGCGCCGGTCACAACGGACAGCACATGCGCGCCCACCGAGGCGATGGCGAGTGCATCCGCTGCCTGTCCGCCCGCGCCGCTCGGATCGCTGGCATTGAAAGCCAGCACGCAGGGCAGGCTGGCATCGTCGTCGGAGTCCGGGGTTTCTTGCGGAGGGGAAGCGGTCATGGGCTGCTGGTCACGGCTGTGGTGCCGCAGTGTCAGTATGTGTGCGAAGCGTCACAGGGCCTCGTTACAATCGTTGCATTCTATTCGAAGGCCCTTTAAGCTGTGACCGATACAAAAACTTGGATGTGTCTGATCTGCGGATGGATCTATGACGAGGCGGCAGGGGCCCCCGACCATGGCATCGCGCCAGGTACGCCCTGGGAGCAGGTTCCGATGAACTGGACATGCCCCGAGTGCGGCGCCCGCAAGGAAGACTTCGAGATGGTTCAGATCTGAACCATCCGGCGCGGGCGGGGTGGCCGCGGCAAATTCCAGGTCCAAAGCAGGAGTAACGGCAATTGAGCACGACCGGAACAGGCTACAAGGTCCTGGTGATTGACGACAGCAACACCATCCGGCGCAGCGCGGAGATTTTCCTCAAGCAGGGGGGTCACGAAGTGGTGCTGGCCGAAGACGGTTTCGATGCGTTGTCCAAGGTCAACGACCACCAGCCCCATCTCATCTTCTGCGACATCCTGATGCCGCGCCTGGACGGCTACCAGACCTGCGCCATCATCAAACGCAACCAGCGTTTCGCCAATACACCGGTGGTCATGCTCTCGTCCAAGGACGGCGTGTTCGACAAGGCACGCGGCCGCATGGTCGGCTCGCAGGACTACCTCACCAAACCCTTCACGAAGGACCAGCTGCTGCAGGCCGTGCAGCAGTTCGGCGCGCTTCAGGGAGCGAACTGATGTCAATCCAGAAAGTGCTCGTCGTCGACGATTCGAAGACCGAGCTGATGTATCTCACCGACCTGCTTCAGAAGAACGGCATGAGCGTGCGCACGGCCGAGAACGCCGAGGACGCATTGCGCCGCCTGGGCGAGGACAAGCCCGACCTGATCCTGATGGACGTGGTGATGCCCGGCCAGAACGGCTTCCAGCTCACGCGTGCCATCACGCGCGATCCGCAGTTCGCCAACGTGCCGATCATCCTGTGCACCAGCAAGAACCAGGAGACCGATCGCGTCTGGGGCATGCGCCAGGGCGCGCGTGACTACATCACCAAGCCGGTGGATGCCACCGAGCTGATGGCCAAGATCAGCGCGCTGGCCTGACCGACGCTCACGAATGGCCAAACGCGAAGCACTCCGGGAATTCCAAAGCCGACTCACAGAGCGTCTGCAGGCCGCGCGCACTTCGGGCGTCGCGGCTTCCTGGCTCGGCATTGAAGCTGCCGGGGGCAAATACCTCTTTCCGCTCAGCCAGTCTGGCGAGATCTTCTCGTGGACGGCCATGCAGCGCGTGCCTTACACGCAGCCCTGGTACATGGGTGTGGCCAACCTGCGCGGCGGCTTGTACGGGGTCGTGAACCTGGGTGGTTTCGTGACCGGGCAGGCCGCGCAGTTGCCGCAGATCGAATCCGTCCACGCGCAGGCACGCATCGTGGCGCTGAGTCCGTTGCTCGAGATCAATTGCGCCTTGCTGGTCGACCGCCTTCTCGGCCTGCGCGGCGTGGAAGCCTTTGCGACTTCGGCGCCCGCGCCCGAAGGCTCACCCGGGTATTTCGGCAGTTCGTACACCGAAGCCAGCGGCGACAGCTGGCAGGAAATCAATCTTCAATCGCTCTCCCAGCAAGCCCGCTTCCTGAGCATCGGCGCTTAGACAAAATACCGGAAGGCCGCATCATGATGTCCATCACCGATCAACTCAAGAAACTGCTGCCGCAGCGCAAGGCCGAGCCCGAGACGTTCGACGCGGACGCGGGTCAATCGACTGCAGTGATCGACTCGCAGCAGCAGGTCATCGATCCCGCCGCCATGGGCGACGGAGCGCAGGAATACATGGAAGGCGAGGGCGATGAACGCGATCAGGCGCAACTCATCCAGCTTCCCGTCCTGGGCCGCCGCACCGCCGCCGAGCACCAGCGCACGTTGCTCGTGCTGCTGGGTGTCTCGGTGCTGGCGCTGCTGGTCGTCGCCGGCTTCGCGTTCCTGCAGGGTGATCGTGTGGCGCAGCAGCTGGCTGCCACCGGCCAGTCCCTGATGCAGTCGCAGCGCCTTGCCAAATCCGTGTCACAGGCGCTGGTGGGCAGCGCGCCCGCGTTCGCCGACGTGCGCGAGAGTGCCGGCGAACTGACCAAACGCGTCAATGGCCTGCAGCAAGGCGCGCCCGACATCGGCCTCACCGCGGTGTCCGCCGACATGCAGGAGGACATGGCAAAGATCACCCCGTTGTCCGATCGCGCGTCGAAGAGCGCCGCTGTGGTGCTGGGCCAGCAGTCCATCCTGACGCAGGTGGGGTCCGCGCTGCGCACCATCAACCGCCAGTCGTCCGACCTGCTCGAAATCGCCGAAACGGTGTCTTCGCTCAAGCTTCAGCAGGCTGCGCCGCCGTCGGAAGTGTCTGCCGCCGGCCAGCTCGTGATGCTGACGCAGCGCATCGGCAAGTCCGCCAACGAATTCCTGACGATGGAAGGCGTGAGCCCCGAGGCCGTGTTCCTGCTGGGCAAGGACCTGAACTCCTTCCGCGAAATCGCGCAGGGCCTGCGCGACGGCAGCCCCGAATTGCGCCTTTCCGGCACGCGCGACGCACAGACGCGTGAACAGCTGGACGCACTGCTCAAGCTCTATGAAGACACCCGCACCCAGGCCAGCGCGATTCTGGGCAACCTGCAGGGCCTGGTGTCTGCACGTGAAGCGCAGGCCGCCATTCTTTCCGACAGCGAGCCGCTGCGCCGCAGCCTGGAAGACCTGCAGGGCAAGCTGTCGGGCCAGAGCGGCCTGGGCGCTGCCACGGTGGCCGGCCTGGTGCTGAGCGGCGTGCTGGCTGTGCTGTTCGCCGTGGGCATTGCCTTCGTGCAGGTGCAGGAAGGTCGCGGCCGCCAGGGCTACGCGGAACAGGAACGGCTGGAGGCCGAACGCCAGCAGCAGGAACAACGTCGCGTGAACGACGCCAACCAGGCGGCCATTCTGCGGCTGATGAACGAACTGCAGACGGTTGCTGAAGGCGACCTCACGCAGGAAGCCACGGTGACGGAAGACATCACCGGCGCCATCGCCGACTCGGTGAACTACACGGTGGAAGAGCTGCGTTCGCTGGTGGGCAACGTGCAGAACACGGCCACGCGAGTCGCGGTGACGACGTCGCAGGTGGAAAACACGTCGACCGAACTGCTGGCGGCGTCCACCGAACAGCTGCGCGAAATCCGCGAGACCGGCCAGTCCGTGCTGGACATGGCGGGTCGAATCAACGGCGTGTCCTCGCAAGCGCAGGAGTCCGCCACCGTTGCGCGCCAGTCGCTGCAAGCGGCCGAGTCGGGCCTGCAGGCAGTGCAGAACGCCATCGGCGGTATGAACGCCATCCGCGACCAGATCCAGGAAACCTCCAAGCGCATCAAGCGGCTGGGCGAATCGTCGCAGGAGATCGGTGAAATCACCGAACTGATCTCGGACATTACCGAACAGACGAACGTGCTGGCGCTGAACGCCGCCATCCAGGCGGCGTCTGCCGGTGAAGCCGGTCGCGGCTTCTCGGTGGTGGCGGAAGAAGTGCAGCGGCTTGCTGAACGTTCCGCAGATGCCACACGCCAGATCTCGGCGCTGGTGAAGGCGATTCAGACCGACACGCAGGATGCGGTGGCGGCCATGGAGCGTTCCACGCAGGGTGTGGTCGAGGGGGCGAAGCTGTCCGACAACGCCGGCACGGCGCTGTCCGAGATCGACCGCGTGTCGCGCCAGCTCGCTGACCTGATCGAGCAGATTTCTGCCTCCGCTTCGCGCGAAGCGCAGTCCGCTTCGGTGGTGGCGTCCAACATCCAGCACATCTTTGCGGTGACGGAACAGACCGGTGAAGGCACGCGCTCCACGGCGCAGCAGGTGCGTGAACTCTCGCGCATGGCCGAAGAACTCCGCCAGTCGGTCGCGCGATTCAAGATCGCCTGACACCCGTCAACAGCTGACCGCTCATCATGATGCAGACCAGCCCCAACGCCGCCCCCGACATCGACCCTGAGTCGCAGGACCTGGGCCCGCTCGCGTGGATACGCGACGAGGTGCGCAAATCGCTCGACGCCGCGGGCAAATCGTTCAAGCGATATGCGCGCGAGTCCGAGGCCGCACGTGCTGGCAACGGCCCCGAGCCCGACGCCGGCCAGCTTCGCCTGGCGCGCCAGCAACTGCACCAGGCCGCCGGTGCGCTGCTGATGGTGGGGCAGGTCGAGGCGTCGCGCCTCGTCGCCGCCATGGAATCGGCGGGTGAGCGCCTGCTGCTGCAGCCCGAGCTGTGCACCGAAGAGGCCGCATCGCGCATCGAGCACGGCGGCTTCGCGATGGCGGAATTCCTGGATGGCGTGGTGTCCGGCAAGTCCGTGACGCCTGTCGCGTTGTTCCCCCAGTACCGCGAAGCACAGGAAATTGCCGGTGCCGACCGCGTGCACCCGGCCGACCTGTGGCCGCAGCCGTGGCACTGGCAACAACCGCAAGTGCCGGCAGGCGGTGAATCGCTCGGCTATGACGCCGCAGTGCGTGGTCGGCTCGACCCGCTGGTGCTTCGTGTCGTCAAGACCGGCGATGCTGCGGCCGCGCGCGAACTGCATGACCTGTGCCTGGGCCTGTCGCAATCACAAGGTGCCACGCGTGCCGGCGCTTTCTGGATGCTGGCAGCCGCGTACTTCGAGGCGGTGGCACTCGGCCTGCTGCCGCAGGACCTGTACACCAAGCGCGCCGGTTCGCGCATCCTGTTGCAGTACACCACGCTTGCCAAGGGCGACCCGTCGGTGTCCGAGCGGCTCGCGCAGGACCTGCTGTTTTTCTGCGCGCAGGCGGTTCCCGCTGCCGGGCAGATCGCGCCGACGCTGTCGGCCGTTCGCGAAGCCTGGCGTCTGCCCACGCGACCGGCGGTCAACTACCTGCGCCCGCAATACGGCTTGTTCGATCCCGCCGTGCTGGCGCTCGCGCGCAAGCGCATCGAAGCGGCGAAGGAACTCTGGTCCGGCCTGTCCGGCGGCGATGCCGGCAAGCTGCGCAACCTGACCGATGCTTTCGGCGTTGTCACCGAGTCGCTGCTCAAGATCTACCCCCCGAGCGCGCCGATGGCGCAGGCGCTCTCGCGTGCCATCGACACCACGGCGCGCAGCGGCAAGCCGCCGCCAGCCGAGCTGGCGATGGAAGTGGCCACCAGCGTGCTCTACCTCGAAGCCGCGTTCGAAGACCTCGATCCGGCGGACCCGCAACTCGAGATCCGCGCGACGCAACTGGCCGAGCGCCTCGAAGGCGTGCGCATGGGTGGCCAGCCGCGCCCGCTCGAGCACTGGATGGAAGATCTCTACCGCCGCGTGAGCGATCGCCAGACCATGGGCACCGTGGTCGGCGAATTGCGCACGCACCTGGGCGAGCTCGAGAAGGCGATGGATTCGTTCTTCCGCAATCCGGCGGACAAGAGCATGCTGCGCAGCGTGCCGGGCGAGTTGTCGCAGATGCGCGGCGTCCTGTCGGTGCTGGGCCTGGACCATGCCACGCAGGCCGTGCTCCGCATGCGCGACAGCGTCGAGGAAATCCTGATCACCGAGGTGGATGAAGCGCGCGCACGTGCGGCTGGCACCTTCGAGAAGCTCGGCAACAACCTGGGCGCGCTCGGCTTCCTGATCGACATGCTGAACTACCAGCCTGCGCTGGCCAAGAAGCTGTTCGTCTACGACGCCGACGCCGGCGAACTCAAGCCGCTGATGGGCCGCCAGACGGAGGCTGCGGTATCGCAAGCCCCCGCGCCTGTCACGCTGGACCAGCAGGTACAGACGGTCGTCCAGGCTGCCGTGCAGGAAGTCAGCGCGGGCCAGTTGCCCGACAACGACATCACGCAACGCCTGCAGACGCTGGCCTCGCAGGCCGAACTGGCCGACCAGAGCGATCTGGCCCGTTCGGTCCAGCAGGCGACGCAGGCGCTAGCGGTGCCCGACGCGAAGCAGGCCAGCGAGGCACTGAGCCATCTCGCAGCCGCCGTGACCGCGCCGCCGCCGCCCGCGCCTGTCGTCAGCACGCAGAGCGACATCGACGAAGACGACTTGCAGGACATCTTCCTGGAAGAAGCGCGCGAAGTGGTGCAGACCGGTCTTGCCGCTTTGCAGGCGCTGGCGCAATCGCCGGAAGACCTGAACCAGCAGACCACACTGCGCCGCGCGTTCCACACGCTCAAGGGCAGCTCGCGCATGGTGGGCCTCACCGAGTTCGGCGAGGCCGCCTGGTCGATGGAGCAGGTGCTCAATGCATGGCTGGCGGAACAGAAGCCCGTCACCGCCGACCTGCTGGGCCTGTCGACCGATGCGATGAACGCGTTCGGCGAATGGGTCGAGGACATTGCCGCGGGCGCTGCGCAGGGCTGGCGTGCCGACACCTTCCGCGCCGCCGGCGATGCCATGCGCATGGATTCGCAGCGGGTTCCGATCGCCACGCCCGCACACGGCGTCATCGATTCGGAGATTCCGGCCGACGCTGCGTCGCCCGTCGACGTCGCGCCCGCTGCGCCGCAGTTCGAACCCCAGCTCGAAGCCGACAGCGCCGAGATCACCGCGATGAGTTTCGACGTGATCGAGCAGGCTGCGCCTGCTGGCGATTTTTCGTTCGACGCCACGGCTTTTTCGCCGCCGCCGTTCGACCTGCCGCCGGTGTCGGACTTCTCCGAGACACGCCCTCCCGAATTGCCGGCACAGGACCCGATGCCCGCGCAGGTACCCGAGCCGGTGCAGGCTGACGTCGACGTCGACGCGCTGTTCGGTGAAGACGTCCCGCTGGACGATGGTTCGGTGCCGGTGGACGACGCCACCGTCGTCGTACTGGAAGATTTCGAACCCACGCGCTGGCCCGAAGAAGCCGCTGCGCAGACACCCGCAACCGTGGTCGAAAACGCGCCTGTGTTCGCCGACTCGTACCCGCCCACGGACTTCCGCCACACCGAGACCCCGGCAGAGCCTGCCGTGGACCCGCAGTCTGCGTTGTCCCCCGATGCGGCGCCGCTGGACATCCAGGGAATCGACTTTGCCAGCCTGGCCGCCGTCTCCGACGTGGCCGGCGCACAAGCCGCCGAATCCGGAGATGCCGCGCCTGCTGCCCCGGTGTCCGCACCTGCGGAAGAAAGTTTCGACGAACAGACCAAGGTCATCGGTTCACTGCGCATCAGCATCCCGCTCTACAACGTCTACCTTAACGAAGCCGACGAATGGTCGCGTCGTCTGGTGACGGAGGTGACCGAGTGGTCGATGGAGTTGCCGCGTCCGGTCTCGGACTCGACGGTGGCGCTCGCGCATTCGCTGGCGGGCAGCTCTGCCACCGTCGGCTTCCAGGCCCTGTCCGCGCTGGCGCGCCTGTTCGAGGCGGCGCTGCAGCACGTGCAACTGCAATCGTCCGGGACGCAGCAGCAGGCCGAGGTGTTCACCGAGGCGGCCGAGGAAATCCGCCGCCTGCTGCATCAATTTGCGGCCGGCTTCCTGAAGGTACCGTCCGAACCCCTGCTCGAAGCCTTGCGCGAGGTCTGCGCGACACCGGTGGACATGCGTGGCCCCGAGACCGAGATGCCGCCGCTGGACGAGGGCATCTACGAGATCCACGACACGCAGGCCCCGCCCGTGCTGGAGCCGATCGAACCAGTCCCGCACGCCGAAGCGTCCGATTCGTTTTTCGGCACCGTGGAGGAGCCGCTTGCCGGAAAGCAGCCCGAACCTGCGCTCGTGGAGCCCGGCTACGTGGCTCCTGCGGCCGTGTTCGCAGCGCCGTCGGAGACGCAGGACGAAGACGACGATGTGATCGATGCGGTGGACGCGGTCGACGCCGACCTGTTCCCGATCTTCGAAGAAGAAGCCATCGAACTGTTGCCGCGCCTGGCGGGCGCGCTGCGCCAGTGGGCCGAGCGCCCGGACAACATGGGTGCGCGCGTCGAGACGCTGCGCAACCTGCACACGCTCAAGGGCAGTGCACGCCTGGCGGGTGCGTTGCGCCTGGGCGAGATGACGCACAACATGGAGTCGCGCATCGAGCAGTTCGGTTCCCAGGAAGTGCCGCCGGCTGCATGGATCGAAGCGCTGCAAGGCCGCTTCGACGTGATGCAGCAGACCTTCGAAGCGCTGCGCATGGCCGACACGCAGGCACAGGAAGCGCAGGCCATCGAGGCCGCGCAGCCGCACGCGCCGGTGATGGATGCAGAGCCCGTGCCCGATGGGGCTGCACCGGCCCCGTCTTCCGTGCCGCCGGGTGTCAGTGCCGTGACCGCGCCGACGCCTGTGCGGGCTGTGGTGCCCGCTTCCACGAGCAGTCTCGCCCCGTTGCGTGCGTCCTCGCAACAGGCCGTGCGCGTGCGTTCGCAACTGCTCGATCGCCTGGTCAACCAGGCCGGGGAGGTCATCATCACGCGTTCGCGGCTGGAGTCCGAACTCGGCCAGTTGCGCTCGTCGCTCGGCGACCTGACCGGCAACCTGGACCGCCTGCGCCAGCAACTGCGTGACATCGAAGTGCAGGCCGAAAGCCAGATGCAGTCGCGTCTCGCGCAGGCCAAGGACTCGCAGCAGGGCTTCGACCCGCTGGAGTTCGACCGCTTCACCCGCGTGCAGGAACTCACGCGCATGATGGCCGAGTCGGTGAACGACGTGGCCACCGTGCAGCGCACCCTGCAGCGCACCGTGCAGGCGACGGAAGACGACCTGAACGCACAGGCGCGCCAGACGCGCGAACTGCAACGCGACCTGTTGCGCACGCGCATGGTGGAGTTCGAAGGAATTTCCGAGCGGCTGTACCGCGTGGTGCGCCAGGCGTCCAAGGATGCCGGCAAGCAGGTCAAGCTGGACATCACCGGCGGCTCCATCGAGATGGACCGCGGCGTGCTGGACCGCATGACGCCCGCGTTCGAGCACCTGCTGCGCAATTGCGTGGCCCACGGCGTCGAATTGCCGGACGACCGCACCGCTGCCGGAAAGGATGCCAGCGGCACCATCGTGGTGGACGTGCGGCAGGAGGGCAACGACGTGTCGGTGGAATTCCGCGACGACGGTGCGGGCCTGAACCTGCCACGCATCCGCGAGAAGGCCATCGCACAGGGACTCATCTCGCCCGACCAGGAACTGAGCGAGCAGGAAGCCGCGTCGCTGATCTTCATGCCCGGCTTCTCCACCGCGACGCAGGTCTCCGAACTGGCCGGCCGGGGCATCGGCATGGACGTGGTGCGTTCCGAAGTGAACGCGCTGGGGGGCCGTATCGAAACCAGCACGCGCACCGGCCAGGGCAGCAGCTTCCGTCTCGTGCTGCCGTTGACGACGGCTGTCACGCAGGTCGTGATGCTGCGCATGGGCAACCAGTCGATCGGCGTGCCGTCGAACCTCGTGGAACTGGTGCGCCGCGCGCCGAGCCGCGAGCTCGAGCAGGCATACAACAGCAGCACGTATCCGTTCGGCGGCGAGGACGTCCCGTTCTTCTGGTCCGGCGCGTTGCTGCAGGCTTCTGCGCGCAGCACCGACCCGACGGCCAAGACGTCGCAGGTCGTCGTGTTCCGCAGCGCACAGCAGCGCGTTGCGCTGCATGTGGATGAAGTGCTGGGCAACCAGGAAGTGGTGGTGAAGAACCTCGGGCCGCAGCTTGCGCGCCTGCCGGGTCTGGCCGGCATGACCGTGCTGTCCACCGGTGCCGTGGTGCTGATCTACAACCCGGTGGCGCTGGCCGCCGTGTACGGCGCGCTGGCCCGCAGCATGAGCGCAGACTACGCGCAACCCGAGATGCTGGCGCAGGTGGCGGCCGCTGCGGGAGGCGAGGCGGTTGTGCCCGCCGTGTCGGCGCCGCCGCAGGTGCCGCTGGTGCTAGTGGTGGACGATTCCATCACCGTGCGCCGCGTGACGCAGCGCCTGCTGCAGCGCGAAGGCTATCGCGTGTCGCTCGCGGCGGATGGTCTGCAGGCGCTGGAGCGGCTGCAGGAAGAAAAGCCGATGGTGGTGCTGTCGGACATCGAGATGCCCCGCATGGACGGCTTCGACCTCGCGCGCAACATCCGCAACGACGAGCGCCTGCGCGAATTGCCGATCATCATGATCACCTCGCGCATTGCCGAGAAGCACCGCGAACACGCCATGCAGCTGGGCGTGAACCACTACCTGGGCAAGCCGTATTCGGAAGAAGAACTGCTGAGCCTGGTGCGTCGCTACGCGCTGGGCACAGTGGAGGCGTGAGCTTTCATTTCTCCGGCGCTTGTTTTTCAGGCGTTTTTCCGCTCTTGACCACCGCATAGCGCGCGAGCGTCCGTTCGCGCGCCACCGCGTGGTCGACCACCGGCCGGGGGTAGTTGTCTCCCAGGCGGACGCCAGCGGCCTCCAGCTCGACAGGACTCGCTTTCCATGGTGCATGGATCACGCTGTCCGAAAGCCCCGCGAGTTGTGGCAGGTACTTGCGGATGAACTTGCCCTCGGCATCGAAGCGCTCGCTCTGGCTCACCGGGTTGAAGATGCGGAACCATGGCTGCGCGTCACATCCGCTGGAGCTGGCCCATTGCCAGCCGCCGTTGTTGGCCGACAGGTCGAAGTCGTTGAGTTTTTCGGCAAAGTACGCTTCGCCGCGCCGCCAGTCGAGGCCCAGGTCCTTGCACAGGAAGCTGGCCACGACCATACGCAGCCGGTTGTGCATGTAGCCGCTCTGGTTGATCTGCGCCATGGCCGCGTCCACCAGCGGATAGCCGGTGCGGCCTTCGCACCAGGCCTTGAACATGGCGTCCGCATGCTTGCCCTGCTCCCAGTGGATCTTGTCGTATTCGGGCCGGAAGCTGTGGGCCAGGCCCTTGGGGCCGGGCGTGGCGACATGCGGAAAGTTGGCAAGGATCTGGAAGTAGAAGTCGCGCCAGACCAGCTCGGACAGCCACGTGGCCGCGCCGCGGCTGCCCTGCGCCGTGAGCTGCCAGGCCGTGCCCGCCAGCTTGCGGATCGACACCGTGCCAAAGCGCAGGTGCACGCTGAGGTAGCTCGGCCCCTTCACGGCAGGGAAGTCGCGTGTTTCGTCGTAGCGGTCGATGCGGTCGAAAAAATCCTCGAACAGTTCGCGGCCCCCTGCGCTGCCTGTGGGGATCGGCAGTTCCGCAAGGTTGCTGGTCTTGAAGCCGATGTCTTTCAGGCCCGGCACATCCTGCTGCCAGTCGCCCGGGCGAGTCGCAAGCCCGTCGGCGTATTTCTCCACGGGATAGGGGCGCAGGTAGAACTCGTTCACCTTGGCGAGCCAGGCTTTCTTGTACGGCGTGAAGACGGCGTAGGGCTTGCCGGTCTGGGTGAGCACTTCCTCACGCTCGAAGACCACCTGGTCCTTGTAGGTCTGCAGCACCACGCCTTCCTCGGCAAGCTTGCCGAAGACCTGTGCGTCCCGCTCGATGGCCGACGGCTCGTAGTCGTGGTTGGCGAAAACGGCCTGGGCCTGCAGCGCGTGGGCGAGACGGGGAATTTCCGCCACGGCCGATGCATGCCGCACGACGAGCCCGGCACCCGCGCGGCCGGCCAGCTTGCGCAGGTCCGCGTCGAGCGCGACAAGCGACTCGCGGATGAATTCGACGCGCCGGTCCTCGCGCGGCAGCGGATCGAGGATGTCCTTGTCCAGCACGAACACGCAGAGCACTTCGCGGCAGTTGCGAAGCGCGTGGTAGAGCGCGGCATTGTCATCGGCGCGCAGATCGCGCCGGAACCACATGAGCCCACGGGCATAAGGTTTGTCCATAACCGTCCGGGTGTGCACCGTCTAAAATGCGGGCATGCCTGCCGATTCTGCCTCCTCCATCAACCTGACGCATCACTTCCTGATCGCGATGCCGGGCTTGCAGGACGAGGTGTTCTCCAGGAGCGTCGTCTACCTGTGCGAGCACAGCGAGCGCGGCGCGCTGGGGCTGGTGATCAACAAGCCCAGCGACATCAACCTGCGCAACCTGTTCGAGAAGGTCGAACTCCCCCTTCACCGCAGCGACCTGAAGGAAGCTCCCGTGCTGCAGGGCGGCCCGGTGCAGACCGAACGCGGCTTCGTGCTGCACGAGGCCATTTCTGCCGGGGAAGACAGCTCCGAAGCGGTCTACGCGTCCACCATGTTCATCGAAGGCGCAGGTCTGGAAATGACCACCTCCAAGGATGTGCTGGAAGCCCTGTCCACCGGCGCGGGTCCGCGCAAGGTGCTGGTCTCGCTGGGCTATTCCTCGTGGGGCGAGGGCCAGCTCGAATCCGAACTGGCCGAGAACAGCTGGCTGACTGTGGGGGCCGACCCGGCCGTCATCTTCGACACCCCCATCGAGCAACGCTACGACCGCGCCCTGGCCTTGCTGGGCCTGCAGTCGTGGATGCTCTCGCCTGACGCGGGGCACGCCTGAACATGAGCACGCCCGCCGTGCCCGACGTTCCCCCCCATCTGCAATCTTTCCTGGCTTTTGACTACGGCGCCAAGCGCACAGGCGTTGCCACCGGCAACCGCATGCTGCGCACCGCCACGCCGCAGGGCACGATCCGCGCCGAGGGCGATGCGCGCTTCGAGCCCGTGGGCGCACGCATCCGCGAGTGGCAGCCTGACGCGCTGGTGGTGGGCGTGCCCTTCCATCCCGACGGGGCCGAGCACGAGAACACCGCGCGCGCGCGGAAATTCGCGCGCCAGCTCCGCGGGCGTTTCAACCTTCCGGTGTATGAAGTGGACGAGCGCTACAGTACGACCGAGGCGGCCGCCGGTGGCAGCGCCGACCTGGACGCAGCCTCGGCCTGCATCATCCTGGAGCAATTCCTGAGGAACATCCCATGAGCAGTTTGACCCTGGACGCGGAAGCGCTCTACCTGGAGCTGCTGCGCGGCGTGCGCAACCTCCTGGCGGGCGACGGACCGGTCCATCTGGCGGGCATCACCTCGGGGGGTGCCTGGCTGGCCGAACGCCTGCAGAAAGACCTGTCGTTGGCCGGGCAGCCCGGCATCATTTCCTCGGCCATGCACCGCGACGACTTCGCGCAGCGCGGCCTGTCGTCCGGCGGCCAGACGAAGCTGCCCTTCGAGGTGGGCGGCGCGCGCATCGTGCTGCTGGACGACGTGCTCTACACCGGCCGCACCATCCGCGCTGCCATCAACGAGATCTTCGACTACGGACGCCCTGCGTCCATCTCGCTGGCCGTGCTGGTGGACCGCGGTGGACGCGAATTGCCGGTGCAGGCCGACTACGCCGCTGCCCGTGTGGCGCTGCCTGCCGGGCAACTGCTGGCGCTGGCCCGCGACGATGCGGGCCGGTTCAGTTTTCATGTGGAAGACCAATAACAATGCCATCCCGAAGCAATCCCCAACTCAACCAGCATGGTGAGCTGACGCACCTGCTGTCCATCGAAGGCTTGCCGCGCGACATCCTCACGCACATCCTGGACACGGCAGTCAACTTCGTGAGCGTGAATGATCGCGAGGTGAAGAAGGTGCCGCTGCTGCGGGGCAAGAGCGTGTTCAACCTGTTCTTCGAGAACAGCACGCGCACACGCACCACGTTCGATATCGCGGCCACGCGGCTGTCGGCCGACGTCTACACACTCGACATCGCACGCTCGTCGGCGTCCAAGGGCGAGTCGCTGCTGGACACCATCGCCAACCTGTCGGCCATGGCGGCAGACGTGTTCGTGGTGCGGCACAGCGAGAGCGGCGCGCCCTACCTCATCGCCCAGCACGTCGCGCCGCACGTGCACGTGGTGAATGCGGGCGACGGCCGCCACGCGCACCCTACGCAGGGCCTGCTGGACATGTACACCATCCGGCACTACAAGAAGGATTTCTCCAACCTCACCGTCGCCATCGTCGGCGACGTGCTGCACTCGCGCGTGGCGCGCTCGGACATCCATGCGCTCACGACGCTCGGCTGCGCCGAGGTGCGTGTGGTCGGCCCGCGCACGCTGGTGCCCGGCGACATGGCGCAGATGGGCGTGCGCGTGTGCCATACCCTCGAAGAAGGCATCAAGGGCTGCGACGTGATCATCATGCTGCGCCTGCAGAACGAACGCATGAGTGGCGCGCTGCTGCCGTCCAGCCAGGAGTTCTTCAAGAGTTACGGCCTCACGCCGGAGAAGCTGCAGCTGGCCAAGCCGGACTGCATCGTCATGCACCCGGGGCCGATCAACCGCGGGGTGGAGATCGACTCTGCCGTGGTGGATGGCAAGCAGAGCGTGATCCTGCCGCAGGTGACCTTCGGCATCGCCGTGCGCATGGCGGTGATGAGCATCGTGGCCGGCAACGTGAGGGAGCACGCATGAAAATCCTGATCAAGAACGGCCGGGTGATCGACCCGGCCTCCAACTTCGACGACGTCGCCAGCATCGCGATCGCCGCCGGCCGCATCGTGAGCATCGGTTCGGCGCCTGCGGAATTCGCGCCGAACCGCACCATCGACGCGACCGGCTGCATCGTCGCTCCCGGGCTGGTGGACCTGGCGGCACGGTTGCGCGAGCCGGGCCATGAGCACGAAGGCATGCTGGAAAGCGAAATGGCCGCGGCCGTGGCCGGCGGCGTCACCAGCCTCGTGTGCCCGCCCGACACCGACCCCGTGCTCGACGAGCCGGGCCTGGTGGAAATGCTCAAGTTCCGCGCCGAGAAATTGCACCAGTCGCGCGTGTTCCCGCTGGGCGCGCTCACCCGCAATCTCGCGGGTGAAGTACTGACCGAGATGGCCGAGCTCACCGAGTCGGGTTGCGTCGGCTTCAGCCAGGCCGAGGTGCCGCTGGCCAACACGCAGGTGATGCAACGCGCACTGCAGTACGCCGCGACCTTCGGCTACACCGTGTGGTTGCGCCCGCAGGACATGTACCTGGGCAAGGGCGTCGCCGCCAGCGGACCGCTGGCCACGCGCATGGGTCTCGCCGGCGTGCCGGTGATCGCCGAAACCATCGCGCTGCACACCATCCTCGAACTCGTGAAGGTCACCGGCGCACGCGTGCACCTGTGCCGCATCTCCAGCGCGGCCGGCCTCGAACTCGTGCGCGAAGCGAAGGATGCCGGGCTGCCGGTGACTTGCGATGTGAGCATCAACTCGCTGCACCTCACCGATGCCGACATCGGCTTCTTCGACAGCCGTGCGCGGCTGAACCCGCCTCTGCGCCAGCAACGCGATCGTGACGCGCTGCGCGAAGGTCTGGCCGATGGCACGGTCGATGCGCTGGTTTCCGACCACACACCGGTGGACGAGGATGCCAAGACGCTGCCCTTCGCCGAAGCCGAGCCTGGCGCCACCGGGCTCGAACTGCTGCTCAGCCTCGCGCTCAAGTGGGGCCAGGAAAGCGGAGTGGGCCTCACGCGTGCGCTGGCCGTGCTGACGAGCGAACCGGCGCGCGTGCTTGCGCCAGCACTCGGAACACTGCAGGCCAGCACGGGGCGACTGGCCGAAGGCGGCGTGGCCGATCTCTGCATCTTCGATGCCGCCACGGAGTGGACTGTGACGGCCGATGCCTTGCAGAGCCAGGGCAAACACACCCCCTTCGGCGGATACGAGCTGCCGGGCCGCGTGCGCTGCACGCTTGTCGGTGGGCACTTCGCCTACGAGCAGGCCACGAACGCAGCGTGAACGTAACGTGAAGGGCCTGCGCGCGCTCTGGCGGATGCTCATCGGCTTCGGCCATGTGCTGCGCGGGCTCGCGATCATCATCGTGCGCTTCCCGCGCATGACGCAGCACCAGCGCAACCTGCGCGTGCAGGTCTGGGCCGCGGAGATGCTGGGCATCCTCGGCATCACGCTGAAGGTCACGGGCCAGCCGCCCGTGAGCGGGCCGGCGCTGCTGGTGGCCAACCATATCTCGTGGCTGGACATCCTGGTCATGCACGCGGCGCGGCACTGCCGCTTCGTCTCCAAGTCCGATGTGAAGCACTGGCCGCTGATCGGGCGTCTCGCCACCGGCGCCGGCACGCTCTACATCGAGCGCGAATCGCGGCGGGATGCGCTGCGCGTCGTGCATCACATGGCCGACAGCCTGCGTGGGGGCGATGTGGTCGCGGTGTTTCCCGAGGGCACGACCGGCGATGGGCGTGCGATGTTGCCTTTCCACGCGAACCTGATGCAGGCGGCCATTTCCGCGCCGGCGCCACTGCAGCCCGTGGGCATGCGTTTCGTGGACGCAGCGACGGGCGAGACGAGCTTCGCGCCCAGCTACATCGGCGACGAGACCTTGATCGGCTCCATCTGGCGCACTTTGACCGCACCGCCCATCGTGGCGGTGGTCAACTTCGGCGAGCCCTGCGAGCCGCAAGGCGATCGACGTGCGCTGTCACGCCTGATGCACGCGCAGGTGGACAGCCTGCGCAAACTCTGACCGGCGGCAGTTGCGTGGCGATCAGCCGCGCGGGAAGGTGACCACGTGGTCGATTTGCGGCCGGATGCCGATCCACTCGCCGATCTGGTGGTTGTGGTGACTGGGCACGTGGGCCAGCACGACTTCGCCACTGGCCAGACGCAACGTGTAGAGGAATTCTGAACCGCGGAACAGTTTGCGCAGGATTTGCGCCTTCACCGGCGCCGCGTCGTCGTGCACGATGTCGTCGGCACGCAGCAGCAGGTCGTGCTGGCCGGTGCCGTCGTGGCCATGGCCGCCGTTCGAATGATGGCCCACGTCGGCAAGCTCACCGAGCACCGTGCTCACCACGACGCGGCCAGCCTCATCGCGCACCATGGCCGGCGTGAACACGCCATGGCCGATGAAGTCCGCCACGAAGCGCGTCGCGGGTCGATGGTAGAGCGTGTACGCATCGGCCCACTGGTGCAACCGGCCCTCGTGCATGACCCCGATCGCGTCGCCGATGGCGAAGGCTTCCATCTGGTCGTGCGTGACGAAGAGCGCCGTGGTCTGCGCCTGCTTGAGGATGGTGCGGACTTCGTGCGCGAGCCGCTCGCGAAGGTCCACATCGAGGTTGGAAAAGGGTTCGTCCAGAAGCAGCAGGCGGGGGCGGGGCGCCAGTGCACGCGCCAGCGCGACGCGTTGCTGCTGGCCGCCGGAAAGCTCGTGCGGATGCCGCGCCTCCATGCCCGAAAGGCCCACGAGCGCGAGTACCTCGGCCACGCGGGCGGTGCGTTCGGCACGCGGCAGGTGATGGATGCCGAAGCCGACATTGCGGCCGACGTCCAGATGCGGAAAGAGTGCGTAGTCCTGGAACACCATGCCGATGCGGCGCGTCTCGGGCGGCATCTGGCCTTGCGGGCTGCCGACCACGTCACCTGCAAGGCGGATGTCGCCGCCGGCCACGGCTTCGAGGCCGGCCACGGCGCGCAGCAGGGTGGTCTTGCCGCAGCCCGAAGGGCCGATCAGCACGCCGATGTCGCCAGCCGCGAGGCCGAACGAAACGGCATCCACGGCAGGCTTCTGCCGGCCAGGGTAGCGCACCGACAGTTGCGAGACTTCCAGGAACATGCGGCCATTGTAGATGTCAGATGCTTACAATTCTCATTTGCACTGAGCGCCGCGAGGCCTTCCGATCCATGTCCTTTCCCCAGCAGCGCAGGCTGCAGCCCGTTCTCCTGCTGCTCGTGGGGCTGGTGATCACGCTGCCGGTGCTGGCCGTGCTCGGCTCGTGGCTGCAGTGGAACGAGGAGACCGCGCAGATCCTTTCCGGGATGTCGCGCACCGTATTGCCCGACTACGCGTGGACCAGCCTTCGCCTTTGCCTGATGGTCGGCTTCGGTGCCGCAGTGCTGGGCATGGCGACGGGCGCGGCTGTGACGCTGTTCGATTTTCCGGGCCGCCGCACCTTCGAGTGGCTGCTGCTGCTGCCGCTGGCCATGCCCGCTTACGTGGTGGCGTATGCATACACCGACTTCCTGCAGTTCAGCGGCCCGCTGCAGGTGTGGATGCGCGAGACTTTCGGCCTGCGGGGTCGCCTGCTGCCTGAAGTGCGCAGCGTCGGCGGCGCGGCGTGGGTGTTCATCTTCGCGCTCTATCCGTATGTGTACCTGCTCGCGCGTGCGGCGCTGGGTGAGCGCGCCGCCCATCTGATGGAGGCTGCACGGCTGCTCGGTGCACCGCTGTCGCGCCGCATCCTGCGCATCGCGTTGCCACTGGCGCGGCCTGCCGTGGCCGCGGGCGTGGCGCTCGCGCTCATGGAAACGCTGGCGGACTTCGGTGTGTCCAGCTACTTCGGCATCCAGACTTTCACGACCGGCATCTACAAGGCCTGGTTGTCCATGGACAACCGGATCGCCGCCGCGCAGCTTGCGACTGTCTTGCTCATCGTGGTGATCGTGCTGCTGCGGCTGGAGCAGGGCGCGCAAAAGCGCATGCGTTTTGCGGCGGGCCGTGGCGCGCGCGCGGGTTCCGCTGAAGCACGACCCGTGCGGCTGCGCGGCGGGCCGCTTGCCGTGGCGTGGCTTGTCTGCGCACTGCCCGTGCTCATGGGCTTCGCGCTCCCGGTGCTCTTCATGCTGCGACCTCTGGCTGCAGACTGGTCCGTGCTGCCGTGGGACCGTTTCATCGACTGGGCCTTCAACAGCGTGCGTCTCGGCGCCATCAGCTCGGCACTGGCCGTGATGCTCGCGCTGGGCCTGGCGTTTGCGGTGCGTCGCGCGCCCGACGTGGTCACGCGCGGCGTGACGCAGCTCGTGAGCCTGGGCTATGCAGTGCCTGGCGCGGTCATCGTCGTCGGTTTGTTGCTGCCCGTGGGCTGGATGCAATCGGCATGGCCGCAATCCGGTGCGGGCGGGCTGGTCACGGCGACCATCGTCGGCATCGTGTGGGCGTATCTCGTGCGCTTCTCGGCGGTGGCGCTGCAGTCCATGCAAAGCGGCTATGCACGCATTCCTGTGAGCCTGGACGATTCTGCGCGCGTGCTCGGTGCGAACGCGACCGGTCTGCTCGCGCGCGTGCACTGGCCGCTTCTGCGGCGCACCACGGCTGCGGCGGCGCTGCTCGTCTTCGTCGACGTCATGAAGGAACTGCCCGCCACCATGGTGCTGCGCCCTTTCAACACCGACACGCTGGCCGTGGTGGCCTATCAGCTCGCGCGCGACGAACGCCTGGGCGAAGCCGCGCTGCCGTCGCTCGCGCTCGTGATGGTGGGGCTGATCCCCGTGCTGCTGCTCAGCCGGACGCTCCGCTCCCGCCAGGAGGCTGCGCGCGGATAAGGACTGGATGTCCATCCATATATCTGCTACAATCGCGCCTCGCCGACACGCCGCTACATGTGCAACACGCATTTGCGGCCTCTGCCGGATGCCTGGCCAGGCAAAGCCGTATCTCACGGCGGCACGTCGCAGAGAGAGCTTCCGACGAGAAAAACAACAAGTTCTCCAGCATGTGAATGTGCCGTAACGTGGGTCGCGTAAGAGCCCACGACCAATTCCCGAAGCCCGCATGAAACCCATGCGGGCTTTTCAGTTTCAAGGCCCCGGCGTCGCACCATCGAGCGGTGTACATGCCCGCATAGCACTGCCCGGGGCTACTTCATCTCCAGGCGCTTCTGCGCTGCCTTGAAAAGACGGCCGCGCGCGAGCCGGGTGGCCTGACCACGCTCCTGACTGCCAACCGATACGGTCGATGTCACGGCGATCACGAGGTCGAGCGGCGGGTGCACCATGACCAGTTGCCCCGCATAGCCACTGGCAAAGTATGTCGTTCCCGAGGGCACCCACCAGAACAGCCCGTACGGCAGGCCGGCAGGCGGCCCCCCTGCGCTGTGCGGCTTGACCATGTCTGCGACGAAACTCGGAGGCAGCAACACTTCATTGCCCCAGCGGCCGTCCTGCAGGACGAGTTGCCCGAGTCGTGCCATGTCGATCGTGCGCATGGACACAAGCCCCCGGGCGTACGAAGGTTCTTTCATCCCGAGAGGCTTCACCAGGTGCTCGCTCGCGTAGTCGACGTATGAGCGCCCGGTGACCTTCTCCAGGATGGCCCCGACCATCACGGGCATGCTGTTGTCGTAGGCAAAGAGCTGGCCGGGCTGGCCACGCAACGGTCTCGCCCATGCTTGCGCAGGCGGGAGCGGCGGCGCAATGCCGGTGGCGTCCTGCACGGCGAAGCCGGATGTCATCGAGAGCAGGTGACGCAGCGTGATTGCCTGTGCGCGCGGATCTGCATTGAGGGACTGCCATTGCGGCATCAGGTCCAGCACGCGCTGGTCGAGCGATGTGATCTGCGCGCGCTGCATGGCGATTCCCATCAGCACAGCCAGCGCACTCTTGGTCACGGACTGCATGTCGCGCAGTGTGTCGGGGTTGCCATCGCGGTAATACTGGTAGACGGTGCGCCCTTGCAGCACGACCACCACGCTCTGCACATCACCCATGCCTTCGGCGATGCCCTTGTCGAACCCCTCGAACGCGATGGCATCGAGGCGTTGTTCATCGGCCGTCGAATCGCGCCAGGAGAACGCCGTCTGTGCAAGGGCGGACGTTGCGGCGAACAGGCAAAGCGAGAAGGACAGGACTGCGGCGCGCATGAATTCTCCGTCGATGGTGTGATGCCGCATCTTCCCCGCGATCCGGCTCAGGACGATACCGGCCGCGTGAGATAGCACGCTTCCTTGCCGAGCACCACATCCTGCGAGGGCATGAAGACGGTGCAATCGTCGCAGGGTGCGACGATGTTCTCCGTGCCATTCACCGCAATCAGCTCGCCTTTTGCGAATACCTCGAAGCCGATCACCGGCTTGATGAAGTGGAAATCCATCGACTTGATGACGTGCGTCTCCAGCAACTCGAATCGCCGCTGCGGCTGAGCGGCGGCAGCAGCCGGGTGCGGGTCCGTCAAACCGAAGTGCGCGATGAATGCCAGCGCCACGTCAGTCGCCAGGTCGGCAGCAGACTGCGCGAAATGCTGGCCGCACTCCACGACCACCGCCGCGCCGGCCGTGCTCTGCGCATCGCCGTGCGCCCCGTGCTGGATGAGCGGCGTGCCCGAGCCCAGGCCGCGCGGCATCACCAGATGCACCGGCGGGCGGCCGATGGCGGTGGCCAGTGCGGCATTGCGCGCATGGGCCGGGTAGACCCAGAAGGGCACGACGGGTTGCGAAGTGGAATGGATGTCCAGGATGTGATCTGCCGCGGCCACGACCGGCCGCAGTTCGCGTGCACGGCGCAGTTCGGGGCTGTCGGTCGCGTCGTCCAGCTCTGCCGCCGACCAGACGCGGTTGAGGTTGTGCACCAGTTGCCGGCTCTTGAACGGATGCTCGATGTCGAACGACTCGTACGCGGCCACGTTGGCGAAGCTCACCGTCAGCGTACCGATCTTCGGCCGCAGCCCCGCGTCGAGGATGTGCGTGGCGGCGACCATGCCGCAGATCTCGTTCCCGTGCGTGAGTGCATTCACCAGCACGTGCGGTCCGGGCTTGCCGGATTCGAAGCGGTGGACGTAGTCGATGCCCGTGTTGCCCGTCTTGTAAGCCGACAGGTCACGCGGCAGGACTTCGAACTTCGGGATGTAAGGCTGGGTCTGGGCTGCGGACATGGTGGGCGCAGTCTACCGCGGCGATCGCCTGTGGCTCAGGAAGAAAGCGACCATTGCTTCTGAAGCATCCACGGGCGACCGGGCCGTGAACTTGCCGGCATCTGAACCGCCTGCCCAGGCATGTCCCATATCGCCGATCGACCAGGATTCCACCTGCACACGTCCTTGACGATCGACCCAGCGCGAGACCGTGACTTCGTTGCTGCCGGATGCACCGGCCTGCGCAGGCCATGGAAGAGGGACGAGTTGTCCGCCCGTCGACTTCGAAGCTGCGCGCAATGCGGCGTCCACAATCCGGGCTGCGTTGACAGGATGGACCAAGGTGTCGTCACTGCCGTGGAAGACGATGGTCGGCACAAACACCGACGGCGTGGAGACGACACCTGAGGGCCCGTGACGCATCACGCGCAGCGCTTCGTAGGCGTTCGATGCGGCGCCCAGCGGCACACCGGAATGGCAGGCGACGGCTGCAAAAACATCGGGGTACGCATGGGCTGCAACCAGCGCCATCGCGCCACCCGCCGACATGCCGGCCAGGTAGATGCAGGAGGCATCGGCTCCCGCCTTGCGTGCCGCGTCCAGTGCCAGGGCGCTGATCAACGCCGACTCCCCGGACTGGCCTTGATGATGGCGGGCAAACCAGTTCCAGCATCGCATCCTGTTGGCGCGCTGGGTCTGTTCAGCGTAAGCCACGGCAAACCCGTAGTGCTCCGCCAGCTTGTTCATGTGGCTGCCTTGCGCGAAGTCCTTCGCATCTTGCTGGCAGCCATGGAGCATCACCACGAGGGGCAGGGGGGACCCGGCCTGGAACTCCGGCTCGTACAGCCAGTACGCCCGTCTGCTGCCCTCCCACTGAAGGAACCGCCGCGCCATTTTTCCACGGCCGGCGGCAGGGCGCTCTTTCGCCGCTGGTGGCGTGGCCTTGCGCAGCAACTGTTGAAATGTCTTGATGAATTTGGGACGAGGCGCTCGGGTGATGTGCCGTGTTGCGCCAAGGAAGCTGGACAGCAACGAAAGGGAACTCGCCCGGCGGGTGGCCATATTGCTTCAGTATTGCTGGGCGAGCGCAGAAGGCGTCGGCGACTTGGGCGTGGTCGGGTCGCAAGCGGCGACTGTTGCGGCAGCCAGGCAAAAAGAACAGATGGCGATGATCGGACGCATGGCACAACTCCAGCGGATTTGAATGGTTCGATCATCGGCACTCTGGATTCTGCAATCGTCGGCATGGTGCGGGCCAGGGCGTAGGACCGCAGCGTGTTCAGTCGGCGGGTAGGAGCACTCCGACGGCGAGCGAATGTGTTGCCTGACAGGTGAGCCGTTGTTGAGGTGACATTTTCTACTGGTCCCCTCGACAGGAATCGAACCTGTATCTAGCGCTTAGGAGGCACTCGTTCTATCCATTGAACTACGAGGAGCGGACGCAGAATTGTATTGCGCTTGCGTTGGCGCTCAGTCGTAGCTCAGCGTGTAGATCAGATCAACTGCGCTGGTCTCGCCGGTCTGGGCGCGCAGGGTGAAGCGGCGCGAGAGGTCGTAGAACACGTACAGGGTGCCGAGCGCGCCCGACAGGTTGCGTTCGTACGCCGCGTAGAAATTGCGCGAGAAGCGCTTGCCCAAGGTGACGGCGCCTTCGACCGTCTGGCCGGACTCGCTGGTGGATGAGCCGCGAACCGAAAGCTCGTCCAGCCCCAGTGCCGACGCCAGGCCGCCGGACATCGCGCCATTGCGGCTGCCCAGCAGGGCGAGGGCAGCCTGTTGCAGCAATGCGGCCTCTGCGCCGCCGCTGGCGGACGAGCGGCCGAGCACCAGCCACGACAGCTTTTCCGCATCGCTCATGTCGGGTGACGCGTAGAGCCGCACGCGCGGCAGCAGCGCCGTGCCGGTGATCTGCACGCCGACTTTCTGGTCCGAGAGCATGTTGGCGCGCAGGGCCAGGATGTCGAGCGTGGGGTTGTCGGGCGTACCGGCGAAGCGCACCACGCCGCGCTCCACGTCCAGCCGCTGGCCGTACGCGCGGTACTGACCTCCGATGGTGCGCACCGAGCCGTTGAGCAGCGGTGAGGCGAGCGAGCTGCCGGTGAGTTCCAGCTCGCCGGCCACGCGCGTGTCGATGCCACGGCCCTGGATGCGGAAGTCGCGGCCGAGGTCGATGCGCACGTCCATGGCGAGCTTGCCGCTTTCCTTCGGTGTTGCGGTCTCGGGTGCGGTGCGCTCCGGCGCCTTCTCGCCCGATGCGACGGCGGTGCCGCTGCGCACCACCACGTCACTGCCCAGCGCTGGTTTGCTTTCATCGGGCAACAGGATGTTGGCCTGATCGACGAGCAGTTTGCCGGTGAGTCTGGCGTCGCGGCCCGCGAGTTCGGCCACGATGTCGCCCGACACGGTGAGCTGCCGGTCGGTGCGGATGCTCGCGCGCAGTTTGCGCACCTGCGCCTGCAGCCGCGCCTGTGCCTTGCCGTCGATCCAGCCTGCTTCGCCTTGCGCGACGAGTTGTCCGCCCGCGCCCTTGTCGCCCGCGCCTTCGAGCAGGAATTCGGTGATTCGGATGCGCGTGCCCTCGAGCTGTGCACGCAACCGGCCGTTGCCGAACTCGATTCCGTCCACCACCGAGCGCAGCGCCAGGTCGTCGGCCTGCAGGCTGCCTTGCAGCGACGGTGCGGTACGTGTGCCTGCGATGGCGATATCCGCACCCAGCGATCCGCGCAGTCGCCAGCCCGGCGGCGCGAGCACGGACCACACGCCGATGCGCGGCAACTGCGCGCGCAGATGGCCGCTGAGGGGCGCGTCCGACGGCCATGTCCAGCCGCCGGCGTTGGCAGTTTGCGGGTCGGCGGGTTGCCGGGCCAGCCGCGTGCCGAGTCGTCCTTGCGCCGTGCCCGCGCGCTCACTGTCCCAATGCAATGCGACGCGCAACTGTTCGCCTTCGTTCTCCACGTCGACGCGTGCCGTGCGCACGCCCGCAGCCACGCGCGTGGCGGAACCCGCACCGTCTTCCGCGCGCACGGTGACGTCGCCGCTGCTGCGCGCAAGGCTCGCCTTCAGCCGCAGGCTGTCGGCCAGCACGGCATCCCAGCTGCCGTCGAACACGAGGTTGCCGGTCAATCCGAGCCCCGCCATCTGCTGACCGGCGATGAGCTCGAGCCAGGCCATGGGCAGGCCCGTCACGCGGCCTGCCGTGGTGAGCTCGCCCGCACGCCATCGCACCGGTTGCCAGGCGATGACGGCAGGTGGCGTCGAAGACGTGGGCGCGGCGAGCGTCGCCTCGCCCGCGCCCGCTTCGAACGAAGTGCGGTCCTGGCCGCGCAACGCCACGGGTCCGCGCAGCGTGACGCGCCATGTGCCGGCCCCCAGTGCGGGTTCTTCGATCGAGGCGTCGAGTGCGCCCACGCGCAGTTGCCAGGGCAGCCGTGTCCAGGTGCCGGGGTCCCACGGCGTGCCCACGGCCGAAGTGAAACCCGTCAGGCCACCTTGCGCCGCGGCTTGCAACGTCATGCGCTGCGTGCCGCGTGCCAGGCGTCCGCGAAGCGAAAGCGTTGCGTCGGCCAGCTTGCCGTTCGCGCCGAATTCGGCGGCGCGCAATTCCCATGCGGCGCCTTCGCCCATCCGCAGGTCCAGCGACGGTGCGGACAAGCGGGCCTGCACGGCGGGATCGCGCCATCCGCCCTGCCAGCGGAGGCCCAGGTTCGCCTGCCCTCGGATGTCGACGCCGCCGTCGATGCCACGTATGGCGTCGCCCAGGGCCGGAATGCGCGACAGCCAGGCGAGAAGTTGTGCAGCGTTGGCGACATCGGCGTCGAGTTGCCCGTTCCCGGCAGCCGGGCCGGCGCTGCCGCTCGCGTCGATGCGGGCTCCGGGGGCCGTGATGGTTGCGCGGCCTTCGACGGAGGGCGCGGCGGGCCGCACGCGCAGCGCTGCATCGATGCGCGCGTCGTCTGCGCGTACGAGCAATGTGTCCAGCGTGAGCAGGCCATCGGCCCATCTGCCTTGTGCGCGCGCTTCACGCAGTCGCAATGCGCGTGCGTTGGCAGTCGCAGCATCGCCGGCCTTCGATGGGCCCTCGAGCGTGGCGGTGGCGAGTTTCACGTCGAAGTTGGTCGAAGACCCGGCGCCATTGGCGTTCGCCTCCGCATCGAGCGGCAGCGCAGCCATGGCGCCGTGCACACGCTGGGGCTGGATACCTCGTGCCTGCGCGCGGAGCTTCCACGCCAGCCGCGTCGCATCGGTCCATTCGCCGCTGGCGGTGAGACGGCCGCCAGCGAGTCGCGCATCGAGTTGACGCACCAGGCCGACGCCATTGCGCCATTCGCCATGGCCTTCGAGCCGCTCGACGGGCACGCGGTTCTGGTCGATCGGACCGGGCAGGTCGTTGTCCAGCGTGGTCGCCAGTGTCCAGGAGTCCGGATGCGCAGGGTCGGGCCGAACGTGACCGTCGCCGCTCAGGCGTGTTTGCGGCGCGCCGGGCCAGAATGCTGCAAGATCGAGTTCGCGGAATGTCGCCTGCGCATGCTGCACGGGTTGCGGAGCCCAGGGCGTCACGCGGGCTTTCAGGGTGGCGCGCGGCGTGTCCTGCGATTTGGCGGCGGACGACGCCGGGGTGCTCGCCACGGCATTCGCGTCGATCTCGAGTTCCGTGAGTGGGCCGTTGATGCGCGCCTCGACCGTGAGCGTGGTGGGGGTGTTCGCGCCTGGAACCGTCGTGCCCAGCACCCCCGCGATTTCAGCGTCGAGCTGCATCGCGCCGCGCGCGCCAACCGAGGCCTGCCCCTTGTAGCTGCCTTGCGCGACGGTGACGTTGTCGATGCCCACGCGATGACGCAGGCCGTCGAAACGATAGGTGGCGCGCAGCTCGCGCGCCTCGAACGCGGGCCTGCCCTGCCACTGCAGTTGGCCGACGCTCAGCGTGCCGACGGCGACGCCGATGGGCAAGGCGAGCGACACGGGCGGTGTGGCCTGCGTCGTGGATGGCGCGCGGCTGTCGGCAACACCGACCCGCTGTGCGCCGAGGCGATCGAGCTGCACCGTGCCCGCGAGCAGCCCGTATGGCTGCCAGGCCAGCGTCACTTCGTGCGCCTCGACGCGCAGGCCGTCCTGTTCCCAGACGACGAGGCCGATGCGGCCGTCGCCGCGCAATGCACCGGTCACGTCGCGCAGTTGCAGGGCTTGCATATCGGGCGCCCAGCGCGCAGCCAGGCGCCATGCGGTGGCAAGTGATCCGTCCTGACCCGCCCACCACCACAGGCCCGTGACGCCGGCAACGCCGGCTGCCACCAGCACGCCGACCGTGCCCGCTGCCCAGCGTAGCACGCGCGCCAGACCTTGCCGTTTCTGGGGAGCCGCGGTGGTTGCCATCAGAAAACGAACCCCACGCTCATGTGCAAGCGCAGCTTCTTCGTCTCGACGCCGTAAGCCACGTCGACTTGAAGCGGCCCCACCGGACTGCGCCAGCGTGCCCCGGTGCCGATGCCGACTTTCGGCCGCAGCGAGCCCACCGAATCGGCCACGGCACCGGCGTCCATGAATACTGTGTGTTCCCAATCGGTCGGCAGGCCGTCGCTGTAGATCGGCCGCTGCCATTCGACACTGCCTACCGCCATGTAGCGGCCCGGCCGCACGATGCCGCCTGGCACCTCGATGCCTATGGATCGGTACGAATAACCGCGGACCGTGCTGTCACCGCCGGTGCGGAACAACTGCGTTCCCGGCAGCCGTGCGCTGTCTGCTGCGATCACGGCGCCGGCCTGCGCGCGCATGGCCAGGCGGCCGCGTCGCTCGCCCATCGGCAGCACGCTGAGCCAGCTGCCGAGCACGCGTGTGAAGGGTTTGTTCTCGTTGCCTAGCGTGGTGCCGACGCCAAGTTCGAGGCCCAGGCCATAGCCGCGCGACGGGAAGGGCAGGCTGTCGAAGTACCGGCCGGTCCACACATAGTTGGCGGTGATCGCCGAGCCATCGCCCAGGTCCGAATCGTCCACCACGGCGCGTGCCGAAGGCGAGGGCAGCACGTTGGCGCGGTCGTACTGCAGGTAGATGTTGCGGTCGATCGCGTCTTCGTTCTTGCTCTGGCCGAAGCGCAGGCGCTGTGCATAAGTGAGCAGTTGGTCGTCATCGAGGCGTTCGGCACGGCCAAGTGCGCCCCAGCGCCAGCC
The DNA here is from genome assembly GCF_049445855.1 of Variovorax sp. VNK109. Lineage (NCBI taxonomy): Bacteria > Pseudomonadati > Pseudomonadota > Betaproteobacteria > Burkholderiales > Comamonadaceae > Variovorax > Variovorax sp. VNK109. Next base: position 876,057 of record NZ_JBMSDV010000001.1, on the reverse strand, counting down.
GTCCGCGCCGGGCGGCGCAAGCCAGTCGGTCTGCGCGTGCGGCGACTTGCGCTCGGCCTGCAGCGTGTTGGTGACGCGCCACCCGATGCCGGGCACGCGGTTGTGCGTGTGCTGGATGGACGCGCGCGGCCCGCTGTCGGTGGTGATGCCGACGCCGAGGACGACCCTCTTCATGGGTGCTTCGCGCACCTGCACCTGCACCGGCGCTGCATTCGGGTCTGCATCGGGGTCGATGAAGATGTACGCGGAGTCGAAATAGCCGCTGCTCGTCAGTCGCTGCTGCGCATCGTTCAGGCGCGCCTGGTCGTAGATCTCGCCTGGCTCGATGCGCGCCAGACGCGGCACGATGAGCGGGTCGTAACGCTCCATGCCGCTGACCTTCGTCTCGCCCAGCCGGAACAGCGGGCCGGACTCCATCGTCACATCCAGCCGCGCGCTGCCGGTGTCGGCGTCGATGTCCGCCAGGCTCGAGGAGATGCGGCCGGACGGGTAGCGCTTGACGGTGAGCTGTCGCAGCGCGGAAGCCTTCGCGTTGTCCCAGCCGTCCTGTGTGAACCGGCGGCCTTGCGGCAGCGTCCACAGGCGGCGGATGTCCTCACGCTGCGCGATTGCAGGCGCTTCTTCGCGGCCGGTCTCCGTGGCAATCGCGCCGGAGAAGCGCAATTCGACGGCGCGCACCACCGTTGCAGTACCCGGCTGAACGTCCACGATGACTGCGGGGCGTGCGGGCCGCTGTTCGCGATGGATGTCGACCTGCGGGTTGAAGTAGCCGAGCGTGCCCAGGAGGTTGCGGACGTCGCGCGTCGCCAGCGTGACCAGGCGCGCGAGTTCGGCTTCGTCGATGTCGGTAACAGCACGATAGCGCTGTAACTCCATGTGCTTTTCGAGCATTTCGCGCACGTCGTCTGGCGCGCGGACCTCGATGTCGAACGCTGCGGCTTCGACCACGGCGTCCTTCGTTCCGACAGCACCCTGCGGCGTGACGGAAGGTGTCACGCGTGCGGGCGGCGCGGCGCTGTCCTGCGCCCACACCGCTTGAGGCCAGCAGAAAGGGAAGGTGCCTGAAACAAGAGCCGCACAGGCGACGGCGCGTGCTTGTGCGGCACGGGGGAAATTCACGCAGGCATCTTACTTGGAGAGAAGCCGCATGGCCTCTTCCAGCCCCCGGATCGTCAGGGGATACATGCGCTGGTTCATCAGTTGCTGGATGACCGAGATGCTCTGGCGGTATTGCCAGACACCTTGCGGTTCGGGATTGATCCACGCGAACTTGGGGAAGGCATTGGTGAGCCGCTGCAGCCACTCGGCGCCGGCTTCCTCGTTGTTGTATTCGACGCTGCCGCCGGGCTGCAGGATTTCATACGGGCTCATCGTCGCGTCGCCGACGAAGATCAGCTTGTAGTCCTTGTTGTACTTGCGGATGATGTCCAGCGTCGGGAACTTCTCCGAGAAGCGGCGGCGGTTGTTCTTCCACATGAAGTCGTAGACGCAGTTGTGGAAGTAGTAGAACTCGAGGTGCTTGAACTCGCTCTTGGTGGCAGAGAACAGTTCTTCCACGCGCTGGATGTGCTCGTCCATCGTGCCGCCCACGTCCATGAGCAGCAGCACCTTCACGTTGTTGTGCCGCTCGGGCACCATCTTGATGTCCAGCCAGCCTGCATTGGCGGCAGTGGACCGGATGGTGTCGGGCAGGTCCAGTTCTTCTTCCAGCCCTTCCCGCGCGAACTTGCGTAGGCGGCGCAGCGCGACCTTGATGTTGCGCGTGCCCAGTTCCTGGCTGTCGTCGTAGTCCTTGTAGGCGCGCTGGTCCCAGACCTTCACCGCGCTCTTGTTGCGGCTCTTCTCCTGCCCGATGCGGATGCCCTGCGGGTTGAAGCCGTTGGCGCCGAACGGGCTGGTGCCGCCTGTGCCGATCCACTTGTTGCCGCCTTCGTGGCGTTCCTTCTGTTCCTCGAAACGCTTCTTGAGCGTCTCCATGAGCTCGTCCCAGCCCATCTTCTCGATGGCGGCCTTTTCCTCGGGGCTGAGTTCCAGCTCGAGGTTCTTGCGCAGCCATTCGAGCGGGATGTCCTTGGTGAAGTCGGCCACCATTTCCACGCCCTTGAAGTAGGCAGCGAAGGCGCGGTCGAACTTGTCGTAGTGCTTCTCGTCCTTCACCAGCGCGGTGCGGCTGAGGTAGTAGAAGTCGTCGATCCTGTAGCCGCCTTCTTCCGACATCGGGCCGACCACGCCTTCCTTCAGCGCTTCGAGAAGCGTCAGGTATTCCTTCACCGACACCGGCAGTTTGGCCGAGCGCAGCGTGTAGAAGAAGTCGATCAGCATGCGGATTCTTCCGGCGCCCGGTCAGGGCGTTTCGCGCCCTGGCTTGTTCAGCGTCCAGCGCAAGTGCGCCTTCACGGCGGGCCACTCGCTCTGGATGATGCTGAACACGACCGTGTCGCGCAGCGTGCCGTTGGGCATGAGCTGGTGGTTGCGCAGTACCCCGTCCTGCTTGGCGCCCAGGCGCGCGATGGCCGCGCGGCTGTCGAAGTTGAACCAGTGCGTGCGGAACTCCACGGCGATACAGTCCAGCGTCTCGAACGCGTGCTTGAGCAGGTTCAGCTTGGCTTCGGTGTTGACGCCGGTCCGCTGCACGCTCTTGCTGTACCAGGTGTGCCCGATCTCCAGACGCCGGTTCTTCGCGTCCACGTTGAAGTAACGCGTGCTGCCGACGACGCGATTGTCCGATTTGCGGCGCACGACGAAAGGCAGCGCGCCCTGTTCCTGCTGCATCCGCAGGGCGTCCTTCACGTAGGTGAGCAGTGCGTCCGGGCCGGCGACGCTGGTGTACCAGAGGTTCCAGAGCTCGCCGTCGCGCGCTGCGTCGATGAGTTCCTCACTGTGCTCCAGCTGCAGGGGCTCGAGCACCGCCCAGTGGCGGCCGGTCAGGGTGACGGGTTCGATGAAGGCCATGTCAGTCCTCCTGTTCTGGGCGATTGTTGTCTCAGCGATTGTTGCGCTGCATGAACACCAGCTTCTCGAACAGCGTCACGTCCTGCTCGTTCTTGAGCAGCGCGCCCACCAGCGGCGGCACGGCGACCTTGTCGTCCTTCGAGTGCAGGGCGGCAGCGGGGATGTCCTCGGCGACGAGCAGCTTCAGCCAGTCCAGCAGTTCCGAGGTGGACGGCTTCTTCTTGAGGCCCGGCAGGTTGCGCACGTCGTAGAAGGTTTTCATCGCGGCCGAAAGCAGTTCGCCCTTGAGGCCGGGGAAGTGCACGTCCACGATCTGCTTCATCGTCTCGGCATCGGGGAACTTGATGTAGTGGAAGAAGCAGCGGCGCAGGAAGGCGTCGGGCAGTTCCTTTTCATTGTTCGACGTGATGAAGACCAGCGGGCGGTTCTTCGCGCGGATGAGCTCGCGCGTTTCGTAGCAATAGAACTCCATGCGGTCGAGTTCGCGCAGCAGGTCGTTGGGGAATTCGATGTCGGCCTTGTCGATCTCGTCGATCAGCAGGGCGACGGGCTTGTCGGCGGTGAACGCCTGCCAGAGCACGCCCTTGACGATGTAGTTGTGGATGTCCTTGACGCGCTCGCCGCCGTCGATGTCCGACAGCTGTGAGTCGCGCAGCCGGCTCACCGCGTCGTACTCATACAGGCCCTGCTGGGCCTTGGTGGTGGACTTGATGTGCCATTGGAGCAACGGCATGTCCAGGGCCTGCGCCACCTCTTCGGCCAGCATCGTCTTGCCGGTGCCCGGCTCTCCCTTGACCAGCAGTGGACGCTTGAGCGTCATGGCGGCGTTGACCGCCAGCATCAGATCCTGGGTGGCGACGTAATTCTGGGAACCTTGGAATTTCATGGAAGATCGGGGTCCGTGCGCTGGAGGTGCACAGATATAATCGAAGGTTGATTACAAGTCTGAACTTTTACAGATTGTGCGCGCAAAATGAACAAGTTGTTGACCACGATGATTGGATTGGCTGTCGCTTCCGTGACGGCTTTTCACACGACCGCCGCCTTCGCACAGGAAGTGACGGGCAATGTCGAGAACGGCCAGAAGAAGGTGGCCATGTGCATCGGTTGCCACGGCATCGTCGGCTACCAGTCGAGCTTCCCTGAGGTTCACAAGGTGCCCAAGATCTCGGGCCAGTCCGCCAAGTACATCGCCGCCGCGCTCAATGCGTACAAGGCCGGCGAACGCAAGCATCCCACCATGCGCGGCATCGCCGACTCGCTGAACGACCAGGACATCGCCGACGTCTCGGCCTATTACGCGCAGCACGGCAAGGCCGCCAACGCGCCTGAAGTTCCCGCCGAACCTGCCCGCAAGCCCAGTGCCCAGGTCGATGCCCTGCTCAAGAAGGGCGCCTGCGTGTCCTGCCACGGCACGAATTTCGCCAAGCCGATCGACCCGGCCTACCCGCACATCGCGGGCCAGCATGCGGACTACCTGTTCGTCGCACTCAAGTCGTACAAGCAGGAAAACAACGCCAAGGTCGGCCGCACCAACGGCGTGATGGCAGGCGTCGCCAAGCAGTTCTCCAATGCGGAGCTCAAGGCCATGGCCAACTACATCAGCTCGCTCGACGGCGACCTGAAGGTCGTTCCGCAAAGCGAATTCCGCCGCTGATAGAGCTGCGCTTCAATGAAAAAGCCGCCTGCGGGCGGCTTTTTCATGGGTGGCGTCAGTCGCGTGTGGCGCGCCGCTGCACGCATTCGATGTAGGCGGCTCCGTCGGGCGGCCGGCCGGCGCGTTGCGCTTCCCACAGCATCCGGCCCAGGCACTCCATCGCTTCGTGGTGGGCGTCGTGCAGCGAATCGCGCCGCGCGGCCAGCAGCTCGACGGCCTGGCGGATGCCGCGCGGCTGGTCGATGGAACACTGTTCGCTGATCGACAGGTGCATCGACAGATGAAGGAACGGGTTCTGTGCATCGTCCCCGCCGGTGTACACGCGCTTCACGGCCGCGTCAGCGTCCGACAGGTCGGCGTGGTACTCGGGGTGCTCGGCGATCCACTGGCCCGCCAGCGTTTCGATCGCCTCCATGGGCTGGTTGCCCTGGTTCTTGGCGTGCACGCCACAGAAGAAGCGGCGCACGTCGTCTTGCGAGGGGTTGAACATCGCAGGGAGAGTAGCACGCAGGCAGCGCCCCTGTGTGCTGCGGGTGAAAGCGCGCAAAGGCGACACGACCGTGCGGCGGCGTCCTACGGAGCACGTCCCTGGGCGGTCCTACATTGCGACCCAAGGGCCGCAGTGCCGGGAGGCGAGCCCCGCGTTCAACCCCAGTTCGCATCCCGGAAGGAGAAAAAAATCATGACAGCAGCACGCATCACGGGCATCGTTCTCATCGTCCTGGGCCTGGCCGGCTTTTTCACGGGCGGCTTCAGCTTCACCAAGGACCGCACCGAAGCCAAGCTCGGCCCGATCGAGCTCACGGTGAAGGACAAGGAAAGCGTCAACATTCCCCAGTGGCTGAGCATCGGCGCGGTCGCCATCGGCGCAGTCGTGCTGGTACTGGGTTTCCGCAAGACCTGACGCGTTACGCCGGACTCGCGCCGGCCTGACCGGCCGCCGGCCCATCCCGGCGGCGACAGCTCCTCATCGCATGAACCGCTACAGTAAGCGGCTCTGAGGAGCTTTCTTTCATGCCTGAAGCATTCATCTGCGACGCGATCCGCACCCCCTTCGGCCGCTACGGCGGCGCACTGTCTTCGGTCCGCACGGACGATCTGGGGGCGATTCCGCTGAAAGCGCTCATGGCCCGCAACACCGGTGTGGACTGGGCGGCCGTGACCGACGTGCTGATCGGCTGCGCCAACCAGGCCGGGGAAGACAACCGCAACGTCGCGCGCATGGCCGCGCTGCTGGCGGGTTTGCCCCTCGAAGTGCCCGGTGCCACCATCAACCGCCTGTGCGGCTCGGGCCTGGACGCCGTGGGCACCGCCGCCCGGGCCATCAAGGCCGGTGAAGCCGGTCTCTTGATCGCCGGCGGCGTGGAAAGCATGAGCCGCGCACCCTTCGTCATGCCGAAAGCCGAGACGGCTTTCAGCCGCAACAACGCGGTGTACGACACCACCATCGGATGGCGCTTCGTCAACAAGCTGATGAAGCAGCAATACGGCGTGGATTCCATGCCCGAGACGGCAGAAAACGTCGCCACCGACTACGGCATCGAGCGCGAAGCGCAGGACCGCATGGCACTGGCCAGCCAGCTCAAGGCCGTGACCGCGCAGAAGGCCGGCTTCTTCGATGCAGAAATCACCCCGGTGGCCGTGCCGCAGAAGAAGGGCGACCCGCTCACGGTGTCGGTGGACGAGCACCCGCGCGAAACCAGCCTGGAAGCGCTTGCCAAACTCAAGGGCGTCGTGAAGCCCGATGGCACGGTGACTGCCGGCAATGCCAGCGGGGTGAACGACGGCGCTTGCGCATTGCTGCTGGCCGATGAGAAGACCGCGGGCAAGAATGGCCTCACGCCCAAGGCCCGCATCGTCGGCATGGCCACCGCAGGTGTGGCCCCTCGCATCATGGGCATCGGCCCGGCGCCGGCCACGCAGAAGGTGCTGGCGCTTACCGGCATCAAGCTCGAGCAGATCGACGTGATCGAACTCAACGAAGCCTTTGCGGCGCAAGGCCTGGCGGTGCTGCGCATGCTGGGTCTGAAAGACGACGACGCACGCGTCAACCCCAACGGCGGCGCGATCGCACTGGGTCATCCGCTGGGTGCCAGCGGTGCGCGGCTGGCGACGACGGCGGTGAACCAGCTGCACCGCACGGGCGGCCGCTACGCGCTTTGCACCATGTGCATCGGCGTGGGGCAGGGCATCGCGGTGATCCTCGAGCGCGTCTGAGTCGCCGTCCGTGGACTTTCCACTCATCACGGATGGGTACTTCTACGCGGTAGCCATTCCCGCCGTGATCCTGCTGGGCATCAGCAAGAGCGGCTTCGGCGCCGGCTTCGGATCGCTGGCCGTGCCGATCATGGCACTGGCGGTTTCCGTGCCGCAGGCCGCTGCCATCCTCATGCCGGTGCTGCTGGTGATGGACCTGCTCGGCCTGGCGGCCTATCGGCGTGACTTCGACCGCGAACTGCTGAGGTTCCTCATCCCGTGCGGACTCGTCGGCACCGTGATCGGCACCGTCATGTTCAAGCTGCTGGACTCGCATCTGGTCGCCGGGCTGGTGGGCATCTTCACACTGGTGTTTCTCGCGCAACGCCTGCTGTTCCCGCCGCGTCCGGACAGCAGGCCGCCGCCGCGCTGGGCGGGCGGCATGCTCGCGGCCACGGCGGGCTTCACCAGTTTCGTGTCGCATGCGGGCGGCCCGCCCATCAACGCCTACGTGATCCCGCTGAAGCTCTCGCCCGTGCGCTTCACGGCGACGATGGCCGTGTTCTTTTTCGTGCTCAACCTGTCCAAGTGGATTCCCTATGGCTGGCTCGGCCTGCTGGACATGCGCAACCTGGCGACGTCCATCGCGCTGCTGCCGCTGGCGCCGCTGGGTGTCTGGATCGGCGTCAAAGTGGCGCGGCGCATCAGTCCGCTGTGGTTCTACCGCATGCTTTATGCCGGCATGCTGCTGACCGGCTGCAAGCTGGTCTGGGATGGATTCTTCCAAGCCCGGCTAACATAGGGCCACATTTCCAAGCGAGGAGAAGCTCATGCCTGTCGTGGTTGTTGCGAATCCAAAAGGCGGTGTCGGGAAATCGACGCTGGCCACCAACATCGCGGGTTATTTCGCCAGCAAGGGCCATGCGGTCATGTTGGGCGACGCCGACCGGCAGCAGTCGTCGCGCCTGTGGCTGGGCCTGCGCCCGTCGGCCGCGCGGCCCATCGCCACCTGGGAGGTCAATGCCGACCTGATCGTCAAGCCACCCAAGGGCACCACGCACGTCGTGCTGGACACGCCCGGCGGCCTGCACGGCTGGCGATTCAACGACGTCATGCGCCTGGCCGACAAGGTGATCGTGCCGCTGCAGCCCAGCGTGTTCGACATCTTCGCGACGCGAGCCTTCCTCGACCAGCTGGCCGAGCATCGCAAGGCCACGCAACTGCAGGTGGGCATCGTGGGCATGCGTGTGGATTCGCGCACCATCGCGGCTGACAAGTTGCACGAATTCGTCGACAGTCTCGGTCTTCCGGTTCTGGGCTACCTGCGTGACACGCAGAACTACATCCATCTGGCGGCGCGCGGCCTGTCGGTGTTCGACGTGGCGCCGGGACGCGTGGAGCGCGACCTCGGCCAATGGAAGGCGATCTGCGACTGGCTCGACAAATGAGGGTGCTGCAGACCTTCGCGGAAATGGATGCGCTGGTCGGGCAGGAAATTGCCCTGAGCGACTGGACCACCGTGACGCAGGAGCAGGTGAACCTGTTCGCCGACGCAACGGGTGATCATCAGTGGATCCATGTGGATGTGGAGAAGGCGAAGCAGGGGCCGTTCGGCGGACCGATCGCGCATGGCTTTCTCACACTGTCCTTGCTGCCGAAATTCTTCGAGACCTCGTTCTCCGTGAAAGAGACGCGGATGGGCGTGAATTACGGGCTGAACAAGGTCCGGTTCACCTCGCCGGTGCCGGTGGGCAGCCGCCTGCGCGGGCGCATGAAGCTGCTGGCGTCTGACCCCATCGAGCACGGTGGCCGGCAGATGACCTTCGAAGTCACGGTCGAGCGCGAAGGTGCACCGAAACCGGTGTGCATTGCCGAATCGCTGGTCCGGCAATACCCCTGAAATACCCCCCGAATTCCGGGAGAGCAGGGCGGACGGCCGTCAGGCGAGTGTGGAGCCGCCGGGCTGGATCGGTTGCAACTGTCGCTCCGGCAGCCAGCCTTCGAAGTGAGGAATCAGGCTGTTGATGCGCTCGCAGGCCACGACCTCCGAATGCGCACGGGCAATCACCATGTGCAGATCGGGGCGCAACAGCCACAGGTCGGTCGCGTCCAGGCAAACGCTGATGCGGTGGCGCAATTGCTCGGCGGGGCGGCCTTCGATATCACCGACGATGGATTTGACTTGCGCGCGCAGGGCGGCGAGGCGGGCGATGCGGTTCGCCAGACCGGACTCCAGCGGAGCCGGGCCGGAGGGCCGGCCAAAGATCTTCTTCATGGGACATTCACAGGGCTGACTTGGCAGCACCTTGTGGGTCTCTGCAAGCCGTGACGGCGGCGAGGGGTGTCGCGGCCGGGCAAAGTCCTCGATTATAGGGTTTACCCTGATCAATCGGTATGCCGAATCCCCTTGAGCTGTCGCGAAAGCATCAGGGCCCCGGCCGGTCATTTCGACCGGCCGGGGCCCTGATGGCACAACGGCGGTGCGACTTACATCGCTTCCGAGTTGCCCAGTTCGCCGTAAGGAATCTGGTTCTGGCGAGCCGCGGCAATGGCCTCGTTGCGAACCGCTTCACGGCTCGTGACGGTGTCCCGGGGGGCGAGAACGCCCGTGCCGCCGTTGGTGATCTTCACCGGGTTCATGGCTTCGGCCTGAACGTCGGCGCGGGCGCGCATGGAGGTCGTGTTCAGCGGCAGCTGCGAACCGTCTGCTTCATCGGCGTGGGCGACGCCAAAGCTTGCCATCATCGACAGCGACAGGGCGGATACAGCCAGGATACGGGAGGTCTTCATGATTCAATCCTTTCGGGTTGGGTTGTTGATGGAGTGAATGTAGACCTTGCCGAGCAAAAGAAAAACTATATAGTCATCAATTGAACATTCCGGTAATTGAAATAATAACAATCAGGATACAACTTCAGTTTCATCATGGACAAACTCCTGTGCATGCGCGTGTTCCAGCGCGTCATCGATGAAGGCGGGTTCGCGGCCGCTTCCCGGGCGCTCGAGATGTCGCCGGCCGCGGTGACCCGGGCGATTGCCCAGCTGGAGCAGCATCTCGGTGCAAGGCTGATCCAGCGTACGACCCGGCGCGTGGCGGTGACCGAATCCGGCGAGCTGTATCTGCAGCGCGTGCGCAGCATCCTGGCGGAGGTGGATGACGCCGAGGCCGCCGCCACGGCGAGCACCCGGGAAATACAGGGGACGCTGCATCTGCTTGCCACACCCGTGCTCGCTTCCTACTTCCTCGCGCCCCGAATTGCCCGTTGGCGCGAGAAGTACCCGAAAGTCTCGCTCGACCTGATGATCGATCCGTTCCCGCAGAACCGCGTGGAGGAGTTCGACATGACGTTCATGGTGGTGGAGGAAGGGTATGACGCGAGCGTCGTGGCGCGGCCGCTCATCACCACCGAGTGGATCGTCTGTGCGGCACCGGCTTACCTGCAACGCTACGGCACGCCGACCACGCCGGAAGAATTGCGCAACCACGACTATCTGCGCTTCCCCTGGCAGCAGGCTTCGGGCCCGAGCTCGCGCCGCTTGCATCTGAAGCCGCTTGAGGGCGGCACGGCGCCGGTGTCGCTGGACATGCCGGTCGGCGTGCAGTCGGTGAGCTTCGATGTGCTGTATCGCGCAACGCTGGACGGCGCAGGCGTGGCGGTACTGTCCCGGCTGCTGGTGGCGTCGCACCTGGCCAGCGGTGCGCTGGTGCATCTCCTGCCCGAATGGATTTTTGGCCGCTACACGATCTATGCGGCGCTACCCAGCCGCAAGCTCATGCCGGCGCGGGTGAAGGCATTTCTCGATTTCCTGGGCGAACCGGCACCCCGGCAGACCGCGTCCGAGCGCCTCAGCCCGGCCCAACCGGCGCAAAGCCGTTCTGCCGCCACGCCTCGAACACCGTGACGGCGACTGCGTTGGACAGGTTGAGGCTGCGCTGACCGTCCAGCATCGGCAGCCTCAACCGCTGGGCCGGCGCGAATTGTTCACGGACTTCCTCGGGCAGGCCGCGTGTCTCGCAGCCGAAGACGAGCCAGTCGCCGGGCTGGAAACGCGCGTCGTGCACCGGACCCGACCCCCGGGTGGTCATGGCGAACATCCGCTCACGCGCGGGTCGGGTGCTTGCGATGAAGGCGTCCCAGTCGGCATGGCGCGCGACGGTGGTGTACTCGTGATAGTCCAGGCCTGCGCGACGCATGTGGCGGTCGTCCATCGAAAACCCCAGTGGCTCCACCAGGTGCAGCGCGCAACCCGTGTTGGCGGCCAGCCGGATGACGTTGCCGGTGTTGGGCGGGATTTCCGGGTGAACGAGGACGATGTTGAACATGGGCGCCGATTTTCTCAGTCGCCTGTGGCCTCGTCGGTGCGCGCGATCACGAGCCCGCAGACTTCCGCCGCGCCGGCCTGGCGAAGCCGTGATGCCGCTTCGTACAGTGACGCACCGCTTGTCATCACGTCATCGACGAGCAGCACGCGGCGGCCTTCCAGGGCGGCCGCCGAGAGTGGCTCCACCGAAAAAGCGCCGCGCACATTGGCGAGCCGCCGCGAGCGGTCCAGACTGCTTTGCGCCGGCGTGTGGCGGATGCGCAGCAGCAGGTCGGTCCGGATCCGGCCCCGCGCGATTCCCGGCAGATGACGCGCAAGTTCCAGCGCCTGGTTGAAGCCGCGCTCGCGCAGGCGCTCGACGGACAGGGGCATGGGCAGCACGAGATCGGCAGAAGCAATGCATCCGGCTGCGCCTGGCGCGGACTGCATGAGTCGCGCCAGCGGTCCGGCCCAGCCGGCCTGCCCCCGGAACTTGAAATCTGCGATGCATTCGGCCCACGGGTAACCGTAGTCCACCGCTGCAATGCAGGCGGAAAGCGGTGGAGGTTTCCTCGTGCAGCGCGCGCATCGCAGGTCACCGCGCGCCAGTCTGATGGCGTCGAGCGGCAACGCGCAGGTGGCGCAACGCGCGCGGGGCCCCGCGAAGCGTCCGACGCAGCTGCGGCACGCGGGCTCGGAAGGCCAGCGCCGACACAGCGCGCACTGGCTGGGAATGATGCTGGAAACACCCTCCAGCCACTGACGGAACATCGGCTCAATATACTCGGGCCGCACATCACCATGGCCACGCCCTCCGACCAGCGCCCCCCCACCATCGACCCCGTGGCTGCCCAGCGCTGGCTGCGGAAGGCGCCGCCGCAATCGCCGTGGCTGCACGAGGAAGTGGGCAATCGCATGCAGGAGCGGCTCGAATGGATCAAGCTGCAGCCGGCATCGTGGATGGACTGGGACGCCGTGGGTGGCGGGCTGGAGGCGCACCGGCGCGTGGCGCAGCGCTACCCGGGCGCCGTCGCCCATGTGAATGCGCAAAACCCGGCACGCGACGCCGCAGCCCGCGATGCACTCCGGCCGGCGTGGTGGTCGCCCCGACGCTGGCGTGCGGGCGCTGTCCGCTTCGGAGCGCCGGGCCGGGACGTCCAGATGCTCTGGGCCAACATGGCCCTGCACATGGCGGCCGATCCGCAGGACCTGATAGGCCAGTGGCAGCAGCAGGTGGCCGTCGGGGGATTCCTGATGTTTTCGTGCCTGGGCCCCGATACGCTGCGCGAACTCCGGGCGGTCTATGCGGACCTCGGCTGGCCGGCACCCGCGCACGAGTTCACCGATATGCACGACTGGGGCGACATGCTCGTGCACGCCGGCTTCGCAGAGCCGGTGATGGACATGGAGCGCATCGTGCTGACCTACCAGACGCCCGCAGCGTTGCTGGATGAGTTGCGCGGTCTCGGTCGCAACCTGCACCCGGGGCGATTCAGCGGGCTGCGAGGCCGAGGCTGGCGTGCCCGGCTGGAGCAGGCGCTGACTGCGCGGCTGGCCGACCCCGTGCAGGACGGCCGGCTGGCGCTGACCTTCGAGATCATCTACGGGCATGCCTTCAAACCCCAGCCCAAGGTGCAACTCGCGGCTGAAAGCGCGGTTTCCCTTGACGCCATGCGTTCGATGCTGCGTGAAGGCCGCAACACACCGTCGCGGCCACGCTGAAAACGGGCCGGCGCCCCATCTGAAACGGGCTGTCCCGCCTGCAAGCCGCGCTACAATTGCCCGTTGTGTCAGTTTCGGGCATCTTCCCATGCTGCGCGGCGTGCGGACAGCCTTCGGGCGATCTGTTTGCCGGCATTTGTGAACTTCAACTGTGTCGAACCCAGTATTCCGTTTCGCCACCGTCTCCGGCCAGAACATCCACTGGTTCCTGAAGCGCAATTGCTCGGTCACGCCTGCCCAACTCGGCTGGATGTACGTTTCGCTCTGCGTCGTTTCCCTTGGGATCGGCGCTTTTTTCTGGGTCCGGGGGGCGCATCTGGTGCTTCCTTTCGCCTGGATCGAACTGATGGCCGTGGGGGCCGCCTTCCTGGTGTACGCCCGCCATGCCACGGACGGCGAACGTATTTCACTGCAGGGCGCGCAACTGGTGGTGGAGCTGGAAAACGCGGGACGCCTGGAGCGCGCGGAATTCAACCGGCAGTGGGTTCGCATCGAACCGACCACGGGTGATACCTCGCTGATCGAAGTGTCCGGTCAGGGTCGCACGGTGCAGGTGGGGCGCTACGTGCGCCCCGAGCTGCGCGGCGCGCTGGCGCGCGAGTTGCGCATGGCGCTGCGCACGGCCTGAGGAGGCGACCACCCGCAGTCCAGGCCGCGGGGTGATTGTTAAATTGGACTTGGAAGTTAAGTGAACACGATGAAGAGCAATTCCAAAAAGCTGGCGTCGGCACTGCTGCTGGCGGGCGTGTGGTTCAGCAACGCCGCCCATGCAGTGAATGACCTGCCGGGCGGTCCGGCTGTGAACCAGCTGAACCTGCATCCCCCCGTCACCCGTATCGCCGAAGAGCAGCACTGGCTGCACTGGATGATGCTGATCATCTGCACGGTCGTGTTCGTGGCGGTGTTCGCGGTCATGTTCTATTCCATCTGGAAGCACCGCAAGTCCGTCGGCCACAAGGCCAAGGTGCTGGCAGAACCCATCTGGGTCGAAATCGGCTGGACGCTGGTTCCCTTCCTCATCGTGATCGGCATGGCGCTGCCTGCCACCAAGGTGCTGGTGGCCCAGAAGGACACCACCAACGCCGATGTCACCGTCAAGGTCACCGGCTACCAGTGGAAGTGGGGTTACGACTACCTCAAGGGCGAGGGCGAGGGCGTGAGCTTCATCTCCACGCTCGACGTGAACCAGCGCGTGATGTCCGACTCCGGCAAGGCCCAGGGCGATGATTACCTGCTGAAGGTCGACAACCCGATGGTCGTGCCGGTCAACAGGAAGATCCGCGTCATCACCACCGCCAACGACGTGATCCACGCGTTTGCCGTGCCGGCTTTCGGCATCAAGCAGGACGCGATTCCCGGTTTCGTGCGCGACACCTGGTTCCGCGCCGAAAAACTCGGCGACTTCTATGGCCAGTGCCAGGAGCTGTGCGGCAAGGAACACGCCTACATGCCGATCCACGTGAAGGTCGTGTCTGCCGAAGACTACGCCAAGTGGGTCGAGGCCGAAAAGAAGAAGATGGCCGCCAAGCTGGACGATCCGGCCAAGGTCTGGACGCTGGACGACATCACCAAGCGCGGCGAGCGCGTCTACGCGGCCAATTGTGCAGCCTGCCACCAGGCCAACGGCAAGGGCGCGGGCCCGATCAAGGCGCTGGACGCCTCGGCCATCGTGCTGGACGCCGACAAGAACAAGCAGATCCACATCCTGCTGAATGGTGCCGGTAACGGCGCAATGCCGGCGTGGAAGCAACTGTCCGATACGGACCTGGCCGCCGTCATCACGTATACCAAGAACAACTGGTCCAACAAGACGGGCCAGCTGGTGCAGCCGGCCGATGTGCTGGCGCAGCGTGGCAAGTGATCGCCACCAGGAATTGACAAGGAATATCCCATGAGTGCTGTTCTCGACAACCACGGCCACGACGGCGATCACGCGCACGACGACCACCACGACCACCATGCCCCCACCGGCTGGCGCCGTTGGGTGTTCGCCACCAACCACAAGGACATCGGGACGCTGTACCTGCTGTTCTCCTTCACCATGCTGATGGTCGGCGGCATCCTGGCGCTGCTGATCCGCGCCGAGCTGTTCCAGCCCGGCCTGCAACTGGTGAACCCCGAGCTGTTCAACCAGTTCACCACCATGCATGGCCTCATCATGGTGTTCGGTGCGATCATGCCGGCCTTCGTGGGCTTCGCGAACTGGATGATCCCGCTGCAGATCGGTGCTTCCGACATGGCGTTCGCGCGCATGAACAACTTCAGCTTCTGGCTGATGATCCCCGCAGCATTGATGCTCGTGCTGTCGTTCTTCATGCCGGGCGGCGCACCCGCTGCGGGCTGGACGCTCTACGCGCCGCTCACGCTGCAGATGGGCCCGTCCATGGACGCCGGCATCTTTGCGATGCACATCCTGGGTGCTTCGTCGATCATGGGCTCGATCAACATCATCGTGACCATCCTGAACATGCGCGCTCCGGGCATGACGCTGATGAAGATGCCGATGTTCTGCTGGACCTGGCTCATCACCGCCTACCTGCTGATTGCCGTGATGCCCGTACTGGCAGGCGCGATCACCATGACGCTGACGGACCGTCATTTCGGCACGACCTTCTTCAACCCCGCCGGTGGTGGTGACCCGGTGATGTACCAGCACATCTTCTGGTTCTTCGGCCACCCCGAGGTGTACATCATGATCCTGCCGGCGTTCGGCATCATCAGCCAGATCGTGCCGGCCTTCGCGCGCAAGAAGCTGTTCGGCTACGCCTCGATGGTGTACGCCACGGCCTCCATCGCCATTGCCAGCTTCATCGTGTGGGCGCACCACATGTTCACCACCGGCATGCCGGTGACCGGCCAGCTGTTCTTCATGTACGCGACCATGCTGATCGCCGTGCCGACAGCCGTGAAGATCTTCAACTGGATCGCGACGATGTGGCAGGGCTCGATGACGTTCGAGACGCCGATGCTGTTCGCGGTGGGCTTCATCTTCGTGTTCACGATGGGCGGTTTCACCGGTCTGATCCTGGCCGTGGCACCGATCGACATCCAGTTGCAGGACACCTACTACGTCGTGGCCCACTTCCACTACGTGCTGGTGGCCGGTTCGCTGTACGCTCTGTTCGCCGGTTACTACTACTGGGTGCCCAAGTGGACCGGCGTCATGTACAACGAAACGCGCGGCAAGATCCACTTCTGGTGGTCGCTGATCGCGTTCAACGTGACCTTCTTCCCGATGCACTTCCTGGGCCTGGCCGGCATGCCGCGTCGTTATGCCGACTATCCCATGCAGTTTGCCGACTTCAATGCCATTGCCACCGTGGGCGCGTTCTTCTTCGGTATCGCGCAGGTCTACTTCTTCCTGTTCATCGTCGTGCCGACGATGCGCGGCAAGGGTGAAAAGGCTCCGCAGCGTCCGTGGAACGACCCGGACGGCGCCGGCGCAGAAGGCCTGGAGTGGGAAGTCCCGTCTCCCGCGCCCTTCCACACCTTCGAGACGCCGCCCCGGCTGGATGCGTCGGCCACCAAGGTGATCGGCTGATCGTCATGGTCATGTCACCCGAGCAGAAGAAGAGCAACCGCCGCATGGGCCTGATCCTGGCCTCGATCGCGGTGGTGTTCTTCCTCGGTTTCATCGCCCGCATGGCGTGGTTCCGCTGAAGGACGTCGGGCCATGAACATTCGCCGCGAGAACGCAAGGATGGTGGGCAAGCTGGTGGTGGTCGTCGCCGGCATGTTCGCTTTCGGTTATGCGCTCGTGCCGATCTACAAGGCCATCTGCGAGTTCACAGGCATCAATATCCTTTCGCTGGCCGAGCGCGAAGTACCCGGTGTGGCCAACCGCCTGCCGGCCAACACGCAGGTGGACAGGACGCGCGTGATCACCGTCGAGTTCGACGCGAATGCACGTGGTCCGTGGGACTTCAAGCCGGCGGTGCGTTCCATGCAGGTTCACCCGGGCGAACTCAGCACGGTGATGTACGAGTTCCAGAACATCCAGGACCGCCGCATGGCCGCGCAGGCCATCCCGAGCTATGCGCCACGCCAGGCGGCCGCGCATTTCAACAAGCTTGAATGTTTCTGCTTCAACCAGTACACGCTCGAGCCCGGCGAGAAGAAGACGTGGCCGGTCGCCTTCATCATCGACCCGAAGCTGTCCAAGGACGTGACGACCATCACCTTGTCGTACACCTTCTTTGAGGTCGGCGGCAAGACGCCGCCCGCGCCGACGGCCGACGCCTCGCGCGTGCTGGTGCCGGCAGGAGCGGGAACGTGAGCACCGCCATGCAACAGGAATCGCAGAAACGCCAAGGCTCGCTGCTGCGCACGGTTCAGGCCGTCGCGTGGTCGTTCCTCGGTCTGCGTCGAAGCAAGGATTTCCAGGAGGATGTGGCGAAGCTGTCGCCGATCCACATCATTGTTGTCGGCCTGCTCGGTGCCGCGCTGTTCGTCGGCGGCCTGATCCTGCTGGTCAACTGGGTGGCAGGTTGAAAGCGCCGCCCCACGAGAAGAGTCAAAGAAAGCCTAGAGAGAGTCAGGAGTCCACATGAGTTCATCTGCAAGCGGCACCACGCCTTACTACTTCGTCCCGGGTCCTTCGCGCCATCCGGTGATGGCGGCCATCGGCCTGTTCTTCGTGATTCTCGGTGCCGGCCAGTGGATCAACGGCCACCAGTGGGGCGCTTACTCGCTCGCCTTCGGTTTGCTGTGGTGGTGGGTCGTGCTGTATCAGTGGTTCGGTGATGCCATCCGCGAAAGCGAAGGTGGCCAGTACGGTCACAAGATCGACCTGTCCTATCGCTGGAGCATGAGCTGGTTCATCTTTTCTGAAGTCATGTTCTTCGGTGCCTTCTTCACCGCGCTGTGGTGGGCCCGTTCGCATTCGGTGCCGGCGCTCGGCAGCCTGGACAACGCATTGCTCTGGCCGGACTTCAAGGCCGCATGGCCCAGCACCGGCGTTGGCATCACCGCTTCGCCGGGCGGCATCATCGAGCCGTTCCAGACCATGGGCCCGTTCTGGTTGCCCACGATCAACACCGCGTTGCTGCTCACCTCCGGTGTGACGCTGACCATCGCGCACCACGCACTGCGCGACAACCATCGCGGCAAGACCATCGCGTACATGTGGGCGACCGTGCTGCTGGGCGTGACTTTCCTGTGTGTGCAGGGCTACGAATACTTCCACGCCTACACCGACCTGAACCTCAAGCTCAATTCGGGCGTGTTCGGTTCGACCTTCTTCATGCTGACCGGCTTCCACGGGTTCCACGTGCTGGTCGGGATGCTGATGCTGCTGTTCATCACGCTGCGCCTGCAGAAGGGTCACTTCACGCCCGAGCGTCATTTCGGCTTCGAAGGCGCTGCCTGGTACTGGCACTTCGTGGACGTGGTCTGGCTGGGCCTTTACGTGCTGGTTTACTGGACCTGACGGGGCAACCCCGCAAAAGAAAAAAGCGCCGGAAGGCGCTTTTTTCTTGTTCTCCAGCAAGCCTTACTTGCCCACCGGCAGGCCCGTCGGCTGGATGTAGCCGAACTTCCACGCGAGCAGCAGGCACAGGAAGAGCACAATCGAGAGCCCGACGCGAAACGCCAGTGCCCGCGCCATGTTGCTGGTCTTCGGCTTCCCGTCCTGCCCATCCCTGAGCATGAAGAAAAGCGCGGAACCCAGACTGGCGAGAATGGCGACAAAGGCAAGCGCGATCAGCAGAAATTTCATGCAAGCGATTATCCCGTGACACGCTCCTTCCTGCGCTTCTGGCTCGTGACCGTGGCTGCGGTCGCCGGCATCGCCATCACCGCGTCCCTCGGCCGGTGGCAACTTTCGCGCGCCTCGCAGAAGGAGGCGTTGCAGGCCGCCATCGACACGCAGCGCAAGGCCCCGGCGTTGTCCGCGCGCGACCTCGAACCCCGGGCCGATCTCGTGCCGCTTCTGCACCGGCCAGTGGTGTTGCGCGGAACATGGATTGCGCAACACACGGTGTTTCTCGACAACCGGCAGATGTATGGCCGTCCCGGGTTCTATGTATTGACTCCCCTGCTTCTGGAAGGCGCAGATCGCGCTGTCGTCGTGCAGCGGGGCTGGGTCCCCCGCAATTTCGTGGACCGCACGCAGCTGCCCGAGATCGCGACACCGCAGGGCCTGGTGGAGATCACCGGCCGCATTGCCAACGCGCCGCCCCACCTGCTCGAACTCGGGGGCAGCGACGCGAAGGGGACTGAAGGAAAAGGGGCATCGCGTATCCGGCAAAATCTCGACCTGGCGGCTTTTCGTTCCGAAACCGGGCTGGCGCTGGCCGACGGCAGCGTGCTGCAGACCGGCGCTGGCAGCGAGGGCCTGCTGCGCGACTGGCCTGAAGTCGGCACGGGTGTCGAGAAGCACTATGGCTACGCATTCCAATGGTTCGGCCTTTGCGCCCTGATTGCATTCCTTTATGTCTGGTTCCAATTCATTGCCCCCCGCAGACGCCAGCGTCCGACCACCTGACGAACCGCTGGGCCTGACGGTGCATTCCATGCCTGTGCCGGGCTCCATGGCCGATCCGCAGCGAACGGTGCGCGGCCGCTGGAAGATGATCGCAGTGCTGCTGATGTGCGCTGCGCCGGTGATCGCTTCGTACTTCACCTACTACGTGATCCGTCCGGAAGGCCGGCGCGCCTATGGCGAACTGATCGAGCCGCAGCGCACCATGCCGGCGATCGACGCCACTGCGCTCGACGGCACGCCGGTGCCGCTGACGTCGCTGCGCCACCAGTGGTTGCTGGTGGCGGTTACCCCCGGTGCATGCGACGCGGTGTGCGAGCGTGACCTGTACCTGCAACGCCAGTTGCGCGAGGGTGTCGGACGGGAGAAGGACAGGCTCGACCGTGTCTGGATCATCACCGACGACGCGCCCGTGCCCGGGAACCTGAAGCCTGCGCTCGCGGGCGCAACCGTGCTGCGGATTCCAATGGCGGAGTTGTCGGGATGGATCGAGCCTGCTCCCGGACACACGTTGCAGAGCCACCTGTATGTCGTGGACCCGATGGGCAACTGGATGATGCGCTTTCCGCCTGACATGGACAACGCCGGAGCAGCCCGTGCCAAGCGCGATCTCGAACGCCTGCTGCGCGCGTCTGCATCGTGGGACCAGGCCGGCCGGCCTCAGAAGTGAACCGCATGGACGCCCAGCCCCTGTACGACCTGTCTCCCGTGGCGCGCATGATGCTCATGGGCGTCGTGATCGCGCTCGGGCCGCTGGCCTGGGTGTGGATGCGCAACAAGCAGGCTTCGCCGGTGCGTCGCCTGCATGTGCTCACCGTACTGACGCTTTTCCTCACCTTCGACCTCGTGCTGTTCGGCGCCTTCACACGGCTCACCGATTCCGGACTCGGATGTCCGGACTGGCCGGGGTGTTACGGCAATGCCAGCCCGGTGGGCGCACATGCCGAGATCAGCGCGGCCCAGCAAGCCATGCCGACAGGCCCAGTCACGCATGGCAAGGCCTGGGTCGAAATGATCCACCGGTATCTGGCAACTGGCGTGGGCGTGCTGATCCTGACACTCGCGGCCGTCACCTGGCTGGAACGCAAACGCAATCAGGGCGGCGTACCCGTGAGCCCCTGGTGGGCGACGGCAACGCTCGTCTGGGTCTGCCTGGTCGGTGCATTCGGCGCGCTCACGGTCACGATGAAACTGTTCCCGGCCATCGTCACGTTGCACCTGCTGGCCGGGCTCACGCTGCTGGTGCTGCTGTGCGCGCAGGCCGTGCAGTACGGGCATGCGCAGCATGCGTTGGTGCCGGTCGCCGTGGCACCGGGCACGCGCCGGTGGCTGCTTGCGGCGTTTGTCGCGATCTTCCTGCAGGTCGCGCTGGGCGGCTGGGTCAGCACGAACTACGCCGTGCTCGCATGCCGCGACTTCCCGCAGTGCCAGGACAGCTGGTGGCCCTACATGGATTTCGCGCAGGGCTTCGAGATCTGGCGTCCGCTGGGCATGACTTCTGATGGTGAGCACATCGGCTTTGCGGCCCTCACGGCCATTCACTATGTGCATCGTCTCTGGGCCATCGTGGCGCTCACGACGCTGTTCATGGCCGCCTGGAGGCTCTGGCGCATTCCCGCGCTGCGTACGCAGTCGCGCTGGATGGTCGGTCTGGGCATCTGGCAATTCGCCACGGGGCTGTCCAACATCGTCTTCGAATGGCCGCTCATTGCCGCGGTTTCGCACACGGGCGGCGCGGCGGCCATGCTCGTCATCCTCACCTGGGCGCTGTGCGAAAGCCGCTCCGACCCGCACACCATCAATGCCTCACGTCTCAGGGTGACGGAGGTGTCGGCATGAGCGACGCTGCACTGAACGCCTGGCCTTCGCGCTTCTCGCAGTTCTACGCGCTGACCAAGCCGCGTGTGGTGCAACTCATCGTGTTCTGCGCGCTGATCGGCATGGTGCTCGCCGTACCGGGCATGCCGGGCTGGCACGACGTCCGCCTCGCGGCAGTCGCCTGTCTGGGAATCTGGCTGGTAGCCGGCGCCGCTGCAGCCTTCAACTGCCTCGTGGAAAAGGGCATCGACGCGAAGATGAAGCGCACGGCCTGGAGGCCGACCGCCAAGGGTGAGCTGAGCGACCGGCAAACGCTTGCGTTCTCCGCGGCGCTGTGTGCTGCCGGTTCCGTGCTGCTCTACGTGTGGGTCAATCCGCTCACGATGTGGCTCACCTTTGCCACCTTCGTGGGCTACGCGGTCATCTACACCGTGATCCTCAAGCCGCTCACGCCGCAGAACATCGTGATCGGTGGCGCCTCGGGCGCCATGCCGCCGGTGCTCGGCTGGGCCGCGATGACAGACAACGTGGGGCCGGAGGCGCTCATCCTCTTCCTCATCATCTTCCTGTGGACGCCGCCGCATTTCTGGGCGCTCGCGCTGTATCGCGTCGAGGACTACCGCAAGTCCGGCCTTCCCATGCTGCCTGTCACACATGGCAGCGAGTTCACGCGCCTGCAGGTGCTGCTCTACACGATCATCCTGTTCGCGGCTTGCCTGATGCCGTTCGCCTACGGCATGAGTTCATGGATCTATCTTGCCGCCGCCGTGGTGCTGAGCATCGGTTTCTGTGCCTATGGATTTGCGCTGTGGCGCAATTACTCGGACGCACTGGCACGCAAGACCTTCCGCTTTTCGCTGATCCACCTGAGCGTGCTGTTCGCGGCGCTGCTGGTGGACCACTACGTGTTGTGATCAACCTTTGTGATGGAACGCATGAACAAACGTGATTTCCTGCGCGCTGGCGGCATGGCCCTGTTGCCCGCTGCGGCCGTGACGCTGCTGGCTGCCTGCTCGGACCCCAAGCCCGCATTCAAATCGGTGGACATCACCGGCGCCGACTACGCCAAGGACTTCAGCCTCACCGACCACAACGGCCAGGTGCGCAGCATGAAGGATTTCAGCGGCAAGCTGGTCGTGCTGTTCTTCGGCTTCACGCAGTGCCCGGACGTGTGCCCGACCTCGATGTTCGAACTGGCCGAAGTGAAGAAGGCCCTGGGCGCAGACGGCAACCGCCTGCAAGGCGTATTCATTACTGTCGACCCAGAGCGCGACACGCCTGAAGTGCTCAAGGCCTACATGGAGAACTTCGATCCCACCTTCCTCGCGCTGCGGCCCACGCCCGCGCAACTGGAAGCCCTGTCGAAGGACTTCAAGATGTACTACAAGAAAGTGCCCGGCCAGACACCCACGAGCTACACGATGGACCACTCCGCCGCCAGCTACGTCTACGACACCCAGGGCCGCCTGCGCCTGTACACCCGCTACGGCATGGGTGCCGCAGCCCTGACATCGGATTTAAAGCAACTGCTAGCCTGAGGCCGAAGGCCAAAAAAGCGAGGGCCCGTGGATCCGGCTCCGCCGGTCCACCAGGCCGCCCCCTTTTGGGGGGAAGCGCCAAAGGCGCCTCGGGGGGTTACTCTGCTTTTATTCCCCGCATCGCAATCACACCACCCAGCAGGTTGGTATCCGACTTGATGCGGTTGGCCAGGCCTTCAGCGGAAGTGCCCGCCACTTGCCAGCCTTGCTGGAACAGCTTGGAGCGGACATCGGGTGAGCGCGCGATCTCGCTCACCAGCGCCGACAGCTTGGCCACGATCGGCTTGGGCATGGAAACCGGCGCTGCAGCGGCCGTCCAGATCTCGAGCTGGAATCCGGTGACACCGCCTTCCGACAGGCTGGGGATTTCCGGCACCAACGGGCTGCGGCTGATCGAGGTCACGCCGATGGCGCGAAGCTTGCCGGCACGCACCTGCGCCGCTGCCAGCCCCGGGGGCAGCAGCGACAGCTGGATCTGCCCGCCGATGATGGCGTTGATCACCTGCGGGTTGCCCGGGTAGGGGACATGCACCGGGTTGATGTTGGTTTTGGTCTTCAGCAGTTCCATCCCGATGTGACCCACGGTGCCGACACCGGGCGTGCCGTAGCTCCACTTGTCGCCCGCGTTGCGCGCGGCGACGAAGAAATCCTGCGCGCTCGCGCCGGGGGCGTTGGCAGGCGCTGCCAGGACCAGGGGGGCCGTGCCGATCAGGCTGATCGGAGCGAACGCCTTGAGCGGGTCGTACGGCACCGACGGGTTCAGCAGTTTCGCGATCGTCATGTTGCCGTTGATCATCACGCCAATGGTGTGGTCGTCGGTCGCCTTGGCCACGAGATCGGCGGCAATGTTGCCACCTGCACCCACGCGGTTCTCGACGAGGACCGGCTGGCCCAGCGCCTTGCTCAACGGCTCGGCGATCGTGCGAGCCACGAGGTCGGGCGTGGAACCGCCAGGGAATCCGACGATGATGCGCACGGGCTTGCTCGGCCAGGAGGCGGCGATGTCAGGGGCGGCCGGACGGACCGCCTTGGTCTGGGCGAACGCCGGGGTGATCAGCGCTGCAGCCAGCGCCGTCGCAGGGACGGCGGCCAGCAGGGCGCGACGGGAGAAATTCGAATGCATGCTGTCTTCCTCGATTGAAGGCCGGCTCTTCCGGCCGTAAGACCGCAATGCTAACCCGCATTCGCGACAGTTTCAGACAATGCGGATGGTCTTGCGCGAATCCGACGTGATCGCGAGCAGATGATCCTGCAATCGTTGCAGAAGGATGGCCGCCTCGGGTGCATCCGGCCCACGTCGCGGCTGAGTCGCGACCACGTGGAAGCGCAGCGACACCGATGGCGGCAAGGCGCGTGATTCGCGCAGCCCGCGCGCGACGATGGCGGTTGCCAGACTGCTGAGCTGGTCTTCGTGGATCGGGCCGCGCACGAGCAGGCCGAATTGCGCGTCCGACAGGCGGGCGGCGATATCGACGTCCTTCGCCAGCGCACGCAGGTGCAGCCCTGCCACGACCAGCGCGCGCTCGCCCATTTCCGGCCCGTATTCACGGGCGATGGCGTCGCGGTTGGCCACTTCGATCGCGAGCAGCGCGAAATTGTCGCCCTCGGCGCGCCCGAGCGCTTCGGTCAGCTTGCGTTCCAGCACGTTGGCGGTCGCCAGACCGGTCAGCGCATCGGTGCGCGGCAGCCCCTCGTTGCGGTGGAAGCTTTCGCGCCGGCGCATGGCACGACGGCTCAGCGCGTACAGCAGGATGGGTGTCTCGAAGGCAGCGGCGATGGCCAGGCTGTAGCGCGTCAGGGCGCTTGTGGGAATGAGCTCGAGGCTGCGCGCCATGGGGAACAACGCACCGATGGCCACGGGCAGCAGGCCGACTGTGAGCAGGATGGCATCGGGGTCATCGCCGCGCCACCACACGACGACCAGCAGGCCGAGGATGGCGACGATGGTCACGAGCGTCATGCTGGTGAGCAAGCGGAAGGTCAGCATCGTGCTGAACAGGCCGTCGGCGACGCAAACGAGGATCTGGATGATCATCAGTGCGATGGCGGCGCGATCGAGTTGTACCGAGAAGCGCGCGGGCTGGGTGATGACGCGGACCATCCACAGCCCTGCGGCCGTCGACAGCGGCGGCAACACGAACGCGGCGATCTGGTTCCAGTGCAGCCAGTTCGGCCACAGGTATTGGCCGCCGATGCCCAGATAGGCAAGCTGGCCCATCGTCAGCACCAGCACGTAGAGGCCGTAGGCGGCCAGGTTTCGATCCCGCCAGCCGATCGAATAAGCGGCGCCGAGAACGATCACGAGTGCGGCCAGCCCGAAATACGCGCCGAGCATGAACTGGCCGCTCTCACGCGAGCCCGTGAGTGTCTTGTGGTTGGCCAGTTGGATGGGGGATGCGAACGCGATGCGTGCGTGCTCGATGCGCAGCCAGTAGGTCACGCCCACCTGTGGCTGGGAACTCAGCTCGAAAGTCGGAAAACGGCCAGGCAGCGGCCAGAGCGGCACGGGTACGTTGTCACCTGCGTCCTGGATGATCCATTGGCCGTTGAGGTCCCGGTAGTAGAGCGTGCCACGGTCGAGCCCGGACAGCACGACTTCAAGAAACCAGCGTGAACGGCTGTCGCCGATGGTTGCGTCAAAACGCAGCCACAAGGCTTTGCCATCGATGGCATGGATGCGGCTTTGCTCGTAGGGCTTCCACGCGTCGGGTGCAACCTCCGTCGCATCCTTGAGGCTTGCCTGTCCTGTGGGGTCGATCCAGTACGCCGCGTGCTTGTCCAGCGCCACGGGTTCCATTTCGTTGTAAAGATCGAGCGTACCGCCGGGTACGGGCTGGGCTTGCGCATGGATCGCGAGTGCGGTCCACAACAGGACCGTGCAAGCCTGGCGCCAGATTGTTCGCCACATGTTGTTCTGACTTTCCCTTGCCCGATTGTCGCAGAGCCCCTGTGCGGCCAGCCAGAAAAAAGCCCGGCACGGGCCGGGCTGGTGTGGTCAAAAAGACGCGGAAGCGATGGCGGATTTGTAACCTGCCGATCAGGCGTAAGCCGCCAGCGCCTTCTTCATCTTCTTCATCGCCGACGCCTCGATCTGGCGGATGCGCTCGGCGCTCACGCCATATTCGGCGGCCAGCTCGTGCAGCGTCATGCCGCCGGAGCCGTCGTCATTCACCTTCAGCCAGCGCTCTTCCACGATGCGGCGGCTGCGGTCGTCCAGCCCGGCCAGCGCCGTGCTGATGCCGTCCGTGGCCAGCGAATCACGTTGGCGCGACTCGATCAGCGCCGTCGGTTCGTGCGCGGCATCGGCCAGATAAGCGATGGGGCCGAAGCCTTCCTCGCCATCGTCCGACGGGCCGGGGTCGAGCATGACGTCACCGCCCGACAGGCGGGTTTCCATCTCGATGACTTCCTCGCGCTTCACGTTCAGCTGGCGCGCGACCACGTCGATTTCATGCTCCGACAAGGTTTCGCGGTGCGTGGCCTCGCCGGCTTCGGCATCGGCCTTGAAGCCCTGCTTCATCGAGCGCAGGTTGAAGAACAGCTTGCGCTGGGCCTTGGTGGTCGCCACCTTGACCATGCGCCAGTTCTTCAGGATGTATTCGTGGATTTCCGCCTTGATCCAGTGCATGGCGTAGCTCACCAGACGCACGCCCTGATCGGGGTCGAAGCGCTTCACGGCCTTCATCAGGCCGATGTTGCCTTCCTGGATCAGGTCGCCATGGGGCAGGCCGTAGCCCAGGTACTGGCGCGAAATCGACACCACAAGCCGCAAGTGAGAGAGCACTAACTTACCGGCAGCTTCCACATCACCGGAATCGCGCAGCTTGCGTGCCGCGTCCTGCTCTTCCTCGAGGGTGAGCAGGGGCAGGCGGTTGACCGAAGAAATGTAAGCGTCGAGGTTGCCCAGAGGGGGCACAAGCGCCCACGGATTGGCAACAGCGACTGCGTTCGCAGAGACTCCAGTTTGAATGGACATACCAGAAACTCCTTTCATGAGAAAGAATATTAGCACTCCCTTGGAGAGAGTGCTAACGCCGGAGTTCCCTATCTTTCAATGGGCGCGATAGCTTTTCCTTACCAGCGTATGGACAGCTTTTCGAGCAACCGGGTCAGTACGAAGATCGGGCCGACCAGCAGGTATTGCAAGTCCTCGAAGAAGGAAGGCTTCTTGCCCTCCACCTTGTGGCCGATGAACTGGAAAATCCAGGCCACCACGAAAATCCCTGCCGAAAGCGGCAAAACCATGGCCCCCATGGCGTGGACCAGCGCCAGCGAAGCCGCGGCCCAGACCAGCATGGACGCCATGACGACGCCCGAGCCCAGATGGACGTAATAGACCATGCTGATCGCCAGGAAGGCGTAGGCTGCCCAAGGGTGGATCCAGAAGATCAGCCCGATCAGGCTGAGCATGATCGCCGGGATGGCAATGAAGTGGATCAGTTCGTTGGTGGGATGGCAGTGGCTTTCGCCGTAATGCGCCAGCAGGCGGTCGAGCTTGCGCGAGCCGCCTGCCGCCTCGTGGGTGGCTGTGTTCATGCCTGTCTCCTTCTGCTTCGTCGAGCATTCCGGTCGCACGCCGGATCGGACCATGATGCCAGAAGCAGGAGGCTCAGGCCAGCAGGGCTTGTGCGAACTCCCGGGCGCTGAAAGTCTCGAGATCTTCCAGTTTTTCGCCGACGCCGATGAAATAGACGGGCACCGGCCGCAGGGCGGGGTTGGCAGCCTGACGCTCGCGCGCCCACAGGGCGATGGCGGCCAGCACGCCGCCGCGCGCGGTGCCGTCCAGCTTGGTGACGATCAGGCCGGTCAGCTCGAGCGCTTCATCGAAGGCACGAACCTGCGCGAGCGCGTTCTGGCCGGTGTTACCGTCGATGACGAGCAGCACCTCATGGGGCGCCGACGCGTCCGCCTTGGTGACGACGCGCCGGATCTTGCGCAACTCCTCCATCAGGTGCAGTTGCGTGGGCAAGCGGCCCGCAGTATCCACAAGCACCACGTCCTTGCCCCGTGCCCGGCCGGCGTTCACGGCGTCGAAGCTCACGGCGGCAGGGTCACCACCTTCCTGGCTCACGATCTCCACCGTATTGCGGTCAGCCCAGACGCCCAACTGTTCGCGGGCGGCTGCGCGGAAGGTATCGGCTGCAGCCAGCAAGACAGAGGCTCCGCCGGCGGACAGATGCCGGGTGAGCTTGCCGATGGACGTGGTCTTGCCGGCTCCGTTCACGCCGGCCACCATGATCACCGTCGGCGTGTGTTCTCCTATGACAAGGGGTTTTTCGAGGGGTGCAAGCAGCTCGGTGATCGCGTCGGCCAGCAGGCTTTTGACGGCTGCAGGCTCGGTGCTTTTCGCTTCCTTGACGCGGCGCTTGAGATCGTCGAGCAGGTATTGCGTGGCCTTGGTACCGGCATCTGCCATCAGCAGCGCGTCTTCAAGCTGCTCGTACAAGGCATCATCGATGCGCGTTCCGGTAAAAACCGATGTGATGCCGCTGCCTGTCTTGCGCAGGCCGGTCT
The DNA here is from genome assembly GCF_049445855.1 of Variovorax sp. VNK109. Classification (NCBI taxonomy): domain Bacteria; kingdom Pseudomonadati; phylum Pseudomonadota; class Betaproteobacteria; order Burkholderiales; family Comamonadaceae; genus Variovorax; species Variovorax sp. VNK109. The sequence goes on along the minus strand of NZ_JBMSDV010000001.1, from coordinate 847,877 downwards.
TGAGTTTGTCGAGCCAGCCCTTGCGCGGCTCCGCAGCGGGCGTCGGAACCCCGGCTGTCGCAACAGCCGGTAACGTCGCTGACATGGCTGCAACCGGAGTAGCCGCCGCGGATTCGGGAGCGGGGGAAGGCGCGGGGGTCTTTTTCTTGAAGAAACTGAACATTGGGGGGTTCTTAGAATCAAGCCATTCTATGAAACACCTCCTTTCCCGCACCTTGCCGAGGGTGGCTGCCGTCATCGCCGGGTCCGTCGGACTTTGCCTGACCACACCGGCCATGGCGCAACCGGCGGCTCCGGCGACTCCAACGACAACTGTGGCAACCGCGTCGGCTCCGTTTTCCCGGTTCACGCTTTCCAACGGCATGACGATCATCGTCAAACCCGATCGTCGTGCGCCGACGGCCGTGCAGATGCTGCTCGTGCGCGTGGGATCCATCGACGAGGTGGATGGAACTTCGGGTGTGGCCCACGTGCTGGAACACATGATGTTCAAAGGCACGCCGACCTTGCCGCCGGGAGACTTCTCCCGGCGCGTCGCGTCGCTCGGGGGCCGCGAGAATGCGTTCACCAGCCGTGACATGACCGGTTATCACCAGCAGATCCCGTCCTCGAAGCTCGAGGAAGTGATGAAACTGGAAGCCGATCGCTTTGCGAACAACCAGTGGCCTGACGAAGAGTTCCGCAAGGAGATCGAGGTGGTCAAGGAGGAGCGACGACTTCGCACCGAAGACTCACCGCGCGCACTGCTTTACGAACAACTCAATGCGTCGATCTTCAATGCATCGCCGTACCGCCGGCCCATCGTCGGCTGGATGAGCGACCTCGATGCGATGACACCGGCGGATGCGCGCGACTTTTTCCGCAAGTGGTATGTGCCGGCGAATGCAGCCGTGATCGTGGCAGGCGATGTCGATACCGCCGAAGTCCGCCGTCTGGCCGAGAAATATTACGGGGTCATCCCCGCACGCGCGGTACCGCCGCGCAAACCGCGCATCGAGCCGCCGCAGCGCGGCGTGCGCCGCATCGAATTCAAGGCGCAGGCAGAGCAGTCTTACCTGATCATGGCGTGGCGCGTGCCGGGCCTGGAGAAGCTGGACGAGGGCAGTGATGACGCGCTCGCGCTCACCGTGCTTGCTTCGGTGCTGGACGGTTACCCCGGTGCGCGCCTGGATCGTGCGCTCGCGCAAGGCCCGGACCGCGTGGCAGATTCCGCCGGCGCAGGCAATGGCCTGTGGGGCCGCGGTCCGCAGATATTCACGCTCGATGGCGTGCCCGCACCGGGCAAGACGCCGGAACAGGTGGAAGCCGCGCTGCGCGAGCAGCTCGCGCGCATTCAGCGCGAAGGCGTGAGCGAGGCCGAACTCAATCGCGTGAAGACGCAATGGGTTGCCGGTGAGACCTACAAGCTCGATTCGGTGATGGGCCAGGCGCGCGAGCTCGGTGCCTACTGGGTGCAGGGCCTGCCGCTGGACGGAAGCGGCACCCTCATCGCCCGGCTGCGTGCGATCACCGCGCAGCAGGTGCAATCGGTGGCGTCCCGGTACTTCAGTGATGACCAACTCACCGTTGCCGTGCTGCGGCCGCAGCCCGTCGACAAGACGCGCGCGCCGCGCGCTGCACCGGCGGCAACGCGCCACACGGGAGAAACGCGGTGACATTTGTGCGTGACCGTCAGATCAGGGCCGCCATCGCGGCCATCGCCGTTTCGGTTTTCGCTTCGGGTGCGCATGCCGTCATCGCCATCCAGCGCTGGGTGCAGCCCGATGGTGCACAGGTCTATCTGGTCGAAAGCCCGGCCATTCCCATGGTCGATGTGCAGGTCGATTTCGACGCGGGCGGACGTCGCGATCCGCAGGACAAGACCGGCCTTGCCAGTGTGACGGCGGGCATGACGTCTCGCGGCGTGCGTGCTCACGGCAACCAGCCCGCGCTGGACGAAAACGCGTTGAGCGAAGCGTGGACCGATCTCGGTGCGTCGTTCGGCGGGAGCGCCGGGCAGGACCGCATGAGCTTCTCCCTGCGCTCGCTCACGGCGCCCGATCTGCTGGCGCGCGCCACGGCACTGGCTGCGCGGCAGATCGCCGAGCCCGCTTTTCCTGCCGATGTCTGGCAGCGTGAGCGCGACCGCAGCATCGCGGCATTGAAAGAGGCGGAAACACGGCCTGCCACGATCGCTTCGCGCGCCTACAACCCGGCCGTGTATGGCGGGCATCCCTACGGCCGTGATGCGACGGAAGCCACGCTCAAGCAGATTGGCGTGGAGGACATGCAGGCCTACTACACGCAGCGCGTGCGCGCCTGCCGGGCCAAGGTCAGCATCGTCGGTGCCGTGACGCGCGAGCAGGCGCGCCAGATGGTGAGCACGTTGCTGGCACGCTTGCCCGCCGGTGGCTGTTCGGGCAACGAGCCGGTGGTGGCCGAGGTGCCGAAACTGGATGCGCCACGGGACATCCGCATTCCGTTCGATTCTGCGCAGGCACATGTGCTCATCGGACAGCCGGGCTACCGCCGCTCCGATCCGGATCATTTCGCGCTGACCGTGGGGAACTACATCCTGGGTGGCGGCGGCTTCGTTTCGCGCCTGTATGGCGAAGTGCGCGAGAAGCGCGGTCTGAGCTACAGCGTGTACAGCTACTTCTCGCCGGGGCTGCACGAAGGGGCGTTTTCCATCGGGCTGCAGACGCGTCCCGATCAGGCGGCACAAGCTGTCCAGGTTTCGCGCGATGTGCTGCGCCAGTTCGTCGCCGACGGCCCGACAGAAGCCGAACTCAAGGCCGCGAAAGACAACCTGATTGGCGGCTTCGCCCTTCAGCTGGACACCAATCGCAAGCTGCTGGGCAACGTGTCGGGTATCGCGTGGAACAACCTGCCGCTGAACTATCTGGATACCTGGACGCAGCGCATCGAAGCCGTCACCGTGGCCGATATCAAGGCGGCGTTTGCACGCAAGCTCTCGCCCGACACGATGGTGACGGTCGTTGTGGGTGGCAAGCCTTGAACCGCAAGGCCGCCAGCGCCTCGGCGACGGCGCGTGCCGCCGCACCCGGCCCTTCCGCGCGGACGAAGAATGCCCCGCATGAGGTACGCATCATCGGTGGCCAGTGGAAACGCACGAGGCTCCAAGTGGCCGACAGGCCCGGACTTCGTCCCACGCCCGACCGCGTTCGCGAGACGCTGTTCAACTGGCTGGGGCAGGACCTGACCGGCTGGCAATGCGTGGACGTGTTCGCGGGCACCGGCGCGCTCGGCTTCGAAGCGGCGTCACGCGGCGCTGCGCGCGTGCGCATGTTCGAGATGGATGCATCGCTGGTCGTTGCCATCGAGACCACGCGGGTCCGGTTGGGTGCGGACAACGTGACCGTCGAGCGCGGCGACGGCATTGCGGGGCTCGGCCGGCTCGCGGCCGCTTCGGCGGATCTCGTCTTCCTCGACCCGCCGTTCGATGCAGACCTGTTCGAGCCTGCCGTTCGCGCGGCTGCCCGCGTGCTGTCGGCCGACGGCTATCTCTATCTCGAGGCGCCGGGCGCATGGGGCGACGAGGCAGCGGCTGCGTCGGGCCTGCGGGTGCACCGGCACCTCAAGGCCGGCGCGGTTCACGCCCATCTGCTGGCGACGGCATAATGCGCTGCAACAAATCCGCCAGACAGCGTTGAGGAGAAGTGTCCATGTCCAGCGTGCTTGCCGTCTACCCCGGGACGTTCGACCCCATGACCCTGGGCCACGAGGACGTGGTCCGCCGGGCCACACAACTGTTCGACCGCGTCATCGTGGCGGTGGCTGCGGGGCATCACAAACGGGCGCTCTTCACGCTGCAGGAGCGCATCGAAATGGCGCGCGAGGTGGCCAGGCAGTACCCGCAGGTGGAAGTGGAAAGTTTCTCCGGCCTGTTGCGTGACTTCGTTGTCGCGCGCGGCGGCAAGGCCATGGTGCGTGGCCTGCGCGCCGTCACCGACTTCGACTACGAATTCCAGCTGGCAGGCATGAACCGCAGCCTGATGCCGGAAGTCGAAACCGTTTTCCTCACGCCCAGCGACAAATACCAGTTCATCTCCAGCACCTTCGTGCGCGAGATCGCGATGCTCGGTGGCGAAGTGGACAAGTTCGTGTCACCGACCGTGCAGGAACGGTTGCACGAGAAGGTGCGCAGCCTGGGCCGCGACATTCCTGCGGCCTGAACCGGGCCGGGCCAGCCAGGACGTTCAGGCCGGCAGCGCAGCCAGCCACGCGCGCAGCGTGGCATTCACGATCTCGGGCTGCTCCATCGTCAGCATGTGCCCGCACTGCGGCACCATCACCAGTCGAGCACCCGGTACGAGCGCTGCGATTTCTTCTGCGCATTCAGGCGGCGTGAGCATGTCGCTGTCACCGCACATCACGAGTGTGGGGCAGCGCACGGAGGCCAGATGCAGTCGCGCGTCGGGACGCGCGATCACCGCGTGATTCTGGTCGATCAACGCCTTCGCCCCTGCGTCCAGGACGAAGTCGAGGTAGGCCGTCACCAGCGTCATGTCCGCGGCCTGCTGTGGATGGAAGGCGAACGCGACGTTGGGACGGATCACTTCTTCCACGCGCCCTTGCTCGAAGAGTGCAATGGCGTCTTCGCGCAGTTTGCGCATGTCGTCCGTTTCCGGTCGTGCATTCGTGCCCAGCAGTGCCAGCCCCAACACACGCGAGGGGGCCTGCCGTGCGACCTCCATGGCGATCATGCCGCCCATCGACGCGCCGCAAAGCACCAGATCGCCCGCGTGCTGCGCGAGCAAGCCGGCGGCCATGGCTTCGATGCTGGCGTGCGTGCTGCCCGCGTCTGTCACCACAGGCCTGAAGTCAGCGAGGCTTTCGAGCTGCGCGCGCCACATGCGGGCGTCGCCCGCGAGGCCGGGGATGAGAATGAGCTGTGCCATGCCGGGATTTTCTCCCACGTGTGAGTTGCCCGCCCGTAAAATCGAACCAATGACCGAGTTCATCCTCATCCGCCATGGCGAGACCGACTGGAACCGCGAGCTCCGCTTCCAGGGCCATGTGGACGTACCGCTCAATGCCACCGGCCTCGAGCAGGCGCGCCGGCTGGGGCTGCGGCTCGAAGGCGAGCAGATCCATCATTTCTACGCCAGTGACCTGACACGCACGCGGCAGACGGCCGAGCCGGCGCAGAAGGTGCTGTCGCTCGACCCGGTCTTCGACAACACATTGCGCGAACAGCATTTCGGGGCTGTCGAAGGCATGCGGGTCGATGACATCAAGGCGGAACATCCGGATGCATGGGCGCAGTGGACGCAGTTCCTGCCGGACTACGCCATGCCTGGCGGCGAGAGCACGCGACAGTTCCATGAGCGCGTGATGAACGCGATGCAGCGCCTCGCGCTCGCGCACGGCGACCAGACCGTGCTGGTGGTCACGCACGGCGGAGTGCTTGACATGGTGTATCGCACGGCGCGCTCACTCGGCCTGCACGGTCCGCGCCAGAGCGATATCCCGAACGCGGGTGTGAACCGTGTGCGCGTGGGCGACGGCAAGGTCGAGATCATCGATTGGGCCGACACGCGGCATCTGGTCGATCTGCCCGCGCAGCCGGTCTACGATCAGGCCAGGTACTCGGTGACGCTGCCCAATCCCAAGGTCGCATAGACCGTTGCGGCTTGCCGCCGCAACCGCTTCGATTCGGGCAGGTGGGCGAGTTGAGGCTGCAGGATGTTCTGCGCTGCCGTGGCGTGCCCACTTTTCATCAATGCATCCAGATGGATCTGCGAAAACAGATCGCGCTGTGCGTGGCTTCCGCCGGTTTCCACCAGGCGCGGTAACGCCTCGCCCAGGTATTGGACGGCGCGTGCATGTTCGCCGCGTGCATGGGCGAGCAACCCGCGACTGGCGGGTACGCACACGCGCTGCCATGTTCCCTGTGCATCGAGCGCAGGATCTGCGTTCGATGCGTGCGATTCGATGCTGGCCATCAGCGCGTCTGCTTCGGGGCGGCCTGCGCGGGCCAGTCCGTAGAGGTACTGCATGTCCAGGAACGGCAACACGTGGTCGCCTGTACGACGCGCGAGGTACTTGCCTGCATCGGCCCATCGATCGCCGACATCCACACCCGCGAGTTCCAGCCTCGCCAGCAATGACACTGCGTTGATCTGGTCTTGCGAATAGTCCTTCGCGACGCCCCAGACTTCCTCGTCATGGATGCGCAGCACCTCGTCGTGGTGATCCAGTTCCAGCTCGAACAGGGCGAGATGCCACCAGTTGTGCGTGACCATGAACGAGTTGAGGCCGTCCCACGTCGGCGCAACGTCGCGCAGGAAGTCGATGCCCTCATGCACACGCCCTTGCGTCAGCATCACGTGCGCGAGCGCGTGATGCGCCCATGGTTCCTTGCGGCGCATGTCGATCGCCTTGCGCGCGGCCGCCTCTGCCTGCGGCAGGAAGTGGCATTGCTCCCAGGCGAACGCAGCCATGCCGTGCAGGTAGGGCACGTCGCCCGCGTGGGGCAGTGCGGCGAGCGCCATGCGCAACATGCCCGGCGAATCACCCCGGTTGAACAGGTGGTAGTGACCGAGTTTGAGGGACGCGAGATCGCGCGGATAGTCGCGGACATGCGCTTCATGCAACGAAGCTGCGCGCGCAGTGTCGCCGTGCACCCAGGCCGCTACCGCCTGCACGAACCGCAACTCGCGCGGCGTCGCATCTTCTGCAGCAAGCGCGCGGTCGAGATAGGGCCGCGCATGGCGCGGTGCATCTGCGGTTTCCGCGAACATGTGCAACGCTGCCGCATAGCCTTGCACGATGGCGCTGCGGTCCTCCTCGGCGATCTCGAGCAGGTTCACCGCACGCGCTTCGCTGGCGATGAAGCCCTCGACGAAATCGTCGAGCGCCCGCAGGCTGGATGCATCCTGCAGCGTGACAGGATTGCCCAGGCAGTCAGTGAGCGTCGGCATGGCGTGATGCCTGTGGCGTCAGGCCGCCGGCGGCTCCGGCCAGGGGCGCTGCGTGTCGCGGATGATCTCGAACGCACGCGCCACCTGCAGTACGCCGAGGTCGTCGAAGCGTTGCCCTGCGATCTGCAGGCCGATGGGCAGCGGAGGTTCCTTGCCGCCATGGGTGTAGCCGCAGTTGATCGACGCCGCAGGCTGCTCCGACATGTTGTACGGCACGGTGAAGCCGATGTGCTCCAGCGGATGCAGCGGATCGTTGGTCGGCGAGGGCAGGTGCGCGTCGAACGCCGGCATGGGCGACGTGGGCGAGATCACGTAGTCGTATGGCCGGCAGGCGGCGACGGCGGCCAGGCGCGTCGCGTGGAACTGGTTGAACGCACGGAACACGTCTTCTGCGCTCATGCTGTCCGCGCTGTCGGCCCATTCGCGGATGTAGGGCAGCACGCGGGCCTTGCGTTCCGGCGCAAGGGCATTCAGGTCCATGCGCGAGCGCATGCGCCAGAAGTGGTCCATGCCATCGAGCATGCCTTGCGTCATGAACGGTTTCATGAGTTCGACACGCGCGCCTGCGCCTTCGATCAGGCGCGCCGCATGCTCGACGGCCGTGAGTACTTCCGATTCGACGGGCAGCCCGCAGCCGGCATCGAGCAGAAGACCGATGCGCAGGCCCTTGAGCTTTTCGGCGCCCTGGTCGAACGTGTGCCACGCGATGTCCTGCCAGGGCAGGCTCATCGTGTCGCGCGCGTCGGGCAGGGAGAGCACTTTCATCAGGAGCGCGGAGTCTTCGACGGTGCGCGTCATCGGGCCGGCGGCGCGGCCCATGTACGGCGGGTCGATGGGAATGCGGCCGAGGCTCGGCTTGAGGGTGAAGATGCCGCACCAGCCGGCCGGCAGGCGAACCGAACCGCCGATGTCGGTCCCGATGTGCAGCGGGCCGTAGCCTGCGGCCGCCGCAGCGCCTGCCCCCGCGCTGGAGCCACCCGGGGTCTTGCCCAGATCCCACGGGTTGCGGGCCAGTGTGTGAAAGCTCGAGAGCCCGGAGGACAGCATGCCGTAGTCGGGCATGGTGGTCTTGCTCACGGTCACCATGCCGGCTTCGCGCAGGCGCGCGGCCGGCGGCGCATCCGCGACGGCGGGCACGAGCTCGACAGCCGCAGTACCTGCCGGCAACGGGTCGCCACGCGTGGCAATGTTTTCCTTGATGGTGCCCGGCACGCCATCGAGCGGGCCCAGCGGCTTGCCGGCGAGCCAGCGCGCTTCGGACTCACGCGCCTGCGCCAGCGCCGCTTCGGGCCGCAGCAGCCAGGTTGCCTGCAGATGCGGCTCCCAGCGCTCGATGTGCGCGAGTACCGCCTTCGTCACCTCGACGGGCGAAAGCTGGCGCTGGCTGTAGGCGTCGTGGAGCGCCGAGGCGCCCAGTTCATGAAGCGGGGCAATCAGGCCCACGACAGCGCCGACAGATCGTTCACGAACACCGGCATGTCCTTCCAAAGGCCACGGATGTTCTTGTTGGCGACCGTCACCCACTGCGGCTGGTACAGGAACGCGGCCACGCTGTCTTCGGCGATCAGGCGCTGCGCATCGCCGAGCAGCTTGGCGCGCTCGCCCGCATTGCCCGTGTTCTTGATCTTGTCGTACAGCGTGTTGAACTTGGCCGACTGGTAGCCCCAGTAGTAGTCGGGCTTGGCGAAGTTGCCGAGGTCGAACGGCTCGACATGCGAAATGATCGTCAGGTCGTAATTCTTGTTGGTGTACGTGCCCGACAGCCATTGCGCCCATTCGACGTTCTGGATCTTCGCGACGATGCCGACCTTGGCCAGTTGTGCAGCGATGACTTCACCGCCCTGGCGCGCATATGGCGGCGGGGGCAGCGTGAGCGTGAGTTCCAGTGGTGTGGTGATGCCGGCTTCCTTGAGCAGCGTCTTGGCTTTCTCGGGGTTGTAGGGGTTCACGCCTGTCGTGTCGACATAGCCGAACGCACCCGGCACATAGTGGCTGCCGATAGGAGCGCCATAGCCGTCACCCGCACCCTGGATCACGGCCTTGCGGTCGATGGCGGCTGCGATGGCGCGGCGCACGCGCACGTCGTCCAGCGGCTTCTTCTTGTTGTTGATGGCCAGGATGGTCTTGGCACGCGAACCGCTCACTGCCACCTGGAACTTCGGGTTGTTGCTGAACTGCGGCACGCTTCGCGGCGTGACGCGCGCGAACACGTCCACGTCACCGGCCAGCAGGGCGGCCACTTGCGCGGCCGGGTCGGAAATGAAGCGGAACGTGGCGCGCTTGAGCTTGATGGCGGACGCGTTGCGGTAGCCGTCCCACTTGGACAGCGCCACCGACGAGCCCTTGTTCCAGGCGTCGAGCTTGAACGGACCGGTGCCCACCGGCTTGGTGGCGTTGGTGTCCACGCTCTTGGGTTCGACGATGATGGCCGTGGCCTGGCCCAGCAGGAACGGGAAGTCGGGGTCGATTTCCTTGTTCAGGATCACGACGGTGTAGTCGTCCACCACCTGCACGCCCATGGCGGCGAAAGTGCGCTTGTCCTTGTTGGTGCTCTTCTCGCCGGCGGCGCGGTCGAAGGAGAACTTCACGGTCTGCGCGGTGAGCGGCTCGCCGTTCTGGAACTTCACGCCCTTGCGGATCTTGAATGTGTAAGTCTTGAGGTCGGGCGAGACTTCCCAGCTTTCGGCCAGCAGCGGGGTGACCGAGCCGTCGGAGTTGATCTTGGTCAGCGTCTCGAAGATGTTGTACTGCACGATTTCGGCGATGGCCGAAGCAGCGCCTGCGGTCGGGTCCAGTCCCGGCGGCTCCAGTGCCATGGCCAGGGACACGGTGTCCTTGCGGCTCTGGGCGAGCGCACCCGTGGGCAGTGCCAGCGGCACGGTAGCCAGGGCTGCGGAAGTGAGGACGGTACGGCGGTTCAACATGGTGTTTTCTCCAGGATAAAGGCCAAGGATCGGTGTGGCCCGCGAAGGAGATACATCATCCTTGAGCGCGGGAAGAGAGGCAAGCATTTGTTCATGACGGCAAGTGTTGAAGCCCGGCGTCAGCAGCAGGCAGATGCGGCCGGGGTTCCGCCCGAGGAACGGCCGCCAGCAGCGTCTGCGTGTAAGGGTGCTCGGCGGCGTGGAACAGCTTCTCCGGCGGTCCCTGCTCGACGATGCGGCCCTGATGCATCACGGCCACGTCGTCGCACAGGTGGTTGACGACGGCGAGGTCATGGCTGATGAGCATGTAGGTGATGCCGAACTCCTGCTGCAGGTCCTGCATGAGGTTGAGCACCTGCGCTTGCACGGAAACGTCGAGCGCGCTGACGGGCTCGTCAGCCACGATGAGTTTCGGCCGCGTGATGAGCGCGCGTGCGATCGCGATGCGCTGGCGCTGGCCACCGGAAAATTCGTGCGGGTACTTGTCCAGATCCGAACTGCGCAGGCCCACGGACTCGAGTGCCTGTGCGGCCTGTTCACGTTGCGAGGCGCGCGTGGCCTGCGACAGCGCGGCCAGCGGCTCCGACACGATGCGCGCAACGGTCTGGCGGGGGTCCAGCGAGCCGTAGGGGTCCTGGAAGACCATCTGGAAGTCGCGGCGTGCGCGCTGCAAGTCACGCGTGGAAAGCGTGTGCAGGTTGCGGCCTTCGAGTTCGACGCTGCCGGAGGTCGGCGCATCCAGCGCCATCACCAGACGCGCGAGCGTGGACTTGCCGGAGCCTGATTCACCGACGATGCCGAGACTGCGGCCTTTGTGGATGGTGAAGCTCACGCCCTGCAGTGCCTTCACGGCAGCCGGCGGGCGGAACAGGCTTTCGCGTGGCAGCGTGTACTCGCGCACGAGATCGGTGACGCGCAGCAACGGTGCGGATGCGTCGTTCATCGCCGGTGCCGTCATGCTGCCGCTCCGTGACTTGCGGCCGCGACATCATCGAGCCGGATGCAGCGCGCCGTGTGGCCATGGCCCAGCGGCACCGCGTCGGGCCGCCGGGTGCGGCAATCCGGCACAGTGAAGTCGCAGCGGCCCGCAAAGGGGCAGCCGGGCGGCAGGTCGACGAGTTCGGGCACCGTGCCTGCGATGGTGGCCAGGCGTGCACCACGCGGCGCGCCGATGCGCGGCCGCGCCGCGAACAGCCCGCGCGTGTAGGGATGCCGCATGCTGGAGAACACTTCGCCGGTCGGCCCGCTCTCCACGACAGAGCCGCCGTACATCACCAGCATGCGTTGCACGTTCTGGGCGATCACGCCGAGGTCGTGGGAGATAAGCATGAGCGCCATGCCGCGCTCGGCCACGAGTTCGCTGATGAGGTCGAGGATCTGGCGCTGGATGGTCACGTCCAGCGCCGTGGTCGGCTCATCGGCGATCAGCAGATCGGGACCGCAGGCCAGTGCCATCGCGATGGTGATGCGCTGGCGTTGTCCGCCGGAGAACTGGTGCGGGTACGCATCGAAGCGCTGCGACGCGAGCGGAATGCCGACACGATCCAGCAGCGCAATCGCTTCCTCGCGTGCTGCGGAGGCCGACAGGCCGCGATGCAGCCGCAGCGGTTCTGCCACCTGGCGACCGATGGTGTGCACAGGGTTGAGCGCGGTCATCGGCTCCTGGAAGATCATGCCGATGCGGTTGCCGCGGATGCGGCACATCTGTGCGTCGCTCAACTGCGTGAGTTCCTGCCCGTCGAAGCGGATGCTGCCGCTCAAGCGTGCGGTCTCGGGCAAAAGGCCCATCAGCGACATCACGGTGATCGACTTGCCGCAGCCGGACTCGCCGATGATGCCCAGCGTCTCGCCGCGTTCCAGCGTGAAGCCGATGCCTCGCACGGCTTCGGCCGGGCCGCGCGGCGTGTTCAGGCGGACATGGAGATCGGTGACTTCCAGCAAGGGCATGCGTCGCGGATCCTCTTTCATCGTTTGCGCGCAAGGCGCGGGTCCAGCAGGTCGCGCAGGCCGTCGCCCAGGAGGTTGAGGCCCAGCACCGCCAGCACGATGGCCACGCCGGGAAACACCGCCAGCATGGGTGCCTGGAACATCAGCGATTGCGCCTCGGCAAGCATGCGGCCCCAGGAAGGCTGTGGTGGTTGTGTGCCCAGGCCCAGGTAAGACAGCGCTGCTTCCGCCAGGATGGCGATGGCAAAGCGGATGGTGGCCTGCACGATCAGCACCGAGAGGATGTTGGGCAACACGTGCTCGACGGTGATGCGCCACTGACCTTTTCCGCAGGCGCGCGCTGCCAGCACGAATTCGCGCGACCACACCGCGTTGGCCGATGCGCGCGTGATGCGTGCGAAGGTGGGGATGTTGTAGATGCCGATGGCGATGATGGCGTTGACGATGCCGGCACCGAACACGGCAGTCATCATGATGGCCGAGAGGATGGCGGGGAAGGCGAAGGTGAAGTCCGACAGGCGCATCACCAGTTCTTCCACCCAACCGCGGCGCGCCGAAGCCAGCAGACCCAGCGCCACGCCGATGGCCAGGCCGATGCCCACCGCGATGATGCCCACCAGGATGGACGAGCGCGCTCCCACCAGCAACAGCGACAGCACGTCGCGCCCGAACGGATCGGTGCCCAGCCAGTGGTCGAAGCCCGGCTTGAGCAGCTTGGCCTCCATGTTCACTTCGTACGGGTTGTGCGGTGTCCAGACCAGCGACAGGGCGGCGGCACCGATGAGCAGGAGTGTGAGTACAGCGCCGATGACGAAGCTCGGATGCCGCCATGCGCGATGCATGAAGCCCGGCGGCGCGGACAAAGGCCTGCTCGCGTTGCCCAGGGCAAGATCGGCGGGCTGGTGGCTCGGCGTGTTCATACGTCGCTCGCTTTCACGCGCGGATCGATGACGGCGTAGAGCACGTCGACGATGAAGTTCACGATGACGACCATGGCCGCCAGGAGCATCACGCAGTTGCGCACGACGATCAGGTCGCGGTTGGAGATCGACTGGAAGATCAGCCGGCCGAGGCCCGGCAGGTAGAACACGTTCTCCACCACGATGGTGCCCGCGAGCAATTCCGCAAACTGCAGGCCCATGACGGTGATGACCGGAATCATCGCGTTGCGCAACACGTGCCGCCACAGCGCCGCCGTGCGTGATACGCCTTTGGCGCGCGCGGTACGCACGAAGTCCTCGCGCAGCAACTCCAGCACGGCAGAGCGTGTGATGCGGGCCAGGATCGCAGCCTGCACCACGGCAAGCGACAGGGCTGGCAGGATCAACGCCTTCAGCGCCTCCCACGCGCCCTCTTCCCATCCGGGAAATCCACCTGCCGAGAACCACTGCAGGTACACGGAGAAGAACAGGATCAGCAGGATGGCGAACCAGAAGTTGGGCACCGCGATGCCCAGTTGGGTCACACTCATCACGCCCACGTCGCCCAGCTTGTTGTGGCGGGCGGCGGCGTAGATGCCGGCAACGAGCGCGATGGCCGTCGTGAGCGTCATGGCCATCACGGCCAGCGGCACCGTCACGGCAAGACGTTCCATCACGAGTTCACTCACCGGGGTGCTGTAGGCGTAGCTCAGGCCCATGTCGCCTTGCACAAGCCCGGTGATCCAGAGCCAGTAGCGTTCTGCGGCGGGAAGGGTGAGCCCGAGTTTTTCAGCGAGGGCTTGCACGGCCTCGGGCGAGGCGTCCGGCCCCATGAGGATCTGCGCCGCATTGCCCGGCAGGATTTCGAGCACCAGGAAAACCACGATGGAAGCACCCACCAGCGTGACCAGGAGCGTGACGAAACGCTTGAAAAGAAACAGACTCATGAAAACGAAAGATTCCGTGGCCCGGGCGACAAGACCGCCCGGCATGACGGCGACGTGGGGATGCCAGCATACAGCCAACCATGCAGGACTGCACGAGCGATAATCGTGCCATGGCGCTGATGATCACAGACGAATGCATCAACTGCGATGTGTGCGAGCCCGAGTGCCCGAACCAGGCCATCTATCTCGGGCAGGAAATTTATGAGATCGATCCTGCCAGGTGCACCGAGTGCGTCGGTCACTTCGACGAGCCCCAGTGCGTGCAGGTCTGCCCTGTCGCCTGCATTCCCATCCATCCCCAGCACGTCGAGAGCCGCGAAACACTCTGGCAGAAGTACCAGCGCCTGCAGGCTGCGTCAGCGTAATCTCAGGAATTGCCGTCTGTTGCGGGCGGCGTCTGGCGCGGCGGCTTCGGCCGGGGCGGCTTGCTCGTGTGCACGATCAGCGTCGCTTTTTCCATTTCGCCTGCCACGAGGTCCGGAACCGCCTTGAGGGTGCGCGTGATGCAGTCTTCCAGCGCCGTACGCTGCTCGGGGCTCGGCTTCTTCAGCACCCAGTGGATCACTTCGGATTTCACGCCAGGATGACCGATGCCCAGACGCAGCCGCCAGTAGTCACCGGTACCGAGTTGCGCGTGGATGTCGCGCAAGCCATTGTGGCCGGCATGGCTGCCACCGAACTTGAGCTTGGCCTGTCCGGGCACGACATCCAGTTCGTCGTGCACCACGAGGATTTCTTCCGGCGCGATCTTGAAGAAGCGCGCGAGCGCGGCGACCGATTTCCCCGAAACGTTCATGAAGGTCTGCGGCTCGAGCAGCCAGACGGTCTGCCCGTTCAGCGTGGTCCGGGCGACGAGGCCGTGATAGCTGCGCTCGGCCGACAGGTGCACCTTCAGGTCGCGTGCAAGTGCATCGATCCACCAGAAGCCCGCGTTGTGCCGGGTGGCTTCGTATTCGGCGCCAGGGTTGCCGAGGCCGACAAAAAGTTTGATCATGGGGCGGGATTATCGCGCCGGGTGGACGGCGTCTGAAAACAGAACGGCCCACCGAAGTGGGCCGTTGGGTACCTCGAACCGAGGCCGGGCCGGAAGAAGGATTACTTCTTCGCGGCCGGTGCCGGTGCGGCGGCCGGAGCGGCAGCAGCAGCGGCCGGTTCCGGCGCTTCTTCAGCCGGGGTCACCACGGAAACGAGCACCGGGTTGGTGGCATTGCCACGCACGACGGCGGTCACGCCCTTGGGCAGGGTGATGTCGCTCAGGTGCAGCGAGGTGCCCTTCTTCAGGCCGGAGAGGTCCACCGCGATGAACTCGGGCAGGTCGGCCGGCAGGCACGACACCTGGAGTTCGGTGACGATGTGGTTCACCAGGCACTGTTCGAACTTCACGGCTTGCGATTCTTCTTCGCCGGAGTAGTGGAGCGGCACCTTCATGGTCAGCTTGGTCTTGGCGTCCACGCGCTGGAAGTCGATGTGCAGCACGAGTTGCTTGAAGGGGTGGAACTGCACGTCGCGCAGCAGCACCTTGGCCGATTTGCCACCCAGGTCCATCTCGAGGATGGAGGAGTGGAACGCTTCCTTCTTCAGGGCGTGCCACAGGGCGTTGTGATCGAGTTCGATCAGTTGGGGCTGGCCTTCACCGCCATAGACGATGCCGGGGGTCTTGCCCGTGTTGCGCAGACGGCGGCTCGCACCCGTTCCCTGCTTTGCGCGCTCAAAAGCGACGAATTTCATGGTTTTCTCCAGTAAGAGCCCACCGCGACCAGTGCGGCTCCGGTTAAAAAAGGCCCCCTCGGGAGCCCGGCTACTTGTCCCGGACCGGAAACCTCAGAAGAGGTTTTCCTGGTCAGAGAACAAACTCATGACCGACTCACCCTTGGCGATGCGCTGGATCGTCTCGGCGATCAGCGGCGCCACGGTGAGCTGGCGGATCTTTGCGCACCCCTTGGCAGCGTCGGACAGGGGGATGGTATTGGTCACCACCACCTCGTCCAGCGCCGTGCCCTGGGCGATGCGCTCGATCGCGGGGCCGGAGAAGATGGGGTGCGTGCAATACGCATACACCTTCTTCGCGCCGCGTTCCTTCAATACTTCTGCCGCCTTCACCAGCGTGCCGGCGGTATCGATCATGTCGTCCATGATCACGCAGTTGCGGCCGTCGATGTCGCCGATGACGTGCATCACTTCGCTCACGTTCGCCTTGGGGCGGCGCTTGTCGATGATGGCCAGGTCGCAGTTGAGCTGCTTGGCCAGCGCACGCGCACGCACCACACCACCCACGTCGGGCGACACCACGATCAGGTCTTCGTAGTTCTTCTGGCGCAGATCGCCGAGAAGGACCGGGGACGCATAGATGTTGTCCACCGGAATGTCGAAGAAACCCTGGATCTGGTCGGCGTGCAGGTCCATCGTCAGCACGCGCGAGACACCCACCGTCTGCAACAGGTTGGCCACCACCTTGGCTGAAATCGGCACCCGGCTCGAGCGCGGACGGCGGTCCTGGCGCGCATAGCCGTAATACGGGATGACGGCGCTGATCCGTTCGGCGGACGCTCGCTTGAGCGCGTCCACCATGATCAGCAGTTCCATCAGGTTCTCGTTCGTCGGTGCGCAGGTGGACTGCACCACGAACACGTCACGGGCACGGACGTTCTGGTTGATCTCGACGGTGACTTCACCGTCCGAAAAACGGCCAACATGCGCGTTGCCCAGCGAGATGCCCAGATGCTGGGCGATTTCGGCGGCAAGGCCGGGGTTGGCATTGCCGGTAAAGACCATGAAATCGGGGTGATGCGCTTGCATGAGCTTTCCGGCGATGAAAAGTAGTGCCCTAGACGTTCAACGTATTTGGCAGGGGAAGAAGGATTCGAACCTTCGCATGCCGGAATCAAAATCCGGTGCCTTAACCAGCTTG
Source organism: Variovorax sp. VNK109 (assembly GCF_049445855.1). Lineage (NCBI taxonomy): Bacteria > Pseudomonadati > Pseudomonadota > Betaproteobacteria > Burkholderiales > Comamonadaceae > Variovorax > Variovorax sp. VNK109. Next base: position 831,305 of record NZ_JBMSDV010000001.1, on the reverse strand, counting down.
GCGACTCCCCTACACAGGTTGGCGGCTTTCGCCACCCACCATCAATCGTCGCTGGAAGCCCAACCAGCCAAAGGATGGACTTCCAAATTGCTGCAAACACGCACTTGCCAACCGTCAGGTGCCGACCCCTCCGGGTTAGGCTGCCCGCCTTGCGGCAGATGCGCAAACACCGCACTTCCGGAGCCGGTCATGCGGCCTTGCAATCCCTGTTTTTCCAGCCAGGCCAATGCCTGGGTGATGGAGGGACAGAGCTGTTCGGCCACCGGCTGCAGGTCGTTGTGGCCAAAGGCCCAAGGGTTTGCAGCAAAGCCTGAGATTATAGCAGTCCCGGAATCCCGCTTGAGATGGGGGCTGCGGAAAATTGATGCGGTTTCCACGCCTTGCGTCGGTTTGGCCACACAGAAGCGGGCGGGCGGCAACTGGATGGGGCGGATTTCCTCGCCGATCCCTTCCACCCATGCATTGGTGCCGCCGAGGAAAAACGGGACGTCGGCCCCCAGGGACAATCCGATTCGTGACAGCTCTGCCAGCGACAGCCCGAGGCCCCACAGGCGATTCAGCGCGAGCAGGCAGCTTGCCGCGTCTGACGAGCCCCCCCCCATGCCCGCCTCCGAGGGAATCCGCTTCTCGACGCCGATATGAGCGCCCAGCGATGCGGGCGCGGCGGCGCGGGTTTTCAGCGCGCGCGCAGCCTTGAGGACGAGATCGTCCGCCGGTAGCGGCGCACCCAGGTCTTCCCTCGTGATGCTGCCGTCGTCGCGGCGTTCGAAGTGCAGTGTGTCGCACCAGTCGATGAGCATGAACACCGATTGAAGCAGGTGATAGCCGTCGGCGCGCCGGCCCGTCACATGCAGGAACAGGTTCAGCTTGGCGGGGGCCGCCACGTCGTACAGGGCTCGCATGGCGTGGAGTCTAGAAGAGAAACTACTGCCGCTCGAATGCGAGCCGCAGATCAGCCGCCGGCGCCGGGCTGCTGCGCCTGGCATGCAGTCGCCCGTCGGCGTGCTGCGTCAGGTCGGCCTGCCACCCGTCCACAGTGGCGGGTTTGCCGGCCAGCCAGTCGAACAGGGCAGCCACTGGAATCGGCGTGCCCGTGACTTCGGCCAAAAGCGCATCCACGGAAGGGTACTCAAGCGTTTCCCGGGGCGTGCGGAGCGTCGCGCTGCCGGCACTCCAGGAGAGTTGCGCGAGGATGTTGCCCAGCGGTGTGCCGAGTGAAAGTTGCCCGGCTTCGATGCCGCCCTTCAAGTCGAACACCGCAGCCAGCGACTGGGGCGGGCTGGATTCCACCTGCAGTGACATGCGGCCACTCCAGGCGGGCGCGTCGGCCGCAATGGGGGCGGACGTGATGGACGGCGTCGCGCAACCCGACAGCACCAGCGCAGCCGCTGCGCCGAGGGCGAGAGCCTCGCGGCGGTTGCGGAATGGGCCGGGACCGTGCGCGGCGGGACTCACGGCTTGGCGCGCAGGCGCTTCAGGGTTTCCTGCAGCGTCTCGTTCTCGCTGTTGAGCAGCAGGCCCTCCCGCCAGATGGACAGCGCACGATCGCGCTGGCCCATCGTCCAGAGCACTTCACCCAGATGCGCGGCAATCTCTGCGTCCGGACGGGCCTTGAACGCGGTGTCCAGGATGCGCAGTGCTTCGGCGCGATTGCCCGCGCGGAATTCCACCCAGCCCAGGCTGTCGGTGATGAATGGATCGTTGGGCGCGAATTCGAGCGCTTTCTTGATGAGTTCGCGCGCTTCGTCCAGCCGCACGTTGCGATCGGCCAGCGAATAGCCGAGTGCGTTGTAGGCGTGGTGTGCCTCGGGCTTGATGGCGATGACGCGGCGCAGGATGCGCTCCATCTCGCTCAGGCTGCCGAGCTTTTCGGCCAACGTGGCCTGGTCGTAAAGCAGATCGGTGTCTTCCGGCGAGGTGGCGATGGCTTTCGACAGCAGGTCATAAGCATCCTGGTATCGCTTGTTGTCCCGCAGCAGTTGCACTTCGGCCAGCAGGCGCAGGCGGATTTCGGCGGCATTGCGTCCGGGCAGCGTGCGGATGAGTTCGCGCGCCTCGTCGATCTTGCCCTGCTTGGCGAGGATGGAGGCGCGGCGCGTGCGCGCACCCAGCAGGTCTTCGGCGTTCTCGATGCGGGACAGCCAGGCTTCAGCGGCCGCATAGTCCTTGCGCTTTTCCGCGATCTGCGAAAGCGCGAGATACGCCTGTGCCAGTCCACGCTTTTTTTCTTCGGCGCCGCGCACGTCCTGCGCCAGCACGATGTAGCGCTTGAGCGATGCTTCGGCTGCGTCCTGCTGGTTGTCCTGCGCCTGCAGGCTGCCCAGCACGAGCCATGCCTCGGCGAAGTCCGGCTTTTCTGTCGTGACGATCTGCAGTTGCGCTGTCGCTTCGGCGTAACGCTGGCCATCCAGCAGCGCGCGCGCATAGCCCATGCGGAGTTCCGGCACGGGCTTGCCATCCAGATAGCGCTTGATGATGGGTTCGGCCTGCGGTGTCTTGGGGTCCATCATCTCGATGGCCAGCATCGCCGGACCTTCGGCGAACGGGTCTGCCGCCTGGCCACGGGTGGCCGCCTGGATGGCGCCGGCCGTGTCACCGGCAGCCATGCGCATGCGGCCCACGGCAGTCCATGCGGAAGTGGCCGTGACTGGATTGGCCAGGTCAGCCGCCAGCGCCTGCTCGACGACCGTGGCGGCAAGCTTGCGATCACTGGCGCGCGTGTAGTAGCGGGGCACGACGGCCAGCGCCATGGAACGTTCGGCAGGTGGCGTGTTCGCAAGCTCTGCGCGCAGCGGGTCGACGGTCTCGGTGATACGGTTGAGTGCCAGAAGGATCTGCAGCACGTAGCGGTTCGCTTCACGCGATTTCGGGTCGGCGTCCTTCCAGGCGCGCGCGGCCTGGAGTGCGGATTCGCCGGCACGGGCCTGCAGTGCGATGTTGACGGCGCGCTCGTACAGCGCGGCGTCGCCAGTCTTGCGCGCCGAGTCGAGGATGAGGCCGAAAGCAGCGTCCGGCTCGCCGGCGCGCACGGACATTTCGCCCAGCAGAAGGCGGTAGAACAGTTCGGCGTCCATCGCCGACGCAACGGGGGGGCCGGATGTGGCCGCAGCAGGCGGACTCTGCGTGGCCTGTGCCTGCATGTTCTGGGCATGCGCAGACATGGCGCAGGCGGCCATGACGGCCATGGCAAGGCGGTGCAATGACTTCATCGACCCATAATAATCCAAGCCCATCGGCTCACGTATGACCTGATGTATTACCCGACGAGCCAGCCGACTTGTCGGCCCCGCGGTAAGCTTTTTCCATGCCCGAACTGCCAGAAGTCGAAGTCACCCGCCTGAGTTTTGCCGGGCGCATCGAGGGAGCGCATGTCCATGGCGCGGAGATGGGCAAGCCGCTGCGCTGGCCGCTGGGTTGCGATCCGGCCATCCTGACGGGCCGGCAGGTGCTGGGTGTGCGTCGCCGCGGAAAGTATCTGCTGCTGGACCTGGATCGCGGCATGCTGCTGATGCATCTGGGCATGTCGGGCAGCCTGAGTTTCACCGCGCAAGCCGGACCGCCGGGGACGCACGACCATTTCGACCTGATCACCAGCCGCGGCCTGCTCCGGCTGAACGACCCGCGGCGTTTCGGTGCGGTGGTGTATGCCGATGGCGGCGAGCTGGATCCGGTGGCCGTCAAGCTGCTCGGCGGCCTGGGCATGGAGCCGCTCGGGGATGCGTTCGAGTTCGAGAAGTTTTTCGCGGGGCTGAGAAGCCGCAGCGCAGCCATCAAGCAGGTGCTGCTCGCGGGCGATGTGGTCGTGGGCGTCGGTAACATTTATGCGTCGGAAGTGCTGTTCCGTTCCGGCATCCGGCCCACGCTGGCGGCATCGCGCATCAGCCGGCCACGGGCGCTGAGGTTGCATGCAGCCATCCGGGAAGTGCTGGCGTTGGCGGTGCAGAAGGGCGGCAGCACGCTGCGCGACTTCTCCAATGCCTGGGGTGAAAGCGGCTACTTCCAGCTGGAAGCCATGGTGTACGACCGCGCGGGCATGCCGTGCCGCACTTGTGCCACGCCCATACGCCTGTTGCGCCAAGGGCAACGCGCCACGTATTTCTGTCCGGTGTGCCAGAAATACTAGGGGGCGCCGCGGCAGTCGATGCTATAAATTGGATTCCCTTCCAGGAGTGCCGGTGCCCAAGTCCTTCAATCAGCAGTTCGACCAGCATGGCGCATGGCGCCGACAGTTTGCCCTGCGTCTGAAGCTCCTGGCCGACTGGATGGGGGAGCATGAACTGCTGGACACGGCCGTCGAGGAGCGCCTGCGCCGGCTCGAGACGCAGGTGCGCTCGGACAAGGTCATGGTGGCCTTCGTCGCGGAGTTCTCGCGCGGCAAATCCGAACTGATCAACGCCATCTTCTTTGCCGGCTACGGTCGCCGCATCATGCCGGCCAGTGCGGGTCGCACGACGATGTGCCCCACGGAACTCGGCTACGACGCCGACGTGCCGCCTTGCCTGCGCCTGCTGCCCATCGAGACGCGTGAACAACCCCAGACGCTGATGGAATGGCGCGAGAAGCCCGAGAAGTGGACGCGTGTCGACCTGGATGTGAGCGATGCCGCACAGTTGGCCTCCGCCATGCAGAAGGTGGCCGAAGTGCGCCACGTCTCGAAGGACGAAGCCCGCGCGCTGGGTTTCTGGAACGACGAAACGCCCGACGACAATCCCATTGCCAATGCCGCAGGCCTCGTGGAGATTCCGCGCTGGCGGCATGCGCTCATCAACATTGCCCATCCGCTGCTCAAGCAGGGCCTGGTCATCCTGGATACACCGGGCCTGAATGCGATCGGTGCCGAGCCGGAACTGACGGTCAGCCTGATCCCGCAGGCGCATGCGGTGGTCTTCATCCTGGCAGCCGATGCGGGCGTCACCAAGTCCGACCTTGCCATCTGGCGCGAGCACCTCATCACCGAAGGCAACCGGTCCGACGCGCGGCTGGTGGTTCTCAACAAGATCGACACGCTGTGGGACGCGCTGAGCACTGCCGAGCAGATCCAGGCCCAGATCGATCGCCAGCGCACCACGGCCGCCGGCATCCTCGGCCTGCCGCAGGAACGCGTGGTGCCGGTCTCCGCCCAGAAGGGCCTGCTGGCCAAGGTGTCCAAGGACGACAAGCTGCTCAAGCACAGCGGCCTGCCCCGGCTCGAAGACGTGCTGGGCCAGGGCATGCTCGGCCGGCGTGAAGCGATCCTGCGTGCCGCCATCGACGGTGGCATCGCCGAATTGCGCACCGAAGCCAGCCGCGTGCTCAATATCCGCCGGCGCGACCTGGCCGACCAGATGCTCGAATTGCAGGGCCTGCGGGGCAAGAACACCAACGTCATCCGCAACATGCGCGCGCGCATCGAGCAGGAGCAGGTGGAGTTCGAAGTCAGCGGCGCGAAGATCCAGGCGGTGCGTTCGGTGCACCTGAAACTGCTGCGCGAGGTGTTCGACATCCTCGGCTCCAACGGCTTGAAAGCGACGCTCAGCGAACTCAATGCCGCACTGCGTCAGCCGGGCATCAAGCTCGGCGTGAAGCGGTCTTATGACGATGCGTTCAGGAAGCTCACCGACCAGCTCACGCGCGTGCAGTCGCTCACTTCCGAAATCCAGGCGATGCTCGGCGCGATGTTCCGCCAGCTCAACGCCGAGTACAGCTTCTCGCTGCAGGCGCCCAAGGAACCGGAAATGAGCCGGTTCGTCGATGAGCTCGTGCAGATCGAGCAGAGCCACCTGCAGTATCTGGGCGTGGGCAACATCATCCGCCTGGCGCAACCCGAATTCTCCGACCGGCTGGTGCGGGCGCTGTTCACGCGCCTGCGCATGCTCTACGACAACGCGCTGAGCGAGGTGGAACTGTGGAGCAAGGGCGCGGCCGCGCAACTGGACGCACAACTGCGCGAGCGTCGCCGCAATTTCGGTCGCCGCCTCGAAGCCATCGAGCGCATCCAGCAAGCGGCTGGGGGCCTGGACGGACGCATTGGCGAGATCGAGGGCAACGGTGCTTCGCTCGACGAGCTCGATGCCAAGCTGCGCGAACTCACCAGCCACCTGCTCACACCGCCCCCCACTGCAGTTGCCGCAGCTGCACCCACACCCGACGCCGAAGTCAGCGCTGCATGAGCGGAGCGCCCGCCAGCCTCGCCGCGCGGGTGGTGCGCTGGCAGCGCAGCCACGGGCGCAGTCACCTGCCGTGGCAGAACACGCGCGATCCGTACCGCGTGTGGCTCTCAGAAATCATGCTGCAGCAAACGCAGGTGAGCACGGTCATCGGCTACTTCGAACGGTTTCTTGCCCGATTCCCCGATGTGGGTGCGCTGGCTGCAGCCGGACAGGACGACGTGCTGGGCTTGTGGAGCGGTCTGGGTTACTACAGCCGTGCCCGCAACCTGCACCGGTGCGCGCAGGAGGTGGTCGAGCGGTTCGGTGGCGAATTCCCGCGCACGGCGGAGCAGTTGCAGACCCTGCCTGGTATCGGCCGGTCGACGGCGGCGGCTGTCGCGTCGTTCTGTTTCGGTGAGCGCGTCGCCATCCTGGACGGCAATGTGAAGCGCGTGCTGGCACGGGCACTGGGTTTCGGCGGCGATCTGGCTTCATCGGCGAACGAGAAGAAGCTCTGGAACGAAGCCACCGCTTTGCTGCCGGCCGACGAGGCCGACATGCCGGCCTACACGCAGGGCCTGATGGACCTCGGCGCAACGGTCTGCCTGCCGCGCAAGCCTGCCTGCCTGCTCTGCCCGCTGCAGGACATTTGTGCGGCCGTGCGCGAAGGGCAACCGGAGAAGTATCCGGTGAAGACGCGCAAACTCAAGCGCACCGCGCAGTCGCTGTGGCTGCTGTGGGCGGGCACGAAGGACGGCGCGGTGTGGCTGCACAAGCGACCGTCCACGGGCATCTGGGCCGGTCTGTATTGCCTGCCCGTCTTTGATAGCCATGAATCTTTGGCTTCAGCCGTGCCCGCGCCTCAACGGGACAATGCGGTGGATCTGCCGGTATTCACGCACGTGCTGACGCACAAGGACCTGCACATCCACCCGGTGCAGATCCAGCTGCCTGCGAACGAAAAGCTCCAGGCGGAAGGGGCGTGGGTCGAGGCTGCGCGATGGCCGCAGCTCGGTCTGCCTGCGCCTGTACGCAAGTTGCTCGGCGGCTGAAGCTATCGGCCTTCCGCCTGGTTGTCGAGTTCGCGGTGACGCTTGAGCGTGACCCAGTGCGAACCGAACACGCGAGCCAGTTGCTCCACCAGGAACACCGAACGGTGCTGCCCGCCCGTGCAACCGACGGCCACGGTCACATAGCTGCGATGGTCGTGTGCGAGTGCCGGCAGCCAGTGCTTGAGGAACTGCTCGATGTGCGCAAACATCACGCTGACGCTCTCGTGCTGGCGCAGCCAGGTGACGACGGGTTCGTCACGTCCCGTGAGCGGGCGCAGGTCTGTTTCGTAGTGCGGGTTCGGCAGCATGCGCACGTCGAACACATAGTCCGCGTCGAGCGGGATGCCGCGCTTGAAAGCGAACGATTCGAACACCAGCGTCATTGCGCTTGCCGGCGCGGAGATGAGCGACTTGACGTAGCTCTGCAACTGCGACGAGCGGATCAGGCTGGTGTCGATGACGTGGGCCTGGTCGCGCATATCGGCCAGCAGTTCACGCTCGAGTTCGATGGCTTCGACCAGAGCGCGTTGCTGCTCCAGCACGTCGGCGCGAGCCGGCGAGACGGACAGCGGGTGCTTGCGACGGGTTTCGGAGTAACGGCGCACCAGTGTGTCGGTGTTGGCGTCAAGGAACAGCGTGCGCACCGTGATGTCCTGCTGGCGCAGTTCAGCGAGCTGCTGAGGGACCAGCGGCAGTGACGTCGCGCTTCGCACGTCCATGGCGATCGCCACGCGTGCGGCCTGGTGCTGGATTTCGAGCGCGATGAATTGCTGCAACAGCTCGGGCGGCAAGTTGTCCACGCAGTAGTAGCCGGCATCCTCCAGCGCATGCAGGGCCACCGACTTGCCGGAGCCGGACATGCCGCTGATGAGGACGAGCTCCACGTTCAACCTCCCAGCATCTCGCGCGCGTGGGCGAGTGACGTGCCGGACAGACGTTCACCGCCAAGCATGCGGGCAATTTCGCCGACGCGCTGCTCGCCGATGACAGGCTGCACGGTGCTTTCGGTTCGTCCTTCATTGGCACGCTTGGCGACGACGAGATGCGCATCCGCGCATGCAGCCACCTGCGGCAGGTGGGTGACCGCGAGCACCTGCCGGTCCTTGCCGAGCTGCTTCATGAGCCGGCCCACGGTCTCGGCCACCGCGCCGCCAACGCCTGCGTCCACTTCGTCGAAGATCAGCGTCTGCGCCGCGCCGAGCTGGCTGGTGGTGACCGCGATGGCTAGCGCGATGCGCGACAGTTCGCCGCCCGACGCCACCTTGCCCACGGGGCGCGGCGTGCTGCCGGCGTGTCCGGCGACGAGGAAGCCGACTTCTTCAAGTCCGCCGCGTGCGGGTTCGTCGAGCCGGGTGAGCGTGACCTCGAACCGGCCGCCCTGCATGCCCAGGCCCTGCATGGCTTGCGTGATGGCCGTGGCCAGTTGCGGAGCGGCTTTCGCGCGCGCTCGGGAGAGTTTGCGCGCTTGCGAAAGGAATCCGTCGCGCGCCGCATTTTCGGCCTTCTCCAGCGCGTGCAGGTCGGCTGCAGCGTCCAGGCGCGACAGTTCTTCCTTCCATCCGGCAAGCAGGGCAGGCAGCTCCGGCGCCGTGCGCTTGTAGCGGCGGGCGAGCGACAGCCAGAGCGCGACGCGCTCGTCCAGCTCGGCGAGACGAGACGGGTCGAGTTCCGTCTTGCGCAGGTAGCCGTGCAGCGTGTGGACGGCGTCCTCGGCCTGCGCGAGGCTGGAGGCGAGCACGTCGGACAAGGCCTGGAATTCGGGGTCGATGTGCGCCTGACCAGCCAACGATGTCTGTGCCCGTGCAAGACCGGCCAGCGCGCCGGATTCATCGTCTTCCAGGGCGTTCAGCGCCTGGTGGGCCGTGTCCAGCAACGCTTGGGCATGCGAGAGTCGTGTATGGGCCGCGTTGAGTTCGTCCCATTCACCTGCACCCGGTGCAAGCTTGTCGACTTCACCGATCTGCCAGGCCAGCCGCTCGCGTTCACGTTGCAGCGTGTCCTGCGCATTGCGTGCGTCTTCCAGTGACTTTTGCGCGGCACGCCATTGCTGCCACGGCGCGTCGAGTTCGCCGGCATTCACGCCCGCGTACGCGTCCAGCAACTGGCGGATGGACTCGGGCCGGGTCAGGCTTTGCCACGCATGCTGGCCGTGGATGTCCAGCAGGAAATCACCGGCCTCGCGCAACTGCGTGGCGGTGGCGGGGCTGCCGTTGATCCATGCACGGCTCTTGCCTTGCGCGTCCACCGTGCGGCGCAGCAGCAGCGTGTCGGAATCTGCCTCAGTGTTGGCTTCAAAGCCGGCATCCTGCAGCCAGAACGCCAGTTGGGGTGGCGCGTCGAATTCGGCGCTGATGTCGGCGCGGGCCGCGCCTTCACGTACCACGCCGGCGTCGGCGCGGGCGCCCAGCGCCATCTGCAAGGCATCGACGAGGATGGATTTGCCGGCACCGGTTTCGCCGGTGAGAACGGTGAAGCCTGCGGACAGGTCGAGTTCGAGCTCGTGCACGATCACGAAGTCGCGCAGCACGATGCGCCGCAACGCCATGGCTCAGGACCCTCCCTCGTTCCAGTGCAGCTTCCTGCGCAGCGTGTCGAAATAACTCCAGCCACGCGGATGCAGGAAGCGCACATGGTGTTGCGAGCGCCGCACCGTCACGCGGTCGCCGTGCAGCAGCGAGGCGAGCGATTGCATGTCGAAGTTCGCGCTGGCGTCGCGTCCGGCGACGAGTTCGATGGCGATCTCGGAAGCGTCCGGCAGCACGATCGGACGGTTGGACAGCGTGTGCGGCGCGATCGGGACCATGACCCAGCCGGGCACCGAAGGGTGCAACATCGGCCCGCCGGCCGACAGCGCGTACGCGGTCGAGCCCGTGGGCGTGGCGATGATCAGGCCGTCTGCGCGATGGCTCGCGACAAAGCGGCCGTCGACCTCGATGCGCAGTTCCACCATGCCCGAGGTTGCGCCGCGGTTCACCACCACGTCGTTCATGGCGCGGGCATCGAACACGCATTCCTCGCCGCGCATCACGCGCGCATGCATCAGGCTGCGATGGTCCTCCTCGTACTCGCCCATGAGCATGGGCGTCAGCGTGGCCTGGTAGTTCTCGATGGGGATGTCGGTGACGAAGCCCAGACGACCCTGGTTGATGCCGATCAGCGGAACGCCGTACGGTGCAAGCCGGCGGCCGATGCCCAGCATCGTGCCATCGCCCCCGAGCACCAGGCCCAGGTCACTCTGCTGGCCAATCGCCTCGACGTCGAGAACGGGAAAACCGGTGATGCCCGAGTTGCTGGCCGTGTCGTGCTCGATCACCACCTCGCAGCCCAGGTTCTGGACGAACTTGGCCAGATCTTCCAGCGTCTTGCGGGACGTGGCGGCCGACCCCCCGGGGGCAGCGGCTTGGTACTTGCCGATCAGGGCAACCTGGCGAAATTTGCTGCTCATGCGGGAAATTAGATCATTAAAATCGTTGCATGCTCGATGATCGTGCCAAGTTGTTGCTCAAAGCGCTGGTCGAGCGCTACATCGCCGACGGACAACCCGTCGGTTCGCGTACGCTGTCCCGCGCGTCGGGGATCGAACTCTCGCCTGCCACCATCCGCAACGTGATGTCGGACCTGGAAGAAGCGGGCCTCATCGCCAGCCCGCACACCTCGGCCGGGCGCATCCCGACCTCGCGCGGCTATCGCCTGTTCGTGGACACCATGCTCACCGCGCAGCGGCACGAGCTGAGTACGCCGCACCTCGTGCCTGACCAGCCGCAGAAGGTGATCGCCAACGCGGCGCAACTGCTGTCCAACCTGTCGCAGTTCGTCGGCGTCGTCATGGCGCCGCGCCGCTCGTCCGTGTTCCGTCACATGGAATTCATGCGGCTGTCGGACAAGCGTGTGCTCGTCATCATCGTCACGCCCGACGGCGACGTGCAGAACCGCGTCATCTTCACCGACACCGACTACAACCAGTCGCAGCTCGTCGAGGCGGCCAACTACCTGAACGCCAACTACGCAGGCCTGGCCATCGAGCAGGTGCGCGAGCGCCTGAAGAACGAGATGGAGCAACTGCGCGGCGAAATCGCCACACTCATGCAGGCGGCCGTGACGGTGAGCACCGAAGCACTGACGCAGAAGGAGGACGATGTCGTCATCTCCGGTGAGCGCAACCTGCTGGCCGTGAGCGATTTTTCGAGTGACATGGGCCAGCTTCGCCGGGCGTTCGACATGTTCGAGAAAAAGGCACAACTCGCGCGCCTGCTCGACGTGTCCAGCAAGGCCGAGGGCGTGCGCATCTACATCGGCGGCGAAAGCCAGATGGTGCCGGTGGAAGAACTGTCGGTGGTCAGCGCGCCCTACGAAGTGGACGGCCAGATCGTCGGCACGCTCGGTGTGATCGGCCCCACGCGCATGCCCTACGACCGCATGATCCAGATCGTGGACATCACCTCGCGCCTGGTGAGCAACGCGCTGAGCCACAACCCCAAGTAGCGCGGCCGACGGGTGGCCGCAGCCTACAATGCGCGGTCCGCATCCGTGGGGCGTTAGCTCAGTTGGTCAGAGCAGAGGACTCATAATCCTTTGGTCGTTGGTTCAAGTCCAACACGCCCTACCATCCAACCGTTTCCCCGCGCCACCGCGCGCTGATACGCGGGCCGCGCATGGATGCGCCCGAGCCACGCGGCGATGGCGGGGCGTCCCTCCGTGGCGGCGGCGCGTTCGGCAGCCGCTTCGAGCGGGAAACTCATCTGCATGTCGGCCAGCGTCAGCTCCGTGCCGGCGAACCACTCGCTCTTGCCCAGTTCGGCTTCGATGAAGTCCATGTGCTGCCTGATCTGCGGCAGCACGAACCCTTTCTTGAAGGTTCTGGCGATCGCCTTCGCGACCGGCCTGACGATGAACGGCGCCTTCGTCTCGATCTGGTCGAACACGAGCTTGAGAAGCAGCGGCGACATTGCGGAGCCTTCCGCATAGTGCAACCAGTAGCGGCAGCGCAAGGCCTCCGGCGTTCCGGCGGGCGGCGTGAAGCGCCCGTTGCCGTAGCGCTCGACCAGGTATTCGAGGATGGCGGCGGACTCGGCGACGACGAGGCCGTTGTCCTCGATGACGGGCGACTTGCCCAGCGGGTGGACCTGGCGCAGCTCGGGCGGCGCGAGCATGGTCTGCGGATGGCGTCGGTACAGCTTCAGCTCGTACTCGAGCCCGAGTTCTTCAAGCAACCAGAGGACGCGCTGTGAACGGGAGTGGTCGAGGTGGTGGACGATGATCATGTCGGCATCATGCCAGCGATGCCGCGTTCCGCTGCTTCGGTGCTGCAATGCTTCAGTCTTTCCGCAGCATCACGGCAGTGCCGCTGGCCACGATCAGCGCTGCACCGAGGAAGAAGCTGGCGTTGAAGGCTTCGCGCCAGAAAAGCCAGCCGATCGCTGCAGCCCAGATGAGTCCGCTGTAGTCGAGTGGCGCGATCAGCGACGCGGGCGCATGGCGGAAGGCCTGCGTGATGAGCCCGAGGCCCAGCGCGCTGCACAGCGCGAGCGCCGCCAGTGCCGGTGCATGCGAAAGCTCGACGCCCGTCCAGAGCCAAGGCATGGTGACGCCGGCAAAGACGATCTGCCCGAGCGCGATGTAGAACATCGTCGTGAGCATGCCCTCGCCATCGTCGATCCATCGCGCGCTGACCATGAGGATGGCGTAACCGAGTGCGGCAGCCAGCGGGTATGCATACGCCCATTCGAACCCGCCGCTGTCCGGCCGCACGATCACCAGCACGCCCGCGAATCCGGCGATGACGCTGGTCCAGCGCACCCACCCAACGTATTCGCGCAGCAACACGACGGACAACACCGTGACGAACAGCGGCGCACTGTAAGCCACGGCGGTGGCGGCAGCCAGCGGCACCTTGGCAAGCCCCGCGTAGAAGATGCTGGCCGTGACGACGTTGGCAAGACCGCGGAAGACGTGAAGGCCACCGTTGCGCGTGCGCAGTCCGTCGAGACCTTGCGTCCACACGATCACGCCGGCGAGCGCGGGCGCTGCGATCAGCCCGCGCAGGAACAGCAATTGTGCCGGTGTGTAGAAGTCGCCCAGCCACTTCGCGATCGCGTCGCTGACCGACAGGAACGCAGCACCCGCAAGAATCATGACGATGCCCTGACGGGCGGATGACGAGGTACCGTTCACGCCGCGACTTTACGCGACGCGGCATTACTTGTTGGTGAAGCTCGCGTTCCCCAGCCCGGTACCCAGCGTCAGCACGCCCCATCGCTTCACGTCCGAGGTGAACGGCCGTTGCGACAGGCCCTGCACGACCGCGTCGTTGTGCAGCAGGACGCGGATCTGCTGCCCCTGGATTTTCGGCAGCTTCTCCCGCATGGCCGCGGGCAGGTTGAAGTTCGGTGCCTCCCAGTCGCCCGGCAGGTTCTGCGTGCCGTTGGCAATGGTGCCGTTGCGGCGGACCACACCGGGGCACGCGACGCCCACGAACGGCGCGAGTTCGATGCCTGTGCGGTTGGCGCTGTCGATGAGCTTCTCCAGCATGCCGACGATGCCGCCCACCACGTTGGCACGGCGCGTCACGTCCTCGTCGGCTGCATGGCCCCATTTCGCGCGCATGACCACTTCGGCATTGCGCAGGTCGTGCGCTTCGTCGTAGTTGGGCCGCACGATGCCGCAGCGCGCGTTGGTGCCGCCGATGTCCACGGCCAGGAAAGCCGTCATGCCCCGCAGCTCGCGCGCGGGAACGATGTGCGCCCAGCCGACCAGCCCGCCTTCATCCGGGTGGTAGTGCAGCAGGCGCAGGTCCACGGGCTGCGATTGGCTGCGGAGCAGTTGCGCGGCGCGAGCGATCGCGAGCTTGCCGGTTTCGCTCTGCTGGAAGCCGCCGCCCACGATGATGCGCTCGACCCCCTGCCACGCCTTGTGCGACATGAAGCGATGCGTCACATGGGCAAGCTGGTGTGCATAGTCCTCCACGGCCGCCTGCACCGTGTGGGCGGCAGGTGTGTCGCCCTGCAGCAGGTCGTCGGTTCTGCTGCCGAGCTCGTGCGTCTTCACGTCGCCCAGCGGGTCTGCGCCACCCATGACCCGTTTCATCTGCCTGCGCCAGGCATGCAGGATTCCGGTGAAAGCCGTGCGACTGGCCCGATCGCCCACGAAGCCCGCGCGCTCGTCGTCGCGCAGTTCCAGGCTGTAGCTGTCGATGGTGACCAGCGGCAGGTCGTGGATGCCGTGGCTGTTGCGCCGGGCGGGCCGGGAAGCGTTGGAAAGCGGGGCGACTTTTTTCCTGTTCGGCATGGATTTCCGCTGCGAGACGATGAAGAACGCAGGGTAGGGGAGAGCCGGACTCGCGCGAGTAGGACGGGTGCCCGACCCGCAATTCACCACTTCAGCAGGAAGCGTCCCGCCACCGCGCCCGCAACGACTGGCAACGCCACGCCGAGCACGTACCAGACCGCGATGAACGGCGCCGCGAGTTCCGGGCAGTGCAGCGCATACACCGCCGCACCCAGGCCGCCCGCGAAGGCGCCGGCCGCGGCACCTGCAGCGACAGGTTTCGTCGGCGCGAGCGAGCGCAGTGCCGCCAGCGCGGCTGCGAAGGCAGGAAATGCGATGAGGCCGATGCTGAACGCACAACTGCGCCACGTCTGCCCCCAGAGCAATGATGCGCGTTCGGCGGCCGGTGCATCGAACCAGGCGAACAGGCCCAGACCCCAGGCGAACGCCAATGGCAGCAGCAAGCCGGCGACCGGCAGGCCCGCGCGCACGCCGGGCCGGCCGAGTCGGGTGGCCACGACGAAGCCGGCAATCGCCACGACGAGCGGCAAGCCGAGCTTCACCCAGAACATGGGCTGGGCCGCCACCTGCATCAGGTCGTCGCGGAACCCGTATTCGGTGGCGACGATCAGCGCGGCCAGGGGAAGCCCCAACAGCAGCGCGAGGCCCATCCGCCTGGACGCCACGTTCCGCGCAACGGGCGCAGCGTCCGATGCCAGCAGATCGATCAAACGGTCTGTTTTCATGCAAGGCTCCTGATGCGCGTGGCCAGCGCCTTGAGGCCGCGATGGATGCCGACCTTGACCGCAGATTCGGACATGCCGGTCAGTTTGGCGGTTTCGGCGACGGACAGGCCTTCGAGTTTGACGTGACGGATAGGCAGGCGCTGCCGGTCGGGCAGCGATTCGAGCAAACCGTCGAGATCGCGCCGCGCATCGCTCGCCTCTTCCGCTGAAGCCGCGAAGACTTCGAGCTCGTCATCCAGGGGGTCATGCAGGGCTTCGCGACGTGACTTCGCACGCAGGAGGTCGATGAGCTTGTAGCGCGCGATGGCATGCACCCAGGCCGTCAGCGGCTGGTCGCTCTGGTAGGTATGGCGTTGGTTGTGCATGGCAAGCAGGCATTCCTGGACAAGGTCCTCCACTTCATCGGGCCAGCCAAACAAGCGCCGCGCGAGGAAAGCACGCAGATGCCGTCCCGCACGTTGCAGGAAAGTGCGGTAGGCGGCCGCGTCTCCACCCAGTCCCGCAAGGAACAGGGCGCGCAATTCGGTCTCGACTTCACTGGCGATCATCTGGCGCGTGATGGAGTTCGTCCTGTGCCGCCACCCGGTTACAGGCGCGGCAGATATTTTTTACCGTCATGGTTTTCCCCAGAGCGTAACCGCAGACGCGTTTGCTGCGAACTAGGAGTCAGCCGGGTCATGGTGACCCGGTATTCCTTACAGGAGCAAACCATGAACCACCGTTCCCTCGCCGTCTGCGCAGCCCTTGCCGCACTCTCCGCCAGTGTCGCCACCGTGGCTGTCGCGCAGGACAAACCCATGGCCGACAAGGCCGCGAAGATGGAGAAATGCTATGGCGTGTCCATGGCCGGCAAGAACGACTGCGCTGCCGGCCCCGGCACCACGTGCGCGGGCACATCGAAGATGGATTACCAGGCCAATGCCTGGAAGAACGTGCCCGCCGGCACCTGCGTCGGCATCAAGACCCCCAAGGGCATGGGTTCGCTCACGCCCGCCAAGTCCTGAGGCGCGCGACGACTGCGCCATGACAGCGAGCACACCCGGAGCCGGACTCGGGCTCAAGCCCGCGCATTTCGACGATGCGTTGCAGGCACGTGCACCCGGCCTGTGGTTCGAAGTGCATGCCGAGAACTACATGGTGGATGGCGGGCCGCGCATCGCGTGGCTCGAGCGCGTGCGCGCGCGGCATCCAGTGTCGCTGCATGGCGTGGGGTTGTCACTGGGCGGCACGCAGCTGCCCGACCCCGAACACATGTCTCGCCTGGCCACGCTGGCCGGGCGCATCGAACCAGTGCTCGTATCGGAGCATCTGGCCTGGAATGCCGTCGACGGCATCTGCCTGCCGGACCTGCTGCCGGTCGTGCGAACCGGTGAATCGCTCGCGCGCATCGTGCGCCACGTCGGCGAACTGCAGGACCGGCTGCGTCGTCGCGTCGCGATCGAGAATCCGTCGCACTACCTGCGCATCGACGGGCACGAGTGGGACGAATGCGAATTCCTGGCCGAGCTCGCGCGCCGCAGCGGCTGCGGACTGCTGCTGGATGTGAACAACGTCGCCGTGTCGTCGCACAACCTCGGCTACGACGCGCAGGACTACATCGCACGCTTCCCGCTCGACGCGGTGATGGAAATCCATCTGGCCGGCCACACGCAGGACCCGCAGCTCGGCGCCGACTTGCTGATCGACTCGCACGACGCGCCCGTGGCACCCGAGGTCTGGGCGTTGTACGAGGATGCCGTGCGTCGCGCGGGTCCCCGACCGACGCTCATCGAACGCGATGCCGAACTGCCCGAATTCGACGTGCTGATGCAGGAGCGAAGCCGAGCCGCCTCGATGCTCGAAGGCGTTGCCGAGGAGGTGATGTCGTGAACGATTCCGTAACCGGCGCCATCGCCTTCGAACGTGATTTCGTCGATGCGCTGCTGCATGGCAGTGGCGTCACCATGCCGCAACTGGCGCGCCAGCCCGCTTTCGCCGTCTATCGCAACACGGTGATGAAGGCCTGCATCGATGCGCTGGAGGCGAACTTCCCGGCCGTTGTGCGGCTGGTCGGCCGTGACTGGTTCCGCGCCGCTGCGGCCGTGCATGTGGCCGCGAGCCCGCCGCGCGATCCGCGCCTGCTGCGCTATGGAGACAGCTTTCCCGGCTTCCTCGAACATTTCGAACCGGCGTCGGGTTTGCCGTACCTTCCGGCCGTGGCCTTGCTCGACCAGGCATGGACGCTCTGCCATGCGGCCCGTGATGCCACGCCGCTCGACGCACGGTGGCTCAACGGCCTGCCGCCCGATGCGCTCGGTGCCCTTGGCCTGCAGCCCCATCCTGCGGCGCGCTGGCACTGGTGTGCGGAGCATCCGGCATACACGCTGTGGTCCTGCAACCGCATCGACGGAGTGGCCATGCCCGATGAGCTGCCGTGGCACGGCGAGGGCGCGCTGCTCACGCGACCCGGCGAATCCGTGCAATGGCATCCGGTCGGCGAAGCAGACTGCGCGTTCCTGGACGCCTGCGCGCGAGGCCTTCCGCTCGGCGAGGCCACCGGTGCCGCGCTCGCAGCGGACGCGCACGCAGACGTTGCCGCGCTGCTCGTCAGGTTGATCGGCCTCGGCGCATTCGCATCCCTGGAGAACCCCTCGTGAAAAGATTCGGCATGTCGAGGCTCGAAGCCCTCACACCGCATTCACTGCTGGCGCTGGTCAACCGCGTCGCCATCGCCGCCATCTTCTTCCAGTCGGGCCGCACCAAGGTCGAAGGCTGGTTCACCGTGAGCGACGGTGCGGTCGCGCTGTTCCGCGACGAGTACCGGCTGCCCTTGCTGCCGCCCGAACTCGCCGCCCAACTCGCGACGGTGTCCGAGCATCTGTTTCCGCTGCTGCTGGTGCTCGGCCTCGCGACGCGCTTCTCCGCGCTGGCGCTGCTCGGCATGACGGCGGTGATCCAGTGCTTCGTCTATCCCGACGCATGGCCGACCCATCTGTCGTGGGCTGGCCTGCTGCTCTACCTGGTCGGCAGGGGCGGCGGCCGGTTCAGCATGGATGCGCTGATCGCGCGGCGGCTCTGACGGCCGGCATCGCCTGACCGCGCGCCAGGCGGTCGCGCCATCGTTCCCGGGTGGCTAAGGCCTGCGCCGACATGCATCGCCTGCGCGGGACTACGGCTTGCAGCGTCCGGCTGGCTGACCATGTCTGCTTCACCCAATCATCCAGGAGCAAGAACATGGCAGACAAGACCGCACACGACACCTTGTGGGAACTCATCAAGGACATCCGCTTCGGCATGTTCACGCATCGCCACAGCGACGGCAAGCTGCACAGCCATCCGTTGACGACACAGAACAAGTCGCTCGATGCGGACCGCAACCTTTACTTCTTCGTGTCGCGTTCGGGCGAAGTGGCGCGGCGCGTGGCGTCGGACGGGTTGGTCAACATCGCCTACGCCGACACCGGCAAGGACAGTTATGTTTCGATCACCGGACAGGCCAGCGTCATCGAGAATGCGCAGATCGTGGAGCGGCTATGGAGCAAGCCCGCAGAAGCCTGGTTCCCCGGCGGACCTGCCGACCCGGACCTCCAGCTCCTGCAGGTGCGCATCGTCGAGGCGGAATACTGGGACGTGAAGGACTCGAAAGTCACCCAGCTCTTCAAGATGGCCAAGTCGCTCTTCACGGACGAGCCGCCGAAGGACATGGCGGAGCACAAGGTGCTTTGACCGGCACGGGCTGGTTTGTAGGAATGCGCCTGCCTGGCCTGTAAGGCTGAAACCATTTCAGTGCCGGCGCGCGAGCGCCAGCGCCAATTCATGCGCATGCCATCCAATAATGGCCGCACTGAACCACCGCATCCAGCGGAGGCAGCACGCATCAGGTAAGCAAACAATGATCAGAATCGGAATCGTCGACGACCACGCCATCGTGCGTTCTGGCTTGCGCCAGTTCTTCTCCGAGCACACCGACCTGCGCGTGGTGGGCGAGGCGGGCAGTGGCCGCGAAGCCATCGACCTCGTACGCAACACCGAACTCGACGTGCTCGTCATGGACCTGTCCATGCCGGGCCAGAGCGGCATCGACGCGCTGTCGATGATCCACGCCAAGGCACCGGATGTGGGCATCCTCATCCTCAGCGGCTACCCCGAAGAGCATTACGCGATGAACCTGATCCGCCAGGGCGCGAGCGGCTACCTCAACAAGGAGTGCGATCCGAAGACCATCGTCGATGCGATCCGCACCATCGCGCTGGGCCGCCGCTACATCACGCCCGTCGTGGCCGACCTGCTGGCCCGGCAACTCGACCGCAAGGATGACGCGCCCCCGCATGAGCAGCTGTCCGAACGCGAATTCCAGGTGTTCCTCAAGCTCGCGAAGGGCGAGTCGGCCGGCGACATCGCCGAAACGCTGTCGCTGAGCGTCAAGACGGTGAGCACGTACCGCACACGCCTGATGGAAAAGCTGAACCTCAGCACCAACAGCGACCTGACGTACTACGCGCTCAAGAACAAGCTGATCGACTGATCCCTCGCACCTGTTGGCATGAACATGACACTCGTTCCCGCCACGCAACTCGCCACCAGGGCGAAGACGCCGTTCCCGGGCGCATCGGCCGAATACGACGCTGCGCGCGAGGCCTTGCTGGCCGAGGAAATCGAGTTGCGGCGCCACGCCACGCGCCTGGTGGAACTGCGGCGCAAGCTGCCGCCCGGGCCGGTGATCGCCAAGGACTACCGCTTCAAGGATGAGCAGGGCTTCGAGGTCGGACTCATCGATCTTTTCGGCGACAAGGACACGCTCGTGACCTATTTCTGGATGTACGGTCCCCAGCGCGAGCGGCCCTGTCCGATGTGCACCAACCTGTTGGGTTCGGTGAATGGCAACGCTGCCGATATCAAGCAGCGCGTGGCGCTCAAGATCCTGGGGCGCTCGTCGGTCGAGCGCCAGTTCGCGTTTGCACAGGAGCGCGGCTGGCGCGATCTGGAGTTCGTGCAGACCGTCGGCGACGACTACGCCAACGACCTCGGAGTCTTGCAGCCGGATGGATCCGAATACCCGGCGCTCACCGTCTTCAGGCGCGACGGCGACAAGGTCCGCCTGTTCTGGGCAAGCGAGATGACGAAGGACATGGCCGATCCGGGCCAGGACCCGCGCGATTCACCCGATCTCGCATCCCTGTGGTCCGTGCTCGATCTCACGCCCGGGGGCCGTGGTACCGATTGGTATCCCAAGCTCAGGTATTGAAGATGGCAGCAAGGATGAATACCCATTCGCCCGAGACCGTCGGCGAAATGCTGGACACGATGGACCTGCTTGCGCATTCGGAACCGCGCGTCAGCATCGGCGACATCATGGAGAGCTTCGGCAATCGCAGTTTCGGGCCCGCGATCGCACTGCCGGCGATGTTCGAGTTGACCCCCATCGGCTCGATTCCCGGCATGCCCACATTGCTCGCCGCCTGCATCGTTTTCTTCGCCGCGCAAATGGCCATGGGCCGCACACACATGTGGGTGCCGCAGTTCCTTGCCCGAAGAAGCCTGCCGTCCGGCAAGCTCAAACGCGCCGTTCAACGCCTCCGCCCCGTCGCCCTGAAGGCGGACGACTTGTTCAACAAGCGTCTCTCCGCGCTGACGCGTCCTCCGTTTAGCCGGATCGTCGCATTCGCCGTCATCGCGCTTGCCCTGGCCGTGCCTCCGCTGGAGATCATTCCGTTCGCGACGTCGATCCCGATGTCCGTGATCGTGCTCACGGGCCTGTCACTGATGCTGCGCGACGGCGTGCTGCTTCTGGTGGCCATCGCACTGCTGCCCATCTCTATGACCGTATGGATGGCGATGTCGTGAGCAGGCAGTGCGCGCTCATGCGCTGCTGCCGGTTCATTCGTACTCGGAAAGGCGCGTTTCTGCCTCGGGGTGCGGCCGTCTCGCCCGGATCACCAGCACGATGAGTACGACCGCGGCCACCGCTGCGCTGATCCCGATGGCCAGCGGCCAGCTGAAATGGAATTCGGAGAGGGAAGGCATTCGGGGAATTCTGCAGTTGCACGTGTCTTCCCTCTGTAGGACGGTTTCCAGAAATGCTGGCAAGGGCACAACGGGCATACCGCCACGTCCGGACAGGAATTTTCGCGTTCCGGAAACCCGTGCTACAATAGCGGGCTACGCGGCTGTAGCTCAGTTGGATAGAGTACTTGGCTACGAACCAAGGGGTCGTGGGTTCGAATCCTGCCAGCCGCACCACTTGATGCAAGTGAACATTCAACGGCCTAGAGTCCTGCTCTAGGCCGTTTTTCTTTGGGCGCATCGACTCATGAGCAAGGCTTTCACCAAGGAAACCGATCACGACGACGAGGACGGCGACGATGCCGGTCTTCCGCCGTTGCCTGCGGGCGGCAAGAACTACATCACCCCCCAGGGTTACGCGCGCCTGCGCGCTGAATTGCTCGATCTGATGGACAACGAGCGGCCCAAGGTGGTGGAGGCTGTCCACTGGGCTGCACGCAACGGCGACCGCTCGGAAAACGGCGACTATCTGTACGGGAAGAAGCGGCTGCGCGAGATCGACCGCCGTATCCGCTTCCTCACCAAGCGGCTGGACATCGCCGAGGTTGCCGATCCCAGCGTGCATCACGGCAGCGACCAGATTTTCTTCGGTGCCCGGGTGACCTACGCAGAAGAGTCCGGCGCAGAGCGGACTGTCACCATCCTGGGCATCGACGAAGCCGAGAGCGCTCTTCAACAAGTGAGCTGGATTGCGCCGGTGGCAAGGGCGTTGCTCAAGGCGCGCCAGGGTGATGTGGTTCGTCTGGTCACGCCGGTCGGCGCGCAGGAGATCGAAGTTCTTTCCGTGACCTACCCCGAGCCCGCGAAGGACTGAGCCGGCGCAGGAGCTCAGCCCGCCGGCATGGCGCGCCTGGCCCCGATGACCGAGGGCGTGCGGCGCAGGTTGCGCAAGACGGTCTCCAGATGGCTGCGGTCGCGCACCGCGATCACGAAGCGCAGGTCGTTCACTTCCTGCGCGGCGTCGTCCGGCATTTCCACATGCTTGATGTCGGCTTCGGCACCTGCCAGTGCCACGGCAATGCGTGCCAGCACGCCCTTGCCGTTTGCCACGGTCACGATGATGCCGGTTTCGAACGCGCGCACGGGCTCGTCCGCCCATTCCACGGCGAAGAAGCGCTCGGCGTCCTTGTACTGCAGGCGGCGGCCCACGGCGCATTCGTCGGTGTGCACCACCAGCCCCTCGCCATGGCCGAGGTAGCCCACGATGCCGTCGCCCGGGATCGGCCGGCAGCAGGGCGCAAATACCACGGAGGAGTTCTCGCTGCCATCCAGCGTGACCGCGCCTTGCGACAAGGTTTCATGCGCGGTGTAGCGCTCGCGGCTGAGCAGCAATGCGTCTGGGCGCAGGCCTTCTTCGGCCATGTAGCCGACGAGCCGCTTGGCCACGATGCTGGCGATGCGTTTGCCCAGGCCGATGTCGGTCAGCAGTTCGGCACGATTGCGGCTACCGGTGAAGCGCAGGAGCTTTTCCCAGATCGGTCCGCGCTTCGGGTCGTTGTCGGGCAGCTTTTCCATGCCTTCGGCGCGCAGCGCCTGCAGCAACAGCTTTTCGCCCAGCTCCTGCGACTCGGTCTGCGCCAACGTCTTCAGGTAGTGGCGGATCTTGGAGCGCGCGCGCCCCGTGCGCACGAAGCCCAGCCACGCCGGATTGGGCGTGGAGATCGGCGCGGTGATGACTTCCACGATGTCGCCGTTCTTGAGCTCGGTGCGCAGCGGCACCTGCTCGCCATTGATGCGCGCGGCAGCCGTGTGGTCGCCCACGCTCGAGTGGATGGCATAGGCAAAGTCCACCACGGTCGCGCCGCGCGGCAGCGCCATGATCTGGCTCTTGGGCGTGAACACGTAGACCGCGTCGGGGAACAGGTCCACCTTGACGTGGTCCCAGAACTCCGTGGCGTCCACCGTCTCGTTCTGGATGTCCAGCAGCGACTGCAGCCACTTCGTGCCCATGCGGTCGGCATTCGCGCTACCGGGTTCGTTGGCCTTGTACAGCCAGTGCGCGGCGACGCCGGATTCGGCCACCACGTGCATGGCTTCGGTGCGCATCTGGAACTCCACGTTCACGCCCGATGGCCCGACCAGTGTGGTGTGCAGCGACTGGTAGCCGTTGAGCTTGGCGATCGCGATGTGGTCCTTGAACTTGCCCGGCACCGGCTTGTACATCTGGTGCAGGATGCCCAGCGCCGTGTAGCAGTCCAGCACGCTGGGCACGATCAGCCGGAAGCCGTAGATGTCGGTGACCTGCGCGAAGCTCAGGTGCTTCTCGTCCATCTTGCGGTAGATGGAGTACAGCGTCTTCTCGCGGCCGGCGATGCGCACGTCGATCTTCGCCTGGGTGAAGGCGGCTTCCACCTCGCGCTGCACTTTCTGGATGAGGTCGCGACGGCGGCTGCGCGCCTTGGCCACGGCCTTGGACAGCACGGTGTGCCGCCAGGGCTTCAGGTGGGTGAAAGCCAGCTCCTGCAGTTCGCGATAGGTCTGGTTCAAGC
This sequence comes from Variovorax sp. VNK109, assembly GCF_049445855.1. Taxonomy (NCBI): domain Bacteria; kingdom Pseudomonadati; phylum Pseudomonadota; class Betaproteobacteria; order Burkholderiales; family Comamonadaceae; genus Variovorax; species Variovorax sp. VNK109. The sequence goes on along the minus strand of NZ_JBMSDV010000001.1, from coordinate 807,585 downwards.
CCAAGCGGTGGGCGATCGGGGCGTAGATGTCCAGCGTCTCCGACGAGATGCGTGACCACTTCTCGCGTGGCACGTCGTGCAGCGTGCGCATGTTGTGCGTACGGTCGGCCAGCTTGATCAGGATGACACGTACATCGCGCGCCATGGCCAGCAGCATCTTGCGGAACGACTCGGCCTGGCTTTCCTCGCGTGTGTGGAACTGCAGCTTGTCCAGCTTGGTGAGGCCATCCACCAGCTCGGCTACCGGTGCGCCGAATCGCTCGATCAGCTCGGGCTTGGTGACACCGCAATCCTCGATGGCGTCATGCAGCAAGGCGGCCATCAGGGCTTGCGCATCGAGTTTCCATTCCGCGCATTGGGCGGCCACGGCGATGGGATGGGTGATGTAAGGCTCACCGCTGTTGCGCAGCTGACCCAGATGCGCCTCGTCCGCAAAGCGGTAGGCGCGGCGAACCTGTTCGACGTCCGACGCGTCCAGATAGACCATCTTGTCGGTGAGCGCGGCGAAGCTGGCCGCAGCCGCGTTCAGGGCCGCCGGGCTGACGCCGGCGGGCCGGACGGCGGCCTGCATGGTGGGCTTCATCAATGCGCTCATGGCTTTAATGTAGCAAGAGCGGCAAAACACCGGCTCGCCAACAAAAAAAGCACCGCAATGCGGTGCTTTTCCATGAAAACCAGCCCAAAAACCGGGCTGATTAAATAAATTTAATTACAGCGGGACCTTCTTGAGCATTTCCAGGCCAACCTTGCCTTCGGCAATCTCGCGCAGGGCCGTGACGCCGGGCTTGTTCTTGCTCTCGATCTTGGGCGCGTGGCCCTGGCTGAGCATGCGGGCGCGGTAGGTCGCGGCCAGAACCAGCTGGAAACGGTTGGGGATCTGCTGCAGGCAGTCTTCGACGGTGATGCGGGCCATTTGGGATCTCCGGGGGAATGTGATCAGGGAATGTCCAGCGCCTGGAAGGTATCGGCGCGCGTCCTGCGCTGTGCCGCAAACTTCAGCCGCTGCGCGTGCACGACTGCTTTCAGGTCGAAAAGCGCACGCTCGAACAACTCGTTGATTATAACGAAGTCGAACTCATGGGCCTGGGCCATCTCGGTGGCGGCATTCTGCAGACGCAGCTCGATCACGTCCGGTGCGTCCTCGCCGCGCCGCTGCAGGCGCGAGCGCAGTTCTTCCCAGCTCGGTGGCAGGATGAAGATCAGCACCGCGTTGGCGAAGATCCGCTTGATCTGGATGGCGCCCTGGAAGTCGATCTCCAGGATGACATCCGCGCCCTGCGAGATGCGCTCCTCGATCGCCTTTCGCGAGGTGCCATAGCGATGGCCGTGTACGTTTGCCCACTCGAGGAACGCGTTGTTCAGCACCATGGCGTCGAACTCGGCCTGGGAGACGAAGAAGTACTCGCGGCCGTGCTTTTCCTGCCCGCGCGGCGCCCGCGTGGTGTGCGAGACAGAAGGCTGCACCAGCGAGTCGAGCTCTCGCAATGCGTTGACCAGGCTCGATTTGCCGGCCCCGCTGGGGGCGGCCACGACGAAGAGGTTTCCGGGGTAATCCATGCGTGCCTGAATTCTCGCTTATTCGATGTTCTGGACCTGCTCGCGCATCTGTTCGATGAGCACCTTCATGTCCACCGAAATGCGTGTCATCTCGAGGACTGCGGACTTGGAGCCCAGCGTGTTGGCCTCGCGGTGCAGTTCCTGGATCAGGAAGTCCAGGCGCTTGCCGATTTCGCCGCCCTTGGTGACGAGCCGGCCGATCTCGTCGAGGTGGGACGACAGCCGCGTCAATTCCTCGGCCACATCGATGCGGATGGCGAAGGCCGTGGCTTCGGAGAGAGCGCGGTCCTGCGCCGCTTCGGGCAGGGTGGCTCCTTCGGTCAAGGCCATGGCTTCCTTCCAGCGTTCGAGGAAGCGCTGGCGCTGCTGCTCCACCAACTGCGGCACCAGCGGGCCGGCCTGTTGGGCCAGGGCGCGCAACTGCGCAATGCGGTCCTTGAGCATCTCGGCCAGTCGTGAACCTTCGCGCTCGCGGGCGGCCAGCAGCGCGGTGACGGCTTCTTCGGCCAGGGCGGGCAGGTCCTCACTCCAGTCGTGGCCGGTCGGGCCTTCCTGGCTGCCCAGCCGGATGATCTCGCCCACGCTCAGGGGTGTGGCCTGGGGCAGCCAGGCCCTGACGGTGTCCTGCACCGCGTTCAGGCGCTGCAGCAGGCGGGGCGATGGCTCGGTCACGCTGGACGCGCTGGAGGACTCGATGGCCACACGCATTTCGACCTTGCCGCGCTTGAGCCGCTGGGTGAGCAGTTCACGCAGGGCGGGTTCGTGCTGGCGCAATTCGTCGGGCAGGCGGAAGGCCAGGTCGAGGAAACGGCTGTTGACCGAGCGGATCTCCAGCCCGAGCCGGACTGTTGCAGGAGACACGGAATCCGCGGAGGAAGCGGCTGCACCCGTGCCTTTTTGGGCACTGGCGTAGCCGGTCATGCTGTAAACTGGCATCAAGACTCGCTGAAGGTAGAGGGGGGTGCCCGGCGGCGGCCAAGAGCCGTTGTGTCGCTGTGCCCCGGCCGGAGCTCATCGCCCGAATTATGTCAAAGGTCAAACCAGCTTCCCTGCCGCCGGATACCGTCATCGGAGGCTACCGCGTCGTCCGCAAGCTTTCGGCAGGCGGGTTCGGCGTCGTGTACCTCGCGGTGGACAACGAAGGTGAGCAGGTCGCCGTCAAGGAGTACCTGCCTTCGTCCCTGGCCACGAGGGCCGTGGGTGAGTTGCTGCCGCAGGTCCAGCCCGAGAAACTGTCGCTTTACCGCCTTGGCCTGAAAAGCTTCTTCGAAGAAGGCCGCTCGCTCGCGCAGATTTCGCACGCCTCCGTGGTGAGCGTGCTCAACTTCTTCCGCGAGAACGAAACCGTCTACATGGTGATGAACTACCTGGAGGGTGCGACCCTGCAGGACTTCATCATCACCGCGCGCGAACTGAAGAAGCAGAAGGTCTTCCGCGAGTCGACCATCCGCTCGCTGTTCGACGAAATCCTGCGCGGCCTGCGCATCGTGCACCAGCACAAGATGCTGCACCTGGACATCAAGCCGGCCAACATCTTCGTGACTGACGAGAACAAGGCGGTGCTGATCGACTTCGGCGCCGCGCGCGAAGTGCTGAGCAAGGAAGGCAATTTCATCCGCCCGATGTACACGCCCGGCTTCGCTGCGCCCGAGATGTACCGGCGCGATTCGTCGATGGGTCCATGGACGGATATCTACGCCATCGGTGCCTGCATCTACGCCTGCATGCAAGGCTACCCTCCCAACGACGCGCCCCAGCGACTCGAGAAGGACCGCCTGTCGCTGTCGCTCTCGCGCCTGCGCGGCGTCTACTCCGACAACCTGATCGAGGTGGTGGAATGGTGCATGTCGCTCGATCCGCTGTCGCGCCCACAATCGGTGTTCGCGCTGCAGAAGGAACTCAGCCGCGAAGGCGAGCGTCGCTACACCAAGCTGTCCGTCGGTGAGAAGGTGCGCCTGCAGTTCGACAACATGCTGACCGACACCAAGAAGAACCTGAAGAAGGCGACGGGCTTCAGCACGAAGATCAAATGAAGTTTTCCGTCTTCCAGATCAGCCGCCGCGGCGGCCGCGCCAAGAACGAGGACCGCATGGGCTACTGCTACACGCGGGAGTCCGGCCTCTTCGTGCTTGCCGACGGCATGGGCGGGCATCCGGAAGGCGAGGTGGCCGCGCAACTGGCGCTGCAGACCGTGTCGGCGCTGTACCAGCGCGAGGCCAAACCCACGGTGCGCGATCCGCGCGAATTCCTCACCGCCTCGCTGATGGCGGCCCATCACCAGATCATGCGTTACGCCGGCGAGAAGGGCATGCTCGACACGCCGCGCACCACGCTGGTGGCGGCCATCGTGCAGGGCAACAGCGCCACCTGGATCCATTGCGGCGACTCGCGCCTGTACGTCGTGCGCGAGGGTGAACTGCTCACGCGCACGCGCGACCACTCGTACCTCGAACATCGCGAAGCGTCGTCGGTGCTGCGCCTCACGCCGGTGAACCGCAACATCCTCTACACCTGCCTCGGTTCGCCTACGCGACCTGTCTTCGACGTGTCCGGCCCTGTGACGCTGCAGCAGGGCGACCGCGTCATGCTGTGCTCCGACGGCCTGTGGGGCAGCCTGAAGGACGAAGAGATCGTCCATGAACTCTCGCGCCAGAACGTGGCCGACGCCGTCCCCGAGATGGTCGAGCAGGCATTGCGCAACGGCGGCGAGTATGGTGACAACGTGACCGTGATCGCGCTCGAATGGGAAACGCCGGACGCGTTCGAATCGACGCGCGGCATTTCCACCGACAGCATCAACGACGGCGTGTTTGCGTCCACCATCCAGGCCGGGGTGCTCGACACCACGGCCGACGATCTGGACGACGCCGCGATCGAGCGTTCCATCGCCGAAATCAACGAAGCCATCCGGCGCTCCGCCGCAAAAAAGGCCTGAACCATGAGCGAATTTTCAAGAAGCGGCAACCGCGCCGCTGACCAGTTGCGTCCCGTGCGCATCACGCGCGGGTTCACCATCCACGCAGAAGGCTCGGTGCTGATCGAGTTCGGCCAGACGCGCGTGCTCTGCACCGCGTCGGTGGAAGAGAAAGTGCCCGGCCACAAGAAGGGTTCCGGCGAGGGCTGGGTCACGGCGGAATACGGCATGCTGCCGCGCGCCACGCACACGCGCGGCGACCGCGAGGCCGCACGCGGCAAGCAGAGCGGTCGCACGCAGGAAATCCAGCGCCTCATCGGCCGTTCGCTGCGCGCGGTGTTCGACCTGAAGAAGCTCGGCGAACGCACCATCCACCTCGACTGCGACGTGCTGCAGGCCGACGGTGGCACGCGCACGGCCGCCATCACGGGTGCCTTCGTCGCTGCGCAGGACGCCGTGGGCAAGCTGATGGCTGCGGGCAAGCTCAAGGAGTCGCCGCTGACGGGTGAAGTCGCTGCCATTTCGGTCGGCATCGTCGAAGGCACTCCGCTGCTCGATCTGGAATACATCGAAGACGTCGCGTGCGATACCGACATGAACGTCGTGATGACGGGTGCCGGTCACTTCGTCGAAGTGCAGGGCACGGCGGAGGGTGCGGCTTTCACGCGCGTCGAGATGGATCAACTGCTCGCGCTGGCAGACAAGGGCATTGGTGAACTGATCGTCTTGCAGCGGCAGGCACTCGCGGGCTGAGAGATCGACAGCCAACGTGAAGCTCGTCCTCGCCTCCAACAACGCCGGCAAACTGGCCGAGCTGCAGGCCATGTTCGCGCCGCTGGGCGTGCAGCTCGTGCGCCAGTCCGAGCTCGGCGTGGGCGAGGCGGAAGAACCCTTCCGCACCTTCGTCGAGAACGCACTCGCCAAGGCGCGCTTTGCCGCGCGCGCGACCGGTCTGCCTGCGCTGGCGGACGATGCCGGCCTGTGCGTCGACGCATTCGACGGTCTGCCCGGCGTAGACACGGCCTACTACGCCACGCAGTTTGGCTACGAGAAGGGCGACGCCAACAACGTGCGCGCCTTGCTCGAGCAGATGACGGGCGTGACGCAACGTCGCGCTGCGCTGGTGAGCACGCTTGTCGCCGTGCGCACACCCGAAGACCCGGAGCCGCTCATCGCAGTCGGCCGTGCCGTCGGCGAAATCACGCGCGAGCCGGTCGGCGAGCATGGTTTCGGTTTCGACCCGGTGATGTTCATTCCCGAACTCGGCCAGACCTTCGCGCAGTTGCCGCCCGAAGTGAAGAATGCGCGCAGCCATCGCGGCCAGGCCGCGCGCGCCATGCTCGTGCTCATGCGCGAGCGCTGGCTGTGAAGGACATCCAGCACTATATGCGCGCGGGCGCGCTGCAGCTGTCTGCGCTGCCGCCGCTGTCGCTGTATGTGCATCTTCCGTGGTGCATCCGCAAGTGCCCGTACTGCGACTTCAACTCGCATGAGATGAAGAAGGATGAGCTGCCCGAGCAGCGCTACCTCGATGCGGTGATCGCGGATCTCGACGTGTCGCTGCCGCTGATCTGGGGCCGCCCGGTCCACAGCATCTTCATCGGTGGCGGTACGCCCAGCCTGTTCTCGCCGCAGGGCATCGACCGGCTGCTGGGCGACATCCGCGCGCGCCTGAAGCTCGATGCCGATTGCGAGATCACGCTCGAAGCCAACCCCGGCACGTTCGAAAAAGACCGGTTCCGCGCCTTCCGCTCGGCGGGTGTCACGCGCCTGTCGGTCGGTGTGCAGAGTTTCAATGACGCGCACCTCAAGGCGCTGGGACGCGTGCACGATCGTGCGCAGGCATTCGCGGCCGTGGAAGAAGCCAGCAAGGCCTTCGATACCTTCAACCTCGACCTGATGTACGCGTTGCCCGGGCAGACGCTGGCGCAACTGGATGAGGACCTGGACACCGCACTGTCGCTCGCGCCGCCGCACCTGTCGGTGTACCACCTCACCATCGAGCCGAACACGATGTTCGCGAAGTTCCCGCCCGTGGTGCCCGAGGACGACATCGCGTACGCCATGCTCGACCGCATCACCGAGCGCACGCGAGACGCCGGGTTGTACCGCTACGAAGTCTCGGCCTATGCGCGAGACGGCCATCGCTGCTGGCACAACCTGAACTACTGGCAGTTCGGCGACTACCTCGGCATCGGTGCCGGCGCGCACAGCAAGCTGAGCTTCGCGCACCGCGTCGTGCGGCAGGTGCGCTGGCGCGAACCGCGCCTGTACATGGACAACGCGCTCGCAGGCAACCCCGTCACGCAGGACGACGACATCGGCCGCGCCGACCTGCCTTTCGAATACATGCTCAATGCACTGCGTTTGAAGGAAGGCTTCAGCCTTACCGAATTCAGCGAACGCACAGGCCTCGCCATCACGGCCATCCAGCAAGGATTGAAGGAAGCGGAAGACAAAGGCCTGATCGAGCGCGACTTCCACCGCGTGCGCCCGACCGTGCGCGGCTTCGATTTCCTGAGCGACCTGCAGTCGATCTTTCTACCGACGGCGTAGAATCGCGCCTTCCGGAGGTGTGGCAGAGTGGTCGATTGCACCGGTCTTGAAAACCGGCAACGGGAAACCGTTCGTGAGTTCGAATCTCACCGCCTCCGCCAGACCTTTGCACGCGACTGCAAACGTGCTAGCAGTTCGCTGGGCTTCTGAGCTTCAAGCGCAGCTATTGCGACCCAGTGCTCTGGGTCTTCTCCCAATTCAAGTGCGATGTTCCCAGCGAGAACCGGGCTTAGGCGGCCTTGTTTCTTTGCCATTGAGAATGTTTCCGGCGTGATGTTGAAGTCCCTCGCCCATGCGGCTGCATGCTTCACTTCAAGCGCTTTTCCGAACAAATCCATCGTTGTTGGCATGGTAAATACCCCTTAGCAATAAGCGGGTTTTATCAGATTTTGGTTGCCGTGTGACTAAGCAGTCCTTATCTTCGTGGACTAAGAACCGCTTAGTTTTCCCATGGAGGCACCATGTCCCTACAACCGATTTCGAACCCCCAGCACCAAGGCGGCACCGGTAGTGCCTCTTCCGGTGCCGTCGCTGGGGGTTCACCAGTTAAGGGTCCGCGTCCCTACGACGCTTTCGACCATCACTTCCCGCTGACTTTCGAACGCTTCTTTGCCGCCGCCTACAACCAGTGGGACGGCCACAAGACCAAGAAGCCCGCTATCCATGTCCAGGTGCGCGTTCGAGGCTCCGTCCACTGCGCCCACGTCGTGAAGCTCGGCGACACCATGGACAGCGGGATGTGGTTCAAGGTGCAAGGTCTTCAGCTTGGGATCACATGGTGCGAGTCCCGCAATGTTCGTCTGTGCTCCGGCGATGGCCGCTGCACCTGTGCGCGCGCAGCCGGAGGGGCCCCGCTTGCGGGGAACCCGGCTGAAGCGCAGCAGGTGCGTTTTGATGGGCTCCACGGGGGCGGTTTTTCTCAGGCGGGCGTGGTAGCACCGCCTGAGAGTCTCACCGATGAGACTTTGCATGTTGAGCCGGGTACGCAGGCTGCCTACATGCTTTCAGAGCCATCACAGGGCTGGAGAAGGCTCTGTCATACGCTCCCCAAGGAACTGAGCTGCGCCCATTCGCTGCAGGGTGCTTCCTTTCGGAATGCGGGGGCTTGAGGCGTGGCCTACGACACGATCAAGCTCAAGTCACCCTCCATCGATCGCACGGTCATGAAACGCATCGAGCAACAGTGCATCCTCCGCTCGGGTTGCGACTTGGCGACGGGCGAGGTCCTGTATGAGTTGTTCACCGGCGATCTGCTCGGTTCTTGGGATTCACGGATCAGCGTGATCCCGAAGTACCAGGACTGGGTGGTGGACAAGAACGGTCGTCCGCGCCTTCACGCCTGCGAGCCTTACTTGCTGATCGAGGCCAGCGCGCACAAGGTCATGCTGGGGCACAACGTCTACGGCGGGCCGACTGATTTCAAGGAAGCAGCGCGATACCTCGTCGCCTTGGTCGAGAAGCTTCTGGACACTGAGCTCATGTCCGCCGACTTCTGGACCGTCCACCGCGTGGACGTGGCGCATGTGTTTCGCTTGCGCAAGGCGGCCTGCAAGGAATTCTTCGATTCGATCCAGCTACGCAACTTCCCCAGGCGCCAGAAGAAGGCGGCGAAGTACGACATGGCCGTGTACTTCGCGGGCAAGACGACGACGGTCAAGTTCTATCACAAGGGTTCGGAATTCAGGCAGCACGACTACAGCCGCCTGCGCAGCTTCTTCCGCATCCTGTTCGATCACATGTTTGGCACGGACCCGAAGAATTTCGAGCGGGTCGAGCGCAAGTTGAACGCGCTGCAGCGACTGGCCGACGACCGCTTGCGGGTCGAGGTCGAGATCCACAGCGACAAGCTCCAGTACGACTTCGGGAAGAACCCGACGGTCGCGGAACTGGACGACGCGTACTTAGAGCGCATCCACGACAACGAGGTGGAGCGGCTGCTGAGAGAAGGGAAGCACTCCATGGAAACGGTCCGCAACACGACGGCGGTGATCACGCGCCTTCAGAACACATACGGCGACACGCGAGGAGGCCAGCTCTACGGCTTCTGGTCGGCGATGTGCACGCTCAACGAGAACGTCGTGCGCGACAAGTACAGCCGCGCCACGTTCTTCCGCAATCGCAAGCTGCTCGAAGAGGCCGGCGTGAGCTGGCGCTCTTCAAACATTCATGTCACGGCGAACGATTCGCTGATTCACGATTTCACGCCGCAACGCGTGGACAGGCGGTTCTGTAACTCACCGGCTCGGAACCGCCCCGAGTACCACGTCAGCCGGGATTTGATGCGCTTGGCCGCATAGGAGAAAGAAGCATGAACGCTGCCGTTCAAAACCTGCCCACGACGGGCAAAGCACCCGCACCCATGGAAGTCCTGATCAAGGGGCGCATCGAGGCATCGCGCCGCCACGACGGCACGCGCTACACGCGCATCCTCACGCCCGCGCCGGACGCCTACAGCCGCCCGCAGGTTCTGGAAGTGCGCAGCAAGCAGTCGCTGGGTCAGTCCGGCGACGAAATCAGCGTGACGGCCCGCCTTGGCGGTTTCACGCGCAAGGCGTTCCGCGCGACCGACAAGGAAACCGGCGAGGTGACGATGGTCACGCCGGTGGACCTGACGCTCGATGCGGTGGAGTAACTGACTTTCGCAAGCGAAAGAAACCACCCATGTCCCATGACACCGATGGCCAATGGCCACCATGTTCGAACTGTGGCCACGAGATCCCGCTGGAAGAGGGCGACGATGAAGCGGTCTTTACCGAAGCCGAATTCATCTGTCCCGCCTGCGGTCATCGCGAGTCCTATGACGACATGTTCCAGGGTTGATTGAGAAAGGACCTGCCCTATGTCTCTCGGCTATGTCTGCATGGACTGCCTGTACCCCGGTGAATTCATGGAGTTCGTCACTGGCTCCATGAATACCGATGGCAATGACTTCGATGTCGATAACGACGACGACCGTATCGAGAAGGAGTGTCCTCAATGCGGATCGCACAACATCGGCGAGTTTGATTGAGAAAGGGCCAATCATGGAAGACGACGATCAGGGCGGCTTCGGCTGCGGCGAGTACTCCCGCTTCCACTGTGAGAACTGCGGTTCTGAAGAGGGAGAGGAGAAGTACGACGGCGGCACCGAGTACACCGCATGCGCACAGTGCGGCTGGTTCGACCGTGAAGCCCTCGGGTATTGATTTGCACACAGGCGGGTGAATGATGACCTTGAACCGGATGTTCCTCTACTGCATCGTCTCCATCGTGCTCACCGTCGCGGCGTTGCTGCCGCTTCTGTGGATCAAGCCATGAGCGCCAGCGTCACCCTCGGCGGACACGAGATCCCGGTCACGGACTCGTCGTGTTCTGCCGTCGCCCAGGGCATGGCAACGACCTATCCCGGCACGCAAGGCGTTACCTGCTCGGATAACCCGATCAAGGTCGGGACCGTCGTCAACTTCACTTTCAACGGAGGTATCTATCAACTGACGGCTGGCGCGGTGAACGCTCCAGCGCCAAGCACCCCGCAGTCGCCCGACCAGGACATCCACTGCGCAACGTCCTGCACGGTGACCGTCAAGCACGAGCTGACATGGCCTGCGATCTCGCTGGAACAGTTGGGCGTCACGCCGGGTGCCATCGCCAACGCCTACGCATGGGGCTTTGGCGCGGTGTTCTCGATGTGGGTGATCGGGTATTGCGTAGGTCTCGCAGTTGGACTGATCAGGAAAGCCTGATTGCAGCGGTAAGCCCGCCAGCGTTGTGAAACGTCGTGGGCCTTACCGGTGCAACCCGAATGTCTCGGGCCACCAACTGGAGATATCCATGAAGCTCTACAAGCAAGCAAAAAAGTACGGCGCGAAGATCCTCGCTGCCGGTTCCGGCCTGATGCTCTCGGGTCTGGCGATGGCGCAGTCCACCGAAGGCCCGTTCGATCCGTTTTTCGACGCGATCAGCCTGGACGGCATCACCGCCAAGGTGATCGCAGCGGGCGTGATCATCGTCGGCATCGCGCTGGCGTTCAAGGGTCCGGACGTCGCCAAGCGCGTCATCCGCAAGGTCTGATGTGACCATCGGCGCACTCACCGCACTGCTCTTCGTGGTCATCGCGTTGATCGGCGCGATGAGTGCTGCCGCCTTCATCGTTGGCATGAGGTCCGCATGATGATCGAGCTCTTCCGCTACTTCCTCGTCCTCGCCGCCTGCGTCGTGTGGACTGGCTCTTCGCACGCAGGCAGGCTGCCTGACTTCAGGCAGATCGGCACGAACAACGCCGGCCGCTCCGTCACCTTCGGCCCGACCGGGCAGGGCACCCAGTGGGGCAGCGCTGTTCCCGTTGCGCCACCCATCACCGGCGGCTGGCAGTACGCCGGCAACTACGGAGTCCCTGCAACTGCGACTGGCACAACGCTCACCATGTCGGCCGGAGGCGATGTGTTCATCGCTGGCACGAAGTACCCGTTTCAGGCGGGTTACACCGTCGACAAGTCGGCCGTGCTCGATGGCGTCATAGGCGTTGCCTCCTTGTTGGGCGGTTGGCCCGGGCTGGTTGCAAGCGGCGCTGTTGGCATTGCTGCATGGATGCAGAGTTCGAACGTCAAGGTCAATCCGAACGCCACGGGTCCCAATGACGAATTCCTGCTCATGGAAAGCGGCCTCGTCTGTACACCGCCGCCGAACGTCGTAGCAAGCTGCGCAGCCACGCGAAACACCTACGTTGCGCTGAGCCCATCACCCATCATGTGCTGGCGTGGTGGACAGACGCCCGGCCCGAACTATTCAGGCTACTGGAATACATCGCAGAACCTCTACGGCTTCACCTACAACAACGGTTCAAACCAGTTCCACAATTGCTATTCCCAGGCGTACGCCGTCAGTGAAACCGGGCTGCCCAAGAGCATGGATGACATTGCGCCCTACATGCGCAACTCGCCGATGCCGGGCGCGGTTGTGCAGGAGGTTCTGGATCGAGGCGGCTCCATCGAACTGCCAACCCCCTCGATCACAGGTCCGGCCAGCGTTGATGCTGGCTCCAAGGAAACCGTGCATCCCGATGGCTCGAAGACGGTGACCAACGTCACCAACAACTTCACCATCAACAACAACACGATCACCTATGACAACCGCACGACGACCACCACGACTTACAACAGTGCCGGTGTCAAGACCGGCACAGAGACAGAGGTCGAGGAGACTGAAGACAACGAGTTTCCGTCTGATACGCCTCTTGCTGAGATTCCTGAGCTCTACAAGCAGAAGTACCCCGACGGACTAGCCGGCGTCTGGGGCACGCGCAAGGCGGAAATGATGGCCACCCCGCTCGGCCAGCTCAGCACGAACCTCATGCCCAATCTGGCAGGCGAGGGCGTCTGTCCCGCGTGGATGATCGACCTCGACTTCGCGGTGCCCGGCTGGAGCTACGGCGAACGCAATGTTGCGCCGCCGTGCTGGGTCTGGGGATTCGGCCAGGTCGTCATCGTCATAAGCGCATTGCTTCTTGCGCGCGCCCTCATCTTCGGGGGCTGAGGCATGGCAGCAGCCTTCTCGATGCTGCTGGCGAAGATCGCCGCCGCCGTCCAGTGGTTCGGGCTCCTCTTCGTTGCCGTCTTCGCTGCGATCTGGCTGCTCCTCACCGACGTGGTGTGCTGGGTCATGGACAAGGCGCTAGGCGTCGCTGTCAATGCAGCCAGCGGCATCGACACCACCGGCATCGATACGAACCTCGCCGCATGGGGCGCGCTGCCCGGTGAGGTCGTCAACATCCTGCTGCTCCTGGGCGTGCCGCAGGCCATCGGGATCATCACGGCCGCCATCGGCATCCGCCTGGTCCTGCAGCTCATCCCCTTCACGCGACTGGGCTCGTAAGCGCTTTCGCACGCGAAAGACACCCCCATGATCAACGGATTGCAGGGCATCCCCGGTAGCGGCAAGAGCTACGAGTCTGTCGCCTTCCACGTCCTCATGGCCCTCAAGCAGGGCCGCAAGGTCATCACCAACCTGCCGCTGATCCTGGAGCAGTTCGGCGCGATCAACCCGGACTGGCTGGACCTGATCGAACTGCGCTGGAAAGCCCAGCCAGTGCGCGGCACATGGGATGCGGAGCGCATCAACGAGAACACGGGCGAGGGCGACGCCTTCGAGCTGTTCGAGGATCGCCACACCGAACAACCGCCCGAAGGAACCCGGCGCTTCGGCCACGTCTGGGACTTCTACACCGAATGGAAGCACCCGAAGACGGGCAGGGGGCCGCTCTTCATCATCGACGAATGCCACGTCCCTTTCCCCAAGCTCGGCACCAACAAGCAGGTCGTCGAGTGGTTCAAGCTGCACCGGCACTTCAACGTCGACGTGCTGCTCATGACCCAGAACTTCAGGGACATGGATCAGGAGATTGCGGGCCTGATCGCCATCCTCGTGAAGTGTCGCAAGGCCGACGTGCTGGGCAAGCCAGACCACTACATCCGCAACGTCCATTCCGGCTACCGTGGTGCGCTCATCAGCAGCGAAGAGCGCAAGTACAAGCCCGAGTACTTCGGCCTGTACAAGAGCCACACCCAGGGCAACAGCGTCGGCGAGGCCGAAGCCACCGACGTGAAGCCCTTCATGGTCAAGTTCAACCGCTTCAAGTGGGGCTGGATCGCCTTCAGCGTCGTTGTCACCATCTGGGCGTTCTGGCCAGCCGGAGACAAGAAGAAGCCCAAGCCGCTACCCGCCAAGATGGCAGCAGCAGACGCACCATGGCAGGAGAAGCTACCGCCAGACCATCCGGCCCGCATCAACTGGGAACTGGAGAAGGCCGGGAAGCTACCGAAGTGGGATGCGGAAGCAGAAGCCGCCAAATACGCCGCGCAGCACAAGGATCAGTTGTCTGACCCGAGCGGCCAGGCTTCCGACATGCAGCCCGTAGCAACGGGAGAAATGCCGGAGCCGTTCACCAGCAAGGGCATCCATCTGACGGGGCGCATGACGATGAAGGGCAGGACCGTCTACACCTTCGCAATCAGTCACAGCGCCGTGTACGTCAACACAGTGACCAGTCTGGAGCTAGAGAGCATGGGCTACAGGTGGGCACCGTTGACCGACTGCGCCGGAGCGCTGGCTTGGAGAGGGAAAGTTCGAGCCGTTATCTGCGACAGTCCTAGGGCAACTGTAATAACAGCCGCAAACTGAATTTCAAGGGGTTCCCTGAACTGCATCGGCCCAAGGGTCATCTACATCCAAGTGAGCGCCATCAAAGTTTATGGAAATGCGCTTGTATCTGCTTGCTTTATCAATACGATCTACCCGATACAGAGCCACTTCATTTGCATCAATACTTCCGGATCGGATCCCGTCAAAAACGCCGTTCACTAAGTCTCTAGAGTGGGTTTCAATAATTAATTGAAGCCCACGCTTGGTTGCCGACTCGATGAAAATCCCACTCAATTTTTTAGCAGCCTTCTCATGCAGATGGAGTTCCGGTTGCTCAAAAAGTAACGTCGAGCCCTTGGTCGCATAGCTGCATTGTGTGAGCACGGGAAGTACTTGGGATAGTCCGTAACCCAGATCGGCGATGGGGAGCTTCTCGCCGTCATCTAGCGTAAGCGTCACATCAAGAAGGTCTGAAGTCCCTACACGGGAAAGTCCAACGGCTTTCGCCAGTCCCATACTTGCTAGCCAGCCGTTGATCTGCTTTTGATGAGCCTTTCCTTTCGAGCGGGAATACTCAGATGCAAGGAGTGTGATGGTAGCTTCACCTTGTGCACCGACCTCGGAAGCGGAGGATCCTCTAAACGGATACCTCCTAAGGGGACTTTGTCTAAATGGTCCCAAATAGCAAGTTGAGCGCAATGCCCTTTCAATTTTTTGCTGTACCGCACTGAGAAAAACAAAAAGTCCAAGGAGGTCTTGATTTACTCCCCTCTCCTTAGAGATGATTGGCATAAAAGAAATGTTATTGCGCCGTTCAACTTCAAAGGATTGATCAGAAGAATTCGTAGTGCAATAAAATTTGTAAGGCGAATTCTTTGATCGTATTATTTTTGCCGTATTGCCTCCAACATCGAAATCTGCGCTGGATATGTAGACCTCCTGTGTTCTTCTATTGCAGCGGAACTCATATCTCACATAACACGGGCCTTTTATGTGCGCTTCACCTTCGGGCAGTGTGGCTTCCAAATCAATTGGACCGAGATCCAAGGCGATGCAGATGGAGTCGTCATATGAGTTGGAGTGAGCAATCTCAACAAACCGTCCTAAGTGAACATGAGCGTACTCACTATCCAGTACTAGAGAGGGCAGGGTGTTTCCAAGCTTTAGTGTTTGGGAAAGCGCCGCGATTGAGTGAAGCACCGAACTTTTCCCCGAGGAGTTTGCCCCTATAAAGATCGTGATTGGGCAAAGCTGGAATGTTGTTTCTTTGTCGATCCCCTTGAAGTTCGTGATCGCTATGTGTTCGATGGTCATGCGGCTCCTCTGGTTGGTACTGAGAATGTATCCTTTTGTTTCAAAAAAGAAAAGCCGCCCTTAGGCGGCTCCCGAATTCGCACGCGAAACTCAGTGATCCAGCCGGATCATCTCCCTAGCTTCAACCACCAGTCCGGCCAGCGTCAGCTTGTCGCCCTGGATGCCCAGAAAGTGCGCGACGGTGTCCCAATCCCTATCGTCATAGCCGCACGTGTAGCGCGCCACCAGTTCACGCGCCTTTTCCCGGTCTGACTTCTTGGCCATCTTCTTGCCTTCGTTGAACGACTCTTTCACCACAGCGGTCATCGCTGCCTGCTGCGCCTTGTCCAGATGCTTGATGAGGTCGGCCGTCGGCACTTGGTCAATCGCTTCATACTGCCGATCCAGCTGGGCGTACAGATCGTGCAGCTCGGTTTCCGCATTCCACGGCGCCGGCTCCGGTTCTGCCTGCGCCCCGATCGGCAGAGCGTGCTGGCTCTCCGCCTTCTTCGCCTTGCGCTCCTCCTCGATCTCCTGCCGCATCGTCTGCAGCAGCTCACGTGCTTCAGCCCGGCCAGCGTGTCCCTCGTCGATCTGCTGTGTCAGTGATTCCACGCGCGGATACCACTTGCCCAGCTTCTCCATCTGGTTGAGCGTCAGCACCAGCTCGAGGTCGTCCGCCTTGCTCTCTGGATGCTCGAACCATGTCCGCGTGTTCCATCCCAGATTCGTCGCCGCTGCGACGTGCTTGGACACCCAGGGCACCGACTTGCCGAGGATCTCGCCCACCTTCGCCTGGCTCTTGTTGCGCTCATACAGCTGCAACACCCCCTTGGCCGTGTCGGCCAGGCTCAGCTCCTCGCGCTGGATGTTCTCCACCAGCTGCATCTCATTGGCCTTGTCATCGTCGACCTGGCCGACCAGTGCAGGCACATGGCTCAGGCCCGCTCGCAGCGCAGCGCGGATGCGCCTTTCGCCGGCAATGACGATATAGCCGCCTTCGTCGCTCGCGCGCAGCAACACCGGCTGCAACATGCCGTGTGCCTGGATGCTCTTGGCCAGCTCGGCAATCGAGTTCTCGTCGAACTCGGTGCGCACTTGGGGCAAGGCGCGAATCTGGCCCAGCTCGATGAAATCGATGCTGCGGTCTTGGTTGGTGGAAGCTTGCGTCATGGTTCTTTCTCCTGCGAAAGTAAGTTGATGAATGAAGGCTGTTTTGTGGATACCTTCAGCAATGCTTCCTCGCTCCCCTCGCAGGGCGAGGGGCGGGGGGGAGTGGGTTGGTTGATCACAAAAGAAAAATCCGGCCTGTGCCGGATCTGCGAAATAAAGACACCCCCGTTACGCCCCTCACTCCCGTGCGGGGTTAACGGGGGTGGCTTCGCAGATCGGCCAGGCCGGATTTTTCAGGATGTAGGAACTGCGGCCGCAGTGGACATGACACCAAGCGAAGCGACTGGCGTGGCCAATGCAGCAGATCCGGATTCAACGCCAACAAAGATCGAGGACCACGGTGAGCTTGCGTGAGGGATCGTTACCCGTATGGGCCATGACTACAGGCATGGTCGCGTAGCGATAGAGCCCGACCCTTGGGGCACGCCTCATTGCACTTGGCGAACCGCAAACTTTCCGGCAGACTCGGGCGAGGAGAGAAGTTAATGCGAAAGATCGCCTTTTTATTGCTGCTGATGCCGTTCGGTGCGTCAGGTGCCACCGTGTATTTGTGCAAGGCATACAGCGGCGGAACGTTCTGGACCAACACGCACTGCAGCCAGCGCAATGCGACCGTAGAACGCATCGTGACAGTCCCCGACGATATGACATGGGAGCAACAAGTCGATATCGCCCGGGCACAACACCAGCAAGGTCAAGCGCTGCAAAGTCAGGCCGTCCCGCAAGTCTCAACCGCGCAGCGATGCGCGCAGCTCCAGGCCGAGCGTCAAAGAATCTGGAGCCGATATTCCAACTGGCAGTATCAACCCCCCGAAGTTATCGGACCAGACCGACAACGGACGCTTGCTATACAGGCAGAGCAGCAGACGCTAAGGTGCCCCATGCAGTGATCGCTGTTTGCAACTTTGGTACAAGCATTCGCTTCAGAACGGCTTTGGATCACTTTCGCACGCGAAACCAAACCGGTCGTGATGCTGCAACCAGACGCAGACATGTTTGAACCAGTGAGGAGAAAGTATGTACGGGTCGAAGCGTGAACGGGAGTATCTCTTCTCCCGTGCTGACGGAAATGCTGCTATGAGGGCGCAGGTCGAGGCAGCGCTCTCGGAGGTTGATAGATTGCCTGAGCAGCGGTTGCTCAATACAGATGTTGATGCCCTCGTCCAGTACTTCCTTGATAAATACTCGATGACAGTGCCCACACTCGATCGAAGTGGGGTGGAGGGAAGTCATCATGAGCGTCCGTATGAAGCCTACGATCAATGGGAAAGGCGAACGGTCCGTGTCCCAGGCGAAGCGTATGACTTTGAGGTCCCCTTCGCTGGTGAAGCTAGCATTTTTCAGATGCAATCTAATACTTTCGACACCAACCCTCCAGTCGCTGAGGTCGCAGGCAACAAACTGAAGTTCACGATTGCAGGTCGAACCTTGTCACCAGAGGAGGTGAGGCAGAAAGTGAATTCATTGCTCGACTCAATTGACCAGTACCTTGGGTGGCATCGGTCAATGTGGTCAAGCTACCCCGATGAACTGGGTCGTAAAGTGAGGCAGCAAATCGAAGCGCGCACCGCTAGGCTTTTGCAGCAGAAGAGTTCAGTGGCAGCCCTTGCAGGGCTGGGAATAAAAATCATGGAAAAGGCCGGTGATGCTCGCACGTACGTCCCACCGGCTGTGAAGCAAAAGATTCAGCCTCAGCTTCCCCCTATGCGACCCGCAACGCCGCCCGAGCCAACCCTAGACAAAGACGTATATCAAAAGATACTCGGACTGATTCGCGGCGCAGGACGCAGCATTGAGCAGAGCTCATCTAGGACGCGTAGTCTTGACGAGGAGGCCTTGCGAGATATGTTCCTTGTTCCGCTCAACGCGCACTTCGGCAACGCGACAGGCGAGGCCTTTAATGTCACGGGAAAAACAGATATCTTGATTCGCTACGAGGCAGGAAACATCTTCGTGGCTGAGTTCAAAATTTGGGGTGGCGATAAGCTCTTTCTTCAAACCATCGACCAACTTCTCAGCTACTTGTCTTGGCGGGATACCAAGACGGCGATCGTTATATTCAATCGCAATGTGGGATTTACGAGCGTTGTGAACAAGATGCGCGCTCTTATAAAGACGCACTCGAACTACGTTAGTGGCCCATTGCGGTTGGATGAGACAAGCGATAGCTATACGTTCTCGCTACCTCAAGACAACGAGAGACAGATAACAATCGCCGTTCTGGCGTTTGATTTGGGTAGTAAAGCCTGATCCATGGGGTGGACACTCCGAAGCGACCACGGGGCAGATTTTAGTGGACAATCCTGTTAAGGGGCCGAAAACAGAAGTTTAGGAGTTTTCTGATGATGCCATGTCTGAGCATCGTGCACCCGTGGTTGAGTAAATGGATGTGGACTACTGCCCAAGCTGCTGTAGTTGAACGCTTCGCAACTGGGGGCGATGGTAGTGCGTCCATCACGCCGATCAGGCAAGCCGTGGCACGGCCACTTTGGCGCTACGCCTTGATCTCGCTTGTATTTTCGAGATTACTTAGAGAGTCGCAGCACGCTTGTTGTGAACTCTCCGAATGCTGATTGGCTACGCGCGAGTTAGCACTAACGATCAGGATGCGGCTATGCAGCTACAGCAGTTGCGTCGAGCAGGTGTCCTGAAAGTCTTTCACGAAAAGCAGAGTAGTGTTGGTTCGCGTCCTCAGTTACAACGCGCGCTCGACAGTCTGCGGCCAGGCGATGTTTTGGCCGTATATAAGCTTGATAGGGTCGCCCGAAGCTTGCGGGACTTGCTGAATATCCTTGAGCGCATTGAAGCGGTTGGCGCTGGCATTCGTAGCCTGAGCGAGCCCATCGATACATCTAGTGCCGCGGGGCGCCTGATGATTCAGGTCCTAGGTGCAGTCGCTGAATTTGAGCGGTCATTGATCCGGGAAAGATCTATGGCCGGTCAGCGCGCCGCTATGGAGCGTGGTGTCCATTGCGGGAAGCGCCGCAGCATTGACGCTGAGACCGAAGAGGACATATTGCTGTTCTGGGATACCGGTGACTACACGCTGAGAAGTCTTGCGCATGTGTTCGGAGTTTCCGAGTCGGTGGTGAAGCGCACGATCTATCGCGTGCACAAACCTGGGCACTCTTCTCTCCGATAGTGTTGTTCGAAAGCAACCGCCTCCGCCAGATGGCGACCCGCCCTGCGATCACTCGATCCTGATATTCGCCGCCCTTGCCACCGGCTCCCACCTTGCGCGCTCCGACAGCGCCAGCTTCCTGAAGTCTTCCGCAGACCCGCCCATCGGCTCTGCGCCGATCTGCAGTAGGCGGGTTCGAACGTCCGGGTTCTTCAGCACCCCATTGATTTCGTCCGACAGTTGCTGCACCAGTGGTTGCGCGGTGCCACCGCGAACAAAAAAGCCGATGGACGAAGCGCCGTACAGGTCGGGGTAGCCGGATTCGATGAGCGTCGGGATTTCCGGCGCGAGCGCGGTGCGCGTGCGGCTGCCCGCCGCGATGATCTTCACGCGGCCGGCCTTGTGTTGCGCGAGGTAGTCCGAGATGACGGAGACGCCTGCCGGGACCTGGTTGCCCATGAGGTCGGTGAGCAGCGGCTGGCCGCCTTTGTAGGCAACGAGTTGCAGGTCGATGCCGGTGATCTGTCGCAGGCGCAGGATCAGCAGCGCGCCGACGCTGCCCATGCTGGACGTGCCGATGTTCGCCTTGAGCGGGTCTGCCTTTGCGGCGGCCAGGAACTGCTGAAGGTTCTCCACGCCGGAACCCGGGCTGATGGTGAGCGCGTGCGGGATGTGCACACCGTCGCACACGGGCACGAGGTCCTTGTCGGCATCGTAGGGCAGCTTGCTGTAGAGGAACGGGAAGAACGCGGCCACGGCAATCGGCGCGAACATCACGTACGAGCCGTCGGGCTCGGTGCTCTTGAGGAACTGGGCGGCCACGAGGCCGGTGCCCCCGGGTTTGTATTCCACGATGACGTTGCGCTTGATGCCGTCCTTGAGACGGTCGGCGACAAGGCGTGCCACGTTGTCCATGCTGGCGCCGGGCGGCACCACCACGATGATCTTCACGGTGGAAGGCAGTTGCTGCGCATGGGCAAAGCCTGTGGCCCCCACGGTGGCGGCGGCGGAAATGGCTTTGACGATCTGGCGGCGATTGAGCATGGTTTGTCTCCGTATGCTTCTTGAAAACAGGGCGAGGGACGGTGGTCCGCACCTCTCGCCGGAAGGGCCTAGAACAGGGGTTCCGTCCACTTCAGTTGTTTGGTGTTCACGCCTTCCTTGACGCAACGTGCAGCGGCAAGCCCTGCGATCTCACCGGTCTGCGTGCACCACGGGAAATTACGCATCACCATGAAGATCGTCTCGAAGGTGAACGACAGCGATGCACCAGTGAGCAGCAGGTTGTTCACTTCCTTGGGCAGGAAGCTGCGGAATGGCACTTCGAACGTGTACTTCGTGTAGGCGTCCCAGAAGAAGGTCTTGGTCATCGGCTTCGTGACCGCATCGGGGAAGCTGCGGCCTTCGCGCGCGTCATCGATGGAGAAGACGTACTCGCCAATGGGGTGCCGACCGTCGCGCACGCCGACATAGCGGCCCACGTGCACGATGAATGCGTTCTCGAACCCGGGCACGTACTTGCGCAGGAACTGAGCCTCGATGTCGATCAGGCGGCGCAGTTCGGTCTTGGCGCGCGACGCATGCTCGGCGCTTTCGTCCATATGCAGTGCCCATTCGTACGGGACGTTCTGCCAGAGGATGAAAGTGCCCGGCCCCTGGATCGGGCTCATATCGATGGTCGGGTGGCCGATGTAGTGGTCGCCGTACACGCCCTGGTCGGCCATGCGCGGACGGTACAGCTCGGGCGGGATGTCGCCGGCCGCACGGGCCTTGTTGATCAGCTTGCTGAGGGCGGGATCGTCTGCGTTGCGCTGGTACTCGGCGGTCTTCGCGAAGTCGATGCCGCTCATGATCCATAGCAGGCCGCCCGGGATGGGGCGCTTCTCGGGGTCCTGGCTCACCGTTTCGTGCTGGCGTCCGCCGCCGGAGACGAAGGGCGCGCCTGCGCGGGCCACGACCTCAGCCGTGCCCGAGCCTTCCACGAAGATGCGGCCGCGCACGGCCTGCCGGCCTTCCACGGTCTCGATGATCGCGTGCGTGATGCGACGCTCGCCGTGGTCATCTTCCATCTCGACATCGACGAACGACGCGCCGTAGATCGAGTGCACGCCCGCTTCATCGAGCATGCGCACCATGATGTTGCCGGCCGCATCGGGGTTGAACGATTCGCGGCGGAACGGGCTGCCCGGCTTCAGGTAATAGTCGTAGTGCGAGAGCGCATTGCCGGCCCAGTCGGGCAAATCCTTTTCGGTGGGCGCGTAGATGCAGCCTTCGCGCGCGAAGCGCTCCATCAGCTCGGTGTGGATGCCGCCGACGCCGGTGTTCGCCGCGCCCTGCAGGCCGGAGGTGTGCACGCCGCCGGGCATGTCGAACTTCTCGACGATCACGACGCTGCAGCCTTCGCGCCGGGCGCGCAGCGCAGCGGCGAATCCGCCCGGGCCCGCGCCGATCACGACGACATCGGCTTCGGCGACGACGGGCACTCCGGCCTTGCTGGTGCCGAGCGCCTTCTGCTCGGGCGCCTGTTGCTTCTGCATGGGGTACTTCTTTCCTTCAGTCAAAAAAATCCTTGGGGCCTCAGTCCTGCGGCGTGAAGCCGGAAGCCTTCACGATGCCGCCCCAGCGCTCGGTCAGCGCCTTGAGCGCCGCCTTGAACTGTGCGGGCTGCTGCGGCGCGACTTCCAGACCCATCTGCGCAAAGCGCTGCTGCGTTTCGGGCAAGGCGAGCATCTGGTGCGAAAGCGTTGCGAGCTGGTTCACCGTCTCGGCATTCAGCGAAGCGGGCGCGTAAAGCGAATACGATTCCTCGATCACGATGTCGGTGAACCCGAGCTCGGTGTAGGTGGGGACGTCGGGCAGGAAGCGCGAGCGCGTGGTGCCAGTGGTCGCCAGCAG
The DNA here is from genome assembly GCF_049445855.1 of Variovorax sp. VNK109. Classification (NCBI taxonomy): domain Bacteria; kingdom Pseudomonadati; phylum Pseudomonadota; class Betaproteobacteria; order Burkholderiales; family Comamonadaceae; genus Variovorax; species Variovorax sp. VNK109. The sequence goes on along the minus strand of NZ_JBMSDV010000001.1, from coordinate 784,960 downwards.
GCGCAGCTTGCCGGACGACATCAGCGGCAGTGCATCCGCGGGAGTGAGCACGCCGGAGGCGATCTGCCCGCCCATCAGGTCCTGTACCAGCGGCGCCATGCCGCGATAAGCCGCGTGCGTGAACTCCATCTCGGCGCGGCGGCCGAGCATGATGCCGGAGAAGTGCGCGCTGGTGCCCGCGCCCGGCGAACCGAACGAGGCCTGTTTCGGATTGGCCTTGCACCAGGCAATGAAGTCCTTGAGCGTACGCACCTCGGCCGGCACCTGCGTGCTGATGGCCAGCACGAACGGGAACTTCGCCAGCGGCGTGACCGGCGCGAAGTCGTTCATCGGGTCGTAGCGCAGGCTCTTGTAGATGTGCGGGAACAGCACCATCATGCCGCTCGGGCTCACCAGCAGGCTGCTGCCATCGGCCGCACCGGCTTTCACGTGCTCCACGGCGAGACGCCCGCTCGCGCCGACCTTGCTTTCAACGATCACGGCTTCAGCGAACTTGCCGCGAAGGTAGTCCGCCAGGATCCGCGCCGTCACGTCGGACGAACCCCCGGCCGCAAAGCCGGTAGTGATGGTGGCGAGCTTCAGGCGCGGCTGCGCGAGCGCCGCGAAGGGCAGGGCAAAGCCCGTGGTGGCGAGGGCGGCACCCGCGCCCAGCAACAGCCGGCGGCGAAGGCCGGTTCGGGAATCGGTTTTCATGTCTGTCTCCTTTTGCGCTGAAGGTACCGCCTGCCCCGCTGGCCCGCCAGCGGAACGGACACGAATTACACTAGGTGAAATCACATGGAAAGCGTCAAGACCATCCGCGCTGTCGAGCGCGCGTTCGACGTGCTGCGCGCCCTGCAGGCCCAGCCCGACGGCGCCACGCTCATCGAACTGCAGTCGGCCACCGGCCTGTCGGGGCCGACCTTGCTGCGCATGCTCAAGACACTCATCGCAGCCGGCGTGGTCCGCCGCAGCATGACGGACCAGCGGTATCGCAACAGCGTGCAGCTGCAGGTGCTGGCCCATGCCATCGCGCCCGCCGACCGTCTGGCCGACGTCGCCGCGCCCTGGCTCGACCAGCTTTGCCAGCAGGTGGAATGGCCGTCGGACCTGATGGTCCACGTGGGTGACGACGACTTCATGATGGTGCTCGAGTCCAACCTGCGGCAGTCGCGCTTCTATGTGCGCAGGCGCTATGGCCGCATACGGGTGAACCTGATGGCGTCGGCCGCGGGCTCGGCATTCCTGTCGGCGCTGACGCCGGAGCGCCGGATGGCGCTGGTGCGCGCCGCGCGGTCGGGCCGTGATGTGCACAATGCCAAAGCCATTGCGTTGAACGATGCGCAAGCGCGCGTGGAAGAGGCCCGCCGCCGCGGCTACGCATCCCGGCACCCGGTCTACCGGGGTGGCGGATACAACGGCGCGGCGCGCGACGATTCGCTGCAGGCCATCGCCGTGCCGATCATCGGGCAAGGGCAGGTGCTCGGCGCGCTGAACATCAACTGGAACCGCGCTGCGTTCACTGAAAGGGAAATGGTGCGCCGCCATCTGCCCGCGTTGCAGAAGGCCGCGCAAGGCATCGCTGCCGACGCGGTCGCCAACGGACTGCTGGCCGACCTGCCCGGGCTGGAACGGGCGGACAACTGGCCCGATGGCGTCGCGCCGTAGCGGCAGCCTGCGCCGTTCGTACCCTTCCCGCCACGTTTTCGGCTTTCGCGTGCATTCCCGAAGGCGCGGCAGCCTGCCCGGCGCTATGCTGGCGGCAGACAGAGGGCAACGCCGGGGGCACAGAGGCGCATGAACGACACGACGGAATCGCTGAAGGCGTCAGCCGCTGCGCTGGACAGTCTCGGCATCGCCGTTTGTGCCTACGACGGCAATGACTGCGCCGTGCTGTGGAACGGCACCTTCCTCAGCTTCTTTCCCGAACATGACGGTTTCATCCGCGTCGGCGAGCCCTATGTCGACAACCTGCACCGCTTCTATCGCGTGCGGTTGAACGCGCAGGAGATGCCGCAGATCGCGCAGTACATCGAGGCGGCTCTGGCGCGCCACCGCGTGCAGAACCAGCCGATCTCGTTCCAGCATCGCGGCCGCTGGTTGCGTGTGGCGACGATGCATCTGGCCGACGGCACGCGCATGCGTTTCTGGACGGAAACCGCATCACCCGTCAGTACCGATGAGATCATGGCGGCGAGTGCCGCGGCGCGCAGGGAATCGCCCGACTTCGTGGAGCACCTGTCGGACGGCATGATGGTGCTGGGCACCGACGGCCGCATCTCCTGGGTGAACGACCGCTTCGTGCTGGTCTACGGCGTGATGGGCAAGGGTCTCATGACGGGCCGTCGCTTCGAGGACGTCTATGCGCTGGCCTGGTCCGGCGCGGCGGACGAAGAGCGCCACATCCACGAGGCCGGCCGCGTGACGCTGATGGAGGCCCTGAACTTCACCGGCGCGCCGTTCCAGCTGCCACTGCCCGGCGGCCGCTGGCTGCGCGTGGCGGCCCAGCGCGCCAGCACGGGTGAACTGTATTTCGCGAGCGTGGACATCACCGAGATGGAGCGCAGCCGCCGCGCGCTGGAGGAAAAATCGCACCAGCTCGAGACCACGTTCGCCAGCATCGCGCAGGGCATCTTCATGCTGGGGCCGGACGGCCGGCTGACCACGTACAACGACCGGCTGCTCGAACTGCTCGACCTGCCGCGCGAGTTGATGGAGACGCGACCGACGCTCTCCGAGATGACGAACCACCAGCTCGCACGCGGGGATTTCGGCGACGGCCAGCGGCTGGTGCAGTTGCACGCGCGTGGACATGTGGCGGCTGCGGGCATGACCCAGATTCCGGAGCACTACCTGCGCCGCACCAGACTGGGCCGCGTGCTCGAAGTGAAGACCCAGGCGCTGCCTTCGGGTGGCATGGTGCGGACCTTTACCGATGTGACCGACTACGTGAGCGCACGCGACGAGATCGAACGGCTGAACACGGGGCTCGAGGAGCGCGTGCGCCTGCGCACGGCCGAGCTGGAAGCGGCGAACAAGGAGCTCGAAGCTTTCTCGTATTCGATCGCACATGACCTGCGGCAGCCGCTCACGTCCATCGACGGGTTCAGCACGCTCCTGACAGGCCTGACGGCCAACATCCCCGAAGGCGACGTGGCGCAGAAGGCGGCGCACTATGCGGGACGCATACGCTCGGGCATCCGTCAGATGAGCGCGCTGACCGATGGCCTGCTCGCGTTGGCACAACTCTCCCGCGCAAAGCTCGAATGGCGCGAGTTCGACCTGGCCGCAGAAGCGCGACTGGTCGCGGCCCAGCTGGGCGAACGCGACCCGCGCCGCGTGGTGAATTTCGAGATCGAACCGAACCTCTGGGTGCATGGCGAGCCCGTGCTGCTGCGCCAGGTGGTGGACAACCTGCTCAACAACGCATGGAAGTTCACCGCGCGCAGGAGCGCCGCGCGCATCGTCGTGGGCAGCCAGAAGCTGGAAAGCGGCGAAACCGCCTACTTCGTGCGGGACGACGGTGCCGGTTTCGACATGGCTTATGTCGACAAGCTGTTCGGCGCGTTCAACCGCCTGCACAGCCCGGGCGAATTTGCGGGCACAGGCATCGGCCTGGCCACCGTGCAACGCATCATTGCCCGACACGGCGGCCGCGTATGGGCCACCGGCAAGGAGGGGGACGGCGCCACCTTCTGGTTCACGTTGGGCGACGCCCCGCCTCCGGACTAGAAGCTCACCTTCAGCGACAACCGGGCCGTGCGCGGCTCCATCGGGTGCACGTGCCTGTCATCGAAACCTGCGCCGCCGTTGCATCCACCCGCCACCTCCTCCGCCGTGCATGACGCATAGAAGTACTCGATGTCGTTGCTCTTGCGGTTGGTCAGGTTGAAGATGTCCAGGCCCAGCGACACATCCCGGCTGATGGCGTAGCGGATGCCGGCGTTGACGAGCGTCGACGGCTTGGAGCGTTCCGTGTTCAACGTGTCGAGTGCGCGCGCGCCCATGTGGCGCAGGCGCGCGGTGGCGGTCCACGGGCCTTCGGTCCACGTCACACCCGCAGCCAGCACGGTTTCCACTGCGTTGTCGATGTAGTTGCCTTCGCCGGCGGGTGCCTGGCCCTTGAAGCGCGCATGGGACACGGCGCCTTCGAGTTCCACACGCCAGTTGCCTGCAGGCTTCCAGCGCAGCGCGGCTTCGATGCCGCGCCGCGTGCTCGCCCGCCCGGCCTCGGTCGCGCCCGCGTCGCCGATGTAGACGAGTTCCGAGTCGATGTTCAGACGCCACAGTGCAAGCGTGAATGTGGTCTCGGCAGAAGGCGCGAAGCGCCAGCCCAGCTCTGCGCCCCGGCCCTGCACCAGCGCCGGAACGCGCTCGGCCGGCAACCCGGTCTGCGGATCGAGCGTGATGGTGGCGCCGCGCACGTCGTTGCTGTGGAAGCCCGTGCCTGCATTGGCGTAGAACTCGCTCGTGGGCGAGAAAGTCCATGCGAGCCCGGCCTTGGGGCTGATGAGCGTGTCGTTGCCCTTGCCGCTGTTGACGGCGCCGAAGACGGGCTCGTGGCCGCTCACACGGTATCGCATCGAGTCGCCGCGCAGGCCTGCGTAGGCGCGCCACCGGCTGTTGAAGTTGACCAGCTGTTGCGCGAACACCGACAGCAGGTCCTGGGAGACCGAGTCTTCCCGCACCGTCGCGTAGCGGTTGCGCGACTCGGTGAGGTAGAGCCCGACTTCGCCGACGCGGTCACCGCGCCACGAAGCGCCAATGCTCAGCAGGCCGTCGAGACCAGCAACCCGGTTGGGCATGCGATGCGTGGCCTGCGCGCCATGGATACGGCGGCGGTCGGTCTGCTCGAACTGGTCCCCCTGAACGGGGTTGGAGAGGAAGTAGGTGAAGTCGGAAAACAGGTCGAACGAATAGTCGATGGCGTACGCGCTGATCTCGGTGCTGCCATTCGGCCCCGACTCGAACCACTGGCCCGACAGGCTCACGCGGCGCGTGCTGCCGCCGTCGGTGGGGTCGAGCGTGCCGAAGCGCGGGAGCGCGCCGCTGTCCACGGCGCGCATCGGAATCTGGTCGGTGCTGCTCCAGTCGCTGTCGTAGGCCATGCCGGTGATGCGCCAGCCGCGCTGGCTGGTGCCCTGCGAGTAGCGCAGGACGGCATTGACCTTCTTCAGGTCTTCGGGCCGGACCCACGGACCGTCGTTGTGCATGAGTTCGAGCGCAGCGAGCCAGGTCCGGTCATCCTGCGTGCGCGAGCCCGCCAGCAGCGCGCGCCGGTAGCCGTTGCCACCGAGCGTGAGCTCGCCGAAAGGCTTGTCCAGCGCGCTGAAGTAGTCCATGGACGCACTGCCCGCGAGGGAGAAGTCGCCGTTGTCCAAGGCGTATGGGCCCTTGCGATAGCGAACCCCGGAGACCAGTTCGGGAATGAGGAAGTTGAGGTCCGCGAAACCCTGCCCGTGGCCGTGCGATGGCATGTTGACCGGCATGCCGTCCACCGTGATGGCGAAGTCGGTGCCGTGGTCGAGGTTGAAACCCCGCAGGAAGTACTGGTTGCCCTTGCCATCGCCCGAGTGCTGTGTGGCGACCACACCCGGCACGGCTTCGACGATGTCGCCCGGCCGCAGCTTGGGCCTCGACTGGTAGGACTCGCGCTCTGCCGCGCCTTCGCTGGCGCTGTCGGCGCTGCCGATGCTCGCATCGCGCGGGCCTTCGATGGTGACCTCAGGCAGGTGGCCCGTCTGTGCGCTGGCGAGGCCAGCGCAGGCCAGGGCTGTGGACAGCATGCAGAGCTTCAGCTTCATCCTTCTCTCCTTGTATGAATAATTCGAGATTGTTCATACAAGAACCGCGCCAAGCCATACGCCTTTGGACGCAGGCGAGGGCGCAAAGCCCGTCAGGCGATGGGTTTGTAGTGGGTGTGCCGGTCGCCCATGGGCCCCATCGCGCTTTTCGATGCGCCGTGGGAATGCCCGTGAGGATGGCTGTGCGCGTGTGGCTCGTGCGCGAGCGGCACGATGTGGATGTTGCCGTGCCGCACGCCGCGCAGGGCAATCAGTTGCTGTGCGCAGGCCGTCACCGCGGCGGAAGGGCCGCGCAGCACCACGGTCTCGAGGCAATGGTCGTGGTCCAGATGGGTATGAAGGCTGGTGATGACCAGGTCGTGGTGATCGTGCTGAAGGCCGAGCACCCGGCCGGTGACGGTGTGCTCGTGGTGGTCGTACACGTAGCTCACGCTCGCCACGCACCATTTGGCTTTCTTGCTGTCGAGCGATGCCGTGCCGAGCTTTTCGCGGATCAGGTCGCGCACGGCTTCCGAGCGGTTGCCGTAGCCACGCTGCGCAATCAGTTCGTCGAACTGCGCGGCCAGCGTGTCGTCCAGAGAAATCGTGAAGCGCTGCATGGTGATGGCGCGGCGTTCAGGCGGCCTGCAGCATGCCGCGCTGCTCGATGAACGACACCACGTCGGCCAGGCCGCTGTTGGTCTTGAGATTGGTCATGACGTACGGCTTCTTCTGGCGCATGCGCTGCGTGTCCGACTCCATGACGCCGAGATCGGCACCCACGTACGGAGCAAGGTCGGTCTTGTTGATGACGAACAGGTCGCTTTTGGTGATGCCGGGGCCGCCCTTGCGCGGGATCTTCTCGCCGGCCGCCACGTCGATCACGTAGATGGTGAGATCGGAGAGTTCGGGGCTGAAGGTGGCCGCCAGGTTGTCGCCGCCGGATTCGACGAACACCACGTCGGCATCCGGGAAGTCCACCAGCATGCGGTCGATGGCTTCGAGGTTGATCGATGCGTCCTCGCGGATGGCGGTGTGCGGGCAACCGCCCGTCTCCACGCCCATGATGCGCTCGGCCGGCAGCGCGCCGCTCACGGTGAGCAGGCGCTGGTCTTCCTTGGTGTAGATGTCGTTGGTGATGGCGACGAGGTCGTACTTCGCGCGCATCGCCTTGCACAGCATTTCGAGCAGCGTGGTCTTGCCGGAGCCGACCGGCCCGCCGATGCCCACGCGAAGCGGCGGCAGTTTCTTGGTGCGGTTGGCGATGTGGTGCAGTGCGGAGCTCATGTGTGTGCCTGTGGAAAGTCAGCTGCGGAAAAGTCGCGAGTATTGTGTTTCATGCCGCGAAGACAGGATCGCGAGCATGGGCGAAAAGGCCTGGCGCTCGTCGTCAGCCAGCCGCGTGGCGGTGTTCACGGCAGCGGGGATCGACGCGGCGAGCTGGGCGAGGATGCGCTGTCCCGCGCTCTGCCCGAGCGGCACGGCTTTCACGGCGGCAGCCACCATGTTCTCGGCCCAGCCGAAGGCGAAAGCCAGCGCGGCGTCATGCACACTGGCTTGCGTGCGCGCGGCGGCAAAGGCGAAGGCCACGGGGTAGGTGGGTTGCAGGCCGGCGAACGATTCGACGGCGTCGTCGTGATGCAGCTTCAGCCATTCCACGAAGGAGCGGCCCATCTGCTCGGTCTGCAGGCGCAGTTCGGCGGTTTCGCGCGTGGCGAGGACCCACTGGTTGAGTGCCTGGATGCGTGCGAGGTCGCCCTCGCGCCAGGCCGGAATGGCTTGCGCCACGACCGCGAGGTCGGCCCGCGTCAGGCCCAGATGAAGCTGCTCGCCGATCCAGCGTGCTGCAGCCGCCTCCGAATCGACGCCGGCCCATTCCACGGCTGGCTCGACGCCTTCGGAATACGAGAAGCCGCCGATCGGCAGGGCCGGCGAAGCCAGCCAGATCAACTGCAGGAGACTCGGGCCGTCCATATCAATGCATCGGCATGTCAGTGCGAATGACCGCCATGACCATGGTGATGATGCGCGTGGTCGTGATCATGGGAATGGTCGTGCCCGTGGTCGTGCCCGTGGTCGTGCCCGTGGTCGTGCGAATGCCCGCCGCCGTGCGAATGCCCGCCGCCGTGCGAATGCCCGCCCGACGAGTACGCGCCGCCTTCGGGTTCGAACGCCTCGCTCGCTTTGTTCACGATCAGGTGCATCGCACGCAGCATGTCGGCCAGCACATGGTCGGGCTCGATCTTCAGGTGCGTGGGCGTGAGCTCGATCTGCACGTGGCGGTTGCCCAGGTGATACGCGGCGCGGATCAGGTCGAATGGCGTGCCGTGCTGTGTGCAATGCGTGATGACGAGCACGGCTTGCGGCGCCGCGATCACGCGGATCATCGTGCCGTCTTCCGCCACCAGCACGTCGCCACCGCGCACCAGCGTGCCGCGCGGCAGGAAGATGCCCAGATGCCGGCCCAGGCTGTCGGTCGCGTCGAATCGGCTCTTCTGGCGAACGTCCCAATCGAGCTCGATCGTGGAGGCGCGCTTGACGAGCACGGGCGCGAGGCCCTTGCCGCCGGCAATCAGTTTGGAAACCTGCAACATGGGAACTCTCAGAACAGGAAATACCGCTGCGTCATCGGCAGCGACACGGCGGGCTCGCAGGTGAGCAGTTGCCCGTCGGCGCGCACGGCGTAGGTCTGCGCGTCGATTTCCATCTTCGGCAGGTAGCTGTTGTGGATCAGGTGCTGCTTGCGCACCTGGCGGATGTTCTTCACTGCAGCCACGTTCTTGGCGAGACCGAAGCGTTCCTTCACACCTGCGGCCACGCCGGCCTGCGACACGAAGGTCAGCGAGGTCTTCGCGATCGCACCGCCGAACGCGCCGAACATCGGGCGGTAGTGCACCGGCTGCGGCGTGGGGATCGATGCATTGGGGTCGCCCATCGCAGCGAAGGCGATGAAGCCACCCTTGAGGATGAGCGCCGGTTTCACGCCGAAGAACGCCGGCTTGAACACCACGAGGTCGGCCCACTTGCCGACTTCGATGCTGCCCACTTCATGGCTGATGCCGTGCGAGATGGCGGGGTTGATGGTGTACTTGGCCACGTAGCGCTTGGCGCGGAAGTTGTCGTTGCGGCTGCTGTCTTCAGGCAGTGTGCCGCGTTGCAGCTTCATCTTGTGTGCGGTCTGCCAGCAGCGCAGCACGACTTCGCCGACGCGGCCCATGGCCTGGCTGTCGGAGCTGAACATGCTGATCGCGCCGAGGTCATGCAGGATGTCCTCCGCCGCGATGGTTTCCTTGCGGATGCGGCTTTCGGCGAAGGCCAGGTCTTCGGCGATGGCCGCGTCGAGGTGATGGCACACCATGAGCATGTCGACGTGTTCGTCGAGCGTGTTCACGGTGTAGGGCATCGTCGGGTTGGTGGAGGACGGCAGGAAGTTCGCCTCGCCCACCACCTTCAGGATGTCCGGAGCGTGGCCGCCGCCCGCGCCTTCGGTGTGGAACGCGCAGAGGCTGCGGCCCTTGGTCGCTTCGATGGTGTTCTCCACGAAGCCCGATTCGTTGAGCGTGTCGGAGTGGATGGCGACCTGCGTGTCCGTCTCTTCCGCCACGTCCAGGCAGTTGCTGATGGCCGCCGGCGTCGTCCCCCAGTCTTCGTGCAGCTTGAGGCCGATGGCGCCCGCGCTGATCTGTTCATGCAGCGCGGCCGGCAGGCTGGCGTTGCCCTTGCCCAGGAATCCGAGGTTCATCGGGAATGCATCGGCGGCCTGCAGCATGCGCTCCATGTTCCACGGGCCGGGTGTGCACGTGGTGGCGAAGGTGCCCGTCGCCGGACCGGTGCCGCCACCGAGCATGGTGGTCACGCCGGAACACAGCGCTTCCTCGATCTGTTGCGGGCTGATGAAATGGATGTGCGAATCGATGCCACCAGCCGTGACGATGTTGCCTTCGCACGAGATGATCTCCGTGCCCGGGCCGATGATGATGTCCACGCCCGGCTGCGTGTCGGGGTTGCCGGCCTTGCCGATGGCGGCGATGCGCCCACCCTTGATGCCGATGTCGGCCTTCACGATGCCCCAGTGGTCGAGGATCAACGCGTTGGTCATCACGCAGTCCATCGCACCGTCGGCGCGTGTGCGCTGGCTCTGCGCCATGCCATCGCGGATGGTCTTGCCGCCGCCGAACTTCACTTCCTCGCCATAGCCACCGGCAGCGAGCGTGTAGTCCTTCTCGACTTCGATCAGCAGCTCGGTATCAGCCAGGCGCACCCGGTCGCCCACGGTGGGGCCGAAGATTTCCGCGTAGGCGCGGCGTCCGATGCTTGCCATCAGGCAGCTCCCTTCGATGCACCCAGCGGGCCTTGCACCTTGCCCTGGAATCCGTAGACCACGCGGGCCCCCGAGTAGTCCACGAGTTCGACCGTGCGCTGCTGGCCCGGCTCGAAACGCACGGCCGTGCCGGATGCGATGTTCAGGCGCATGCCGCGCGCGGCGGCGCGGTCGAATTCGAGTGCGCCGTTGGTTTCGGCGAAGTGATAGTGCGAGCCGACCTGGATCGGCCGGTCCGCCGTGTTGCGCACCACCACCGTGAGCGTGCGGCGGTTCGGGTTGAGCGCGTGCTCGCCGTCTGCGGGGAAAAGTTCGCCGGGAATCATGTCAGGCCATCCGTACGAGCAGCGTCAGGCCGAAGATCGCGACGGCAGCGCCCGCGACACGTGGCGCCCAAGCGCCCATGCGGCGCACTGCCCAGCCCAGCCCGATGCCGAGACCGTGCAGCAGTGCCGTCGCGGCCAGCATGCCGGCCAGCGTGGCCGCTGCCTCCGATTCGCCTGCGAGCTCGTTGCCGTGCGCCACGCCGTGGAAGATGGCGAACACACCCACCAGCGCGGCTGCTGCAACCCCCGGCATGCGCAGCCGCGTGACCACGAGAAGGCCGATCACAAGCAGCGAGGCGGCGATCATCGGCTCCACCGCCGGCATGGCGACGCCAGCCAGTCCCATCAGCGCACCCACGAGCAGCATGCCGGCAAAGCCCAGCGGCGCCCAGATCAGGTCGGGAAAGGCGCGGCGTGCGATCAGCGCGCTCCAAAGGCCCACGCCCACCATGGCTGCCAGGTGGTCAGCGCCCGTCAGCGGGTGCAGCGCGCCGGCCAGGAAGCCGTGGTGGCCGCCGTCGTCGGTGCCCGTGTGGGCCATGACGGCCAGCGGTGCGGCGGCTGCCAGCAGCGCGAGCGTGGTGCCGATGCGGCGGGAGACATTGCTTGCGTTCATTTCTTCGGTTCTCCGGTGTGTTCTTTTCCGAGTTTTCAGACGATCGGCTGGTGCACGGTGACCAGCTTGGTGCCGTCGGGGAAGGTGGCTTCGACCTGGATGTCCGGGATCATTTCCGGAATGCCGTCCATCACGTCGGCGCGGCCGAGCACGGTACGCCCCTCGCTCATGAGCTGCGCCACGGTCTTGCCGTCTCGCGCGCCCTCCATGACGGCGGCCGAGATCAGCGCCACGGCTTCGGGGTAGTTGAGCTTGAGCCCGCGGGCCTTGCGCCGCTCGGCGAGCAGGGCGGCGGTGAAGATCAGGAGCTTGTCTTTTTCGCGAGGCGTGAGTTCCATGATTTCATTATGTTGCAAGGCCTGTGCCGGTCCAACCGGGAGCCGTACGCCGGATGGCCCATGGCACGGCCTCCAATGGCATGAAATCTGCAGCTTCAGGCCGTGAACGAGGCCGTCTCTCCCCTCCCCATCGTCCCCGCCGACGCGGCGCCGGAAAACGACGCGCCGCAACGCGTCGTGAAGGTGCGGCGCGACTACAACAGCTGGGTCGCGAGCGAGACCATGGAGGACTATGCGCTGCGCTACACGCCGCAGCGCTTCCGCAAATGGTCGGAATGGCGTGTGGCGAACACGGCTTTCGGCGCCGCGTCGTTCCTCATCCTCGAAGCCGTCGGCGCCACGCTGCTGGTGCAGTACGGCTTCATGAATGCGTTCTGGGCCATCATCGCCACCGGGCTGATCATCTTCCTGGCGGGCCTGCCCATCAGCATCTATGCCGCCCGCCATGGCGTGGACATGGACCTGCTCACGCGTGGCGCGGGCTTCGGCTACATCGGCTCGACCATCACCTCGCTGATCTACGCCTCGTTCACCTTCATCTTCTTCGCGCTCGAGGCGGCCGTCATGGCCTACGCGCTGGAACTCGCGCTCAACATCCCGCCGAGCTGGGGTTACCTGATCTGCGCGCTCGTCGTCATCCCCCTGGTCACGCACGGCGTGTCGGCCATCAGCCGGCTGCAGGTGTGGACGCAGCCGTTGTGGCTGCTGATGCTGATCGTCCCATTTGCGTACGTGCTGGCGCTCGATCCCGGTGCATTCTCCGGAATTTCGCACTACAAAGGAGAAAAGGGCGGCACGAGTGAATTCAGTTTGCCCCTGTTTGGTGCGGCTCTGACGGTGGGCATCGCGCTCATCACGCAGATGGGCGAGCAGGCGGATTACCTCCGCTTCATGCCGGCCAAAACGCCCGGCACGCGCGGCCGCTGGTGGGCGGGCGTGCTGGCAGGCGGACCGGGCTGGGTGGTGCTGGGCGTGATCAAGATGCTCGGCGGCGCGCTGCTGGCGTACCTGGCCATCCGCCACATGGTGCCGATCGACCGCGCGGTGGACCCGAACCAGATGTACCTGGCCGCCTACGAATATGTGTTCCCGCATTACGGCTGGGCCGTCGCGGCGACCGCGCTGTTTGTGGTGGTGTCGCAGCTCAAGATCAACGTGACCAATGCCTATGCGGGCTCGCTCGCGTGGAGCAATTTCTTCTCGCGCCTCACGCACAGCCATCCGGGACGTGTGGTGTGGGTGGTATTCAACACGCTCATCGCGTTCATGCTGATGGAGATGAATGTGTTCGAAGCGCTGGGCGACGTGCTCGGCCTGTACTCGAACATCGCCATCGCCTGGATGATGGCGGTCGTCGCGGACCTCGTCATCAACAAGCCGCTGGGCCTCTCTCCCAAGGGCATCGAGTTCAAGCGTGCGCACCTGTACGACATCAACCCGGTCGGCGTGGGCGCGATGGTGCTGGCATCGGCGCTGTCGATCACGGCGCATCTGGGATTGTTCGGGCCGCTGGCGCAGGCGTTTTCCGCGGTGATCGCGCTGGGCACGGCTTTTGTTGCCGCGCCGGTCATTGCCTGGCTCACCAAGGGGCGTTACTACATCGCGCGCACCAGCGATGAGCCCGCGGCGCAGGCGGTGATCCTGCACCGGCGCGAAGACATCGACGCCGGCACGCCACTGCAGATCGTGGTGAAGCGCTGCGTCATCTGCGAGCGCGACTACGAAGGCCCGGACATGGCGCATTGCCCCGCTTACCAGGGGCACATCTGCTCGTTGTGCTGCACGCTCGACGCGCGCTGCGGTGACCTGTGCAAGCCGCATGCGAGTCTGTCGGCCCAGTGGTCGGGCGCGCTGCGCTGGCTGCTGCCGCGCCGCATCTGGCCATACCTCGATACCGGCCTCGGGCACTACCTGCTGCTGATGCTGGTCATCATGCCGTTGCTCGGCGCGGTATTCGGGTTGCTCTACCACCAGGAACTGCGCGCGGTGCAGGAGTCGGTGGAGGCATCGGTCCTGTCCGAATCTGCCTTGCGCGCGGGCTTTCTCAAGGCCTACCTTGCATTGCTGCTCATCGCCGGCATCGTCGCCTGGTGGCTGGTGCTCGCGCACAAGAGCCGGCAGGTGGCGCAGGAAGAGTCGAACCGCCAGACCCACCTGCTGATGCGCGAAATCGACTCGCACCGCCAGACCGACGAAGCGCTGCAGCAGGCCAAGCGCATTGCAGACCAGGCCCGCAGCGCGGCCGAGCATGCCAACCACGCCAAGAGCCGCTACATCAGTGCGATCAGCCACGAGCTGCGCACGCCGCTCAACAGCATCCTGGGTTATGCGCAGCTCATGGGTGAGGACGCGTCGGTGCCCCCGCACCGCAAGCATGCGGTGAACATCATCCGGCGCGGCGGCGAGCACCTGCTCTCGCTGATCGAAGGCACGCTGGACATCGCGCGCATCGAGGCCGGCAAGCTCACGCTCAACGTCAAGCCGATGCACTTTGCCGATTGTGTGCACGAGATGGCCAGCATGTTCGAGCCGCAGGCCGTGAGCAAGGGTCTCGCGTTCGACTTCGTCAGCGAAGGCGCGGTGCCGGAAGTCGTGCGCGCGGACGAGAAGCGCGTGCGCCAGATCCTGATCAACCTGCTGGGCAACGCGGTGAAGTTCACGAGTGAAGGCAGGGTGACCTTCCGCGTGCGCTACGCGCGCGAGATGGCATGGCTTGAAATCGAGGACACCGGCCCCGGACTGTCGGTGCAGGAACTCGAAGCCATCTTCGAACCCTTCGCGCGTGGCACCAGTTCCTCGCAGGCAGCGCCCGGTGCGGGCCTCGGCCTGACGATTGCCAAAATGCTGACCGACCTGATGGGCGGCGAACTGAAAGTGTCGAGCACGCCGGGCGTGGGCTCCGTCTTCCGCGTGAAGCTGTTCCTGCCGGAGATGCGGCAGGTCATGCCGCCGCCCGGCAAGTCGCCTGCGGTGCAGCACCGGCGCGGTTACGTGGGCGAGCGGCGCAAGCTGCTCGTGGTGGACAACGAGGAGCCGGACCGCGAATTGCTGGTCAACCTGCTGGAGCCGCTGGGTTTCGAGTTGCGCACCGCCGCGAGCGGCCACGACTGCCTCGACCTGCTCGCCGCAGGCTACCGGCCCGATGCGATCTTCATGGATCTGGCGATGCCGGGCATCGACGGCTGGGAGACCATCCGCCGCGTGCGCAAGCTCGGTCTCGATGGCATCCACATCGCCATCGTGTCGGCGAATGCGTTCGACAAGGGCCTGGAAAACGATGTGGGCATCCGCAACGAGGACTTCATCCCCAAACCCGTGCGCCACAGCGAACTGCTCGACTGGATCGAGCGGCATCTCGCCATCGTGTGGACGGCGGGTGAAGATGCGCGGGATGCCGCTGCCGGGCTGCAGGCGGAGCCTGCCGTGCCCAGGCAGCCGTTGCAGCCGGGCTTGCCGCTTGCCGTCCCGTCACCTGCGCGTCTGGCGGCGCTGCAGGAGGTGGTGACGCTCGGCTACTATCGCGGCATCCTGAACCAGCTGGACGTGCTGGAAGCCGGGCAGCCCGAATGCGCGCCGCTGGTGGCGCAATGGCGCGAAATGGCAAGGCAGTTCCAGTTCGAGGCCATCAGCCGTCAGTTGGGCCAGCTGGGCATGGCTTCCAGCGAATCCGCCACCGACACGTGATCACCATGACACCCGACTCGCGTCCCGTTGTTGCCGTCGCTGCCGCCGCGCTCGACCGCGGCAACAGCGACGTCGTGCTGATCGTGGACGACGTGCCCGACAACCTCTCGGTCCTGCACGATGCGCTCGACGAATCGGGTTACACCGTGCTGGTCGCCACCTCGGGCGAAGCAGCGCTGCAGCGTGCCGCGCAGGCGCTGCCCGACATCGTGCTGCTGGACGCGATGATGCCCGGCATGGATGGCTTCGAGGTCGCGCGGCAGCTCAAGGCCTCGGCGGGGACTGCGCACATTCCCATCATCTTCATGACCGGTCTGACCGAGACCGAGCATCTGGTTGCCGCGCTCGACGCGGGCGGTGTGGACTACGTCACCAAGCCGATCAAGCCCAAGGAAGTGCTGGCGCGCATGGGCGTGCATCTGGGTGGCGCGCGGCGTGCACGGCAGGCGGTGCAGCAGGCAGGACAGGCGCGCAACGCGCTGGACGCATTCGGCTACGCGAGCATCACGGTGCGTGAGAGCGATGGCCGCCTCGTCTGGCAGACGCCGCTCGCGCGCGACCTGCTGATGCGCTACTACGGCACGTCGGCGCCGACCACGCCCAAGCCGGTGATCGACTGGCTGCGCCGGCATCTTGCCGACGCCCGCGCCAATGTGGAGCCGCCGAGGCTGTCCATCGAGCAGGGGCCGAGCCGCCTGTCCTTCAGCCTGCACCAGCAGACGGGCGACGACCCGGCGGGTGAAACGGGCGGGGGCGGCGACTGGCTGATCATCATGCGCGAGGTCAGTGACGCGGCGATCATCGAGTCGATGAGCCTGTCGTTCAAGCTCACCGCGCGCGAGGCCGAGGTGCTTTACTGGGTGTTGAAGGGCAAGATCAACCGCGACATCGGTGACATCCTCGGTTCCAGCCCCGCCACGGTGAAGAAACATCTGGAGCGTGTGTTCGCCAAGCTCGGCGTGGAAACGCGCACGGCCGCAGCCGCCATGGCGATGAACCGCATCCGGCAACTGCATCCGCAGTTCGAGGGATGACGCATCCGCAGTTCGAAGGGTGACGCCCCTCCGGTTTGGGCGCTAGTTCGCGAGCTTGAGATCTTCCGCCTGTGCGGCGAATTGTGAATCGGTGCCGGAGTACTGCGATTCGGAATAGGCGCTGTCCGGCGGTACATCGACCGAGTTTTCCTTGGCGATGGCTTCGAGCGCGCGGTTCACCACCTCGTGCATGTCCACCGGGCGCAGCATGCGCGTGCGGATGAGGCGCTCGCAACTGCGGCGCGTCATCGAGTGCGGGCTGCCGCCGTGGCTTTCGAACATGAAGAGCGTGCGGCGCGTGCTGGCCCAGATGAGCTGTGCGCGCAGCCAGTTTTCCTTGGAGTACAGGTCCACCCAGCCGCCGAGCTTGAGGCCCTTGATGACCTGCGAAGGCGTGAGCTGGACCTGCTGCTCTGCCGGCGTGGCCGGCGCGCTTGCGCCATCCGCACCGTCGGTCGTGGCGCCCGGCGGTTCCGTGGGCGGTGGCTCGAGCGGCATGCTGCTCGAATCGAAACTGCTGGAATCGAAGTTGCTGTCCGGCAGCATGCTGCTGGAGAACTCACTGCTGGAGAATTCGCTGTTGGTGGCCAGCGGCTCCTCGAAGCCGACGGCGTCGAGGAACTGCTTGCCCAGCCAGGGCATGTTCTTGGGCTTGGCCACGCGCTCTTCGGCAGTGGCGGGTGCCTCGGGCGCGGCAGGGCGGGTGTCCTGGAAGCCGTCGCGCGCCCACTCCGCCCGGTTGCGCGTGCGGCACAGCTCCAGCACCGGCTTGTGCAGGCGCTCGAGCGTGTCGAAGAAGGCCTGCTTCTCGGCGGCATCGGCGCCCAGCATGTCCAGGCCCTCGACGATCTTGCGGACCATCGGCGGGATCAGCTGGATCAGCTTGGCGGGCTGGTTGAGGGTGAGGTCGTGCTTGGTGCTCCACAGCAGGTCGGAGATCAGCGAGCCGTAGCCGCCCGGGTCGATCTGCGCCTTGGTGTCCTTGAGGCGCGCATGCGCCATCACCAGCGTCCAGCGGTTGTAGAGGAAGTCCAGGATCGACGCGGGCACGAGGTCTAGGTCGGTACGCTGGCTGATCTCGTAGGCCAGCTGGTTGGCCATGGCCTGCCGTTCCTCGGCGAAACGCATGGCGTCGACGACGGCGTTGCGTGCATCGAGCTCGGCCCGGTCCTCTTCGTCCCAGAGTTTCTCGAGCTCGACCAGCGCTTCGCTGAACGGGACGTCGTTCTCGACTTCCTCGATCTGGTTGAGCTTGTTGAATGCCTCGCCGACAGGTTCGAAGAACTGGTTGAAGTCCTGTGCCAGTTCATCGTTGTAGCGGAAGCTGCGCTGCGCGACGCGTTCGATCAGCTTGCGGCCGGGATGCGCCGACTCGGAGATGAAGCGCGGGTCGATCATCGCCAGGCGCGCGAGCGCCGGCTCGAGCGCCACGATGGCTTCGCGCATGGAGCCGAGCAGGCGCACGTCCTGGGCGACCTGGTTCACCAGTTGGCGGACCAGTTCGAGGCCCATCACCTGGTCGACGTCGGTGGCGTCTTTCTTGAGCTGCGTGCGGACCAGCGCGCGTTCCTTGGCACGCGCGTAGTCGCCCCACATGGGCGAATTGAGCGCCATCGACGCGTCCACATAGCGCGCCGGACGGTCGACGACCGGGATGTCCACGTAGTCTTCGGGCGAATCGGGCAGGACTTCGGTGTCCTGCTCGTCCTGCAGCGCGGCCAGTTCCTGGTCCACTGCGGCATAGAAGGAAGGGGCCAGACCGCGCCGTGGACGCGGGCCGGAACCGCCGCCGGCACCACCGCCGCCCGGGCCGAATCCGCCGGTGCCACTGAAGAACTGGCGGAACAGGTCCTGACTGACCTGCTGGTCCGACAGATCCACGACCATGACGCCTTCGCCGCCCATGTTCTCGCCGAAACCATCGAATCCGCCAGGCCCACCCGGGCCACCGCCGGGACCACCCCCGCCGCCGCCACCACCGCCAGGACCACCGGTCCCGCCACCGGTGGCCGTGCCGCCGCCTTCGCCGCCCTGGGGGCCGGAACCGCCGGCCGCTGCAGCGTCCGGTGCCATGCCGACCTTGTATTTGACCGGCTGGATGCCCGCGGCCTTGAGCTGCTGGATCAGCTTTTCGTACAGCGCCTTGAGTTCGCTGGCAAACGGGGCCGAGACATGGGCGAACCAGGCAACGACCACCGGGCCGTCGGCACCCGACTCGTTCATCAGCGTCTGCAGGGTGCGCACGTAGACGTCGGGGCGCACCGGGTTCAGACCGGGGGCGATGTTGGGAAGGCCCAGCGCGGAACTCATCAGGCCGTCGAGCTGGGGCAGGATGCCCTCGACCTGGGCCGAGACGCGCTGCAGAAGACGGGACGTTTCAATGGCCTGCGAAAGCTGCGTGTCGTCCACCAGGGAGAAACTGTCTTCCAGGAAGCCCGAGTCCTCGTCGTCGTCGCCCAGCTGGGACGGCTTGAAGGCATTGGCCAGCCGGTCGTCCATCGGATTGTCGGCGGCGCGCGAGGCGTTGGCGGTCTCGCCGTCCAGCGCGCCCCGGAGCATCTCGGGGAAGCGCCGCGCCATCGGGTCCTTGTAGTTCAGCAGCATGCGCCAGGCGAGCGTGAGCTCGTTGCGCTTGGCGCTGGACAAGGCCTTGCCTTCTGCGTCCTGCAGGGCGCTGACCGTGTTGTCCACGCAGCGGATGAAGAACTGCTGCGCACCATCAGCCGCGAACTGGAGGCAATTTCGGATAGTCGACGACTGCGTGGCCATGTGTTTTGATTAGTGCGCCGCCCGGGTCTGCGAATGCCGGACAGCTGCCCCCTCAGGGCAGGCCGACATCATGCCTCATCGCCAACCTGAACGGGTTGCGCAATGCCTATTCTATGCACGGGAATCGGCTCGTGGCGCATGCCCCCGCCATGTCTGTCGTGCCGTTGGTGCGGCACAACTGCGCCATGCGGCAGGAACAGCGAAAAGTTGGCAGTCCGGCCGGCCCAGCCAGGGGCTGGCTCAGCCCGGACGCAAGGGAAGCGAGCGCAAACGTTGCCCGGTCAGGGCGTACAGCGCATTGGCCACCGCAGGTGCCACCGGCGGCGTGCCGGGCTCACCCACACCCTGGGGGTGGGCGGTCGACGGGATGATGTGCGTCTGAACCATGGGTGTCTGCGGCAGGCGCAGCACCGGGTAGTCGTGGAAGTTGGACTGCTGCACCTGCCCGTCCCGGATCGTGATCTCGCCGTACAGTGCGGCCGACAGCCCGAACACGATGCCGCTTTCCATCTGCTGGGCGATGAGGTTCGGGTTGAGTGGAAACCCGCAGTCGATCACGCAGATCACCCGGTGGACTCGGATGGCCTTCTCTGCGGAGAGCGACACTTCCGCCACCTGCGCCACGATGGAGCCGAACGACTCGTGCAGCGCCACACCACGCGCGACGCGTGTGCCGTCGGCGGCCGGCGCGGGCGGCTGCCCCCAGCCCGACAGTTCGGCTGCTTTTTTCAGTACCTGCAGATGGCGCGGATGCCGCGCAAGCAGGCTGGCACGGAAGGCCACCGGGTCCTGCCCGGCCGCAGCGGCCAGTTCGTCCACGAAGCTTTCCTTGAAAAAGGCGTGGTGCGAATGGCCGACAGAGCGCAGGAACCCCACGGGCACGGGCAGCGTCACCCGCACATGGGCCACGCGCGAGGCCGGCCATTCATAGGGCTGGTCGAAGGCACCTTCGGACGATGTCTTGTCCGGCACGAGCGGTGACGTCAGTTCCGGCAAGCCAAAACTGCGCGCAAGCACGTGCGGCACGATCGCCTGGCCGGCCGACACGTTGTGCCAGGCGACCGGGCGGCCATCCGCATCGAGGCCGGCGCGGAACCTCGACACGCAGGCCGGCCGATAGAAGTCATGGCGGATGTCCTGCTCGCGCGACCAGATCGTCTGCACCGGCTTGCCGCCTGCGGCGCGCGCGATCGCGGCCGCCTGCACGATGTAGTCCGCTTCCAGCCGACGGCCGAAGCCGCCGCCGAGCAACTGCACCTGCATGTCCACCTGGCTTGCGTCGACGCCGAGCAGCTTCGCCACCCCTTGGCGTGCGATGTCGGGCACCTGTGTCGACGCCCAGACGGTGGCGCCCGCATCCTTGCCCTGCCCCGTCAGTTGCACCGTGCAGTTGATCGGTTCCATCGCCGCGTGCGCAAGCCACGGCGCGCGGTATTCGGCCTCGACCACGCGCGCTGCCTTGGCGAACGCGCCGTCCACGTCGCCGCTTGCGTGATAGGCAAGGCCGTCGTTGCTGTCCAGCGCCTGCGACAGGCGCGAGAGCACCGCCTCGCCGGATATGGCCGACGCGGGGCCGTGCGACCATTCGACCTGCACCCTGGCCAGTGCGCGCACCGCTTCGAAATACGTGTCGGCAATGACGGCCACGCCGGCGGTGCCGCCGTTGTGCGCGTCGACTGCGAGCACGTGGCGCACGCCCGGCATGGCCTGCGCGTGTGTTGCGTCGAAACGCTCTACGCTTCCGCCCAGCGTGGGGCACATGTTCACGCTGGCATACAGAAGGCCTTGCGGGCGCACGTCGATCCCGAACCGGGCGCTTCCGTGGACCTTTCCTGCCGCTTCGATGCGTCGCAACGGACGGCCCGCGAGCACGAAGGTCGCCGGGTCCTTCAGCGGGACACGACGGGGCAGGGGCTGGCGCGCCGCGTGTTCCGCCAGTTCACCGAAGCCCATGCGCCTGCCCGACGTATGCGACACCATGCCCGCCTTGGCGCTGCATTCCCGCGCGGGCACATTCCAGTGTGCCGCCGCAGCCGCCACCAGCATGGCGCGCGCGCTGGCACCGGCTTCGCGCATCGGCAGCCACAGGTCCTTGATGCTGGTGGAGCCGCCGGTGACGCTGGTGCCGATCTCGCGCATCGTCTTTCCGGTGAGCCAGACCGCGACCGACTTCACCGCACCACCCTCGTCAGGATGGAAGGGCAGGCCGTCGGTCGCCACGGTGAGGTTGTTGTAGATGCGGTCGGGCGGTGCCATCTCGACACGCACCCGATCCCAGTCGGCGTCGAGTTCCTCGGCCAGAACGGCGGCCAGGCCCGTGTGCACGCCCTGGCCCATTTCG
Source organism: Variovorax sp. VNK109 (assembly GCF_049445855.1). Classification (NCBI taxonomy): domain Bacteria; kingdom Pseudomonadati; phylum Pseudomonadota; class Betaproteobacteria; order Burkholderiales; family Comamonadaceae; genus Variovorax; species Variovorax sp. VNK109. The sequence continues at coordinate 763,769 of NZ_JBMSDV010000001.1, read as the reverse complement.
GACTTGCTCATCCAGACGACGACGCTGCCGTCGCTGCCGACCTTCACCCAGCCATTGAGTGCGTGCTCACCTCCTGCCACGGGCGGTGCCTCTGCCGTCACGAGGCGCTGGCGGACCGGCGCGACCGCCCAGCCCAGCGCCAGCGCGCCCGCGGCAGCGGCGCCGCCCAGCAGAACGATTCTCCGTTTGACGATGGCGGACTCCCGGTGCGTTGCACGAATGAATGTGTTGCCGCGAATCCTAACCCCGCATCGCCCGCCGCGGTGCCATACGCCACCCGGCGTATTTCCGGGTTGACCGCCGCTACCCAGAATCCATCCCATCGTTCGTGCAGGGGCCGGACCCGGAGGGGGAGGCGGCGCGGCGAGGTTGGCGAATTTCAATCATTGCGGAGAAGCACACATGCAACGTCGTTTCACACTCAAGGCCCTGACGGCTGCCGTCGCGCTGGCTGGCGCAGCGGGTGCCATGCCTGCCCTGGCGCAGTCGGGCAACACCATCAAGGTCGGTGTCCTGCACAGCCTGTCGGGCACGATGGCCATTTCCGAAACCGTCCTGAAGGACACCATCCTGATGGCCATCGACGAGATCAACGCCAAGGGTGGCGTGCTCGGCAAGAAGCTCGAACCCGTCGTGGTCGACCCCGCTTCCAACTGGCCCCTGTTCGCCGAAAAGACCAAGCAACTGCTCGGCCAGGACAAGGTCTCGGTGATCTTCGGCTGCTGGACCTCGGTGTCGCGCAAGTCGGTGCTGCCGGTCGTGGAAGAAATGAACGGCCTGCTGTTCTACCCCGTGCAGTACGAAGGCGAAGAACTCTCCAAGAACGTGTTCTACACCGGTGCTGCTCCCAACCAGCAAGCCATTCCCGCTGTCGACTACCTGATGAGCAAGGAAGGCGGCGGCGCCAAGCGTTGGGTCCTGCTGGGCACCGACTACGTGTATCCCCGCACCACCAACAAGATCCTGCGTGCCTACCTGAAGTCCAAGGGCGTGAAGGAAAGCGACATCGACGAGAAGTACACCCCGTTCGGCCACAGCGATTACCAGACCATCGTTGCCGACGTGAAGAAGTTCTCCGCCGGTGGCAAGACGGCTGTCGTCTCCACCATCAACGGTGACTCCAACGTTCCCTTCTACAAGGAACTGGGCAACGCCGGCCTGAAGGCCAAGGACGTGCCGGTCGTCGCCTTCTCCGTGGGCGAAGAAGAACTGCGCGGCGTGGACACCAAGCCGCTGGTCGGCCACCTGGCTGCCTGGAACTACTTCATGTCCATCAAGAGCCCGGCCAACACCGAGTTCATCAAGAAGTGGAGCGACTACGCCAAGGCCAAGAACATCGCCGGCCACAAGGACAAACCGCTGACGAACGACCCGATGGAAGCCACCTACATCGGCATCATGATGTGGAAGCAGGCCGTCGAGAAGGCCAAGTCGACCGACGTCGACAAGGTCATCGCCGCCATGGCCGGCCAGACCTTCAAGGCACCGTCGGGCATCGTGTCCAAGATGGACGAGAAGAATCACCACCTGCACAAGTCGGTGTTCATCGGCGAAATCAAGGCCGACGGCCAGTTCAACGTGGTGTGGAAGACGCCGGGTCCCGTGAAGGCCAAGCCCTGGAGCCCGTACATCGAAGGCAACGACAAGAAGAAGGACGAGCCCGAGAAGAAGTGATCGGCACTTGCTGATTGCTGCAGAGGGAATGGGAGGGGCCACGCGCCCCTCCTTTTACGAGAAGCGGGCGCGGATGTTGCTATTGCCATGCATGACGCCCGAAAAGCTGTTGGAGATTTCCGTTTGACAACGCGACGCTGCATTCAGATGGTCCGTCAGGTGGCCAGTCGTTTGGCCTGCGCCGCCCTGGTGTTGCTGGGTGCCGTGGTGCAACCCGCATTCGCACTGACGGACGACGAAGCCAAGGCGATGGCGGTGGGCGAGAGTGCCGACCGCATCCAGGCGCTCGGCAAGGCCATCCAGGCTGCCGATGACAAGACAGCGGCCTTCATCCAGGCGCTGGCCGACGATGAAGTGAAGGTCGCAAACGGCAAACCCGTGGTCGTCAGGGACGACAAGGGCTACGACCCGGTGTCGGGCGCAGAAGTGAAGGTGCCCGACGATGCGGAAGACATCATCAACAACAACCTGATGCGCAGCGAGCTGGACACGGCCCTGGCTGCGCTCAAGCTCTTCAGCACGGATGACACCGTGCGCGCTGCGGCCGTGCAGTCCCTGCTGAAAGACCCTTCCGAATCGCGCCTGCCGATCATCGAGAAGGCGCTGGCCGCCGAGAAGAACGAAAGCATCAAGGCGCAGCTCGAACTGGCGCGGGCCGCAGCGCTGCTGGGCAGTGAAGATCCGGCCAGGCGCATTGCCGCAGCCAAGGCGCTGGAAGGCAGCAAGAACCCCAGCACCAAATTGCTGCTCAACGAGCGCCTGAGCGAGGAATCCGATCCGCAGGTCAAGGCGCAGATCCAGTCGTCGCTGTCCGCCATCAATGCCGCGCTGGTGTGGGGCGAGCGTCTCGGCCAGCTATTCACGGGCATCAGCCTCGGCTCCATCCTGCTGCTGGTCGCGCTGGGCCTGGCCATCACCTACGGGCTGATGGGCGTGATCAACATGGCGCACGGCGAGCTGATGATGATCGGCGCCTATGCCACGTACGTGGTGCAGGGCGTGTTCCAGAAATACTTCCCGGGCATCTTCGACGCCTACCTGATCGCGGCGATCCCGGTGGCGTTCCTGTCGTCGGCGCTGGTGGGCGCGGCGCTCGAACGCAGTGTCATCCGCTTCCTCTACGGCCGTCCGCTCGAGACGCTGCTGGCCACCTGGGGCATCAGCTTGATGCTGATGCAACTGGTGCGCACCATCTTCGGCGCGCAGAACGTCGGCGTGGAAAACCCGTCGTGGATGAGCGGTGGCTTCGCCGTGCTGTCCAACCTCACGCTGCCGTGGAACCGCGTGCTGATCATCGTGTTTGCAGGGCTGGTACTCGCGGGCATGGCGTTCCTCATCGGCCGCACGCGCCTCGGGCTGTTCGTGCGGGGTGTCACGCAGAACCGTCCCATTGCTTCGTGCATGGGCGTGAACACGGCGCGCATCGACACCTATGCATTCGCGCTGGGCTCGGGCATTGCGGGTCTGGCGGGCTGTGCGCTCAGCCAGGTCGGCAACGTCGGCCCCGACCTCGGCCAGGGCTACATCGTGGATTCGTTCATGGTGGTGGTGCTGGGCGGCGTCGGCCAACTGGCCGGCACGGTCTACGCCGCGCTGGGCCTGGGCATCCTGAACAAGCTGCTCGAAGGCTGGGCCGGCGCGGTGCTGGCCAAGATCGCCGTGCTCGTGTTCATCATCATCTTCATCCAGAAGCGTCCGCAAGGCATCTTTGCCGTGAAGGGCCGGAGCGCCGAAGCATGACGCAACTCACCACCAACGAAGCCGGCGTGCAGGCGCCCGCGCAACCTGTCGTCACGCCGGAACTCGTGCTGCCCGGTCGCAAACCGCTGATGTCGGCGAAGGGCTGGACGGCGTACCTCGTCGCGCTTGTCGTCATCTGCGCCGTCGCGCCGCTGCTCAATCTGGTCGTGCCCGACGGCAGCATCTTCCACATGAGCGACTACTACGTGGCGCTGCTGGGCAAGATCATGTGCTACGCCATCGCCGCGCTGGCCATGGACCTGATCTGGGGCTACACCGGCATCCTGTCGCTCGGGCACGGCCTGTTCTTCGCGCTGGGGGGCTACATGATGGGCATGTACCTCATGCGGCAGATCGGTCTGGACGGCAACTACAAGAGCGAGCTGCCGGACTTCATGGTCTTTCTCGACTGGAAGGAACTGCCCTGGCACTGGACTTTCAGCGGCTCGTTCATCCTGCAGATGCTGCTGGTGGTGCTGGTGCCCGGCCTGCTCGCGTTCGTGTTCGGCTTCTTCGCGTTCCGTTCGCGCATCAAGGGCGTGTACTTCTCCATCATTACGCAGGCGATGACGTTCGCCGCCATGCTGCTGTTCTTCCGCAACGAAACGGGCTTCGGCGGCAACAACGGCTTCACCGATTTCAAGCGCATCCTGGACATCCCGATCGCAACGCCCAACATGCGCATGTTCCTGTTCGTGCTGACGGGCGTGGTGCTGCTGGGCTTCTTCCTGTTCGCGCGCTGGCTGGTCCAAAGCAAGTTCGGCCGCGTGCTGCAGGCCATCCGCGACGCGGAAAGCCGCGTGATGTTCTCGGGCTACAACCCGGTCGCCTACAAGCTCACCATCTGGACCATCTCGGCCATGATGTGCGGCGTGGCCGGCGCGCTGTATGTGCCTCAGGTCGGCATCATCAACCCGAGCGAGATGTCGCCGCCGAATTCGATCGAGATCGCCATCTGGGCAGCCGTGGGCGGTCGCGCCACGCTGATCGGACCGATCGCAGGTGCCTTCATCGTCAACGGTGCCAAGAGCTGGTTCACCGTGGCCTTCCCCGAGTACTGGCTGTACTTCCTCGGCGCGATCTTCATTGCTGTCACATTGTTCCTGCCGCAGGGCGTGGTGGGGCTGGTCCGCAAGCTCACGAAGAAAAAGAACGGAGGCGCGGAATGACCCCCGACCTTCTCGAACAGGGCGCGCAGCGCATCGCCGCGCGCATGGAGGCCGTCAAGACGCAGACCGAGTCCGGCGGACGCGCGGCGGGCTATTCGCGCATTCATACGCCGGGCGAGGTGGACGTCACGCACGGCCGCATCCTGTACCTCGAAGACGTGAGCGTGAGCTTCGACGGATTCAAGGCGATCAACAAGCTGAGCCTGGACATCGCGCCGGGCGAGCTGCGCTGCATCATCGGCCCCAACGGCGCGGGCAAGACGACGATGATGGACATCATCACCGGCAAGACGCGGCCCGACGAAGGGCAGGTGTACTTCGGCAGCACGATCGACCTGCTGGCGCACACCGAGCCGCAGATCGCGCAACTGGGCATCGGCCGCAAGTTCCAGAAGCCGACGGTGTTCGAGCAACTGACGGTGTTCGAGAACCTCGAGCTCGCGCTCAAGACCGACAAGGGCGTGAAGGCCTCGATGCTGTTCCGCCTCGATTCGGGGCAAAGCGACCGGTTGGCCGAGGTGCTGCACACGATCCATCTGGCCGGCAGTGTCGGCCGCATGGCAGGCAACCTGAGCCACGGCCAGAAGCAATGGCTGGAGATCGGCATGCTGCTCATGCAGGACCCGAAGCTGCTGCTGCTCGATGAACCCGTGGCCGGCATGACCGACGAGGAAACCGCACGCACGGCCGAGTTGTTCCTCACGCTCAAGGGCAAGCATTCGCTGATGGTGGTGGAGCACGACATGAGCTTCATCCGGACCATCAGCGAGATCGTCACCGTGCTGTGCGATGGCTCGGTACTGGCGCAGGGAACGCTGGATCAGGTGCAGGCGGATGAGCGGGTCATCGAGGTGTATCTTGGGCGGTGACGGCTTCCTTTCTCGGGGAGCGAGGGCTGATGGGGCTGCGCCCTTGGCTCCGCGGGTACGGGCTTTGGTCCGTCACCGCATGGCTTTGGCGCTTGCGTCGCGGAACTCGCTACGCGGATCACTTGATCCGCTGCGCTCAGACAGCCGCGATGAGCCAGTTGACGAAGCGCGCCTGCGGCGCGCCAAGCGCCAAAGCCATGCGGCGACGGAGCCCGCACACGCGGAGCCAAGGGCGCAGCCCCACCAGCCCTCTTGGTGCGGGCGGAATGATTCTCTTGAACGCCAACAGCCGGCCCCACACGGCCTCCTCCCCATCGCGTCGCCCACGAATCGCATCCCGCACGGGAAGGCAAAACCATGCTGACAGTCAAGAACATCAACCAGTACTACGGCGGCTCCCACATCCTGCGCGACGTGAGCCTGGAAGCGCACTTGGGCAAGGTCACCGTGCTGCTCGGACGCAACGGTGTGGGCAAGACGACGCTGCTCAAGAGCCTGATGGGCCTCATCCCGATCAAGACCGGCACGATCGAATTCGACGGCAAGCCGATCCAGGCCTCGACCCCTTACGAACGTGCCCGTGCCGGCATCGGCTTCGTGCCGCAGGGCCGCGAGATCTTCGCGCGCCTGACCGTGGAAGAAAACCTGCGCATGGGCCTGGCCTACAAGCCGGGCAGCACGCCGGTGCCTGCGGAGCTGTACGAACTGTTCCCGGTGCTCAAGCAGATGCTGCATCGCCGTGGCGGCGACCTGTCCGGTGGCCAGCAGCAGCAACTGGCGATTGCGCGCGCACTCGCGCCCAAGCCCAAACTGCTGATCCTCGACGAGCCGACCGAAGGCATCCAGCCGAGCATCATCAAGGACATCGGCCGCGTCATCCGCATGCTGGCCGACCGGGGTGACATGGCCATCCTGCTGGTCGAGCAGTACTACGACTTCGCGCAAGAGCTGGCCGACGACTACCTCGTCATGGAACGCGGCGAATTCATCGCGCGCGGCCCCGGCAGCGAGATGGAAGCCAAGGGCATCCGCCAGCTCGTGGCGATCTGATCTGCAACGCCCTGCGCGGCGTTTTCACAGACGCTTTACCTGTGCAACAGGTCGAGCGCAGATATCAAACAGCTTTTCCGGCCGTTTACCTGCGCTTGACATGCGCCGGCCACCATGAAGGCTCGTTCACACCGAACGTTCACCGAAAGGAGCCTGATATGAAGACCTCGAGCAAGATCGCACTGGCACTCGCCATGACCATGGGCGTGACCGCCGTGGCCTCTGCCCAGCCGCGCTACGACCATGGCCACGGCAACAACGGGCGCGGCCCTGACCGCGTGGTGGTGGTGCGCGACGCACGCCATGCGCCGCCGCCGGTGCGCTATGTCCGCGTCGACGACCATCGCCGCTACGACAACCGTCATTTCGTGCGCTACCACCGCGGCGACCGCATGCCGGCGGCCTACCGCGGCCAGCGCTATGTGGTCAACGACTACCGCGCCTACCACCTGTCCGCACCCCCGCGCGGCCACCAGTGGGTGAAGGACGGCAACGACTTCGCACTCGTGGCCATCGCCACCGGCGTGATCGCCAGCCTGATCCTGGCGCGCTGACCGCCGCCGCTCCACTGTGGGCGCGTGGATGTGACAGTCCGGTGACGATTCATGCGAAGCCGTCACCGGCTGTCACGAATTTGCCATGAAGGCGTGGCAAGGTGGGAAGCTATGTCCGACCGTACGCCCCCCACGTCTTCCATCACACCCACCGTCGACGACGAACTCCTCCAGCGCATTTATCTGGACATGGTCGACGGCTATGACGAAGAGCTCGAGATGGAGCTCGAAGACCAGACCGAGGACCACATCGCCCGCGAAGCGGGCATCGAGCGCAAGGACCATACCGATGCCAACCGCAAGGCGCGCAAGCAGTACTTCCAGGAGCTGTTCCGCCTGCAGTCCGAGCTGGTGAAGCTGCAGGACTGGGTGGTCAAGTCGCGCCACAAGGTCGTCATCCTGTTCGAAGGCCGCGATGCCGCTGGCAAGGGCGGTGTCATCAAGCGCATCACGCAGCGGCTGAATCCCCGCGTCGTGCGCGTGGCGGCGTTGCCCGCGCCGAACGACCGGGAGCGCACGCAGTGGTACTTCCAGCGCTATGTGTCGCACCTGCCTGCAGGCGGAGAGATCGTGCTGTTCGACCGCAGCTGGTACAACCGGGCCGGCGTCGAACGCGTCATGGGCTTTTGCAACGACGATGAGTACGAAGAGTTCTTCCGCAGCGTGCCCGAGTTCGAGCGCATGCTCGTGCGCTCGGGCATCCAGCTCATCAAGTACTGGTTCTCCATCACCGACGAGGAGCAGCACCTGCGCTTCCTCGGGCGCATCCACGATCCGCTCAAGCAGTGGAAGCTGAGCCCGATGGACCTGCAGTCGCGCGTGCGCTGGGAAGACTACACCCGCGCCAAGGAAATCATGCTGGAGCGCACCCACATTGCCGAAGCGCCGTGGTGGGTGGTGCAGGCGGTGGACAAGAAGAAGGCGCGCCTGAACTGCATCAGCCACCTGCTGGAGCAGGTGCCCTACGGCGAAGTACCGCACGACGCGGTGCATCTGCCCGAACGCGTGCGCAACCCGGACTACCTGCGTCATCCGGTGCCGCCGGAGCTGTTCGTGCCCGAGCGCTACTGATGTGTTCCAGCACAACTACGGCGGTGACGAGTCCGGCCTGATCAGCGGCTACGGCTTCAGCCGTGGTGAGCCGGTGCGCGAGATCGGCACGGCACAGGCGCTGGACGAACTCGCGGGCGACGGCGACAGCTTCGTCTGGCTGCACTTCAACCTTGCACACGCGGCCAGCCAGCGCTGGCTGGAGCGCCTTGCGCAACTGCCCGAGGAGTTCTTCGAGGCGCTGAAGGACGGCGTGCATTCCACGCGCATCGAGCGCACCGACGAAGCGTTGGTGGCCGTCATCAACGACGCGCATTTCGATTTCTCGTTCGAATCGTCCGACATCGCGACCTTGTGGATCGCGGTGACGCCACGCCTCGTGGTAACGGCGCGGCAGAAGCCGCTGCGCTCCATCGACCGGCTGCGCGCGGACGTGCGGCGCGGCATGCCCCTGCGATCGAGCGTCGAACTGCTCGAGCGGCTGCTACAGGCACAGGCCGATGTGCTGGTGGACATCGTGCGTGGCGTCACGACGCGCGTGGACGCGATCGAGGACGACCTGCTGGCTGGCAGGCGGCATCACAAGCGCGCGCAACTGGGTGTGCTCCGGCGCTTGCTCGTGCGCCTGCAGCGCCTGCTCGCGCCCGAACCTGCGGCGCTGTTCCGGTTGCTGCAGCATCCGCATGCCTGGATGGCCGAGCGCGACGTGGAAGAACTGCGCCAGGCGACCGAGGAGTTCTCGGTGACGCTGCGCGACATGCATGCGCTGCAGGAACGCATCAAGCTGCTGCAGGAAGAAATTGCCGCCAGCGTGAACGAGGACAACAACCGCAGCCTGTTCGTGCTGACGGTGGTGACGGTGCTGGCGCTGCCGATCAACATCCTTGCCGGCCTGTTCGGCATGAACGTGGGCGGCGTGCCGTGGAGCGGCAACGATCACGGCTTCTGGATCGTGGTCAGCATCGTCATCGCGTTCACCGCGATTGCCGGCTGGCTCGCATTCCGCAACGGCGACGACCGCTGAGACGGAATCAGGTCGACCAGATGCGCGGCTGCTCGCCGCCGAGTTGCCAGAGCTCGCGACGCCATGCACGCCACACCTGCCGCAGCAGGTCCATCGCCGGCTCCACCACCGGTGCGAGCACGCGCACGGCAATCACCTGGTCATGCGGGCTGGTGGCACCGGCGGTGTCGCGCAGCCCGTGCATGTCCATCACACGGCGTGCGGCATCGAGGGCGATTTCACGACGCTCGCGCGTGAGCGCCGTGCCCGTCGCGAAGAACAGCGTGGCGAGACATCGATGACCGGCCATGCCCAGCGGTCCGTCCATCAGAGACGCATCCGTCGCGTCGACCCGCCCGCGTTCCAGCCAGACGCCGGGAATTTCCAGATGCTGCTGGAAGCGTCCGCGCAGGTACGGTTGCTGCGCATGAGGCAAGCCGAAGGCCGTGACGTCCCAGCCGATGAGTTCGGCGCCGGGCGCGAGCGCGAATGTGGCTTCGTTGAGCGCCTTGCAATCGTTGTAGGCCAGCGCTTCGAGCGGCAGCCATTCGAGGCGGCTGCCGCTCGCCATGTCGACCCGCACGCGCTGCACGGCCAGATCGGCATCGCTCCGGTAGAACCGCGTCGCGCCGGGTGTGGTGACGAGGCCATGCGCGTTCTCGCCGACCGACACGCGGATGTCCAGCGTGTCACCGCCCACCAGCCCGCCGGGTGGGTGCACCAGCACGTTGTGGCAGATGGCGTCGCCTTCGGGATAGAGGCTTTGCAGGATGCGCAGCGGACCGTCGTGGCGGAAGTGAGCCACGGTCCGTGGCGCAGCGCTCGAAGCGTCGCGCTTGTAGTCCAGTTGCAGTGAGGCGTGCCAGGTCATGGAAATGCAGGGGCAAGGGCCCCGTGCATTCATGCCGGACGGGCGATGTGCCGACCTTGCGCCGAGGATGCGTGGAGTTTATGCGACGGCGTCGGCCGGATGCCGCGATTCCTCGACGCGCATGGCGATGTGCGCCAGTGCTTCCTCCACCTGATCCACGAGGATCAGGCACAGGTCGCCGGGCTGAAGGCGTTCGAGCGCCCTGTCGATGGCGATGAATTCGCCATTGATTTCGTCCACCGACTTGGTACGCCTGGCGTTGACCAGCCCTTCGCGCAGCAGGCGGATGACTTCGCCATCGGCGCGGCCGCGCTGGGCGGCGTCCTGGTAGAGGATCACGTCGTCGAACGCATCGCCGAGGATGACGGTCTGGTCGCTGATGTCGCTGTCGCGCCGGTCGCCCGCACCGCTGATGACCACGCTGCGCCGCTTCGACGGCATGGCGTCCACGGCGGAGACCAGGGCGCGCATCGCATCGGGGTTGTGGCCGTAGTCGGCGATGATGGTTGCGCCACGGTAGTCCATGACGTTGAAGCGGCCGGGCGCGTTGTCGGCATCATTCACGAAGCTGGCCAGGCCGCTGCGCAGCGTATCCCAGTCGAGCCCGACAGCCCAGGCTGCAGCGATGGCGGCCATGACGTTCTCCACCTGGAAGCCGATGGTGCCGCCGCGCGTGATGGGTACGTCGCGCAGCAGCACGCGTTCGCGCCACGAGCCTTCGGCCGCGACGATGGCGTCGCCGTCCAGGTAGACAGTGCGCTTGCCCTGCGCACGGTGCGCCGACATGATCGGGTGCAGGCGGCTGGGTGCGAAGTAGATCACCTGGCCGGGGCAGGTGGCGGCCATCGCAGCCACGTGGGGGTCCGCCGCGTTGAGCACGGCGTAGCCCGAGGGCGACACGTTCTGCACGATCACGCGCTTGAGCACGGCGAGGTCTTCCACCGTCGTGATGTAGTTCAGGCCGAGGTGATCGCCCACGCCGATGTTGGTGACCACGGCCACCTGGCAGCGGTCGAAGCCGAGGCCTTCGCGCAGAACCCCGCCACGCGCCACTTCGAACACGGCAGCGTCCACGTCCGGGTGCATCAGCACATTGCGTGCGCTGCGCGGGCCGGAGCAGTCGCCGCTGTCGGTCTGGCGGCCGTCGATGTAGACGCCGTCGGTGTTCGTCATGCCGGTGCGCAGGCCGCTGGCGCCCAGCATGTGGTTGATGAGACGCGTGGTCGTCGTCTTGCCGTTGGTGCCGGTGACCGCGACGATGGGGATGCGGCCGTCGTCACCGTGCACGAACATCTGGTCGATGGTGGCAGCGCCGACGTTGCGGCCCTTGCCGAACGAAGGCGAAATGTGCATGCGCAGGCCGGGCGCGGCGTTCACCTCGACGATGCCGCCGTGCTGTTCTTCCAGCGGGCGGAGCATGGTTTCGCAGACCACGTCGACGCCGCAGATGTGCAGGCCCACCATCTGCGCGGCGGCCACGGCACGTGCGGCCACTTCGGGGTGCACGTCGTCGGTCACGTCGGTGGCGGTGCCGCCGGTGGACAGGTTGGCGTTGTTGCGCAGCACGACGCGCTGTCCCTTCGGCGGCACGGATTCGGGTGTGAGCCCTTGCACCTTCAGGCGCGCGACGGCGATGTCGTCGAAGCGGATCTTGGTGAGCGAGGTGGCGTGGCCTTCGCCACGGCGCGGATCCTGGTTGACGATGTCCACCAGTTCGCGCACGGTGTGCTCACCGTCGCCGATGACCTGCGGCGGATCTCGCCGGGACGCGGCGACCAGCCGATCACCCACCACCAGCAGGCGGAAGTCGTTACCCGGCAGGTACTTCTCGACCATGACCGTGCTGCCGTACTCCGTGGCTGCGCGGAACGCGATGGCCAGATGGTCACGGTCGACGATGTTGACCGTCACGCCCTTGCCCTGGTTGCCGTCCTGCGGCTTCACGACGACGGGCAGGCCGATTTCCTGCGCCACGGCCCAGGCGTCTTCGAAGTCGGTGACCGGACGGCCGAGCGGTACCGGTACACCGGCGGCGCGCAGCAACTGCTTGGTGAGTTCCTTGTCCTGCGCGATGGATTCGGCAATGGCGCTGGTCGCGTCGACCTCGGCCGCCTGGATGCGGCGCTGGCGCGAACCCCAGCCGAACTGCACCAGGCTGCCGCGCGTGAGGCGGCGGTAGGGAATGCCGCGTGCGACGGCGGCGTCGACGATGTTGCCGGTGCTCGGACCCAGGCGCTCGTCTTCGTCGAGCTCGCGCAATTCGGCCAGCGTGGCAGCGAGATCGAACTCGCCGCCGCGCAGCGACACGGCGATCAGCTTTTCGGCTGCCTGCAGCGCTTTGCGACCGACGGCTTCTTCTGTGTATTGCACAACCACCTGGTACACACCGGCTTCCACCGTCTCGGTGGTGCGGCTGAAGGTGACGGGGCATCCGGCCTGCGCCTGCAGCGCAAGCGCAGCGGCTTCGAGCACGTGGGCCAGCGAGACCGGACCTTCATAGCCGCTATGGCGGATGGCGCCGATGGTCGGGAAGAATTCGCGCAGGCGCACCTCGAAGCCGGACATGCCGGCGATGGAGCGGGCTTCCTCGCTGCAGCGGACCACGGCTTCCAGCGACGTGTTACGGCTCCAGAGATTGGGGCCACGCAGGGCCCGGATGCGGGTGACTTCCATGTCAGTGCGCTCCTTGCGCAGCGTGTTCTTCGAAGGCCTCGATGCCGGCGCCGATCAGCGCCGGCGCAATGCCCAGGGCCCAGGCCGCAGACACGGCAGCCAGCAGCGACACGGTTAGCGTGCGGCCACGGCCGTGGCCGTTGACGATTTTTCCGAGGTCGGGGAGGAAGGCTTCGCTGCTGCCCGTGGCCAGCACGATCTGCTGCTGGCGCACGAACACCGCACGGCCACCGCGTTCGCGGTGCGCCACGATGGCCGGGGTCTTGGGGTCCTTGCCGTAGAGGATGACGTCGCCATCACACAACTCGGCCAGTTCTTCCACGCGGGGCAGGGCGGAATTGAGCACGGCGCTGCCGCTGCCCAGCACCACGTCCACCTGCGTGCGCAGCACCTTGAACATCTGGTCGTCGCGCTGCCCATCGTCCTGCACGTCGAAGTCGCCGAGCTGGCCGGCACCGTCGAAGTCGGTGACGATGCCGACCTGGCAGCGGTCGTAGGCAAGGCCGTCACGCAACACGCTGGCCGGGCCGTTCTCGATGACGACGGCCTGTACGTTGCGGTTCATCAGCAGGCGGTGGCCGGCATCGAAATTGGCGCTGTCGGCGCGCTCGACCTGGCGGCCGTCCAGGAACAGGCCACCCTGACAGGCCAGGCCGGTGTAGCGGCCGCTCAGGCGCAGCAGCCAGGCGATGGCCTGCGCAATGCTGGACGTGTCGTGCGTGCCGGCCACGCCCACCACGGGAATGCGGCCGCTTTCGTCTTCGGCGAACAGGTGGTCGCAGATCGCGCGGCCCACCGGGCGCGGCGTGCCGACGGCCGGCTTGAGGTGCATCAGCAGCCCGGGGCCGGCATTCACCTCGACGATCGCGCCGCCCTGCTCGTGCAGCGGTCGGCTGATGTCCTGCGCCACCACGTCCACGCCGGCGACGTCGAGCCCGACCACACGTGCGGCCAGGCTGACGATGTGGTCCACCTCGGGGTGGACGTCGTCGGTGCAGTCGATCGACAGGTTGCCGTTGCGCTGCACCACGACCACGCGGGCGGCTGCGGGCACGGACTCGGGCGTCAGGCCCTGGCGCTGCAACTCGAGGCGCGAGGAATCGTCAGTGTCGAAATCGATCAGGCCGAGCGGGAAATCCTCTTCCTCGCCACGGCGCGGGTCGGTGTGCAACTGCGAATCGACCAGCTGGCGCACCGTGGACTTGCCGTCGCCGGTGACCGTGGCGTGGTCACCGCGCGCGGCAGCCACCACGCGGCCGCCCACCACCAGCAGGCGGTGCTCGTGGCCACGGATGTAGCGTTCGACGATGACGTCGCTGCTCTGGCGCTGCGCGGCGGCGAAAGCAACCTCGATGTCTTCGCGCTTGCTGATTTCCAGCGACACGCCGCTGCCGTGATTGCCGTCCAGCGGCTTCACGACGACCGGCAGGCCGACGTCTTCGGCGGCTTCCCAGGCGGCTTGCGCGCTGTCCACCACCACGCCTTCGGGCACGGGCACGCCGCAGGCGGTAAGCAGGGTCTTGGTCAGGTCCTTGTCGCCGGCGATGCTTTCGCCGATGGCGCTGGTGTTGTCGGTTTCGGCTGTCCAGATGCGCCGCTGCGCGGCGCCATAGCCCAACTGGACCAGGTTGCCGTCGTTCAGGCGGATGTGGGGAATCTGGCGGTCTGACGCCGCGTTGACGATGGCGGCAGTGCTGGGGCCGAGGTAACAGTCGTCGACCTTGGCGCGGATGCGGCCGACGGCAGCCTGCAGGTCGAGGGCGGTGTAGGGCGTGCTGTTGATGGTGGCGACCAGCAGGGCGTGGCCTTCTTCCAGGGCGGTGCGGGCGACCTGCTCGTCGCGCGCGCGGAACACCATGCGGTAGACGCCATGGCGCGAGGTGCTGCGGGTCTGGCCGAAGCCGGTGGGCATGCCCGCCAGGTTCAGCAGTTCGATGCAGACGTGCTCGAGCACGTGACCCATCCAGGTGCCTTCCACCAGGCGCTGGAAGAAGCCGCCGCGCTCGCCGACGCCACAGTGGTGCTCCATCAGGGTGGGAAGCAGGCCGGTCAGGCGGTCGTTGAACCCCTCGATGAGGTTGGACGGCCAGTCCTCGAGGACGCCCAGGTCGAGCCAGGTCTCCAGGACCGGGCGGTAGGTCCAGATATTCGGTCCGCGCAGGTAGGTCATCCGCAGCAGCCGGATGGTGCGTTGAGCTTTCATGAGCATGGCAGTATGGCTTCGGCGAGAATCACCGGTTCGCGTCGGTTGCCACACCCGGGTGGCCATGCGGTGAACGAAAACATGGGAAACCTTCTTTCTGCGGCTGGTTCCAGCGCGTCCCCTGGGGCGCAGACCGGCCTGCATTTACAAATGGCAACAGGTGAAAACGTCTTGGTTGCGGTATTGGTTGACTTGGACAACCAGCTCCGGTTTGCCAGCCAGCAGCTCGTCCTGACACCCTCCCGGCTGGTTTTCCGGGGGGCCGTCGAACAGGTGTGGCCGCTCGTCCCCGGCCTGGCAATCCGTAGCTTCGACCACGCCGGGGTCGGCAGCCTGGAATTGCACGATGCCCGGGGCCGTCTGGCTGTCTGGCGTTTCACGCTCGACCAGCAGCCGCAGGCCCTCAAGCTGGCCCGGCTGCTGGAGCAACAGGTCGCCCGGTTGGCCGGCGGCCAGTCGGCGGCCAGCCTGCCCGAACCCGCCGTCGACGAGGGTCAGGAAGACATCGACACCGAAGCGACCGAGCCGCCGCCCTCGACCTGGGTGCTGCTGCGCCTGTGGCGTTTCGCGCGACCCTACAAGAAAGAGCTCGGCGCCGGGCTCGCGCTGACACTGGCGTCCACCGCCGCCAGCATGGTGCCGCCGTACCTGACGATCCCGCTGATGGACGACGTGCTCATCCCCTACCAGAACGGGCAGGCGATCAGCGCATCGCTGGTGGGCTGGCTGCTGGGCGGACTGCTGGCGTCGTCGGTGGCAGCCTGGGCTCTCGGCTGGGCCAAGACCTGGCTGCTCGCCGTCGTGTCCGAGCGCATCGGCGCCGATTTGCGCACTGCAACATTCGATCACCTGCTCGGCCTGTCGCTCGACTACTTTGGTGGTAAACGAACCGGCGACCTGATGTCGCGCATCGGTTCCGAGACCGACCGGATCTGCGTCTTCCTGTCATTGCATGCGCTCGATTTCGCGACCGATGTGCTGATGATCCTCATGACGGCGGCCATCCTGTTCTCCATCAACCCGTGGCTTGCGCTCGTGACCTTGCTGCCGCTGCCTTTCATCGCCTGGATGATCCATCTCGTGCGTGACCGCCTGCGCACCGGTTTCGAGAAGGTCGACCGCGTCTGGGGTGAGGTCACCAACGTGCTGGCCGACACCATTCCGGGCATCCGCGTGGTGAAGGCGTTCGCCCAGGAAAGGCGGGAGGCGCAGCGTTTCAGGGAAGCGAACGAGCACAACCTCGCCGTGAACGACCGCATCAACAAGGTGTGGTCGCTGTTTTCTCCGACCGTGACGCTGCTGACCGAGATCGGCCTGCTCGTGGTGTGGGCCTTCGGCATCTGGCTGGTGTCGCGCAACCAGATCACCGTGGGCGTGCTGACTGCATTCATTGCCTATATCGGCCGCTTCTACACGCGGCTCGACGCGATGAGCCGCATCGTTTCCGTCACGCAGAAGGCGGCGGCGGGCGCCAAGCGCATCTTCGACATCCTCGACCACGTGTCGGACGTGCCGGAGCCTGCGCAACCGGTCGCCATCGACGCGCCGCAAGGGCGCATCGAGATGCGCAACATCGGCTTCCGCTACGGCAACCGCTCGGTCATCCGCGGGCTCGACCTGGAAATCCGCCCCGGAGAAATGATCGGCCTGGTCGGCCACAGCGGCTCGGGCAAGAGCACGCTGGTCAACCTGATCTGCCGCTTCTATGACGTGACGGACGGAGCGATCGTCGTGGATGGCTCCGACATCCGGCGCTTCCGCGTGGCGGACTACCGGCGGCACATCGGGCTGGTGTTGCAGGAGCCCTTCCTCTTCTTCGGCACGATTGCCGAGAACATCGCCTACGGCAAGCCGGACGCCACACGCGAGGAAATCATCGCTGCGGCGCGTGCGGCGCATGCACACGAATTCATCCTGAGGTTGCCGCACGGCTACGACTCGCTGGTGGGCGAACGCGGACAGGGCTTGTCGGGCGGCGAGCGCCAGCGCATCAGCATTGCGCGTGCGCTGCTCATCGACCCACGCATCCTCATCCTCGATGAGGCGACGTCCAGCGTGGACACCGAGACCGAAAAGGAAATCCAGAAGGCGCTGGACAACCTCGTGCAGGGCCGTACGACCATTGCCATCGCGCACAGGCTGTCGACGCTGCGTAGAGCCGATCGCCTCGTCGTCATGGACCGTGGTGAAGTCGTCGAAGTCGGTCCGCACGACGAGCTGATGGCCAAGCAGGGCGCGTACTGGCGCCTGTATGAAGCGCAGGCGCGGCAGGTGGACACCGACGAGGAAGACAGCACATCGCAGACGTCCGGCACCGTCGCCATCGCAACGTCCCAGGCCGTCCACACCGCACACCGCACGGGCACCCCATGAATATCGTCCGCAATCCATCCGGCCGGCTGGAACTGACGCTGGGCGACGGCACGCGCCATGTGGGCGTCACGCCGGTCCGCGCGTTCCCCATCGCAGCACCGGACAACGGCATCTCCATCGTGAACGTCGAAGGCCGCGAGGTCGGATGGATCGACCAGCTCGATGCGCTGGTGGAACCCGCACGTTCGCTCGTGGCGGAAGAACTCGCGTTGCGCGAGTTCGTGCCCGAAATCCGCCGCCTCCAAAGCGTCTCCACCTTCGCCACGCCCAGCGTCTGGCAGGTGGAGACCGACCGCGGCGACACGCAATTCACGCTCGAAGGCGAGGAGGACATCCGCCGCCTCACGCGACGCACACTGCTCATCGCATCGGCCAGCGGCGTGCATTTCCGCATCAGTGACCTGACAGCCCTGGATCGTGCTTCGCGGAAGTTGATCGAACGGTTTTTGTAGCGCTCAAGTCTTCGGTTGGTATGGCACAACGCTTTGTCAACCATCCTTAACAAGATCGTCAAGTCTTGTTAATTCGGCGCTGTCGCAGCGCGGAAGTATCGATCTCCTTCTAACTTAGTTCCTCTTCATCGGGAGAGGAACTTTGAACCCCACATATCTGGCGCGCGCATGCCGTGTCGCCATCACAACCGCGCTGGCCGGAACCTTCGCGGCGCAATCGCTTGCGCAAACCGATCCTGCAGCCGAACTGCGTCGTGCGCAGGAACGTGAGCGGGCACGGCGCGAATTGATCGAGCAGCGCCCTGATGTACGGCCTGCAATGCCAGACATGGAGCGTCGAACATGGCCTGCCGGTGAAACGCCGTGCTTCGAGATCAACAGTATCTCGCTGACAGGGGATCGGGCCGACGAATTCCGATGGGCGTTGAAGGAGGTCATCGAGGGTGACGACGCCGCCATCGGGCGTTGCCTTGGTGCCCAAGGCGTCGACGTGGTCGCAACGCGTGTGCAGCAAGCGATCCTCCGTCGCGGCTGGATGACCACGCGAGTCCTGCTCGCACCGCAGGATCTGCGCGGAGGGCACTTGTCGTTGACGCTGCTGCCCGGCCGCATTCATTCAGTGCGGCTCAAAGATGAAGCGAGCCGACGCGCCGGGTTGCGAAGCGCCTTGCCCCTCGAGCCGGGCGACCTGCTCAACCTGCGGGACATCGAACAGGGCCTCGACAACCTCAAGCGGGCGCCGACTGCCGAGGCGGACATCCAGGTCGAGCCCTCGCCACACGGCCAGCCCGGCGACAGCGACCTTGTCGTCTCGTACTCACAACCCTTTCCGTTCCGGGTGACCCTCACCGCCGACGACAGCGGCACGAAATCCACCGGCAAATACCAGGGCGGCATCACCCTCAGCTATGACAATTGGTGGACGCTCAACGACCTTTTCTACATCACATGGAACCACGATCTGGGCGGTGGTGACGGAGGCGAGCGCGGGACGCGTGGACGGACAGTCCATTACTCCGCACCTTGGGGTGCATGGCTGGCCAGCGCGACTGCCAGCACCTATCGCTATCACCAGAGCGTGGCCGGCCCGTTTGAGGACTACACCTACAGCGGTCGCAGCGACAGTGCCGAGCTCAGGCTGTCTCGTGTCATTTGGCGCGACGCCTTTCGCAAGACGACGGTCAGCCTGAAGGGCTGGCAGCGGCGTGTCAGCAATTTCATCGACGACACCGAGATCGAGGTGCAGCGCCGATCGGTTGGCGGCTGGGAAGCAGGTGTCGCTCACCGCGAATACGTGGACGACGCCGTGCTGGACTTTTCGTTGGCGCACAGGCGGGGCACTGGCGCTTTCCATTCGACGCCCGCACCGGAGGAGCTGTTCGGCGAGGGCACGTCGCGCCTGGCGCTGACCACAGCCGATGCAACGGCCAGTGTGCCGTTCCCGATTTTCGGATTGCGCATGCGCTATGTCGGCAACTGGCGCGCGCAATGGAATCGCACGCCGTTGTCACCGCAAGACCGTTTCGCGATCGCAGGCCGCTACACGGTGCGTGGCTTCGACGGTGAAAGCACCTTGTCCGCCGAGCGTGGCTGGTTGTTGCGGAATGACCTGGCCGTCGTTCTGGGCGGGCAGCACGAGTTCTACCTCGGCGTCGACTACGGCCGCGTCCGAGGGCCATCCGCGCAATGGCTGGCGGGGCAGTCCCTCGCTGGCGCGGTCATCGGTCTTCGCGGTAGCGCCGCGGGCTTCGGATACGACTTCTTCATCGGTGGACCCATTAGCAGGCCGGAGTACTTCCGCGCCGCTCACGTCGTGGGCGGCTTCCAAATCACTTATGGCTTCTAGAGAGGTGTCGCCACGCAGATCGGCTCGTGCCCGGATTGTTTTCCAATTTTTTCCCTTTTCTTCAACATGAACTTCAAATATTCGACCCTTGCCCTGATCACTGTCCTGTCCTTGGGCGCCACTTCTGCATTCGCGCAGACGAAGCCGGCCACCGATATCGGCTGGTATGCCGGTGGCAGCATCGGCAAGGCTGGCAACAAGCTTCGCACCGACAACATTGATGTCGAAATGACCGGCACTGAAGACACCAGTGGCACGGGCTTCAAGATTTACGGCGGCTACAAGTTCAACGAGAACTTCGCAGCTGAACTCCAGTATCACGACCTGAAGAAGTACAGCTACACCGAAAGCGAAACCCGCTACGGAACGTTGCGCGTCAAGGGTATCGCCATCAGTGCGCTGGGCATCCTGCCGCTCACTCCCGAGTTCGCGGTGTTCGGCAAGGTCGGCATCGCCAGCCAGAACCTCAGTGGCTTCGCAACTGACGGCTGGAGCAGCGGTTCGCTCAAAACCAACAAGGCTGCTCCCCTGCTGGGGATCGGTGGCGAGTACGCCATCAACCGGAATCTGGCCGTCCGTGCCGAGTACGAGTACATGGGCGTACCGACCTTCCTCAAGGACGGGGACCAGAAAGTGAAATTCCGCTCGGACATGTTCTCCATTGGCCTGAACTACCGGTTCTGATGAATCGCTGCGGGGCGGCCATGTCGCCCCGCAAGAAGTCCTACGCAGCAAGTCTCAAATCAAATCAGGGAGTTTTGAATGAATCGGAACATTCACCGTGTGATCTTCAGCGCCGCGCGAGGCGAGCGGATGGTGGTGTCGGAAGTAGCGAAGACGGCCGGCGGTGCAGGAAGCGGCGAGACGGTCGAGCCAACTTCCGGAGGCATTCGCAGTGCATTGCTGGCGGGTTGCATCGCATTGAGTGGCATAGCGGGTGCTGTCTTGCTTGCGTTCAATCCGTTGTTCATCGCTTCGGCCCAGGCGCAGATCATTGCGGACCCCAGTGCTCCGGGCAACCAGCGCCCGATTGTTCTTGCCGCCTCCAATGGTGTTCCCGTCGTCAACATACAAACGCCGTCTGCGGCAGGTGTCTCCCGCAACACGTATCGGCAATTCGACGTGAACCGCCAGGGCGTGATCCTGAACAACAGCAGGACCAATACGTCAACCAAACTAGGCGGGTGGATCGCTGCAAATCCCTCGTTGGCGACAGGCTCCGCCCGGGTGATCCTGAACGAAATCAACTCGAGCAACCCAAGCCAGCTCAAGGGCTGGGTGGAAGTCGGTGGGGCAAGAGCCGAAGTGATCGTGGCCAATCCGGCGGGCATCCAGGTGGACGGGGCGGGGTTCATCAATGCTTCTGGCGTGACGCTCGCGACGGGTACGCCCGTGATGAACGCCGGGAACCTCGAATCGTTCCGGGTCACAGGCGGGCGGGTGAACGTGGAAGGTCTGGGTCTGGACACGCGGGATGCGGACTACACGGCGATCCTTGCGAGGGCGATGCAGGTGAACGCGTCAATCTGGGCGAAGGAACTCAAAGTCGTCACAGGCGCCAATGAAGTCAAGGCAGGCGCTGCCTCTACCTCTGGTGCCCCACAAGCAACGCCCATCGCCGCCACAGGAGAGAAGCCGGCGTTCGCGCTGGACGTGGCCGCGCTGGGCGGCATGTACGCGGGCAAGATCTTCCTGATCGGCACGGAAGCGGGGCTGGGGGTGAACAACGCGGGGCAGATCGGGAGCATGGGCGATCTGGTGCTGCTGAACGACGGGCAGCTCGTCAACCGCAACACCATCCAGGCGCAGGGCCATGTTTCTGTGCAGGCCACAGGCATCGACAACGCTGGCGGGGTCATGGCCTCGCTGGAGCAGGGGTTGAGCATCGACAGCCGTGGCGCTGCGCTGAACAACGCGTCGGGCCAGCTGTGGAGTGAGAGGGCGCTCACGATCGATGCGGGAGGTGTGGACAACCGGCTGGGTGTCATCCAGGCGCGTGGTGATATTGATGCAAGCGCATCCGCCATCGACAACACATCGGGCGCGATCGAGACGCAGGCTTCGATGCGCCTGCAGGTGGCTGGCGGGATTGGCAACACGGCGGGCAGCATCGCGGCAGAAAAAATCGCTCAAATCCAGGCGGCTGGTCTGGTGGCGGCGGCAGATCCCGCGGGCGAGGGCCGGATTGCTGCGGGGGAGCAGCTCGAGCTGGGGATCGCAAGCGGGCTGGTCAACCGGCAGGAGATCCGCTCTGGCGGGGATTTGAACCTGCGGATCGATGGCGGATTGACCAACCAGGGGGCGGTGCTCGCTGGTGGAAATCTGGTCATTGCGGCGAAGGCGCTGGACAACACCCTCACCGGAGAGATCGTCGGCGGCAACGCAAGCCTGCAGATGGCCGGCGACGCCATCAATCGCGGTTTGATCGACGGTGGCACGGTGCATGTGGATGCAGCCACGCTCATCAACTCCGGCACGGGGCGCATCTACGGCGACCACCTCATGATCGAGGCGCAGCAGGTGAGCAACGTTGCCGAGACCGTGGCTGGCGTGAGCAGCACGGCGACGATGGCCGCACGCGACAGGCTCGATATCGGTGCGCAGGACCTGCTGAACGCGGGCGGTTCGCTGCTCTTCAGCGCGGGAGACATCGCCATCGGTGGCACTCTGAACGATCAGGGATATGCCACGGGGGCCGCCACGACTGTCACCAACCGCGCCTCCACCATCGAGGCGCTGGGGAGCGTGAGCATCGCAGCCTTGCAGCTGAACAACCTCAACGAGGGCTTCAGCACGCGCGTGGACACGAGCAACGAGTCTGTGGCCGAGCACTACATCCGGCTGGGCGGCACGTTGTACTTGCCTGGGGAGCTGGGCAACTGCTTCAAGTGCGCGAGTGACCGCTACGACGCGGGGATCGATCACTGGCGTCTGGAGTACGTGGCGCCCAGCAGCCGGTATCCGTTCGAGGCGGGGTACTCGCGCGTGCCCTACCAACTCACGCAGATTGCGGGGTATCAGGAGGTGGAGCTCGAAGCGGGAACGATGCTGTATCCGGTCTACAAGCCCTACGAATACGCCGCCACGGATCCGGTGTGGACCTTGTTCGGTGTGCCGGCCGGCCAACACGAGCAACTGGTTGCGCGCCTGAAGGACTACAACGCCGACCTGATGAACCGGGCCTACCGGGACTTCGATCACGTCTGGATCAGCAGCCGGCAGACGGTGCAGACCGGTGTGGACAACCCCGGCGTGGCAGGGCGCATCCTGAGCGGTGGCCATATGCGGCTTGCGGGCGGCTTGGTCCTCAACGACAACAGCCAGATCATTGCCGGGGGCACCCTGGACATCTCCGGCAGCACCCTCACGAACACCGAGACGCCGGGTGAGCGCACAGTCACCGACTTCGGCACGTTGCGCCGCGACACGGTCTCCTATGACCCGTACGGGCCACGTGAAGGGTACTACGGCTGGGGTTCGTATGTCGGAGTGCGTGAACACGTCACCACGCGACTGGACACGTCACAGGTGCTGACGCAGACGAACGCCACGGGCACCACGAGTGTCCAAGTCCGCACAAGCGTCCCAACGCCCGGCACCGCGATTCCCGGGGCCCCGCAGGGGCTACCCAGCCTGTACCGTCAGGCGGGCGATTCGTCGTCCGGCTACCTGATCGAGACCGATCCGCGATTCGCCGACTACCGCCAGTGGCTCGCAAGCGACTACCTGCTCGCTGCGCTGAGCTACGACCCTGTCACCTTGCACAAGCGCCTGGGTGACGGGTTCTACGAGCAACGATTGATCCGCGAGCAGGTTGGCCAGCTCACGGGCCAGCGGTTCCTGGACGGTTACGCCAGCGATGAAGCGCAGTACCGCGCCCTGATGGAGGCGGGCGTGACCTACGCGAAGGCGTGGAACCTCATCCCCGGCGTGGCGCTGACGGCCCAGCAGATGGCGCAGCTCACCAGCGACATCGTGTGGCTGGTGGCCGAAGATGTGACACTGCCCGATGGCACCAGGACCACGGCGCTGGTGCCGCGCGTGTACGTGCGTGCCAAAGAGGGCGATCTGACGGCAAGCGGTGCGTTGCTCGCCGGCCGCAACGTGAACATCGAGCTGTCGGGCGACCTGACGAACCAGGGCACGGTGGCGGGTCGCCGGGTGGTCAACCTCAGCGCGAACAACGTCAACAACCTGGGCGGGCATATCCAGGGGGAAGCGGTCGTCATCACCGCCGCGCAGGATGTGAACAACATCGGCGGCGCTGTGCAGGCTGGGAGCTATCTGGACGTGTACGCCGGACGCAACCTCAACGTGCAGAGCACCACCAGCACTGCAGCAGCAAGCGCCGGGCGTTCGTCCAGCAGCCTCACGCAGGTGGACCGGGTGGCGGGCCTGTACGTGAGCGACCCGGCAGGGGTGCTCATTGCCAGCGCCGGGCAGGACGTGAACGTCATTGGCGGGGTGCTCGCGAGCAATGGTGACATGGCCGTGATGGCAGGCCGTGACATCAACCTGGGCACCGTGACCACGGCGACGAGCCAGGACCTGACGGCCGACGATCGGAACTACATCCGCGAAAGCAGCACGCGCGAAGTGGGCAGCCAGATCGTGGCGGGGGGCAGCGTCTACCTGGACGCCGGGCGGGACGTCAATGCACGGGCCGCTCAGGTCGATGCCAAAGAAGACCTCGTGGTCAGCGCTGAGCGGGATATCCGCATCACCGAAGGTCGTGCCACCAGCCGCAGTGACGATGCGCGGTACGCCAATGAATCCAGCGGTCTCTCGTCCTGGACAACGGAAATGCGCAATCAGGGGACCGGCGATACGTCGGTGGCCAGCGAGTTCGGTGGCAGCACGGTCACCATGGTGTCGGGCGGCGATACCACCATCCGTGGTTCCAACGTGGTGAGCGACCAAGGCACCACCGTCGTGGCTGGCGAGAACCTCAGCATCGAAGCGGCCACTGACAGCACCACCAGCAGCAGCTTCAGCCGCACCAGCCAGAGTGGCGTGTTCGCCAGTGGCAACAGCATCACCCTGGGCAGCCGCATGCAGAGCACGGACCAGCAAGGCAGCGGCACGTATGCAGCAGCTTCGACCGTCGGTGCGATCACCGGAAACGTCAACCTGATCGCCGGGCAGAACTACACGCAGACGGGCAGTGATGTGCTCTCGCCAGGAGGCGACATCAACATTGCAGCGCGCAACGTCGCCATCACCGAGGCAAGGGAGACGAGCACCACGACCACCGTGCAGAAGTTCAAGCAGAGTGGCGTGAGCGTCTCTGTGGGAAGCCCCATCCTCAGTGCGGCGCAAACCGTGGATTCGATGGCGCAGGCAGCCGGCAACACGGGAAGCAGCCGGATGCAGGCGCTGGCCGGCGGTGCGGCGGCGCTGAACCTGTACAACAACGCCAGCGAGATCACCGGGGCGGCCAATGCGCTGGCCAGCGGGGACTTCGATGATGCAGGTTCCGTGACCTTCAGTGTGGGTTCAAGCCGCAGCCAGAGCACGACCACCCAGACCAGCAACACCGCCAGAGGCAGCAACGTGGCGGCGGGTGGCAACGTCAGCATCACTGCCAGAGGCGCGGGCGCAGGCAGCGACATCCTCGTGCAGGGCAGCGACATCACGGCAGGCCACAACGCCATGCTCAGTGCGGAAGGTGACGTGGACCTGCAGGCCGCTCAGAACAACGCCAACCTCTCGGGCAGCAGCAGTTCCAGCTCGGCCAGTGTGGGCGTGAGCTTCGGCGCCCAGAACGGCGTCACGGTGGCTGCAAGCCGTGGCCGAGGCAATGAGGCAGGCAACGACACCTGGTACGACAACACCCACGTCAGTGCCGGCAATACGGTCGTCATCGAAAGCGGTGCGGATACCACCTTGAGCGGCGCGCTCGTCAGCGCAAACCAGGTGCAGGCGAACGTGGGCGGCAACCTCAGCATCCAAAGCCTGCAGGACACCAGCACCTACCAAAGCAGGAGCAGCAACAGCGGAGGCAGCATCACCTTCAGCCCCGCAGGTGTGCCCACGGGGGCCAGCCTCAGCGCAGGCCGCAGCAACATCGACAGCGCCTACGCCAGCGTCAACGAGCGCAGCGGCATCGAGGCGGGGGATGGGGGGTTCCAGATCAGCGTGGCAAACAACACCGCCCTGACTGGCGGCGTGATTGCCAGCACGCAGCAGGCGGTGGACCAAGGCAACAACAGCTTCACGACGGGTGGATCGCTCACAACGAATGACATCCAGAACACGGCCAGCTACGAAGGCAACGCAGCAAGCGTGAGCGGAGGTGTCGGACAGCAGGCCAACGGAAGCTACGGACTGAACGGGTTTGGAGCGGGTGTCGGAGAAGACAGTGGCAATGCCAGCAGCGTGACGACGGCGGGTATCTCGGGTGTTGCAGGAGACACGAGCGTTCGGACGGGAGACGCAAAGAGCGGCATCGATCCGATCTTCGACAAAGACAAGGTTCAGAAGGAGATCGACGCCCAGGTCACGATCACAGCGGAGTTCGGGAGGCAGGCGAGCAGTGCATGGGGAACATACGCGAACAGAAGGTTCGCCGAAGCAACAACCGAAGAAGAAAGGAAGTGCTGGGCTCCTGATGGTGCGTGTCGTGCAGGTGGGCACGCCGTTGTTGGCGGTCTCTCTGGCGGATTGGGTGGCGCGGCTGCGGCGGGACTGAGCAGCACGGCAGCACCTCATGTCCAGGCGTTCCTGATCGATCAAGGCATCCCCGCCCCAGCCGCGCAAGCGCTCACTCAATTGAGTGCCGTGGGTCTTGGGGCATCAGTAGGCGGCACAGCAGGCGCGGCGGCTGGATTCAATGAAGCATCGAACAATGCCGTCATGGCGATCCCGCTGCTGGTCGAGGCGGTGGTGGCCGGTGGGGTTGCGGCTGCGCGGATGTGCCTGATGTCACCCGCGTGTCTCAATACATTGAAACTGGGCGGCGCGGCGATGGTGGCCAAGGTGGCCAGCGTGCTCACGCCCGAGGACTTGGCACAGATTCCGGGGTTCGGTGCAGGCACGCAGCCTGTTGCCAACGGGCCTCTGGGAACGCCCGATCCCGGTCCGGGAGGTATAACCCTCACACCTTCACCAGCAACTCCGCCGGGAAGCGATTCCCCGAATCACACCGGAGGTAACCAGATCGGCGAGGCACCCGAAGGAAACAATACGACGATAAGTCCGACGCCTGTCCAGCAAGGGCCGGGCATCATGATGGCGGTGCCGCCGGGCGACAGGTCGGCGATCGAAGACGCACTGACTGGGGCTATGGGGGGAATGCCGACTGTGACCAGACCAGGGACCACACAAATATCTGAGTATCCACAGGGAACGCAGGCAGATGCCGAGCAAGTATTCCACTCGCTGCCGCTATCTGGAGTGCACTCTATCGATTCTGACTATGGCAATTGGGGCCAATCAGGTACGTTGCCAGACGGAACTACTGTGACGGTACGGCCGAGCCAAGACGGTCGACCCACCATTGAGGTAATCGATAGGAATCGTTTAAGGGGTGAGCGAAAGGTGCGTGAAATTCGTTTTGGGACAAAGCCATGATTTGCTTGGAATTTCCTCCTCGCTCTGCGGAGGCTGTTGCGGGGCGCATTCCTTCATGTATTGAACGGCTGAATCTCGGCGAGCAAGTCCCAGCACAGTTGCTAGCTCTATTCGAGTCAGACTTCACATTCAAGGCTGAAGAAATTTCTAAGCTGGGATGGACGGGCATTGACGCAGAAACTGATGGACAGATGGAAGATGATGACGAACTTCTGCTGGCATCTATGTTGTCTGAGCGAGGGATTCGTCAGGTTCTGGCGAGTTCACGACGGGACCTTAGAAAGTCAGCAAGCAACTCGTTCTTAGGGGCTCGTCTAGTTGACCCCACCAAAGAAGACTTGGCATGTCTTCGCTTAGGATTTTGGACACGCTCGGGTTGGAGTGACATTCTTAAGCCGCTAGATTTGCTCTGGCTTGGCTGGGAAGTTTTGTTCTGTTTCACCTGGCCGTTGCAGTTTGGGCTTATTCAACTAGGGGAAGGTGAGGGCCACACCACGTTGGTAGGTCCGCCTGATTTCATCAACGAGTTCAGGCGACGTAGCAATCCCGACCATTGGTATCAATGGAAACCGTGGGGATTACCCCTGCCACCGGACTACCCACCGAAGGCGACGTGAACCTGCAGGCCGCTCAGAACAACGCCAACCTCTCGGGCAGCAGCAGTTCCAGCTCGGCCAGTGTGGGCGTGAGCTTCGGCGCCCAGAACGGCGTGACGGTGGCTGCCAGCCGGGGCCGAGGCGGTGAAGCGGGCAATGACACCTGGTATGACAACACCCACGTCAGTGCCGGCAACACCATCGTCATCCAGAGTGGTGCTGACACTACGCTCAGCGGCGCTGTCGTCAGCGCCAACCAGGCGCAGGCGAACGTGGGCGGCAACCTCAGCATCGAAAGCCTGCAGGACACCAGCACCTACCAAAGCAGGAGCAGCAACAGCGGAGGCAGCATCACCTTCAGCCCCGCAGGTGTGCCCACGGGCGCCAGCCTCAGTGCTGGTCACAGCCGCATCGACAGCGACTACGCCAGCGTCAACGAGCGAAGCGGCATCGAGGCGGGGGACGGCGGCTTCCAGGTGAGTGTGGCTGGCAACACGACGCTCAACGGCGGCGTGATTGCCAGCACGCAGCAGGCGGTGGACCAAAGCAGCAACAGCTTCACGACCGGCGGCACGCTCACGGCGACGGACATCCAGAACACGGCCAGCTACGAAGGCAACGCGGTTGGCATCAGTGGCGGGGTCGGGCAGCTGTCCAACGGGAACTACGGAGTCAGCGGCCTGGGCGCGGGTGTCGGAGAAGACAGCGGCAATGCCAGCAGCGTGACGACGGCGGGTATCTCGGGTGTTGCAGGAGACACGAGCGTTCGGACGGGAGACGCCCGGAGCGGCATCGATCCGATCTTCGAGAAGGACAAGGTTCAGAAGGAGATCGACGCCCAGGTCGCCATCACCATGGAGTTCGGCAAGCAGGCCACCAGGGCCATTGGGGACTATGCGACCAGGAAGTTCAACGAACTCAAGGATGTCGATCCCGAGGAAGCAGCCAAATGGGCTGAAGGTGGTATCTACCGCGTCGGTTTGCACGCGCTTGTGGGTGGTCTGGCTGGTGGAATCGAAGGTGCTACGGGTGCATTTGCAAGTCAGTTGACCATTGATGCAGTTGCAACCCAGATCGCAACACTGGATATCCCGGACGAGTTGCGCGCAACGCTGATTGCAGGCGCGGGGGCACTGGTTGGTGCAGCCGTTGGCAATGGAGCAGGGGCGGCCAGTGCCTTCAATGCCACGGTCAACAACTACCTGAAGCACAGCACCAACTGGCGTTCCAGCTGGCCCACACCCTGATCGGGGGACTGACGGCCGGCGCTGGAGGCGCTGCCGGAGCTGCGGCCGCCCCGCTATCGGCTGACGCCATCAGCCGCCAGTTGCACCCCACAGAAGCCCAGTGGATCAAGGACAACGCCAAGCGATACGCCCAGCAACAGGGCATCAGCGAGGACGAAGCGGTCGCCCGGCTCGCCCAGCAAGCCTACCGGCAAGTGCAATTCGGTGCCGAGGGTATGTGGGATGCATCGGCCAGCGCCTTCCTGTCTCAGGCCCACGGCATGCTGCCCGCAGAAGGCGCGAGCGGTCCGGGCTACATGTTCTTCGCCACCCCGGCGCAGAAGGCCAACACCCTGATGTACGCAACTTCACTGCCACAGACGGCGGACATATACATCCAGGCGGGCCTCAAGGCATTGCCCGATGCGCATGCCATTGCTGCGGCACATGCCAAGGACACGCAAAGCCGCGAGATTCTGACCACGCTCACGCTGGGTGCAGGTGCGGCCTCGGGCGTCATCGCGCTGGCCAGCGTCAGTCCGGCACTGCTGACCTGGGCGCTTACCAACCCCGACAAGGCTGTACAGGTCGGCCTGATCTCGGCAGAGACCGGCGCGGGTATTGCCACCGGCGCCATCACGCCCACCAGCGTGGCAGAAGGACTGGGCCAGGGCGCAGGCCGGATGCTCACCGCCGCAGAGAAGGCGGCTGTGCAGGAACTGACGGCCACGCTCAAAGCCGTGAACCAGCAGAAGCTGCTGTTGCAGCAGGAACAGCGTGTCGGAGAATTGACGCAGTTGTTCAACAGGCAGAGCAGTGCGAACAGCGTGACGATCGGTGGCAAGAGCTACGCGGCGACAGCGGAAGGCAATCTGAACGGGACCACCAAGGTGTTCGATACGACGGCACTATCGCCTGCTGAACTGGAGCGGCAGGTGTTCGCGTATGCGGGGGAGTTGGCCGGTGGGGCAGCAATCTCACCGGTCATGCGAAACGGAATTCCACTGGAAGGGCGCTGGTCGGCGACGCTCGCCGACGGCACGACGATCAACGTGCGCAGTGTCTCCAGCAGCAATGTGGGGAGGTGGACGGTGGATGTCAAAAACAATCCGGCTCTCAATGTCCTTCGGCCCAATGCAAAAGAGCCCGCTTTCGAGATGAAATTCAAATGAGCTTCACATTCAATTCGGCTATCAGCGACGCCTTGTTCAAAGAGTATGCGGACGACTCGACTTCAGGCTCTCTCGCCTTACTTTGGTCCAACGTTCCCTATCACTGGTCGACGTTCGAGGAACATCGTGACGTGTTCCTCTGGGCGTTTGAGCGCCTGCTCCGGGAAGGCCGGATCAAGCTGCACAAGAACGGTGTGTTCCTTGAGGGCAGCATCGAGGAACAGGTGGAGGCTTTTCGTCGGGCTTGGCCAGCTAGTGAGGCGGCGTCTGGCTACGAGGATTTCTACTGGTGGTTCTTTGACGAGAATTGTCCCGCAGGGGTAGCTTGGCGCCATGTAGACGGCAACTACGTCATTGCCGATTGAGCGAGCAATCTGGAGCTACCGAGAGCGACCCGAACGGCACGACGATCAACGTGCGCAGTGTCTCCAGCAGCAATGTGGGGAGGTGGACGGTGGATGTCAAAAACAATCCGGCTCTCAATGTCCTTCGGCCCAATGCAAAAGAGCCCGCTTTCGAGATGAAA